>VMSX01000017.1 GCA_013791905.1 Rhodocyclaceae bacterium | reverse complement strand
TCTATCCGCATGACCCAATACCCCCGCCAACCGTTCAAGGTATTGCTCCAGTTCGTCGTTGATCGCCATGACACCACCTCCAGGAAAGAAGATGAGTGGGTTATCGGCAATGTTCAGCATTTATTGACACAGTCAGACTAATAATGAAGAAAGAGCCAACTGTGCCTTATACGTCTGATTTGGTGGATGAACTGAATACGTTGATTCGTTATGACCTTGCCACCAATCTACACGGGGTCAAGGTGCATAGCACTGCCGATGCTGCGGTAGTGGCTGCTACCGCTCGATTGCATAGCAAGGGAATGATCACCCAAGTGGATGGTGGTTATTTGACGAGCCTGGGACGGAATGCTGCGGAGCACGCTCAGGCGACGCTGGCCTTGCTGACAACCGGTACGGCACTCTCAGCGTCTTAAGCCACCAATGTGAGACGGCAGCCTTAGAACCACACCGTTCTCCGGCTCGACACGAGCAACAGCGCCGGCCTTTATCTTGCGCCGTCCTACCAGTCCCACGGGGATTTCCTTCGGTCACGCCGACGCTTGAATTCCGCCGCGGGCGGAACTGACCTGCGTCAAGGCAGCCCTGCCGCTGCCGATGTCCAATGTCGCCAGGCTTTCCGCACCCCTGCTGGCGGAACCGCGCAGCGGGGAAAACCGGGAAGGTACGCATCAGCCGTTTTATAATCTCCCTCTCGTCTTACACGTTCAATCATGTCCGCCCTCCTTGAACTCGTCTGTCCCGCTGGTGGCTTGCCGGCCCTGAAGACCGCCGTCGATCACGGCGCGAACTGTGTCTATACCGGTTTTCGCGACGCCACCAATGCGCGCAATTTCACCGGCCTCAACTTCGACGACGCCAGCATCAAGCAGGGCATCGAGTACGCCCACCAGCGCGGCGTCAAGGTGCTGGTGGCGCTGAACACTTTTCCGTTGACCGATAACTGGCTGCAATGGACGGCGGCAGTGGACAAGGCTGCGGCCTTCGGCGTCGATGCGGTGATCCTCGCCGACCCCGGACTGATGGAATATGCCAAGCGCAATCACCCCAAGCTGCGGCTGCATCTGTCGGTGCAGGGCTCGGCCACCAATTACGAGGCGATCAACTTCTACCATCAGCACTTCGGCATCCAGCGCGCCGTGCTGCCGCGCGTGCTGTCGATGGCGCAGGTCGAGCATGTGGTGAAGAACACGCCGGTCGAGATCGAGGTATTCGGCTTCGGCGGCCTGTGCGTGATGGTCGAGGGGCGCTGCGCCCTGTCGGCCTATACCACCGGTACTTCGCCCAACTGCCAGGGCGCCTGCTCACCGGGCAAGGCAGTACGCTACGAAGAAACGCCGGCGGGCATGGAAACCCGCCTGAATGGCATCCTCATCGACCGCTTTGGCCAAGGGGAACGCGCCGGCTATCCGACACTCTGCAAGGGCCGCTTCGAGGTCGATGACGAGACCTACTACGCCATCGAGGAACCGGCCAGTCTGAACACGCTGGAATTGCTGCCCGAACTGATGCGCATTGGCGTTTCCGCCATCAAGATCGAAGGTCGCCAGCGCAGCCCCGCGTATGTCACCCAGGTGACCAAGGTATGGCGTGACGCCATCGACAGCTGCCGCCGCGACCCCGAACACTTCAAGCCGACAGCGGCGTGGATGGCCGAACTCAACAAGGTGTCGGAAGGCCGCTCGGCCACACTGGGCGCTTACAACCGGCCCTGGAAATAATGAAATTAACCCTTGGCCCCCTGCTCTACTACTGGCCGCAACAGCGCGTCATGGATTTTTACGCCGCCATGGCGACGCAGCCGGTCGATGTCATTTATTTGGGCGAAGCGGTCTGTTCGCGCCGCCATGAGATGCGCCTCGACGACTGGCTTGAAGTCGCGACTGCCTTGGCCGATGCCGGCAAGCAGGTGGCGCTGTCGACCCTGCCGCTGATCGAATCGGAATCCGATCTCAAGGCGGTACGCCGCCTGCTCGATGCCGCGCGGGACGATGCGCGACTGACCATCGAGGCCAACGAGATGGGCGCGGTGCGGCAATTGGCCGAACGCGGCCAGACTTTCGTCGCCGGCCCGACGTTGAATATCTTCAACAGCCATACGCTGAAACTGCTGGCCGATGCCGGCGCCACGCGCTGGGTGATGCCGCCGGAAATCGGCCGCAAGGCACTCACCGACCTGCAGCGGGAAAAGCCCGTTGGCATCGAGACCGAAGTGTTCGTGCATGGCCGCCTACCGCTGGCCTACTCGGCGCGCTGCTTCACCGCACGCCGCTACAACCTGCAGAAGGACACCTGCGAATTCCGCTGCATCGACTTTCCCGATGGCCTGGCGCTGAAAACCCGCGATGGCGAAGCGTTCCTGACCATCAACGGCACCCAGACCCAGTCGGCCAGGGTTTATCATCTTGAGCGCGAACTACCCGAACTGGTCGCCGCCGAGGTTGACCTGCTGCGCATTTCGCCGCAATCCGACGCCATGATCGAATTGATTGGCGCCTATCGCCGGCTGATCGAAAACCAGCCGGCAACGAACATGCCGGGCGGCGATTATTGCAACGGCTTCTGGCACGAGCGCCCCGGACTTGAAATGGTGAACATCAATGCTGAATAATCTTCGCTTGCCTGACTTCACGATTCCCGCACCCCTGACGCGTTTGGGTAACCGGCTGCCGCAACTGCCGCCGACTCTGGCCTTGGTGACCACCCTCAATCTGGCGCTTGGCCGGCTGATTCCGCGCGAACCGCTGGAAATGCTCATCGGCAAGCGCTTCACGATCCGCGTGCTGGATGCGGGCATGACGCTGCGCTTCAGTTATGGCGAGCGCGGCTTTCGTCCGCTGTTCGATGCCAGCAAGCCCGACCTGACCATCTCGGCCCGCACCCGCGACTTCATTGCCCTGCTGGCGCGCGAGGAAGACCCGGACACGCTGTTCTTCGATCGCCGCCTGCTGATGGAAGGCGATACCGATCTGGGTCTGCTGGTGAAAAACACGCTCGACGGCATCGACCTGCCACGCTTCGATCCCGCCCGCCTGACGCCTCAGGAACTGTTGCACCGCCTGCGCGCCCGGCTGGCCACACCCCATAACGCCTGACTTGCGCGTGTCAGCAAGCCCGCCGCCGCAAGAAACACGCCGGGCCGCCCCGAGTGGTTCTTGGCCCCCTGGGAGGAAAGCATCGCATGGCGGCGCTAGCGGGGGGGGCACATTATTACCGCTCTATCTGGCAGGTGTGTGGACGCTGCTGGCAATCTACGGCAGCCTGCACCCCTTCGTCGGCTGGCGCGACACCGGAGTCAGCCCGCTGGCCTTCCTCTCCGCCAACTGGCCGCGCTATTACACCGGCTTCGACCTCACGGCCAATACCCTGGCCTATGTGCCCATCGGTTTTCTGTGGGCGACCGTCCTGTCGACGCGGCTGCCGCGCCTCGCCGCATTTGCCGTGGCGGCGCTGCTGGGGGCATTGCTTTCCGGCAGTCTCGAGATCGCCCAGAACTTCCTGCCCAGCCGCGTGCCGTCGAATCTCGATCTGGCGACGAATACCCTGGGCGCATTTCTCGGTGCGGCGGCGGGCATGCGCTGGGGCGCCCATCTGCTCGATGGTGGCCGACTGCACGCCTGGCGCGAACATCGTTTTCTGGGAGGTGCCAAGGGTGATCATGGCCTGTTGCTGGTGGCGCTCTGGCTGCTGACCCAGCTCAATCCCGAAACCTTCCTGTTCGGCAACGGGAACTTGCGTGGCTTGGTCGGTCTGCCCGCCGCGCTCAGTTTCGAGGCGGGCAGTTTCATCGAGATGGAAATGGCGACCGTCGCCGCCCAGACACTGGCGATTGCCCTCATCGGCAGCCGGCTGGCGGCCAATCACCCGGTCTTGCTCCCGCTGGCGATGCTCGGTGCTGCTATGATCGTCAAAAGTTTTGCCCTGATGTTGTTGATGCAAAGCGTGCATGGATTCGCTTGGGCCACGCCGGGTACGCTCGGTGGTCTGACGATTGGGGTTGTGTTGTGGGCTGCGATGTTCAGGCTGACGGCGGGGGAGCGCCAGGCAACTGCGGCGCTGGCATTGATGCTCGCCACGGTGCTCGCCAACCTGATGCCCGCCAACCCTTATCTCGAAAACACCCTGCGCGTCTGGCAACAGGGACACTTTCTCAATTTCAACGGCCTGACGCGACTTGCATCATCGCTCTGGCCATTCCTGGCCCTTCCGTGGCTAATGCTTTCAAGGAGTGAAAAATGAGCGCAATCACCGATCTGCCCACCCTCCAAGCCGCCCTGCGCGACTTCGCCGCTGCGCGTGACTGGCAGCAGTACCACACGCCGAAGAACCTTTCCATGGCGCTGATCGTCGAAGCCGCCGAACTGGTCGAGCACTTCCAGTGGGCCACCCCGGAAGAAAGCATGAAGCCTTCGCCGGAGAAGCTCGGCAAAATCCGCGACGAGATGGCCGATACGCTGATCTATCTGGTCGAACTTGCCAATGTGCTCGACGTCGATCTGATCGCCGCCGCGCGCGAGAAGATCACCAAGACCGCACTCAAATACCCGGCGAAGGATGGCTAGTCTGCGCCGTGTACAGCCTGATCTGCCCGACAAAGGCGATCGCCAGCAGCGTCGCGCCCATTGCCACCAGGCCGACGTTGCCGTAACCGACGACCTGTCCGCCGGCTTCCTGCACAATCATAGCGCCGCCCAGATAGCTGGCAAGGCCTGAGGCCAGGCTTTGCACGGCACCGGAAAGCGACAGGAAGGTGCCACGCAGACGGGGCTGCACCGCCGCGGTCATGATCGCCATCGCCGGCACCATGCGTCCCGGCACCAGAATGAAGAACACCGTCGAGCAGATCAGCATCAGCCACAGCGGCACCACTGGCAGATGGGTCTGCACGAACAGCGGCAGTAGCGAACAGAGCGCGACCAGCCGGTAGATGCGCACCTTGCCGTAAGCGTCGGCCAGCCGCCCGATCCAGCGTGCGGTGAAGAAGGTGGCGCAGCCGCCGGCCAGATACATGTAGGGAATGTCTTCCTGGCGGATGCCGACGTTGGCGGTCGCGTAGATGGTAATGAAGGGGATCACCGTAAATCCCGAAAACATCAGCAGCGCGACGAACAGCAGCGCCCGCTGGTGGTTGGTGTCGCGCAAGACCGCGCCCATCGCCGCGAGCGGATGCGCCCGCTCGGCCGGGCTGGTAACCGCCGAAGGCAGATGACCGCGCAGCGTCGGCAGCTGCCGCAGACCCAGAAAGAAGATTCCGGCTGTCAGCGCGGCAATGAAAAAGAACGGGAAACGCCAGCCGAAATGGTTGGCGAACAACAGCGACAACGGCACGCCTGCGACGATCGCGACCGAAAATGCTGACATCAGGGTGCCGCTGGCACGGCCGCGCCGCTCGAAGGGGATCAGGTCGCCGACCATCGTCTGCACCATCGAACCCAGCACGCCGCCGAAAGCGCCGGCCGCTCCGCGCGCGATGAGCAGGCTGGCATAGTCGGTGGAAAGTCCGCAGGCCAGCGTCGCCACGGCAAACAGCACGAACGTGATCAACAGCAGGCGTTTCCGCTCGAAGCGATCGACAAACACCGCCGTCAGCACCCCGGCAAAAGCGGCCGTGAAAGTGTAGGCGGACACCAGCAGGGCGAAGGCATGGGCGTCGATGTCCAACTCGTTCATCAGGATCGGCCCGAGCGGCATCATGACCATGAAATCGAGGATATGGACGAACTGGATGCCCGCCAGCGTCAGCAGCAAAACGCGTTCGCGGAGGGGGTCGAGCGGGGTGGCCGGAGGGGCGGGAAAGTTGGGCACGGGTTGGGGAAAACTGACAGGGCTTATGCTTATAACGCCAAAAGCGCCGTCCCGCCAGAGCCGACTTTGGTAAATTGGCACCCCCAACACAAGGAGAGCAACGATGAGCTACTACAAACACCACGTCTTTTTCTGCACCAACCAGCGCGAGCCGGGTGAAATGTGCTGCAACAACAATGGTGCCCAGGCAATGCGCGATTACTGCAAGGAACAGGTCCAGGCAGCGGGCGACAAGATTCCCGGCAATGTGCGCATCAACAGCGCCGGCTGTCTCGACCACTGCGACAAGGGGCCAGTGATCGTCGTCTATCCCGAGGCCACCTGGTATACCTATGTCGATCAGGAAGACATCGACGAGATCGTCGATTCGCATCTCGGCCAGGGCAAGATAGTCGAACGGCTGCTGCTGGAAAATCAGTGAGCAGACACGAGCGCGTCCTGCTCGACGGGCCTGACGGCCGTATCGAGCTTTTCGTCGAACCGGCGCAAACAGCCGGTAGCGAGATACCCACAGGCATCGCGCTCATCGCCCACCCGCACCCGCTCTACGGTGGCACCGCCGACAACAAGGTGGTGACCACGCTGGCCAGGACGTTTCGCGAACTCGGTTGCGCAACACTGCGGCCGAATTTCCGTGGCGTCGGCGGCAGTGAGGGCGAACACGACCACGGCAGCGCCGAAACCGACGATCTGCTGGCGGTACAGACCTATGCGCGCGAGCGTTTCGGTACGGCCCTGCCAGTCTATCTGGCGGGCTTTTCCTTCGGTGCCTACGTCGTGACCCGCCTGGCGCAACAACTCGCCGAGCGCGGCGAACCCGCAGCCCGACTGGTGCTGGTCGGCACCGCTGCCGGCTTCATCGAGGGCCTGCGCCACTATGAAACCGCCGCCGTGCCCGCCGACACCATCGTCATTCATGGCGCCGCGGACGACACCGTGCCGCTTGCCAATGTGCTGGCCTGGGCCGAGCCGCTCAACTTGCCGATCACCGTCATACCCGGTGCCGACCACTTCTTCCACCGCCGCCTGCACCTGCTCCGCGACATCATTCATCGTCAGTGGAGTTAACTCCGCCCGCCCCTCCCATCCTCCCCTCGCGGGGAGGTGACGGTGGTTCGCTGCGCTCGATTGTTACGGGGTGCGTCCGCTCGCGCAGTGGCGCGGATTGCGGCTGGCGCCGCGGTAGAGCTACTGGCTTAGAATGGCGGCGCTGCCCGGATGGTGAAATAGGTAGACACAAGGGACTTAAAATCCCTCGCCTGCAAAGGCATACCGGTTCGATTCCGGTTCCGGGCACCAAGTAAAAATATGTCCGATTTATTTGGGCAGATGGGCTGATAGCTGTGGCAATGCACGACTCAATTTAACTGGATACGACTGAAACACCATGCAAGATAACCAGAAGCCGATTGTCTCTAGTAGCGCGGATTTTCAACGTGAAATTGCCGAATTGCTGATTGAGTGCCTGAACCTCGATGTCACCGCGGATCAAATCATTCCCGACGCCCCGTTGTATGACAAGGGTTTAGGCCTGGATTCGATTGACGTGCTGGAAGTCGCGCTGGTGGTCTCCAAGCGTTATGGTCTGCAACTGCGTGCCGACAGCACGGACAACCAGCACATTTTCAGCTCGCTACGCAGCCTCGCCGACTATATCGCCACTGAGCGAACCCTCTAACTTCCATGGTCGCACGCCCACCACCTGCACCATGAAATCGTTAAAGGCAATCAACGCCCGCCCCTCCCGTCCTCCCCGCGCGGGGAGGCGACTGTCTGGTCCGCTGCGCTCGATGTTTTATCCTGCATCTGGCGACATTGTTTCGCTCAAATGTTCCTCGTTTCTCGCTAAATGACACTCCGCATCCTCCGCTGGCTGGGCATTGCCACGCTGGTGATCGGCTATCCGCTACTGGCGCATTACACCAACGAATCAGCGCAAAACGGCAATCTGGGCGCGTTGGTGGCCATTGCGCCCGTGCTATTGATTGCGCTGGTGCTGGCCTGGAGTTCGCCGCGGCGCTTCATCATGCTGGGTGCGCTGCTGCTGTCGTGTGTTGCGCTGTGGGCCGGATGGCCGGCGCTTGAACAGCATTTCGCACTGGTTTACTGGCTGCAAAATGTGGGCATGCAGCTAATCCTCTTCATGGCTTTTGGTCGTACCTTGCTCGCCGGGCAACAGCCGCTTTGCACGCGCTTCGCCGCGGCGCTGTATGCGCCATTGACGCCGCAGCATGAACTTTACGCGCGGCAGGTCACGGTCGCCTGGACCCTGTTTTTTGCCGCGATGGTGCTGACCTCCACCGGGCTATTTTTTCTGGCTCCGCTGGTCATCTGGTCGTTTTTTGCCAATTTCTTGACGCTACCCCTGGTCGCTTTGATGTTCATTACCGAATATTGGGTACGCCGACGGGTGTTGCCCGAGATGCGCGATACGCACATCCTTGATGCGGTACGCGCCTACGGCAGCACTGCGTCGCGCTTTCGCTAGTTGTCACCAACCTTGATCACGCCTTCGCTGCCGCTGGTAGCGCACGTCTCCCCGGACAGCATCATCGCCTGGCGCGCCGCTGGCGCCGTCACGCTGCGCCAGTTCCTGGCCGAGGTCGGCCAGCTTGCCGCCCGCTTCCCCGCCGGGAGCCACCTACTCAATATGTGCAGCGACCGCTACCGCTTCAGCGTGGGACTGGCGGCCGCCATTGTGGCCGGCAAAGTCAGCCTGCTGCCGCCGGCCCATACCCCTGAAGTAGTTCGCCAGATGAAGGTTTTTGCGCCGGATGTATTTTGCCTGACCGATCGCGATCTGGACACGGAAGACCTGCCCCAACTGAAGTACCCGGTCATGGGCGTTGGCCAACCGGATGAATTCGCAATTCCGCAAATCGCTGCCGGACAGCGCATCGCGGTGTTATTTACTTCGGGTTCGACCGGCATACCGCAACCGCATCCCAAAACATGGCGCGCACTGGTCGGTAGCGTACAAGCTGGCGCATTGCGCCTGGGATTGCTCCACAACCACCCCTGCACCCTGATAGGCACGGTGCCGCCACAACACATGTACGGGCTTGAGTCCACCGTGCTGATGGCCTGGCAGAGCGGTAACGCGCTCAGCCAAGCGCAGCCGTTTTACCCGGCCGACATATGCCGGGCACTGGCGGCCGTGCCCACGCCACGCGTGCTGGTGTCCTCGCCCGTGCATCTGCGCGCCTTGCTGGATGCCGGGTTGGCGCTGCCTGAGATAGCACGGGTGGTATCCGCTACGGCGCCGCTGTCTGCCCAGCTTGCGCAGGACGTTGAGGCACGCTGCAATGCACCGCTAATGGAAATTTATGGCAGCACTGAAACCGGAATGATCGCCACCCGCAACCCCACGCAAGGCGCTGAATGGCAATTGCTGCCCGGGATAAAATTGGTTGCGGAAGGTGACTGCATGCGCGCTTGCGGCGGCCACGTCGAGACCCCGATTGCCATGAACGACATAATTGAACCGCTTACCGCCGAGCGCTTCTTGCTCCACGGACGCATGTCCGATCTGGTCAATATCGCGGGCAAGCGGCACTCATTGGCGAGCCTTAACCATTTACTCAACGCCCTGCCCGGCGTGGTGGATGGTGCTTTCTACATGCCCGACGAAGCCGGCCACGACCATGTCACCCGGCTGGCGGCGTGCGTGGTGGCGCCAGGCATGGCGGCGGCGGACCTGCTGGCGGCGCTGCGCGAACATATCGACCCGGTTTTCCTGCCGCGTCCCTTGTTGTTTGTCGATGAACTGCCGCGCAACCGCACCGGCAAACTGCCGCGGGCAGCATTGCAAGCTTTGTTACAGACACACCGCACAAGAAAAACGTATGAATAACGTCACGCACTGGACGGTTCCGCTGGATCATCCCGCCTTTGCCGGACACTTCCCCGGCACCCCCATCCTCCCCGGTGTCGTGCTGCTGGACGTGGCCCTGCAAACCATCGCCGACAGCCGCGGGATCGCGCTGGATCTTTGCGAGATCAGCGCGGTCAAGTTTCTAAGTCCGGCGCGTCCCGGCGATGAGCTGCTTATCCAGCACAGCATCTCGGCCGGCGGTACGCTACGTTTCGACATCCTGGCGGATCTGCGCAAAATTGCCAGCGGCAGCATTGTGCCTGGTCCGTCGCCATGACACCGCGTACGCCCGTCAGGCACACCGCATGGGCACATACCCCGGAGCGCAGCAACATGCTGATGTTGCGCGTCATGACCTGGATTTCACTGCGACTGGGGCGGCGCGCGGCGCGCGGCGCGCTGCACCTGATCGCCGCTTATTTCCTGCTGTTTGCGCCGGCCAGTCGGCGTGCTTCAAGTAATTATCTCGGGCGGGTGTTAGGTCGACCTGCCCGCTGGCGCGATCTGTATCGACATTTTTTCAGCTTTGCCGCCACCATCCATGACCGTATCTATCTGGTCAACCGCCGCTTCGATTTGTTTGATATTGAAGTACACGGCGAGGACACGCTGCATCGCCTGCTCGCCGACGGCCAAGGCTTGTTCCTGATCGGGGCGCACCTGGGCAGCTTTGAAGTGATCCACGCAATCGGCCGGCAATACCCGGATTTACGCGTTGCCATGCTGATGCACGAGGGTAACGCACAAAAGATCAACGCCATGCTGGCGGCCATTAATCCGGCGGCGGTGCAGGATATTATTGGCCTGGGGCACATCGATTCCATGCTCAAGGTACGTGAGCGACTGGCTGACGGCGGCGTAGTCGGCATGCTGGCCGACCGCACCCCTGGCAACGATACCTTGTACCCGGTGCAAATCCTCGGCGCTGACGCCCGCTTGCCCGGCGGACCGTTCCGCATGGCCGCACTGTTGCGCCGTCCGGTGGTCTTCATGACCGGGCTGTACCTGGGTGGCAACCGCTATGCCATCCATTTCGATACCCTGGCTGATTTTTCCGCCGTTGCGCGTGGGCAACGTGATGCCGCCGTGCAAGCGGCCATTACGCGTTATGCCGCACTGCTGGATCAATACTGCCGCAAGGCGCCGTATAACTGGTTTAATTTTTTCGAGTTCTGGCCGCCCGCACCTACTGCAACGCTTTCCAAATCATGACGACACGGCCCCTCTCGCTGCACACCCTTATCCGCATCCTCGTCGCACTGGCGCTGTCGCCCGCCATCGGACACGCTGCCGACTGGGATATCGATCAGCTGATGCGTGACCTGGCGCAAACCCGCTCCGGCCACGCCCGCTTTGTCGAAAGAAAATCCATCGCCATGCTCGACAAGCCGGTGGAATCCTCCGGGGAGTTGCTCTATACCGCGCCGGACCATCTGGAAAAACGCACGTTCAAACCCAAAGCCGAATCCATGACGGTGGATGCCGGTACCCTGATCATCGAGCGCGGCCGCCAGAAACATCTCCTGCAATTACAGGATTATCCGGAACTGGCGGCTTTCATCGACAGCATCCGCGGCACGCTGGCGGGTGACCGCAAGGCGCTGGAACGCAATTACCGGCTGAGCCTGGAAGGCACAGCCGAGCGCTGGACCCTGCAACTACTGCCGACGGATGAAAAAATGCAGGCCGCGGTAAAGCGTATCCGTATCGCCGGGGTGCGCGCTGCGGTGCGCAGCATCGAAATCACCCAGGCCGACGGCGACAGCTCGCTGATGCGCATCGAAAAGTTGACCGCACAGTGAGCCCGGCCCCCGCGCGGCGCGGACGCACCGCAATCGCCTTGTGGCTGGCGTTTATCCTCGCCTGCGGCATCATCATCAGCCGCAGCGAGTTCACTACCGATTTGTCGGCATTTTTTCCGCGCAGCCCCACCGCCGAGCAACAATTGCTTCTGGAACAGGTCAAGGACGGCCTGGCTTCGCGCCTGATTCTGGTGGGTATTGAAGGCGCCGATGCGCCGACCCGGGCCAGTCTTTCCAGGCAAATCGCCCAGCGGCTGCGTGCCGATCCTGCCTTTGTCAGCGTCAATAACGGCGAACCCGTCAATGCCGAGCGCGACCGGGCTTTTCTGTTCAACAACCGCTATTTGCTCAGCCCCGCAGTGACGCCGGCACGCTTCAGCGTGGACGGTCTGCATGCCGCCCTGAGCGACAGCATCGACCTGCTCGCCTCGCCTGCCGGGCTGCTGGTCAAGTCGCTGCTGCCGCGCGACCCGAGCGGTGAAATGGTGCAATTGCTCGACCAGCTCAACAGCGGCTCCCGCCCGCGGCTGGTCGATGGCGCATGGGCATCACAGGACGAAGCGCGTGCCTTGCTGCTGTTGCAAACGCGCGCTTCGGGCGCCGATACCGACGCCCAGCAACGCGCCATGGCCGCCATCCGCCAGGCCTTTGATGCGGCGCCCAGCGCAAGCCCTGCCGCCACACTGCTGATGACCGGCCCCGGGGTGTTTTCGGTGACTTCGCGCGACGCCATCAAAAGTCAGGTCACCCGCCTGTCCCTCATCAGCGTGGCGTTCATCGCGACGCTGTTATTGCTGGTTTATCGCTCCTTCACTCCACTGGCATTGGGATTTTTGCCCGTTATCAGTGGCGCGCTGGCTGGCATCGCGGCAGTCAGCCTGGGCTTTGGGACGGTGCATGGCATCACCCTGGGATTTGGCACCGCATTGATCGGCGAGGCGGTAGATTATTCTATTTACCTGTTTGTGCAATCCGAACAGGGCGGTGCAGACCAACGGGACTGGATCAAGCGCTTCTGGCCCACCATCCGCCTCGGCGTGCTGACCTCGATATTCGGCTTTGCCGCCCTGCTGCTGTCCGGCTTTCCCGGTCTGGCGCAACTTGGCCTGTATTCAATTGCCGGCCTGATCACCGCCGCAACGGTGACCCGCTTCGTTTTGCCTCATCTGCTGCCGACGCAGTTTCACGTGCATGATGCATCGGCTATCGGCCGCATCCTGTCCCGTCTGGTGCAGCGCGCCGCGGCACTGCGCTGGCTGGCCGCGCTACTGCTGCTGGCGGCCTGTGCCGTCCTCGTCGAGCACCGCGCCGGTTTGTGGGATGACCGGATTGCCTCTCTAAGTCCGGTATCGCAAGCCGATCTGGCACTGGATGCCAGTCTGCGCGCCGACCTGGGTGCATCCGATGTGCGTTATCTGGTAGTGGCCTCCGGCGCGAGCCGGGAATCCGTATTACAGTCGTCCGAACAGGTTGCCGCGCTACTGCAAACTCAAGTCGATCAAGGTGAACTCGCCGGATTTGAAAGTCCCAGCCGTTATCTTCCCAGCACAGCGACGCAGCGCGCCCGCCAGGCCAGCCTACCCACTGCCGCCGCGCTGGAAGCGCGCCTGGCGCAAGCGGTTCAGGGCTTGCCGGTGCAGGTGCACCTGTTTGCGCCATTTCTTGCCGACGTCGCCGCCGCGCGCAGTCAGCCCTTGCTGCAAGCTGCCGATCTTGAACAGACCTCGATGGCCATGGCAGTGGATGCGCTGCTCATCCAGCAACCCAGCCACTGGAGCGCCATATTGCCGCTGACCGCCCCAGCGGGCGCCGGCATCAACGCCAGTCGAATTCGCACTGCGTTGAGCACCACGGGTTTGCCCGATGTCCTGTTTGTGGATATGAAAGCCGAGTCCGATCGCCTGTATTCCGGCTACTTGCATGAAGCTATCCGGTTGTCGCTCGGCGGGCTGCTGGCCATTATCGGTTTGCTGCTCTGGATTTTTCGCTCTCCCCTGCACGTACTGCGCCTGATCGCGCCGCTGGCGGCCGCAGTCATCACCGTCACGGCGGGATTGGCCGTGTTTGGCCAGCAATTGATCATTTTGCATCTGGTGGGCTTGTTGCTGGTCGTCGCGGTGGGCTCCAATTACGCCCTGTTTTTTGATCGGGCTGACTGCCTTGGCTCGCCGCGCACCCTGGCCTCGATGTTGTTTGCCAACCTCACTACCGTCGCCGGCTTTGGCCTGCTGGCGTTCTCCAATGTGTCTATATTGCAGGCAATGGGTGTCACCGTGGCGCCGGGCGTCATCCTGGCGCTGATTTACTCGGCGATTTTCGCCCGGAAATCCCATGCATAGCGCCCGCTGGCAACCACCGCTGCTGGTCCGCGCAACCATCGTGCTGCATGTGCTGGCCTTGGTTCTCATCATCGTCGAACCCGGGCAATGGCGCTGGGTACTGGGCGCCGTGCTGGCCAATCATGCGCTGCTTGCGCTAGTCGGACTGTGGCCGCGCAGCCACTGGCTGGGGTCGAACTGGACACGGCTGCCCGCCGCCGCCACGGCTAGAAATGAAATCGCCCTGACCATCGACGACGGACCCGACCCCCACGTCACCCCGCAGGTGCTGGAGTTACTGGATCGTTACGCGATCCAGGCCACTTTTTTCTGCATCGGGGATAAAGCTGCGCGCTACCCGGACCTGTGCCGCGAAATCGTGCGCCGCGGCCATGCCATGGAAAACCACAGCCAGCACCACCGCCATCACTTTTCATTGCTGGGTCCTGCCGGCATCACGCGCGAATTGCAGGCCGCCCAGGACACGCTCACCGCGATTACCGGCCAGCGCCCCAGGTTTTTTCGCGCGCCGGCCGGCTTGCGCAATCCGTTTCTCGACCCGGTGCTCGCTCGAATGGGACTACAGCTTGCCAGCTGGTCGGCACGCGGTTTCGACACCCGGATCAGCGATGCTGAACGCGTGAAAAACAAGCTGTTACACGGTCTGCGGGCAGGAGCCATTTTGCTGCTGCACGATGGCAACTCGGCGCGCACATCCGACGGCACTCCGGTTATTCTTGCCGTGCTCCCCACCGTGCTGGCCGCCGCTAGCGCAGCTGATCTGCGTTTTGTCACTTTGCGGGCAGCCCTTTCATGAATAGCCCGCAGAGACCCTGGTACCGACGGGCTGCAGCAGTAATTCCCCTGCATGTGCATCTAAAAAGTATCGGAACCATGCTTTTCATCAGCCTGTTTTTCGGTGCTTACTTCTATTTACTCAAAGTCCCGGCCTACCCGACCACAGTGATGCCCGTCATCTCTCTGGATCGCCTGATCGGCTTTCAGCCTCTGGCCTTGCCCATGTACCTGTCACTATGGGTCTATGTTTCCCTGCCCCCGGTATTGCTGGCGACGCGGCGCGCGCTGTATGGCTATGGGTTGGCCATGGCCGGGATGTGCCTCGCCGGGCTTATCGTCTTCTACTTCTGGCCCACGGCAGTACCCGCGGCCAATATCGACTGGGCGCAGTATCCCGGGGTGGCTTTCCTTAAGGCAATGGATGCAGCGGGCAATGCCTGCCCTTCGCTGCACGTCGCCACCGCCGTTTTTTCGGGTATCTGGCTACATCACTTGCTACGCCGCTTTGGCGCTCCGTTGTGGATACTCATTTTGAATTCGACGTGGTGTATCGGTATCGTCTATTCCACCCTGGCCACACGCCAGCATGTGGCGGTGGATGTGCTGGCCGGTCTCGCACTAGGGATGCTGGGGGCTTATCTGTCATTGCGGCAGCGCGTGGGCGCTGGCGATGGCGGTAAAGTCCAGTTATTGTAGGTTAGGCTAAAGACTGACCTGCATCATTCGAGTGAAGCTTGTTACCCCCAACTCCCCAAGCACTCATCTTCAACTATATTCGTTAACGCTTTGCCTTACTTACAACAGGATCATGTTTCCTTGAACCCGCTCTGGCTTTCCCATTTCACCGCGACCAGCAGCATCGGTCGCGGCCTCGACCAGACCCTGGCCGCGCTGCGCCAGCGCCGCAGCGGGCTGGCACCGTGTACGTTCGATACGGTCGATCTGGCGACGTTTGTTGGCGAGGTGGCCGGGGTGGATGCGGTGCAGCTGCCCGCGCCCCTGGCCGACTTCGATTGCCGCAACAACCGACTCGCATTGCTGGGTTTGATGCAGGATGGCTTTGCCGAGGCGGTGCGCGCTGCCAGCGCAAAATACGGCGCACAGCGCATCGGCGTGTTCATCGGCACCAGCACTGCCGGCATCCTGCAAACCGAGCTGGCTTTCCGGCGCCGCGACCCGGTGACTGGCGCGCTGCCCGCCGATTTTATTTACCGCAGCACGCACAATATTTTTTCCATCGCCGATTTCACGCGTCAATATTTTGGTCTGACCGGCCCGGCGGCGGTGGTGTCATCGGCGTGTTCGTCGAGCGCCAAGGTGTTCAGTTCGGCCCGCCGCATGATGGCGGCGGGACTGATCGACGCGGCCTTGGTGGGCGGCGTCGATTCGCTGTGTCTGACGACTCTGTATGGCTTCAATTCGCTCGGCCTGCTTTCCGCACAGCCGTGTCGCCCCTTCGATGCGCAACGCAATGGTATCTCGATTGGCGAAGCAGCCGCCTTCGCACTGCTGGAACGCCCGCCGGAACATTTGGCTGCCGCTGCCGTATTGTTGCTCGGGGTTGGCGAATCCAGCGATGCCTATCACATGTCATCACCACATCCGGATGGCCTGGGCGCCCGCATGGCGATGCAGGATGCGCTGAAAATGGCGGGGATGCAGCCGGCTGAAATTGATTACATCAACCTGCATGGCACCGCCACCCAAAGCAACGATGCGGCGGAGGCAAAAGCCGTGGCTGCCGTATTCGGCGCGACCACGCCGTGCAGTTCCACCAAGGGCGCGACCGGCCACACCCTCGGTGCTGCTGGTGGCATGGAGGCGGTGATTTGCGCGCTGGCACTGCAACACGGCCTGCTGCCCGCCGGCTTGAACACCCGGCAACGCGACCCCACGCTGAATGTCGATTATCTACTGGATAATCGCGAGCAGCCGGTGGCATGCGTGCTCAGCAACTCGTTCGGCTTCGGCGGCACCAATTGCAGCCTGATTTTTGGACGGGCGGGCAAGCCATGACACTCACCGCATACATCGAAGGCATCGGCCTGTGCGGCCCCGGCTTGACCGACTGGACTAGCGCTCAGGCGGTTCTTGGCGGACGCCAGCCCTATCAGCCGCACCCGACCATCCTGCCGCCTCCCGCCTTGCTGCCAGCGGCAGAACGCCGGCGCAGTGGCGCGATTGTCAAACTTACCCTGGCGACGGGTCTGGAAGCCATTGCGGCAGCCGGCCTGGATGCGGCCAGCCTGCCCAGTGTGTTTTCTGCGTCGGGCGGCGATGGGGCAAACTGTCACGCCATTTGTGAAATGCTCGCCTCGGCTGACCGGCAAATCTCCCCGACCCGCTTTCATAATTCCGTGCATAACACGGCCGCCGGCTACTGGAGTATCGCCACCGGCGCGATGACCGCCTCATCGGTATTGAGTGCCTACGACGCCAGCTTCGGCGCGGGCCTGCTGGAAGCGCTCACCCAGGTGGTGGTCGATAACACCCGCAGCGTTTTGCTGGCCTGCGACACCGCTTACCCGGAGCCGCTCCACCACGCACGCCCCATTCCCGATGCGTTTGGCATTGCCCTGGTGCTGGCCCCGCAGCGCAGCGCACGGGCGCTGGCAAAAATTACCGTCAGCCTGACCGACGCCAGCGCAGACCGGCTTGACGATGCGGCGCTGGAAGCCTTGCGCAGCGCCATCCCCGCCGCACGGGGTTTGCCGCTGTTGCGCGCCATCGCCCTGCGGCAAGACCAACGCGTGGTGCTGGACTACCTCGACAGCACACGTCTCGCCGTGGCCATCGCACTGTGCTAACGGTCATGGCGATTGACGCCACCACAAATAATGTAAGTCTCACGCCATGACCGCACCCTCTCCCCCAGCCCCTCCCCCTGAAGGGGAGGGGAGCGGCACGAGCCGCTCCGCGTCTTTCACGTTAAATAAAACCGTACTGGATCACGCCTGGATTGCCTGCCACATCCCGCATCAGGGCAGCATGTGCCTGCTGGATCAAGTGGCAACATGGGATGAGCAGCGCATCGAGTGCCGCGCGAGCAGCCACCGCGCCGCCGCCAACCCGTTGCGCGCTGCTGGCCGCCTGGGTGCCGCCTGCGGCATCGAATATGCAGCACAGGCGATGGCCGTGCATGGCGCCTTGCTGGCGCCGCCGGACAGCACCCGCCCACGGGTCGGCTATCTGGTCAGCGTGCGCGGCGTCAAACTGCACGTGCCCCGCCTCGACGACATCGCCGCCGATCTGCAGGTGGACGCCACCTGCATCACGCGCAGCGAAAACAATATTCTTTACCAGTTCAGCGTCAGTGCAGCGGGCCACCTGTTGCTGGAAGGCCGCGCCGCCATCGTGGTCGATGCTGAAGCACTCACCGCCAAATCGGGAGAGACCCCATGAAAAATGCCCTGGTGACCGGCGGCAGCGGCGGCATCGGCGCGGCCATCTGCCGCCGTCTTGCTGCCGATGGTTGCCATGTCTACGTTCATGCCCATCACGGGCGACAAGCCGCCCAGGCGCTGGCCGATGAGATTTGCGCCGGCGGGGGCAGCGCGCAGGTGCTGACATTCGATGTGACCGACAGCGCAGCGGTCGCCGCAGTGCTGACCCCACTCGTCGAACACCAACCGATCCAGATTCTGGTCAACAATGCCGGCATTCATGACGACGCCGTGTTCCCCGGCATGCGCGCCGAACAGTGGCACCGGGTGATCGATGTCTCGGTCAACGGTTTTTTCAATGTCACCCAGCCGCTGATGATGCCGATGATCCGCAGTCGCTGGGGACGCATTATCAATGTGTCATCGATCGCGGCGCTGACCGGCAATCGTGGTCAGGTCAATTATTCCGCTGCCAAGGGGGCGCTCAATGCGGCCACCAGGTCGCTGGCGCAGGAAGTCGCCAGCCGGGGCATCACCGTCAACGCGGTTGCCCCCGGCATTATCGAAACCTCGATGAGTGAAGCTGCGTTCAGCGCCGAGGATATTGCGCGTCTGGTACCGATGAAGCGCGCCGGCACCCCCGGCGAAGTTGCCGACCTGATTGGCTTCCTCGCCTCGACTCAGGCGGCCTATATCACCGGGCAAATAATTTCCATCAACGGCGGCATCATTTAGCGTGAAAGACGCGGAGCGGCTCACACCGCTCCCCTCTCCCTTGACGGGAGAGGGGTTGGGGGAGAGGGTGCGGTCATGGCGTGAAACTTTCATTATTTGTGGTGGTGCCAAGCTCCATGACCGTTAAGCGCCCGCCTTACCAGTAAAACCGGCAAGCGCAACACAAAGCCGATAAACAGGCGGGTGTGCATCCAGATCAATAATAGGTTGTCGCGCAGGTAGCGGAAATGCGACACGCCGCCCTCCTCGACGCGGTAGTAACGCACCGGGGCGGGCAGATTGACCGGCCTGACCCCGCGCCAGCACAGGCGCACCACGGCTTCGGGATCGAAATCGAAATGGCGCATCCACGGTTGATGGCGCATCACCTGTCGCAGCACTTCAACCGGATAGACGCGAAACCCGTACAGCGAGTCGCCAATGCCAGCCCACAGCGTTTCCAGGTTGGCCCACCAGTTGGAGACGCGCCGCCCCTGGACGCGCAATGCCGGCGCACTGGCATCGAATACCGGCTTGCCCAATATCATCGCAGCCGGCTGGCGCGCGGATTCCGCCATGAAGGCGGGGATCAGCTCGGCGGGATGCTGGCCGTCCGAATCCATCGTCAGGACGTGACTGAAACCTGCCGCGGCCGCCTGCTCCAGACCGTGCAGTACCGCCGCGCCCTTGCCCTGGTTCTGCGGCAGGATCATCACGCGCAGGCCGGCATCCTGCGCTGCCATCGCCAGCAAACCCTCGGCACTGCCGTCGTTGCTGCCATCCACCACCACCCACACCGGGTTCCAGTATTGGCGTGCCGCGCGCACGGTGTCATAGACTTTGGTACCGGGGTTGTAACTGGGAATGAGGACGAGATGCGTGGTCGAGGCAGCAATCATGGCGAAAAACGGTCAGCCTGCGTGGGCAGGGAATTGGTCGGGTAAAACGCCGAGCCTTGTACCAGCTCGTGAGCAAAGTAGTGTTCCAGTTCAGCCATGAAGCGCTGGGTATGCTGCGGTGGATCAAAGCGCCGCCCCAGGCGCAGCCGGTAATGGATCGGCATCGGCGGTTTGCGGAACAGCGGCCAGCCCTTGCTCAGATACGCCGAATCGGTTTCTATCAGCACGGTCTGCACCGGTACCTGCGCATGATGCGCGATCAGGCCGATACTGCCTTTGAGCGGATTGACCGGGCCTGCGGTGGTGCGGGTGCCCTCCGGAAAGAGCAGCAGATGGCTGCCGCAATCAAAATCCCGCATTGCCTGCTGCACCATGCGCCGCACCGGTATATTGGGAATGTAGCGCGCCAGTCGCGAACCTGCACCGAGAAAGATATTGCTCATCAGATCGGCTTTCAACACGCAGGCAACATTCGGCAAGCGTGAAATCACCATCACCGCATCCAGCAGGCAGGGATGATTGGGCGCGATAATCAGCGCCGGTTCATCGCGCAGGGCATCCAGCGCCGCCAGGTCAAAGCTGAACCGGCGCGACGCGCCCAGACTGGCCAAGTAAAGTCGAAACACCGCCATGATGGCGTAACGCCCCAGCGCCCGTCCCCGACGCTCTGACAGTAGCGGGTAAATCACCAGCGCAACCGGCGTCCATGCCAGGCACAGTATCCCCAGCCAGGCCAGGCCGAGATACATCACCAGATAATCGTAGCCATGCAGCAACCCACGCAATGCGGTGCGCATGATCAGCCCCACTGGCCGGACAGGGACGCCAGCGGTCCTTGCATCAGCTGTCCGCTACTGTGCCAGATTTTGCAGACTGCAGCGTCACTATCGAGTCTCTGGGGGATACGCCGCTAGCTTAGCGATCACGGCCACGTCCATTGTCTTTGTCTTTGTCTTGGCGATCTTGCTTTTGCTTCCCACGCCGATCATCCCCGCGCTTGTCGCGGTGGTCATCCCGGCGATCTCGATGTTGCTCCTGGTAACGCGGCGCATACTCGCGGCTGTACCAGTCGTCCTTCACAAAGTAGACCCGCTCGCCGCAGGCGTTGTATTTGTGACAGTTCTTGCTCCAGTGTTTGGCGTGGCCCGGCGGTACGCGCAGATAGATCGGCGGGCGGTCGTACGGCACACGTTCGATGATGACTGGCTGACCATAGATCACCTGTGGCTGCGGATAACCGCCGATGTCGATGCGGCCATAGAAGCCGGGTTGGCCGATGCTGACCGAGACGCCAACGTCGGCAGCGAGTGCCGGGGTGCTGAGGGTGCCAAGGGTGGTGAGGGCGATTGCGGTTGCAATCAGAAAACGTTTCATGTTGTACCTCCTGTTGCTACTGGTTCTTGATTGATTTATGGAAACCTAGATGGCTTGGCTTGGATTACTCATTGCGACCCCGACCGCGCTCCTTCTCCGGTTCTTGGCCCTTCCGTTTCGGCTCACGCGTGGCGTCTTGGCCCTGCTGTCTTTCTTCCCGGCCCTGCGTTCTTGGCATCTGCTGGTCACGGCCACGCGGGTCTAGCGCAGGCTGTGGCGGCTGCCGGCGCTCTTGAACTTCCGGGCGTCCCGGTTGAGAAGATGCCGGGGGTGACCTCTGCATGTCTTCGCCGCCCCTTTGCTGTGACTGCATGCGCGGGGCGACTGGAGCACCCTGCTGGTGTGGCATGGAACGCTGGATATCCTGCTGCCGAGAATCTCTCTCCTGTGGTGCTCCTCGCGTTTCCTTCCGCGCGGGCGCTCTTTGCTCTGCCCGCTCCTGATAGTGTTGCTTCACTACGGGGTCACGCGGCTGGTAACGGTAATTCCGCTTTTGCAGCTCCTGCTGCTCCACTTGCTGGGGATAGCGATCCCCCGAGTATTGCCGCTGGTATTTCGGCAGCGGGGCAGGTGGTGGGGCAGCATTACGATTCCATTTGTCCCATCCGCGTCTCTGCTGTTGCCAATCATGGCCCCAGTGATCACCCCAGCGTGGCGGCGCATCCGACCGCCACGCGCGGAAGTACGGGGGTGGCTGACGATAGTAGCGCACAGGAATGCGCAGGACAAACACCGGCACGGCCGCTGGACCCACCAACCCCCACGGGCCGTTGTACCAGGAGCTGGCGTACCAGTTATCGTCCTGGTAAACCCAGAACATGCTGTCGTAAAAGAAGAAGTTCGCTGCCAGGCCTGGCGCGTAGTAAACCGGGTAACCTGGCACGCGGACGAGTTGCGGGTATGCCGGCAGGTTGATCCCGATGCTGGCGTGGGGCAGACCGATACCAATGCTCACCTGCACCTCAGCCACCGCCGTAAATGACACAAGCATTGCAAGCGCGATGAATGTGTGACGAATTTTCAACATTATGTGATCTCCAGTTCGACAATCATAATCGGTACATGGTCGATAATGAAACATGGTATCGACTCGAGTCTTTACACAATAACGGCTCATAGCCAGACACGTCAGTGCGGCATCGCACATAGCCCGGCCCTCATCAAAAGTCGGCGCTGGCGGGACGGCGACTCATGCCGCCTGCCGCGATCGAGCGCAGCGTTGCCGTCCGGTTCAACATGCCATTCGAGTAAACGCGCTGAAATGCGCGCCGGGTACGCGACGACAAGTTCGGGAAACTAGGCGCTGGCGAGCCGATAGACGGCGAGACTGCCGAGGAAATTGGCTTCTTCATCCACCGTCATCCCCTTGTCGTCGAGCACCATGCGTTCGCGTATGACGATGCCCATTGCATCGCACAGGCTCTCGAAATCGAGCATGGTAAAGAAGCGCACGTTGGGCGTGTCGTACCACTGGTAGGGCAAATCATCCGAGACTGGCATGCGGCCGTTCAGCACGGCCATGCGGTTCTTCCAGTAGGCGAAGTTGGGGAAGGAAATGACCGCTTCGCGGCCGACGCGCAGCATTTCGGCCAGAATCTGCTGGGTGTGACGCACGGTCTGCAGCGTGCGCGACAACACGACATGATCGAAGGCATGGTCTTCGAAACCGGCCAGGCCAACTTCCAGGTTGCTCTGGATGACGTTAACGCCATTCTCGACGGCGGCCAAGGCGAGGCCAGGATCACGCTCCACCCCCCAGCCGCGCAGTCCGCGTTCGGTCAGCAGCCGCAATAAATCCCCCGCGCCGCAACCAAGATCGAGCACGCTCTCGCCGGCCTTCATCCAGCCGGCAATGACATCGAAATCGGGGCGCTTCAGCGTATGCATCATGATGGGCCTTCCCCCCATCCCCCTTCCCGGGGAAGTGGGTGGCGGGTGTTCGGCCACGCTGCACGTGGCCTCCGGTAGTTTGGCTGCGCCCGCCTTGGGGCGGCCCGGCGGTGGGATATTGTCGAACCATCCCCCCATCCCCCTTCCCGGGGAAGGGGGTGACAGGTGTTCGGCCACGCTGCACGTGGCCTCCGGTTGCTTGGCTGCGCCCGCCTTGGGGCGGCCCGGCGGTGGGCGCTCATGTCTCGATATTCCGCAAGTAGGCTGCCAGCACGGCATGGTAATAGTGGTCGTCCATCAGGAAGGCATCGTGGCCGTGCGGGCTGGTGATTTCGATGTAGCTGACATCATGTTTGTTCTTGACCAGCGCGTTCACGATCTCGCGGCTCCGGGCCGGCGAAAAGCGCCAGTCGGTGGTGAAGGCGACGACGAGGAATTTCGCGTGCGCGCCGGCCAGCGCCGCGGCAAGATTGCCGTCGCAGGATTCGGCCGGATCGAAGTAGTCAAGCGCCTTCGTCATCAGCAGGTAGGTGTTGGCATCGAACCAGCCGGCGAACTTGTCACCTTGATAGCGGAGGTAGGACTCGATCTCGAACTCGACGCCGAAACCATAACTGCCGGCACTGGGGCGCCGCTTGCGGCCGAACTTCTCGGCCATCTGGTCATCCGACAAATAGGTGATGTGGCCGAGCATGCGCGCCAGTCGCAGACCGCGCGTCGGCCGCACCTTGTGGCGATAGAAGTTGCCGCCATGAAACTCGGGGTCGGTGATGATGGCCTGGCGCGCCACGTCGTTGAAGGCGATGTTCTCGGCGGTGAGCCGAGGGGCTGCGGCGATCACCAGTGCATGGCGAATCCGTTCGGGCTGGTCAATCGTCCATTGCAGCGCCTGCATGCCACCGAGCGAGCCACCAATCACCGCCGCCCACGCCGCGATGCCCAAGGCATCGGCCAGCTTTGCCTGCGCGCGCACCCAGTCGCCGACGGTGACCACCGGGAAATCCGCCCCCCAGGGTTCACCGCTGGCCGGGTTGATGGATGACGGTCCGGTTGAGCCGTGGCAGCCACCCAGGTTATTCACACCAACCACAAAAAAACGGTTGGTGTCGAGGGGCTTGCCGGGACCGATCAGGTTGTCCCACCAGCCGACATTCTTCGGGTCGTCAGCGTAATAGCCGGCCACATGGTGATGACCGGACAGGGCGTGACAAATCAGGACGGCGTTGGAGCGTGCCGCGTTCAGCGTGCCATAGGTTTCGTAAGCCAGTTCCCACGCCGGCAGCGTGACGCCGGCCGCCAGCGTGATCGGCTCGGCAAAAGCGAGGTGTTGCGCCGCGACGGGGCCGATGCTGCCGTGCTCGGACATGGGTTACAGCTGGATGCGCCGTGCGCCGTCGAAGCGACGTTTCCAGTAACGGTCACCCATATTTTCAATGCGCACGCGGCCGCCGGCGCGCGGGGCATGGACGAACTGGCCTTCACCGAGGTAGATGCCGACATGTGAAAAGGCGCGACGCATGGTGTTGAAGAACACCAGGTCGCCGGGCTGCAGTTCCTGCTTGTCGATCCGCTCGGCAGCCTGGCTGATGGCCAGTGCGCTGCGCGGCAGCGACAGGCCAAGGCTTTGATTGAACACATGGCGCACGAAACCGGAGCAATCGAAACCGGTTTCCGGTGAGTTGCCACCACGCTTGTAGCGAATCCCCATGAGTTCAAGCGCCTGATCAAGCGTGTTCTGCATGCCGTCGACGGCACGCCCCATCAAAGAGGGTGGCAGCTCGCTCAGCGACAGACTTGCCTGCAGGGACTGCGCCTCATCCGCGTGGGCGGAAGCGACAAAACCGTGGAGCGCGACAAGGAAAATCAGCAAAATATTTCGCATGGGGGCGAACTCTAGTGTTAAAGGGCGGCGAGGTAAACCCCCCGGGGCAGTTTTCCTGAAAGTCGGCGCTGGCGGAACGGCGCAAATCGACACACCGCAGCATGGAAATGGCGCGCTGGTGGCACGCGCCAGGGTCAGAGCCGCTCGACCAACTCGCGGATGCGCTCCGGTTCGTCCAGACGCAGCAGGCGGGTCACTTTTGTGGAGAGTTGTTCGGTATCGGCCATCACAACCTGCTGCTTCACTTCAAGCAGCTGCGTCGGATGCATGGAAAACTGCCGCAACCCCATGCCCAGCAACAGCCGGGTCAGTTTCGGGTCTCCTCCCATCTCGCCGCACACGGCCACCGGGATCTCGGCGCGTTGCGCCGTCTGGATGACATGCGATATCAGGCGCAGTATGGCCGGATGCAGCGGGTCATACAAATGAGCGACCGCTTCGTCGGTGCGGTCGATCGCCAGCGTGTATTGGATCAGGTCGTTGGTGCCGATCGAGAGGAATTGCAGGCGTCTGGCGAGGGCACCCAGCGCCAGCGCGGCGGCGGGAATTTCGATCATGCCGCCGACGGGAATGTGCTCGTTGAACTTGCAACGGCGCTCGCGCAATTGCTGCTTGGCCTGCTCGATCATCGCCAGTGTCTGCTCGACTTCGGTGACATGCGCCAGCATCGGGATGAGGATCTGCACATTGCCGACATGCGAGGCACGCAGGATCGCCCGCAACTGGGCGAGAAACAGCTGCGGCTCGGCCAGACAGTAGCGGATGGCCCGCAGTCCGAGCGCCGGGTTGGGCGACTGGCGCTCGGTGCCATGCAGCGCACGTGCCGTCTTGTCGGCGCCGAGGTCAAGCGTGCGGATCGTCAGCGGCTTGCCGGCGAGCGACTTCGCCACCATGCGATAGGCCTCGAACTGCTCGTCCTCGCTGGGCAGGGTGTCGCGGTTCATGAAGAGGAACTCGGTGCGGAACAGGCCAACGCCGTCGGCACCCGCTTCCTTGACCTGGACGATATCCTGCGGCAGCTCGATGTTGGCCTGCAGCGAAATATCGACATTGTCGAGCGTTGCGGAGCGCGCGGTTTTGAGGCGCTTCAACTTCGAACGTTCCAGCTCCAGTTCGCGTTTCTTGAGCTGGTATTCCTCCAGCACCCGCTCACCGGGGTCGACGATCAGCACGCCGCGCGTGCCGTCGACGATGATCAGGTCGCCCTCGCGCACCAGCGGTCGCGCGTGGTGCAGACCGACCACGGCCGGGATGGCAAGGCTGCGGGCGACAATCGCGGTGTGCGAGGTGGCGCCACCCAGATCGGTGACGAAGCCGGCAATCTTCAGGTTCTTGAACTGGATGGTGTCCGCCGGCGAAAGATCATGCGCGACGATGACCAGTTCGCTGTAACCGCCCCGCTTGCCGTGCCGACGCGGCTTGTCGAGGAGGACGCGCAAGACCCGTTCGACCACCTGGACAATGTCGTGCTTGCGCTCGCGCAGGTAGCTGTCGTCGATTTCCTCGAACTGCGCGACCAGGTGCTCCATCTGCTGCACCAGTGCCCATTCGGCGTTGCAGCCGCGCTCGCGCATCAGATCCTTTGGCACTTCGGCCAGCAGCGGATCATTGAGGAACATCGCATGCACATTGACGAGCGCTGCGAGTTCGCTGGGTGAGCCGGGGGTTACCGCCTCCGCGTGCAGGACGCCCAGTTCACTCCGCACCGCCGCCAACGCCTTCTCGAAACGCTCGATCTCGCGTGGGATGTCGCGCTCGCGCACCGTGTAACGGGCAACTTCAAGGGTGGCATGCGAGACCAGATGGGCATGGCCGATGGCAATGCCCTGTGAAACCGCCAGTCCGTGCAGGGCAAAGCTCATGGCTTGGCCGGGAAGTTGGTGGTCGCGATCATTCATCCTCTCCGAAACGATCGGCGATCAGGGCCAGGATGGCCTCAAGCGCTGCGTCGGCCTGCTCGCCGGTGGTATCCACCACCACGCTGCTACCCTTGCCGGCAGCCAGCATCATCACCCCCATGATGCTCTTGGCGTTGATGCGGCGGCCATTTTTTTCCATCCAGACTTCGCAAGGAAAGTTGCCGGCCAGTTCGGTCAGCTTGGCAGAGGCGCGGGCATGGAGACCCAGCTTGTTCATGATTTTCGTGTCGGCGCGGGGCATGTGGGTCAGTGAATAAGTCAATGTTTGAGCATGTTGAGCACGCCATCGCGGCCACCACCGGTCGCCCGGGTCAATAAAGTAGCCATGCCCTTGTCGCGGTTATTGACGGCCCGCAGCAGCATCGGCAGGTTCACGCCAGCGAGACCTTCAATGCAGCCGGCGGCCAGCAGCTTGGCGGCAAGGTTCGACGGAGATGCGCCATAGATGTCGGTCAGCAGCAGCACGCCTTCGCCACTATCGACCGTCTTGATCATTTGCTGCGCGAGCGGCAACAGGTCGGTGGGATCGTCCTCGGGGGCAACGCCCAGATGCAGCAACTGCGCCGGACGTTTGTTCATGACATGGCAGGTGCACTGAATCAGCGCTTCACCGAGGGTGCCGTGGGTAATGAGGAGGATGCCGATCATTATCTTGGAATTATGGCACGACGCTCACGTCGAGATTCGCCGGTTCGAAGGTCAGCCGCTGCCGCAGGGCAGCAGTGACGGCGACCCGGCCCTCCCCATCGACGCGCAAGGCTTGGCCTGCACCAGTTTTTCGCGCCAGCGCCAGCCAGTCCGCTCCCGCCACAAACAGCGGCTTCGACAACACATCGGAGCGCAGACCGGCATCTTTCGCTGCCGGGATCAAAACCGTCAGTGCCTGCGTACCGACCACCGGCATGCCCGTGCGCGGGTCGATCAGGTGACTGTAACGGCGGCCATCCAGCTCGAAATAACGCTGGTAGTCGCCCGAGGTGCCGATGGCTTCACCGTCATGAAGTTCCAGCGTCGCCAGCGGGGTGCCACCGGATTGCGCGGTACGCGGGTGCTGGATGCCGACGCGCCAGGGCTTGTCGCCCTTCTTGCCCAGCGCCAGCACATTGCCGCCGATATTGACCAGCGCATTCTGGATGCCGCGGGTCTTGAGAATCGCCGCTGCCCGGTCGAGTGCCACGCCCTTCAGATAGCCGCCGAAATCGAGCGCCACGGCCGGATTTTTCGAGGTGACGATGCGATCCTTGACAGTGAGGTCGGTAATCGAGGGTTTTGCTGCGACGAGGGCTGCCAAGGCAGCGGCAGCGGGCAGCGCCGGCTTGAACTCATCGCTGTGGAAACCCCATAGGGCGACCAGTCGGCCGATACCGGGATCGAACAGGTGCTCGCTCTGCACGGTCAGCGCCTGCGCGGTAACGATCAGATCGGCAAGTTCGGCCGATACCTCATGCGGCCGTCCGGCGGCAATGGCCGCGTTGAGGGCAGTAAGTTCGGAAGCTTGCCAGGCGTGATAGGTGCGATGCAGCCGGTCGAATTCGCGCAGTACTTCATCGCCAGCAGTCTGCGCCGCCACGCCACGCGCACCCCAGACCAGCACCTCGACACGCGTGCCGAAAACATAGGACTCTTGTGCTGTCGGAGTCGGCTGTCCGCAAGCAGCAAGGAGCAGTGCCAACAGGAAAGCTATCAAACGGCGCAAGCAACCTCCAGCGCGTCGACAAAACGGCCAGCCACATCGAAGCCGGTCTGCTGGGCGATCTCGACAAAACAGGTCGGACTGGTGACATTGATCTCGGTGAGGCAGTCGCCAATCACGTCGAGGCCGGCAAGCAAAATGCCGCGCGCCCACAAAGTCGGCGCCAGCGCGACGGCGATTTCGCGGTCACGGGGCGTCAAAGACCGGGCCTCGCCCCTGGCGCCAGTCGCTAGATTGCCGCGCATGTCGCCCGCCTGCGGGATGCGCGCCAGCACCCACGGCACCGGCTCCCCGGCGATCAGCAGAATGCGTTTGTCGCCATCGACAATGGCCGGCAGATAGCGCTGCGCCATCATGGTGCGCTGGCCATGTGCCGTCAAGGTTTCGACGATGACGTTGCGGTTCGGATCGTCGTGACGCACCCTGAACACCCCGGCGCCACCCATGCCGTCGAGCGGCTTCAGCACCGTATCGCCGTGCGCCTCAATGAAGGCCTGCACATCCGCCATCTGCCGCGCGATCAGGGTCGGCGGCGTGAATTGGGGAAACTCGGCGATCGCGACTTTCTCGGAATGATCACGGATAGCCTGTGGCCGGTTGAAAACGCGTGCGCCCTGCCGCTCGGCCTGCTCCAGCAGCCAGGTGGCGGCGACGTACTCGGCATCGAAAGGCGGGTCCTGCCGCATCAGCACGGCGTCAAACGCCGTCAGCGGCAGCTTCTCCATTGCCCCGGCCGTGAACCAGTTTGTCACGTCGGCTTGCGGCTCGATGCGCAGGCAGTCAGCCGCCACCCGGCCATCCCGGCAGCACAGACTTGCCCGCTGGATGGTCCAGATTTCATGACCACGCCCGGCGGCCGCGCGCATCATGGCGACGCTGGAATCCTTGTAGGCCTTGAGCGCGACCAGCGGGTCGACGATGAAGGCCAGCTTCATGCTGCCGCGCTCTGCTCGAGCTCCTTGGCTGCCGCCAGCAAGGCCAAGCGCGCCACCACGCCATAAGCGTAAAAGCGGTTCGGCGGCGCATCGGGTGCCTGCGTGTTGTCGGGCAGCGTGCACCCGGTTTCGAAGGCCAGCGGCTTGAATTGCATGCCCGGGGCGTTGAGGTTTTCATCGATGCCCCGCTTTGCATTCAAGCGATAGAAGCCGCCGACCACATAATGATCGATCATGTAGACCACCGGCTCGGCAACGGCCTCATCGACTCGCTCGCAGGTCGGCACGCCTTCCTGGATGATGACCTCATGGACCTGCAGGCCTTCCTTGCCGACCGCCATCTTGTTGCGCTGCTTGCGGTTGAGCCCCTTCACTTCGCTGGCATCGCGCACCGTCATGATGCCCATGCCATAGGTGCCGGCATCCGCCTTGACGATGACGAAGGGTTTGTCGGTTATTCCATATTCCTTGTACTTGGCGCGGATGCGATACAGCAGCGTATCGACATTGGCTGCCAGACACTCCTCGCCGGCGCGCTCCTGGAAATTGATCGCGCCACAGACTTCGAAATCCGGGTTGAGCAACCACTGATCGAGCCCGAGCAGGTCAGCAAACGCCTTGGCCACCTGTTGATAGGCGGCGAAATGCTGCGATTTGCGGCGCACATGCCAGCCGGCGACCAGCGGCGGGATGACGAACTGCTCGTGCAGGTTGCTCAGGATGGGCGGCACACCGGCAGACAGGTCATTGTTGAGCAACACAGCGCAGGGATCGAATTCGGCCAGACCCAGCCGGCGCCCCTTGCCGTCCGTCCCGGCCGTGCCGAAACGCAGCAGCGGCTCCAAGGTCAGCGTCTGCCCGTCGGGCAGGTCGAGCGTCGTCGGCACAGTAATCTCGGGCAACAGCGAGCCGATGCGCACATTCAGGCCGGTATGACGCAACAGCGTGGCGAGCTTGGCCACATTGGCCAGATAAAACTGGTTGCGCGTGTGGTTCTCCGGAATGATCAGGAGATTCTTTGCTTCGGGGCAGACTTTTTCGACGGCTACCATCGCCGCCTGCACGCACAACGGCAAAAAGGCCGGGTTGAGGTTGTTGAAGCCGCCGGGGAACAGGTTGGTATCGACTGGAGCCAGCTTGTAGCCGCTGTTGCGCAGGTCCACCGAACAATAAAATGGCGGCGAATGTTCCAGCCACTGGCCACGCAACCAGTGCTCGATGGTGGTCTCGGCATCCAGGAAGCGTTTTTCCAGCGCCAGCAGCGGCCCGGAGAGGGCGGTGGTGAGATGGGGAACCATGATGAGCTTTCCGGGCTAGGCCTGAGTTTGAGGACTTTTTTCGATCTTACACCACGCCCCTTGCCCTGCACTGCAGAAGTTGGGAGTCTGGCGGTCGGCTAGAATCACCAGCTTTCCCTGTACGGTTGACACGATGGATCCGCGCATCTTTGAACTGGAAATCTGCCCGGATGGCTCGGCTGCATCGGGCTACGGCGTGCTGGCCGTATTTGTACCGGCCGCAGAGAATCCGCCGCCGGTGGTCTTGATGGGCTGCGACCCGCGCCATGATCCCGGCCGGCCGATCAGCGAACTCGCTGCTGCGGCCATCGGCTGGATCGTTGCGCAACTGGGCACTGTTGCTGGCGACGTCTGCTGGGTGGTAATTGATAATTACGGTCGTTTCAATCAGGCCGTGCCGGACTTCACAACCGTCGGCGTGACCGCAGGAGATTCCCGTGGGACTGGCGGAGCAGCGGCGGTGCCGGTAGTGGAATTCAAGCGCTTCGCCAGCGGCATCAGCATTGATGCCTTTTATCGCGATATCGGCGCTGCGGGTGAGGCGGCTATTGAGCTGCTGTCGGCGGTCATCGAGCAGCCGAGTCAGGACGAAACGACCCCTTCGATGCGCGAATTTCTCGATGCGGTCGAAGCACATGGCAGCCTGCCGGCGCCAGGCATGATCTTCCGCAAGGTCGCCACTGCCGCAGAGGAAGGCGATGCGCGTCAGGTGGCCAACGCCATCCAGCCTGATCCGGTGATTTCAGCCTCGCTCATCAATTCCGCGAATGCGGCGCGCTTTGCCAACGCCGGCAAGACCGCCTCGGTGCCGCAGGCGGTCACCCGCTTGGGTACCAGCTTCGTGCGCCGTGTTGTCTTCATCGCAGAGATGATGGCGCGCTATCAAAAGGGCGCGTGCGCCAGCTTCGACTATCGCGGCTACTGGCTTAACGCCATCGCGACCGGCGCGGCGATGCGCGCGCTGCTCGATGACTATGAAATTCCTGCGCGACTGGCCGATGATGCCTTCACCACCGGCCTGCTGTCCGGCATTGGCTGGCTGGTGGTGGCCGAGACCCACCCCGCGCTGATGGCACGCTATCTCGAACGCTGTAAGGACGCCGACCCGATTACCAAAGCGCGTGCCCAACGTGAAATTTTTCCGTGCGAGATTTGCAAGGTGTCCGAGCGCTACCTGCAGCGTTTCGAATTTCCCGATGCAATTCAGGCCACCGTCGCCGGTCGCAGTGATGTTGACCGCAAATGGTTTGACATACTCGCGCGCGCCATGCGCGTCTCCCAGGGGATATCCCCCTTCAATTGTCTAGCCATCCCGACTACCATTCCCGTTCCCGATGCGTGCCGCGAAGAGTGGCAGCGTTGGCAGAGCTTTCTCGCCGCAGGAAATTAGCCGTTCCTTGCGTGCCGTGCGGCAGCGGTTCCGGGCAGCAGCCCACCTATGCCTTATAGATGCACGCTGTCATTCCTCTGAGATACAATCTCAGGCCGACATGACAAATACCACAATGACCCCGCAAATTTTTGAGCTCGCGGTTCTGCCGGATGGCACCGCTACGCCAGGCCACGGTGTTTTGGCGGCGGTCGTGCCGTCTGCAGCGGAGTGGCTGCCGGTGGTCGTCATGAGTTGCGATCCACGCCACGAGCCTGGACGGCCGATTGCTGAGCTTGCGTCTGCCACCATTGGCTGGCTCTATAAAAAGATGGGCATCGCGGCTACCGGCATTTGCTGGGCGGTCATCGACAACGATGGGCGCTATAGCGAAGTGCTGCCGGACTGGTCGACAGTCGGCTCCGGTGGTACGGCGCCGATGGTGCAATTCCGCCGTTTTCCCAGTGGCAGCAGCACTGAAGCCTTTTTCCGGGATGTCGGCGCTGGCGGCGAAGCAGCCATCGAACTGCTCTCGACAATAATCGAGAAGCCCAGCCAGGAAGAGTCATCGCTTTCGGCCCGCACATTTCTCGATGCAGTCAGCGCGCATGGCAAATTGCCCACTCCGGGCATGATCTTCCGCAAGGTCGAAGCTGCTGCGGAGAATGGCGATCTGCGGGCAATCGCCAATGCGATTCAGACCGATCCGGCCACTTCCGCGTCCCTGATCAACTCGGCCAACGCCGCGCGCTTCGCCGCATGCGGCCTGACCGCTTCGGTGCCGCAGGCAGTAACCCGCCTGGGCACCAGTTTTGTGCGGCGCATCGTCTTCGTCGCCGAGATGATGGCCCGTTACCAAAAAGGGGCCTGTCCTGGTTTCAACTATCGGGGCTACTGGTTGAACGCCATTGCGACCGGCGCGGCGATGCGCGCGCTCCTGCCCGAACACAAGATTTCCGAGCAACTGGCGGACGATGCATTTTCCACCGGGCTGATGTCCGGGATCGGCTGGCTGGTGGTGGCCGAAACATTCCCTGACTTGATGACACGCTATCTTGCCCGTTGTCAGGGTGCCGATCCGATCACCAAGGCGCGTGCGCAACGCGAAATCTTTCCCAGCGAGATCTACCGGGTATCCGATCGCTATCTGCAGCGTTTCGCCTTTCCCGAAGTGGTGCGCGCCACCATCGCCGGAGATAGTGCCATTGATCGCCAGTGGTACGACGCACTGGCGCGTGCCCTGCGCGCTGCGCAGGGACTGGCGCCATTCGACTGTGTGGCGATACCGACCACCGTCCCCGTACCGGAGGCGTGCCGCGAAGAGTGGCAGCGCTGGCAGAGCTTTCTCTCCGCGCCGAAATGACGGCCTGACCCGCCTGGCTATTTACTGTCCCGCCGCGCTGACTCGGCCTGTTTCCGTTCCACCCGCTGCAGCGCTTCCGCATAATCGCCACGACTTTTAGCGGCGCGGCGGGCCGCTTCGGCATCGCGTTCCGGTGCCTCTTCCAGTCTGCGCGCTTGCTTCATTTCGCGTTCGCGTGCCTTGATCTGGCGTTCGATGCCGCGCGCCTCCTGCTCGACGCGCTTTGCCTCGCGCAGCGCATTCCTTTTTGTCTTTGTTGCGTCCTCAAGGCAAGCCGCCACGAGAAACTTAACCATGCAGGCGCGCTCGGTACTGGCATGCTGTTGCTCGGCTGCGGCGCGCATGGTTTGTGCTTTTTGCTCCAAACTCCTGGCCTGCAGGCGCAGGCCCGCCAGCTCCTCCGCGTCGGCTGTTTCTTCTGCCTGGGCTGGCACTAACGCAGCCAGGGCCGTGAGGATTGCCAACCTGCTCATGTACTTCATGCCTGCCTCCTGATGCGTCACCCGGATTGTCGTTCCGCCGTCCGGGATGACGACGTGATGCATGGTAGCCGCGGGCGCCCGCACCCACGCTCCCTGGCTACCCAATAGAATGCCGCAACTTGCCCATCCCGCGCATCCATGATTCTCCTCCGAAAACTCACTTTCGCCCGCGGCGGTCGCCCGCTGGTCACTGACGCGTCACTGCAACTGCACCCTGGCTGGAAGATCGGCCTGACCGGGGCCAACGGTTGCGGCAAGTCGTCTTTTTTCTCCTTGTTGCGCAATGAATTGCACGCCGAAGCGGGCGATCTGGAATTTCCACCCGGCTGGCGCACGGGCCACGTTGCGCAAGATACACCGGCCTTGCCGGTGCCTGCGCTTGAATTCGTTCTCGACGGCGACACGGAATTGCGCGACATCGAGTTGCAGCTGGCGCAGGCCGAGTCAGTGCATGACGGCCACCGGATTGGCGAGTTACACATGCGCCTGCAAGATATCGAGGGTTATGCCGCCAAAGCCCGCGCCGCTGAAATACTTGCCGGGCTGGGATTTCTCGAAACCGACCATCAACGCGCCGTGGCCGAGTTTTCCGGTGGCTGGCGGGTGCGCCTTAACCTGGCCCGCGCGCTGGTTTCCCGCGCCGATCTGTTGCTGCTTGACGAGCCGACCAATCACCTTGACCTCGACGCCGTGCTCTGGCTGGAAAGCTGGCTGAAGAGTTTCCCTGGCACGCTGGTGATGATTTCGCATGATCGCGACTTTCTCGACGCCGTGGTCGGTCAGATTTTGCATATCGAATCCGGCCAGATGAAGCTGTATGCCGGCAATTACTCGACTTTCGAACGCACGCGGGCCGAACGACTGGCCTTGCAGCAGAACATGCACGACAAGCAGCAGCGCGAAATCGCCCATTTGCACGCCTACGTCGAACGCTTTCGCGCCAAGGCCACCAAGGCGCGTCAGGCCCAGAGCCGCTTGAAAGCCTTGGCGCGCATGGAGCTGATCAGTGCGGCGCATGTCGACACACCTTTTGAATTTCGCTTTCGCGAGCCGGAAGGGTTTTCCGACCCGCTGCTGACGCTGGATGATGTCAGCGTCGGTTATGGGCACACGGCACTGCTGCACCAGATCGCCCTTAGCCTGCGACCCGGCAGCCGCATTGGCCTGCTGGGTAGAAACGGCGCCGGAAAATCAACCCTGGTTAAACTTCTGGCCGGCCAAGAGTCGGCGCCTCATTTGCGTACATGGGGACGGCGTCTGGAAGGCCGTCACCTTAAAATCGGCTATTTTGCGCAGCACCAGATGGAGTTGCTGCGCCCGGATGAGTCGCCACTCAGGCATCTGGTTCGCCAGGAACCGCTGACGCGCGAACAGGAATTGCGCGACTACCTCGGCGGCTTCGACTTTCGCGGCCAGATGGCCGATGCCCCCTGCCTGCACTTTTCTGGTGGCGAGAAGGCGCGGCTTGCCCTGGCATTGATGATCCGCACCCGGCCCAACCTCCTCCTGCTCGACGAACCGACCAACCACCTCGACCTCGAAATGCGCGAAGCCTTGACGCTTGCCCTGCAGGAGACCGAAGCTGCGATGGTGCTGGTGTCCCACGACCGGCATTTGTTGCGCACCACCGTCGATGAACTCTGGCTGGTCGCCGATGGCCGTGCAGAGCCCTTCGATGGCGACCTCGACGACTACACCGCATGGATGGCGACGCGACGCCAACAGAACCGGCTTGCCCTTCAGGAAACCGCTTCGCCCAAGGACACCGCCGCTCCCAGCGCCGCCAGCAAGAAGGCGGCCCTGGCCGAGTTACGGAATCAGCGCCGCCCCCTGCTCAAGGAGTCTGAAAAGCTCGACAAGCAGCTCGCCGCCTGGCAAGCGGAGAAGGCCGGGCTGGACACACGGCTGGCCGATCCCGAGACATACCGCTCAAATGATCGCCCGCTTGTCGAGGCGCTCGGCAAGCGCCAGGCCGAGCTGGCCGCCAACATCGAAAGCGCTGAAATGCGCTGGCTGGAGGTACACGAGGCACTCGATGCCCTCGCTTCCGAATAGGCAGCCACGCATTGCATTTCTGGCGTTGTTGCCAACTTTACCCATGTTGTTTTCGCGTGTATTGCGGCGTAGTATGGCCTAAGAGGTAGCGGCGGTGATTTGCCTGCATTTGGTGCGTCACCTGTAAATTGCGTCAATTACTTTAGCCCTACGGAAATGGCACCTGCACGTCCTCCGTTTTTTTGGCCCGGCCGCCGCTGGCGGTTTTCGGCTTGCGCAATTGCGTTGATTTGCACTTTATTTGCGAACGGGCCTGCGCAGGCGCTTGCGCCCAGCAACCCAGCCAGCGCGACCACGCAGGATGCCCCGCCCCTCGTTCAGCTGCAAAAGGACACGCTGGTCGTAGGCAGCGAAGAAGACTATCCGCCTTTCGCCACGGGCATGAGCGATGCCACGGCAGGCGGCTTCACCGTCGATTTATGGAAAGCCGTGGCGGCAGAAGCAGGACTGAAGTACTCCCTGCGCGTACGGCCGTTTCACCAGATTCTTCAGGAATTCAGGGAAGGCAGGATCGACGTTCTGATCAATCTGGCGCAGTCCGAGGAACGTCGCCGCTTTGCTGACTTCACGGTGCCCCATGCCATCGTGCACGGCGCCATTTTTGTGCGCAAGGGTGAAGCCGGCATCCGCTCGGAAGCGGACCTCGCAGGAAAATCGATCATCGTTCTCAATGCCGACCTGGCGCACGACTATGCCGTGGCCAAGGGTTGGGGGAAGCAAATGGTACTGGCGGACACCTCCGCCGAGGGCTTGCGCCTGCTGGCATCGGGCAGGCACGATGCCATGCTGCTGAGCAAACTGGCTGGCATGCAGACGCTGCAAACGCTGGGTTTGGCCAACATCGAGGCACTGAAGGCCCGGGCGGGTTTCGCGCAAAAATTTGCGTTTGCCGTGCCCAAAGGTCAGTCGGAACTATTGGCCAAACTCAACGAGGGTCTGGCGCTCACCAAGTCCGACGGCACGTATGACGCACTGTACGACAAATGGTTCGGCGTCTATGAGAGCAAGGAAGTCGGCTGGCGCGACTTGCTGAAGTACCTGATCCCGCTGGCTTTGGTCCTCAGCGGGATCGCCGGGTATTTCTTCCATCAGCGGAACCGGGAACGCCTGGCGGCGGAGACAAAACTACGCACGCTATATACCGCCATCGAGCAAAGTCCCGCCGCGGTAGTCATCGCCGATCTGAATACATGCATCCAGTATGTCAACCCCAAGTTCACCGCAACCACCGGCTATAGCGCCGCCGAAGCAGCCGGACAAAACCCGCGCTTCCTCCAGTCCGGCCAGACCCCCGATGCAACATACGCGGACCTGTGGAGCAAATTGACCAGCGGTCAGGCATGGGAAGGCGAGCTACTCAACAAGCGCAAGAATGGTGAGCTTTATTGGGAAGAAGTTCGCGTCGCGCCCGTCAAAAGTCCCGCGGGCAGCGTCACCCACTATGTTGCGGTCAAAGTCGACATTACCGCGCGTAAGCAGGTCGAGGAAGAGCTTGAGCTATTCCGCCTCATCGTTGAAAAGACCGGCGACTGCATCTTCATGATCGATGACGATGATGACTGCCGGCTGATGTATGCCAATGAAGCCGCCGCCAGACACTACGGTGCCAGCCGCGAGGAGATACTGACCTGGCGCATTCCGGACTGGGACCCCAACTTCAGCTACGACATGCTCCCGCAGCATGTGGCCAACATCAGGAAAATCAAACATCTGACCATCGAATCGCAGCATCGCCTGAAGGACGGCTCAATTGTCCCGGTGGAAATCTCGCTGAACTATGTGCTCTACAAGGGCAGGCACTGCCATGTGGGCCATTTCAGGAACATCAGCGACCGCAAGCACCTGGAAGATCAGGTGCGGCAACTGGCGTTCTTCGACACACTAACCAAACTGCCCAATCGCCGCTTGTTCAACGACCGCCTGAGCCAGGCCATGTCTGCCAGCAAGCGCAGCGGTTGCTGCGGCGCAGTGATGTTCCTCGATCTGGACAACTTCAAGCCGCTGAACGACGCGCATGGGCATGCCGTTGGCGATTTGCTGTTGATCGACGCCGCGAATCGACTGAAAGCCTGTGTGCGCGAGGCGGATACGGTCGCACGCTTCGGCGGCGATGAATTCGTTGTGATGCTGAGCGAATTGAGTGTGGATATGGATGACTCAAGGTCACAAGCCTTGAGCGTTGCCGAAAAGATTCGCGCCGCTTTGTCCGCACCCTACCATCTGATCGTCAAACATGCGGGAGAAGCTGGCACGACCGTCGAGCATCGCTGCACGGCAAGCATTGGCGTGACCTTGTTCATCGACCATGCGGTCAGCCCGGACAACATCCTCAAAAGTGCTGACGATGCGATGTATCAGGCCAAGGATGCCGGACGCAACACGATTCGGATTCATGCTGCAAAGGCTTGAATTACCCCATTAGGCCTGCTGCCTGGCATGCGCGCTGGTAGCGAGGTCCGGCTGATTAAAGGCGCACCCACCTTGCCGTTTCGCCGGAGGGGACTGCTAGAATTCTCATATTTCAAAGGGGATACCCGTGCAGCTGGTTTGTCTCGACCTCGAAGGGGTTCTCGTCCCGGAAATCTGGATCGAATTTGCCGGGCGCACCGGCATCCCGGAACTGCGCCGCACCACGCGGGACGAGCCCGACTACGATGTGCTGATGAAGTACCGGCTCGCCCTGCTCAAACAGCACCAGCTCGGTCTGCCCGACATCCAGAAAGTCATCGCCGCCATGGGGCCAATGGCCGGCGCCAAGGATTTTCTCGATGCGCTGCGCCGCGACTTCCAGGTCATCATCCTCTCCGACACCTTCTACGAATTCGCCATGCCACTGATGGCCCAACTGGGCATGCCGGCGCTGTTCTGCCATAAACTCGAAGCCGATGCGACGGGTTTTCTGGTCAATTACCAGCTGCGCATGCCGAACCAGAAAATGGAGTCGGTGCGGCGCTTCAAGGAACTCAACTTCAAGGTCATCGCCGCCGGCGATTCCTACAACGACACGGCGATGCTGAGTGAGGCCGATGCCGGCATCCTGTTCCATCCACCGCAGAATGTGATCGACGAGTTCCCGCAGTTTCCCGTGACCATGAACTACGCCGAGCTGCGCGCGGAGATCAACGCGGCAAGCACCAGAATCTAAGATGCACCAGGAGCACTTTTATACCCTGGCCGCATCCTGCCCCGACCGCAGCGGAATCATCGCGCGGGTCACCGGCTTTTTCGCCGAGCACCAGGGCTGGGTGCTTGAATCGAGCTTTCATTCCGATGCCGCGGCAGATGGCCGCGCCGCGCGCTATTTCATGCGCATCGAGGTCAAGGCGGACTCCTTGCCCTTCATGCTTGCCGAATTGCGCGCGCGCTTCGCACCGATTGCCGCCGAACTGGAGATGGACTGGAAGATCACCGACAGCGCGGTGAAGAAGCGCGTCGTCATCCTGGTCAGCAAACAGGAACACTGCCTCTACGATCTGCTGGCGCGCTGGCAAGCGCAGGAGCTCAATATCGAGATCCCCTGCGTCATCTCGAACCACGACACCTTCAAGGGCCTCGTTGAATGGCACGGCATACCTTTCCACCATGTTCCGGTAACGCCTGACAACAAACCGCAGGCTTACGCCGAGGTGCAAAGACTATTCGAGGAATCGCGCGGTGACACCATGGTGTTGGCGCGCTACATGCAGATTCTTTCGCCGGAACTGTGCGCCGCGCATCCCGGCCGGATTCTCAACATCCACCACAGCTTTCTGCCCAGCTTCGTCGGCGCCAAACCCTACCACCAGGCCTACGCACGTGGCGTGAAACTGATTGGCGCGACCTGCCACTACGTCACGGCCGAGCTGGATCAGGGCCCGATCATCGAGCAGGACGTGATCCGTATCGATCACGCCGACTCCCCGGACGACATGGTGCGCTACGGCAAGGACATCGAAAAGACCGTGCTGGCGCGCGGGCTGCGCTACCATCTGGAAGACCGAGTGCTGGTGCACGGCAACAAAACCGTGGTGTTCCGCTAAATGGATTGGGACAAACTCAAGCGGCAACTGGCGCGCGAAGCCCATGGATATCTGGCTGATTTTCGCGAGTTGCGCGACGATTTGGGCAGCCGCGAAGGCTGGATCGCACTGGCTCTGGTTATCGCCGCAGTCCTGATGACGATAGCCTGGGTGCTCGTCAGCCTGGGATTCAATCCGGCCAATGATTCCATCACGGCCATCGTCAGCAAGCTCGGCATGCATACCTGCCGGCCGATTGACAACATCAGTGGTGTCATTGTCTTTGTCAACCTGATCATGCTGGTGTTCCTGACCGTCATCACGATGGGCAACGTCGTCCGCATGCTGGGCCGCGTCAAGCGCGGCTGGCCGCGCGAGCCGCGCGACCTGATCATTTCGGCAGCGCTGATGCTAACCATGGGTATTGGCGGCATCATCTACATGCGCTGGATCTGCTAAGCAGGCGCCGTACCCCATGCGGGGCACTTTGTCCCGCCAGTCCCACAAAAGGAATTCCCTTCGGTCACGCCGACTTTTGGCGCGATACCAGAAAAACGGGCGCCCTGGGGCGCCCGTACGTAGCAAATGAAGGGGAAACGGAGATTCCTGATTGCGGCCTTGCCGCCCCCTACGCTTCAGTTATTTTAATAATGATAAGCCGTTTCACCGTGAGACGTGATGTCGAGGCCTTCGCGCTCTTCCTCTTCCGGCACCCGCAGGCCAATCACCATGTCGGCGATCTTGAAGGCGATGAAGGCGACGACGGCCGACCACAGTATGGTGATGCCCACGCCTTCGGCCTGAATCATCACCTGCTTGGCGATGGAGAAGTCCGCGGCACCCGTACCACCCAGACTCGGCGCAGTAAACACGCCTGTCAGGATCGCACCCAGGATGCCGCCGACGCCATGCACGCCAAACACATCCAGCGAGTCGTCGGCGCCAAGCATCTTCTTCAGTCCATTCACGCCCCACAGGCAGATGACGCCGGCGAGCAGGCCGATGACGATGGCGCCCATCGGGCCAACCGTGCCGCAGGCCGGGGTGATCGCCACCAGACCAGCCACTGCGCCGGACGCGCCGCCCAGCATCGAGGGCTTGCCCTTGAGCATCGCCTCTGCCGCGGTCCAGGAAAGCGTCGCCGCAGCCGTGGCCACCAGGGTATTGAGGAAGGCCAAGGCTGCACCGGAATTCGCCTCAAGGTTGGAGCCGGCGTTGAAGCCGAACCAGCCCACCCACAGCATCGCCGCACCGACCATGGTGAAGGCCAGCGAATGCGGGGCCATGGCTTCCTTGCCGTAACCGATGCGCTTGCCCACCAGGTAGGCACCTACCAGCCCGGCGACACCGGCGTTGATGTGCACCACCGTGCCACCGGCGAAATCCAGCGCGCCCTTGCCCAGCAGATAACCGCCGGAACCCCAGACCATGTGCGCAATCGGCAGGTAGCAGAAGGTAAACCAGAGCACCGAGAACAGCAGCACCGCAGAGAACTTCATGCGCTCGGCGAAAGCACCGACGATCAGCGCACAGGTGATGGCGGCGAAGGTGGCCTGAAAGGCGATGAACAGATACTCGGGCAGCTTGGCTTCCGGTGTGAATGTATCGGCCAGACTGGCGCCAGTGACGCCGGACAGAAAGAGCTTGTCGAACGAACCAATGATCAGTCCCTCCCCGCCGAAAGCCAGGCTATAACCATAAACGACCCACAGCACGCTGATCAGCGAAAACACCACCAGCACCTGCATCAACACCGAGAGCATGTTCTTGGCGCGCACCAGGCCACCGTAGAACAACGCCAGGCCGGGGACGGCCATGAACACCACCAGCACGGTCGACATCAGCAGCCAGGCAACGTCGCCCTTGCTGACCGTCGGCACAATTTCCGCTGCCGGGGCGACGGCGCTCGCTGCGTCAACCACCGCGCTGGCGACGGCTGCACCCACCGTTGCCACTGCGGGCTCCGCCGCCGCGAGACCGGCAATGCCGAGGCCGAGGGCCGCCAGCATGATTTTGAAAAATCCGTTCATGATAGGTCTCCTTGTCCTAGAGGGCATCCGTACCGGTTTCACCGGTGCGGATGCGGACGACCTGCTCAAGGTCGAAAACGAAGATCTTGCCGTCACCGATCTTGCCGGTGCTGGCTGACTTCTCGATGGCTTCGATGGTCTGTTCGAGCAGTTCGGACTTGATGGCGGCTTCGATCTTCACTTTGGGCAAAAAATCGACAACGTATTCGGCGCCACGGTACAGCTCCGTGTGCCCCTTCTGCCGGCCGAAGCCCTTGACTTCGGTGACGGTGATGCCCTGCACGCCGACGGCGGCGAGGGCCTCACGCACCTCGTCAAGCTTGAATGGCTTGATGATGGCGGTAACGAGTTTCATGATCTCTCCTTGAACGATTGGGTTGGAGGTGCGCCAGGGTTTAGAAAGTCTTGCTGAAGGTCAGCAGCAGACGGCCCTTGCCGGCGTCATAGGTACTGAGGGGGCCGCTTTGCTTGGAGAAGCAATAGGGATTGGCGGCATCGGTACCACCTGGAACGCCGGCAGCCAGGACTGCCGAACAACTATCCTTGGCATTGGTGGTCGAATAAGCAGCGCCGAACACCCCGAAACCGACATCCTTGGTTACGCCGACCTTGTAGTCGGAGTAGGAGGCGTCGCTATAACCCTTGACCTTCTGGTGGCCGACATGGCCGTTGATGCCCCAGCCGTCGCCCAGATCGTAGGCGGCGTTCAGTTCGAGGTAGCCGGAACCCTTGGTCTTGGTGCCATCGGCTTTCGTCCAGCCGAACAGGCTGCCGGTGGAACGCGAGTATTTAACGGTCAGCCACTTGTAGCTCAACGCGCCATACACCTCGGTGGTATCAGGCTTGGCTGCGCCGGTCGGCTTGCCGCTGCCCGGATAGTTGTAGGTCAGCACACCGAGGTCGTAGCCGAAGTCGTCAGTAATAGCGCCCTTGTAGCCACCATAGACGTCAAGCTCAAGACTGGCGCTCGCGCCCGCTGTGCCGTCATTGATCCAGGAAATGTTTGAACCCCACACACCGGCATACAGACCGCTGGCGTGAGCGTAGTCGAAACCACCCTGCAGCGCCGGCTTGCCACGCGTCTGGGCGATGCCGCGATAAAGGTACTCCGAAGCCAGCGTGACGTTGCCGGTGAAGGCATGCTCGGGTGTGGCCGGTGCGTCGGCGGCAAAGGCGGACAGCGGGGCGGCGAAGGAAGCAAGCAGGGCGGTGGCGATGAGTTTCTTGTTCATGAGGGTCTCCAGATGTGATTGCTAAAATAATATTGTGGAAAGCATGCGAGAGATATTTAGCACTTTGCGTGCCAGGCACTATTTGTTCTTTTGACTCAAAGCTTTATAGATCATTTTCACAAAACCGCATCCGTTTGACATCGCCCTGATGCACCGCATTGCCCCACATCGGACCGCTAATGCACCATAGCGGTGCGCACCATGCCGTAATGCAACAAACACGAAGGCCGTCATGGCCGGTGCTACACTCGGGCATCCCATTCAGCATTTCTTCTGCCATGCTCGATCCCAAATTTCTCGAAGGCCTCAGTACCCAACTGAGCGCCCAGATTTCCGGGGCACTGGCCGCCACGCCGGCCGCCGACATCGAAAAGAATCTGCGCGCCATGCTGACGGCCGCCTTCGCCCGCCTCGATCTGGTCACGCGCGAGGATTTCGAGGTGCAAAAGGAACTGCTGGCGCGTGCCCGCGCCCGGCTCGCGACGCTGGAGTCGCGACTGGCCGATCTCGAAGCCCACCGCAAGCCCTAGCACGAACTTCGCCGCGCATATCGCCATATGCCCAACCCCACGAGGACTCCCTTCGGTCACGCCGATTAATGCGGAAATGTCGCTCGCCGTCCTGAGAAGCCGCGCGCTCGCCGGCCTCGCTGCCCCCGAGGTAGCGGTTGAGGTGCATCTGGCCAACGGCCTGCCCTCATTCACGCTGGTCGGCCTACCCGAAACCGAGGTCAAGGAGTCGCGTGACCGCGTCCGCGCCGCTTTGCAGAACTGTGGCTTCGAATTTCCTGCGCGCCGCATCACCGTCAATCTGGCGCCGGCCGACCTGCCGAAGGAATCCGGCCGCCTCGACCTGCCGATCGCGCTCGGAATTCTCGTCGCCTCGGGTCAGCTCAAGGCCCCCGCGCTCGATCAACACGAATTTGCCGGCGAACTGTCGCTGTCGGGCGAACTGCGCCCAGTGCGCGGTGCGCTGGCCATGTGCCTGTCCGCCGCCAGTGCCGGTCGCGCCTTCGTGTTGCCGGCGGCCAGCGCTGACGAGGCCGCGCTGGTAACGCGCGCCACCATCCTGCCGGCGCGCGGGCTGCTCGATGTCTGCGCCCACCTCACCGGCGCAGTGCCGCTGCAGCCGCACGTAGCCGCCGTCCCGCCAGCGCCGACTTTTGCCTGCGACCTTGCCGACATCAAGGGCCAGGCGCCAGCGAAGCGCGCGCTGGAAGTCGCGGCGGCCGGCGGCCACAGCCTGTTGATGAGCGGACCGCCGGGTTCAGGCAAGTCGATGCTGGCACAGCGGCTGCCCGGTCTGCTGCCGCCGATGACCGAGAACGAGGCACTGGAATCCGCGGCGGTGCATTCGCTCGCTGGCGGCTTTGCCATCGAGCGTTGGGCGCAACGCCCGTTTCAGGCGCCGCATCACTCGGCTTCCGCGCCGGCACTGGTGGGCGGCGGCGGGGTGCCGCGTCCCGGCGAAATCTCCCTCGCTCACCATGGCGTCTTGTTCCTCGACGAACTGCCCGAATTCGAGCGCCGCGTGCTCGAAGCGCTGCGCGAACCCCTCGAAACCGGCCACATCCGCATCGCCCGCGCCGCGCGCCGCGCCGAATTCCCCGCGCGTTTTCAACTGGTGGCGGCAATGAACCCCTGCCCCTGTGGCTGGCTCGGTCATGGCAACGGCAAGTGCCGCTGCACGCCCGATCAGGTAGCGCGCTATCGCGGCAAGCTGTCCGGTCCATTGCTCGACCGCATCGACCTGCTGGTCGAAGTGCCGGCGGTCAGCGAAGCGGAACTGACCGGCCGCGCCACGGGCGAAGCATCAGCCACGGTACGCGAACGTGTCGCCATTGCACGAGAAAGACAAATCGCCCGGCAGGGCAAGCCCAATGCGGCGCTCACCCCGGACGAAATCGAGCAGCACTGCCTGCCCGACTGTGCCGGCGCGGCACTGCTCAAACAGGCGCTGACCCGCCTCGACCTCTCGGCGCGCGCCTATCACCGCATCCTCAAGGTCGCCCGCAGCATCGCCGACCTGACTGGCGAATACATCATCCGCGGCCCGCATGTGGCCGAGGCGATCCAGTACCGCCGCGGGCTGGGCGGCTAATCCCTGCTCAGCAAAACCCTCCTGAATTTATTGCATAAAAGAACTTATGGACCGCACCGCAGAGATGCTGGCATTTGTCCGCGCCGTGGATTGTGGCGGGTTTTCTGCCGCAGCACGGGAACTTGAGCTGACGCCCTCGGCCCTATCCAAACTGGTCAGCCGGCTCGAAGACCGGCTCGGCGTGCGCCTGCTCAGCCGGACCACCCGGCGCCTGCAGATGACGACCGAAGGAGAGACCTTTTACCTGCGCGCCAAATCGATACTGGCGGCCCTGGACGAGGCCGAGGCCGAGGTCACCGAGGCCAACGCCAGCCCCAGCGGCCTGTTGCGCCTGTATTGCGGCTCGTCGTTCGGCACGCACCAGCTGGCACCGGCTTTGCCACGCTTTCTTGAACGCTATCCGGACGTCCATCTGGAGCTGTCGATCAGCGACCAGCCACCGGAAATGCTCGGCGAGAATTTCGATGTGGTGATCCGCAAGGGCCAGCTCGAGGATTCATCGTTGATCGCGCGGCGCATTTGCGACGTCGAGCGGGTCATTTGTGCCGCCCCGGCCTACCTGGAAATGCATGGCACGCCGCGCACCCCCGATGAGCTGCTGACGCACAACTGTCTGTGGATTACCCGGCTGCCCGCCCTGCGCCGCTGGCCGTTCACCACGCGCGATGGCATTCGCACCATCAATGTGAATGGCAACGTGGCCGCCAACAACGCCGGTACGGTCCTGCAGCTCGCGCTGGCGGGCGTCGGCATCACCCGGCTGACCGATGTCACGGTGGGCGAGGCGCTGCGCAGCGGTCAATTGGTCCCCGTTCTCGCCGACTGCCAGCATGTCGAACCCATCCCGCTCTATGCCATCTACTCAGGCGGGCGCCATGTGGCGCCCAAGGTGCGGGCGATGGTGGATTTCCTGATCGAGGCGTTTGGGCATGCGCCCTGGCGGCGCGCCGCCCCGCGCTGAAACTCAGACCGCCTGCTGGCAGTGCGATTCGCGCACGAACGGCACCATGGCCAGCGCGATAGCGACGGCAACGAACAGCAGAGCGAAGCTGGCCTGCCAGGTCGCCGCATCGTAGATGCGTACGCCGGCGGCCAGCTCGCCGCCCCAGCCGCGATCAAGCATCCAGCCCACCCCGGGCTGCAGCAGCATGCCGCCCATCAGCGGCCCCATATTCACCACCCCGGAAGCGGTGCCCATCAGACGCATCGGCAGCGATTCCTTCGCCCAGGCGAAGCCGATGATGATGTTGCCCGAGGCAAAGCCGGTGATCGCCAGCAGCACCACCATCAGCCACAAGGGTGGCGCAAGGAAGATTACGGCCAGCCAGCCAGCCGCCGCCACGGCACCAGCCATGAGATAGAGCGGCTTGCGCCGGCCGAGGCGCTGCGACCAGCTACCGAGCAAGGGGCCGCCCAACGCCCAGGCCACCAGCAGCGTCGAAGTCACCGCCGCCGCCGCCTTCGGGTCTAGTCCATGCACTTGCCGCAACCACGGCACGCCCCACAGGCCGGCAAAGGCGAGTATCGCCCCGCAAAAACCGATCTGCATCAACATCAGCAACCAGATGTTGCGGTAGGACAGTACCTGAAAGATGCCGGCGAGAATCGGCAGATGGCGGCGTGGTTGCCCTCCATCCCGCAGGTGGCTGGCATCGTGCTGATGATGGCTTTGGTAGCCGCGCTCGGCTGGATCGTCACGCACGAACAGCCAGATGGCGACACACAGCAACGCGGCGAAAATGCCGGCGCTGCCCATCACCATGCGCCAGCCGAAATTCTCAACCAGCATGCGCAGCGGCACCCCCGCCATCACCCCGCCGACCACGCCCATGAACAGCGCCATGCCTGAGGCCAGGGCATATTTCTGCGGCGGGAACCAGTGACTCGCGAGCTTCAGCGTGGAAACAAAGGCTACCGCCACCGACGCGCCCACCAGCATCCGGCCGAAGCCGGCCCAGCCGAAATCCGGCGCGAAAGCGAACAGCAGGCTGCCCAGTGCAGCGATGCCGGCGCCGCCGGCCAGCACCCGGCGCGGGCCCCAACGGTCGGCCATCACCCCGGTCGGGATCTGCATCACTACATAGGAATAAAAATAGAACGCCGACAGGTTACCGAGCGCCGCACCCCCGATGGCGAAGTCGGCCATCAATGCGTCGGTCATTACGGCAGGGGCGACCCGTTGATAGAAGGCAAACAGGTAAAACAGGGCGCCCAGCCCCCAGATCATCCAGGCCAGCCGCAGGGGCGGCGGCGTGGTAAGACCCACTGAGGGTGCGGTCATTCCGGAAACCTCTCCACCCACCATAGCCGCGCCCGCAGGCCGAACTCCGAAGTGTAGCCCACCATGCGGAAACGGATATTGCCGGCGGGATCAACAATGAAGTGGGTGGGCACGCCGCGCACTTTCCAGAGGTCGGCAATGTCGGCGTCGTCGTCAATGACGGCGGGCACGGTGAGCCGCCGTGCCAGGAGGTGATCGTCGACATCCTCTGCGTCGCCAGATTGCATTGCCACCGACAGCACCGGCCAGTCCCTGGCGACGGCCTCGATGTTGTCCTCCTCGGCCCGGCACACCGGGCACCAGGTCGCCCAGAACACCACCAGCGTCGGGCGCGCCACTCCATCCTGAGCGTAGTCTTTCCGCATTTCGGCCAGACTGACTGCAATGCCATCACTATCGGTCCCCGCCAGCGCGGGTGCCACGCCTTCGGCCAGGCCACGGTTTTGCCAAAGCGTAATTGCAACAATAATGCCGAGCAGGGCAAGCGCTTCCAGCGCCCAGCGCCTCCAGCGTTTGGGATCGCGCAGGGCGGCGCGGATGGTGGTCAGGCGAGTTTCAGGCATACCCGCATATTATATAAGCGCCTCACGCCAGTCCCACAGGGATTCCCTTCGGTCACGCTGACTTTGGGTGCCTTGCCGGGTCCTGTTATTATCGTTTTCCCATTCACATTGAACCTCCATGCCCACACTCTTGACCACCCTCTGGCGTAACCCACGCTGGCAGCTCGCCAGCATCGGCCTGGTCGGCTGCGCACTGGTTGTCTGCGGCGTGGTGCTGGCCACTACCTTGAATCTGGCCGCCTGCCCGCTGTGCATCCTGCAGCGCATGCTGTACCTGCTGCTTGGCATCGAGGCGCTGCTCCTTTTGCTGGCAACCCGCGGTCACCGGCTGGTTGCCCTGCTGATGGCCGTGACGGCGGCCACGGGTGCCGGCATTGCCGGTTACCAGACCTGGCTGCAACGCTTTGCCCAGGGCTTCAGTTGCGGCGGCGGACAGCCCTGGTGGGAGCAGCTCGTCGCCTGGGCCGGCAAGCAGGTGCCGTTGCTGTTCGAGGCCAGCGGTCTGTGCTCGGAAGCCGGCTGGGTATTTCTCGGCCTGTCGATTGCCGAATGGTCGCTGCTGTTCTTCAGCGCGATGACGCTGCTGGCGCTGCGGGCGTTAAGCATTTCCCGCTGATCCAGCAACAGCCGGAACAGGCGCGACCTCAGCAGTATCAGCACTGTTCCCAGGGCAGGCCCTCGAAGCGCCAGCCGTTCTCGGTGCCGCGGTGATGATGATCGTTGAGGTCGCCTTCGAAGCCGTGCAGCACGTTATAGACGCGCGTGAAACCCGCCGCTTCGAGCGCATTGCCGGCATCGACCGAGCGGTAGCCGGAACGGCAGATCAGCACCACCGGGCGGTCGGTCGCATGGCCGGCGAACTTCTTCACTTCGCCGGTAAAGTGGGGGTTGATTTCCCAGTCCGGGCCGTCGTTCCAGGCGACGTGCAGCGCACCGGCCGGATGGCCGACAAAGAGGAATTCCATTTCGCTGCGGCAATCGACGAACAGCGCCTTGGGATTTTCGTGCAGAAATTTGGCCGTCTCTTTCGGGGTCAGGTGTTCCATCAGACAGTTCTCCTTATGGCTTGATGTGAAACAATATTACTAATGTTGCCATTAAGCAAGCCAATATGCGCCACATGCTAGAATCTTCATTGATTTCAACCATTTCGCACCCACCCTCCGATGTCACCCGACCGCTCCAGCGAGCTGCGCGATCTGCTCGCGCTGCGCATTCTCATCCTCGACGGCGCCATGGGCACCATGGTGCAGAAACACCGACTCGTCGAAGCCGACTATCGTGGCGCACGCTTTGCGCAGCATGCGAAAGACCTTAAGGGTAATAACGACCTGCTCAGCCTGACGCGACCGGATGTCATTAGCGGCATTCACGCCGCTTATCTCGCCGCCGGCGCCGACATCCTCGAAACCAACACCTTCAACGCAACGCGCGTCTCGCAGGCCGAGTACGGGCTGGAAGCGTTCGCCTACGAGCTCAATGTAACCGGCGCGCGACTTGCCAGAGAAATTGCCGACCAATACTCGACGCCTGACAAGCCGCGCTTCGTCGCCGGCGTGCTGGGCCCCACCTCGCGCACCTGCTCCCTTTCCCCCGACGTCAATGATCCGGGCTTCCGCAACACCAGCTTCGATGCGCTGGTCGCCGACTACCACGAAGCAGTCCGCGGCCTGGTCGAAGGCGGTGCAGACATTTTGCTGCTCGAAACCATTTTCGACACGCTGAACGCCAAGGCGGCACTGTTCGCCATCGAAAGCTTCTTCGATCAGGCCGGACGGCGCTGGCCGATCATGATCTCCGGCACCATCACCGACGCCTCGGGCCGCACGCTGTCAGGTCAGACGGCGGAGGCGTTCTGGAATTCGCTGCGCCATACCCAGCCACTGTCGTTCGGCCTGAACTGCGCACTCGGCGCGCAAGAACTGCGCCAGTACGTCGAAGAAATCGGCCATGTCGCCGACTGCTTCGTCTCGGCGCATCCGAATGCCGGACTGCCCAATGCTTTTGGCGGTTACGACGAGACGCCCGAGATGCTGGCCGCCGAACTGGCGCAGTGGGCCAAGGACGGCCTGCTCAACATCGCTGGCGGCTGCTGCGGCACCACGCCCGAGCACATTCGCGCGATTGCAGATGCGCTTCAGGACATCGCACCTCGCCGCTCAGTTGGCAATGAGACCAGCGCCGACTGTTCATTGCGGCTCGCCGGATTGGAGCCCTGCAACATCGGCGCTGACTCGCTTTTCGTCAACGTCGGCGAACGCACCAATGTCACCGGCTCACGCGCCTTCGCCAAGATGGTTCTCGAAGACCGTTACGACGACGCGCTCGTCGTCGCGCGCCAGCAGGTGGAAAACGGCGCGCAGATCATCGACATCAACATGGACGAGGCGATGCTCGATTCGCAGGCGGCGATGGTACGTTTCTGCAACCTGATCGCCAGCGAGCCCGACATCTCCAGGGTGCCGATCATGCTCGACTCGTCGAAGTGGGAAGTGATCGAGGCCGGCCTGAAATGCGTGCAGGGCAAGGGCATCGTCAATTCGATTTCGATGAAGGAAGGCGAGGAGAAATTCCTTGTGCAAGCCCGCGCCGCGCGGCGCCTCGGCGCGGCCGTGATCGTCATGGCCTTCGACACGGCCGGTCAGGCCGACACCTATCAGCGCAAGATCGGCATCTGCCAGCGCGCCTACGACCTGCTGGTCGCCGACGGGTTCCCGGCCACCGACATCATCTTCGACCCGAACGTGTTCGCCATTGCCACCGGCATCCCCGAGCACGACAACTATGCCGTCGATTTCATCGAGGCGACACGCTGGATCAGGCAGAACCTGCCGCACGCCGGCGTCTCTGGCGGCATCTCGAATGTCAGCTTCAGCTTTCGCGGCAACGAGCCGGTGCGCGAAGCCATCCACACCGTTTTCCTCTACCACGCAATCCGCGCCGGACTCACCATGGGTATCGTCAATGCCGGCCAGCTGGGCGTTTACGACCAGATCGAGCCGGTGCTGCGCGAGAAGGTCGAGGATGTGGTGCTCAATCGCAAGCCCAGCGCCGGCGATGCACTGGTCGAGTTCGCCACTTCGGTCAAGGGTGGCGCCCGTGAGCGGGTGCAGGATCTCGCCTGGCGTGAGTGGCCGGTGGACAAGCGCCTCGAACACGCCATGGTGCGCGGCATCACCGAATACGTCGTCGCCGACACGGAAGAATGCCGCGCCGCACTCACAGCGCTGGGCCGCCCGCCGCTGGCAGTCATCGAAGGCCCGCTGATGGCTGGCATGAACGTCGTCGGCGACCTGTTCGGCGCCGGCAAGATGTTTCTGCCGCAGGTGGTGAAATCGGCGCGCGTCATGAAACAGGCGGTTGCCCATCTGCTGCCCTACATCGAGGCAGAAAAACTGCGCACCGGCGCTGCCGCGAAAGGCAAGATCGTCATCGCCACCGTGAAAGGCGACGTCCATGACATCGGCAAAAACATCGTCGGCGTGGTGCTGGCCTGCAATGGCTACGAGATCGTCGACCTTGGCGTGATGGTCGCCGCCGACAAGATCCTCCACGCCGCGAAGGAACACCAGGCAGACGCGGTGGGCTTGTCCGGGCTGATCACGCCTTCGCTGGAGGAAATGAGCCATGTCGCCAGCGAAATGCAGCGGCAGGGCTTTACCGTGCCACTTTTAATCGGTGGCGCCACCACCAGTCGCGCCCACACTGCCATCAAGATCGCGCCCCACTATCAGGGCACGGTGGTGTATGTGCCGGATGCCTCGCGCGCCGTCGGCGTGGTGACCAAGCTATTGTCTGACGAGCAGGCGGCCGGCTTCAAGGAAGAAATCGCCGCCGACTACCGCAAGGTGCGCGAACTGCACGCGGCCAAACAAGGGGTGAAACTGGTATCGCTGGCTGCCGCGCGCGCCAACCACGCCAAGCTGGAGTACGCCCCCTTCCCGCCCCGCCGCCCCGGCCTGCGCCAGCTTTGCCAGATCGACCTCGCCACGCTGGCGCGCTACATCGACTGGGGCCCCTTTTTCCAGACCTGGGATCTGCCCGGTCGCTATCCGCAGCTTCTCGACGATGACCGCGTCGGCGAACAGGCCCGGTCGGTGTTTGCCGACGCCCAGGCCATGCTGGAACAGCTCGTGGCTGAAAAATGGCTGGTCGCCAATGCGACATTCGGTCTATATCCAGCCAACTGCGCGGCCAATGGCGACGACATCGAAATTTACGCTGACGAATCACGCACAAAAGTGCTGATGACCTGGCACGGCCTGCGACAGCAGCACGAACGGCCGAACGGCCAGCCCAACCAGTGCCTGGCTGATTTCATTGCACCAAAAGTCGGCGCTGGCGGTACGGCGGTGCCCGACTACATTGGCGCCTTCGCCGTCACGGCGGGGATCGGCATCGAGGCCAAGCTCGCGGAATTCGAGGCGGCCCACGACGATTACCGCGCCATCATGCTGAAATCGCTCGCCGACCGCCTCGCCGAAGCCGCCGCCGAGTGGCTGCATGAGCGGGTGCGCGTGGACGACTGGGGCTATGCGCGCGACGAAGGTCTGGAGCTTGAAGCCTTGATTACCGAGAAATATCAGGGCATCCGCCCGGCCCCCGGCTATCCCGCCTGCCCGGACCATACGGTCAAGAAGGCTTTGCTCGAAATGCTCGACGCCAGCGCCGTCGGCATCGAGATCACCGAAAATTTCGCCATGCTGCCGGCCGCCGCCGTCGCTGGCTTTTACTTCGCCCATCCCGCAGCCCGCTATTTTGCTGTCTCGAAAATTGGCCGTGACCAGCTTGAAGATTGGGCAAGACGCACCAGTTATACAAATCAAGAAGCCGAAAGATGGCTCGCACCGCTGCTCTGAACCCGGAATCGCTGAGCAACCCAATACAGGAGAAACAAGATGACCGACACCACAGACAATCGCATGTCCTTCAACGACGCCGTCAGCTACGTCCAGCAGCAAAAGAAGGCGGCCTTTGCGGCCATGCCGGTGTTTGGCGATAACGACGAAACCGCCGAAGGGGCGCGCATCTTCATCCTTGATCTCGATGAAGCGGGCGAACTGCGCCTGCGCTTCATCGCCGGCCCCTTCTTTTCGACCGCCCATGCCGCCAACGAGGCCGTGTCGGCCGACGAAATACCCGAAAGCGTGCGTGAAATGCGTTTCATGCCGACCAGCTATGAAGAAGACTGGTTTACCGACCAGATTCAGCTATTGATCCAGAAATTGGTCCAGGCCTCCGGCGTCAATGCCGAGCAGATGCCGGATTACAAAAACTTACCGAGTCGCGGTGCCGGACCAGAAGCCGTATTTCCCATTTCATTCATTGGCATGGACGAGAACAAGCCGCACTGAAGCGCTGATCGGGTTTAATATGGCGCTCTGTAAATACCGGGGGCCAGCAGCTACATGGATCAGGATATAACGCGCGGCACCAGCGCCCACGCCCCCGACCTCGACTGGAGCCAGGTCAGGGAAACCGTTCTGATGCTGGAGCTCGCCGCCGGCCAGGTCGAGGCGGCAATGAAAGACTCGAACAATTCGGTCGATGTGCTGGCCGACACCTTCACCTCGCTGGTCGATACGCTGCAAGTGATCGACGCCGCCATCAGCACCTTGCCTGACACCATCGGCAATGGCTTGGTCAAAGCGGAAATCCAGGCCAACTCACAGTTGGTGTCGAGCAAAGTACACCAGGCGATCGTTGCCTTCCAGTTCTATGACAAGCTGATACAGCGTCTCGAGCACGTCTGTCACGGGTTGGCCGGACTCTCCGAACTGGTTGCCGACCAGCAGCGGCTGTTCAAGCCGGCCGAGTGGAAAGCGCTGCAGGACGGGATTCTCGCCAAGTACACCATGGCCGAGGAGCGCGTCATGTTCCAGTCGGTACTGGCGGGCGCCACAGTCAAGGAGGCGCTGGAAACCTACATGGCCGCGCGCCTGCAGGATATCCGCAGCCACGGTGGCGAGATCGAACTGTTCTGAGCGAACGAGCCACCCCCGAGTTCAGACTCCCCAGACCACCGGCTTTTTTTCGCCCAAGGATTCTTCCAGCATCGCCAGCAGCGGCGCGGCACGCTGCGTCAGGCTGACATAGGGGCGGGTGGCGCAGGGGCCGCCGCCCGCGTCCGCCTCCGTTTTCGCTTCGTCGTCGAGGACGTGCTGGCGATGGCGCTCCTTGTCCTCCGCAATCGCCGCCTTCAGCCGGGCGATTGCCGCGGGCAGTTGTTCGACGGTGACGATGCCCTGGTCGCAGGCAACCTTGCCCATCAATTCCATCATGCGTTTGGCCACATCACCGAAGTAGATAACATCGGCGCTGGCCGCGGATTTGAAGGTAATGATCACAGCAGTTTTTCCGCCGCATAGGCGAGATGGCCATCGATCAGCGTATAGCGCACTTCGCCGGCCAGTTCCTGGCCAAGGAAGGGGGTGTTCTTGCCCTGGCTTTTCAGGCGTTCGCGACTGACTATAAAGCGGGCCGCGGGGTCGAACACGCACAGGTCTGCAGGTGCGCCAACCGCGATGCGCCCGCAATCGAGGCCGAGAATGCGCGCCGGATCACTGGTAATGCGGGCCAATGCCGTGGTCAGCGGCAACTGCGCCGTGCTGGCCCAGCGCAGGGTGAGCGGCAACAGCAGTTCCAGGCCGGTTGCGCCGGGTTCGGCCTCGTCGAAGGGCAATTGCTTGGCGTCGTCATCGACGGGCGTGTGGTCGGAACACAGCACATCGATGCTACCGTCGGCCAGACCGAGCGCCAGTGCGGCACGGTCCTTGGCCGAGCGCAGCGGTGGGGTGAGCCGGGCGTGGGCATTGAAGAAGCCGATGTCGCGGTCGCACAGGTGCAGGTGCTGGGTGGTGATGTCGCAGGTGACGGGCAGGCCGTCGGCACGCGCAGCCCGGACCAATTCCAGCCCGGCGGCCGACGACAGGCGGCGGATGTGCAGGCGCCCCCCCGTCTCGCGCGCCAGTTGCAGATAGGTGGCCAGCGCTACGGTCTCGGCAACCACCGGAATGCCGGCCAGCCCCAGCCGCGCGGCGATTGCGCCGTCGTGGGCAACGCCGCCCTTGGCGAGATGCGCGTCCTGCGCCTGCAACCAGACGGGGAAACCGAAGGTGGCGGCGTATTGCATGGCGCGCAACAACACCTTGGTATCAACCACGCTGACATCCGCCTGGCCAAAGGCGATGCAACCTGCCTCGGCCAGCTCCGCCATCTCCGTGAGGCGCTGGCCGGCAAGGCCGACGGTGAGCGCACCCAGAGGGTGAACATGGGCAAACCCCGGCTGGCGCGCACGGTATTTGAGCATCTCGACCAGCCCCGGCTCGTCGAGCGGCGGGTCGGTATCAGGCGGGCAGACCAGGCGGGTGACACCGCCAGCGGCGGCCGCCGCCATCTCGGACTCGAGCGTGGCCTTGTATTCAAAACCGGGTTCGCGCAGGCGTGCCGACAGGTCAATCAAACCGGGGCAAACGATGCAGCCGCTGGCATCGATCACGCCTTCGGCAGTAAAGCCATCAGGCGGCGTCTCGCCAGCGCCGACTATCTTGCCATTGGCAACAAAAACGTTGGCGGCGCGGTCCATGCCACTGGCCGGGTCGATGACCCGACCGTTGCGAATTTCGATTCTCATGCTGCCTCCGCCGGGCCGCCCCAAGGAGGCAGCGAGTCAATAAACCGGAGCGGGCAAGGCCCGCGAACAACAGTCACCCCCTTCTTCGGGAAGGGGGAGGGGGGGAGGGGGGTCATGATCCACCCCCTGCCAGCATGCTCATCACCGCCATGCGCACCGCAATGCCAAAGGTAACCTGCGGCAGGATCACCGCCTGCTTGCCGTCGGCGACGGCGGAGTCGATTTCGATACCGCGGTTCATCGGTCCCGGATGCATGACGATGGCGTCGGGCTTGGCGAGTTCGAGTTTTTCCGGTGTGAGACCGTAGGATTTGAAGTACTCCTGAGGACTCGGCAAGAGTGCGCCCTGCATGCGCTCGTTCTGCAGGCGCAGGGTCATCACCACGTCGGCGCCACGCAGGCCCTCGCGGATGTCGTGGCAAACGCGCAGCGGGCCCTTGTCGATCATGCGCGCGGCGGAAGCGGGCAGCAACGTCTTCGGGCCAACCAGACGAATTTCGGGCACCCCCAGCGTGACCAGCGCATGCAACTGGCTGCGCGCCACACGCGAATGCAGAATGTCGCCGACCACCGCAACGGTCAACTGCGTGAAATCACGCTTGTAATGGCGGATGGTGTACATGTCCAGCAAACCCTGCGTCGGGTGCGAGTGGCTGCCATCGCCGGCATTCACGACGTGAATGTGGTTGCGGCCGGTGGCGGCCAGATGCTGGGCGATCAGGTACGGCGCACCGCTGGAGGCGTGGCGCACGACAAACATGTCGGCCTGCATCGCGGCGAGGTTGTCGACGGTGTCGAGCAGCGACTCGCCCTTGGCGGCGCTGGAGGTGTTGATGTTGAGGTTGATGACGTCCGCCGACAGCCGCTTGGCAGCAATCTCGAAGGTGGTGCGGGTGCGCGTCGAGTTTTCGAAGAACAGGTTGAACACGCTCTTGCCGCGCAGCAGTGGCACCTTCTTCACCTCGCGCTCGGCCACGGCCGTGAATGGCGCGGCGCGATCGAGAATGCCGTGGAGAATTTCGCGCGGCAGGCCATCGAGGGAGAGCAGGTGGATCAGCTCGCCATGATCGTTGAGTTGGGGATTCGCCAGGTTCATTTTTCGCTCAGATGAAAGCTCAGATTGCCGTCGGCAGCGCGGGTGAGATTCAGGCTCTGGCTGGCCGGCAGCGACAGCACGTGCGGGCAGTAGGTGGCGGCGATCGGCAACTCGCGGCCACCGCGATCGGTCAGCACGGCCAGTTCGACGCGCGCCGGCCGGCCATAATCGAAGATCTCGTTCAGCGCGGCACGAATGGTGCGGCCGGTATACAGCACATCATCGACCAGAATCAGGTGTGCGCCCTCGACATTGCCCGGCAGCTGCGAAGCGCGCCCGCTTGACTTCAGGCCGTTGCCCAGATGATGATCGTCGCGATGCAGGGAGACATCAATGCTGGCGGGTGGCGCAGCGAGTCCGAGCTTGGCTTGCAGTTGTTCGGCAACCCAGACCCCCCCGGTGTGGATGCCGACCAGCACCGTATCGGGCTGGACGTGCGGGCGCATTTGCGCGGCCAGTTGGTCGATCAGATCAGTGACTGCGGGCAGGGTGAGCATGTTGGTCAAACCAATCTTGGAGGATGATGGCGGCAGCGGCGGCATCGACCCGGGCCTTGCGTTTATCGCCACCCAGTTGTGCGGCGGCAGCGCAAGATGAAAAACGCTCGTCGGCGAATTCAACCGGCAGGCCGAAGCGGCCGGCCAGCTGGCGGGCAAAACGGTTACAACGGGTGGCGAAGGCATGTTCGCTGCCATCAACATGGCGCGGCAGGCCGACCACCAGCCGGGCCGGCTGCCACTCGGCAATCAACTTGCCGATAGCCGCAAAACGGCGCTCGTTGACTTCGTCTTCAATAATCGTCAGGGGGCGGGCGCGGGCAAGCAAAGTCTCGCCGATGGCCACGCCAATTCTCTTCAGACCAAAATCAAATGCCATTACCATGCCAGTACTCGGGGAGCGAACCTGATCAGTCGCATGATCAGGCATGCCCCGCCACATCCGACAGGTTGGCGAAATCGATGCCCAGCAGCTGCATCGCAGCCGGCAAGCGTTCCTCGGCCGGCAGATTGAAGATGATGGCGGGGTCGGCAGCGACGGTCAGCCAGGCATTTTGCGACAGTTCCCATTCGAGTTGCCCGGCGGCCCAGCCGGAATAGCCAAGCGACATCAGAATCTCGCTGGGCTCACCGTCGCTGCTCATTGCCTGCAGGATGTCACGCGAACTGGTCAAGCCAATCTCGCTGGTGACGTTAAGCGTTGATTGCCAACTCCCGGCCGGCCGATGCAGGACGAAGCCCCGCTCGGGCTGCACCGGTCCGCCGAAGAAAACGGGCAGATCCCGGTATTTTGCTGCGGTCTGGCCCGGCACAAGCGGAATATTGACGCGGTCGAAAAGTGCGCCGAGGCTCAGGTCGAGCGGTCGATTGACGATGATACCGAGCGCGCCACCGGCATTGTGCTCGCACAGATAAGTCAGCGTGCGGGCGAAATTCGGATCGGTCATGGCGGGCATGGCGATCAGAAAATGGTTGGCGAGGCTGATTGGTTCGATAGGTATGGGCTTGCTCATAATGTCCCTTAATTGTAATCCGTCGCCGTACCACCAGCGCCGACTTTCTACCCTAACACTGCAAGCTTCCCGACAGCCACTGCACGTAAAGTTGCCAAAAAGGCTTATATTTACTCCTTTATGTATAGTTGAGCGGTCACCCGCCGTGCTCGTTATTCCAATCAGGGTATGCCATGCATATATTATTCGTAGATGATTCCAGGGCCACCGCACTGCCGCTCATTGCGTTTCTTCAGCAGGAGGGCCATCGTGTCAGCTTTGTCCAGGATGGCCGGGCCGCAGTCGAGGCCTACCAGGCCGAGCCGCCCGATCTGGTGCTGATGGACATCGTGATGCCGGAAATGGACGGCATCGAGGCGACCCGTCGCATCAAGGCGTTGAGTGGAACACGCTGGGTACCGGTGATGCTGATGACCGCCCTCTCGGCCAAGGAGGAGATTGTCGCCGGACTGGACGCCGGTGCGGACGACTACCTGATCAAACCGATCAGTTTTGAGGTGCTTGATGCCCGCCTGCGCTCGATGCAACGCATCGCCACCATGCAGGACAGCCTGTTCGCCATTCTCGACAATGTGTTCGAGGCGATTCTCACCATTGACGAAGCCGGCATCGTCCAGAGCTACAACAAGGCAGCTGAGCGCATCTTCGGCTACACCGCCGCCGAGATGATCGGGGCCAATGTCAAAATATTGATGCCCTCCCCCTACGCTGAGGAGCACGATGGCTATCTGGCGCGCTACCTGCAGGAGCGCGCGCCGCGCGCCATAGGCGATGTCCGCAAGGCGCAGGGGCGACGCAAGGACGGCGAAATTTTTCCGATACGACTGGCCCTCACCGAGATTCGCCGCCCCACCGGCAGTCTGTTTATCGGACTGATCGGCGATATCTCCGACGAGGAAGCTGCGCGTGAACGTATCGAATTCCTCGCCCTGAACGACATGCTCACCGGCCTGCCGAACCGCGCGCAATTCACCGATGAAATGGATGCGCTATTAAAGACTCCCGGCGCATCAACCCATGCGTTACTGTTCATTGACCTGGATGACTTCAAGCCGATCAACGACATCCTCGGCCACGAGGCCGGCGACGAGGCGCTCAGAATCGTTGCCCGCCGCCTCCGCCACAGTCTCGCTGCGAGCGATTTTATCGCCCGGTTGGGCGGCGATGAATTCGTCGCCATCGTGCGTGATGTCGATGGCCCGGAGGCCGCGCTAAAGATTGCCGGCCGCCTGTTCGACGCCGCCTGCCTGCCAATGGTCCTCAACGGTACGGAGAGACGCATGGGCGCCAGCATCGGCATTGCCATGATTCCCCAGCACGGCACCAATGCCGCCGCTATCCTGACCGCCGCCGACAACGCCATGTATGCCGCGAAGCGCGCGGGCAGGGGGCGCATCATGGTGGCTGGAACGGAGGAATAGGCAAACCGCTGCCAGCAATTTTCGGGAACTTCCTACTCGACCCCACCCCGGCGCGGAAAGTCCTTCAAGCAGCAACGGCCGGACGGATTGCTCGTCTCGCAGGAACACAAACCAAGCTTGGTTTGCGCCACCACAAACTCTCGCGCACCCAAATCGCTCTGCGCCGCGGCACGGGTCACGCCGAAGCAGTAGCACAGCAGCGCATCGGCAGAAGATTCTTTCACGCCCACCGTGGTGCGCAGCTGCGACTTCAGGATGACGGAATTGTCTTCGCCAAAATAGACAACATCGCAAGCCGGATCGTCACAAAAATAGTAGTGCTGACCCGTGCTGTCCCAGCGCCATGCCTGGCGGAGGTGATGCGTTATGGTATTGGCCGAAACCTCGGCACATGCCCGACCGCTGACCGGGCAGTCGCGCTTGCGAGACGGGCTCGACGCTTCACAGCAAGCACTCATGTCGCCACGTCAAAAGTCGGCGCTGGCAGGACGGCGCCAGCAAGTCGGTATCCACAGCAGTCTCGCCGCCGGGCCGCCCCAAGGCGCGACGGCACGCGGCGCAGCCGCAATCCGCACCCAATCACGAACGGAGGCACCCCGTAACTGACGAGCGCAGCGAGCCACAGTCACCTCCCCGCGCGGGGAGGCCGGGAGGGGCGGGCGTTGATTTCCCTGGCAATCAGGGCCAGCAGCTCGCCTTCGTCGTAAGGCTTGCCCAGATAGTGATTGACGCCAATTTCCATCGCGTAGTTGCGGTGCTTGTCGGCGATGCGCGAGGTGATCATGATGATTGGCACGTCGCGCGTCCGTTTGTCATTGCGGACATTGCGGGTCAGGTCGAAACCATCCATGCGCGGCATTTCTATGTCGACCAGCATGACATCGGGCACGATATCGGTGAGTTGCTCGAGTGCGTCGACACCATCCTTGGCCGTGATGACCTGATAGCCCTCGCGCGCCAGCAGGCGTCCGGTGATTTTGCGCACGGTAAGTGAGTCGTCGACCACCATTACCGTCGGTGTCGTCGGGACGGCCACCACCTCATCGCCAATCCGCTGGATCATGGTCTGCGAAAGGGCTAGCGGCACCGTCTCGCGGCTGGCCAGGGCGATCGGGTTGATGATCAGCGCCACGGATCCGTTACCGAGAACGGTGGCGCCAGCGATACCGATGATCCGCGCTAATTGCGGGCCGATGTTCTTGACCACTACTTCACTATTGCCCAGCAGGGCGTCGACCTCAAGGGCGATGCGCTGGCTATGCGCCCCCAAGCCCTTGACCAGCATCAGCCAGTGGCGCCGCGCCGGTGGCGGCTGGGCGTGCGCATCGCCAAGCAGCCGGCCAATGTAATGCCATGCGTAATGGTTACCCAGCCAGTCCGTGCCCTTGGCTGCCCGGATGGCTGCAATCACATCGGGTTTCAACTCGCTGACCTGCTCGACCATCGCCGATGGAATTGCATAGACATGGTTGCCGGAGCGAATCAGTACGACCTGGGCTACTGCCAGCGTCAACGGCAGATAGATGCGGAAACGGGCGCCCTGTCCCGGTTCGGATTCGATTTCGATGCGGCCGCCGAGGTTAGCCGTCTCGTTCTTGACGACGTCCATGCCGATGCCGCGACCCGCCACCTCGCTCACCGTGGCGGCAGTCGAGAAGCCAGCCTGGAAGATCATGCCCATGACTCGGGAATCATCCGCTGCTTCGTCAGCGCCCAGCAGGCCATGCTCGATGGCTCTGGCACGAATGCGCTCAAGATCAAGGCCGGCGCCATCGTCGCTCATTTCGATCAGCACTTCGTTGCCGGCCTGCGCCAGTGTCAGCTGAACTTCACCAATTTCGGGTTTTGCACCGGCAGCACGCACCGCGCGGTCTTCAATACCGTGCGCGACCGCGTTACGCAGCAGGTGTTCGATCGACCCGATCATCGCCTCGAGCACCGAGCGGTCGAGTTCGGTCTGGCCGCCGCGAATATCGAGGTTGACCCGCTTGTCGAGTTCCTTGGCGGTTTGCCGCACGACGCGGTAAAGCCGGTCGGCGATCGAACTGAATGGCACCATGCGCACGCTCATCAGCGCCTGCGACAGATCACGGTTGAGCCGTGCCTGTGCAACCAGCGCGGCATCGGCATGATCGAGGTTGCGCAGCAGGTTGTGCTGTACCGTTGACACGTCATTCACGCTCTCGGCCATCATCCGCGTCAACTCCTGGAAGCGGGTGAAGCGGTCGAATTCGAGCGGGTCAAAATTGGCGTCGCGCACCTGGGCTTCGGCAAACTGGGACTGCATTTGCGACTCGGCCTGAATTTCGATTTCGCGCAGCTGTCCGCGCAGGCGGATGACGTTTTCGGTCAGTTCCAGCAGCGCCCCCTTGACGGTACGCATCTCGTCCTCGATGCGGGCACGGGCAATGGCTATTTCGCCGGCTTCGTTGACCAGCTTATCGACAAGATCGGCGCGCACCCGCAAGCTGGGCCGCGTCAGCGCTTCCTCGGCTGGCGCTGTGACATGCTCGTGAAGCACCGCAGCAATCGGCGCCGACGGAACGAAGTGACCCGCAGCGGTGGCGGCGTCAGTCTCGATAGCATCGACATTGCCAAAACGCCGCAGTTTGTCGATCAGCAGCGCGCTACGATCATAGGAGGCTTCGACCTCGTCGAGGAAGGCCGGGGTAATGTCGGATGACACCTCGATCCGGGTTTCCAGACCATGCACGATTTCGCCAACACTCATGGCACCGGCCATCCGGGCGCTACCCTTCAAGGTATGCAGCAGGCGCCGCAACTGATTGGCGATTTCAGTATCGGCTGGCCGTTCGCGCCAGTTGCGCAATTGGTCGCCAATCTCACGCATCAGATCATGCGCTTCTTCCAGGAAGAAGGGCAGTAGTTGCTGATCGAGTTCGTCACGCAGTCGCGACTGGCGGCGCTCATCTTCCTGGACGGGCAATTCCGCCAGGGCTGCCGCTTCATCGGCGACCGTTTCGAGCGTTGCTGCGACCGGCTCGACAGCAGGCAGATGCGTCATGTCGAGCGACGGCAACTCGGAAGCTGGCTCTACCTCAGACACCGCTGCGTCGGTAGCAAGCGCAGCCGCGGCGGCAGGCATTTCCGGTGCCACTGCTTCTTCAGCTAGCGCTGGCAATACAGACACCAGCGGGGGGATCAGGCCGTCGAGTTCCGCTGTGAGTCCGGCTTCTGGCGCGGGCAAGCGCAATTCGGCGATTGCGCCAATCATGCCATCCAGCGCGCCGACGGCGCGCGCCAGCAACATGCGCTGCGGCTCGTCGGGAACCGCCTCGCTGATTATCAGCCGACCAAAGGCAAGTTCCAGTGCGTGGGCAACACCTTGCACAGCCTGCAGTCCGGTGGTGGCGGAAATGCCGGCGAGCGTATGGGCCAGACGCAGCAGTTCGCGGTCGACATCTCCGGCGCTTTCCAGCCCCGCCTGCAGTCCGGCCACATGACCACGCGCCTCGGCCAGGTAAAGTTCATAAAGCGTCCGCGAGATTTCACGATCGCCGACCATGACCGTATCAGGCGGCGGTTCGGCAGGCGCCTCGAAAAACAGCTCGGGCAAGGTTTCACTGGAAAGCTCCGGTATCTCGATGCTTTCAGGTTCGGCGGCTGGCTCTGCCAGATCGTCCGGCAATGGTTCTGCCGTGAGGTGTTCTGCGGGAGGCGCGACTGTCGCTGCCTCAGGCACGGCCGGCAATTCTGGAGAAATCTCGGCCCCCTCGGGCATGACCTCTTCCTCGCGGCGCAAATGCTCGCACTCCGCGACCAGAGCGGTCGCGTCATGCCAGGTATCGCCGCTCGTTTCAAGCTGAGCAACCCAATCCTCGAACAGGACATGGGCATTTTCAAGCATTGCCAGCAATGGCGGCGTGGCGGGTTGTTCCTGCTGCAACCATTTGTTAAACGTCTGCTCCACTTCCCAAGCGGCCTCGCCCAGATCGGTAAGGCCAACCATCCGCCCACTACCTTTAAGCGTATGAAAACTGCGGCGCACCGTGGTCAGCGTTTCGCGATCATGAGACTGCCTAGCCAACTGCGGCAGGGCTGCAGCGATGGTCGCCAGCACCTCATGCCCCTCCTCGAGGAAAATCGAGAGCAGCTCGGCGTCAACCTCGGCGTTGCTCGCGGCAGCCAGGCGCACTGTTTCGGCTGAAGGCGCCACGGGGGCAGGTGCAATTTTCTCGCCGGTGATCTCGAGTGCGGCCTCAATGACCATTGACGTCTGATCACTATCGATCGCGGCAATCGCCACACTAGCCTGGTCGGCAAGATCATGATCGGCAATGAGCTGGGCATCCTCGCGCAGGGCCTCGAGGTTTTGCTTGAGTTCCTCGCGCAGCTCACCTTGCGCATCCTCCGGCGTTGACCTTAGCTGCGCGGCGAGAATTTGCGTTTGTGTCAGTGCCTTGTAGATTTCCTGTTCAACACTTGACTCGCTCGCCTCATCATCAGGCGCCGCAGCTGGAGCGGGGTTGAGGATGGCATCGATATCCGCCGCGCCGAACTGCAGCTTCTCAACAAAAAAGCCGAGGCCGGAGAGCATCGCGGCGACTTCCTCGAAGTCGTTCTGTTCCGGCATGTACAGTTCAGCGCTGAAGGTCGCGATGCGCGCCCCACACTCGCGCAGCACTTCGACGGCGCGATCCTGGCCCAATACCGTTAGCGCACCCGTGATCTGGTTCAGCGGCTTGTTCAGCTGGACCAGATCGTCACGCTGGGCAGGGTTGCGGAAGAAGCTGTCGAGGGTCTGCTCAATGACGGCGAGGCTGACGAGGATTTCTTTCGCCACCTGGTGCATGAGCAAGCGCTCCTGCGCCTTGCGTGACATTTCGTCGAGTTGCGGCAGTTCCAGCGCCGACAGTTCCTCGCCGCGCAACAGCGCCGTGAGTCGTCCGACAACGGTATCGACCTGATGGGAAAATTCGTCGCCGATTTCGGAGAAATTTTCGAGCGCGCCTTCCAGCAGCAACAGGGCTGTGGCAACCTCGATCGCATAGGCGTCATTGTGGCGGTCAGGTGCGGCATGGACGGCCTCGGCGACTTCCAGCAATGCTCCAGCCAGACGAGCAATATCCGGTTGGCCGAGTTCAGCGACGCGGGCAGCGATCTGTGCAGCGCCATCTCGAAACTGTGCAAGAGCCACCGTCGTGCCGGCGCAATACCGGTTCCAGTGATCCTTGGTGCTTGCCAGCAGGTCACGGCTGGCGCGCAGCAGCGGCTTGAGTGGTGTGATGTCCTGCGTCTCGCCCACTCCGGGAATGAGACCACCCAAGCGATAGGCGGCACGCACGGACTCAAGGTGCTCCGTGCCGCCCGAGGTACGGGCCACCTGATAGAGCACATCGCGCATCAAGCGGTCGGGCACCTTGCTTGACCCCGTGAGCATTTTGCGCAACTGGCCCTCGATTCGGCCACACAGCTTATTGACGCTGTTATCGGCGGCAATGCCCCCATCGGCGAGCGCATCGAAAAAAGCCATGGTTGCCCACCAGAAGCCACGTGGAGCGGCTTGTGTCTGGGTCATTTCGACCAAGGCTGCCGCGTCGCCCATCTCGGCTGCGCCACGCACATCTTGCTTGAGCCATTTGAGCAGGCCGCGCTGGAAATCCAGGCGCGCCGTCCTGATGCGGGCCTTCAATGTTGCAGCGCCCAGCGCGGCGGCGTCATGCTCACGACGTGGCGGGCGCAGCGTCAGGTCGGGGAAAAAGAGCTCGGCGGGCGCGGGTTCAGGCAGACCGCGCGCCAGGGCGAGTTCACGGTAAACCGGCAGCAGCCGCAACGGCTGGTCCGGCCAGCCATCAACAAGATCGTCGAGGTAATGGCGAATCGCGGCGAGGCTGTTGCGTCCGGCATCAACGGCATGTGGCGACGCCTCGATCGAACCATCTTCGAAGCCGGCGAGCAAGGCTTCAATGGCCTCGGCAAACTGGGTGACACCCGCCAGACCGACGATGGTCAGGGCACCACGCGCCTGGCGCAGTTGATTGCGCGCCAGAGCGATCTGTTTCGCTTCCTGGCTGCCGGCATACTGGCCAAGCGCATCGCTGGCGCGCTCGCACGCCAGATCAATCTCGCCCTTGACCCAGGTGAGTGGGCCGATATCCAGTTCTGTCGCCATATTCATGCGTGAATGCCCAGGGATAGCCGCGTGCTCAGACCTTGAAGCCCGCTACCGAGCGCTTGAATTCAGCCGAGAGATTGGCCAGTTCCCCAATCGACACCGCAGTGCGCTTGGTACCTTCCGTGGTCTGGTCGGTAATCTGGCGAATGTCTTCCATGGCCGAGGCCACCCCGGTAGCCACGCCGGCCTGATGCTGCGTGTCGGTCGATATCTTGCCGATCAGTTCGGCCAGGGTCTGCGACACGTTGGAAATTTCCCCCAGCGCTTGGCCGGCGGCGTCGGACAGCTTGGCGCCCTCGACCACGCCTTGCGTCGAGTATTCCATGGCCGAAACAGCATCGTGGGTATCGGCCTGAATGGTCTTGACGATCGCCGCGATCTGCTTGGTCGCCTCGCCGGAGCGTTCGGCCAGTCGCTGCACCTCTTCCGCCACCACCGTGAAGCCGCGGCCCGCCTCGCCGGCCGAGGCCGCCTGAATGGCGGCGTTGAGCGCCAGCACGTTGGTCTGTTCGGTAATGTCGGAGATCAGTTCCACGATCTCGCCGATCTCCTGCGACGATTCGCCGAGACGCTTGATCCGCTTCGAAGTTTCCTGGATCTGGCCGCGGATTTCGTTCATGCCCTTGATCGAGTTTTCCACCGCGGCGGCGCCCTTCTGCGCTGCCTCCAGCGATTGGTGGGCGACGCGCGCCGACTCGAGCGCGTTACCCGAAACCGTATTCATCGAATCGGCCATTTCCAGCACCTGGGCGCTGGTTTGCTGGATTTCGCGCGACTGGCGCTCGGTGGCCTCAAGCAACTGTTTCGAGGTGTCCTGGGTGACTTCCGAGGCGACGGCCACCTGGTCGGCAGACTCGTTGATCTGCTTCACCAGCACCGCCATTTCTTCAATGGCGTAATTCACCGAGTCGGCGATGGCGCCGGTAATGTCTTCGGTAACCGTGGTGCGTACCGTGAGGTCACCGTCGGCAAGGTCGCCCATCTCGTTCATCAGCCGCAGAATGGCCTGCTGGGTCGCATCCTTGGTCGCTTCCGCCTCGCGCCTCTGCCGCTCGGCTTCCAGCCGACGTGACTGAATGTCATCGTTATAAATCTTGAGCATCAGCAGTGCCAGCAGCAGCGCCAAGGAACCCGCCGCGACCACCAACACGGTGGCGGCGGCAGCCTCGGCAGCGCGCGCGCCGAGGGCCTGGAACAGCCCCTCGGTCTCGTCGGCCAACTGCTCGGCTAGCGGCTGCAGCTTGGCAGCGCCGGCCTTGGCTTCGTCGATCGCCAGAATGTCGAGCTCATATTCCTCGCCAACCGACGCGAGATCGGCAAATGCCTTCTTCAGCGCCTCGCGATCCTTTTCATCGACGGCTTGAATTGCGGTTTCTGCACGCTCGGCAATAAACCGCAGGTTGCCCCGCATCACGTCAAAAGATTCAAGGTGCTGTGGGGGCGGCAGAAACAAGACGGCACGGGTGCGGCGCATAGCGCCGCCGACGTGCCTGGCGAGTTCCTGAAAGGCCGGGCGGTCCTGGATGAGATTGACGATCACCGCGGCAGCGGCAGCGGCTTTTTTGCTGCTGGCATCGAGCGCACGGAGGGATTTTTCCTTGGCTAGCACCGTTGCCAGCGCCTTATCCAGACCCTTCCAGATTTCGGCGACCCCATCGGTCGCGGGACGGAGTTCCGCATCGACAGGAACGGCATCGAACCCGATTTCGCTGCCGCCGGCGACCAGCAGGCCGAGCAGTTTGTCGAAGCGTCCGCGGCCTTGCTGAATCTCGATGAAATCGTTGGCCGAAGCCTGCGTCGACACGCGCACCGCGCCTTTGCCGATCACGTTGGAGAACACGCGCATTTCCGCCACGATGGCCCGGTGCGTGTCACGCTGTTCAGTATTGCGAATTTGTTGCCACAGCACAAACACCATCAGCACCAGAAAAACAAAGGAGAGGGCACCCAGGATCTGTATCTGTATGTTTGCCGGCTTGCTGCCGATTAGCGGCAGCTTGATTTGCTTGCGCGATTCCTCCTTGGCCGAAGCGCTCCCGGCAGTTGCCGCCGGCTTGACCGACGCCTCTGCGACCGCATCCTGCTTGGGCGATGCCTGATCGCCACGACCGAATGTTGGCAACTTAAAAGCCATGACAAATCTCCCGATGGACCGCGGGACAGCCGTTGGCTGATCCCGCGAAGCAGGATGCGGCTGCGCCGCACAAAGTGAGCGTGGGGGTCATATATTTTCCCTGTGGTTCATGTTGGGTATCATCAGTGGCATCGAACACCATCTCAGCTGGCCACGCTGAGAAACTCCGGATCTTCAAGCAGCGGTCTGAGGCGCAGCCGGAGCCAGGCTTGGCCGGTCCCATCAACATATCGCGTGCCGACCCAGGCCGGCTGACTTTCCGTCAAGGCCTCCTCGCGCATTTCGGCGAGACTTTTAAGGCCGAGGGTGCGATTGACCAGCAGCGCGCTGTTGATGCCATAGCGGACACCAACCAGCAACAGTCGCGCCGCACTATTTTTCGGGGTTGCCTCCCCGCCACAAAAGGCGGAAAAGTCGACCACGCTATAAAGTTCGCCACGGACGTTGGCGACACCGGCAAACCACGATTTGGTCAGCGGCACGCTGGTGAGCGACGGCAACGGCACAACCTCACCCGAATCCGACAGGTCGAGCAGGTAGTGATGCTTGCCGGCAATCGCGCCGAGCAGCGCCTGCGCCGCTTGGCCGCGTCGCGCAGAGGTGAGCCGCTCGGCCAGGCCGGCCTGAAACTCCCTCAGGCTGATGCGCTTCGCCATCAATCTGCCCCGTGGCCCAGAATTAGCCGAACGCGGCTATTTTGGCCAATAGAGCAGCCTGATCGATCGGCTTGACCATGTAATCATGGGCGCCTTGGCGCATACCCCAGATCTTGTCGGTTTCCTGATCCTTGGTGGTGCACATAATGACCGGGATGTGCTGCGTTGCCGGATCGCGCGCGACGGAACGGGTGGCCTGGAAACCATTCATGCCGGGCATGACGACATCCATCAGGATCAGGTCGGGCAACTGCTCTTTGGCCACGGCGACAGCCTGCTCGCCGCTCTCGGCGGTGATGATGTGAAAACCGTTCTTGCTGAGCAACTCGGTGAGGACGTGCCGTTCAGTCGGCGAATCATCAACCACGAGAATTTTTTTAATGGGCATTTGAGCTCCTTGGATAATATTTGTTATGCAGCAGCACGCGCGGCATGGGCGGCTACCGTCTTGATAAGGCTTTCTTTGGTAAATGGCTTGGTCAGGTATTCGTCGGAACCGACCATGCGTCCACGCGCGCGGTCGAACAAACCGTCCTTGGAGGACAGCATGATTACCGGGGTGCCGGCGAAGCGGGGGTTTTTCTTGATCAGGGCGCAGGTCTGGTAGCCATCGAGACGCGGCATCAGAATGTCGCAAAAGATCACGGCAGGATGGTGGTCGGCAATCTTGGCCAGCGCATCAAAGCCATCCTCGGCCACCAAAACTTGGCAGCCAGCCTGCACCAGAAATATTTCGGCACTTTTGCGGATGGTGTTCGAATCATCGATCACCATCACCTTGACGCCTTGCAGATCGCTCGTAACAGACAACGGCTACATCCCCTTTGCGCTTCCAGGCCCTTCCTGCTCCACCAACTAACGGAGCGGGGCTGAATATACTTTAATTGTTCTTTGCCCCCGTGGAATTTCTTGCACATAACATATGGCTTGTAGCATTAATGCCACTGATGTACGCAGTGCGCCAAGGATACTTGTCTTTAATGATCGGTCAATAACCCAATGGGGGTTCAGCTCTGATTCCTTGAAACCCTGCCTTCAGGGCCGTTGCGGGCGCGCCGTTTCCTGTTGCCTGCTGCACACCCCGCGGACAACCTTGCCAGTGATGGCCCCGGAGCCGCATAAGCTAGAATTGCTGGATTCTTTCGCACTTTCCCAGCCGTGCACCTGTCGATGTCAACCACTGCTCCGCAACCGTTACCCCCTTCCTCGAGACCTATCGTGTTGAGCTTCGCGGCCGCCGATCCCACCTGCGGCGCCGGCTTGCAGGCCGACCTGTTGACGCTGGCCGCCCTCGGCTGCCACCCGTTGACGGTGGTGACCGCATTGACGGTACAGGACACTGCGGGCGTCGAGGACGTGCTGCCGATAGCCGGCGGCTGGGTTGCCGACCAGGCGCGTGCTTTGCTGGAGGACATGCCGGTGGCTGCCTTCAAGCTGGGCATGCTCGGCAGCGTCGAAGCCGTCGCTGCCGTCGCCGAAGTGCTTTCCGACTATCCCGACACCCCGGTGGTGTTCGACCCGGTGCTGGCTTCGGGGCGCGGCGATGCCTTCGCCGACGAAGACATCGTCACCGCCATGATCGAGTTGCTGCTGCCGCACACCGACATCCTCACCCCCAACAGTCTCGAAGCGCGCCGCCTCGCCCAGGAGCTGGTCTCCCCCAGCCGCAAATCGCCCAACCTCGCCGAATGCGCGCGCCTGTTGATCGGTGCCGGTTGCGAGCATGTCCTGATTACCGGCACCCACGAGCCCGGCGCGGGCGTGGTCAATACCTTATATGGTTCGCATGGCCCCCTGCGCGACGATAGCTGGCCGCGGCTGCCCGGCAGCTATCACGGTTCCGGCTGCACGCTGGCTGCGGCGATTGCTGCCCAGCTGGCCCTCGGGCGTGACATGCCTGCCGCCGTGCAGGCTGCGCAGCATTACACCTGGCATGCTCTGGCAGCGGGTTTCCGGCCGGGCATGGGCCAGCATGTACCGAACCGCTTGTGGCAGTTGCCATCAACACCCCCGCAATCCGCGTCATCACAGGAGGAAGCCCATGTCCTCGGCGCCTGAAGCCAGCGAACCCCTGCACGGACTGTATGCCCTGACGCCTGACGACAATCTGACGCCGCGCCTCGCTGCGCTGGTCGAAAGCGCCCTGCAGGGTGGTGTTAAATGGGTGCAGTACCGCAACAAGACTGCCCCGGCGCCCTTGCGGCGCACCCAGGCCATCGAGCTGCTGCGCATCTGTCGTACGCATGGCGCAAAACTGATCATCAACGACGATGTCTGGCTGGCGGTCGAAATCGGCGCCGACGGCGTCCACCTTGGCAAGAGCGACATGCCGGGTGGCGGGCTGGCCACGGCGCGCGACGCACTGGGCTCCAAGCGCATTCTCGGCGTTTCCTGCTATGACGACCTCGCCCGCGCCGAACTGGCGGTACACGCAGGGGCCGACTACATCGCCGTCGGCAGCGTTTTTGCCTCGGCCAGCAAGCCCGAAGCGACCCGCGCATCGCTGGCGACGCTGACCGAGGCAACATCACGCTTCAAGTTGCCGGTTGTCGCCATCGGCGGCATTACCGCTAAAAATGCGCCGCAGGTATTGGCCGCCGGCGCCGACATGGTTGCCGTATTGTCAGACCTGTTCAACGCCATGGACATCAAGAGCCAGGCTGAAAAATTTCGTAAATTGTTCAAAAACCATAAATCACGACTGAGCTAATCAGCCGCACGCCGTCTCGCCAGCGCCGACTTTTCTTGCGGCCGCAACGCGGCGTGGCGAAAACTCCAAGGATATTTCCATGACCCGCAATGAAGACCTGTTTGCCCGCGCCCAGAAAACCATTCCCGGCGGGGTGAATTCGCCCGTGCGCGCTTTCCGCTCGGTGGGCGGCGTGCCGCGATTTTTTGCCCGTGGTGAGGGCGCGCATGTCTGGGATGCCGACGGCAAGCGTTACATCGACTACGTGGGCTCCTGGGGCCCGCTGATTCTCGGCCATGCCGATCCCGACACGGTGCGTGCCGTGCAGGAAGCCGCGACCAAGGGCTTGTCGTTTGGCGCGCCCACCGAGGCCGAAATCGAACTGGCCGAACTGCTGGTACAGCGCGTGCCGAGCATGGCGCTGGTGCGGCTGGTCTCGTCGGGCACCGAGGCCACCATGAGCGCGATTCGTCTGGCGCGCGGCTTCACCGGGCGCGACGCCATCGTCAAGTTCGAGGGCTGCTATCACGGTCACGCCGACAGCCTGCTGGTGAAGGCCGGCTCCGGCATGCTCACCTTCGGCAACCCCTCCTCCTCCGGCGTACCCGCCGACCTGGCACAGCACACGCTGGTGCTCGACTACAACGACGCCCAGCAACTGCACGACGCCTTCGCCAAACATGGCGACAAGATCGCCTGTGTCATCGTCGAACCAGTGGCCGGCAACATGAACCTGATCGCGCCCAAGCTCGAATTCCTCCAGGCGATGCGCGAACTATGCACACAACACGGCGCGGTGCTGATCTTCGACGAGGTGATGACCGGTTTCCGCGTCGGGCCGGGCTCCGCCCAGGGCTTGTATGGCATCACCCCCGACCTGTCGACCTTCGGCAAGGTGGTCGGCGGCGGCATGCCGCTGGGCGCCTTCGGCGGCCGGCGTGACATCATGGAAAAGATTGCACCGCTCGGCCCGGTGTATCAGGCCGGCACCCTGTCCGGCAACCCGCTGTCGGTGGCGGCTGGTCTGGCGACGCTGAAGAAAATCGCCGCACCGGGTTTTTATGAAGCGCTCACCGCCCGCACCAGCGCGCTGGTGAATGGCCTCACGACGGCGGCCCAGGCGCGCGGCGTCACCTTCAGCGCCCAATCGGTCGGCGGCATGTTCGGCGTCTATTTCGCTGCCACGCCCCCGACCTCGTATGCCGAAGTAATGGCCTGCGACAAGGACGCCTTCAACCGCTTCTTCCACGCCATGCTCGAAGCGGGCGTCTATCTTGCGCCGTCGGCTTTCGAAGCCGGCTTTGTCTCGGCGGCACATACCGATGCCGACATCGCGGCGACGCTGGCCGCGGCCGACACGATCTTCCGCCAGGGGTAGTGCGTTGACGCTCTCGCCGGCAGCCGCCTGGGGCATCCTGCTCGTCGCCGGCCTGTGCGAGGTCGGCTGGGCCATCGGCCTCAAATACACCGCAGGCTTCTCGCGGCTGATTCCCAGCCTGTGGACGCTGACAGCAATGGCAATCTCGGTGGTCTTGCTGGGCTGGTCGCTGAAAACCCTGCCGGTGGGCACCGCCTACGCCGTGTGGACCGGGATCGGCGCCGTCGGCACGGCGCTGCTCGGCATGCTGCTGTTCAACGAATCGCGCGAGGTGGCGCGGCTGGTGTGCATCGGGCTGATCGTCGCCGGCATCCTCGGCTTGAAGCTGGTTTCAGAATAGGCCATAGCCGGCGATCGAGTCGGCATCGTCCTACAATGCATCGATAGTTATCGGATCTGTGTCATGAAACTTTTCTTGCGCCGCCTCGTCATTGCCCTTGTCATCCTCGCCGCGCTGGTCGCGGCCGGTTGGTGGCTGACCCGCCCCAAACCCATCCCGGTGCGCCTGCACGAAGTCGCCGCCGGCCGCGTCGAGGCGACGCTGGCCAATACCCGCGCCGGCACGGTCGAAGCCTGCCAGCGCACCAAGCTGTCGACCATCATGGGCGGGCGCATCGAATATCTGGGCGTCAAGGAAGGCGACCGCGTCAAGAAAGGGCAACTGCTGCTCAAGCTCTGGAACGACGACCAGCAGGCCCAGCAGGCGGTCGCCGCCAGTCAGTTGGAGCTCTCCCGGCGGCGCGTCGTCGAAGCCTGCACCCTTGCGGCCAATGCTGAGCGCGAGGCCAAGCGCAACGCCGACCTGCGCCAGCGCGGCTTCATTTCCGAAGCGGCGGCGGACACGACCCGCACCAATGCGGCGGCGAAACAGGCCGCTTGCGAAACCGCCAAGGCCGACGTAGACCAGTCGCAGGCGCGCCTCGCTGCCGCGCGCGTCGAACCGCGGCGCATCACGCTCGTCGCACCGTTTGACGGCACGATAGCGAAGATCGTCGGCGAAGTCGGCGAATATTCGACGCCCTCGCCGCCCGGTGTGCCGACGCCGCCGGCCATCGACCTGATCGACGACAGCTGCCTGTATGTCAAGGCGCCGATGGACGAGGTGGATGCACCGAAAATCCATCCTGGCCAGAGCGTACGCATCCGCCTCGACGCCTATCCCAAGCAGGACTTTGCAGGCAAGGTACGGCGCGTCGCGCCCTTCGTGACGGCGGTTGAAAAACAGGCGCGCACGGTGGATGTCGAAGTCGATTTTGTCTCGCCCGAAAAAAGCGCCGGCCTGCTGGTGGGCTACAGCGCCGACGTCGAAATCCTGCTGGAAGAACGCCCCGCCGTGCTGCGCATTCCGACGGCCGCCCTGCAGGAAGGCCGTCGCGTGCTGGTCTTTGATGCCGCCGCCGGGAAACTGGAGGCGCGCCAGATCAAGACGGGACTCGCCAACTGGGAATTTACCGAGGTGCTGGAAGGCCTGACAGCCGGCGAACGCATCGTGCTCTCGCTGGAGAAGGAAGGCGTCAAGCCCGGCGCCCACGCGGTGGAAGAGTCAGCAACTGGCACAAAATGAGCGCTGCTTACCGTCATGCCCCTGATTGAACTCACCGGCATCGAGCGCGTTTTCACGCTCGGCGACAGCGAAGTGCATGCCCTGCATGCGCTCGACCTCACCCTGGAGGCCGGCGAATACGTCGCCATCATGGGGCCGTCCGGTTCGGGTAAATCGACACTGCTCAACCTGATCGGCCTGCTCGACCGCCCCAATGCCGGCACCTACCGCTTCGAGGAACGCGATGTCACCACGCTGTCCGCCGACGAGCAGGCACGCGTGCGGCGCGAGCGCATCGGCTTCGTCTTCCAGAGCTTTCATCTGGTGCCGCGCCTGACGGCCGCCGAGAACATCACCCTGCCCCTCATGCTGGCGGGCATTGAGCCCGCCGAGCGGGTGCAGCGGGTCAAACAGGCACTGGCCGATTTCGGTCTGGCCGATCGAGCCGACCACCGCCCCGACCAGCTTTCCGGCGGTCAGCGCCAGCGCGTCGCGATTGCGCGCGCCACCATCATGCGGCCGGCGATGATCCTGGCCGATGAGCCGACCGGCAACCTCGACCGCGCCACCGGCGAAGAAGTGATGCGCCTGCTCGAAGTACTGAATGCCAGCGGCGTCACCCTGGTGGTTGTGACGCACGACGCCGCACTCGGTGCGCGGGCGCGGCGGCAGATCAGCATGGAAGACGGGGGAAAGGTGGCCGACATCCAAGGAGCCGGGCCACGCGCTTCCCAAGCGCTGGCCAATGGCAGTGGCTGACATGACCCCCACAGACACCCTGCGCTTTGCCATACGCGCCGCCACCGGCTATCCACTGCGTACCTTCCTGATGGTGCTGGCGATGAGCATCGGCGTTGCCGCCGTGGTGGTGCTGACGGCGCTGGGCGACGGCGCGCGGCGCTATGTGGTCGATGAATTCTCCTCGCTCGGCAGCAATCTCGTCATCGTGCTGCCCGGCCGCTCGGAAACCGGTGGCTTCAATCCGGTCAATGCCATCACCGGCACGCCGCGCGACCTCACCGTCGAGGATGCCCAGGCGATTACCCGCGCACCGGCAGTGCTGCGCACCGCGCCGATCACCATCGGCACCTCCGAGGCCACTTATGGCGGCAAGTTGCGCGATGTCACCATTCTCGGCGCCACATCCGACTATCTGAAAATCCGCCAGATGAACCTGGCGCAGGGGCGCTTCTTCTCTGATGAGGAGAGCAGCGGCACTACCGCGGTGGCGGTGATCGGAACGAAAATCCAGAGCGAACTGTTTGGTGTCGATTCAGCCATCGGCCGCGTCCTGCGCGTCGGCGACCGACGCTTCCGCATCATCGGCATACTCGCGCAATCCGGCCAGGGCCTGGGCATGAACGCCGACGAAGTGGTCATCCTGCCGGTGGCTGCCGCGCAAGCAATGTTCAACACCAACACGCTGTTCCGCATTCTCGTCGAGGCGCGGAGTCGGGCAGCGATCGAGCGGGCCCGCACGCAGACGCTGGAGATCCTCAAGGCACGCCACGACGGCGAGGAGGACGTGACGGTCATCACCCAGGATGCCGTACTCGCCACCTTCGACCGCATCCTCGGCACGTTGACCTATGGTGTCGCCGGCATCGCCGCCATCAGCCTCGCCGTTGCCGGCATTCTCGTCATGAACGTGATGCTGGTGGCGGTAGCCCAGCGCACCGGCGAAATCGGCTTGCTCAAGGCACTCGGTGCGCCGGGTGCGACAATCCGCAACGCCTTTCTTGCCGAGGCGGCCCTGCTGTCGGCTACCGGCGCGTTTTTGGGTTACGCGCTCGGCCAGGCCGGCGCCTTTGCACTGCGGACGGCACTCCCCGCCTTGCCGGCCTATCCGCCGGACTGGGCCGTGGTGGCAGCGCTCGCCACCGCGCTGATTACCGGCCTGCTGTTCGGCGTCCTGCCCGCGCGCCAGGCGGCGCGGCTCGATCCGGTGCAGGCGCTGTCGAAACGCTGAACGACCCGAACGGTCGGTACTCAGGCAAACGACTGCGAAAGGTTGCGCCACTCCTCCATGATTTTCTTCATCTTGACGTTGCCGGGATCATGCTTGCCGACATAGTTCAAGGTGCGTTCCATGCGCTCGCGGTAGTGGCGGTGTTCCGCTGGCGCGATGGACTGCCGGCGCGCGGTCACCTCCTGGTAGAGCTTGACGATGGCCGTAGCCGCGTTTAGATAGACGGCAATGCTGCGGTTGGTATCGGCAAGCAGCAGGAACTCCTTGATCGCTTCCTTGAACTTGCCGTGCTTGGCCAGGTTGACTGCGGCAACGTTCAACTGCCGCAGATCCTCGGCGGCCTTCTCGCGCAGCCTGGCGGCCAGGTCGCTCATGCCGGCTTTCTCCATCGTCGCATTGATACGGGCAATCATCGATTTGTTGCCGAGATGGTCCGCATACAGAGCATACGCACACTTCTCCACCATGCCGACGTCTTCCATGTCCGCCGCCGCCGCCAGCATGGCCATGAGTTCGCTCGTATCGACGGCCGTACCGTCCTCCTTGGTGCGCTTCATGATCTGGCTCATCTGCGTGTAAGCCAGCTTCGCATCACTGGTTTTGCCGGCTGATTTAGCTGTCGCGTAGCCGACCATCTGCTGGGCGAACTGGAATTCCGGGTCGGCGCGGTGGAAGTCGCGGAGGTTGCCGGTCAGCGTGTCGAGACGCTCGCGCGCCGCCTTGCTGCCGGTGCTCATCAACAGATTCGCGTATTCGCAGAAATCTCCGGGGCGGATGAATGATGAGCCCTTGCCGTGCTGGTGCATCAACGCAAAGGCATCAATGGCGGCATCGATGTCGCCGGTGGCGCTCGCCACGCGCACCACATCGCGGTGACGGTGCAGCGCCTTCGGATTCTTCTGCAGCACGAGTTTCAGCAGCTCGTGCGCCTCCTCCAGGTTGCCCTGCTGCTCATGCACCTTGACGAGCAGGTCGTGCGCCTGGAGAAAATCCGGATTGCTGGCAACCAGATCTTCGAGAATTTCCTGCGTCTCGTCGTGGCGGTCAAGGCGAAAGAACGCCCGCCCCTTGCCGAGCTTCGCCCAGGGCAGGAGAGGAAATTCCTCCAGGATTGCCGCGTAGTGGTCGTGGGCATCGCCGTAGCGCTCCAGTGCCAGCAGGCACTCGCCCGCGATACGGCGGAAGCCGATCGAAAAACGGGCGCGCGACTCGATCATCTTGTTGCAGACCAACAACGCCTCCTCGTAGCGTTCTGCATCGAACAGCTGCGTGGCCACCTTTAGTGTGCTGCGGCGCGCCCAGGCGCGCTGCATGCGATCCATCAGCAGAGCGGGCGTGATCGGCTTGATCAGGTAGTCGTCGGGCGCCAGTTCGGCGGCGGAAAACACCTGCTCGTACTTCTGCTCGCCGGTGACCATGATCCACAGCGTCGTCTGCGGCAGCAGGCGGTTGCGGCGCACCTCCTCCAGCAGCTGCTGGCCGTCGCGCGTGTCGGAAAGGATGTAATCGCACAGCACAATGTCATAGTCACCCTTCTGGCGGATGCGATTGAGCGCGTCGAAATAGGTGTCGGACTGGTCGATGCGCTTGCCGCCCGCCTCGGCGATGGCATTGCGCAACCAGACGCGCATCATGGGCGAATCCTCGATGACGAGATAGGACAACTCGGCAAAGGGGAGCGGTCCCGGTCGGGCGCCTACTGGCGCGCCCGGAGCCGCTGCCGCGGGCACCACCGCATCCGGGCTGTCGCCCGTCATGGCCAGCAGATCATTCAGTTCGTCGCTGCTTAGAAAACTGTTCATGAAAATGGCGGCATTCGCCAAGGGGTGCGTTGCAGTGTGATTCCCGTGTGTCGGCAGCGCCCCGGATCAGGAAAAAGCCGGCTGGCGCGGCTGCATTTAGTGTGGCAGCGCCGTATTATGACCGACTCGTCGTCACATTGACGGCGCCAGGGGTTAATGAAAGGGAAAGGCTATTTTCCGATGAACGAGATGGCGGTCGGCAGACTGGCAAAGGTGAATGACCAGACGGCGCGCTGCCGGGATTGATGCCATGGTTGCCCGCGACCTCATTACCCTGTCATTGCGCGCCCTGACGGCGCACCGCTTGCGCAGTTTTCTGACCCTGCTGGGTATCGCCGTCGGTATTGCGGCGGTGATTTTGCTCACCAGCATCGGCGAGGGCGTGCATCGCTTCGTGCTGGCGGAATTCACCCAGTTCGGTACCAACGTCATCGAGATCGCGCCCGGCAAAACCAAGGCGAGCGGCGGGCCGGGCGGACTGAATACCACCGTGCGACTGCTGACACTCGACGACGCCCGCGCGCTGGAACGCGTACCTGGCGTACGCGCCGTGACGCCGATCGTCTGGGGTAATTCGGAAGTCTCGGCAAACGGGCGCCTGCGACGTACCACCGTGCAGGGTGCCGGCCCAGCCATGCTCGAGATCACCAAAATGACCGTGCTGAGCGGCAACTTTCTGCCGGACGAGGCCTTTGAGCATGCGCGCCCGCTGGCCGTCCTAGGACCGAAGCTGAAACAGGAGTTGTTCGGCAGCGAACCGGCACTCGGCCAGCGTCTGCGCATCGGCGGCATGCAGTTTCGCATCGTCGGCGTGATGGCGCCGAAGGGTCAGTTTCTCGGCATGGACCTCGACGACACGGTATTCATCCCGACGGCCCGCGCCCTGGAGCTTTACAACCGCGAAGGCCTGATGCGCATCAACCTCACCTATCGCGAAGGGCTCAAGTCCAGCGATGTGGCAGCGTCCATAAAGTCGGCGCTGGCCGCACGGCACGGTCGCGAAGATTTCACGCTCACCACGCAGGAAGACATGCTGCGCACCCTGTCGAACATCCTCAATGTGCTGACGGCGGCGGTCGGCGCACTGGGCGGTATTTCGCTGCTGGTCGGCGGCGTCGGCATCGTCACCATCATGACCATCGCCGTCACCGAGCGCACCAACGAGATCGGCCTGCTGAAGGCGCTCGGCGCGCAGGAACGCACCATCCTCGGCATCTTTCTCGGCGAGGCCGTGGCGCTGTCGGCCATTGGCGGCGCGTTTGGCCTGATTCTCGGCATCGGCCTCGCGCAACTGCTGCATCTGTTTGTGCCGGCCTTGCCGGTCCAGACCCCGCTGAGTTTTGTCATCCTCGCCGAGGTGGTCGCCATCCTCATCGGCCTGCTCGCGGGCGTGCTGCCGGCGCGCCGCGCAGCCCGGCTCGATCCGGTCGCGGCGCTACGCGCCGAGTGAAACAATAAAAGTCGGCGTGACCGAAGGGAATCCCTTGGGAAGTATCATAGCCAGGACTTCCTGCCTATTGATCGCTAAGCCTACGCGGGTCAGGTCAACTAAGCTGACCTTTATAAATCCGGAAACACAGATACCGTCAGCATCATCAGTGAGATGAAAAAAACCAGCCACGGGTCGCCAGCGACCGATGGGGCAATACTGGCAGGCAAGCTGCATCCGCGTAACCGTCATGGAGGGCGGTATGACTTGCCACGCTTGATACAAGCTGACGCCGAACTGGGCAATTATGTTGGCGTCAATGCACATGGCGAACCGGGCATCGATTTCGCCAACCCGCTGGCGGTCAAGGCATTGAATCGCGCCATATTGAAAGACAGCTACCGCATTCAAGCCTGGGACATCCCGCCGCAGCATCTATGCCCATCCGTCCCGGGCCGGGCCGATTACCTGCATTACCTGGCCGACCTGCTGGCCGGCATGAATCGCGGCGTCATTCCGGCCGGCAAGACAGTGCAGGTGTTGGATATTGGTACGGGTGCCAACTGTATTTACCCTTTGATCGGCGCCAGCGAGTTCGGCTGGTATTTTGTCGCGACCGACATCAGTCCGGCCGCGCTGAAAAATGCACAGGCGATTCTGGCTGCCAACCCCGCTCTGGCGCGGCTGATCACGCTGCGCTGGCAGCCAGCGCCCGCCGCGATTCTGAGCGGGATGGTCTTGTCCGATGAATGGTTTGACCTGACACTGTGCAATCCGCCATTTCATGCGTCGCCGGCCGAGGCGCGCGCCGGCACACAGCGCAAATGGCAAAATCTCGGCAAACCGGAGGGCGGGCAAGCAGGCAGCCCGGGCTTGAACTTCGGCGGTCAGGACGCGGAACTGTGGTGCCCGGGGGGTGAGCAATCCTTCATCCGGCAGATGATCGAGGAAAGCGCGCAGATTCCCACCCGTTGTTGCTGGTTCAGCACGCTGGTGTCGAAAGCGGCGAGCTTGCCCGACATTTACGCGGCGCTGCAGCGCGCCAAGGTACTTGAACACAAGACCATCGCCATGAGCCAGGGCCAAAAGAAAAGTCGCCTGGTTGCCTGGACTTTCCTGAATCCGGCGCAGCAGGCGGCATGGCGCAAGACGCGGTGGTGACCCGCTGCGTAAAGCTGGCCAACGGCAGTCGATGAGCGCCTGCCGCCGTACCCCATGCGGGGCATTTCATACCGCCAGAGCCGACTTTTACTTGCCGAGTGCCGCGATGACTTCCGGGGGCGCCTGCACCAGTTCGATCAGCACGCCTTCGCCGCCGATGGGGAACTCGTCGCTTGCCTTGGGGTGTAGGAAGCATATGTCATAACCGGCCGCGCCCTTGCGGATGCCGCCGGGCGCGAAGCGCACGCCTTGCGCGCTGAGCCATTCGACCGCCTTGGGCAGGTCGTCGATCCACAGGCCGACGTGGTTGAGCGGCGTGGCATGAACTGCGGGTTTTTTCTCCGGGTCGATCGGCTGCATCAGGTCGACCTCGACCTTGTACGGGCCGCTGCCAATCGAACAGATGTCTTCATCAACGTTTTCGCGTTCCGAAACGAAATTGCCGGTGACCGCGAGGCCGAGCTTGTCGACCCACAGGGTGCGCAGCTTTTCCTTCGACGCGCCGCCAATGGCAATCTGCTGGATGCCCAGCACCTTGAATGGTCTTGTCATTTATTCTTCCATTTGAGAAACAGCACAATGCCGACGACGATCATCGGCAGCGACAACCATTGCCCCATGCTGACCAGGTAGGAGTGGCCGAAGACGCCAGCGTCGGGCTCGCGAAAATATTCGCCGATCCAGCGGGCGCTGCCGTAGCCGATCAGGAACAATGCCGACACCGTGCCGCGCGCCCGCTGCCGGCCCGAATACCACCACAGCAGAAGGAACAGCAGCAGGCCTTCGCCGAGCGCCTGGTAAAGCTGCGAGGGGTGGCGCGGCAGCGCGTCGACAAAGGGGAAGACCATTGACCATGGCAGGTCGGGGGAGGTCCCCCGTCCCCACAGTTCGCCATTAATGAAGTTGCCGATGCGGCCCGCGCCAAGACCCAGTGGCACCAGCGGCGCGATGAAGTCGGTGATCTGCCAGAAGGACAGCCCGCGCTTGCTGGCGAACAGCGCCATCGCCGCCAGCACGCCGAGGAAGCCGCCGTGAAAGCTCATGCCACCCTTCCAGACGGCGAGGATTTCCAGCGGGTGGGCAAGGTAGTAAGTCGGCTCGTAAAACAGCACCTGACCGAGCCGCCCACCGATGATGACGCCGAGCACGCCATAGAACAGCAAGTCGTCGAGCGCCGCGGGCTTGAGGCCATGCCAGGGTTGTGTCGCTGCGCGACGCCGCCCCAGCAGCAGAAAGGCGATAAAGCCGGCCAGATACATCAGGCCATACCAGCGCACGGCGAGCGGGCCGAGGCTCAGGGCAATCGGGTCAATCTGGGGATGGATCAGCATGTCAGGGTGCGCTAAGTCGCTCTGGGCTTGAGCTAGAATCAAGATTCTACGTCGCTCACGCTGCTGTAGTGACCTATCCGCTTACTGGAGACCGTTATGCCTGCTTACCGTTCCCGCACCTCCACCCACGGTCGCAACATGGCCGGCGCGCGCGCGCTGTGGCGCGCCACCGGCATGACCGACGGCGACTTCGGCAAGCCGATCATCGCCGTGGTCAACTCCTTCACCCAATTCGTGCCCGGCCACGTGCATCTGAAAGACATGGGCCAGCTGGTGGCGCGCGAGATCGAAGCGGCTGGCGGCGTGGCCAAGGAATTCAATACCATCGCCGTCGATGACGGCATCGCCATGGGGCATGGCGGCATGCTCTATTCGCTGCCGTCGCGCGAGCTGATTGCCGACTCGGTGGAATACATGGTGAATGCGCACTGCGCCGACGCCATGGTGTGCATCTCCAACTGCGACAAGATCACCCCGGGCATGCTGATGGCCAGCCTGCGTCTAAATATCCCCACGGTGTTCGTTTCCGGCGGGCCGATGGAGGCCGGCAAGGTGAAATGGGGCGGCAAGATCATCCCCGTCGATCTGGTCGATGCCATGGTCAAGGGCGCCGACAGCACGGTGAGCGACAAGGAATCGGATTCCTACGAGCGCTCCGCCTGCCCGACCTGCGGTTCCTGCTCCGGCATGTTTACCGCCAATTCGATGAACTGCCTGACCGAGGCACTGGGCCTGTCGCTGCCCGGCAACGGCTCGGTCCTCGCCACCCACGCTGATCGCAAGATGCTTTTCCTCAAGGCCGGTCGGCTGATCGTCGAATTGTGCCAACGCTATTACGGGAAGGACGACACCACCATATTGCCGCGCAGCATCGCCAGCTTCGCAGCCTTCGAGAATGCGGTGTGCCTCGACGTCGCCATGGGCGGCTCGACCAATACGGTATTGCACCTGCTGGCCGCCGCGCACGAGGCGCAGGTCGATTTCACCATGAAGGACATCGACCGCATTTCGCGCCACGTGCCCTGTCTGTCGAAAGTGGCGCCGGCCAAGTCGGACGTCCATATGGAAGACGTGCATCGCGCCGGCGGCATCATGGCCATCCTCGGCGAGCTGGATCGCGCCGGGCTGCTGAATCGCGAATGCCCCACTGTGCTCTACCCGACCATGGGCGAGGCGCTCGACTGCTGCGACGTCATGCGCAGCAGCAACAAGAAAGTGCATGACTTCTACCGCGCGGCGCCCGGCGGCGTCCCGAGCCAGACTGCATTCTCGCAGTCGCGCCGCTACCCGACGCTCGACCTCGACCGCAAGGGCGGTGTGATCCGTGACAAGGCGCACGCCTTCTCGCAGGACGGCGGCCTCGCAGTGTTGAGCGGCAACATCGCGCGCAATGGCTGCATCGTCAAGACCGCGGGCGTCGATGAAAGCATCCTCAAGTTTTCCGGTCCGGCCCGCGTGTTCGAGAGCCAGGAAGACGCCGTCAACGCCATCCTCGCCGACCAGGTCAAGCCGGGCGACGTGGTGGTGATCCGCTACGAAGGTCCCAAGGGCGGCCCCGGCATGCAGGAAATGCTCTACCCGACCTCGTACCTCAAGACCAAAGGGCTGGGCAAGGCCTGTGCCCTGCTCACCGACGGACGCTTTTCCGGCGGTACATCGGGATTAAGCATTGGCCATGTCAGCCCCGAGGCGGCGATGGGCGGCGAGATCGCGCTGGTGGAAGAGGGCGACATCATCGAAATCGATATTCCCAACCGCAGCATCAACCTCGCCGTGGAAAAGTCGGCGCTGGCGGCACGGCGCGCCGCGATGGAAGCAAAGGGTCCGGGCGAACATGGGGCATGGAAACCGGTTAGCCGCCAACGTGAGGTGTCGGCGGCACTGCGCGCCTATGCCGCCATGACCACCAGCGCGGATACCGGCGCGGTGCGCGACGTGACACAACTCGGATGAGCGCCGCCCGCAGGGCCGCCCCAAGGGCGGCGCAGCCAACGAACCGGAGCCGCGCAGCGGCGAACACCCGTCACCTCCCTGGGAGGGGAGGTCGGGAGGGGAGGGCAATATGAGCGAATTTCACAACCTCCATACCGGTCGTCTCTGGTCGGTGATGTCTTGGGAGCAACTGAGCGACTTCTGGGATCGCATCGATCCTGCCGCCGGCTGGTACCTGTATGCCGTGGGCGAACCCGTGCCGACGTCGCCGGCCGCGGCCGAACAGGTGAGCGCCTTCATCGCGAAGATCGATGACCTGCTGCGCAAGGAGCACCAGCACGACTATTGCGGCATCGTCTATGCCGATCAGCTCGATATGCCGGGTTTTGTAAAAATATTCGATCCGAACAACCTCGGCGTATCCTGCGGGTTTTCGGACAATCCGCCGCTGCCGGGCTGGATCCTCTGCCGCGTGCCGCCCGAGGATCTCAAACCTGACGCGCCGCTGCCAGAAGGACGCAGGCGCTGGTGGCGGGCGCTATTTGGATAAGATGCATACTAAGGGGAAACCATGAAGAAGGCAGCAGTCAGCAAACCCAAGCCCGGCGTGAAAGCTATCACGGTAAAACCCGTCAACAAGCCTGTCGCCAAACCCAACACGGCAACGGCGCGAAAGCCCGCCGCAAAAAAACCGGCGCAGTCCACCGGCCAGGTTCTGAGCGAGCTGAAACTGCTGGCAAGAGAGCTGAGCCAAGCGGCCAAAGGTCTGGGCAAACGCTCGGCGAGCAGCCACCCGAGAGAGGTTTCGTCGATCCTCGTCAACGTCGAGCGCATGACCGCCGAGGCGGCCACCAAGTCGTTGATCGAGGCCGAGTCGGCCAAGCAACTGGTGAGCGAAGCGCTCGCCTCGCTCGGCAAGGACTGGAATCGCCGGGAACTCGATAGCGCGCTAAAGGGTGTCGGCAACCACCTCACCAATATCATCGTCGCCCAGGAATTTCAAGATCTGGCCGGTCAGGCCCTGCGCAAGGCCGTGAAGGCACTGGTCGGGGCGATCATCGTTGTCGAAGGCGGCGGCTCCACCGAGGAGCAGCGACTTTCGCAGCGGGATGTCGACTCCCTGCTGAAAGACCTCATGCCCTGAGCGGCAAGTAGGCGACTAATTTAATCGGGTATAGTCGGGTTTCCGTTCCGGAGACCCGACATGAGCGCCATACCGCAGAACAAGTTAGCCGCCGAGACCTCCCCGTACTTGTTGCAACACGCCGACAACCCCGTCGCGTGGTTGCCTTGGGGTGAGGAAGCGCTTACTCTGGCTCGCAGCCATGACAAGCCGATTCTGCTTTCCATCGGCTACTCGGCCTGCCACTGGTGCCATGTCATGGCCCACGAATCCTTCGAGGACGCCGAAGTGGCGGCGGTGATGAACGAGTTGTTCGTCAATATCAAGGTTGACCGCGAGGAGCGCCCCGACCTCGACCAGATTTATCAGACCGCACACCAGATGCTGGCCACCCGCCACGGTGGCTGGCCGCTGACCATGTTCCTCACCCCCGATGGCACGCCATTCTTTGGTGGCACCTATTTCCCGAAAGAGGCGCTTTACGGTCTGCCCGGTTTTGTCGGTCTGTGCCGGCAGATCGCCGGGGTCTGGCGCACACGTCGGTCGGATGTCGAGGCGCAGAACAGTGAGTTGCGCCGTGCCCTTGCGCAACACACCGCACCGGCCGCCGGCCCAGCGCAGCTTGACGTCAAACCCATCCATGCGCTGCGCGCCACGTTGCTGGGAAATTTTGACCCTGAGTGGGGCGGCTTTGGCGGTGCACCGAAGTTTCCGCACCCGACCGACCTGGCATTCCTGCTGCAGCGACCGAATGACCCACAGGCACACGAGGCCGCACTGCTTACCCTGCAGCGCATGGCGGCAGGCGGCATCTATGACCAGCTTGGCGGCGGCTTTTCCCGCTACAGCGTCGATGAACGCTGGGAAATCCCGCATTTCGAAAAAATGCTCTATGACAACGGCCTACTGTTGTCGCTCTATGCCGACGCCTGGGCCATCAACGGCTTGGCTGATTTTCGTCGCGTGGCGGAGGAAACCGCCGCCTGGACGATTCGCGAGATGACCGGGCCGACCGGGCCGACCGGGGGGTTTTATTCGTCCCTCGACGCCGATTCAGAAGGCGAAGAGGGGAAGTTCTACGTCTGGGATCGCGCCGAAGTCGAACGTTTGCTGACGCCGCAAGAGTCGGCGCTGGCGGGACGGCACTGGGGATTGGACGAGCCGCCAAACTTCGAGAACAAACACTGGCACCTGAAGGTCAGTGCTGCGTTGGCGGAGGAAGACGCCTCCCTGCTCGAATCGGCGCGCCGCAAGCTCTTTGCCGAGCGCGCAAAACGGATCCGCCCCGGTCTTGACGACAAGACGCTGACCTCCTGGAATGCCCTGATGATCAAAGGGTTGGTGCACGCGGCACGCGTACTCGACCGACCGGACTGGCTGGCAGCGGCACAAGGCGCACTTGCGTACCTGCGGAAAACCCATTGGCAGAATGGTCGCTTGCTGGCTGCGTCGCGGCAGGGGCGCGCTCATCTGCCCGCCTATCTTGACGACTACGCTTACTTGATTGCCGCCTTGCTGGAATTGCTGCAGGCCGAATTCAATGCTGGCGATCTTGACTTCGCGTGCCAGCTTGCCGATACCCTGCTTGAACATTTCGAAGACCGTGAGGCGGGGGGCTTCTTCTTCACCGCCCACGATCACGAAACCCTGATCCAGCGTCCCAAGAGCTGCCACGATTCTGCAATGCCGGCAGGCAACGGCGTCGCCGCCCTGGCCTTGCAACGTCTCGGCCATCTGCTTGGTGAGACGCGCTACCTCGATGCGGCACGGCGGACGATCGAGGCATTCTGGCCGCAACTCGAACATCAGGCGGGAGGTTGTACGACCCTACTGCAGGCCCTCGAAGAAGCCATTACGCCGCCCACTATCGTGATACTGCGTGGCCCGGCCCGAGACTTGCCGGGATGGCAGCATTCTTTGGCACAGAGGAAATCAGCGATTACGCTGGCGCTCCCCAACGGTTTGACCAGCCTGCCGCCAGCGCTCGCCAAGCCGGAAACACTCCACGTCAACGCCTGGGTCTGTCGGGGCGTTAGTTGTAGTGTGCCTTTGGCTGATCAAAGTGAGCTTGCAGCGGCGCTTGCCAAGGCGTAACCCTCGCCGAGGCCCAGTTTGCAAGCCTGCTGAATTCCGCTAGACTTCTCCGGCCCAATTTTTCAAGTACATATATATCAACCACAGCAAACCCGCAGAGGATAATTATGAGACTGATCATTACCGCATTTATTGCCGCCAGTGTGCTGGCTTCCGCTCCTGCCATGGCCAACTTGGACCTGGCCAAGAAGAGCAACTGCATGTCCTGCCACATGGTAGACAAAAAGCTGGTTGGTCCCGCTTATCGGGATGTTGCCAAAAAATACGCTGGCAACAAGGACGCCGTCGCCTTGTTGTCCGGTCATGTAAAGAAGGGCAGCAAGGATGTCTGGGGTCCGATCCCGATGCCGCCGAATGCCGCAGTCAAGGACGCCGATATCGAAACTCTCGTCAAATGGATTCTGGCGGGCGCCAAGTAAACCGGCGCACCCCACCAAAGGAATTCCCGGCTGCAGCCGGGAATTTTGTTGCTTGCCGTATCTGCACCAGCATTGACAACATCGTATACAGTTGCACAGATTAATCATTTCAAAAGTTCCCATCCAACCCCCCGCCACCTTGGAGAAATGCATGAACGTTCCTGTCAAAGTTCTATCCCTGTCCGTCGCCGCTGCCGTCCTGATGATGGGTTGTGGCAAAAAAGAAGAAGCGCCCAAGCCGCAGGCTGCCGCACCGGCCGCCCCCGCCGTTGTGGTTGTCAAAATCGGCCACGTCGGCCCGCTGACTGGCGGTATCGCCCACCTGGGCAAGGACAATGAAAACGGCGCGCGTCTGGCGATCGAAGAAGCCAATGCCGAAGGGATCACGATTGGCGGTAACCCGATCAAGTTCGAACTGGTTGCCGAGGATGACCAGGCCGACCCGAAAATCGGCAATACCGTCGCGCAAAAGCTTGTTGATGCCAAGGTTGCCGGCGTGGTCGGTCACCTGAATTCCGGCACCACAATTCCCGCATCGGCCATCTACAATCAGGCCGGCCTGCCGATGATCTCCGGTTCCGCCACCAACCCAGCGCTCACCGAGCAAGGCTTCAAGGCGGTGTTCCGTGTGGTTGGTCGAGACGACCAGCAAGGCCCGGCCGTTGCCAACTACCTGATCGCCACCGCCAATCCGAAGACCGCTGCGGTCATTGATGATGCCACCGCTTATGGCGAGGGACTCGCCAATGAAGTCGAGAAGGCGCTCAAGGCCGCTGGCGTTACGGTGCTGCCACGCGAGAAGGGCACCGACAAGACGGTTGACTGGAAGGCGATCCTGACCAAGGTCAAGGGCAAGAAGCCCGATGTCGTCTTCTACGGCGGCATGGATGCCACCGGCGGCCCGCTGCTGAAGCAGGCACGCGAACTGAAGCTCGGCGCGGTGTTCAGCTTCGGCGATGGCGCGTGTACCGACAAAATGGGGGAGCTGGCTGGCGATGCCGCCGAGGGCTTGGTCTGCTCGCAGGCCGGCATTCCCGTGCAGGCGTCCGGCAAGAAGTTCCTCGATGGTTACAAGGCCAAGTTCAATATCGATCCGATCCTTTACTCGCCCTTCACCTATGATGCCGCCAAGCTGCTGATCGCTGCGATGAAGAAGGCTGACTCGGCCGACCCGGCCAAGTATTTGCCGGCACTGGTCGCCAGCGACTACAACGGCGCTTCCGGCAATATCCAGTTTGACGCGGTGGGCGATCGCAAGGACGCCGAGATGACCATCTTCACCATGAAGAGCGGCAAGGTCACCCCGCTCGCCATCATCAAGGGCGGCAAGTCGCTGACGCTCGACGAGTATGCTGTGCTGAACGCTCCCGCACCGGCTGCTGCACCCGTCGAAATGGCCAAGCCGGCTGAAGCACCGGCGGCTCCTGCTGCTCCCGCGCAGAAGTAAGCCTTACGCAGCATCACGGCAACGTCACCCCAGGGGTGTCGTTGCCGTTTTAACTTCGTGTAACATCCGCGCCCGTGGAAATCTTCCTGCAACAAATCATTAACGGCCTGACCGCCGGTAGCGTCTATGCACTCGTGGCATTGGGCTACACCATGGTGTATGGCATCATCCAGTTGATCAACTTCGCGCATGGCGAAGTGGTGATGATCGGCGGGATGGTTGCGCTCACCGTCATCACCGCGCTGGTCGGCATGGGGCTGCCCTTGCCGCCGATTGTTCTGGTGCTGGCCGGCATTCTCGCCGCCATCCCCATCTGCATGGGGATCGGCTTCTTTCTGGAGCGCGCCGCTTACCGGCCGCTGCGCCATGCACCCCGTCTGGCGCCACTGATCACCGCCATCGGCATGTCGATCGTCCTGCAACAAGTGGCCTTGCTGATCTGGGGACGTGATCCGAAAGCCTTCCCGCAGATCATGGAAAACAAGAGTTTCATCATCGCCGGAGCTTCAATCACCTCGGTGCAGATTGCCATCATCCTGATGTCGGTGCTGATCATGGCAACCCTCACCTGGTTTGTTTACCGCACACGCTTCGGCATTGCCATCCGCGCCACCGCAGAAAATGTGAATGTGGCAGCTCTGATGGGTGTCGATGCCAACCGCACCATCGCCGCCACGTTTGTCATCGGTGCCGCGCTGGCTGCTGTCGCCGGCGTGATGTATGGCACCTACTACGGCATCACCCACTACACGATGGGCTTCATGCTCGGCCTGAAGGCATTTTCCGCAGCAGTCCTGGGGGGCATCGGCAACTTGGCTGGCGCCATGCTGGGTGGCATTCTGCTGGGGTTGGTCGAGGCGCTGGGTGCCGGCTACATCGGCGAATTTACCGACTTGTGCCGCTGGCCGCTCCTTGACGGCCTGCTGGTGGAACGTTGCGCCAATGGTGGTCATGTGGTGCTCTTCGGCAGCAACTATCAGGACGTGTTCGCTTTCATGGTACTGATCTTGGTGTTGGTATTCCGCCCTTCCGGCCTGCTCGGCGAGCGCGTCTCGGAAAGAGCATGATGGCCCCCTCCCCCCCCACCCCCCCTTCCCGAGGACGGGGGGTGACTTCGGTTCAGCCACTGCGCGGCTTCCGGGTTGTTGACTTGCTGCCTCCTTGGGGCGGCCCGGCGGAGGCAGCGATGCCCCCCCACGCTCGCAAAATCGGCTCGCTGCCCCCCACGGGTGGGTGTCTGCCTCCTTGGGGCGTCCCGGCGGAGGCAGCATGAGTACCAAAAAATGGATTGGTCTCGTGCTGGTTGCGCTGGCGCTGCTGGCGTTGCCGCTGGTGTTGACGACGGTTGGCACGGCCTGGGTGCGCATTACCAACCTGGCCATACTCTTCATCTTTCTCGCGCTGGGGCTGAACATCGTCGTCGGCATGGCCGGACTGCTCGATCTGGGCTATATCGCGTTTTTTGCTGTCGGCGCCTATGTCTATGCGCTACTCTCTTCGCCGCACTTTGGCCTGCACCTGCCGTTCTGGCTCATCCTGCCGATCGGCGCCTTGTGTGCCGGCATGGCGGGCGCCATTCTCGGCGCACCGACCTTGAGGTTGCGCGGCGACTATCTCGCCATTGTCACTCTGGGCTTCGGCGAGATCGTGCGTATTTTCCTGAACAACCTTTCGCAGCCCTTCAATATCACCAACGGCCCCAAAGGCATCACGCGCATCGACGGCCTGAATATTGCCGGGATGGATTTTGTCAACACCCACACGCTGTTCGGCATCCCATTCACCGGCCCGGCCAAGTACTACTACGTGCTGCTGATCCTGTTGTTACTGGTCATCGTCGTCAATCTGCGCCTGCAAAAGTCGCGCATCGGCCGGGCCTGGGTCGCCATCCGCGAGGATGAGCTCGCCGCCAAGGCGGCCGGCATCAATACCCGTAACATGAAACTGCTGGCCTTTGCCATGGGTGCCACCTTCGGCGGCATTGCCGGTGGCATGTTCTCCGCCATGCAGGGTTTCGTCAGCCCCGAAAGCTTCATTTTGCACGAGTCGATTCTGGTCCTGTCGATGGTGGTGCTGGGCGGCATGGGCAATGTCTGGGGCGTGCTGGCCGGGGCGATGCTGCTTTCCTTTGTGCCGGAGTTCCTGCGCTATACCGTCGAACCGGTGCAGCACATGCTGTTTGGCCAGTTGCTGATTGATCCCGAGGTGCTGCGCATGCTGATCTTCGGCGGCGCCCTGGTGCTGACAATGCGTTTCCGCCCCGCCGGCCTGTGGCCTGAGTCGCGACACAAACTTGAAATGAATGAAGCGAAATGAGCGCGGGCGAAGTATTGCTGGAAGCGCGCAACATCGGCAAGCGCTTTGGCGGTGTGCAGGCATTGAAGGATGTTTCTTTGACCATCTGCGCCAAGGAGATTTACGGCCTGATCGGACCCAACGGCGCCGGCAAGACCACCTTTTTCAATGTGATGACGGGCCTCTACCCACGCGATGGCGGAGAAGTGTTATTCGGTGGCGTACCACTCAACCTGGAGAGTCCGCACCTCGTAGCACAGGCCGGCATCGCCCGTACCTTCCAGAACATCCGCCTGTTTGGCAACATGACGGCGATCGAGAATGTCATGGTCGGCCGCCATTCACGCACCCACGTGGGTGTTTTCGGGGCAATTCTGCGCACGCCGGCCCAACGTGAGGAAGAAGAAGCAATCCGCCGCCGTGCCGAGGAACTGCTGCACTACGTCGGCATTCCCCACCGTGCCAACGATCTGGCGCGCAACCTTTCATATGGCGACCAGCGCCGCCTCGAAATTGCCCGCGCCCTGGCGACCGAACCGCAACTGCTGGCGCTGGACGAGCCGGCCGCCGGCATGAACGCCACCGAAACCGCCGCCCTGCGCAAATTGATCGAGGGGCTGCGCGCCGACGGCTTGACGGTGTTGCTGATCGAGCATGACGTGAAACTCGTGATGGGCCTGTGCGACCGCGTTGCCGTACTCGACTATGGCGAAAAGATTGCTGAGGATGTACCCGCCGTTGTGCAAAAGGATCCCAAGGTGATCGAGGCTTATCTGGGAGGCGGCGGTGACTGAACAGTCCAAGCCTGAACGCTTCGCCTTGCTGCAGGCGGTCAATCTCGATGTGCATTACGGCGGCATTGCCGCGGTGAGGAACATCTCCTTCGCTGTCGAGCTGGGCGAACTGGTCTGCCTGATCGGCGCCAATGGCGCAGGCAAGACCTCGACGCTCAAGGCAATCGCCCGCATGATCCCGTCTAGTGGCGAAATGCGCTACCGTGACATGCGGCTTGATCAGATGCAGAGCCATGATCTGATTCGCCACGGCTTGGCACTGGTACCCGAAGGGCGTGGCATCTTCGCCCGGCTGACGGTCGCCGAAAACCTCACGATGGGCGCCTATCACCGCAATGACAAGGCCGAGATAGAGCTCGACCTGCAACGCATCTTCGAGATGCTGCCGCGCCTCAAGGAACGCGCGGTGCAGGTTGCCGGTACCCTGTCCGGCGGCGAGCAGCAGATGCTCGCCATCGGGCGCGCACTGATGGGCCGGCCCAAACTTCTGCTGCTCGACGAACCCTCGATGGGACTGGCGCCGCTGATGGTCGAGAAGGTGTTCGAAGTGATCCGCGCCGTCGCTGCCGAAGGCGTGACGATTTTCCTCGTTGAACAGAACGCCCGGCTTGCCCTGCAAACCTGTTCGCGCGGCTATGTGATGGAAAGCGGCGAAATCACGCTGGCCGACACAGCCGAGAATTTACTTGCCGACCCGCGCGTGCGGGCTGCGTATCTGGGCGAGTGAGTGGACGCTTAGCGCGCTGGTGTGAAGACGGGCAAGCAAAAAATCGGGGGCGCTGCCCCTGTTTTTTTGCCATAATGATTCCATGTTTCTGGAAATATCAAAATGATGACGCCCGCCACCGCTGTCGATGCCCTTGCCGCGCTTGCCCAGGAAACTCGCCTGAAGGTCTTCCGTCTGTTGGTTACGGCCGGGCCGACCGGTCTGGCGGCGGGGGATGTCGGCGCCCAGCTGGGAATACCGGCCAACACCCTGTCCTTCCACTTGAAGGCCCTCGCGCAGGCGGGCATGGTCACGTCGCGGCAGGAAGGGCGGTTTGTTATTTATGCGGCCAACTATGCAGTGATGGACGATCTGATTGCCTTCCTGACGGATAACTGCTGCCAGGGCGCAGCCTGCCTGCCGCAGACGCAGCAGGTCGCCACCATAACCAAGCGTCGCACCAGGAGCCTGGCATGAGCACGCTTGCCGACAACGGCGGCGCACGACGCGCCCCTTGGGGCTGGCTGCTGCTGGGACTGGTTGCCTGGGTTGCCGCCTACGCGAACCTGCTGCCCTTTGCGGATGCGTTGGTAGGCGCGCTGGGACTCGACCGCAGTACGCATCTGGGCGAGGCGATCCACTTCTTCGTCTATGACACGCCGAAAGTCCTCTTGCTGCTCACCGGCGTCGTTTTCGTCATGGGCGTGATCCACACCTTCGTCACGCCGGAGCGCACCCGTGCGCTGCTGGCCGGGCGGCGGCTCGGCATCGGCAATGTCATGGCGGCCGGTCTGGGCGTGGTTACGCCGTTCTGTTCCTGCTCGGCGGTGCCGCTGTTCATCGGCTTCCTGTCGGCTGGCGTACCACTTGGCGTGACGTTTTCCTTCCTGATCGCGGCGCCGATGGTGAATGAAATTGCGCTGGCGCTGCTGTTTGGCCTGTTCGGCTGGCAGGTCGCCCTGCTTTATCTGGGACTCGGACTCAGCGTGGCCATCGGCGCGGGGCTGGTGATCGGCCGGCTCGGCATGGAAAAACACCTTGAAGACTGGGTGCGGGCCATGCAGGCCAGCCAGTCGGCGGACTACGATGCAACAAAACTCCTCTGGGCCGAGCGCATCGCCGCCGGCGTCTCCCACGTGAAGGAAATTGTCGGCCGGGTCTGGCGCTGGATTCTGCTCGGCATCGCCGTCGGCGCGGCGATCCATGGTTACGTGCCGCAGGACTTCATGGCCGCCATCATGGGCAAGGATGCCCCGTGGTGGTCGCTGCCGGCAGCCGTTGTGCTCGGCGTACCAATGTACACCAACGCCGCCGGCATCATTCCGGTAGTCGAGGCACTGCTCGGCAAGGGCGCGGCACTGGGCACCGTGCTCGCCTTCATGATGAGCGTGATCGCGCTCTCGCTGCCCGAGATGATCATCCTGCGCAAGGTACTCAAACTGCCGCTGATCGCCACCTTCGCCGGTATTGTTGCTACCGGAATACTGTTGGTCGGTATCGTCTTCAATGCTGTCCTGTAAGGAGCCTCGCATGAAAAATATCAAGATCCTGGGCACCGGCTGTGCCAACTGCCAGAACACCTACAAGTTGGTTGCGGAAGTCGCGCAGGCCAGGGGCGCGCAAATCGAATTGGAGAAGGTCGAGGACCTGCAGAAGATCATGGGTTTTGGCGTGATGAGCACTCCGGGCGTGGTGATCGATGGCCAGGTCGTCCATGCCGGCGGCGTGCCGGCGCGCGCCAAGGTCGAGGGCTGGTTCGCGTGACGATCAACATCCTCGTGCTGTGCACCGGCAATTCGGCGCGTTCGATTCTCGGCGAGATGCTGTTCAATCATCTCGGCAAGGGGCGCGTCAAGGCCTATTCGGCCGGCAGCCAACCGGCGGGGCAGGTGAACCCGGTCGCCATCGAGACCTTGCAAAGGCATGGCATTCCTTGCGCGGGGGCGCGCAGCAAGTCGTGGGATGAATTCGGCCAGAACACCGTACCCCATGCGGGGCATTTCATCTCGCCAGCGCCGACTTTCAATTACATTTTTACGGTGTGCGGCAATGCGGCAAAGGAAACCTGTCCGGTCTGGCCGGGTCATCCAGTCACGGCGCACTGGGGCATCGACGATCCGGCACACGTCGAGCCGCTGGCAGCACGCCGTACCGCTTTCGAGCAGGCTTATCAGGAATTGAAACGGCGCATCGAGGCCTTCCTCGCGCTGCCGCTCGAAGGCATGAGTCCCGACGAAGCCTGCTTCGCCGCGCGCCGAATTCACTTGGTAGCTTGACGTGTCCGCGCAATGCGAAGCCACCGCGAAGGCCGTCGCCGATGCCCCCATGAGTTTCTTCGAGCGCTACCTGACGGTCTGGGTTTTTCTTTGCATCATTATCGGCATCGCGCTAGGTCAATGGTTGCCGGCACCGTTCCAGGCGCTCGGTCGCATGGAGTTCGCACAGGTCAATCTGCCGGTCGGCCTGCTGATCTGGGTGATGATCATCCCGATGCTGATGAAGGTCGACTTCAACTCCCTGCACGAGGTGCGCAGGCAGAAGACCAGCATTGGCATTACACTCTTCGTGAACTGGGCCATCAAGCCCTTCACCATGGCAGCGCTCGGCTGGCTTTTCATCCGACACGTCTTCGCCCCGTACCTGCCCGCCGACCAGCTCGACAGCTACATTGCCGGCCTGATCCTGCTCGGCGCCGCGCCCTGCACGGCGATGGTCTTCGTCTGGAGCAACCTGTGCAAGGGTGACGCCAACTTCACCATCACCCAGGTCGCCCTCAACGATCTGGTAATGGTCTTCGCTTTCGCGCCCATCGTTGCCTTCCTGCTCGGCGTCTCGGCCATCCCCGTGCCCTGGGATACGCTCTTTCTCTCGGTGGTGATGTACATCGTCATCCCGCTCACCCTGGCCCAACTCTGGCGCCGGGCGCTGCTGAAGAAGGGGCAGGCGCATTTCGATGCTGCCATGGCAAAGATCAGCCCCTGGTCGATTACTGCACTGCTGATGACCCTGGTGCTGCTGTTCGCTTTCCAGGGCAAGGCCATCATCGACCAGCCCCTGATCATCGCCATGCTCGCGGTGCCCATCCTGCTCCAGGGGCTGTTCATCGCCGGGCTTGGTTACTGGCTCAACCGTAGCTGTCACGTCGCTCACAATGTCGCCGGCCCCTCGACCATGATCGGCGCCAGTAACTTCTTCGAACTCGCCGTTGCCGTCGCCATCGTACTCTATGGCTTTGAATCCGGCGCCGCTCTGGCGACGGTGGTCGGCGTGCTGATCGAAGTACCGGTGATGCTGTGGCTGGTGCGCATGGTCAACACCAGCAAGGGCTGGTACGAAAGGGGATGAGGAAAATGAGTACGCATATCGTCAAGCTGCTGTTTCTGGGATTACTCCTCGGCGCAGCTGCGTATGCCCGCGCTGCGGACAGCGTTCTTGTCGTGTCCATCGACGCGCTGCATCCGGCCGCGCTGAATGCCAAGACCAGCCCGACCCTGCACGCACTGATGCAGGCGGGCCGCTTCACCCTGAACGGACGCAGCACCGAGCCGCCGAAGACACTGATCGCCCACGCGGCGATGCTGACCGGACTGCCGCCCGCGCAAAATGGCAAGCGCGACAACGACTGGCAGCCGGGGGAACCGCAAGTCGCGAAGCCGACGCTGTTCGACGACGCCAGGCAGGCGGGCTATCGGACCGCTTATTACTTTTCAAAACCCAAGCTTGGCTATCTGGTAAATGCTGCAGTCGATGAATACGGTCTCGAACCGGAAGAAGGCATCGCCATGGTACGTGCCTATTTTCAAGGTGAGGGCCGGCGCTTCGCCTTCCTGCATCTGAGCGGGCTCGAATGGGCGGGTGGAGATTTCGGCTGGCTTTCCCAAGAATACCTCGACGAACTGACCACTATCGATGCCAGCCTCGCGCCCCTGTTCGACGACCTGCGCCAGCGCGGCAGCTTCGTGATCGTCGTGACCAGCGATCATGCGGGCCACGCGCAGTTGCATGGTACGAACCATCCGGAAGACTACAAGTTGCCGCTGATCGTGGTCGCTAGCGTTGCACCACTGCCCCGCTTGCCAAAAGGCAGCTGGCCGGTGACCGGACTGCGTTCGCTGGTGCGGAAATTGGCGCAATAAACCAGGCATCGGCGTGCCCCATGCGGGGCACGCCGTCCTACCAGCGCCGACTTTCTAAGATCGCTTAGTGCAGCGCTGAATCAACCTCTTCGGCGCGCATTTCCATGCTGACGAACAATGCGGTGAGTTCGGCAAGCTGGCGGTAGAAAACGCTTTCCGCACCTTCCTTGACGGTATCGGTAAAAGGCCCGATCCAGCGGCCCAGATGCTCGGCGAGAAAACGATTTTTCAGGGCAGTCATCGCGTTCAGCCGTTCCAGATCGCCATTCGCGCGCGCCTCATTCTGGCGAAAGATCAGCAGGTAGAGGAACTCAAGTTCAGCAGCAACATGGTCGGGGAGTTCCTTGAACTCATCATCCATGTCGAAACCGCCCTCCCGGTAGAGATCGAGGACCGCCATGGTGCTTTCGCCCATCAGCGTTTTTTGACCCTCCAGCCAGAACGATCCGTAGGGCTTGGCCAGGATGTGTGAAGGGCCGAGGAACAGGCGGGTGTAATCAAGCAGCAGGTCTGCCGTTGCCGCGCTAGCGAACTCTGCACCCAGCTTTTCCGCATGGGGCACCAGGTCGGGGTGGACCAGTTTGGCGGCGTCGAGCAGGGTGACGAAAACGCCCTCTTCGGCGAAAGCGGGTTCAGGCTGGTAGTAGCACGCGGCAATGTAGCGGCACAGGTCTTCGCGCGCCAGGGCAATCCGATTTTCAGAGTCTGACATTCTGTTTCCCAGTAAAAAGGGAGGCAGGGCGCGCCCTGCCTCCCTGTTGAAACCCGGCCAATTTCAGGCGCGGGGGCTGTACTTGTTGATGTAATACACGTTCGGCTTTGTTCCCTTGTCCTCCTGCAGGCGGAAGGTTTTCTCTTTCGCCAGGATCTTCGCGATCTCAGAGCCCGCATCCAGCTGGTCACCAAAAATGCGCGCCTTGGATGGACAAACTTCGACGCAAGCGGGCTGCAGGCCGTGACTGACGCGATGATGGCAGAAAGTGCATTTTTCCACCACATTCTGGTTGCGAATCGCATACGAATTTTCCGATTCGTAGTGATTCAGGTTGGGTGCGGCCGCGCCGGACTTCTCGGCAGTTTCCACCCCGGACGCCGTGCAACCCGGAATCATTGCCACCTTGTCCGCCCATTGCGGCTGGGTTGGGCGACGCTTCGGGTTGAAGCTGAGCACGCTGTAGGTCTCGCCATTAAGGCTGCGATCATCCAGCGTGGGCGAGCTGTACGGACACGATTGCTGGCAGGCCTGGCAGCCGACACAGAGTTCCTCGTTGATCAGCACAAAACCTTCCGGCGTCTTGAAGATGGCCGTCGGTTCGGTCGGACAACTCTTGATACACGCCGGTTCCGAGCAGTGGTTGCACAACACCGGCATCGTGAAATGCTTGGTGTTGGGGAAAATCCCCTCGGTCTTGCTGATGAAGTCGGCCCAGTTGTAGCTTTGAGCGTTACCGCGTGAGCGGGTGTTGTTTTCTGCTTTGCAGGCGAGGGCGCAAGATCCGCAGCCGACGCACTTTTGCAGGTCGATGACCATACCGAATTTAGGCATATTTATCTCCTAGTGAATTTGTGCGTGCGGGGATCAGACTTTTTGAACCTTGACGCCGGTGAATCCGCCATTGCGGGCTGTGGAGCCACTCAGACGATCGTAGTCATCAACAAGGATTTCATTGTTGTTGCCCCCGAGTGGCTGCGCCTTGGCATAGTCCTTTGCTGCAATCCGGCCATAGGCCCAGTGCCCCTGGCCGAAGGCCTTGGTGATCGTTCCCGGACGGATGCCCTCCCACAGCTTGAGCTTGGTGACAATTGCACCGGCCATGGAGGAAACCTTGACCGTGTCGCCCGTCTTCAGACCCAGCTTCTTGGCATCGACAGGATTCATCTTGAGCACATCGCCCCACGACACATCGCCGTCGTCGAGCTTCTTGAACTCCTGGTACCAGGGCAGGTTGGCCGAACGGCCCTCGCGGTTGAGGCGCGACTTGTAATCGACAAACTCGAAGGGATAGTCCTTGAGGCTGCCATGGCGCTTCGGTGGTTCATAGTGCGGCACGAAGGCCAGATCGCCCTGGGCCAGATACCCGGAAACCTTGAGAATGTCGTCGACCGTGGTTTGGTGCTTGGTCGCGTGCTCCAGCAAACCCTTCTTCATGGTTTCGCTGAAAAACTCGAATTTCTTGGTGGCCGTGTTGAACTTGCCGCCCCAGCCCTTCTTGAATGTGTACTGCTGCGTGTTGTAAATGCCCTTCTTCTTGAAGTCCGCCCAGCCGGAAAGCTTGTCGCCTTTGAGCGGCTCCTTGGGCATCCACATTGTTGCGCTGGAGATCTTGGCCAGGATTTCGCTGAACTCCATCTCGTTGCTCGCCGTCTTGCCGGTTTCCGGGTCCTTGAACTCGGTGGCGAAGTAATCGTAGAGATTCGCGAAGCCGCGGGCCTTGAGTTTGGCGGCCAGCAGCCAGCAAACCTCGGTCTCTTCCTGCTTCACATCCCACAAACGCTTGCCCGCCGGCTGCTGGATGGAAGCAAAGCCATGCGTCGCGCCGTTATTGGTAATGACCGACAGACCCTCGGTGGCATTGAAGGTCGAGGGCAACACCACGTCGGCAAACTGCGTCATTTCCGAGGCATTGGTGACCATATGGGCAAAGAACGGCAACTTGGAAAGCGCCTTGTCCCAGCGCGCCGGGTCGGTGCAGGAGAAGTTGAAATTGGACCAGGAACTGAGCAGCACCTTGACGGCATCCGGATCCTTCAGCATGGTGTTGGCGATATTGTTGGCGACCACGCCACTGCCGGGCCGCGCGTTCATCATGGCCGGCATGTCCTTGTCGCCGCGCCCATCGATCTTTTTACCCTTGCCGTATTTCTTGGTGACTTCGTCCAGATAGGCGTCGTATTTTGGATAGGCGCCCAGCGGCACGCTGTTGGTTTGCAGCACGCCGCCCTCGACGTCGATCGAGCCGAGCAAGCCGTTCAGGGCATGCACCGCCATCGAGGCATAGGTACCGCGCGGGTTCATGCCGACGCCCGGTCCCATCCAGACGGCGGTCTGGGGCGCGGACTTGGCCATCAGGCGCGCAACGCGAAGCGTCTGCGCAGCCGGAATCAATGTTTCCTTCTCGGCCCAGACGGGGGTCTTGTCTTTCAGTTCAAGATTCCACCACTTGACGAGGCCGTTGGTCTCGGTTTCCGCAAAGGCCGCTTCATCGACCATCTTGCCGGCCACGAACAGGTTTTTGCCTTCCTTGAAGTCGCCGACAAAAGCCTTGTTCCATAGTCCTTCAACGAGCAGCACATGGGCGATGGCACTGGCCAACGCGCCATCGGTACCGACTTTGATCGGCAGCCATTCATGCGACTTGGTTGCCGAGGTCGACAGACGCGGATCGACGGTAATCAGGGTGCCGCGATCGATGATGCCACTCAGGTTGGCGATGGCCGCCGGCACCATGCGGTTCGACGAAACCGGATCGCAACCCCAGATCACCAGGCATTGCGTGCGAGCCAGGTCGTAGTCGCGGTAGCCAAAGAAACCCTGCGTCAGGCCGGGGCCCATTTTTTCGGCTTCGGCGCAGATCGAGCTGTGCGAAAAATAGTTGGGGGTGCCGAATACGGCAGGGAGCGCCCCGTAAAGAATTTGGGTGGCGGTCGAGGAATAGCGCCCGCGAATGTAGGTCAGCTTGTGTGGCTCGTTGTTGTTGCGCAGCTCGATCATCTTGTCGGCGACCATATCGAGCGCTTCGTCCCAACTGATGGGAACAAACTTCGGATCGACACCGCGCCCCTTCAACGGGTTGGTGCGCTTCATCGGCACCTTGATGCGATCCGGATCATAGGTTTGCTGCGGTATCAAATGGCCGCGCGGACACACGTAACCACCGTTTGCTTTACTGAGCTGGTTGCCGCGCACCCTGACGGCACGACCGTCCTGGACAAAAATCTCGATTGCGCACCAGGCCGTGCAACCCTGGCAACAACTGGCCACCCAGTCACCCTTGGCCGGGCTGGCAGGCTCGCCGTCGCGAATCACGATGGCGCTGGTTTTGGGTTGAGCGGCATGCAATCCGCCCACCATAAAAAGGGTTGCCGCAGCGGCAGACCCTTGAATGAAAGAGCGCCTTGTCAGTTTCATTGAAGTTTTCCTCTCCAAATACATGTGCATCGCAGCATACTGGATCAGTCAATCCTTGAAAAAGTGACCCAGCCGGGCCCTGAGTTGTCCGGTTTTCCACCGCGGGCGGCGGAAAACCGGTTTCAGGATTTATTTACTTCTGGAACTTCAGAATCAGTGGCTCTTGCGTGTAGGCGTGGCGCACCTGGGCGTTGTCGAAGAGGCCCAGGCCGAAGCCATAACCCTTGTTCAGGTCACTGAAGTTCACATCGAACTTCGAGCCGGTGACCAGCTTGCGGGCGATTTCAATCGTCCATTTGCCATTAGCCCATTTGGCGCCAGTGGCGATATCGCCGCGGTCACCGGTGAACGGGGCGATCACGACGGAAGCGACTTCGTCCCCGACCTTGAATTTCGAGTCGTCAAAGGCAACCTTGTCTTCCGTCTTCAGCCAGTAAGTGCCACCCTTGTTGGCGGCCTTGGCGTCCTTGTTCATGAACTCCGGCTTGCCGTTGACCAGCTTGATGTCCTCGTAGCCGCCGCCGAGCTTTGGATCGGACTTGCGTCCGGCGCCGGGTGCCTTGACCGGATCAAAACGTGTGTGGTCAAGATACTGGTCGTCGATCTGTCCGATCACGCCGCCACGTACATATTTCAGGTGCCACATGTCGCCCAGCTCACCTTCTTCGCCGGTGTATTTATTGCCGTAGGGCTTGCCAGGCTCGCCGCCATGGCATGCGGCCTGGCAGGAAAAACGCTCGTTGAAGCCGAAGATGCTGTCGTCAATGTTCCAGATCACGGCCAGCTTATCTTCGTAATACTTGTTGTTGTCGCCACCCTTGTCGTCCGGATCCTTCAGCTTTTCCCAGGAACCATCGGCTTTCTTGACGTAGGGGCTGCGCCGCACCGAGAGGGTCGGGTCATCGTAAGTGATCAGCATGTAGAGCATGTCCGCCGAGTAGGCCACCTGCAAGGTGCCTTGCGTATCACCCTTGTTGTCCTTGAAGTTGACGCCTTTGACGGCCTTGAAGTTCAGGACGGGAGCGCTTTTCCATACGGCGTCATCCGCGACACCGTCAAGTGTCGGTGCGGCGGCGGCTTTGATTGCGGTCACGGTCACCGGCTTGAAGGGTTTTGGCTTCTCTTTCTTTTCCTGCGCGAAGGCGCCGGAGCTTGCCAGAGTAGCGACAACAGCCAGAGTGATTGAGCTTTTAACGAAGTTCATTTGCATTTCCTCTCTATTGGTGAGGCCTGCGAATATGCCGAGACGAGAGTGGGTTGTTAGTGCTCGTGCCAGCCGGTAATCATCATCTTGAACATTGAGCCGACAGTCTTGCCGGTCGTGCCCAGGTAGATGTGAGACAACATGAACAACAGAATCACTGCTGCCGACAGGTAGTGCAGCAGCGCCACGGGCAGCAGGCCGTCATACCCGAACAACTGGTCCGGCGCGAATTCCGGATAGAGGTAGATCAGCCCGGTGACGATGACGACCGGCATGACCAGATACATGACACTCCAGTACGTCAGCGACTGCAGCGTATTGAAGTGGGTGGTTTTTGATGGGGTGTGCGGATGAGGCTCACCCTTGAAAATCCCGATAACATACCAGCGGCCCTGCGCCATGGCGCGTTGCATGATGCCGGGCGGCTTGGGCACGAACTGCCACCAGTTGCCGCTGACGATGTTGGCGATGACAAAGAACAGATAGGCAAAGATCAGCGTCACGCCGGCAATGTTATGCAGCCGTACCGACAGTGCAAACTCAACCAGCGGCAGATTGGGGTCGGCGAAGTGCAGGCTGATGCCGGTGACCGTCAGGACCAGAATCAGGATCGCGTTGATCCAGTGCCAGACGCGGATCCACAGCGAGATCAGGTATTCGCGCTCAGCCATGGTTGTTTCTCCTTTGCATGAGGCGGACGACGATCCGGCCTAGACCGTGTAGCAACAAACCAAGGAGCAATGCTCCGACAGTGATCATCAGGACGGCGTCAAGCAGCGGATTGCGCGTTGCGCCGAGCACGTAGGAATTGGAGAGAATGACGCTATTGACGAAGCCCAGTTTCTGCTGCTCTTCCTTGATCAGGTGACGATACAGGCGGGTCATCAGCGAACTGTTGGTGTTGTGGCAGGCCAGGCATTTCTTCTCGGCCTTTTCCTTGTCCATGATTTGGTGCGAAAGGATTTTTCCGCCCTTGCCTTCCGGTGTGTGGCATTCGATGCAGCGCACCCTCTGCCAGTGCCGGCGGGTATTCGGCAACCAGTCATGAATGGTGTCGATGTTCGGCCGCGCCTTCTTGAGCAGGGTTTTTTCGTCATCCGGGGCGAATTTGGCAAACTGCAGGTCAGAGTCGTGGCAGTCCAGGCAGTGACGATTGTCCTGCGCCACGATCTTGCGCGGATCGATCAGCTTGGAAGCGATCAAGTCGATGTGCGGGCTATGGCAGGTGTTGCAAGTAAATTTTTCTTTGACGTTGACCGCATGCACCGAGGCATCGAACTGCATTTCGATTTTCAGCACCTTGACGGCGTGGCACTCTTCGCAGGGACTGAGCTTGGCGCTTGCTTCAGCCTCGTGAGGAAAATCGTTGTAGCCCTGCCCGTGGCACTGCTTGCATTCCATCAGTCCATGGTTGGAGCCGTTGAAAGCTTTGGTGTCCTGCACCAGCGTGCGCAGCTTTACTAGATCCATCTCCACCTTCGGTGGATTCTTGAATCCTTCCTCGGAATGGCAGGCGAAACACTCGTTGTTGGATTTGCGGATCTTTTCGAGGAGCTCGGGCGTCATCGCTGCGCTGGTCTTTTCTTCCTGCGCATAGGCGGGGAACAGCACCACGGCAAAGAGCAGCAGCCCGGCGATCACGGTGCGTATCTGGTGGAGAGTCAAGCGTATTTCCCCCTCATTCTGGTTTGTTGCAGGGCAGCAGCGATACAGTCATTTGCAAGCACGACACACCGTTAATCTGGCGCGTCTCGCTGAATATCACGCATGAACCATGCCACAGAGGCGCGGCGGGCCAAATCTCAATCCAAAGTATGGTTATTAATGCTTTCCGTCATGCTGTGTCCGCAAACGTAGTCCTATAATCGGTTACCAATCAGTAACGGAGTCACTGATATGAAGCCCATCGAGTTACCAGACGGTAATCGCGGCCGCCGCAGGATATTGCGTTCCTTAGTCACCGGCGCACTCGCCGGCATGCTGGGTCCGGGCCGGGTGCTGGCCCAGACCACACCGGGTCGCACGGTGCGGGTTGGCTTGACCCCTGCTTTCGTCCATGACCAGCACGCCCTGATGGCGGACTGGCGCCGCTACATTGAAGTGAAACTCGGGGTGCCGGTGGAATTCGTGCCGCGCAACAGTTACCGCGAAACCATGGACCTGCTGCACCAGGGGCGTCTCGATTTCGCCTGGCTGTGCGTCTATCCCTTCCTCTACCTCAAGGACTTGGTGCGTCTGCTGGCGGTCCCACTGAATCAGGGGCGGCCCTACTACCGTTCCTATCTGGTCGTGGGTGCCGACGATCGCAAGCGCAACAGCATGGCCGACCTCAAGGGCGCCGTGTTTGCCTATTCCGATCTTTATTCCAACACCGGCTATCTGGTGCCGCGCTATCAAGTGCGGCAACTTGGCGAGGATCCGGCCACCTTCTTTCGTAAAACCTTTTTCACCTGGTCGCACCGCAAGGCCATCGAGGCGGTTGCTGCCGGCATGGCCGATGGTGCGGCCATGGACAGCTTTGTCTGGGACACGCTGGTCCGCGTCAAACCCGAAGTGACGGCGGGTACGCGCATCATCGGCCGCTCAGCCGAATACGGGTTCCCCCCATTCGTTGCCCATCGTGCAGTAGCGGCGCAGGATTTCGACGCCATGCAGCGCGTGCTGCTCGGTATGTCGAGCGACCCGGCCGGCCAGGTATTGCTCGCGCGCCTCAACATCAATGATGGCTTCATCCCCGGCGATCGCAGCTTGTACGACAGCGTGGTCGTGATGATGCGCGCATTCGGCGAATACTGACGCCAGACGAAAAACATGCGGCTGTTCGATCTGAGCTTCCGCCACAAGATTCCCTTGTGGGGCAGTGCGCTCATCATAGCCACGGCGCTGGCCGTCTCGGCAGCGACAATGTTGCGCGCCTATGATTACCTGAAGCAGGACCTGGTCAGCAGCTCGGAGAACCTCGGTTTCACCCTGGCCAAGACACTTTTCCCGGTGCTGCTGCATGACGACGCCTGGCGTGCCTTTGAACTCGTGCGCGCTCCCTTCCATGAGGACCGGCCGGATCTACCGCTGGAGGCCAAGGAAATTTTCGTTATCGACCGCGACCTCAAAGTACTGGTTTCCTCGGCACCGCGGATCATGCCATTGCTCGCGGAATTGTCCAGCCTCGGTGCCGATTATCCAAAACTGGCGCAAGCGCTCGCTAGAGCGAATCTGGATTTCAAAGGCGTCTTCGAGTTCCCTGATTCGGACTATTTGTATGTGACGATACCGGTTGCCGAGGAAGGTAAGCTCCTTGGCACACTGGTCATCACCCATTCCAAGAACGTGTTCCTGCCGCGCTTTTATGGTTTTGCCCTCGGTGGCGCCGGCATGGGTGTACTGGTGCTGGCGATCCTGCTGCCGCTGAACTGGTATTGGGGCCGGCGCATGGCCGAACCCTTGGTGCAGCTGGCGCATGGCATGAGCGAGATCGTGCATGGGGCGCCCGCCGACCTTAGCCCTGATCTGTATGCGTTTCACGATGAACTGGGCCAGCTGTTCGCCGCCTATCGCGAAGCGGCGACCGAGATCCGCCAGAAGACCGCGCTTGAGCGTGAAGTGATGCAATCCGAGCGCCTGGCGGCGGTCGGCCGGCTCGCTGCTGGCATTGCCCACGAGGTCAACAATCCCCTCGGTGGCATGCTGATGGCGCTCGACACGCTCAAGCAGCGCGGCCCGCTCGATCCGCCGACGGCCCGCACCGTCGCACTGCTCGAACGCGGCCTGCAGCAGATCACCGAAACCGTGGGCGCCTTGCTGGTGCAGGCACGGGTCCAGTCACGCGACCTGAACCGGCAGGACTTCGAAGACATCCGTACGCTGGTCGAACCGCAGGCCTCCCGGAAATCGCTGCAACTCGCCTTCGACATCGACATCGCGGAGTCGTTGCCGCTGCCGGCCGGTTTCGTCCGGCAGGTGCTGATCAATCTGCTGCTCAACGCGATCGAGGCCACCCAACCCGGTGATACGGTTCGCGTGGAAGCGCACGCGAACGGTGATCAACTGCTACTCCTCGTCGCCAATGTGGGCGAACCACCAACGCCAGAAATTCTGGCCCACTTGTTCGAGCCCTTTGTGTCGGGTCGCGATGGTGGCCACGGCCTGGGGCTATGGGTGAGTTACCAGACCGTCAATCAACTCGGCGGCCGTATCGCCGTCGAGTGTGACGCGGGTGAAGTACGCTTCCTGATCAATTTGCCCCTGCACTACGAGGTAACCGCACAGTCTGCGAAAGTCGGCGCTGGCGGGACGCCGACCACATTGGAAAGACCGACGTGAAACCAAAAGTTTGCCTGATCGAAGACGACACCATCATGGGCGAGGCGCTGATCGAGCGGCTCGACATGGAAGGTTATGCCTGTGACTGGTTTCAGCGCGGCCGTGAGGCTTTGGCGGGACTATTGCACAAGGGCTACCAACTGGTCATCAGCGACATCCGCCTGCCCGACATCTCGGGCGAGGAACTCTTCACCGAGTTGCAGAAGTCGGGGCAGACACTGCCGCCCTTTCTTTTCATCACCGGCCACGGCGCCATCGACCAGGCCGTGCGCCTGCTCAAGCTGGGTGCCGAGGACTATCTGACCAAGCCGCTCAACGTGCCGCTGCTGCTCGACAAGGTGCGCTTGCTGAGCTCGCGCGCCACACCCGAGACGACCGGCGCGCCGCAGCTGGGCATTTCCAGCGCCATGCGCCGCATCGAGGCCATGCTGCCCCGCATTGCCGGCCAGGCACGCTCGGTGCTCATCACCGGCGAATCGGGCGTCGGCAAGGAAGTCGTCGCCCGCGCCCTGCATGGCCATGCCGACCCCACGGGGAGCCAGCCCTTCGTTGCGGTAAATTGCGGCGCCGTCACCGAGTCGCTGATGGAGGACGCGCTGTTCGGCCACGAAAAAGGCGCCTTCACCGGCGCCATCAAGGAGCGCAAGGGCTGTTTCGAGCAGGCCGCCGGCGGCACCCTGTTCCTCGACGAAATCGGCGACATGTCACTGGGCATGCAGATCAAACTGCTGCGCGCCATCCAGGAACGGGTCATCGTGCGCGTCGGCGGCCACCGGGTCATCCCGATCGACATCCGTCTGATCTGCGCCACGCACCGCGACCTGCGCACCATGGTCGAGGAAGACAAGTTTCGCGAGGATCTCTATTACCGCATTCACGTGGTGCAGATCGATATCCCGCCGTTGCGCGAGCGCAAGGAAGACATCCTCTGGCTGGCTGGCCGCCTGATGGAAAAATTTATTGCCGACGGACCGCCGCCCCGCCTCCATCCCGCTGCGGAGCAGGCTTTGCTGGAACGGCCCTGGCGCGGCAATGTGCGCGAACTGGGCCACTGTCTCGAACGCGCCCGCATCCTGGGCAATGCCGAAGTCATCACCGTTGACATGCTGTGCGGAAAATTTGAAGGGGAGGGTGCCGACACCCCGGACATTTCCCCAACACTGGGCAGCTATCTCGCCGACAGCGAGCGGCGCTACATCCAGCAGGCCCTCGCCCGCCACGGCGGACGCATCGCCGACACCGCTGGCGAACTCGGCATCAGCCGCAAGAACCTTTGGGAAAAGATGCGCAAGCTGGAGATACAGGGGCCGGCGTCAGCGTAAACCTGGACAGGCAAACGGTTGGTCCCACAGGTCCTGCCCTTCACATAATCCGTACAAAAAAACGGCCCTCCGTCCGGAGGGCCGCTTGAATACTGGTGGTGATGGGTGGACTTGAACCACCGACCCCCGGATTATGAATCCGATGCTCTAACCGACTGAGCTACATCACCAATAGAGGGGCGGGATTATCCCGGCGGGACCCCTTGCTTGTCAAGGTTGCGCCGTGGATGGGATGGCGTGTTTTGAATGCCCGCCCCGACGCGCCAGCGTCGGCAAATCCGCACAAGCTGCCCAAGCAATAGCCATGCGCTATCAATGCTATGGATTCAATCAATTAGATTGATTGATAAGCAGTGGCTAATATGCGTTCCACCAAACGATTTTTCCTATCACTTCAACGCAAACATAACCAAGGAGCACTTCATATGTCCATGATCAACACCACCCTCAAGCCCTTCAAGGCAAAAGCTTTCCATAACGGCCAGTTTGTCGAAGTCACCGATGCTTCCCTCAAGGGCAAGTGGTCGATAGTGTTCTTCTACCCCGCTGACTTCACCTTCGTCTGCCCGACCGAGCTGGGCGATCTGGCCGATGTCTATCCCGAGTTCAAGAAGATCGGCGTCGAGTGCTACAGCGTTTCGACCGATACGCATTTCACCCACAAGGCGTGGCACGACGCTTCCGACACCATCAAGAAGATCCAGTACCCGATGATCGGCGACCCCACCGGCGCCATCACCCGCAACTTTGACGTGATGATCGAGGAAGAGGGCCTGGCGCTGCGCGGCACCTTCGTCATCGACCCGCAGGGGGTCATCAAGGTCTGCGAAATCCATGATCTCGGCATCGGCCGCGACGCCGCCGAACTGCTGCGCAAGGTGAAGGCCGCGCAATACGTCGCCGCCCACCCGGGCGAGGTTTGTCCCGCCAAGTGGCAGGAAGGCGCCGCGACGCTGAAGCCTTCCCTCGATCTGGTCGGCAAGATCTAAAGCTGGCGCCGTTCCCGAGGTGACCTCGGGAACGGGATTTCAGCGCAAAGGCGCCAGCAGTGACTACCTGGCGCCTTTTCATTGCAATCCATCTGCGGAGAACCCCATGCTCGACACCAATATCAAGGCCCAACTCGGTGCCTACCTCGAAAAGCTCCAACAACCCATCGAACTCGTCGCCTCGCTTGACGACAGCGTCGCCGCCGGCGAGATGCGGACACTGCTCGCCGACATTGCCGCGCTTTCGCCCAAGGTCAGCGTGCGCGAGGATGGCGACGACGCGCGCCAGCCTTCCTTTTCAGTCGGCCGTGCGGGAGAGCCGGCGCGCATCCGTTTCGCCGGCATGCCCATGGGCCACGAGTTCACCTCGCTGGTGCTGGCGCTGCTGCAAACCGGCGGCCATCCGCCCAAGATCGAGGCCGCGTTGATCGAGCAGATCCGCGCCCTGCCCGGCGAGTTTCACTTCGAAACCTATGTTTCGCTGGACTGCCACAACTGCCCCGACGTCGTTCAGGCGCTCAACCTGATGGCGGTGCTCAATCCGGGCGTCAGCAATGTGATGATCGACGGCGCGCTGTATCGCGCCGAGGTCGAGGCAAAACAGGTGATGGCCGTGCCAATGATTCTGCTCAACGGCGAGCAGTTCGGCCAGGGACGCATGACGCTGGAAGAGATTCTGGCCAAGCTCGATAGCAGCAGCGCGGCGCGCGCTGCCGAAAAACTCGACGCCAAGGATACCTTTGACGTGCTGGTCGTCGGCGGCGGCCCGGGTGGCGCGGCGGCGGCGATCTACGCGGCGCGCAAGGGCATTCGCACCGGCGTGGTGGCCGAGCGCTTTGGCGGCCAAGTGCTCGATACGCTGGCCATCGAGAACTTCATTTCCGTGCAGCGCACCGAAGGTCCGCAGATGGCGGCTGCGCTGGAACAGCACGTCAAGGAATACGCCGTCGACATCATGAACCTGCAACGCGCCACCGCATTGATTCCCGGTGAGGGCGTACACGAGCTGCGGCTCGCCAATGGTGCGGTGCTCAAGAGCAAAACCGTGGTGCTCGCCACCGGCGCGCGCTGGCGCGAGATGAACGTGCCGGGCGAAAGGGAGTATCGCGGCAAGGGTGTCGCCTATTGCCCGCACTGCGACGGCCCGTTGTTCAAGGGCAAGCGTGTGGCGGTGATCGGTGGCGGCAATTCCGGTGTCGAGGCGGCCATCGACCTCGCCGGCATTGTTGCCCATGTCACGCTGATCGAGTTCGACGGCAAGCTGCGCGCCGATGCGGTTTTGCAGGCCAAACTGCACAGCCTGCCAAATGTGACGGTGATTGTCAGCGCACTGTCCACCGAAGTGGTCGGCGACGGCAGCAAGGTGACCGGGCTGGTTTATCAGGATCGCATCAGCAATGAGACCAGGCGCGTCGAGCTCGAAGGCATCTTCGTGCAGATCGGCCTGCTGCCGAACACCGACTGGCTGAAGGGCGCGATCGAGCTTTCGCCGCGTGGCGAAATCGAAATCGATGCGCGCGGGCAGACCTCCGTGCCCGGCATCTTCGCCGCCGGCGACGCCACCACGGTGCCGTTCAAGCAGATCATCATTGCCATGGGGGAAGGTGCGAAGGCCAGCCTGTCGGCCTTCGACCACCTGATGCGCAGTCCGCTCCCGGCCTGATCCGCGGGCAGGGCGCGGGAATCAGGGGCGCATCGAAGGTCAGCAGGCCGGCACCCCCCTGAACGGCACGCCGTCCCACCAGCGCCGACTTTCCTGGGCGCTATAATCCCCGCCCATGCCCTCCCTACCTGCCGACATCAAGATTCACCTTGCCGATCTGCTGCGCGCTGCGCTGGCCAGCGTGGCGCCCGGCACGAGCGCCGAAATCCATCTCGAACGCCCGCGCGATGCCAGCCACGGCGACTTTGCCAGCAATCTGGCGCTGCAACTGGCGCGCACGCTCAAGCAGAACCCGCGGCAGATTGCCGAGCGGCTGGTGCGCGAACTGCCCGCATCGCCCTGGCTCATCAAGGCCGAAGTCGCTGGTGCCGGCTTCATCAATCTGACCGTCGCACCCGCCGCCAAGACGGCGGTGGTGGCCGCCGTGCTGGCGCAGGGCGACGATTTCGGGCGCGGCGCCAAGAAGCCCGGCAAACTGCAGATCGAGTTCGTCTCGGCCAACCCGACCGGCCCGCTGCATGTCGGCCACGGCCGGGGCGCCGCCTACGGCGCGAGCCTCGCCAATCTACTGGCGTTTTCCGGCCACACGGTCTGCCGTGAATACTATGTCAATGATGCCGGCCGGCAGATGGACATCCTCGCGGTGTCGACCTGGCTGCGCTATCTGGACCTGTTCGGCGAGCGCGTGGCTTTCCCGCCTAACGCCTATCAGGGCGAATATGTGCGCGACATGGCCGGGCAGATCCGCACCGCCCACGCCGACCGTTACGTACACCCGACCGCCGCCGTGCTGGCCTGCGTGCCGCCGGCGGAAGCGGAGCCGGAAGCACATCTCGACGGCCTGATCGCCGCCGCGAAGGACCTGCTTGGCGAAGAATGGCATTACATCCACCAGCATGTGCTTGCCGAGCAGTTGGCCGATTGCCGCGAAGACCTCGAAGCCTACGGCGTGCATTTCGACTGCTGGTTCTCGGAGCGCTCGCTCTACGATACCGGCATGGTCGCACAGGCGGTTGGCGCGCTCGAAAAGCGCGGCCACATCTACGTGCAGGACGGCGCCAAGTGGTTCCGTTCCACCCATTTCGGCGACGAGAAGGATCGCGTCGTGCAGCGCGAAAATGGTCTGTATACCTATTTCGCCTCCGACATCGCCTACCACTGCAACAAGCTCGAACGTGGCTTCACGCAGCTCGTCGACATCTGGGGCGCCGACCATCACGGCTATATCCCGCGCGTCCGGGGCGCGCTGCAGGCGCTCGAACTCGACGACAAGGTGCTCGATGTCGCCTTGGTGCAGTTCGTCAGCCTGTTCCGCGGTACCGAGAAGGTGTCGATGTCGACCCGTTCCGGCTCTTACGTCACCTTGCGCGAGTTGCGCGAAGAAGTCGGCAACGATGCCTGCCGCTTCTTCTACCTGCTGCGCAAGCAGGACCAGTCGCTCGACTTCGACCTTGACCTGGCCAAGAGCCAGTCGAACGACAACCCGGTCTACTACGTCCAGTATGCCCACGCCCGCGTCTGCTCGGTGCTGGCGCAGTGGGGCGGCGAAGCCCGCACCCTGGCTGCGGCCGACCTCGCGTTGCTGGCCAGCGAACGCGAACTCGCCCTGGCCGCCAAGCTGGCGGCTTTCCCGGAACTGATCGACAGCGCCGCGCACGACTATGCGCCGCACGCCGTGGCCTTCTGGCTGCGCGAACTGGCGGCGGAATTCCATGCCTGGTACAACGCCGAGCGGCTGCTGGTCGATGATGCAGCGCAGAAGCAGGCGCGCCTCGCCCTGGCGGTGGCAGTACGCCAGGTCATCCGCAATGGTCTGCGCCTCCTTGGAGTTTCGGCTCCGGACTCCATGTAATGCCTATGAAAACCACGATAAACAACAGTCGGCGTGACCGAAGGGAATCCCCTTTTCGGGACTGGCAAGACGGCAACATGCGCGGCAACATGCGCGGCGGCACGCTCCTCGGCGTAGCGCTCGGGCTGGTCATCGGCGTGCTGATTTCCTTTGGGGTGGTCTGGTACCTGAACAAGACCCCACTGCCGTTTGTCGATCGGGTCGCCAAGCAGGAACCGAAGGAAAACGCTGCCGGCACGACAGGTGCGCAGACGCCCACCGCCCTGCCGGGCAAGCCGGGCGACAAGCCCATGGAGCGCAAGTTCGATTTCTACGAGATCCTCGAGGGCAAGAAATCCGCAACGCCTGATGGCCCTGCACCGGCGGCCCCAGTCGCTCAGTCCGCGCCGCTGCAAGCTCCGCCCCCGGCTGCGGCAACAACCAATCAGGGATTGTTCCTGCAGGTGGGCGCCTTTCAGAAAGCCGCCGACGCTGAAAACCTCAAGGCGCGCCTGGCCATGCAGGGTTTCGAAGCGTCCATCCTTGAAGCCGATGTGCCGGAGAAGGGTACGATGCACCGCGTGCGGATCGGCCCCTATGCGAATCCGGAAGAAATGAACCGCGCACGCAGTCAATTGTCTCAGAACGGCATCCCGGCCACGGTGGTCCGGGTCAAAGAATAGTATGGCCACATCCCCCCGCCCCCCTTCTTGAAGAAGGGGGTGACGGTTGTTCGCGGGCCGCGCCCGCTCCTTGTTTTTGGCCGTTCCCCCTTGGGGCGGCCCTGCGGAGGAACCACCCATGAAATTCCTGAACACCCTGCTGGCGATTTTTACAATGAGTTTTCTGGCCGCCACGCCGGCGCTGGCCGCCGAGCTGGTCGAAGGCAAGCAGTTTGCCCGCCTGCCGACACCGCAAGCTACCGAAAAGGGCGGCAAGGTCGAGGCCGTCGAGTTCTTTTCCTATGGCTGTCCGCATTGCGGCGACTTCGAGCCCCTGCTGAAGTCCTGGGTGAAAACCTTGCCCGCCGACGTGAATTTCAAGAAGGTGCCGGTCATCTTCAACGACAATTCCCTACCCGGCGCACGCATTTATTACACCCTCGAAGCGATGGGCCTGCTCGAAAAGCTTAATGACGCCGTGTTTCATGCCGTGCTCAAGGAACGGGTGAATCTGAACAAAGAGCAAATACTCTTCGACTGGGTGGCCAAGCAGGGTGTCGACCGCCAGAAATTTGCCGACACCTACAAATCGTTCACCGTCGAAACCAATGTCCGGCGTGCCGCAGAAATGACCCGCGGCTATGGCGTCGACGGCGTGCCGGTGATCATCGTCGGCGGCAAATACAAGCCAATCAACATCAAATCCTTCGGCGATAAATTGCAGACTGTCGACGGCCTGATCGCCAAGAGCCGCGCCGAAATCAAGAAGTAATCCCCTGACACAAGCTTTGCGCGTCTTTATCACCGGTGCCTCGTCGGGCATCGGCGTGGCGCTGGCACGTCACTACGCCGCGCGCGGAGCAATCCTCGGGCTGGCAGCGCGGCGCGAAGCGGCCTTGCAGGCTTTGGTGGTCGAACTGAAGACTGCCACCTGCCACCTCTATCCCCTGGATGTCACCGATGCGGCCGCGCTGGCGACGGCGGGGGCGGACTTCATTGCCCGCGCCGGCGTTCCCGACATCGTCATCGCCAATGCCGGCGTCTCGGTCGGTACGCTGACCGAAGAGGCCGCCGATCTGTCCGCCTTCCGGCGCGTCTTCGACACCAACGTCATGGGCATGGTGCACACCTTCCAGCCCTTCGTCGCCGCCATGCGCACGGCCGGCCGGGGCCGGCTGGTCGGCATCGCCTCGGTAGCCGGCATTCGTGGTTTGCCGGGTGCCGGCGCCTATTCCGCATCGAAGGCGGCGGCCATCACCTACCTGGAAAGCCTGCGCGTCGAACTGCGCGGCAGCGGCGTCAAGGTCGTGACGCTGGCGCCCGGTTACATCGCCACACCAATGACCGAGCAGAACCCCTATCCCATGCCCTTCCTGATGCCGGTCGAGCAGGCGGCCAGCAGCATGGTCGCCGCCATCGACCGGGGCGCCCGCTTCGCCGTAGTGCCCTGGCAGATGAGCCTCGTCGCCCGCTTGCTAAGAATTCTGCCGCGCCCCCTCTTCGATGCGCTGGCTGCGCGCGCCGGGCGCAAGCCGCGCGGGGTTCCGCCCGCGATCTAGGGCGACAGGCGCAGGCGTAGCGCCTGCGCCGCCAGCCCCAGCCATTCGTGCGTTGCATACCATCCGGCATAGGCCGCTGATGGGCTGGGTATCAGGTCGGAGGGCCAATCCGGGTCGGAATCGGCAAACAAGGCGGCAGTGGGTGCCGGGATCACCGCAATCCCTTGTGCGGCGAACTCGTTGACCGCCCGCCGCATGTGCGCCGCGTGCGTGACCAGCACGATGCGGCGGATGCCGGCTGCTTCGAGAATATTCGCGGAAAAGCGTGCGTTCTCCTGCGTATCCCGCGAACTGGCCTCTATCCACTGCGGTGCGACGCCAAAGTCCCGGTGCAGGCTCTCGGCCATGATTTTCGCTTCTGAATCATAGCCGTCGATGACAGCTCCGCCACTCAGCATGACGGGCAAGCCGCTATAGTGCGCCAGCCGCGCCCCATAGCGCAGTCGTTCAAGGGTGATGTGATTCGGCGCTGCACCACCATATTCGGCCAGATAGCGCCGCTGCCCGCCGCCAAGAATGACAATCGCCTGTCCGGCAGCCAGGTCTTGCTCCTGCAAGGTCGGCAGGTTTTCGAGGGGTCGCACCAGAAGTTTGACGCCGGCTGGCGTGGTCAGCAGCAGGGCCAGCAACAGACCGCTCCAGGCCAAGGCCCGTCCCAGTCGTGGCCGCTGGCGCAACAGCAGCAGTCCCGCAGCGATCCAGAGCAGGGGCAGCAATGGCGGCAGCAAAATGACCGACAAGAACTTTTTCAGAAGAAAGAGCAGGTTCATGCGCAGGAGAATCAGAGTGGTGGTGTGCCGAGAACCGTATTATCCTCAATAGTTGTCTTCAGACGATCAGCCGACGGAGGAACGCTTGATGAAAGTTCTCACCGATAGCCATACAGCAGGCCCCCGAAAAATCGGCGGTTGGGCAACTGCAGGATTGCTATGTGCCCTGCTCGCCGTTCCAGCCCTTGGCCTTAACTCGTTCGCGGCCGCCGCCGACACCTTCCCGCCAACTTCACCCTATCTGGGCGAAATTCGTCGCGATGCCAGCGGCAAACTGATCGTCATGCCGGCCAAGGCCCCTGCTGCTGAAGCAGCAGGACAGTCGGCAAGCGGGACCGCGCGCATCCTGCGGGTCGGCCCGCAACTGGCAATCCGCACTATCGCGGCCGCTGCCGCCCTGGCACGGGACGGCGACATCATTGAAATCGAGGCCGGCGACTATATGGGTGACGTCGCCATCTGGACGCAGAACAAGCTGACCCTGCGCGGCGTTGGCGGGCGCCCGCGCCTGATTGCCGCCGGCGCCAGCGCCGAGCAAAAAGCCATCTGGGTTGTCCGCGGAGGTGACATCACCGTCGAGAACATCGAATTCACGGGTGCTCGCGTGCCTGATAAAAACGGCGCGGGCATCCGCTTCGAGAGGGGCCGTTTGATCGTCCGCAACTGTCACTTTCATGATAATGAAAACGGCATCCTCACGGGAGGAGGCGACGGCGAGCTGGATATCGAAGACAGCGAATTCGGCCACAATGGCCGTAGCGAAGGCCACAATCACAACATCTACATCGGGGCGATCAAGAAGTTGCGCGTCGTTGGCAGTTATTTTCATCACGGCAAAGGCGGCCATCTGCTGAAGAGCCGTGCCGCCGAGAACCACATCCTTTACAACCGCCTCACCGACGAAAGCGGTGGCCGCGCCAGCTATGAACTGGAGTTTCCCAACGGGGGGATTGCCTATGTGATCGGCAACATCATCCAGCAAAGCGCCGCCACGGAAAACCCCAATATCATTTCATTCGGCGCGGAGGGCTACCAGCACCCGGACAACGAGCTTTACCTGATCAACAATACGTTGATCAACGACCGGCCCGAGGGTGGCAGTTTCCTGATCGTCAGACCCGGTGCCCAGATCGTCAAGGCTTACAACAACCTGCTGCTGGGCAAGCGGCCGCTCAACACCGGCATCGACGGCGAGTTCATCAACAACCCCAACGTCGATGCCGCGAGCTTTGTCCTGGCCGACCGGCAGGATTACCGGATCAGGCGGGAAAGCCCGCTGCATCGAAGCTACCGGTCACCCGGCACCGCCAACAGCGGCATGGAGCTCGCGCCAATACGGGAATATGTGCATCCAGCCGCGACCCGGCCACTCATTACCACCCCCACACTGCCGGGTGCGCGACAGACGTTGCAGCCGGACAAGGCGCCGTGAGCATGCTATGGAACAAGCAAGGTAGTCCAATCCCAGGCAACTATCCAGGGAGCCGGCACCCGAATAAGTTTCCCCCAAGCCCGCGGACTTGAATCACAAGTGACTAAACAAGTACTTCCACCACGGCAGGATGGCCAAGAAAACCCTGCGGGCTGGCGCTGGCACCATAGGCGCCTGACTGAAAAATTACCACCAAGTCGCCGGGCTTGGCACTCGCCAGTTCCATGCGATCCGCCAGCAGATCCAATGGCGTACACAGTGGGCCGACCACCGAGGCGGATTCCTTTTCCGTTGCACCCATGCGATTGCCAATGGCGACCGGATAATTCTTGCGGATCACCTGGCCGAAATTACCGGAGGCCGCGAGATGATGGTTCAAGCCGCCGTCCACCACAAGGAATATATGGCCGCGCGATATCTTGCGGTCGACCACCCGGGTAACATAAATGCCGGCTTCACCCACCAGGTAACGCCCCAGTTCAATCACCAGTTCGGCAGACGGCATATCGGCGCTCGCCCGCTGCGACAGAGCCGCAAGGTTGGCGCCGATGGCTGCGAGGTCGAGCCGCTGCTCGCCCGGAAAATAAGGAATACCGAAGCCACCCCCGAGGTTCAGGGAGCGGATGGGTGTCGGGGCGTCTGCGGCCAGGCGCAGCGCCAGTTCGTAGGATTTGTTCTGTGCCTCGACAATCGCCTCGGCCTTGAGGTTCTGCGAACCGGCGAAGAGATGAAAACCTTCGCAAGACAAGCCATGACGCGCTATCTCGCCAAGCAGTGCGGACACCTGCTCGGCGTCCACGCCGAACTGCTTTGGCCCGCCGCCCATCTTCATGCCGGATGACTTGAGCTCGAAGTCCGGATTCACCCGCACCGCCACCCGCGCCGGCAAGCCGAGTTCCTGCGAGATGCTGGCGAGCTCAGTGACTTCACGAAACGATTCGAGATTGACCAAGATGCCGGCGGCGACGGCCTGCGTCAGTTCCGCCCGGCTCTTGCCGGGGCCGGCAAAGCTGATCTCGTGCGGGGAAGCACCCGCATCGAGCGCAACCTTCAATTCGCCGCCCGAGGCGACATCGATGCCATCGACCAGGCCGGCCATGTGGCAGACCAGGGCCGGCATCGGATTGGCCTTCATGGCGTAGTGCAGCTTGATGGCAGTCGGCAAGGCGGCGCGCAATTCGGCCACCCGTTTTTCCAGCAGTGCACGGTCGTAGGCATAGAATGGCGTACGGCCCACGCGTGCAGCAAGCTGCGTCAGCGGCATGGCGCCGACAAGCAATTCGTCGTTGACGACCGGGAACTGGATCATCGGCACATGAACAGGAGCGGCATTATTCGGCATATGGACCCTTGACACGAATCGGTTCCGGCATTGCACCACGCCAGTCCGTATTTACCAAGCAAGACCGAGAAATTTTAGCAGCATCCCTCCGCTGCCATGGCGAGCCAAGCTGAAATCGGAGTAGCCAGGCAGCATGTTGGCCGGTATCGTTGCGAATCAGGACCCTGCGGGACTACCCAGCTTGAAACCCAATATACCCAAAGTGATTTATTCTTCGCTACCAGCCTTGCTCGCTCTGGCGGCGGGAATGTTCCTTGCCGGCCATCACCCGCTATCGCCCATGATGGCGATGCTGGGTTGTGGCATCGCCATGCTGCTTTGCGCACTGATTCCCCATGTCTGGCTGTTGCTATTGCCAGCCTTGCTGCCGATCGTTGACCTGGCACCATGGACAGGATGGCTCACCTTCGAGGAGTTCGACATCCTCGTACTGGGCGCGGCAGCAGGCGCCTGGCTGCACCACGGCTGGCAATCCCCGACTGATCATGGATATCGACCCTCGCTGGCACTCCTCGGTCTGGTAGCTCTACTCTTGCCTGGTCTGGCATGGTCGTTCATGCGTGGAATTCAAGATGCAGGGGGCTTCGAGTTTGGCTGGTTCCAGGGCTACGAAGGTCCAATGAACAGCGTTCGACTGGCCAAGAGTTTTCTCCTCGCTGCGCTGTTCGCTCCCTTGCTCGGGCGTGCCATGTCGAGCCGGGAGCCGCGCGGGGTCACCATGCTTGCGTGGGGCATGGCGCTTGGCTTGGCCATGGCCGCGGCGGCTGCCACCTGGGAGCGGCTGGCATTTCCAGGGCTGCTCAACTTTTCCGCCGACTACCGGACGACCGCGCTGTTTTGGGAAATGCACGTCGGGGGGGCTGCGCTTGACGGCTATCTGGCGCTCACCCTGCCCTTTGCCGCCCTGCTGCTGCTGCGTGCCCACGGCGTCAAGCAACTGCTGCCCGCCGCGATAATCCTGGCGCTGGGAACCTATGCCAGCCTGACCACCTTTTCGCGCGGCGTCTATCTGGCTGTACTGGTATCGATGGTGGTCATGGCCTTTCTATTGATCATGAGAATGCCGGCTGCGCCGACACAACAGGGCCGATCCAGACTTGCCCAGGGGGTTTTTGTTCTGATCTGGGTCGCAGTTAGTCTCGGGCTGTCCTATCTGGTTTTCCGCAGCGGTGGCTACCGCGCCTTGGTCGCCGTGCTTGGCTGTCTTGCTGTCTATGTGATGACGAGCACCTTTGCCCGTCAAGCATCAAACAGGACATGGGCGGTTGCGATCGGTACGGGCATATTGCTGACGGCAGGCGCCCTGCTGAGCGACTGGTTGATTGCAAAGGGAGTTTATTGGGCCTATGGAGGAATATTGACATTGGCGGTGGGCGCCATATTGGCAAACCGCTTATCCGGGAAACCACCCTGGGCCGGATTGGCCCTCGCCGCCGCGCTTGCGTTGCCGGTCGCCGCAGCGCAAGTTTCGAAACATTGGGGTGGCATAGCGGCACTCGGCGATGCGGCGATACCGCTTTTGTTGATCGTCGCACTTGCCGTCTGGAACATCTTCAAGGACCAGCCGGTCTGGCCGACCGAGACGCGCAAGCGCGGTGCCTTGCTAACCAGCGTGTTCGCCTTGTCGGCGGTGACGGCGGTATTTGGGGGTGGCACCTACATGGGGGATCGTTTTTCGACGAGCGAACAAGACCTGGCAGGCCGCGTTCAACATTGGAACGCCGGGCTTGATCTCTTGCGATCCAATGATGACTGGCTGTTCGGCAAAGGCATGGGTCGCGTTCCCCAGTCTTTTTTCTTCGGCGCTCCGGGCAACGATCATCCAGGCGGTTATCGCCTGAGCCACGAAGAGCAGAATGCCTTTCTTGCGCTCTCCGGCCCCCGGTACCAGATTGGCTATGGCGAGGTACTCCGCATTACCCAGCGCGTCCAACTAGGCCCAGCGGGGCTATATCGCGTCAAATTGGACGGCCGGGCACCTGCCGATGCCATCATCAGAGTGGAAATCTGTACCAAGCATCTGCTCTATGCAGAAACGTGCGCGGCAAAAAATATCCATATTAAAAAAACAGAAACCAATTGGCAACGCCAGGCGTTCGAACTGGACGGCCGCAAACTATCAGATGGCCCCTGGTACGCACCACAGCTTGTGGTTTTCTCGATCGCACTCGAGACCATGGGCGGCCGAATCGATATTGACAACCTGACCGTCACCGATCCGCAGGGCCGCAGCGTAATCGCCAATGGTGATTTTTCGGCCGACATCGCCCGCTGGTTTTTCACCAGCGACCACCATCACATGCCCTGGCACATGAAAAGCATGTACCTGCATGTGTTGTTCGAGCAAGGCATTGTCGGCCTTGCCACGTTCAGCTTGCTGGTTCTTGCTGCCTTGTCCCGATCGTTGGTCGGGCGGCGCTCATATCATCCGCTGGCACCGGCGATCATTGCGGGCATCGTCGGCTTCATGGTCGTCGGCTTGTTCGATAGCCTTCTGGATGTTCCCCGCCTGGCATTCCTGTTTTTCCTGCTGCTGCTGATCGGCATCCAGGGGCGCAGGAAAAGCCAATGAGTCGCCTTCCACAGGTCTTGGCCAGAAATTTGCCAATCCTTCAGCGGCCAGATCTGTCAATCCACTCGGTGCTCAAGGTTTTTCGATCGATCTTCCCGTTCGGGTTGCGCGGCAGCGGACCCGGCCGCACCTCGATCCCCGCCGGCACCATGTAGGCTGGCATGCGGCTGCGGCACTCGGCCAACAGCGTCTCGACATCGAGCGTCCCGGACGCCGGCGCGGTGGCGATGACCTGAATGGCCTGGCCGAGCGTTTGATGCTCGACGCCAAAGGCAACACATTCGCCGATCAGTTTGGTCTCGTAGAGAATCTCCTCGACCTCGGTCGGACTCACCCGATAGCCCGAAGTCTTCATCATCTCGTCGCGGCGGCCGATGAAATAGAGGAAACCCTCCTCGTCCATGCGTACCGTGTCCCCGGAAAATACCGCCAGTTCAGGCAGAACCAATCCAGCCTGTCGTCCGGGCGCATGCGCAGACAGCGGCTTGTAGCGTTCGGCGGTTTTTTCCGGATCGTTCCAGTAGCCCATGCCGACCAGCGCGCCCCGGTGCACCAGCTCGCCCGGTTCATTGGGGGCGCATGGCGAACCGTCTTCGCGCAGCACCAGAATTTCCGCGTTGGGGATTGCCTTGCCGATGGAGTCGGGACGGCGATCCACTTCCGCCGGCGGCAGGAAGGTCGAGCGAAAGGCCTCGGTCAGGCCATACATCAGGAATGGCGTGGTCTTTGGCATCCGCTCGCGCAAGGCCACCAGTGTCTCGCGTGGCATGCGGCCACCGGTATTGGCGAAGTAGCGCAGGTGCTCGGTGATGCTTGCCGGCCACTCCAGTTGGGCAAGCTGGATATACAGCGGTGGCACCGCCGTAAGGCCGGTGACCTTCTCGCGCTCCAGGGCTTTCAGCACGTCGCGCGGCAGCAGGTAGTTGAGCAGCACCACCCGGGCGCCGACGTGGAAGGCTGTCGTTAATTGACTGAAACCGGCGTCGAATGAGAGCGGCAGCGCGGCCAGCAGTGTGTCTTCCGGCCGATTGTCCAGGTAAGTCGCCACGCTCTTGGCGCCGGCTACCATATTGCGGTGGGAGAGCACGACACCCTTGGGTTTCCCGGTGCTGCCCGAGGTATAAAGGATGGCGACCATGTCGGTATCGATCACCCGGTGCCCGGTCCGTGGCGGCGCGGCCAGCAGTTCGCTCCAGCGGCAATACGACAGCGCACCGCCAGCGGGCAATTCCTGTTCGGATTCGAGTACCACCACCTGGCGCAGGTCGTGGCATTCGGCGAGGATGGGTTCCAGCAACGACAGTCGTTCGGGCGACGTCACCAGCACCCGGACATTGCAGTCGCGCAGGATGTATGCGACCTGCTCGGCCTTCAGCAAGGGATTCAGCGGCACAAACACACCACCCGCCGCCGGGGCGCCAAAACTGGCAATGACCGTCTCAAAACGCTTTTCGAGGTAGATCGCCACTCGCTCGCCGCGCTGCAAGCCCAAGTTCATCAAGCCCCCGGCAAAATGGCTTACCGCTTCCTGCAAATCGCCGTAGCACAGCGAATCCTTGCCATACGCCAGCGCCATGGCGTGCGGGCTGCGCTGCGCGGAAAGTGCAATAAGTTCGTGCAGTAAAGTGGAATCTGGCATGGCGGGGCAACCGAATAGAACTGGGCAAAGTCAGCCGACGGCTATGACGACAAGAAGTATCGCACAGTCCCTGAAACCTGTTTACTCCTATAATTGGCCCTGTTTTTGCACCAGACATCGGGAGTTCGCGTTGGACATAAAATCGGAAATTCTTGGGCTGCTCGACGAAACTCTCAGCCTCAACGGTCGCGCCGCCAGCTTCGGCACAGACACCGCTTTGCTCGGCGCCATTCCCGAACTCGACTCCATGGCCGTCGTCGCGCTGATCACCGGCATGGAGGAGCGCTTTGGCTTTGTGGTGGATGACGACGAGATTGACGGCGCAACCTTCGCCACCGTCGGCACATTGATCACATTCGTCGAAGAGAAGCTGGCGGACTGAGCCCGCCCGCACAACCGTCAATGGTGCCTGAAGTCTTCTTCCTTCCGGTCGCCAACGGCCAGCGCCTCTGCCTCTACTACGCACCGTCAGGCGGGCAGCCCAAAGCTGCATTGCTCTATCTGCATCCATTCGCCGAGGAAATGAACAAGTCCCGCCGCATGGCGGCCTTGCAGGCGCAAATGCTGGCAGCGCATGGCTACGCAGTTCTGCAAATCGACCTGCATGGTTGTGGCGACAGTTCCGGCGACTTCGGCGACGCCACCTGGCAGGGCTGGATTCAGGATGTGCTCGATGCCCACGCCTGGCTGCGCAAGCGCTGTCAGGCGCCGCTCTGGCTGTGGGGCCTGCGCACCGGCTGCCTGCTGGCTACGCAGGCTGCAGAACAAATTAACGAACCCGCAAATTTCCTGTTCTGGCAACCGATCGCTTCGGGCAAGCAGTTCCTGCAGCAATTCCTGCGCCTCAAAGTTGCGGGCGAACTGATGACCGGTGAGAGCAAGGGCGTGATGGCCGCACTCAAACAACAGCTCGCCAGCGGCCAGACCGTGGAAGTCTCCGGCTACACGCTGTCTGCCGCGTTGGCCCAAGGGCTGGAAGAGGCGGAACTTCTGCCGCCACCGCAGTCGGGCCAGTTGATCTGGCTGGAACTCTCGACGCGAGCGGATGCCACGCTGGCACCCGCGTCGCTCAAGCGACTGGAGCAATGGCAGGGTGCCGGTTATCGCGCCAGCAGCGCCGTCCTGCCAGCGCCGACTTTCTGGCAGACCACTGAAATCGAGGAGGCCCCGGCGCTGCTTGAAGCAACGCTGGCGGCACTGGAAACCCAGGCGCCATGAACTATTCGGAAGAAGCCCTGGTTTTCCCCTGCGCCAATGAAAATCTGATTGGCATTCTGGCACGCCCAGAGCAAGCGGTTGCAGTTGGTGTCATCATCATCGTCGGCGGGCCGCAAACCCGCGTCGGCAGCCACCGGCAATTCGTCTTGCTGTCACGTGCCCTGGCCGCTGCCGGCTACTCTGTGCTGCGCTTCGATTACCGTGGCATGGGAGATAGCGCAGGCGCAAAGCGCGATTTCGAAGCCATAAACCCAGACATCCATGCCGCCATCGATACCTTGCAGTCCGCCTGTCCCGGCGTCTCCCGCATCGTGCTCTGGGGCCTGTGCGATGCTGCCGCTGCCGCGCTGCTCTACTGGGACGAAACGCGCGATCCGCGCATTGCCGGCCTCTGCCTGCTGAACCCATGGGTGCGCTCGCAGGCAACCCTGGCCAGGACGCAGGTCAAGCACTACTATGGCCAGCGCCTGCTGCAGAAGGAGTTCTGGCAGAAACTGTTTAGCGGCCGCCTGAATGTCGCCAAATCAGTTGCGGAGTTGCTGCACAAGGTTGGCCAAGCCGTCAGAAAAACTGACAGCAACCCGCAACTCATCTTCCAGGATCGCATGGCTCGCGCCCTGCGCGACTTCTCCGGGCAGGTTCTGCTGTTGCTCAGCAGTAACGACTACACCGCCAAGGAATTTCTGGAATATGCCGGCAGTGCCGAAGCCTGGCGCGCTGTGTTGAAACGGCCGACCCTCGAACGCATCGACATCGAAAATGCGGACCATACTTTCGCGTCGACGACTTGGCGAAATGCCGTGGAGCGATGCTGCCTGAAGTGGCTGAACGGGCAATCAGAGGTTCCCGGCGTCATGGCTTCTATAATCCCCTCAATTCATGGCACAGGTACCAGCCGCAAATGACAGAGCTTCACCTTTGCATTGGTCAGCCGCGCTTTGCTGATAGCGACATCGCCGCCATCGCTGCGCGCGACGGCGTGCCAGCCGCCTGGCGACAGGCATTCGAAAAATACGGCGCCAGTGCCCCGGCGCGGGTAACCGGCGACTTTGCGGTCGCCATGACATTGGCCGACGGCCGCAGCTTTCTCGCCATCGACCGCTTCGCCATCCAGACCCTCTGCTACCGCATCACCGACAGTCGCCTGCAGTTCGCGCCGCGCGCTGACGCACTGGCCGATGCCGGGGCGGAACTCGACCCGCAGGCGATCTTCGATTACCTCTATTTCCATGTCATTCCCTCGCCTCGCACCATCTTCAAGGATGTCTTCCGCCTGCCGCCCGGCCACAGCGCCCGGTTCGAAAACGGCAAGCTGGCTGTCGCACCCTACTGGCAACCCAAGTTCGAAGAAGGTCAAGGTGAATCCTTCTCTGCGTTGCGCGACGAATTCCGTCAAACAATCAGGGATGCCGTGACAGCACGACTGGATGGTGGCCCGGTGGGCTGCTATCTCAGTGGTGGCACCGACAGCTCAACCATCGCCGGTATGCTCACGCAGATCACTGGCCGCCCTGCGGAAACCTACTCCATCGGATTCGATGTGCCGGGCTACGATGAAATGGAATACGCGCAAATCGCTGTCCGTCATTTCGGTACCCACCACCACGAGTACTACATCACCCCGGACGACCTGGTAACCGGCATGCCCGCCGTAGCCGCCAGCTATGACCAACCTTTCGGTAACTCCTCCGCCGTGCCTGCCTACTACTGCGCGCGCATGGCAAAACAGGACGGCATCGAAAAGCTGCTGGCCGGCGACGGTGGCGACGAACTGTTCGGCGGCAATACCCGCTATGCCAAACAGCGCGTCTTTGGCGCCTATGACGCCCTGCCCGGCATTCTGCGCAAGGGGCTTGCCGAACCGCTCGCCGATACCGGCCTCTTCGACCGCATCCCCCTGCTGAAGAAAGGTGCCAGCTACGTGCGCCAGGCGCGCGTGCCGATGCCCGACCGGATGCAAACCTACAACCTGCTCATGCGCATGGGGCTTGGCCAGATATTCACTGCCGACTTTCTTCAGCAGGTCGACAGCGGCGAACCCGAGCGCCATCAGCGCGCGGTTTATAACGCCTGCCCGCCAGCATCGCTGATCAATAAGATGCTCGCCTACGACTGGCGCTACACCCTGGCCGAAAACGATCTTCCCAAGGTCATCGGTTCCGCACGCTTGGCAAATATGGCGGTAGGCTTCCCGCTGCTGGATGACCGCCTGCTCGACTTCTCCCTCAAGCTGCCCACGGCGTACAAACTCAAAGGTTTCAAGCTGCGCTGGTTCTTCAAGGAAGCTCTGCGCGGCTTCCTGCCGGACGAGATCCTCACCAAGAAGAAACACGGCTTCGGCCTGCCTTTCGGCCCGTGGGCGGTCAGTCACGCGCCACTCAACCAACTCGCCACGGAATCCCTGCACGGCCTTGCCGACCGCGGCATCATCCGCAGGGAATTCATCGACACGCTGCTCAAGGAACATCTGCCAGCCCACCCCGGCTTCTACGGCGAACTCGTCTGGGTAATGACAATGCTGGAACAATGGCTGCGGGTACATGCGCCCGGCTTCAAGGCGTCCTAGTCATTCCCCCGAGTCAAGCACCGTGCCGTCATGCCCGTCTTTCAAAGCGCATGAACGCAAGCCTTAGCGCACCGGGGCACCGGGATCTTGGCACAATTCGCGCAAGTATCCGACGCTCGAATGCCTCACTTGGTCGACCACATGACACTTAAACGACTCACCGGCCCGATACGCAGGCTGGGGGCCGCAAACGGCCTGCTTTTCCTGTTGGGGAGATTGCTGCAAAAGATCAGCAATGGGCATTGGCGCCTGCTGCGCTACCACATCGTCGCCCAACCCATCCCTGGCCCGGCTGCCTTGAATTGCCGCCCATCGCCGCACAGCGCGGTCGAACGCACGCTTCCCGATAGTGCAATCTGTGCAGCGTTTCCGCGCCCGAAAAACATTGTTGCAGCGCGCTTTCGTAATGGCTACACCTGCCTTGCCGCCACGGTCAAAGGACGATTCGCCGGATTCTTCTGGTATGCCAGAAATTTCTATGAAGAAGACGAGGTGCGCTGCCGCTTCGAACTCGCAGATCCAGGCGCCTCGGTTTGGGACTTCGATGTTCATGTCGAACCGGACTTCCGCATGGGCAGAACGCTCGCCCGCTTGTGGAGTGCCGCCAATGAGCTACTTGAAAAAAAAGGCATTCGCTGGAGCTTCTCCAGGATATCGGCATTCAACCAGAATTCACTTGCAGCCCACGGCCACCTGGGGATGCAGCGAATCGAGACACTGACCTTCTTGTGCCTGGGCCAGATTCAGTTCACCTTTTCATCAAAAGCCCCATTTGTCGATTGCTGCTGGCCCGGACGCGCCCACCCGACAATTACCCTCGGCATTCCTGAGGCAACTCAGCCACGCAGCCAATCCGAGCGCCCCCACGCAGTTGTTGTCGGCTTGTGTGCCCATGGACTTGGCATTGCTCGCTCCCTCCATCGGGCTGGCATTCAGGTCGTTGCGCTCAAGCGCGACCCAGCCCTGCCGGGGGCGCGCACGCGGTGTGCCGAAATACGCTTTATTCCCGACATCACCGGCCCGGGTTTGGTCACGTCGCTGATTCAATTGGCGTCGGACAGCGACACGGAATCCAAACCGGTTTTATTCTTGACCAATGACTTGATGGTTAAAACCGTTGGAGAGCATGTACAGGAAATATCGCGTTTTTATCGGCTCAGCTGGGCGCATGCCGCTCCTGCTGTGCTTGACCTGCTTGAAAAAGACCATCTTGAGCAGCGCTGCATTGATACCGGCTTGCGCTACCCGCGTTCCACTCTCCTGAGCAATCTGCAGACGCTTGAGCAAGACATCGGCTGCCTCGAACTGCCCATCATCCTGAAGCCAACCCGGCCACTTTCCGCCTTCAAGGTCATCGTCATCGATTCGATGGAAGATATCCCGGCTTATACGGAACTCATCGGCCAGTGCCTGCCCGTCCTGGCACAGGAATTCATTCCGGGAGATGACCGGTCCATACGCTTCGGCGCCCTGTACCTTAAAAAAGGGGAAGTCCTGGCGCGATTTGAAGGCCGCAAGCTTTGCTCAAGGCCGATGGGCAACACGACCATCGCGGTGTCGGAACCCAACGATCAAGTGCATGCACTCACCCTGAGGTTCTTCGCGGGCCTGGGCCTTTCCGGCCCGGTCTCGCTGGAACTGAAACAAGGCCCCGATGGCACGTTCTGGGTCATCGAACCAACCGTCGGCCGCACGGATTTCTGGGAAGGCCTATGCTCGGCGAATGGTGTAAGTCTGCCGTTGACGGAATACTTCGCCGCAATCGGTGGCGGCCCTGTAGGCATGCGGCAGACGACCAGCACCCTCTGGATCAACAGTGAGCGTCAACCCGGCGCCTTCTTCTGGCTGCTCCGTCATGAACCCGGCCTGTTTTTTCGCCAGCGCCTGCGCGATGTCTATTTTGATTTGAATGATCCGCACCCGTTCATCGTCGCAATGCGCAACTTTCTCGCCGCTTTGCCAATCCGCATGATCCGCAAGGCCCGCACATTACTGCTGCGGCAAATCCCCGGCGGCTGATTCAGCGCCTTGCTCCTTATCTGGTTCAGTCTTTGCCGCAGGAGGATCCTGCCACTTCCCCGCCTTTTCAAGTTTTGCCCTGAGCCCGGGCAGGTTGAACCCGAGCCGATAGGCCTCTTGGGCATGCTGCAAGGCCCGATCGTACTTACCCAAGTCAATATAAACCAGGCCCAGGTTGTAGTGAAGGTTGCCGCTCTCGGTCGCGTGCTGCGTCGCCACCTCCAGATGCTCCAGCGCCTCGGCATTCTTCTTGCGCTTCACCAGATAGAAAGAATAAATCATCCGGGCCATTGAGTCGTTAGGGCGAAAACGGATCGCCCGATCAAGATAGCAGCGGACCGAGTAGTTGGCCCCCCCCGGACGCTCCGAACGAATCTTTTCACCCAACCGGACCATCGCGAGCAGCGCACGCGGATGATTCGGAAAAGCTCGCAAGGTGTAATCGATATCGCCCCCGATGTAGCCGCTTTTCCCCCTCACCAGGCTTTCCACTTCAGGCGTGAAATGGTGGTCCTCGACGACACCCAGCATATTCTTGTCGACCCAATAATCAAAGGGTCCGTAGGCATTCTGCAGCGACCCGCATACATCATAGGCATGCGCATAGCCGCTCAACATGGCCCATGAAACCATGCCAATTGACAGGCCATTCCCTTTCACCTTGATCATCAGACGCCCCTTAGTCCATGCTTCTCGAGAACAACTCTGCCAAAGATTCGGCTCTGCCGCGGCGCGACGCCGCGGCAACTGACGGTGCATCCGCCAATGGTGCCTGCCCGCACCGTACTGCATCCATGAAGCCGGGTAGCAACGCAACGATTTCTTCAGCGGAATCAAGTCGCGCCACTGTGTCGATGCCGGATGCCCGCAACACGCCGGCAGTATCCCCGGCCGGGTCTGTCAGTGCAATGATAGGCCGCCCAGCACGCAGGTATTCGTAAATCTTGGCCGGAATCTGTGCATTGCAGTTGGCGGCCTGAATCACCAGCAACGCATCGGCACACAGCATTTCCTGCAATGCCTCGCGGTAGGAAATGGCCGGGCACAGTTCAATGTAATCCTCGACCGCATGCTGACGTGCCAGCCCTGTCAATAAATCGTCATGCACCGCGGCGCGGAAGCGAATCTTCAGATCGCCAGGTTTCAGCTGGCCTAAATCCACGAGGCGGCGCAAAGCCACGAACAGGTTTGTCGGATCACGCTCCTGCGGATAGACGACGCCACTATGCAAAAGCGTAATGGTGCCGGGTACCAAAGGCTGCCTGGCCGCTGCGGAAACTGTCGCGAAGCTTTCCTCGTCATAGCCGTTCTCAATCACCGCAATGCGCTCCCGCGATCCCGGATACCGCCGCCGGTATTCCTCTGCCGCCCCCGGCGTGGTGAAAGTTGAGAATCGCGCGTTGCGCACCGCATCCGTCTCGATGGCCTTAAAGCTTTGCCAAGTCAATGGATCGGCAGGGTATCCCTCCTGGGCCATGGGATCGCGAAAATCGGCAACCCAAGGCAGTCCGCTGCGGCGATGAAGCGCTGACCCGATCATGTGCGCCGTGGCGATGGGATAGGTAGACCACAGCGCATCCGGACGATAGCGCTTGATCATTTGCATGCCTGCCCACACCCCCGCGAATTGCCAACTGCGCCAGCGATCCGGGCGCGCCATCCAGCCAGCATAGCGCCCGCCAATCGCCAGATGGCGCGCCGTATCGAGGGCAAAAGCCCGGGTGACGATCACGCCGGCAGGTATATCGCCCAGCAGATCCGGGCTGGTGCGCTCGTATGCCTGCGGGGCAACCGTCAGTACCAGGGGCTCCCAGCCGAACGAAGGCAAGTGTTGCACAAAGCGCAAGGTGCGTTGAATGCCGCTGCTCCCCGCCATCGGAGGGAAGTGGTAGGCGATCATCAGGACACGACGCATTATGTGCATAAAGGGTTGGTAGCCGCCATCCTGCAGAATGTGGGCATGCACAGAATTACTCTTCTTACAGCTCCATTTGATTTATCAATGTCCATTGAGCAAGTTAGACGATTGGGTAGCTTTCAGGTATTCGGTGCGATTTAATTGCAGGAGCACTTTGTAGGCGTTGACGTAGGCAGCATCATCCGCATTGCCGCGAAGTGCATTCTTCATCTTTACAAAAATCAAACTCCAGCCAAAAAATGTAAGGTGCGACCAGTAAATAAACTGGGTTGCCGCTTGGAAGTGTTGGTATAAATAACGAAGCCGGGACCGATGGAAATGCTCATTAGGACCCGGTGTTTTGATATTGCCATCGGAACTGGCACCACAAAGATGTAATACTTTCGCTTCTGGCAGATAGAAGGAGGTCAAACCTGCGCGATGCATTCGAATAAAAAGATCATCTTCTTCGGAATAGAGAAATCTATCTTCAGGCAACAGACCAACACGCTCAAACACTTCGCGCCGCAGTAAAAGGCAGGCTGCAGACAATAAAGGCACCGCGCGCGCCTCATTTCCGCTGACATAACGATCACGACGATGCTGGAACACTCTCCTGAAAATACGACTGAGCGGTGGGAAATGAAAAGCGGCCAAATAGCCGAGTTGCCGAATCGGGTTCGTGATCGGAACGACCGAGTGTTGCACCTCTCCATTAGCCATCATCAATCGTGGACCAACTGCACTTACATCGGGATGTAGATGAAGGAATCTGAGCATCTTACTTAAGGCACCATCCCTTAGAAACGCGTCCGAATTTAACAATAGTACGTTGGGCGAACGGCCCACCCGGATCGCTTGATTATTGGCTACGGAAAACCCTGCATTACAGTGATGTGCAATCACTTTAACTTCAGGGAATTTCGAGCGCACTTCTGATACGGTATCGTCTTTAGAGCAGTTGTCGACCAGCCAAATGCTGGCGTTAATGGCCTCTTGGCGCAACACGCCCCGCAATGACGCCAAACACCGCAATGTCAGTGCTTGTGTATTCCAAGTGACAATTACGACGTCAACCACATCGTTGTTGGCATCCAAAGAAGGTGCGCGTTGATTGTCATGGGATAGCATATTGGTTTAAATGTGTATATGTAATTCTTCTTACCAGTCGCGTAAGACCATCTATGATGATGATAGCATCATTGCTTTGGGGGGTGAGTTGCTTGGTGAATGTGAAATGAAGATCGATACGCCGCCGATCATCCTACCAAGACCACCACTAACCTAGGTACGTATCTTATGAGAAATCAAACATTGGATGCAAGGAGCCACTCTTGGATAAATCGCCAACCGTATCGGTCATCATTCCAACTCTTGCAGATGCCGCACGGTCGGAAAGTCTGAAGCGGGCAGTCAAGTCGATCCGGGCATCAGCCCATGAGGCTGTCAAGATTATCGCTGTAGTCAATGGGAATCGGTTTGATACCGATGTATGTACATGGCTTAATCGGCAACCTGATATCGTGTTCGATCAGATTGAGACGGCATCATCACCCGTCGCGCAAAGGCGCGGCAGGTACCTGGTCGACACCGAGTATTTCGCCTTTCTGGACGATGATGATGAATACCTCCTGGGCGCCACGGACCTGAAACTCGATTATCTTGCGCAAAACCCGTCTTGTGACCTTGTTGTCTGCAATGGCTTCCGGAACACGTCCGGGCATGACAACATCTTCTATCATCGACTGTCCGACATATCCGACGACCCTTTGGCTGCGCTGTTCCGCGAGAACTGGCTCACAAGTTGCAATGCCCTTTTCCGCACGGCATCTATTTCTAGTGAATTTTTCGAGAACCCACATCCCTATGCCGAGTGGACCTGGCTTGCATTTCGCCTTGCAATGGCAGGGAAGCAGCTTGCAGCGCTCGACGAACCAGGCTTTCGGAACAACGACACCCCCGGCTCTTTGGGTAAGTCCAATGCTTACAAAGCCATCTGTTTCAGCCTTTACGAGCGCATGCTGGCTAGTTCGCCGCCCACTCATATTGCTAAAACAATTCGCATACGGATCGGCGCAGCTTGGCATGAGCGTTCGGCCGAGGCGCTAATGAAAGGGATGTGGCTGGTAGCATCGCAATGCCACCTCCGCAGCCTTCTGCAACCGGGCGGGCTACGCTACCTTGCTTATAGCCGTCGATTGCTGCCGGGATGGCCCAAGGTCTGATGCAAAACAGCGTTTTGACCGGCGCCGCTTTGACTGTGGCCATGCGCTGGACCGATCGATTGATCGGACTGGTCAGCACACTGATCCTAGCCCGCCTGCTGGTGCCGGCTGATTTCGGCATCATTGCCATGGCATCCTTGGTGATCATGCTGGCCGATGTGTTTCTTGATCTTGGGGTCAATGTGGCGTTGATACAAAACCGGGATGCCACGCAGGAGCACTACAACACTGCCTGGACGCTGCGCCTGATACAAGCCACGCTAGCCGCCACCATCGTCATCGTCGCGGCGCCCTGGGCTGCCGCTTATTTCAACGAACCACGGGTCGAGTGGGTCATTCGCTGCCTGTCGTTGGGTTTCTTCATAAGTGCGCTGGAAAATATCGGCGTGATCACTTTCCAGAAGGAAATGCGCTTCGGTCACGATTTCCGCTTTCTGTTTCTGCGGCGAATGGCAAGCTTTATTGTCACCATCGCAGCCGCCTTGATACTGCAATCCTATTGGGCGCTAGTGATTGGCAACCTCGTGGGACGTGTGCTGGGCGTTGGCCTGAGTTATGCATTGCATCCCATGCGGCCGCGTTTATCTTTGACTAAATTTCGCGAGATATTTGGTATTTCCCAATGGATGATTTTGAGCAGCGCGAGCGGTTTTCTCAACGGCAAGCTGCATCAGATATTTGTGGGCGGGCGAGAGAATGCGGCAGTGATGGGCGCATATTCGCTGGCGGATGATATTTCGGCGATGCCCACTACCGAATTGCTGGCCCCGCTGAATCGCGTGTTATTTCCCGCATTTGTACAGGTCAAGGAAGATCTTGTCGAGCTCAAGCGAGTATTTCTGATCGCTCAGGGCATCCAAATTCTGATCGGAGTGCCCGCCGGCGTCGGCGTTGCCCTGGTCGCTCAGGAACTTGTACCGGTTTTGCTCGGCGAGAAATGGCTGAGCGCAGTACCCTTCATCGAAATCATGGCCCTGGTCAGCATCATGCAGGCGATCTTGACCAGTGGCGGCTACATATTGCTGACGCTAGGCAAGGCCCGGCTCGTCGCGATTTATTCCATCGGCCAGGTATTCATCTTTGCTGCCTTGGCCATTCTGGCAATTCCTAACGAAGGTGCGCTTTCCATCGCCTGGCTGCGACTGCTGGTGGCAGGCTTTGGGCTCCTGACATTCTTCTGGCTATTGATCAAGGCCTTCGCCGGCCTGCGTCTGGCGGAAATGATCGTATCCATAATTCGGCCGCTTATTGCTGTTGTATTCATGGCTGCAGTCATCATTTACGCAACGCCCTTGGCAGGCCTGGATGGAACATTATTATTGGGGACGAAGGTCCTTGTCGGCGTTGCCAGCTACACGTTCAGCATTGTTGCGCTATGGTGGCTTGCCGGACGACCGCCAGGCGCTGAATCGTATATCTTCGACAAAATCCGTGCTGTCGCGGCAAGCCGAGCGAAGCGTGACCCGGTCTGACGTGACTGAACTGACAACGTAGCTGGAGAACAGGGCATGCCAAATCTAGTTGGTATATTTGAGCCAGACACGGCCAGAGATGTGTTGCACAGCCGCTTGGGTCGACAGCTCGCGGCGATTGCCGCGACTTCCCGGCCACTGACAGAGCACTCGCTTTGCGTCGACAGCTTTGCCATTGGCGTGCTTGACACCGGGATACTGGAGCAAGGACGCCAGATCGCTGCTTCACCGGATGGTCGCTACCACCTCGTCATCGACGGTGAACTGTGGAACGCAGATGAGTTGGCCGCGCGCCATCGCCGCGACACCCCGCGCGTAGCGGGACTATCTAGTCAGGGAGACCTGATCCTTGGCCTGATTACCGCACACGGACCTGAAATTGTTCGCGAGTTCAATGGTCTTTTCGCCATCGTGCTGCACGACGCAGTAACCAGAAGTGTCACTTTGATCAGCGACCGCTATGGATTTCGGCCGCTCTTTTTTAAGGCCACCGCCAACGGACTGGTCTTTTCGACCGAACTGAAGGGAATCCGCGCTGCCGATAGCACGTCACTGAAGTTGAATGCCGTGGGTCTTTTCGAGCTGCTGTGTCATGGACATCACCTGTACGGTGACACCTGGGTCGATGGATATGAACGTCTGGCGCCAGCGACCATCCTGAGTTGTGGCGCCAGTGGGACAAGCCGGAGGAATTACTGGCGCTATGCATATCAGGAAGGCGAACCCGAGCACGATCAACCCACCTACTTCGTGAACTTCGCGAAGCTGCTTGATCGCGCTGTGGAGCGCTGCATGCGCGGGCCGGCACGCATCGGCATGTTCCTGAGCGGCGGCTACGACAGCCGGTCGGTGGCGGCCGCCGTCCGGCCGCATCACCTGCCAATACCGACCTTCACTTTTGGCCTGGGTACCGCGCGGGACGTTCTGATCGCGCCCCAATTGGCAGAGCGCCTGGGGATGCAACACACCCATCTCGTCAGCGACCCCGGCTATCTCAGTGCGCATTGTCATGGCATCGTCTGGCGCACCGAGGGCATGCTGTCTTTCACGCGCACTACTTCGATGCAGTTTCACCCGCAACTGCAGCAGTCCATGGATATTGTGCTGACGGGGTTTCTGGCCGAGTTCAGCGGCTCGCATACCTGGCCGGCATTATTGCTCGCGCGGTCACGCGGCGCGGCGATCGACGCCATCTGGAATCGCATTATCCACGGCAAGCTTGCACGGCTGCAACGCATAATGACGCCCGCCTTCTATGCACAAAATCTGGAGGCCGCAAAACAGCGGTTCACGGCGAGCTTCAGCAGCATCGACAACGATCATCCGCTCAATGTCGCCGATGTCTGGAATATGCGCTTCATGCAACCACAGGTGACCTATCAGGCACCCGCCGTGGATCGGCATATCCTTGAAGTCCGGGCACCGCACATGGATACCGACCTGGTTAACTTTCTGCTGAAGATACCGCCCAGGGCCCGGCTCGAACAGCGCATCTACAAGAAAATGATCGCGTACAGTTACCCGGCCGTGCGCGATGTGCCGTGCACCAATAGCGGACGGCCAATAGACCCGCTCTTTGCGCGCGAATATGTGAAGATGGCCAGCGAGTTCGCCATGCGCCGCGGCGCGGACCTGATGCGGAAAGCATTCGGTTCCGGTCAACCCTTGCGCCGCGAGATGCGCGATCTGGCCGGCGATGTTCGAGCGGAGCCCCAGCTTGCCGACGCGGTGCTGCGGCCGATGCTCGCTTCCGGCATCTTTCCGACGGACATGTTTTCCCGGGATGGCATAGAAGAGATCATCGCTGCGCACTATTCAGGGCGCGAACGGCATGAGGAATTGCTCTCCTTGCTGATTTCCTTCGGTCTGGCATTTAGATTTATCGTGCTTGGCGACGTTGTGGACGCACCAAAACACCTTCGGGGTTCGTGAATTAGGCTGGTGCCACCCCGTTCGTATATTTAAAATGTTGTTAGGGATTTTCTAGCGATTAGCAGCGTGTAAGGCGTCGCCATATGACCGAGTAGGCGCAAGGGAGGTGCGCCTCTCAGGAGAGAGAGAATCAAACGTGCAACCGGCCCCTTATCAGTGCTGTCAACCAAGTCGAATCGGTCAAGGCACTGGAACCCTCTTGGTTGAAGATAGTCGCGTAAGTCATATACGCTGAACCAATTCACAGCTGGATACTTTGCGTAATTAGCCAATTCGGGGCGGTCGGTTTTGGCGCGGCGCTCGAAATATCGCTTGAAACGGCTTGGATACCAACTATATAAAGGCAGGTTGAATTCATCCTGCCTGGGACACAGCTTGTTGCTGGTGCTGATATGGATCAGCCCGCCTGGTCGCAATACACGCACAGCCTCATTCAGACATCCCTGCCAATCAGGCACGTGTTCCAGCAATTCCGGCATCTGGCAAATATCAACCGACTCGTCGACACATGGTAAAGCCGTGGCACTCCCAACATCGAAACAGGCATTCACACCCTGCTCAGTCAATCGGTCTCTCGCCAGTTGAATCAAGGGTTCGTTGATATCGACCCCCCAATAGTGGTGCCCCCCGCGTAACCAGAAGTGTGACTGGGTACCGGCGCCGCAGCCGATATCGAGGATGTCTAGTGTCCGGCCTGCCGGCAAGGGGCCATAAATACGTAACAAGGTTTCGCATGCCGACCGAAAGCGCTCCAATGTCTGCGGCGACAGACTCTGTTGCTCGTAATACCGGAAAAAATCTTCATGGGAACTGGTATCCAATTCTTGGACTTTGCCACGCAATCCGTCGAACTTAATCATTCTGCTTTGCTCACGGCGATACCAGCCACCTAGTGTTGGTCGGAAGCAAAAGGGCTTTGGGCCAAGGCCCAAATAGCGACTGGAAACTGGGGCTCGTTCCGTAATGAGCCAAACCAGCCCCGCCTTGCCCATTTGGTGAAGTTTGCTATCACACAAGACCTGTTTCCCCATGAGTCCGTTCGAATGGTCTCCATAGGGAAACCACATTCATTAAGGAAATATTTCAAACCTGTCTCTGTCCAACGAGTGCAATCATGGGGCACATCGTGGATACGTATCAAGAACGGTGTTGTGACGAGAAAGTACCCGCCCGGTTTCAACATAGTCAATACATTCTTGGCAGCACGATAAGGCCATAGCAAGTGCTCGAATACTTGATCCGCGATGATCAGGTCGAACCGATCTTCCATTACTTGGCTGCAGATATCGAAATCCGGATAATTTGCTTCGGTGAACTGTCCAAACCCATACTCACGCCAGTGCTGGCCGGCAGATATCTCAAGCACGTTCAATTTCTCTGGATGAAGCTCCTTGAGCATCGCATCACATCGTGCATACATTACCGGTCGCGTCCAATGCCGGTAGTCATAATGTACGTAATCAAGAACCCGCTTGATTACCGTGGCGTGCCGCTCGATAAATGACATGCAGTACTCCTCAAGTTCAGACGGCAAACAATAATCCTAACAAAGTTAGCAGATCTAGCCTATTCACTTTTATTACTCACGGGCCAGATTAGAACTGGTGGGATATTGGCACTTGACCAGTCATGTCGCGCGCGCATTTGCGAAAGAGCACGTCTAAGCATAAAACTGCGCAAGACTTCCCTAGCCTGATCGGGACATTCATCAATCCAGGTCAACACCAATTCAAGTGCAGTGCGTGGTAAAGAAGCAGCACCACGTTTTTTGATCGCCAAATGATACCTAACGGCATGAATTTCCAATTTCCCTTGAGACTGTCGCAACATGCGCTTCAGATGTGCCTTTATGTCTGAATAACGCCACCAATGCTTTGCGGGTGTTGCCCACGTCACCTGCGGATGAATAAACACTCGGTCAATATTCCAATCGTTGTGTTCAGGATCAAAACTAAACTTGAGAGCCGCCTCTAGCACTGCATCGGTCCGATAAATCCCAAGAGGAAGTCGAAACCCAATCTTTTTTATGCGCAAAATTACGCTAGGCTTCAAACTGAACAGGTTGCCGTGAAGACTATGCTCTATCTGAATCTGTTGCCGCAGTTGCGGGGCCGTACGCCCGCTACTCGGTAAACCAGCGGAACCAAACACCTGCTCTGATGAATTCACCCCGTCTGCAAGGAATGCAAACGATTTCTCCGCAGGCTGCACATAACCATCAACAAAGAAAGCTGTTGTCCCTTGGGGCCAGAGATGATGAATAAATTGGTTCCATGCATGTGCCTTATCACCTAATTGAATGTGCCAGAGGCGTACCTTCGCGAAATCGCTTGTTATCGGATGCCTGCTCAAAGTCTCCGCGATTTTGTTGGCCAACGGTGAGTTGCCGTTTATCAGCAAGTCCACTGTTGTACGTTTGCATGTTGCATTAATCACTGCATCCAATGTAGCTAATATGACTTGTGGTGATTCACGTGCTGCGAATACAGCCACAGACCATTCTGATCCAATGTCCGACGCTGAAGGCATATCCAATTCACTCCCCAAATCCTTATCCCTTTCAATCTGTTTGACAACCATTAACGCCATTCAAATAACTCAACGCTCGGCCGTCGCCCATTACACCCAGGCGTTACGCATCATTCTTGCAGCCATAGCCGTGATTGAACTACCCCACGGGATGAATCGAGGTAACTGGAATATATCGCTTGAGAAATTGCAGACACCATTGGCCGTAGTTACCGCAAGTTCAAATCCAACGTCCCTCACCATGGTGACGTGGTGCTGCGCATAGTCGCGGTGGGGCTGGCCGTTCGGATAAGCAAAGACCCGGACGGCCTTCCCGGTAAGCGCCTCCAGGTGTTGCTTGCCAGACACAATCTCCTGCCGCGCCTGGTCGTCATCGAGGTTGGTCAGGATGTTGTGCGTGACGGTGTGGCCGCCAATCTCCACCCCGCGACGCGAGAGCTCGCCGACCTGATCCGAAGTCAGCATGATATCGCCATGCTGCGAACCACCGCCTGTTATTGCGAGCAGTTTCGCTACAGCCGCTGCGCGTTCCTGCGGTGGCTGATATCTTAGTTTCCTCAAAATCCTGGCAATGGCTGCCTGACGGTCGGCGAGGGTCATCAGGGGCAGTTCGCCTTCACCCAACTCCCGTAGATCAAGAGAGGGGCCGTCGGCAGCTGCCACGGCATCGATCACCGCATCATTGAACATCTTTTTGCCATCCAGATAACCCGTGGTCACAAACACGGTGGCCGGCAGGCGGTGCTTCTCAAGGATTGGCAAGGCAACAGTGAGATTGTCGGCGTAGCCATCGTCAAAGGTGATGCAGCAGGTGCGCCGGGGCAAGCTGCCACGGCGCACCTGCCCGACCGCCTCCAGCAGCGGCAGCACGGCAAAATGCTTTGCCAGGAATTGCATTTGACGGTCAAAGGTGTCAGCCGTGACCTCGCCGGGGCGCAGCGGGTCTGGCTCCGGCAAGACGCGGTGGTATATCAAGATGGTCAGTATTTGCCTGTGCAGCGGCCATAGCAACATGGGCAACCTTGCGATCATGCTGGCACCATCCTGGTTGCATGAGTGGCCAATGAAAGCTGTCGGCGCACCAACCCGCGCAAAACGACCAAGATGACAACTATGTAATAGGGAAGATCGAAGTAGGTCAGGCTAAGGAAGGCGCCACCAACGGCATAACCGACAAGACTCACCTGGCACATGGCGGCGAGATCGTGCGCCCATTCCCAACCGGGCTTGCCCTTGGTATTGCGGACGATCCAGGCACCGTTCAGCCAGGAGAACAGGTAAACCAGCAGGAACAGCGCCAGTCCAATGAAGCCGTGTTCGCCCAGAATCTGAAAATAGATGCTGTGTGCTGCATGGATCGCGAACGGGTCTGGCGCATAGCGCATGAACACATCCGGTTCATAAACGACAAATCCGCCGCCAATCGGGAATCGATCCACTGCAAGATTCCAGGCCATCCACCAGGCATTGATGCGCCCCATGGCCGAGGAATCCTGCTCGTAGGCCGAGATTGTAGACATGCGGTCTGTCCAGCTTTCCGGCATCAGCCACCAGGCGATGGGCAGAGCGAGCAGCATCAGAATGCCGACCAGCCCTTTCTGCCGGCTCTTGGACCACAGGAATACCCCCATCGCCGCCAAGGCAAGGAATGCGCCACGGGATTGAGACCCGACTGCCGCAACGACACAAAGCCCCATGGCAGCCAGGCAGAATCGTTTGACCCAAGGATTCTCGCTATGCAATTGCAGATAGCGAAATAGCGGTACCGCCATGATGATGGCCAGCGCCAGGGTATTGTTGTCCTCAATGAAACTTGCTGCCGGGCCCCAGACCTTGTAATGACCAGCTGTGGCAATCGTGAAAAGACCACCCTTGATGCCGAAGAATCCGACCGACAGCGCAAGAACCCATGTCAGCTTGTGCAATTGCTCGCGCGTTCCCACCAGAAGGAACGCAATCATGACCATCAACTGAATCTTGACGGGCTTGAGCCACATGTCAAATTCCCTGTCCAGATGAAAAGAGAACAGGGGTGAGACACCCAGCCACAGTACCAGGAGGATCAGGATGACGGCGGCACGATCGGTGGGGAAGCTATAGCGTTTGCCGGCATTGACGAGCGTGCTCGCCAGCGTGCAGACAGCCACGATATACGCGAACGGCATGCTGTAGGCAAAATCCCAGGTGAAGCGATGGGGGTTCATGATCCCCAGCCACACCCACATCAGCAGCCCGATGAATGGGTTGCGGAAGATAAATGGTATTGAACCTAAAACGAAGGCTGTCAGGATCAGGTCACGCAACGTGCATCTCCATTACGTTAGCCCAAGCACTTGGCGAAAGAGCGCCAGTTGCCCGGCGGTGGTGGCATCCCAGCTGAACTGCTCGGCATAGACACGGGTTGCTCCCCGATCCGGCAGCGCTTGCCGCAGCCTGCCGATCGCCTCAACGATACCATTCGCGTTGCGCTCCAGCATCAGCACACCAGCCGCGGCAGTCGCAACGACTTCTGGCGTGCCCCAGACGTTCGACGCAACGACCGGCGTGCCGCAGGCCATCGCTTCCAGAAGCACATTCGCCCAGCCTTCGCGGCTCGATGCCAGCACCAGGCAGTCGGACGCATTGTAGAGGGTACGCAACCTTGCTTGCGGTATTGCGCCGAGAAAGTGGACCCGCTGCGCGACGCTCAAGTTGTCGGCCAAGGCGCGCAGACGGGGTTCCTCCTCTCCCGCGCCGGCGATGTAGAGCTCGGCATCGGGAAGCTGCGGCAGCGCCTCGATCACCAGATGATGCCCTTTGCGTTCGATGAGGTGGCCGACGGATGCAATGGCGAAACCGCCTTTCATCCCAAAAGTTGCCCGGGACTGTTGCCGATCCTCCGGCTTGAACAGCTCAAGATCGACGCCATTGCGCAATACAGTGATCTTTTCCGCCGCCCCGCCAAGACCGACTATTGCGTCCTTAAGCGCAGCACAAACGGTGATCATTGCCGCGCAGTCGCGGGCTGCGTCGAGAATCATCTGGCGAGGCTTCGAATACTGTGGAATCAGGTTGATGTCGGTGCCGCGCGCGGTAATGACGACAGGTTTGTTGAGTGCCTTGCCAATTATTGTTGCGGCCACGCCGTCGGGGTAGAAATAGTGCGCGTCGATGAGATCGAAATCGTAGCCGCTGGCGATCAGGCGCCTCGCGGCCGCCAGACCAGTGCGGGCGAGCGACGCGGGGGCGCTGTTCATGCCGAGCCGGGGCAATAGTAGGTAGCGGGGATGTTCGATGCTGATGCCGTTGCGCACTTCGTGGCGGGACACGGCAGCGTGTTTGGCATACTCGCCGAACAGCTTATGGCGCAGCGGGAACCAGGGCACCGGGGCGACGACGCGCGTTTCGACTTCGCCGCTGGCCAGCAGGTGGCGCAGACGCGTCTCGACGAAGATGCCGTGGCTCGGCCGCACGCTGCTGGGGTAGAGGGTGGAGAAGAGCAGCGTGCGGATCATGCGGGGAATGATAAGCGCTCTTGCTGATCGCCAGCGGCGGGAACAAACAGGAAGGCGTGGCTCATGGATGCACAGTACCCCAATCGGCTTGCGGCTGATTAATTGTGGAGTATCTGTTACTTATTCTTTGTCGGCGAGCGTGGGTTGAACTATTTCTTCGACCAGCTTGCCATTTTTGTTGATTACCAATGGAGTATGGGTGCGGGTGGCGATTTCGCGGGCACGTTGAGCAGCACGGATCAGGGCAGCGGGTGCAGCCTGCATATCAAGATCTGCTAGTCGAGAAAGCTTTGGTGCAGTGTTAATGACAGTGCTCATGGATTTTCTCCTTCCTCCAGCAACAGCGGCATTTCCCCGCTATTGTCAAACAATTGCCAGAAGTTGACTCGTTGCCGGTAGGTGTCACGAAACTTCGCCAACCCAGCAGCAAAGCGGCGACGAACAGTATCCATCGGTATGTTATGCCCACCTTGGCGCACCCGCATGGCGACGCGGGCAATTGCTTCCTCAGGGGTAGTTAACGACAGAAATATTAATTTTACCTTGTAGCCGTTACCTCGCCATGTATCAATCATGTGCGCGTAAGTCAAACCGGATAGTGTCGTCTCGAAGGCAAAACTGCGGCCTTCGGCAGCAGCTGCGAGTTTGTGTCGGCCTGATGTGCAGCAACCGCCTTTACATTGGCTGCCGGCTTGATGGTCAGCGCCACACGCATGCCGGCGCGAGTGGCTATAGTGACCAAGGCATCCAGGCTGAATTCGTTGATCTTGCCTTTGAGCAGTTGATTCAGCCGTGGCTGGGTAATGCCCAGCGCTTTCGCTGCTTGTGCCTGGGTCAACCCGCTGGCTAGATACCAACTCGCCAGGGCTGACATGGTTTGCGAACGCAGCAGCAGGTTCTGCGCCTCATCGGCAGAAAAGCCAAGATCAGCAAATACGTTGCCGCTGCTCTTGGTCATCGTAAGCCCGCTCATTTTTTCTTCCTTTCATTCAATAGCTGCCGATAACGCTTTCCTGCCAGGTCAATGTCGGCTTTCGGCGTTCGCCGGGTTTTCTTCTCAAAGCCATGTAGGACATAAACCGCTTCGGCAAACTTGGCAACATAGAGCACCCGATATGCATTCTCGACTCTGATGCGAATCTCTTTCACCCCGGCGCCTACCGTCTGCATGGGCTTCCAGTCGGCAGGCTCAGGACAAGCGGTAAGTTGTTGTTGATTGCGTTCGTGGTGAGCTTGTCGAACCATGGGTTAATCAGTGTTTCCTCAGGCGGCTAATCATCCCGACGGCAATCAGATGGCGGAGCTCATGCAGCCGCCAATTCGCTCGCTGGCTTCTTGCGAGTCGTCCGTCGCGGTTTGGCGGCAACGATGGCCGGTGCGGCATGTAGGCGCACACCAAGGGCATGGACGACTTTGAGGATGGTGGCAAAGCTGGGATTACCTTCACCTGACAACGCCTTGTAAAGGCTTTCGCGCCCGATGCCGGTGTCACGAGAAAGTTGTGTCATGCCCTTGGCGCGGGCAATGTCGCCGAGAACTTTGGCAATAAAGGCTGCGTCGTCGCCCGCGTCTTCCATGGCCGCCTCCAGGTACAGCGCCATATCTTCTTCTGTTTTTAACTGCTCTACCGCGTCCCATTTTCGTAGTTTCAGGGTCATTGCCATCTCCTATATTTCGCGTGCCAGCTTCAGCGCCTTCTTGACGTCTTTCGCTTGCGTACTCTTGTCGCCACCAGCCAGGAGAATCACTATCTCGATGCCAGTGCGTTTGAAATAGACGCGGTATCCAGGGCCATAGTGAATCCGCATCTCTGAAACGCCTTCGCCAACCGGTTCGCAATCACCGAAGTTGCCGTCTTCGGCACGACGCACGCGCACCCGAATTGCCGCCCTGCCACGTTCGTCGCGTAGGCCGTCGAACCAGTTATCGAATTGCTCCGTGGTGTAGACGGTAGTCACGAACTAATATGTATCCTATTTTATACAATTAAACGAAAAAGAATGGTGCTTGTTGTTGTGACGCTACGCACCCTTGTTTTGCTCGCTGCCGGGCCTTCCAGGCTTACGGCCCAACCGGCCAAGATAATTGTCGCCAACCGGTCACGCTAATTGTCGCCGGCCAACCAACTCCGCCTGCCATTTTCTCCGCCGTCCTGCCAAGGCCGAGTTTCACTTTCGTGGCTGTGCAAGCAATTCATACACCTGTGAATGTCGTGCGAGAAGATGGGCGTGCGGATCAAAGAACGGCTTCCAGCCCTTTGCGTTCCAGAAGGTTGAGCAACTTGAGCGACGGGCCGCTCGGATGCTTGTCACCGACTTCCCATTTGCGGACTGTCGACAGGCTGGTATTCAGCACAGCTGCCAGTACCGCCTGGCTGAGTTGTAGATGATCTCGTAGCGCGCGAATCTGTTGGCTGTCGTAATCGGGTATTGGATCGAGGCACAATGCATCGAACTTGCTCATCTTGCGCTTGTCGATAAAGCCGAGACGATGAAGGTCGCTGGCCGTTTCGTGCACAGCCTCAAAGATACGACCCTTGGCCTTAGTCCTGGTTTTTGTCGTCATCGCAAATCTCCTCTAGCGAACCATCCTTTACTGCTTCATCCAGTTGCCGACCTGTTCTGGCCAGCAATTGTGCGGCGATGTCCTGCAACGCACCCAACTCGTCATCTGTGATGTTGGTTCTTTCATTCTTCTCGAACCCGAAGACGAAGAACCACCGGTCTCCCTTATTGGTGGCAACCAACGTCCTCGCACCGCCACGTTTACCGCGCCCTGCAAGCCCAATTCGCTTCTTCACGACGCCACCGCCAAGATCAGCATCAATCAGACCCAGAACCAGAACCATTTCCTCCACTGCACCAACAGAGCAAGCGGTCGGTCAGTTCTGTTTTACCCATCCAGCGCTTGAAATGTCGGGTCTTGAACGCGCGCTTCATGTTTTGATTGTACCACTAAGTGGCATAGTTTGTCTATGCTTTGAAGAAAATATCGTGGCTTGGCCGCACGCTGCTGGGGTAGAGGGTGGAGAAGAGGCGCGTGCGGATCATGCGTCGTGTTCGACCTTGAGGTCTGGAGGGTGGATTACCAGCGCCGACTATTTGCAACGATCAAGTTGCATTGCTACGCTACGCTTGAGTAGTGGCAGATCGTCGATGACCGTCACGAACACAATGCGCCAGTCCACTGAAAAGTACGCATGCACCGCTACATTGCGAAAGCCGATGACTTCCTTCCAGGAAACCTCGGGTGTTTGTGCTCGTGTTGCTTCGGAAAGGCGCCCGGTCACTCCGCATGAATTATTTCGGCGTCGAGCAGGATCTGCTCGCGGATGTGGCGGTTGAGGCCGTTGCGCGTAAGCAGGTCGACCGGATGGCCAAATATCCCAGCCAGTTCGTCTCGCATCTTTTGCAGCGTCACAAGTCCGACCCGCGCATCCGGGGCGAGATCGATCAGCACATCAATATCGCTGCCAGAGCTGAAATCATCCCGAACGGCGGAGCCGAAAACGGCAAGCTCGCGTACGGCATGAGCGCGACAGAAAGCACGTATTGCTGCATGGGGGATAGGCACTTGCGGATTCATTTGGAACACCGTGCATATTGCATGACGCTTAATTTACCATCGATGCGCACTATTGGCTGATTCGCCGTCCCGCCAGCGCCGACTTTCCGGTGGCAAGCTCGGTTACCCGATTGGCGTTGCCTAACCAGGTGAGGTCGAGTCGATCAATGGTGGCGGCTGCCGCTACGGCCAGTCGGGCGCGCAGGGCCGCATCGCCGCACAGGCGGGTGAGCGCACACTCGAAGGCGCCCGGCTCGCTGGCGTCGAACAGCAGGGCGTTGTCGTCGTCGGCGAGAATTTCTTCAATGTTCGGCTGCCGGGGGGCGATCACGGCTTTGCCCAGCGCCAGATATTCGAAGAGTTTGAGCGGCGAGGCGTAGGCGACAACAGCGGGTTGCAGCGCGATATCGAAGGCGGCGACATGCGCAGGCACGCGGTTGCGGTCGATGACGCCGGTGAAGCGCACGCGGTCGCGCAGATTGAGTTCGGCAGCGAGGCGTTCGAGTTCGGTGCGGACAGGGCCATCACCGACCACCATGAGCACGGCATTGACCGGCGCATCGTTCGAGGCCATCCAGCGGATAACGCGGTCGACGCCGTGCCAGTCGCGCACGAAGCCGGTAAAACCCAGAACCAGCGACCCGGAAAGTCCGAGCTTCTGCTTTGCTTCTTCGGATGACGGCGCGGCGGCGAAGTGTGCGCGATTGATGCCGTTGGGAATGACGACGATGCGCTCGGGCGGGACGCCGGCGGCGGCGACATGGCCCGCCAGCACCCGGGTGACCGGCAGGACGAAGTCGGCCTGCCGCCAGGCTCGACTTTCCGCCCAACGTGCCAGCCGGGGCAGGCCTAGCCCGCTGAAACGCTGGCGCTCCTCGAACAGCGGCGAATTGACTTCCAGCAGCAGGGGGATGCCCAGTTTCCGCCTGAGCATGGCGCCGGCCAGCAGGAAGAGGTTGTAGCGCTCGTAGATGAAGTCGGGGTGGAAGTCGCGTGCCGCCGCAGCCAGTCGTCGATAGGCGAGCAGCGTATAGGCCAACTCCAGAATTTCGTAGGCGGCTTTCGGCAAGACGGCCTTGAGCTTATGCACCCAGGTGGCGTCGTCGCCCATGCTGCCACCACTTTCTTGTGGCCCAACGACACGGACCTCGTGGCCGAGTGCGCGCAGCGCACCGACCATTTCTTCGATGTGCACTGCCTGGCCATCTTTTGAAGCAGTACGGTGGTGGTAAAGGATTTTCATTGCCGACTCGCCGGAAAGTGCGCGCGATTATACGGGTTGCATGCCCAGTGGCCGCCCGATTCGCCGCCCCGCCAGCGCCGAGTTTTTGTGTTCGTCAGCCTGTGGCGAGTTCCTTGGCGAGGATCGTAACAATGCGCTCCGCCGCCTTGCCATCCCACAAATGCGGCCGTTGGCCCTGCTTGCCCTCGCCGCGCATTACCTTGCGCGCCGCGGCGACAATCTGTACCGGATCGGTGCCAGCCAGGACGTTGGTACCTTCTTCGACCGTCACTGGCCGCTCCGTGTTTTCGCGGATCGTAATGCACGGGACGCCTAGCGCAGTGGTTTCCTCTTGCAGGCCGCCGCTGTCGGTCAGCACCACCACGGCATCCTTCCAAAGATTCAGGAAGGACATGTAGCCCTGCGGTCCGAGCAGGGTGATGTCTTTGCCCAGGTCGATGCCGAACTTCTCCAGGTTCGCCCGCGTGCGCGGATGGACCGGAAACAGCAAGGGCAGATCGGCGGCGATCTCCTTCAGCGCCCCGCTGATGCGCGTAATCATCTCGGCGCTATCGACATTGCTCGGTCGATGCAGCGTCACCACGCCATAACGCGCATGCTTCTGTTTGAAATCACTTGTCTCGAACAGAGTTTCCGTCAGCGCCAGCTTTTTCGCCTGATAGAGCACGTTATCCACCATCACATGCCCGACATGGTGAATCGCGCTGTCGTGCTTGCCTTCGCGGCGCAGATGCTCGACACCGCTCGGTTCCGTCACGAAGAACCAATCCGCAATGCTGTCGGTGACCAGGCGATTGATTTCTTCGGGCATGCTCATATCGCCGCTGCGCAAGCCCGCCTCTACGTGCGCCACGGGGACATTCAGTTTCTTGGCAACGATGGAGCATGCCAGCGTGGAGTTGACGTCGCCCACGACCAGTACCGCATCCGGTTTCTGCGCGTGGCACAAATCTTCGAAGGCCGTCATGATCTTCGCCGTCTGCTGTGCATGGCTGCCGCCGCCGGCGCCCATGAATAGATCCGGCTGCGGAATACCCAGCTCCTCGAAGAACACCTCGTTCATGTCGTGGTCGTAGTGCTGGCCGGTATGAATGATCTTGAAGCTCAGGCCGCCGTGCGCCTGCAAAGCGCGCACGATGGGGGCGATCTTCATGAAGTTGGGGCGCGCACCGGCGACCAGATAAATGAGGGGCATGTGGTTATCGCCTATTTTTCATTCGATTCGAGATTGTTTTTGTGGGGCTATGCTGCTAATTCTCGGGTAGCTTCATCCAAAAGGGCATCTGGCACCCCCCGTTTTTTTAGAGCTTCAATGAGACGAGCTGTTGGTCCAGCGGCAAACTGCGCCTCATCCCGGCGAAGTCCCTCACCAATATAGGATTTCAATAGAACTTGGTAGCCAGAAAAACCTTTCTTGGGCGCAATCTCTTTCATTGACTCGACAACGTCCACAGGAATGCGCAACGTAATTGATGTCATCGGCCGGTCTTTGGTCATTCGTTTCTTCAGACTGTCAGTCAGCATAACGACTCTCCTCTTCGGGTTCCGCGCGTCGCGCGGAGATAATGCGGATAAAGGATTCGCAAACCTCGATATGGACTACGTAGAGCAAGCGGCCGAATGAGTCAAAGCCAATGGCTGCATCACGCGCGTCTTGGTTTCGGGAAGCATCCATCAGAACAAACAGCGGGTCAGAAAAGATTGTCACTGCCTCTTCAAATCGCACACCATGCTTGTGCCAGTTCTTCTCCGCTTTGGCAGCGTCCCAGACGAACAGGTCGCCGCTTAGTTCATATTGGACGTCCATGGCAAATTCTCTGATGTATGTATGCATATTGTCAATACAAATATTGACAATAAATGTCTGAAAAGACTTAACCCACTTCGTTATTGCGCAAAAAAGCGTTAAACATCAGCATTACCCAGATCGGTGTGCTGTGGTCGCGAATGCCGGATTCGTGCTGTTCGACAATTTGCTGGATGGCGTCGCGGTTGAACCAGCCAGTATCCAGCATGGGGCCGCCGAGCAGTTCGTCGCGCACGCGCTGCCGCAGCGGGCCGCGAAACCAGCGGGCGAGCGGCACGGCGAAGCCCATCTTCGGGCGATACATGATGTCGCGCGGCAGGTGCGGTTCCATGGCTTTCTTCAGCAGGTACTTGCTTTCCGCGCCGCGCATCTTCAGTGAGGTGGGCAGCGTCGCCAGCCATTCCACCAGCGGGTGGTCCATCAGCGGCTCGCGCACTTCGAGGGAGTGCGCCATGCTGGCACGGTCCACCTTGGTGTTGATGTCGCCGATCAGATAGGTATGCAGGTCGATGTACTGGATGAGGGCGAGCGGGTCGTCGGTGCCCGCTTTAGCTGCATGGCGCTCGAACACCTCTTGTGCGCTGTAGCCGCCCAGTTCGGCCTTGAAGGCGTCGCTGTAGATCTGCCCGCGCTGGACATTGCGGATGACTGAAATGCTGTGGAAGTAAGCCTCGACGGAGTTGCGTGCCAGCGCTTCGAAGGTGGTCTTGGCGCGAAACATCCTGGGCGCCCAGTCGGCTTTCGGGTAAAGCCGGCCGAGGGTGCCGAACAGCGGCCGGCGCAGCCCGAGCGGCAGCGCTGAGCGCATCTTCTCTTCCATCATGTGCAGCCAGTAGCGGCGATAACCGCCGAAGCTCTCGTCGCCGCCATCGCCCGAGAGCGCCACAGTGACATGTTTTCGCGCCAGTTGGCAGACCCGGTAGGTGGGGATGGCCGAGCTGTCGGCATAGGGTTCGTCGTAGAGGCGGGCGAGGGTATCGATGAGGTCGAAGTCGTCGCTTTCGACCCTGTCCACGAAGTGGCGGGTCTGGTAGCGGTCGGCGACTTTCTGCGCAAAGGCGGCCTCGTCGTAGGCCGGATCGGCGAAGGAGATGGAGCAGGTGTTGACCGGTTCGTTCGACAGACCGGCCATCATTGCCACCACGGCGCTCGAATCGACGCCGCCCGAGAGGAAGGCGCCGAGTGGCACTTCGGAAATCATGCGCAGGCGGATCGATTCGGTGAGCCGGCGTTCGAGTTCGTGGCAGGCTTCGTCGACGCTTAGTTGCGCGTTGAGTGAAAACCGGACGTCCCAGTATTCGCGAGGTTCGGGCAGCGCCGTCCCGCCACGACCGACTTTCAGTGTGCAGGCGGGAGGCAGCTTTTTTGCCTGGCGGAAGATGCAGCGCGGCTCGGCGACATAGCCGAGCGCGAAGTATTCCTCGACCGCCAGTGGGTCGATGTCGCGCTTGAGGCCGCCGTGCGCAAGTATCGACTTCAGTTCGGAACCAAACAGGAAAGTGCCATCGTCGAGCAGCGCGTAGAACAGTGGTTTGACGCCCAGCCGGTCGCGCGCCAGGAAAAGCGTGTCGCGGTTACGGTCCCAAAGGGCGAAGGCAAACATGCCACGGAAGCGGTCGACACATGCCTCGCCCCAGGCTTCCCAGGCATGAACGATGACTTCTGTGTCGCTGCGGGTGTGGAAGACGTGGCCCAGCGCCTGCAATTCGGGAATCAGTTCCTGGTAATTGTAGATCTCGCCATTGAAGACGACGCAAACACTGTTGTCCTCGTTGTAGAGCGGCTGCTGGCCGGTCGACAGGTCGATGATGGACAGCCGCCGGTGGCCGAGGCCCACGCCCGGCTCAATGTGCAGCCCCCCCTCATCCGGGCCGCGATGGAACTGGGATTCGTTCATCCGGTGCAGCACGGCGCGGTCGATCTCGCGCTTGCCTCGGGTGTCGAAGATGCCGGTGATTCCGCACATAAGAACTTTCTGGCCTAATTCTCGTTAAATGGGTCGAGAACGGCGACGCCCGCAGGTTTGAAGTGGCTTATGTTGCGGGTAACCACCGTCAGGCCATGCGTGAGCGCTGTCGCTGCAATCAACAAGTCGGCGCCGTCGTGGCCCAGTCGCGCGGAAAGACGCCCCCAGCAACGCGCGATGACGGGCGTGACCGGAAGGATTCTGTCCGCATAATTATTTGCCAGGCTCTCGATCCAAACGGACAGCTCATCGGCAAAATCCGGGTCAAGTTTGCGCTGTTTTTCAATGCCTCGCTCGATCTCGCCGAGCGTAACGACACTGAGAAATAGCTGTTCGTCCGACTGGCTGGAAATCCAGCGCAGCACCCCGGTATCCGTCTTCCTCTTCCTGAGTTCGGAGATGATCACTGTGTCGAGCAGATACATCAGAGTTCCACGTCACGCAACTCAATGCCGCCCCGGGCGAAATTCACATCAGCCCTTTTCGGTACGGCCAACAGATGGGCGACGAACCCTGGGGCAGCGATGCGCGAACTTTGCTGCAAGACACGATAGCTCGCTTCGGATAGCACCACCACTGCATCCCTCCCACGCCGGGTAACGTGTTGCGGCTCGCCTTGCAATGCGGCCTCGACGACCTGACTGAATTGTGCCTTTGCATCCTGCAAGCGCCATTGCGATTTGTGCATCCCCAGCCCCTATTACAAATATTAACTGGTCTGATTGTCTGACTAGTTGCGAATGCTGTCAACTCGATATAACCGATCATAAAGACCATGATATGTAGCTACCATCGCTTCAATGCTGAAACGGTTTTTGATCTCCTCCCTGCCAGCCTTGCCTGCTGCGCGAGCCTTTTCGATATCGGTAGCGTAGCCGACCAATGCTCGCGCCATTGCCGCCACATCACTGGATGGCACCAGGCAACCGGTACGGCCTTCGATAACGAGCTCCGGATTGCCGCCGACCCGCGTGGCGATCACCGGCAGACCCGATGCCATGGCTTCCAGAATGGTGTTCGAGATGCCCTCGGCGAGCGAGGGCAACACAAAACAGTCCAGACCGCGCAGGATGTCCGGCACGTCATGACGCTCTCCCGGCAGCCAGGCAAGATCGGCCACACCGGCCTGTTCGAGCAGTTGTTGGGCCGCTGCTCGCAACGGGCCCTCGCCGACCATGACCAGCCGCAGCCGTGCCTTGAGCTCAGGCGCTAGTTCAATGGCGCGGATGAAGGCACGCGCCAGCAGGGTCTGGTCCTTGACCGTCTGCATGCGGCCGACGGTGCCAACCAGCCAGTGGTCGGGGTGCCGGAACGGGCAGGCCTCGATAGCCGACGGCCCTTTGGCAGGATGGAATCGACCGAGGTCGACGCCATTGTAGATCTGTGCCACCTTGCGCGCCGGGATGCCGATTCGTTCGACCAGCCAGCTTTCCAGATCGCGTGACAGGGCGACGTAGCGGCTCACGAACAGATTGTAGAGCCGCCTTACCCACTTATGCTTGAGATTGGAGCCGTCGAGATCGTCGGCATCGCGGCCGTGTTCGCTCTGAATGCGCACTGGCACGCCGGCCGCCCAGGCCGGCACCGTGACTTCCAGCGCCGCCAGGTTGCGGGTATGGACGATGGCGGGTTTTAGTTCGCGAAAGAGCCGGAACAGTTTCGGGTAAAGCGCAAACAGATGGCCCGGCGGTTTGCGGAGGCTGATGAACTGGACGTCGTCGCGCTCGATGCGCTGGCGGAAATCGGTGACCTCGGTCAGCGCGATGATCGCATGTCGGTAGGCATCCGCCGGCATGTGGTTGATGAGGTTGACGACCCCGTTCTCCAGCCCGCCGACATCGAAACGGAAGACGACGTGGACGATCAGCGGGCGAGGATCGTCAGGCTGAAGCATGCCAATACAGCCTTGACGCCGGGCCGCCCCAAGTCAAGGCGGCACGCGGCGCCAGTCGCAGACCGCACAATAGTCCAAGTGATGCACCCCGTAATAATCGAGCGTAGCGAGCCACAGTCACCTTCCCGTGAGGGGAGGTTGGGAGGGGGGGGCCAGATGGTCTATATACCAGGTCATCGATTCCTGCAGCCCCGCGTCGATCTTGTGGCTGGGCGCATAGCCGAGCAGCGTTGCGGCCTTGCCGATATCGGCAAGCGAGTGGCGTACATCGCCAGCGCGGAAATCGCGGTGAATTGGCTGGTAATCCTTGAGATGGGGATAGCGCGCTGCGAGATGCTTTTGCAGGAATCCACAGAGTGCGTTCAGCGAGGTGCGGTCGCCAACAGCGACGTTGTAGACTTGGTTGGCAGCTTCCGGGTTGTCGCTGGTGGCGGCGAGCAGATTGGCCTGAATGGTGTTGGTGATGTAGCAGAAATCCCGACTCGTGTCGCCATCACCATTGATGTACACGGGCTGGTTGTTGATCATGGCGGAGATCCATTTGGGGATGACCGCCGCGTAGGCACCTTCAGGGTCCTGGCGCTTGCCGAAGATATTGAAATAACGCAGCCCGATGGTCTTGAAGCCATAGGTGCGGGCAAAAACGTCGGCGTACAACTCATTCACCAGCTTGGTCACGGCATAGGGCGAGAGTGGCTTGCCGATCTTGTCTTCGACCTTCGGCAGATCGGGATGGTCGCCGTAGGTGGAACTGCTTGCGGCATAGACAAACCGGCTGACCCCTGCATCGCGGGCCGCTACCAGCATGTTGAGGAATCCGTCGATGTTCGCCTGGTTGGTGGTGATCGGGTCTTCAATGGAGCGCGGTACGCTGCCAAGTGCCGCCTGGTGGAGGACATAGTCGACCGGACAGGACTTGCTTCCGTTTGTCCAGGTCATGGCCTGCCGGCAGGAGTCCAGGTTTCGGATGTCGCCTTCGGTGAACTGAAACAGGGATTCCAGTTCGCCGCGCGGCCGACCGATCCACTCGGTAGTCCGTCCGGCATCTTCTACAGCAGCAACCAGGTTGTGCCGATGACCGGTGGCAAAATTGTCTAGGCCGACGACGCGCTGATTGAGCGACAGCAAGGTCTCCAGCAGGTTGCTGCCGATGAAACCGGCCACGCCGGTGATCAGCCAGGTTTTCGGCTGGGCTTGAAGGCTCTGCTGCAGTTTTGCGTAGGTAGCGGATGCGGACATGAGGGGCTTAAAGTCTCCACAACCGAAAGCCTGCCTTGGCAACGACCTTGGGATCGTAGGCGGATTTGACATCGACAAACACACCCTTGGGCTTGAGCTTGCTCGTCAGCTTCTTGAAGGACATGGCGAGGTACTGCTGGTGCGAAACGGCGGCGACGATGGCATCGGCTTTGTCAGGCAAGGCATTCCATTTCACCAAGCCGATGTCGTATTCGTGCTTCGCTTCGTCAGGTTCGCCAAGCGGGTCGTGCACGGTGACCTCGCAGCCGAACGACTGCAGTTCCTTGACCAGGTCGGCAACTTTGGAGTTGCGCAGGTCGGGGCAATTCTCCTTGAACGTCAGACCGAGCACGATGACCTTGGCGCCCTTCACCGAACAGCCGTTGTTGATCATGTTCTTGACGGTCTGCTGCGCTACGTAGGCCGCCATGCCGTCATTGATGCGCCGGCCGGCAAGGATGACCTGCGGGTGGTAGCCGAGCATCTCGGCCTTGTGCGTCAGGTAATACGGGTCGACGCCGATGCAGTGCCCACCCACTAGGCCCGGCCGGAAGGGCAGGAAATTCCATTTGGTGCCGGCGGCCTGTAGGACTTCGAGCGTATCGATGCCGATCCGCTCGAAGATCAGCGACAACTCGTTCATCAGCGCAATGTTGAGGTCACGCTGGGTGTTCTCGATGACCTTGGCCGCTTCGGCCACCTTGATGCTGCTGGCCTGATGCACGCCGGCGGTGATGACCGCGCCGTACATCGCGGCAACGAATTTCGCGGTGGGCTCATCATCCCCGGAGACGACCTTGACGATCTTGGTGATGGTGCGTTCCTTGTCGCCGGGGTTGACGCGTTCGGGCGAGTAGCCCACATGGAAATCCCGCTTCCACTTCATGCCGGAATGCTGTTCCAGCAGCGGGATGCAGACATCTTCAGTTGCGCCGGGGTAAACCGTCGACTCATACACGACGACAGCGCCCTTCTTCAGGTACTTGCCGACTATCGTGGATGAACCGACCAGCGGTGAAAAATCGGGAATATGTCCCACATCGACCGGCGTCGGTACGGCAATGATGACAAGATCCGCCGCCGCGAGAGTGGCTGGATCCGTACTCACCGAAAGCTGCGTCGCCGCTTTCAGGTCCGCGGTGCTGACTTCACCGGTGGGATCGAAAAACTTCTTGTAGCTGGCCACCTTGGCTGCCGACAGATCGAAGCCAATGGTTTTGAATTTCTTCCCGAACTCGACCGCTAGCGGCAAACCGACGTAGCCGAGGCCGACAACGGCGACACAGGTGTTCTTCTTGGGTAAATTTTTGGTCATCGCATTCATATCGCTAGAGAAAGGGTTAAAGAGGTGTGTCGAGCTTATGCGGGAAGTATAACGTTCGTGCGCGGAACCCCCGCTCGCTAACGGACACGATCAGCGCTGCTGCTTTGCGTTTGCCAGAATGGCGGCAATGCTGCTGCCGCCGCGTGTCAGGAAGTCCTGCAGCGCGGCCTCTGCGCCACCGGGCTGGTTCTCCGGTGCATAGAGCACGACGCCGGCGGAATCGTCGCCGCGCCCCATGAGTCTTGAGATCGCCAGCCAGCCCTTGCCAACGTAGTCGCTGGTCGTGACATGGCCGTTGATCCAGTACCAGTGCCATGCCACCAACTGTGTATCGCCCTGCCCCAGGAGCGTCATGACATTGCTGCGCAGGCGTCCGCTGCGCACGTTCACCGCCTGCCCGTCAAGCGTTATGGTTCGGAATCCTTGTGAAACTTGCGCCCAGTGCTGGTCAGTGCCGCTGACAAGAACATTGCTGGAGCTGACCAGCTTGCGCTCGTAGTTCTGCTGGCGATAGTAGCCGATATATACGCCGACCCGGCGTTCGCCGTCCGTCAATGTGACGTTCATTTCGCCGGATGGATTTTGGAACGCCGGCTTCCATTCGGACATGGGCGTGGCGGCAAGTTGCCAACCGCTGGTGGCCAGGGTCTGCGGGTCGAGTCGGGGCGGCGGCAGCGTTGCGCCTGACGTCAGGACCCACAGCACTGCATGGGGCGCTGCAACGACAGCGGCAAACATCAGGCTGGCGGCGAACAGGCGGCCAGTGGTTGCGGCAGAGGTATTGGCACTGGCTGGTGCGACCGTCATGTCAAGGTCGGCACTGGGTTCACTCCAGCGCATGCCGATGACGAACATGATCATGATGACAATGCCGAAAAACACCCAGCCGTAAATCAGGTGGTCAACACCGACGGCAATTTTGTTGCCGGAGTAATGGCCGAGCATGACAATCATGTAGGCGCGAATCCAGTTGGCCACCAGGGGTACCAGGATCGCGATGCCGACAAAAATCAGCCGGCGTTTGGTCGAGCGGTAATTGAGGTACGCGAACAATGTGCCCACGGTGAGCGAGGCGATGAGATAACGTACGCCGCTGCAGGCCTCGACGACCGACCAGCGGCCGGAGGGAATCACGAAGTGCAGGCCTTCCTGGAAAACGGGAATCCCGGAGGCACGGAGGCCGAAGACGGTGGCGGCGGCGGTCCAGTCCATCAGTTTGGGCAAGAGGAACTCGCCAATCGGTACGGCAAACAGTAGAAAGCCGAGGGGGAAGGCGATCAGCCGAGCTGCCGGCACGCCAATCACCAACGGTACGGCGAGGATCAGCATGCAGGTGAAGGCCAGCTGGGTCACGGCATTGACTGCCGCCATCTCGCCAAGCAGCCAGGCGAAGCCGAGTCCGGCAAGCGGCAGGGCCAGCCACAGGCTCGGGCGGGGTTGCTGCCGGGCGAGGACGTGGCGCTTCTCCCAGATCAGCCAGAGGGTGATCGGCGGCACCAGGAAGGCATGTGCGAAGGTTTCGGATCGCGCCCAGATGCTCACCATGGCCAGTCCGGTCTCGTGGTAAAGGCCAACCAGAACCAGCAGGACAACAGTCAGTGTTGTAAGCGCGCGCTGCCACGCAAAAGTCGGCGCTGGTGAGACGGCGTTCATGTGGCCTCCTGAGATTCTAGGTAGCGGTCGATGCGCGAAAGGTGGGCATCCCAACTGTAGCTGGTCAGGATACGCCGGCGCGCAGCTTGTCCGATGGCATCGGCGCGAGTTGGGTCGGCGAGCAGCTTGTCGATGTGGGATAGGTAGTCATCAGGGGTCGCGGCAGCAAGCAGTTCACTGCCGCGCTCGGCAGCGATGGGACCGGCGCAGGCAGTAGCAGCGATCACCGGTCGCGCCATGGCCATGGCTTCGAGTACCTTGTTCTGAATGCCACGGGCGATGCGCAGTGGCGCGACGACCACTGCGGCATGTTTCAGATATGGACGCACGTCGTCTACCGTACCGGTGACGACGGTTGCGTTGTCTTTCGCCAGAGCCTGTACTGTCGCATCCGGACTCCGCCCGACAACGTAAAAGCGCACCTTGGGATGTTGACGGCGCAGGTGGGGCAAAACCTCGCCGACGAACCACACGACGGCATCGATGTTGGGCCAGTAGTCCATGGCCCCGGTGAAGACTATGGGGATTTCATCTGCGCTGAACGGCGATGCCAGAGGGTGTTCCGGCGAAAAGAATTCGGCGTCGACTCCATTGCCGATGGCCTCGACGCGGTCCGCACTTTCCGGGGCAGAGCGACGAAACATGTCGGCCTCGGCCTCGGTGACGAAGAACGAATGAGTTGCCTGCGCTGCTACAGCGCGCTCCCACGCCAGCAGGCGTTCGCCTTCCCGGCGGTAAAGCCAGGACAGCGGCCAACTGTGAGTGGTGGCGTACTGGGTCCACTTGGCCGAATCGACGTCAACAAAGTCCACCAGGGTCGGCATCCGCAGCATATCTGGAACATAGCTGGCCATCACCGAAGAAAAGACAACGGCGCGCTCGATGCGTTTGTCGGCACAGGTGCGCATCGCCCAGTCGCGCAGGGCGGCATTACGGTAGTAGGGTAGCGACAGCGCCTCGCCGCTCAGCAGCCCGGTCAGGCTGCGCAGTTTGGCGATCCGCGGAGTGAGCCGGGCAACGTGCATGGTGGCGCAATAGCTGCGTACCTTCTCAAGATGGACCTCGTCATCTGGATCGTCAATGAAGGTGCCGAGATGGACGCGATGCTTTTTTGCCAGATGCTTGAGCAGATTGAACGAGCGAACCTTGTCGCCCTTGTTGGGCGGGTAGGGCAAACGATGGGCCAGATAGAGAAGGTCGGCCATCCGGATCAGCCCAGATTCCGCACGATGAAGGGCCCGAGGAAATTTGCCAGCGCGATGGGCATGCGCCGCCAGGCCGCGATCATCAGCTTGTATTTGGGGTTGTTCGGGTTGTTCTGGGGGATATCAGCGCACGTGTAGAGGCGGTATTCGTAGTGCAGCGGCCGCGCTTCGAACCCCCAGTTCTTCTTGAATGAATACGAGCCAGAGCCGACCTTGCTGCGGCCGTAATCGAAGACCTTGAGCCCGCGCAGGCAGGCGCGGCGCATCAGCTCCCAATACTTGAAGTCATTGGCAGCGAGTGCGCGGGCGCACTCGGCGTCGCCAGCGTAGTACGGCAATACTTCGTCGCGAAAATAGAAGCTGATGACGCTGCTGACCGGGGTGCCCATAGCATCGACCACGGTAAAGACTTCGCAGTCCTCGCCAAACTCGCGCAGCAGCGCATCAAAATAGAGCTTGGGCATGGCTGGCGTGCCATGGCGGTGCACGTTGTCGGCATAGAGCGCAAAGAAACGGTCGGCGCTGGCGTCGATTTCACCGCGCAGCCCGTTCTTGATGCCCTTTCTCACCATGGCCCGCTGCTTGCGTGGAATGGCCTGCAGGTTGGCTTCCTCATCCGGCAGTATTTCCTTGCGGAAGGTGACGTAGAGATCCTGTGTCGGCCAGTCGCTGTGATGCGCGTCGATGTTGCGGTACTCAAGATGGGCGACGCCGAATTCGCGCGCCAGGCGCTCTGCTTCCGCCTCTAGCGCAGTGATCGCGGCGGGGTCGCTGGATACCACGCCGCCATAGACGGCGAAGGGCAGGGCGATCAGGGCATTGCCAAAGAGCAGGCTATTGATCTGGGCCAGCGGCAGTATGCCGACGACGCTGCCGTTGCGCTCGGCGTAGAGAAAGCAGGTGCGATGCCGATAAATGTCGCGCAACACATTTTGCCAGCCGGCGCGGTGGAAAAACGTTGCCGCTGGCGCTACAGCGACGAAGGCTTCCCAGCGCACAACTGCAGCGCGATCACCGCTGTCGAGCTGCTTGACCTCGATTCCGGCGGCGCCAGGTGCCGGGTGATCGTTGGCAAGCATGGCTAATCCTGGCGCCCGGCCAGGAATATGTGATCCATGCGCCCCCAGCGAAAATCGACGATCAGGCGCTTGATCCGATGTTCCATGCGATGGATATTGATGTAATGACGGAAGCGCGTCTTGGCGCTGATGCCGGGAATGCGCGGCTGTTCGGTGTCGATTTCCCAGGGGTGGAAATAGAAAACGGCGGCTTCGCCGTCGCGTTGGTTCACCCTTTTGATGAGCCGGTGGGATAAGGCATAAGGCATCAGGCGGAAATAGCCGCCGCCGCTGGCGGGCCAGTTGCGGTCGAAGGCGCGGATGGTGGTGGCAGGAACCTCAAGCAACTGGGCGTGGCTAACGTGGGCGAAACGTGGAGCGTCGGGCATGCCGTAGTGGTCATGCTTGATCGGGTAGATGCTGGAACTGTAACGGTAGCCGGCGCGGGCCAGACACTCGAAGGCCCAGTGGTGATTGCCCGTGCAGATGGAAAAACTGGGCGCCCGGTACCCTTTGACCTCGGTGCCGGAAAGGTCCTCCAGAAGGGTTTTGGCATGCTGGATATCTGTGAAGAACTCTTCCGCGCTCTGGTCGCTGGCGCGCAGATGAGCATAGCCGTGGCTGGCCAGCTCATGCCCGTTAGAGACAATGTCGCGCACTATCGCGGGGTAACGTTCGGCTATCCAGCCGAGGGTGAAGAAGGTGGCTTTGACGCCTTGCGGTTCCAGCAGTTCGAGGATGCGCGCGATATTGCGCTCGATGCGGCACTCGCAATGATCCCAGTCGGCACGATTGATATGCGGGGCGAAGGCCGAAACCTGAAAGTAATCCTCGACGTCGATCGTCAGTGCGTTGATGATGGCGCCGGCATGGTGGGCGGGCTTCATTTTTTGCCGCCCTTTTCGTCGGAGCGAACGCGTGCCGCCTCGACCAGTTTCTGCATGATCTGCAGGATCAGCGAATTGCTGCGTTCGAGCCGCAGCAGGCTGCGTTCGAGACGGATCATTCGCTCGCTGGTGCGGCGTGCGCTGAGCTCCTTGATCATCTGCATTGCTTCGTCGGCGTCGGCCTCGCCAAGCGACAGTTCGCCGATCTGATCCTTGCCGAAAAAGGCATCCATCGCGGGTGGCGCCATCAGGGTTCCCTTGCCATCCGGATTGGGCCCACCAAATGCGCCGTCGTTGATCTCGGCGGCAACCTCATCCACGTCTGCTTGAAAAAACGCCTTCTTCGAACCGAGAAAGCCCATCAGCAGCAGACGATCGCAGAGCGCGTTGATGCGGCGAGGAATGCCGCCACTGGCATGGTAAATCGCGGCATAGGCTGAGTCGTCGATGCTTGGCTCGCCCTTGGCGCCGGCGCACTTGAGGCGATGCTCGATGTAGCCTTTGGTTTCGTCCTGATCGAGTGGCCCGATGTGGCAGGCGGCAATCACCCGTTGGCGCAACTGCTGCAGCTGGGGGCTGCGCAGGATGGCGCGGAATTCGGGCTGGCCGACCAGAAATGTCTGCAGCAGCGCGTGCGACTCGAACTGAAAGTTGGACAGCATGCGCAGTTCCTCGACCGCGCGGGGCGTAAGGTTCTGCGCTTCATCGACAATCAACAGGCAACGCATGCCCTTGCGGGCGACATCGACAAAAAAGGCTTCGAGCGCGAGCAAAATGTCGGCCTTGGCTAGATCCTTGAAGCGCACCCCGAATGCCGCAGCCACCATGCGCAGGGTATCGTCGGCATCCAGCTGGGTACTGACCAGTTGAGCCGCGACCACCTTGCTCTTTTCCAGAGACGCCAGCAGCCCGCGTACGATAGTGGTCTTGCCGGCGCCGATTTCACCCGTGACGACGATGAAGCCTTCATTCTGATAGACGCCATATTCCAGATAGGCCGAGGCGCGCCGGTGCTGCTTGCTGGCGAAATAGAATGTCGGATCAGGGTTGAGCTGAAACGGCTTGACCGCCAGCCCGTAGAAGGCCTCGTACATGACAGGCCTTCAGAACTTGAACTGGACGGCCCCGGTCAGGGCCTGTTCGTCGTAGCCGGTACCGGTGGTGCCTTCGAAATGGGATTGTCGCAGTCCGACGCTGGCCGAGGTCTTGACGCCCAGTTGGGTGGTCAGCCGCAGTGATATTGAGCGGAGGGTAGTCTCGGCATTGTTTGAGCCTTTGCTGGTCGAGGTCAGGGCAGAGAGCGTCAGCACCTCATGAGGGGTCATCTTGTACGCCCAGTTCGCATTGAAACCGGATTGGCGAATCTCCTGGTTCTGACTGAGGTCGTCGATCAGTCCGATACCCGTGCCTATCCGCTGGCTATTGCTGCGATCTGCGGCAAAGGTCACCGTGTTGTTGACGCCGGTCAGGGTGAAAGATGCCGTTTGGCGGCGCTCAATGAACGCTTGCGAGGTCAAGGCCGGGCCAAAGACCTGTGCGTTTGCTGGAATGCCGGCTAGCGCCAGTTGACGCTCGACTTCGGCCGCGCGCTCCAGCGGATTCGGGAAAGCTGAGGTGAGTTGGAGGTAGAGCAGGTCATAGATCGTGCCGCGAGACCCCTGTGCCAGATCGGCGGTCGGCACGCGGACGCTGCGGCTGTCCGACAGCCGCCAGGCTGAAAGTGCAGTACGGTGAGTGAAGTCGGCGCTGAAAGAGTCGCCGAAACTGCGACTGTCTTTTCTCAGCGCGACCTTGGTGCGTTCGGTCGGCGCCCATTCGGCGCCCAGTCCGCTGGTGCCCTTCTTCCGCTCTACGCCAGCAAGAAAGTTGTCGGATTCGTTGCCGGCGCTGACCGACAGGCGCAGACTCGGCGCAACCAGATAGGTCAGCGTTCCATACAAGCGATCATTCTGGTTTTTCAAACCACTGGCGTGGTTGATGGTCATGGAATCGACGTTGACCGCCCAGCTAAGCAATGTCAGCGGCGTCACGCCGGCAAGCTGGCCATTCCAGGATTCAGTCGTTGTGGCAGCGCCGGACAGGGCGCCGGTGTCGGCGCTGGTATGGGTTCCGCTATAGCGCAACTGGTAGTCTGCAAATCTAGCGAGGCGCCCCTGGATGTAGGGTGAAAGCCTGTAGGAGGAAACCTGGGTGCGGTTGGTGTTGATCAGCTCATTGCCGACGCCCTGCGTGCCGAAAGCCGAGGTGGCCTGTTGTGAAATATTGTGGCTGGCATCCAGGAACAACCACTGTTCCACAAGCTCCAGCCGGCCGGATGCCGCCAGCGACTGTTGCTGGTTGCTGCGCGCCGAACTTGTGGCATAGGCGTAGTGTTGCCATTGATAGTCCAAGCTGGCAGAGGCGCGGGCACTCTTGCCAGCAAGGCGGATGCCTGGGCTGATGCGGGTGATGAAATCGGCAGTCTTGTTGTTTGCCGAAAGATTGACATTGTCAGTGTAGGTGCCATCGATAGCGATGGAAGGCGTGATCTGCCAGTTGCGGGCGCTCTGCCCGACGGCTGGGTCGGCCTCTGCTGGTGCTGCGGCTTGTGCCATAGCGAAACCCGGCACAAACAGGGCAAATGCAAGGGGCAATGACAGAAAGGAAAAGGGAAGAGATCGGTTCATCATGGGCGCACCTCCCCATGCATTGACGGCTTGGCTCCGCTCTGACTGTGGCCATAACCATAGCCATAACCATAACCATAGCCATAGCCATGCCCATCGATGCTGCCGGTTGCCTGGTTGAGAACCACCATTTTGACAGGACAGGATTCGATCGTGGCCAGCGCGTGCTTAAGCTCGCTGTGCTGGGTGCTCTCGGCACGTACCACGACCACGACCTGGCCCATGTGGGCTGCCAGCGCGCGCGCCTCGGTGGTCACCAGCAGGGGGGGGGAGTCGAAAATGATGATGCGGTCGGAATAGCGCGTGGCCAAGTCGGCCAGTCGCTGGATCATCGCATCGCTGGCCAGCAGTTCGGTGGCGCGTGGATGCTGGGTACCGGCGGGCAGGATGGAGAGTTTCTCGACATTGGTGCGCAGCAGCACCTGGCTGGGATCCAGTGACGGATCGAGCAACAGGTCGAGCAATCCCTTTGCGCGGCCGAAACCGAACACGTTGGGAATCGCCGGCCGCGCCACGTCGGCATCAACCAGCAGAACGGTATGGTCGAGTTCCATCGCGATGCTCATGGCCAGATTGGCGGCGATCGTGGTCTTGCCTTCTCCGGGAACAGCACTGGTGATCATGATCAGGTTGGCATCGCGGATCGGGGCCGCGCTCTTGCCCTCGGCGTTGAGCAGCAGGGGCCGCTTGATGATGCGCATTTCGTCCGCCAGATGGCTGCGGCCGGCGTCTGGCGTGATCACGCCATGCGCGGCCATCGCGGCCACGTTGAGTTCGATGAAGCGAGACACCGCTTGGGCCGTTGCCGCCGTGCCGATTTCGGCCGATGATGAGGCTGCCTGCGGCGGTTGCCCCATCTTAATTTTCGCAGCACCCGACACCGGCTCTTCGGGGGGCACGTCGGCCCCCGAACGGCGTAGTTCCTCAAGGCGTTTGGCAGCTTGCTCGATAATGTCCATAGCTTGTCTCAGATGCCCCGCGTGAGAACGAACGTAGCCGCTATGCCGACAGCAAAGCATACGACCAAGGTGCCGAGCGTGATCCAGAAACGGATAAGCCTCTTGCGCTTGAGATGACGCGAGGCAGAAGTTGACTGGTGCGAAACGACGCCCAGCAACGGCAGGCCGCTTACCTCCATCAACGTTGACGAATCGAAGAAAGTCGGACGTAGCTGGCTGGCGGCGAAACTTCCTGCCAGGCCGAGGCCCAGCGAGGCGAGCAACGCCAGCGGCAGCAGCACAAGCCGATCAGGGGCCACGGGTTTCTGTGAGGCACGCGGCGGATCGATCAGGCGAAAGTCAGCCACACCGGACACCGAGGACATGCCCTCGGCAATTGCAGCGGACTCGCGGCGCTGGATCAGGCTGTCGTAGTTTTTCTTATGTACATCGTAGTCCCGGTTCAGCTGGGTAAATTCGGCCTCGATCTGCGGTGTTACCTTGATCATTTGGACACTGCGCCGGTAGCGCGCTTCGTATTCGGCGACGCGCGCGCGCAGCGAGGCGACCCTGGCCTCGGCATCCGTCAGGGAAACCTTCATTTGCTGGTAGGCAGGATTGGCATTGAGGGAAGTCATGACGGGGCTGGCGGCGGTGGCTTTCTTGCGGGCGGCAATATCCTGCCGCTTCTGCTCTTCGAGGTCCTTGATGACGCGGCGGGCACCGATCACATCGGGGTGATGTTCGGTGAAGCGCTGCAATAGCGCATCCAGATTGCGCTTCTGCGCGTCGATACGGCCATCAATCTCGGGGATTGAGACGCTAGATTCCATGCCCGGCATATCCGGCAGCAGGACAGGAACTTCACCTTCCATCTGCCGCTTGATCGCATCGCGGCTGTATTCAGCCTCGCGCAAGTCGAGGCGCGCCTGATTGAGCTGAGTACTCACTTCGGTTAGGCGATCGCTCGAACCCTTGTTATCGTCGAGACGCAAGTCGATGTTCTGCAGCTTGAACTGTTTGAGACGGTTCTCGGCATCCTCCAGCTTTTTCTGGTAGATGCTGACCTGTTCGTTGATGAATGCGCGCGCCGAGTCGGTGTCGCTGCTCTTGTTGCCCAAGCTGGACTCGACGAAGATGGTGGTCAAGGATTGCACCACCCTGCGCGCCCGTTCCGGATCGGCATCAAGGTATTCAAGTGTGTAGAGATTATCGCGACCGACCCCCTTGATCTTCAAAGTCTTGGTAACCCGCTCGATCAAGGACTCCTTGTCGATGGCGGATTTCAGGTTGAGGTCAAGGTCGGCCATGCGCACCAGCTTCTCGACGTTTGGACGGCTGATCAGCGTGCGACTGAGGATGGCGATCTGCTGTTCGGTATTGGCCTGTACGACCAGACCCGACAACAGGGGCTTCAGTACGGAGTCGGTATCAACGTAAATGCGCGCCGAAGCCAGGTATTGATCAGGCGTGACAAATATGGCGATAGCCGCCGCTATGCCCGCCAGCCATGCCAGCGCGATGCCAAGCCAGCGATGCAGCCACATGCCGCGCAGGATTTGCTGTGCTTGCCGGAGCAGGTCTTCCATCAGCGCGCGGCGTGATCGCCGTGATTACGGAGGTTACGGAAAGGCATAGGGCAGCGGGGCGGTATTTTGGCTAGAACCAGCTGCGCGGGATGATCAGCACATCGCCGGGCTTCATTTCGACGTTGGCCGATACATCACCACGCTTCACCAGATCCTTGATGCGCACACCATACTGCTGGTTGCCCTCCGATGCACGCAGGATTGATGCGCCATTGCCATCAGCGAAATCGGTTATGCCGCCGACGGCGATCATGACATCAAGCAGGGTCATTTTCTGCTTGTACGGCAGAACCTGTGGTTTGGCCGCTTCGCCGACAACACGAATCTGTTCGCTGTATGGACCGACGAACTGGGTGACGATGACGGTCACAACCGGGTCACGAATGAACTTGCCCAAGGCTTGCTCGATATCACGCGCCAAGGCGGTCGGGTCCTTGCCCAGTGCGGGCAGATCCTCGATCAGGGGTGCGGCCAGCTTGCCGTCCGGCCGCACAGGCACTGACATGGAAAGTTCAGGATTGCGCCAGACGACGATATTGACCATATCGCCCGGACCGATGCGGTAGCTGTATTCGCTGGAGGCCGCCAACGCCGGTGCCGGAGCGTATTTGTTGGAAGCGCACCCTGCCGCAACGAGGCCAAGGCAGGCAATGAGTACGACGCGAATCAAGCCACCCGAAAACCCAAACCTACCACGCAGATTTTGCAGCATCGTCTTCTCCCAAAATTCGCCCCACGCAAACGAGTTGCCTGGATGCAGTAAGGCGCATATCGATGTCATGCCGGGAGGCTGCGCCACGCGCTAGATCCCGGCACATCGAAAGCGTAACACAAGCCAAGGGCAAGCAAGCAATTGCAGTGGCAGGCCGCAGATTGCCTTTTACCCATTCAAGCATCACGGGAAGTTACACCAAGTTGCCAATTGAATGGGAAATACGGGCCTTACCACCCGATCACATCACCGTTCCACGCTGCGCTGATTATGCCATATGCCCTTGTTTTCAAGCTAGGCAGGGGATGATTGTCACGCCCTCGTGAAATGTCTGGCAAAATGACGCCAGCAAGATAGTGCCATGGTGGCCGGGCGCAGCGTTGCGGTGCGTTGTATTATCGACACACTACCCGGAGCGGCGCCGCCCCGAGTCAGCGCGATGCGCGGTTACGACGCCGCCCAACAGTCGGAGCATTCGTCACGATCTTCCACCCGCGAACGATGTCACGAACCCGCCCTGCCCCCTCGACTCGCCAACAACTGCCCAGGCAGGGACAGTTGTATGCAATTCGTGTTCTGTTCACGCTCATGGCGTTGGCCATGCTTGCGCTTGGCGATACTGTATGCCGGAGCCAACCGGGAGCCCATTTGTGGCTGCTGCTGACGACTGCGGCTTACCCGCACGTTGCTCACCTGCTGCTCGGGCGCTTTGGCGGGCGTCGCGAGCAGGCAATTCTGGTTATCGACGGATTGATTGCCGGTGCGATCGTCGGTGCAATTGGTCTGCTTTCCGCGCCAGGCGCCGTTCTCGCAGCGATCATCCTGTTCAACTGGACGATTATGGGCGGCCCGCTCCTGGTGGCCATGGGCATGCTTGCCGCACTTGTCGGTGTCGCCATTACCGGAGTTGGAGCGCAGACGAACGCCCCTGTCATGCCGGGAGATTGCGCAGCACTGGATGCGCTGGCTGCCTGCGTTCTGCTGGCTTACTTTTTCGTGATCGCGCGATTCATGTTCAGATACATTGGCGAATTGCGCCAGCAACAGGCGGAGCTTCAGGCCACAGCAGATGTTGCAGATAGTGCGCGCGCCCTTGCGGACCGCGCCTTGCTTGGCGTGCTGCCCGCCAGTGCAGCCGGAATTCTCGCCGAGCAGGGCGACTTGCCACCCAGCACAATCAGCAATGCCACCCTGCTGCTGATTGAATTTGCCTGGTCCCGCGGGGAGTCGCCGACCGTCACGGAACTGGCCGAGTGCTTTCAACTCTGCGACCCCATCCTGAATCGTCATGGTTTCGAAGGCATTAAAACCTTTGGTCGTCGCTTTCTCACCATGAGTCGCGCGATGACCGGACCGGACGATGCGATAAAGGCGGCCCGCGAACTTAATGATTACCTGCTCGATCATTCGGCACTAGTGAGTATGCCGGCGGCCCGGCGCTCGTTTCGCGCGTTCTTGCATTGTGGGGCGGTTACTGCCGGGTTGGTCCAACCCGAGCGCTTAAACTTCGACTTGCTGGGTGAACCCGTCGAGGCCCTGTTTTCTCTCGCCAGCATGGCTGCCGCGCAGCCGCTGGCGACCGTAATTGCATCATCCACAGTGCGACACCGGCTGCAGAATGTCGCTGGTTTCGTGACCACGCCCGGCGAAGCCGGAGCCGAACTGTACGTTCTCGATCTGGTGGCATCGTCGTGACGCCAGAGCGACATTCCGGCAATGAGGATGTCCAGCACCTGAAAGGTTATGCGGACATTCTTGAAGATGCGCTTGCTCATTTCTGTGGCGACCTCGATGAGGAGGCACGGCAGACCCTGCTGGCCCGAATCGGGGTGGTGAGACTCAGGGTGGGCGATACGCTGTACCGTCAAGGCGAAGCGGGAACCAGCATGCATATTGTGCTCTCCGGGCGTCTGCAGGTACGGGTAACCATGACTGACGGCAACGAGCGGGTGGTCGCACACCCACAGCCCGGCGAAGCCGTTGGCGAAATGGCACTGTTCACCGGGTCTGGGCGCGCGGCCACGGTTGTTGCGATTCGCGATACCACGCTCGGCGTGCTTGATCGAAGCGACATTGATGCCCTGGTGGCCAGGCAACCGGGGGTTTTGTACAACGTCGCCAAGATGATCATCGCGCGCCTGACGGGGACACAAAGGCATGTTTTGCGCGGCCGTGCAACGCGAACGATAATGCTGGTTCCGTTACACCACAGCGATGCCATAGAGCGATTCACTCCTCAATTACGGCAGGCTTTACTGCATTTCGGTTCCGTTTTGCACCTCAACTCTCGCTCGGCGGCCAGTCGCCGCGGGGCCGGAGAAGATGACGAGTACGGTCGCCTGCTCGATGAATGCGAGCGCCGCTACGATTTTGTCCTGCTGGAGGCTGATGCGGCGCCGAGTGCCTGGTCGCGTACCTGTTATGGCTATGCCGACCGTATCGTATTGGTGGCCGATGCCGTCATGGGGCCGGCGCTAACCGAGTTGGAGCAGTGGCTTTTCGGTGCGGTCGGCGCCAACCGCTCCTACGCTGAAATCGAATTGGTGCTGATTCACCCGGATTCTGCCCAGCCCGAACATACGCGCGACTGGCTGGCGCCACGCCAAATCAAGCAGCACTATCACGTTCGTGCTGGCGATGGTGTCAGCATCGCTCGCGTTGCCCGCTTCCTTTCCAACAATGCGATAGCGCTGGTGCTGGCCGGTGGCGGTGCGCGCGGTTTTGCGCATCTCGGTGTGATAAGGGCACTCCACGAATGCGGGATAACCGTGGATGCTGTCGGCGGTGCGAGTTTTGGCGCACTGGCGGCCACCGGACTGGCGCGCGGCCTTGATGACCAGCAAATTCTTGAGGAGCAGCGACTGGCCTTCTCGCGCGATGATCCACTTGGCGACTACACCATCCCCATCGTTTCACTGGTGCGCGGCGAACATCTCAACCGTATTCTGCAGTCGCACCTGCCGATGGACATCGAGGATTTGTGGTTGCCATTTTTCGCCGTATCCAGCGATCTGTCGGCGAATCATGTCCGCGTGCATGAGCGTGGGCCGCTCTGGCGGGCGATTCGCGCCAGCGTCTCCTTGCCGGCGATTCTCCCGCCGACATTGGAGGACGGCCACCTGCTGATCGACGGCGGGATTCTCAACAATCTCCCGGTAGATGTAATGCGCGAAAAGCTGCGCGGCCCGATCATTGCGGTTGACCTGGCTGTCGAAAAGGAACACGGTGCTGAGCATACGGTGATCCCCAGCGGCATGGAGTACATCAAAAGTCGCTTGCTGCCGGGACGCAAGTCGATCGAGGCTCCGACAGTTTCACGGGTAATTCTGCAGGTGACAACGCTGGCTAGCCGCAAAGAGGTTGACAGTGCCCGCAAGCTGGCCGATCTTTATTTAAACCCGCCGCTTGGCGACTATGATTTTCTGGATTGGGGCAGTATGCGAGACATCGTTGAGGTCGGCTATCGTTATAGCGTGCCGCAGGTACGGGCTTGGTTGCGGCGGTACCCGCAACACCAGAATCGCACCGGCTTCGCCAAGGCATGGCGGCACAACCTAGTGGCCTAAGCATGAATCTCGACAGCCCAACTATCGCCGCTATCGTCCTGTGGAGCTATGGTTTGGCAACCTTGTGTTATCTGGCATTGGCCGTTCACCAGGTCAATCAGCAACGCAGCGGGAGCGGTGATCGAGCCGGCAAGGCCATGGCAGCGGCGGCGCTTGCCACCAGTGCTTGGGGCTTGGGCGGTTTGCTGTTCGCGCTTACAACTGCCGGAATAATCCGCGATATCCAACTGGTATTCGACATACTGCGCTATGCGGCCTGGTACGCATTCCTGCTGGTGCTGCTCGATTCAGCCGGGGATCGAGCGCCCGGCAGCATCCGTTGGTTGGCCGCTGTGAGTACGGGCATCGTCCTGGGCGGGCTTGCTTTGGTTGGACTGGTGACAGCCAGCGAGCCAGCGCCGCCTCAACTGGTTCGCGCGAGCCAGTTCATTTTTCTTGGCATGACAATCTTCGCGCTGGTGCTGCTTGAACAATTGTTTCGTAATGCCACCGCCGATTCGCGCTGGAACCTGAAGCCGATCGGCATCGGCCTGAGCGCAGCTTTCATCTTTGATCTCTATTTTTACTCGAATGCCGTGCTTTTCAATCGACTGGACGAAGAGATTTTTGCCGTACGCGGTTTTGCCTACGCGCTGGTGACACCCCTGATTGCGCTTTCCATCATCCGCGCGCGCGCACGGACGCTTAAGGTCTCGCTTTCGCAGAATGTTGCCTTCCACACAACCACCCTGCTTGCCGTCGGCCTTTATCTGCTGGCCGCTGCCGCTGCCGGCTATTACGTTCGTTATCTGGGTGGCAGTTGGGGTGGGGCACTGCAATTGGGTTTGCTGTTCGTTGCCCTTGTCCTGTTGCTACTGGTGGTGTTTTCGGGAACGACACGGGCCAAGTTGCGCGTGCTCGTCGGGAAAAACTTCTTTCGCTATCGCTACGATTACCGTGAAGAATGGCTCAAATTCACCAAAGCGCTGTCTGCCGAAGACGCCGCTCAACCCGTCGGCCAGCGCGTGATCCGCGGACTTGGCGACATGGTGGAAAGCCCGGCGGGGGCGCTCTGGCTGAGGGAATCCCCGGGTGGCAATCTTACCCAAAGTGCGCGCTGGAACCTGCCGGTGTGTGTGGCTGAGGAGGATGCACAGGGTTCACTGGTCAGCTTCCTGCAAGATAGTGGCTGGGTGCTGAATCTGGAGGAGTATCGTCATCTCCCTGGACGTTATCAGGGTCTGGAATTGCCGCCTTGGCTGGCAGAGCTGCCGAATGCCTGGTTGGTCGTTCCATTAGGGACGGCGACGGAAATGGTTGGCTTTGTCGTTCTGACCACATCGCGGACCAAGATCGACGTGAATTGGGAAGTCAATGACCTGCTGCGTACCGCTGGCAGTCAGGCGGCCAGTTATCTCGCTCAGATGCAGGCGACCGAGGCGCTGCTCGAAGCACGCAAGTTCGATTCGTTCAACCGGATGTCGGCTTTTGTCGTGCACGATCTGAAGAACATCGTTACCCAACTCTCGCTGATGGTAAAGAATGCCGAGCGTCATGCCGAAAACGTCGAATTCCAGCGCGACATGTTGCTGACCGTCCGTCACTCGGTGGAGCGGATGAAGCAACTGATGTTGCAGTTGCGGGAAGGCGTGACGCCCGCCGATGGCAGCTATGGGGCCAATCTCAGCGCTGTAGTCAAGCGCATTCAGGCGACACAAGCGACCCATGCGACCAAGCTTGAAGTGAAGGTGCGCGAACCGCTCGTGACACGGGGCCAAGAGGAACGGATTGAGCGCGTGATAGGACATCTGGTGCAAAATGCGCTTGATGCCACCCCGGTCGACGGCCATGTCTGGATTACCGTCGGCCGCGACAGCGGCATGGCTCTGGTCGAGGTTGGCGATACCGGGCATGGCATGTCGGACGAATTCATTCGTGATCGACTGTTCAAGCCGTTCCAGACCACCAAGCAGGCAGGCATGGGGATCGGCGCCTACGAAAGCTATCAGTACATCCGTGAGCTCGGAGGAAATATTCAGGTGGAAAGCAAAGAAAACATGGGAACTCGATTTCGCGTCAGCCTGCCGCTGATTGAAGTGCGCCAAGGGTCGGACCTGAAGCAAATGGAGATGACATGACACTCGCCAAGCCGCGCGCCTTGCTTATCGTCGAGGATGACCCGGCGCTACAAAAGCAAATTCGCTGGTCTTTTGATCAGTACGACGCGATCGTTGCCGATGATCGCGAAAGCGCTCTGGCGCAGATGCGGCGCCACACTCCGGCCGTCGTGACGATGGATCTTGGCCTGCCGCCGGATGCCGACTCGGTCACGGAGGGCTTCAAATTGCTGGAACAGATACTGGCGCTCGAACCAGACACCAAGGTTGTCGTGCTGACCGGACAGAACGACCAGGCCAATGCATTGCGGGCAATAGCGCTCGGGGCCTATGATTTCTTTACCAAACCTTTCGAGCCCGAGATATTGGCGCTGACCATCGACCGCGCGTTTCGTCTCTACGATCTGCAGCAGGAGAATCGTCGCCTGCAGTCCATGCGCCAGCCCGACGCGCTCGGCGATCTGATCACTCGCGACCCCGAGATGCTGCAGATCTGCCGCACCATCGAGAAGGTGGCGAGCGCCAATGTTACCGTGCTGCTGCTTGGCGAGAGCGGTACCGGTAAGGAGATTCTGGCGCGAGGATTGCATAATGCTTCGCCCCGCTCCGAGAGCCGTTTTGTTGCCATCAATTGTGCGGCCATTCCGGAAAATCTTCTCGAGAGCGAGTTGTTCGGCTATGAGAAGGGGGCATTCTCGGGGGCGGTGAAGACGACCCCCGGCAAGATCGAGACAGCCAATCGCGGCACGCTCATGCTCGACGAAATTGGCGATTTGCCATTGTCCCTGCAGGCCAAGCTGCTGCGTTTCCTGCAGGAGCGGGTGATCGAGCACGTCGGTGGCCGTCAGGAAATACCGATCGATGTGCGCATCATTTGTGCCACCCATCAGGACCTCAAGGCCCTGATCAAGGAAGGCCGGTTTCGTGAGGATCTGTACTATCGTCTGGCGGAGATCGAGATCAACATCCCGCCGCTGCGCAGTCGCGCAGGCGATCCCGCTTTGCTGGCCCATGCCTTCGTGCGCCGCTTTGCCGAGGAACAGAATCGTAGCGGCCTGATGCTTGGCGAAGATGCCATCCGCGTTATTGAAAAGTATTCCTGGCCGGGCAACGTGCGCGAACTCGAGAACTGCATCAAACGGGCAACCATCATGGCCGACGGCGGCCACTTGACGGCGCAGGACATCGGGATTGACGCCGCTGCCGATGCCGATGATGGGGCCGTCGATCTGCGCAAGGTACGCGAAGATGCCGAACGCAAGGCAGTCGTAACCGCCCTCGGACGCAGCAACGGCAATGTCGTCCGGGCTGCCGAGTTGCTTGGTGTCAGCCGCCCGACTCTGTATGATCTGATGCACCGACTGGGGCTCAAAGCCTGACATGGCGCACATTGGCCTTAACTTCCCCAAGATCCTTTCGACCGCAAGCCGGCGTGGGAAGTCATGTTTTCCTCATCACATTTTCGGGGGCTCATACCGCATATGACTACTTATACTCATACCCGCATTGTCCGCATTGCCGCGCTGACAGTGCTTCTGCTGGCCGCTGGCTGCGGCAAGGGATCGCCAGAGGAAATGCTGGTTTCGGCCAAGAGTTATCTTGAAAAGAACGATCACGCGGCAGCGACCATCCAACTGAAGAATGTCCTGATGAAGGCGCCGGATTCGGGTGAAGCGCGCTTTCTGCTTGGCCGTGTGCTGCTGGAGTCCGGCGATCCCGCCGCGGCTGAAATCGAGCTGCGCAAGGCAATGGAACTGAAGTTTTCGCCCGACCAGATAACGCCGGTTCTCGCCAGGGCGCTGCTGGCCCAGGGGCAGTACAAGAAGGTGATCGAGGACCTGAGCAAAGTAGCGCTCATCTCAGCCGAAGCCAAGGCTGATTTCAAGACCACGCTGGGGCAAGTTTATGCCACGCAAGGGAAACTTGAAGCCGCCCGCAACGCTTTCAATGAAGCGGTAGCCAGCAAAAACGACTTCGCCCCGGCGCTGCTTGGCTTGGCCCAACTGAAGGCTGCCGAACAGGACCTCCCACAGGCCAAGGAAATGGTGGACTCGATTCTCGCCAAGGCGCCGCAGAACGCCGAGGCCTGGAATTTCAAGGCAAGCCTGCTCCGCGCCGAGGGCAAGGATGACGAAGCCATTGCCGCCTATCAGAAAGTGGTTGAAATTCGGCCTCAGATGGTTTCTGCCCAGGCTGCGATGATCATGATGCACTTGCGGAAAAACCAGACCGACCTGGCCGCCAAGCGACTGGAGGCGATGCAAAACGTTGCGGCGAAGGTGCCATTGACGCTGTATATGCAGGGCATGGTTGCCTATGCGCAGAAGAACGCCGTGGCAGCGAAGAGCGCAGTGGATGCCTTGCTCAAGGTGCAGCCCGATAACCCCCAAGGCCTGCAACTTGCCGGCATCATCGCTTATGACAGCCGCTCGGATGTGCAGGCGCAGGAATACCTGTCCAAGGCGTTGCAACGGGCACCGGGACTCGATTCCAGCAGACGCGCGCTGGCGCGGTCCTATCTGCGCAGCGGCCAACCGGAAAAGGCTCTGGCAACGCTACAACCGGTTTTGCAGGGCAAGGAGACCGCTGCGGCCTGGCTCACGCTTGCCGGTGAAGCTTACATGCAGAGTGGCGATGCAGCCGCTGCCGCCGAGTTTTTCACCAAAGCCGCGAAAACCGACCCGCAGAACGCGCGTACGCAAACGGCGCTGGCACTGGCAAAAATGCAGATGGGCCGCACGGATCAGGCTTTTGCCGAACTTGAGGAGATTGCCGCCGCTGACACCGGGGTCATGGCAGATATGGCGCTGATTGCCTCGAACATGCAGCAGAAGCAGTTCGACAAGGCATTGAAGGCCATCGCCAGCTTCGAGAAAAAACAGCCTGACAACCCGGTCGTCCACAATCTTCGCGGCGGCGCCTTGCTGGGCAAGGGCGACACGGCGGGCGCCCGCAAGAGTTTCGAGCGCGCGCTTGAATTGGCGCCAACCTTCCTGCCAGCCGCGGCCAACCTCGCCCGTCTCGACCTGGCCAACAAGAAGCCTGATGAGGCGCGCAAGCGCTTCGAGGCCGTGCTGGCCAAGGACCCCAAGAATCTACAGGCGATGCTGGCCATTGCCGAGTTGCGGGCGCAAGGTGGCGCCACTGTCGAAGAAATTGCCGGGTTGCTGACCAAGGCCGTGAATGCGGTCCCCGACGATCCTGCGCCGCGACTCGCCCTGGTTGGACTCTATCTGCGCACCAATGACAACAAGAAGGCGCTGACGGCGGTACAGGAGGCCATGGCCACCTTCCCGGACCGACCGGAGATCATGGACGCCGCCGGCCGCGTGATGCAACTGACCGGCGACACCAACCAGGCACTCGCGATCTACGGCAAGCTGGCCGCCATGCTGCCGGGCACAGCGCAACCCTATCTGCGCATGGCTGAGATTCAGGTCGCCGAAAAGAACAAAGAAGGCGCGCGCAACAGCCTGACCAAGGGCCTTGCGCTGCAACCTGATTCGTTACCGATGCACCGCGCCATGATCATGCTCGACGTCGACGCCGGCCGAATACCGGAAGCCTTGGCGCGCGCGCGCGACATGCAGAAGAGCCACCCGAAGGAAATTGCCGGGCACCTGCTCGAAGGGGATATTCAGGTTGCACAGCGGGCTTGGCCGCAAGCTGCCGCAGCTTACCGTGCCGGCTTGAAGGTCGCGGCATCCGCCGATCTGACAGGGCGTTTGCATGCCGTGCTGTTCGCGGACGGCAAGGGTGCCGAGGCCAAGCAGCTTGCGGATGCCTGGATCAAGGCGCATCCCAAGGATGACGTATTTCGCTTATTCATTGCCGACTCGGCCAACAAGCGTAAGGACTACCCTGCCGCCGTGGCGCAATATCGTGCCCTGCTGAGCACTCAACCCAACAATCCCGTCCTGCTGAACAATCTGGCCTGGTCGCTTGGCAGAATGGGCGATCCCAAGGCCATCGAGCATGCCGAGCAGGCCAACAAGCTGGCGCCCAACCACCCAGCGATCATGGACACGCTGGGCCGGCTGCTTGTCGATAAAGGCAATGTGGAGCGCGGACTTGACTTGCTGGGCAAGGCCGTCGCCCTGGCGCCGCAGGCGGCGGATATCCGCCTCAACCTCGCCCGGGGCCTGATCAAGGCAGGAAAGAAAGCGGAAGCCAAGCAGGAACTCGAGACGCTGGCCAAGCTTGGCGACAAGTTTCCTGGTCAGGCAGAGGTTTCTGAGCTATTAAAGAGTTTGTAGGCTTCGCGGAATCATTATGGCGACGATGGGACGGCCGGGCGGAAAATTTCAATGCGGCAGATTTCGGCTTGCGGCGGCGCTAGTCCTATTTTGCGCCGTCCCGCCAGCGCCGACTTTTGCGGCCGAACCCCCAAGTGCGGACGAGTTGCGTGTGCTGCGCGAACAGGCCCGCGCCTTCGAACATGGCGAGGGTGTTCCCAAAGATACTGGCCAGGCGGTCAAACTTTATTGCGACGGGGCGCGGGCTGGCGATCTGGAAGCCCAGTACAACTTGGGCTGGATGTACGCCAATGGCCGAGGTATGCCGCGCGACGATGCCTTGGCGGCTTTCTTTTTTCATCTCGCCGCTTCGCAAGGCCATACCCAGTCATTGCGAATGCTGCGCTTTGTCGGGCCGGCAGCAACGGAGCCGCCGCCGTGCATGCAGGAACCCAAGGTACCAGATCCGCACGGTGACGCCACCGACATCGAATTTAGCACCGAGAAGCAACGGCTGATGGCGGAGTTGGTGCGTCGTCTGGCGCCCGAATACGGCATCATCCCACGGCTGGCACTGGCCGTGGCAAGCACCGAGTCGAACTTCAATCCGGTGGCCGTCTCGCACAAAAACGCGCAGGGCCTGATGCAACTGATCCCGGAAACCGCGGCACGCTTCAATGTGCGCAAGCCCTTCGACCCGGAACAGAATGTGCGCGGCGGGCTGGCCTACCTGCGTTGGCTGTTGGCCTATTTCAGAGGCGACGTGGCGCTGGTCGCGGCGGGCTACAACGCCGGCGAAGGTGCGGTGAACCGCTACCGCGGCATTCCACCCTATCCTGAAACTCGCCACTACGTTAAGCGCATCCTCGAAGTGTTTCGCCATCAGGAACACCCCTTCGACGCCGCCATTACCGATCCTTCGCCTGAACTGGAGAAAATTCTCCACCGCAAGCTGCGCGTCAAGTCATGATCGACCGCATGTTTAAAGGCATGGCCGTAGCGCTGTTGGTCGGCATGCTGCCACTGCTGGCTGTTGGCATTGCCGCCGCCGCCCTGCCGGAAACCATTGTTCGAGTCAAACCATCGGTCGTCGTCGTCGGCACTTTCAGTAAATTGCGCAGCCCGCAATTCCTCATGCGCGGCACCGGTTTCGCCGTCGGGGACGGCAGTCTGATCGCCACCAATGCCCACGTTATTCCAAGGTTTGAGGGTGGGGACACTCAAGAAATTCTGATGGTACTGACGCGCAACGGGGCCGAGGTTCGCCCGCAGGAGGTGCGCTTATTGGTAAGTGACACCGAGCACGATCTGGCCGTGTTGCGCATGACCGGCCCACCCCTGCCGGCCTTGGTGCTGCGGCCATCCGAAGCGGTCCGCGAAGGCCAGGCCGTCGCATTTACCGGGTTCCCGATTGGCGGCGCCCTGGGTTTTTCGCCGGTGACACATCGCGGCGTCATTTCGTCGATCACACCGATTGTTCTGCCCGGCGGCAACGCGCGGGAACTCAAGGACAAGTCAATCCGCCGCCTGCGCAGTGGCGCTTTTCCCATCTTTCAACTGGATGCCACCGCCTACCCCGGCAACAGCGGCGGCCCGCTCTATGACGCCGAGAGTGGCGAAGTGCTTGGCATCATCAACATGGTATTCGTGAAAGCGACCAAGGAAGCCATACTGGAAAAACCCTCTGGCATCAGTTATGCAATTCCGGCCAGCCATCTCATCGAACTGCTGGGTAAGGTCGGCCCCTGAGAAATCAGCAGCTGCGGCTCTTGTTCTTGTACAGCCGTATGAATGCCTTGCGCCCCAGATGCCAGGCGAGCAAGCGTAAGGGCATGCGTAGGTAGTGCCCCCGCAGGTAAAGCAGGCCTCTGGCCAGGAACGACCGGTAGCCACTGCACAAGGGATGGTCAGGCAGGAAGCCCGGAAGGTACATGACATCGCGCAGACTAGCCAGGATCGGCGACTGTTTCACCGAGGTCTTTGCCTGTTCGGGGATGCGGGTGCCAAGAAATCGTTCCAGATAGCGAAAAGCCAACCGCAAAGGCCATTCCAGGTCGAGTTCCTTCGCGCGCTCGGGCAATGTCGTCCAAAATGACGCATCGTTCTCGGCATATTCCTGAACCAGCGCATCAAGATCGAACAGGTCGCGCAATCCATTGTTGAGTTCACCTTCATGAAAGAGGTGGGTCGCGCAGTGGATGACCATGTCGCAAGGTGACAGCACGTGGAATGGCGCCTCCGGGAGGGCCAGGGATGCCGCGAGCAACTTCTCCGCCGAAGGGTGGTTGCGCGCAGTAAGCGGCAGGATGTTGTGGTGAACATCGACAACAGTACCCCGCTTGATATTGACCATCGGCGGCAGTTCGTGCATCCATCGCCGGTAGTATCTATTGTCGTAGGCATCCACATGTCCGGCGCTCCAGCCATGCAGCATCAGCGCCGCCTCGACCTCGTTGATTCGTGTTGCGGGCACCAGGATATCAACGTCCCCGTAGAGCCGCCCGGTCGCCGCCTGCAGACCGGCCATCGAATAGGCCGCCCCTTTGAGCAATACGATTGGAATACCCAGAGCACTAAGCGCTGTGCCGATATGCCGCGTTTCCCATATGACAGCTCTGCGCTGATGTTGTGCGAGCGCCGACGCCGCAATCAGGTGCGGACGGACAGGGGCAGGCAGTTTATTCAGCACACCTGCCTGATCAATCCCCTCGGCCAGACGACTGATCAAGTTTGCGCGCCGTGCGAGTCTGAGCAGATCGTCCCACGACCGCAAGTCGAGCGTGACGGCCATGGCTGGCGTGCGCACCGCATCCAGCAATAACTTGCCGCAACTCTGGGTCATTGCGCCTCGGCGGAGCTTTGCTGCCCCTGTGCGTTTAACCCGCTTGTAGCTGCCAACCACTCGAAAACCTCCAGCGCATCTTCAAGCCGGCTATAGATGAAGTCATAACAACTGCATTGATCGAGCAGCCGGGCTATCGCGTCGAATCCTGGTTCGCCAAGGGTGCCGTAATTAAAGGCGTTCTCCGCCAGTGGCATGAATGTCTGTGTCTTCGAGCGCGGCGTGAGCAACGGATCTGCATCGGGAACATATTTCGGAAAAACGACCCAGCGCGGCTCTGCCTTGTCGGCCATGCGGCGGACGCTATCCACAGGCGGGCACAGATGTGCGACCCGCCCCTTTTGCGTGTCATAGCTTTCAGGCGACCAGATGGCGGTCGGTGCGAATTTGCGCATCAGGTCGATCGACGCATTCTTCAGGTTGATCGGTCGCGCAAGCGCATTGGCGCAAAGGGAATTCGGATCGAGCAGCGTCAATTCATCGGACAACAAACGCCAGCCGCGCAAGGCAAGGGCAGCACACAGCGTGCTTTTCCCGGAGCCCGGTGGTGCCGGAAGGATGACCGCAAGGCCGTCGCGCTCAAGCGATGCGGCGTGAAGGGTGAACCACTGGTGGCAAGAGGCTGCGATGGTCCAGTTCATTCCCCACTCGAGCAGGGCCGGCGCCTGATCCCGCGGTAAAGGTTCAAAGGGCGGCTCACCGTCAATAAAAAACTCCGCTTGCGGACGAAACCAGCGGCGCAGATTAAGCGGTGCGCGCACTTCGACATGAAAATCGGAAAATTCCGGCGCGATCTGGCATGGGTGTCCAGAATAAAGCGCATGAATCGAGCGTGCTACATCCTCGAAATCACTTTGAATCCTGAACAGGAGCGGACCCGTCCGCACGGCAAAGACACCCTGCTTCAGGGCATCGTGCAATTGTTGCAGGCTGAGATCTCCAACAACAACTGCGGTTTCTTCTTTCACGATGGCGGGGCGGCAGGTAGTTTCAGCTTCTCCAGACGTCGTCTGGCATCATCGAGTCGGGACGAAAGATTTTCATCGGATATTACAGGAAGCCGAAGCTTTTCAATCACGGCTGGCGACACCTGCAGGCCAGACAGAAACAACACTGCTGAAAAAGTGTCCAGAATATGCGTGTCGCCACTGAAGCGATCGAATACCGCGCACCCATCGGGCCAAGTATGAAATGCATAACGCTCCTCCATGGCTGGAAAAGCGGGCAACTCACCCATCAGCTTATGATGCCGTTATTGAGCAGGTAATTCTTGATTTGGGTACCGTTCCACTGGACGTTTGCAGTGGGCACGTAATATCCCTTCGTCGCCCATTCGGCCCAGATGGATGTAATTCCTTGCGGTGTCATGGCCAGGGGTGAAATCGACGAGCTGCCGCCACCGAGGCAATTAAGATAGGCGCCGATCAAATGGAACGCCATCTTTTCAGGATCCTCGTTACCAAGCAAGTTCATCACCTCCAGCATCGTCTTGCTAACCACGATGTTATTAACTATTTTCGTTAATACGGTGCCCGTCCTGGTACCTTGCGCAAAAGTTGGATGGAAGGGCGTACTCGGGGAGATAGGCCAGGAGTAGGCGGGAATGCCGGGGCTGGTCTGCGCTGAATAATTCCCCGGCGATTGCGCCCCCGTGCATTGCCCATACTTGTCTTGCTGCGAAATACTTGTATTCTTCGACAGCGAACGCGATGGCGTGAAGCAGGTAACACCTAAAGCAGGCTGGCTCAGCATTGTCAGAATAACAGGGGCAACCGCAGACCCGGCCCCCAAGAAACGCCGCCGCCCAGCCTTCGACACGGACGGGTTATCGTCGTGCGGTAACTTGGTTGATTCGGTCGGTGTGTTCATCACTAATCCTTAGCATGCCAACTTCAGCTTTCAGTCTGGGCGGCGCCGGCGCAAACCAATAATCCCCGCTATCGCCGTGCCAAAGAGCAACAGGGCAGCTGGTTCGGGCACCTTCCCGCCGTTTGAGGCTGTATTGCCGGCAACGGCAAAAATCTTCACATAATCATTGCTATCACCGCAAGCACCACCGGTGCAAGCACCACCAAAAGTCGAATTGTAGGCAGCGATCATCCAGTAACTAGATGACAGGGTAGTTCCCAGATTCAAACTAGGTGTAGTCAGAGATGTACTTACAGGCACGTTCGCATATTGACCCACGAGCGACCAGCCATTAGCGAGCAGAGTACTGTAAGTAGAACTACTCGACACCGGAGTGCCCGTACCGGTGTAAGCAAGAACGGACAGATCGCTATCGTATCCGCCATTCCACCCGATATCCAGCCACGACAAGGTTACCTTGCTGCCAAAACTCAGCACGATCGACTCTTTAGCATCCTTGTTATCCACCGCATGATTGGGTGAGTTGCAGGTCGGATCGCCGGGTGTCGGACTGCATATCCCAAACCCGGAACCGCTGTACCAAGTCATATCAGGCAAACCGCTACCGCTGGTCGCCACCAGCGCAGTAGTGTTGCTCGAAGCCGAGTAACCCATTGCGGATGCTGTCCCGGGAAGATTGGAACCCGTCGGCGTGCCGTTAAGCGTCCATGTCCAATCGACCGCTGCATGAGCACTCATGCTTGCCAACGCCATTCCGACAACCACCACCATGCACGAAAGTCTGGATTTCATGACTTTTTCCTTCTCAGAGTACCATTTGCCATTAATCATGCAATAAACGGGCCATAATAAATTATTCTTTTAATATAGTTAGTTAGATATCGTCTCGAACCATGACTGTAAAAAATCCCGACAGATAAAAGCGACCTTCATCTACCCAATTCCTTTTCCAGCTTCCTCGCATCCTCGATTCCTTCAAACGCGACACGGGCCTTCAATGCCTCGGCAAGCTCTTCTCTGGCTTCTGCCTTGCGGCCACTCTTGTCGAGTGCGACCGCAAGGTGATAACGAATTTCAGGATTGCCCGGGGCGCGCAAACGGGCATCGCGCAACAGTTGCAGCGCGCGACCGGTTTCGCCAGTCTGAAGCAGAATCCAACCCAATGTATCAATAGCATAGGAGTTGCCGGGGTTTTTGGCAACCGCCTGCTCCGCGATCCTGGCGGCAGCGGGGTCTTTCAGGCGATGCATCACGTTGGCTAGATTGTTGAGTGCCACGCCATCATCCGGGGTAATTTTGAGCAGATTTTCATAGGCCGTTCGGGCAGCCGCAAGTTTGCCGGTCCGAAAGTAACCTTCCGCCAGCGCCTTCAGTACGGATGTATCTTGCGGGTGGGATTTCATCCATTGTTCGGCTAGTTGCAGGGACGACTTGTCGTCCTTGCTGGCAAGGGCGCGGAATAGTCGCAGCAAGGTGTCGGTGGATGGTTCCGTCTGATGCGCGCGCCGATAGGCTTCCTGTGCCTCCGTGATTTGCCCGCGAGCCTGGGCGATGTCGCCCAGCAGGCTGTAACCGATGGCCCGTTTGGGATATTTCGCCACGATATCGCGCGCGCGCTTTTCGGCCTTGGCCGCCTCTCCTTGGCGCAATTCGACTTCGGCCATCAGCACCTGGGCGGGGAAAAAGTCCGGCTGGCCGGACAGTGCCTTTTCGAGACTGTAGGCAGCGCCGGCAGGATGGTTTGCGGCCAGCTGCAGCAGGGCGATCTGTACTTGAACTGCGGGGTTGAACTCCGCGACTCGCGTGGCGGTCGACAAGGTATTTTTTGCGCCGGCATTATCGTTGTTTGCCAGTTGCACCCTGGCAAGAATTATCAACACCGACAAGTCTTCCGGTGCCTTGGACGAGGCAACCTTGGCCGCATCCAAGGCTGGCCCGGGTTTTCCATGGCGCATATGAAAGTCGGACAAGGCAAGCGCCCAGCGTACTTCTTTGGGGCCGGCGCTATCGGCGGCCTTTTCCAGCCAACGCTGGGCTTCGGGAAGCTGGCCGCGCTGCTCCGACAGGGCGCCCATTTCAAACATGGCTTCAGTGTTTTTGTCGTCGGCCCTGAGAATGGTGTCCAGACGGAGAGCGGCGGCGTCAAATGCTTTTTCGGCAATCTCGATGCGCGCCAAGTTGAGCTTGGGCGACACCAGCTTGTTGTTCAGCTTGATGGCCTGCTCGAAGGCTTTTCTGGCGGCGGCCTGGCTGCCCGCGTGCCTTTTCGTGACCCCGAGCAGATTGAGAAACTCGGCATTGGCCGGCTGTTGTTTGACCAGGCCCTCGGCAAGGGCGACGGCCTTTGCCGTTTGGCCGGCCTTCAGATACAAGGCAATGAGCGCCGTGGCTGCCTGAGTCTGGCCGGGATTCAATTTCAGGGCGGCTTCCAGTTCGGGGATGGCGCTGACCGCCTGGCCGCTGCGGATCAGGCTCAAGCCCAGCACCGTGCGGAACTCTGGCGCGTCGCGGGTCTCCAGCGCCTGTTTCATGAAGGACACCGCTCGCGCGTGCTGTCCTTTCGACATGTACGCGGAACCCAGCAATACCATGGCCTGACCATCGGCTGGCTGAACTTTCAGGTAGGCTTCGAGAACTTCGATGGCACGATCGGCTCTCGATTCGCCCAGATAGATCTGCGCCAGCAGTTTGGCTGCCGCAGTGTTGCCCTGCACCCGCTGAAACGCTTCGAGATATCCCTTGGCTTTTTCGCGCTCGTCGAGTCCGAAGTGCGCCAGACCATTGAGCATGAGCATCTGTGGCCGGTAGCGGATGAAATCCATGGGCACCGGATCGATCAGCCCGGTCAGGTCCCGAAGTGCCTGGCGGGCTTCTTCGGGTTTGTTGTCACGCTCGGCCAGCAAGGCGCGCAGGTAAGCCGCACGCGGTTCTTGCGGTGACGTCCGCTTGAGTTCGCGGACATCGCTGGCCGCATCCGACTGGCGACCGAGATCGATGTACAAGCCGGCGCGGGCAATGCGCGCCTCGAGGTGGGCAGCATCGAGCTTGAGCGCGCGGTCATAGGCCGCGAGTGCCGCCGACAACTCTCCCGACACGTGAGAAACAGAAGCTTTTTGATACCATGCCTCGGCGGAGTCAGGGGCCAGTGCGAGCGCCCGCTCTGCGGCAGTCTTCGCCTCGCGGAACTGGCGGGCACGGATGCGAATCGGCACCTCGGCAAGCCAGACTTCAGTCGCACGCGCATCGATGGCCCGCGCATCTTCAACTGCTTTCAATGCCTCGCGCAGATTGCCAAGATCGGCATGGGCGGCAGAGCGCAGCAGCAGCAGTTGCAATTGCACGGTGGGAGGCAAACCGGTCAAGCCGAACTGATGTTGCTCGAAGAGGAGCTTGTGTTTGCCTTGCGCCAGATAAGCCTGGCCCAGGAGGATCACGACTTCGGCACGATTGACGCCCAACCGCAGGGCTTCCGTCAAGGCCACCTCGGCGGCAGCCACTTCACCGTTTTGCATCAGGGCCTTGCCCAGCAGCATTTGCACCGGCAACAGGCTGTTGTCGATTTGCAATGCGTTTTTCAGCTGGATGATCGCTCCGTCGATATCCTTCTTTTCATAACGTACCAAGGCGTCTTCGTAATACCTGGATGCCTTGCTGTCGGCTGAAAAAGAAGCCTGGGGCGCAAGCACCCCGACTGCAAATGCCAAGCCCATTGCCCATGCCAGGCGTCGGGAAGAAGGGAAGAGTTTCGAAGATGTCATTTCAGTCATGGATTAGCAATGCTTTGCATGTGGTCTATTGCGCGCCTTTACCCCCAAGAACAACCCCTACCGTTTCGAACAACACAACCATATCAAGCAGTAGCGAGTGATTCTTTACATAATACAAATCGTACTGCAGCTTTTGCGCGGCATCATCAACAGACGCACCATAGTGGTAACGAACCTGGGCCCAGCCGGTTACGCCCGGCTTGACACTGTGACGTACCGCGTAAAAGGGAATCTCCTTGGTGAGTTGGTCGACGAAGAATGCCCGTTCGGGCCGTGGCCCCACCATGCTCATATCGCCGATCAGCACTGAGTAGAGTTGCGGCAGTTCGTCGATTCGCAATTTGCGGATTACCCGGCCGACCCGGGTGGTGCGGTCATCGTTGGCGGTTGCCCAGCGGGGCTTGCCGTCGGCCTCGGCATCGCGGCGCATGCTGCGGAACTTGATGACCTTGAATAATCGGCCGCTGAGGCCGACGCGTTCCTGGCGATAGAGTATCGGGAATCCATCCTCGATCACAATCAACAACGCAGTGACCGCCATCACTGGCAAGGCAAGGATGAGCAGGATGGTTGCGACCACACAGTCGAAAACCCGCTTGATGAAGGTACGCAGTACACCTTGGCGAAAGCCATCACCGAATATCAGCCAGCCCGCCTTGAGGGCATCCAGCCGAATCTGCCCCAGCATGCGCTCATAATAGCTGGAGATATCCATGATCGCCACGCCGAACAGGCGGCAGTCGAGCAGTTCACGCAAAGGCATTTTGCCGCCGCGCCGCTCTTTGACCGCGACGACTATCCCATCGATCTTATGTGCCTTTACGGTATCGACCAATGACAGGGTGCGAGGCAGCACCATGTCGTCGGGGACCTCGATGTCTCCCGTTGTCGCGCCAGGGTAAAAGCCGACTACTTCAACGGTTGGATCTTCCTTGTGAAGAGACGCAGCAATCGCCTTGGCCTCGCTGCCGACCCCAAAAACCAGAATACGGTTGGCAACGATGGTCCGGGTATTGCGGTGCGAAGCTTGCACCCGGTGGGCCAACATGCCGAACAGTGCCGCCATGCCCGAGAGTTCCAGGAGTAACCGGTTTCCTTCGGCGCTGGGCAACAGGATGAAGATCACATAGGCGACGGGCACCGACAGGTGCAATGACAGCACTGCCCTGGCTCGGGAGTCCTCGACTGTTCGAGTGTGGATGCGCTGGTAAAAGCCGAGCCAAGCAGTAATCGCCAGCATTGTCAGCGCCAGGATCGCAGCATAGGTGATCACATCAAGCAGATTTACGGGTAGTCCGTTGCCAATCCAGAGCGAACCGATCAATACGCCGACAAAGACAAAGCCAAAGTCGAAAATCGCGTGCAGAAGGGTATCCGCGTGGAGGATGCGGCCCAGAAGTGTTGCTGTCATGTGCGGTCCTTGCTGAATCCGTTTTGCGGCCCTGCGCGATGATGCGGCACAGAGGAAGGAGGTCATCAAGATATAAGTGTCATGATAGCAGACGCATAATGCGGCGCTCCAACCTTGTTGGCGACGGTTCAGCACCTGACACCATGAAGGAAGACCGGCCAGCGCTGCCTAAACCCCCTGGCGCAAAGCCTCGGCAACATGCATGCGGCTGACCTTGCGCGCCGGCAGCAGCGATGCCAGCAGGGCGGCGCAGACGCCGATACCGAAAGCCAGGCCGACCACTTCCGGCACCACGAGTATGTGCGAGATATAACCTTGATCGGCGTTCGGCGGGGGCGGCATGGGGATGCCGACGACCGAAATTGCCTGCGCCAGCACGATGCCGAGCAGCACGCCGATGAAGCTGCCAATGATGCCGAGACACAGGCTTTCGGTAACGATCAGCCGGAACACCCGTGCCGAGCGGTCGCCCATCGCCATCATGGTGCCGAACTCGCTGACGCGCTCGAAAATACCGATATTCACGGTATTCGACACGCTCAGCAACAACATCGCCAGAATGATTATGACGAGAAAGCCGAATTGCTGCTCGTAGAGGGTGACCGTCTGCTGGTAGAACTCGTTGAGATCGACCCAGGACTTGATCTCGAACCCATAACCCCCCAGCTTTTCACGCAAAAACTCCGCTGCTGCCCCGCTGTCGCTGGTGCGCTGGAGCAGCAACACGCCAGTGTGTGCGCCCGGCGTCGCAAGCAATTCCTGTGCTGCCCCGAGACTGATGCGCACGATGCGTGCATCGTAGTCCTTTGAAAAGGTCTGAAACACGCCGACCAATTCGAACTCAAGCAAGTTTGCTGCCCCGCCGGTCGTGCTGACCAGCAAGGTCACCGGGTCGCCCGGCTTCAGCTTCAAGGCCTTGGCCACGCCAGCGCCAATCATCATGCCGAACTGATCGGTGTCTGCCAGCTGGCGGCCTGCGACGACAGTGATGTAACTGGCCAGTTTGGCCTCGCGCGCTGGCTCCACTCCCTCGCCGATGATCGACCAGTCGCTGCGCCCGTTGCCAAGCAGGCCGGAAAATGCGATGCGGAACATCACGTCATCCACGCCTGGCGCGGCCTGCATCTGCCGACGAACATCTTCCGGCTGCTCGATCAGATATTTTTCGGGGTTTTGGCTGCCGTAAACCCAGTACCCCTGTTTGGCGACTTGCACGTGGCCGGAATTCGAGCGAATCATCGCTTCGCCTGTCTCGACGATGGTGTCCTCGATAAAGCCGCCGGCAAGTATCAATGCCACCACGCCAAAAATGATCGAGGCGAGGGTCATCGCCGTGCGGCCGCGGTGGCGGAAGATGTTGCGCAGAGCCAGTTTCAGGAGCCCGAACATGTTTACCTCACCTGTTGTGGCGGATCGAATCGACGATCACCATGCGCGAGGCCTTCCAGGCCGGATAGAAACTGGCCAGCATGGTGGTGAAAATCGCGATCAGCATGGCCTCGATGGCGATGGCGGGCGTCAGCAGCACATGCGCAACATAGCCGCGCGTCAGTCCGGGCGGCGGCGGCATCTCGATGTGCAGCAGATCAATGCCCGTGCCGATCAGCACAGCCAGCAGCAGCCCGCCCAGCCCGCCGATCAGGCCAATCAGCCCGCCCTCCAGTAAAAACTGCCCGAGCAGCGCGCGGCGGCGGATGCCCAGCGCCATCGAGGTACCGATTTCTCCGGTGCGCTCCATCACGCTCATCATCATGGTGTTGCTGATGCCGAGCAAAATGATCGCGATGACAATAAAGCGCACCACGTCAATCTGCTGCCGCAGCAAGTCGACCGCGCGGGCATAAAACTCAGCCAACTGATCCCAGCTGCGTACCTCGTACTGCCTGGCGTCAAGGCGTGCGCGCAGGTCGGCCGCAACGCCGTCGGTGTATTCAGTATCGTCCAGATAAACCAGCCAGCTGTGGGCGCCATCGACCTTGAGCAGTTTGCGCGCCGCCTCGATGTGCACCAGAATTGCACTGTCGTCGTAGGCCTTGCTGACAGACTCGAAAACACCCGCAACCTTGGCATCGATCGCATTGAGACCACCAGTCGGCGTGTCTACCAGAACCACGATGGCATCGCCGGCCCGGGCACCGAGCAACGTAGCCAAGCCGCGGCCTAGCAGCACGCGAGTCTGATCGGCAGCCCCCAGTCGCTCACCCTGGATGATGCGCAATGAGCGATCCCCGGTCAGATCGCTGGCCGGGTTGAAGCCCTCGCCAACAAAGGACACGGTGGCATCTCCACGGCTCACCAACCCGGTGAAGCCGAGGCGCGGCCCCCAGGAACGCATATGAGAAACAGTTGTCAGCGGCTGTGCCGCGCTATCTCCCGGCAACAGGTAATTGAAGGGGTCGGCCCGGCCATCCTCATGGTAATTCGGACGCGTGACCTGGATGTGGGCGTACTGCGACTCGATGGTTGCCTCGCGGAAATCGACAAACATCCACTCGATGAAGCCGCTGGCAATCACCAGCGCAGCGATGCCGCATCCGACCGAGGTGATGGCGATCAAGGAGCGCCGCCGGTGGCGCAACAGATTGCGCAAGATGATTCTGATCAGGGCAAGTAGGCGCACGGGTGCGGTTGTCTCCGGTCAGCCAAGCTCGTTCGAAAGTGAATCTGCCAAGATCATAACGCTGAAAACGGTGCGCAATAAGAGAAAGGCTGCCTTAGTAAACCACGAACCGGGTCACTTGAAAGTAAGGGCCTTCTGCATTACACTGTGGCGCATCAGATTGATAGAAGGAAATCGACATGGCCACATTAACAGTTACCGCACGGGGGCAGGTGACGTTTAGAAAAGATGTGCTGCAACATCTCGGTATCAAACCAGGGGGGAAAATCGAGTTGGATTTACTTCCAGATGGTCGCGGCATACTCAAGGCAGCTCGGCTTACCGGTACGATTGATGATTTCGTTGGCTTGCTCGCAGGTCGGACAAAGAAAGTCGCCACCATTGAGGAAATTAACGCGGCGATTGCGCAAGCTTGGGCGAGCAATAAATGAAGGTTGCTGTTGATACCAATGTCCTTGTTCGTGCAGTTGTGTGTGACGACCGTGCTGCCGCTGCTGTCGCCGCCAAGGTCTTGACCGATGCCGAATTGATCGCGGTAGCCATGCCTTGTCTGTGTGAGTTTGTGTGGGTGTTGCGCAAGGTTTATGATTTCCAATCCGCAGACGTAGCCACCGCGATCCACGCGCTACTGGCCGTAGCGAACGTGGAAGTTAACCGGCCCGCCGTGGAGGCAGGCCTATCGGTGCTTGAAGCGGGCGGGGATTTCGCTGATGGCGTCATTGCCTATGAAGGGCGCTGGCTCGGGGGGGAAACCTTCGTGTCATTTGACAAGAAAGCGGTTGCGCTGCTTGCTGCGCAAGGCCAGACCTCCCGTCTTTTGTGAGGAATACAGGAAAGCCGGGCTAGCTCAGTCTGCCCCCTATTTACTACCGCCAAAGAAAATGGCCCGCCGAAGCGGGCCATTCAGGAAAATCGGGGTCAGAGAAACCGGGGGCTGCCCCCTATTATTCTATTATTCCGGCTTGCGACGACGCAGAGCGGCGAGACCGATCAGGCCGAGGCCGGCAAGGGCCATGGAACCGGGTTCTGGGATGGCGTTACCAGTGATGTCGCCACTCGCGAGTACTGTCCAGCCCTGAGCCGTGGTTGTGGCATTAGGACGGAAGGTAAATGAAGTCAGCAAGTCGCGCTCCTCACCATTCAGACCAATTTCTTTATTTGTATCGAAGTTGGTCTGCCACGCGCCACCCGTGACATCAAGATAACCACCGCTTCCACCGACGATCGACAGGTTGTTGTAAGTTGTCGAGAAAGTCGTCGTGGTGTCACCGAAAAGGATGCCGCTACCAAATGCCCCTGACAGGACAAGCGACCCGCCACTGACACCTGGATACAGGAGGGCATTAAGATCCTTACCTGCCGCTACCAACGGACCGAGCGTCGGGTCATATTGTGTCGTGTTCAGGAACATTGCGAAAGTACCCCCTGAGGCAAGGGCGGAGGTTGTCGATCCTGCCACGGTAACATTGTAATCCGTCAGGTTACCGAAGACTCCGGTCAAGTAGCCATCTACACCACGGGTGAACCAAGACGCCGCTGTCGAAATATTGGTAATACTCGCAATGGAGAATATTCCCATTGTGTCCGCTGATGTGTTCACCGAGCCGACACTGCCTGGTGCAGGTGCAGCGGCAGCAGCATCACAAGCCGCCGCAGTTGCGCAAACTGTTCCTGGCGTTGTGCCATAGGCCGTCGTTGCAGAGTCCAAAGCGTCGAGGATCATCTTGAAATCGCCAGCCTGAATTGTAAAAGCATGGGCTGGTACTGCCGCCACCGCCACCGTCACGCCAATCATGGCCGCGATAAGATTTTTTTTGAACATTTTCGTTTCCTTTCAAAATGAATTAGAACTCGCCACGCCCAACAATAAGCACGTGCCATGCCAGAAAAATCAAGATCTAATTAACAAGTTGATTTATATATATAAATAATTTTTCGGTAGCTTCTGGGCAGGGAGCCATCGCTTTGTCTACAAGCTGGGTGTAAATAATTTCGACACTTCCCGGAAGAGGGGCGAACTGGCCCAGCTTGTTTCACGCCGGACTTGCTGTTGATCTCTCTCAACAGGCCAAGAAATGAAAAGGCGGTAGCTCCATCCATGGATTGCTTCGGCATTTTCCCTGAATGTCCGTTCCGAATGAAAGTAAAGTCATCCAGTCACTCCAAGCGCTCTTGAGACCGTCCATTTTCTTGGGTTACTTCTGGGGCACCCAATATAAAAACTTCCGTTCGTAGTCGATGGTCTTGCTGTAAGGAAAGTCGACATAAGCATGGCAGATCACCTGTAATGTCGAGCAGAACCGGGGTGTCAGGTCGAGTTGCAGGCTGTTGGCGAGATCGGCCAGATCGGCCGTGGTGTCGCTCACTGCCTGCACTTCCCAGCGAATGCCGTCGGACTCGATGCTGATGCGGTGTGCGCCACTGAGGTGGCAGGCCATTGCGGGATTGCGGTAGAGGGCTTCCTTGAACAGATCGACGTGGCCGCCACCGGGCAACTGGTCCGTGGCGCGGCCATGCAAGGAAATCAGTGGCAGGGTTGGCAGGGCGAGTCCGCCCGGCACGGCGGCGGCAACCTCACTGAGGGTGGCAGGGGCGATCAATTGCATGCGGTCGCCGGTCTTGTAGCGCATCAGTGGAATGGGGGCAGCCTTGTCCATGACGGTGACGACGAGGTCGCCGACCCCGTGGGCGTCAGGATTGATTACCTCGATGAAGGTGCGCAGCGGGTTATAGACGAGAAAAGTCGGCGCTGGCGAGACGGCGGGATCGACCCCTGTCAGTTTTTCAAGCAGGGCCGGATTCTGGATGCAGGCGCGGCGCAGGGCAACGGTTTCGCGCGTTTCGTTGAAAAGGTTAAGGCCGAGTTCTCCGATTCCCATGGAGCTGCCGATGAGGCCGCCATCGGTGGCGTCAATCTGGATGTGCAGCGCACCGGCCAGATAGTCGCGAAAGGCTTCGGGAAAGGTTTCCTCGCCGACGATGACATGCAGTCGATGCTGGCGCCAGTCGACGCCAATCGCCTCCGAGTAGTCGCACAGCCGCTTGAGAAAGAGCGGGTCGCCACACAGGATGATCTGCTCGAACAGATTGCCGGCCTGCTGGACGATTGCGCAGGCCATGTCTTCGCGTACGCTGACGTTGGCCACGCAAACCACATCTGAGCTGAATGTCACCCCCATCGGCAGGCAGTTGATCAACAGGGTGCGCCGGCTGTCGATGGCGAAGGCCATCTCGAGGCCGAGATCGATCAGTTGGGGCGCATGCCTGAACTGCTTGCGCGTGCTGAGGCCAAGGGCAAACCCTCCAGCCCCATGGCCGGAACTGGTGAGCACGGCGGCGAGCTCATCTCTTGGGACATCCTCGCAAAGCAACTGCTCAACGCCGAAACGATTGAATGTGTTGGATTTATCCAGCACCGGGCAGCGGGCGACGAAATCTGCGGGCGTCTTGATCGTTGCCGGATCAACGCCGGCTTCGGCGAGCAGGGTTCGATAGGCCGGCGAGTATTTGGCGGCACGCCGGAAAGTGGGCAACAGCCAATGCAAGCCCCGGCGGATCAGCGCATCGGGAGAGCTTTTGGCCAGCTGTGAGATGATCAGGCGGCGTTTGATGCGGTGAAAAATTTGTTTCATCTGCGAATCAACATAGCCGCTTGCTAGAGCAGAAGCGATTCGGTTATCGATCTGATTTCATCCGCAGCGGATTCGAGCACTGCCGTCAATGTCTTGCCGTCGCGCGAAAAATCCGGAATGCCGAGTGAAAAATCCGGAATGCCGACCGCCGTCTCCGCGCCGATGCCTCCCCAGCCCGCCAAGGGCGAGGCAACCGCCGCGAGCGTATTCGCGAGCGAGAGGACATCGTCAACCGTAACCGGCGGTCGAACCGGGCTGCCATCGAAAAGAGATTCCACCGCACCCCCTACTGGTCTGGGTATTTTCAGGGTTTGCAGGATGCAGCGAACCAGCACTGCGCGCATCTTCAGGCCTGAAGCGCCTGGATCGTCCTTGAACAACGCAGGAAATTCTGCCGCGCGCGAAAGGAGGTAAAACCCGTCGATTTCGTGCACGATGCCGGCAAACAGGGCAGTTTCGGGGTCGATTTCAGTAAATTCCCGGGCCAGGACTTTCGCCAGCGCCGCGACAGTTGCGCAATGCTGCCAAAGCAGTTCAGCCTTGTGGCGCAGTTCGGCATCGGCTATTTCGCTGGCCAGCTGGCGCACGACAATGGCTGCGACCAGTGACCGCAAGGGGGTGAAGCCGAGCAGGCTGACCGCCGCGCGCACATTGCTGACACGCCCGCCGAAGCGGGTATAGGCGACCGAATTCGCGATGGCGACCAGCCGTGCGGCGATCAGCGGTTCGGCCAGCACCAGCTCCGCTGCCGTTTCAAGGTGGCACCCAGGATCGCCCAGCGCGCGCTGCAGGCGCAATGACGCGGCCATGTTGGTCGGGAAAATCAGTTCCCCCCGGCGGGCCTGCCCAACAATGAGATCCAGTGCTTGATGTGCGTTCATGACGGAAACGGTTCCTGGCGGCGAAGCTGTCCGGTGAGCATATGTACTTACAGCTTGCCGAGATGACCCAGCTTGTACTTCACCAAGGTCTTGATCAGCAACCAGTCAGAAATGTGCTCATCCTGGAACCAGGCCAGCAGGAAACGGTTCGCCTTGCTCATCGCTACCTCCATCTGGTGCAGATCGGCGATGTAGGTGGCAACCGGCCCGTAATAGTCGGTGACCGGTCCGACCGGATCGAAATGGAACCCCATCCGGTCGAGCATGCGGGCCAGCCCCTTTTCCATGGCGGCATACCAGTAGCGGATGCCGTTCATGCGGCTGTAGCGATACATTTCCCGATACATGCCGAGCATGATCTGCGGACTGGTGCTGCGCCGATCCTTATGGTTGATCGTCGTTGCTGCTTGCTGTGGGGCGATGTCGTCCACAGTGCCTTTGTCCTGGAACTCCTTTGTCACGCCCTGCAGGGTATCGCCGGGGCGGCGCCGGAAGTTTTTCTTGACGATCAGGCGCGATACCTCCGCGGACTGTTCCTTGGGCGGAAAAATGAAATCCGGAAATACGTTGCAGTGTTCCTCAAAGGGAAACACGTCCCGGGGCGAGCCCAGCACGAGTCTTACGGTGCCAACTACGTATCCCTCACTATTCTGTGCGGCCACATGCAGTGAACGATCATCGAATTCGTCGGTTTCCAGCCCTGATTCATAGTTTGCGGCTTCGAGGTATTTGCATTCGGCGCAGTACACCTCGTAACGTAACTGCGCAATTGCCTTGAACATCGCCATCTCCTGCTGGCTTGCGGGCAGCTGACTGAATGTGAAATAAGGAACCAGCAGGTCCCTCTTGCCACCCTTGGTCAGCAGCTCGACAAGCATTGACTCGTGTCTCCTTCTCGGGACGACTCAATATGAATAGCGCAGTTCCGTATAGACCCGGTCCTGCGCGGCGTAACGGCCGAAAAATCCCAACGGCGGCCCCTTGAACACGTCGGCACCCACCGCCAGCCGCCAATTCCTCTCGAAATCCCAGTTGATCTTGGGCCGCAGCATCCAGTCGGTGCGCTCGAAGCTTGCGACCCACAGTACCTCAGCTTCGAGGCGCGGTGTCAGTTTTCTGTTGAGCAGCAGACTGTAGCCATTCTCGCGCTTCTGCGGGATCACGTCGCGGTCATGGTTCGTGATCAGGCTCTGAAAATATTGCAGGTTGAGCCGCGTATCGGCGGGCAGCGTCACATCGAGGCCCAGCGCCCAGTCGAGCGTGTTCTGCGGTACCACGCCATCCGCATCGTCCAGCCGTAGCACGGTCTGGCTGCGGCCGGTGGTGTACACCGCCTCGGCCTTCAGCACCGTTGCGCCGAACCCCTTGGCCAGCGTGCCACCGGTCTGTGAAATTCGATCATGGCGCGCTTCGTAGATCAGTTGCGGTTGCGGAACGGTCACCACCTGACGATAGAAGGTCGGGGCGGCATCCATGCTGCGGTAGAAAAACGCGGAAAGATCCCAGCCAGCGGTCAGCCAAGTGCCGCGCAGGCCGTAATTGCCGCTGGACAACTGTCGCGCCGGTCGTTGTTCGTTGCGATAGCTGACGGTGTAGCCGGGAAACGTCGGCTGTGCCGGGAAGAATTCGGCACCCGGCTTGCCGGTTTCATCGTAGCTCGGCACCGGCACCCAGAGCAGTTCACCCTTGAAGTCACCCTTGAAATATTCGGCGCGGGCGGCCCATTGCGGAATGCGCAGGATGTTGAACTCGGGCAGGATGAATTCGCGCATGTCGCGCGCCGAGACGACGTCGGCAAAAAACAGCCCGACCATTTCGCCCCAGACCACGTGCTGGCGGCCGATGCGCAGGTCCCAGTTGTCCAGGCTGGTATCGAAGTAGGTCTCGCGCAGGTTGAAGTTGAAGCGCTGGTCGCGCCGCACCTCATCCGAGTAGAAGTGGGTGGCGTCGAAGACGGCGTCGTAATCGACGCGCGCGCTGACTTTCCACTTGATGCCGCCGCTACTCTTGCCCTGGGCGCCGAACTCGACACGGGTGAGCATCTTCGACCAGTACGATGGACTTTCGACGGCGCGGGCAAGCTCGAACTGGGCAAAGCCGCGCAGGCCGGAACCGCTGCCCTTGTCCGCTGGGGTAGAACCCGCTTGTGCCATGGCCGCGTTCTTCGCGTCATCGGCGGCGGCTGCGCGCAGCAGGGCGTCGATGTCGTCCGAGGTGTCAGTTGCCGCCGTTTCGCCAGAGCCGACTTTCTCCGGTGGCGCCGCGAGAAGCGTCAGGGGAAGCAGCAGCAAGCAGGTAGCCAGAAAGTCGGAAATTCTCTTTCGGTGGGTCATTGTGCTACCCCCATTCTGTCAATTGCTTCGCCGGGCTGGTGCAGACGTACGGTACCCCAGCCGGCGCCACGCCGTATGCCAAGTTCGCGCAGGGTGCCGTCCTCGATGCGCACCAGCCGGTCGGCCATGTCGACGACGCGCTGGTCGTGGGTCGAGAAAATGAAGGTCGTGCCGAGCTTGTGGTTGATGTCACGCATGAGTTCCAGAATCTCGGTACCCGTGTTGCGGTCGAGGTTGGCGGTCGGTTCGTCGGCGAGGACGATGGTGGGCTGGATCGCCAATGCCCGCGCAATGGCAACCCTCTGGCGCTGGCCGCCGGAGAGCTGGTTGGGGCGCTGGCCAGCGTACTTTGAGAGACCAACCATGTCGAGGAAATACGCGACGCGGCGCTGCCGCTCCTCCTTGGAGACATCGCGGCGATAGAGCAGCGGATATTCGACGTTCTCGGCAGCAGACAACACCGGCAACAGGTTGAAGGTCTGGAAAATGAAGCCGATGGTGCGCGCCCGCAGATCGGCCAGCCGGTCACTCGACCAGTTCGTCACGTCCTGGTTCTCGATGAAAATTCGCCCCTCGGTCGGCAGGTCGATGCAGCCGATGAGATTGAGCAATGTCGTCTTGCCGCTGCCCGACGGACCGGAAATAGCAAGGAATACGCCCCGTTGAATCTGGAGTGTAATATTGGACAGCGCCTGGACAATCTGGTCGCCGAGAAGGTAGTCCTTGAACACGCTCTCAACTCTTACAACATACATCGGCAGCTCCAAAATATTGACAGCCAAGGCCAGCCTTGATCCCTACTATAGATTGGAAACGAGGAAAGGGCATGATGAACGCAAAGACAAGATACTTTTTCATGCGCAATTACAATCACTTGCGAAATGTATGTTTTGGTTTGGCCACGTTATCGGTACTCGCGGCAGTTGGATTGACGCTGTCACTGCCGGGCGCGGCCGTTGCCCAGGAGGCCCAGCCCGACCCCGCGCTGGCACAGGCCCAGGAAATTCTCAGGAACGCCGACCTGATCCGTTTTCCACGCGAAGGCTTTCAGGTCGATATCTCGATTACCACTCGCCGGGCCGACCAGTCGACCGAGGCGCGCAGATATCAGGTGCTCTCCCGTGGTAACGACCGGACGGTGGTGATCGTTACCGAACCGGCGTCGGAGCGCGGCCAGACGATGCTGATGAGCGGCCGCGATCTCTGGGTGTTCCTGCCCAGCGTATCGCAACCGGTGCGGCTGTCGCTGGCGCAGCGGCTGACTGGCCTGGTGGCCAACGGCGACCTCGCCCGCGCCAATTTCGCCGGTGACTACACGCCGAAACTGTTGCGCAGCGAAGTCATCGATGGCGAAGAGCATCACGTGCTCGAACTGACGGCGGTTGACCGCAGCGTAACCTATCAGCGCGTGCTCTACTGGGTCAAGAAGAAGAATGCCTACCCGCATCGGGCGGAGTTCTATTCCGTGTCCGGGCGCTTGCTGAAATCATGCAGGTACGAGAACTTCAAGACCATGGCCGGCGGGGTGCGCCCCACCCGGCTGGTGATGGACGATGCGCTGCGTGCCGGCGAGCAGTCGGTGCTGGAATATGACGCCATGAAACTGCGCGAGTTGCCGGACAAATTGTTCACCAAGGAATATCTCAAGAAGCTGGAGTAAGGCCCGCCCCTCCCAGCCTCCCCTCGCGGGGAGGTGACTGTGGCTCGCTACGTTCATTTATTTCGGGGAGCTTAGTCATGGGCAGTGGTGCGGATTGCGGCTGGCGCCGCGTGTCGCCTTGTGTGCGGCAAAGCCGCATTCCGCTGCGCGGAACCAGCCTTCGGCTGTCCTGCGGCCTGTGGCCTGGTCTTGGGGCGGCCCGGCGGCAAGGCTGCTTGGTTGTCAACTATCCGGATAGCCCTGCGGGTTTTGACTCTGCCAGCGCCAAGCGTCGGCGCACATGGCGGCGAGATCCTTTTCTGCGTGCCAACCCAGCATTTGGGCGGCCAGCGCGGGATCGGCGTAGCACTGGGCAATGTCACCGGCGCGGCGTGGGGCGATGCGGTAGTTGACCGGTCGGCCACTGGCCTGTTCGAAGGCGGCCACCATCTCCAGCACCGAATAGCCGCGCCCGGTGCCAAGATTCACCGTCAGGGGTCCGTCAGCCACGCCACCCTGCTCCAGCGCGCGCAATGCAGCAAGGTGGCCGCGGGCCAGGTCGACGACATGAATGTAATCGCGCACGCCGGTGCCGTCCGGCGTCGGATAATCGTTGCCGAACACCGCCAAGCAGGCGAGCTTGCCGACCGCCACCTGCGCGACGTAAGGCAACAGATTGTTCGGTATGCCGTTCGGGTCTTCACCGATCAGGCCGGAGACATGGGCGCCGACCGGATTGAAGTAGCGCAGCAGCGCGACCCGCCAGCAGGCATCGGCCTTGACCACGTCGCGCAGCATGTCCTCGATCATCAGCTTGGAGCGGCCGTAGGGATTGGTGGCCGACAGCGGAAAATGCTCGCGGATCGGCACCGCGTGCGGGTCGCCATAGACCGTGGCCGATGAGGAGAACACCAGCGTCTTGACGCCCGTTTGCGCCATGACTTCAAGCAGTGCGATGCTGCCTGCGACATTGTTGCTGTAGTACTCGATCGGCTTTTCCACCGACTCGCCGACGGCCTTGAGCCCGGCGAAATGGATTACTGCATCGCAGCCCGTCAGCGCCTTGCCGAGTGCGACCCGATTACGCACATCGGCGTGGACGAAGGCGGGGCGCTGGCCGGCAATTGTTTCGATGCGGTCCAGCACGGCGGGCTTGCTGTTCGACAGGTTGTCGATAACGGTCACGCGATGACCGGCCGCGAGCAGTTCAACGCAGGTGTGGCTGCCGATGTAGCCGAGGCCGCCGGTGACCAAATAGTGTTCAGCCACGGCCGTAGATGTCTTCCATGCGCACGATGTCGTCCTCACCAAGGTAATCGCCCGACTGCACCTCGATCATCACGCAGTCGATGACGCCGGGGTTGGACAGGCGGTGTTGCGTGCCGGCGGGAATGTAGGACGATTCGTCGGTCTTCACCAGGATCTCGCGTTCGCCATTGGTGACCTGGGCAGTGCCGGAAACGACCACCCAGTGCTCGCTGCGATGATGGTGCATCTGCAGCGAGAGCGAAGCGCCGGGTTTGACCACAATGCGCTTGATCTTGAAGCGCGGCCCCTCTTCGAGGATGGTGTAGCTGCCCCAGGGCCGAAATACGGTGCGATGCAGATTCACCGTCGCGTGGCCCTGGCGCTTGAGCTGGCCGACAATCTGCTTCACTTCCTGCGCCTGGTCGCGGTGCGCCACCAGCAGGGCGTCGGGGGTATCGACGATCAGCAGATCGTTGATGCCGATGCCGGCGACGATGCGGTTGGGGGCGTTGATGTAGCAGTTGCCGGCATCGACCAGCAGGGCCTCGCCAAGAATGCGGTTGCCATTGTCGTCGGCCGCCACGATATCGGCCAGTGCCGACCAGGAACCGATGTCGCTCCAGTCGAAGGCCACAGGCACCACGGCTACCCGTCCGGCCTTCTCCATTACCGCATAGTCGATCGAGATGTCGGGAACGTGGCCGAAGGTGTCCGCATCGAGCGTGACCGGCAACTGATCGGTAGCGGTGGCGGCCCAGCAATCGTTCACCGCGTTGGCCACTTCCGGCGCATACACGCTCATGGCATTGAGGATGTCGCCGACCCGGAAACAGAACATGCCGGAATTCCAGAAATGGCGGCCTGACGTCACATACTCCTGCGCCAGTTCGACGGGCGGCTTCTCGATGAAACAGGCAACAACGCGCGCCGGCGGTGCATCGTCCTGGGCCGGACCCGCCTCGATATAGCCGAAGCCGGTTTCGGGTGAGGTTGGCGGTATGCCGAAGGTGACCAGCCAGCCGGTCTCGGCGAGGGCCCTGGCGCAGTCGACGGCTGCACGAAAGGCCGCCGCGTCTTCAATCAGATGGTCGGCCGGCAACACCAGCATGATGGCATCGTCGCCAAATTGCTGCCGCAGGGCGAGCGCCGCCGCGGCGATGGCCGGTGCGGTGTTGCGGCCAGCCGGCTCCAACAGATAGTCGAACTGAACCGGCTGCGGAAATTCGATGCCGGCATATTCATCGCGGGTCAGGAAGTAATGGTCGCGATTGGTGACCGTCAGCACCCGCCCATCGCCCACGGCGGCGGCGCGCAGTGCGGTCTTCTGCAGCAGGCTCTGACCGTCCGGCAACTGGATGAACGGCTTGGGGTGGCCGGCTCGCGACACCGGCCAGAGGCGGGTGCCGGCGCCGCCGGAAAGAATGATGGGGATCAGCATGGGAACCTCGCTTGTTGGCTGCAATCCTAACCCAAGCTGTCACCCAATGGCTTGGTAATACAGGTTTTGCGGATGATTGGCCTGCGCGAAAAAGAACCAGCGTTCGGCCATCAGCCCCAGATACTGCACCACGAAGGCGAGCAGCAGGAGTTCTGTCGCTGCGACACCGGATAACCCGGTGGCCAGCAGCAGTACCGGAACAACGAAGGCCGTCAGCAGGAAAATCCACTTGATCGAACGCAGGAAAGCGGCACTCCGGCCATGGAAGAACTCGCGAGTGTTGAACGAGCCGCCCATGAAGCCCTGCGTCTTCTGCACGATCTTCGGATGCTTGATGCCGATGGCGGTCTGCAGCGTCGATTTCGGCTTCAAGCGGGCGTTGCGGATCAGCGAGGCAACCCGACTGACCAGACCGAGCAGGGTGATGATAATGGCCCAGCCGGCGAAGAAGCGTACCAGTTCGGGGGCGGCAACGGCGGCAAAGACCGTGGCGAGCGTGAAGCCCGAGGCGCCGCCGAGCAGGATGTAGTTGATCACCGTCAGCGACGAATACCATTCACGCAGAAAGCGCAGGCAGGCGTAGATCATGCCGGTGCAGACATACAGCGCAAATGCCAGTAGCCAGGCGATGGTGCCGATAACCACCGTGAGATCGATGGCGATGCCGCTGGGCAGCGTCGCCAGCACCGGTTTGCACTCAAAAAAGTGCGCCAGGCCATAGAGGAACACCATGCCCATGAAGGCCGGCAGCACGATGACCTCGCGCGACAGCCAGGAGGTGCGCCATTGGGTCGCCGAGCGCCAGGCACGTTCCGGCCGGCCGAGGTGAAAGAACGACGCGATCAGGCCGCCGATCAGGAACAGCAGGGCGAGGATGCTGCCATGGGCATAAAAAGCGTGACTGTCCTGCTGCGGCAGCAGATCGAACAGGGCGTAGGTCTGGGCGGTGAACAATGCCAGAAAGAGGCCTTGGCCGACGCCGATCAGGGTAGTCAGGAAAATGACGGAAAAGGCTGGATGCATGGCGGAAGCCTCGTGGATTACCAGGTGGTGACGTCGTCAAGAGAGGGCTCGGACTTGCCGGGCTTGGGCAGGAGGCCATCGACCTTGAGGGGATTGTCGGCGCGCTCGATCTCGTCGTGCCGCAGGCGCAGGGTAGTCTTGCGCCGCGGCAGATAGTGGTTGGCCGGGCTGGCGCCCCACTCCGGCATCAACTGGTAGCCGCCGGCTTCGCGAATGGCATGGCTGACCGCGGATTCGGGATCGTGAATATCGCCATAGAGGCGCGCACTGGTCGGGCAGGCGCGCACACAGGCCGGACGGCGCTCCTCTTCCGTCATTTGCGGATCGTAAAGACGATCGACGCAGAGGGTGCACTTCTTCATGACCTTCTGCGCCTCGTCGAACTCGCGCATGCCATAGGGACAGGCCCACGAGCAGTACTTGCAGCCGATGCACTTGTCGTAATCGACGAGCACGATGCCGTCTTCCTTGCGCTTGTAGGACGCGCCCGTCGGACACACCGGCACGCAGGGCGGATCTTCGCAATGCAGGCATGACTTCGGGAAGTGGACGGTTTCCGTATTGGGAAACTCGCCGACCTCGAAAGTCTGCACACGGTTGAAGAAAGTGCCGGTCGGATCCTTGCCGTAAGGGTTCTGGTCGACCATCGGACCAGCGGCGCCCGAGGTGTTCCATTCCTTGCAGCTGGTGACGCAGGCATGACAGCCGACACAAACGTTGAGGTCGATGACGAGGGCCAGTTGCGTCATTTGTTTTTCCCCGCGAAGTAGTTCCACACCGATTTGCGTTCGGACTGGCCGGGATAAGGCTTCACGACATCGAATTGCGGCGCGGTCTGCGCCGTCTCGCCAGCGCCGACTTTGTAAATGCGCACCCGCACGTCGTACCACGCGGCCTGGCCGGTGATCGGATCGGAGTTGGACAGCATGCCCAGGCCAGCCTGGTCGACGCTGGCCGGCAGTTCCTCGGAAATCAGATGGTTGAGCAGGAAACCCTTTTGCGACTCGTTGGCGTCGGGCGTCAGGTTCCAGGAACCGGCCGCCTTGCCAATGGCGTTCCAGGTCCACACCGTGCCCGGCTCGACGGCTTCGGAATGCTTGGCCATGCACTTGACCTTGCCCCACTGCGATTCGACCCAGATCCAGTCGCCATCATCGATGCCCGCGACCCGCGCGGTCTGCGTGTTGACGTAGAGGTAGTTGTGGGCATGAATCTGGCGCAGCCAGGCGTTCTGCGAATCCCACGAGTGGTACATCGCCATCGGCCGCTGCGTCACGGCGCAGAGGGGGTACTTGTGCTTGTCGGTGGCTTGCGCTTCCAAGGTCTCGTAGTAGAAGGGCAACGGATCGAAATAGGTGGCGACGCGCTTCTTCAGGTGCTCGGGCGGCTTGCGCGTCAGGCCCTTGCCCTCTGCGGCCGAGCGGAACTTCTGCAGCACCTCGGAATAGATATGGATGAGGATCGGCTCGGCGTAGCGCGTGATGCGGTTGCGCTGCGACCATTCCAGGTAGCCCTGGTTCCAGTTGCGCATGTACTGGTAGCTCTTGGGCAACTCGTAATGGAAAACGCAGTCGTTCTTGGCGTACATCTCCCACTGGCTGGGGTTGGGCTCGCCGCGCATGAACTTTTCGCCGCCCTTGCCGCGCCAGCCGGACAGGAAACCGATGCCGGAGCCCGGCTCGGTTTCATAATTGACGATGAAGTCCGGGTAGTCGCGGTACTTGCGCGTGCCGTCCTTGTTCACGAACACCGGCAGCTTGAGGCGCGCGCCGATTTCAATCAGCACCTCCTGGAACGGCTTGCAATCGCCCAGCGGTGGCACCACGGGGATGCGCACGGCATCCATCGGGCCGTCGAATTCCGAAATCGGCCGATCGAGCATCGACATGACATCGTGCCGTTCGAGATAGGTGGTATCCGGCAGAATCAGATCGGCGAAGGCCGTCATCTCGGACTGGAACGCATCGCAGACGACGAGGAAGGGAATCTTGTACTCGCCGTCCTCGTTCTTGTCGTTGAGCATTTTCCTCACTTCGACGGCGTTCATGGTCGAGTTCCATGCCATGTTGGACATGAAGATCAGCAGGGTGTCGATAGTGTACGGATCGCCGCGCCAGGCGTTGGTGATGACGTTTTGCATCAGGCCGTGCACCGACAGCGGGTATTCCCAGGAGAAGCCCTTGTCGATGCGTACCGGCTTGCCCTGCTCGTCGACGAACAGATCGTCCGGGTCGGACGGCCAGCCCAGCGCCAGGCCATCGAGCGGGTGATTTGGCTTGATGGCCAGCGGCGTGTTCGGCGTGCGGGCACAGGGCGGAATCGGCCGCGGGAACGGCACCTTGTGGCGAAAACCGCCCGGGCGGTCGATGGTGCCGAGCAGCGACATCAAGATGGCCAGGGCGCGGATCGTCTGGAAACCGTTGGAGTGTGCCGCCAGGCCGCGCATGGCATGGAAGGACACCGGATTGCCGGTTACCGTATCGTGCTCCACGCCCCAGGAGTCGGTCCACGCGATCGGCAATTCGATCTTCTGGTCGCGGGCGGTGACGCCCATCTCGCGCGCCAGACGGCGGATGGTGGCGGCGGGAATGCCGGTCACGCCTTCCGCCCATTCCGGCGTGTAATTCTTGACGCGCTCTTGCAGCAGCTGGAAAGCCGGCTTGACGGGCGTACCGTCCTTCAGCTTGAATTCGCCGCGCAAAAATGGGTCGGTGCCCTGGGTATGCGTGACAACCGGCTTGTTGGTGGCGCGGTCCCACCACAATTTGTTCTGCGGATCGTAGCAGGCCTCTTCCTCCGGCACCTCGGTGCGCAGGAACATGCCGAACTCGTCGCAGTCTGCAGCGACATTCACCAGCTGGCCGGCGTTGGAGTAGCGGACGAGGAACTCGCGGTCATACAGGCCGAGCGCAATGATCTCGTGGATAAACGCCAGCAGCAACGCGCCATCGGTGCCGGGACGGATGGGCACCCACTCGTCGGCGATGGCCGAGTAACCGGAGCGCACCGGGTTGATCGAAATGAAGCGGCCGCCGTCGCGCTTGAACTTGCTGATGGCTATCTTGAGCGGATTGGAATGATGGTCCTCGGCGGTGCCGATCATCACAAACAGCTTCGAGCGGTCCAGATCGGGCCCGCCGAACTCCCAGAACGACCCGCCGATGGTGTAGATCATGCCGGCCGCCATGTTGACCGAGCAAAGCCCGCCATGCGCCGCGTAATTCGGGGTGCCGAACTGACGGGCGAACAAACCGGTGAGCGCCTGCATCTGATCGCGGCCGGTGAATAACGCAAACTTTTTCGGATCGGTGGCGCGGATCTTGGCCAGGCGCTCGGTCAGGATAGTGAAGGCTTCTTCCCAGCTGATCGGCTCGAATTCGCCAACACCACGGTCGGCGCCAGGCTTGCGTCGCAGCGGCTGCGTCAGGCGCGCCGGCGAGTACTGCTTCATGATGCCCGAGCTGCCCTTGGCGCAGATCACGCCCTTGTTGAGCGGATGGTTCGGGTTGCCATCGATGAAGCGCACCTGCCCATCGCGCAGATGAACGCGGATGCCGCAACGGCAGGCGCACATGTAGCAGGTGGTGTTCTTGATTTCCGTGACCGGAGCGGGTGCGGGGGAAGCTGGCATGGGTGGCTGGCTAACGATAAGTGGAAAACTTGCTATGCTGGTGGAGTAGGAAAAGCAATGGCCTGCCCGGAGTATCGCTGACTCCGGTAGCTGTAGTCAAACGCCGATTCTGCGCCAGGGTTGATTTGCCCCGCCGTATAAAAACCTTTGTCATAGCACGGTTGAAGTCATGCGAACCCTCCCCAATTGTTGATTGATTCACCACATTCACAAGAAAGGATCACCATGTTCCATCCCGTCAGCATTCCCTTTGGTTGCAAGATGATGTTCAACGAGGTCAAGCTCAAGCCGGGCGTCACGCTCGAAGAGGTCGAGATGGCGCTGGGCGAGATGTGCAATGTCGTCAAGAACACCTACGGCGGCAAAAAGGGCGGCTTCATCGCCGGCCAGGTCTACAAGTTCGCCGGTTTCGTCTCGGACGAAGGTTCGGTCGGCGCCACCGGCTCGACGGAAGACCATATCGCCATCGTCACCTTCTGGAATTCCTTTGAAGAGCACGAGAGAAGCCACGCCGACACGGCGTTCAACGAGAAATTCTCGGCGCTGGCCAAGATGTGCTCCGAATCGCGCGAACTCGGCTACGACATGCTGTGGCAGGGCGACCCCGAGCCCGAGGAAGACGCCGCGACCGCGTAATGATGTTGTGACGGCATCGCACTGCTGCGTGCCCGAATGTCTCGGGCACGCAGCACAGGCGTTCCGGCTGTGGTGCTGACGCCGGGAGCCGCGGGTAGCGCCGGTGCCTATGGCAGGCTGCGGTGATAAACAGGACTGGACACGCTGGGCGGTGTTTATTCGATTGGTTCAAATCGGTAAACAAGAGCCGTTGGCCTTTGAACTGGGAATGAGTGCTTCAGACTGCCAACAACCATTGGGGATTCCCGGGCGTCGGACCGCAGCCGCCCCATTGCGGTTATATGCCGAATGAGAATCCGCCAACCGCTTTCCCCTCCATTGCGGTCACCTAGCCCGGATATTTCACGACCCGAAGCCGAGAGCTGCGGGCGAACCACCCCCACCCCCCGAAGCTGATCAGCGTGTCGGGGCCGCCCTCGACACTGGTTACGGAGCGAGGGCGCGCGCGACGGGTATTACGCAGCACGGCTGCGCCGACCTACTCTCGTGAAATATCCGGGCTAGGCTGCAATGGATCAGCCCTGCGCCCGACGGACTTCAAATTGGGCGAGAAACCGTTCGAATTCGTCTATCGGCAGCGGTCGGCTGAAGAAATATCCCTGATAGGCGTGGCATCCCGAGTTGGCCAGAAAGTCCCGCTGTGCCTCTGTTTCAACGCCCTCTGCGATCACCCCCAGCCCCAGGTTCTGGCCCAGTGCAATGATGGTCCTGGCAATGGAGGCATCGTTGGGGTCGGTAAGTACGTCCCGCACAAACGACCGGTCGATCTTCAACTGGTCCAGTGGCAGGCGCTTCAGGTAAGACAGCGAGGAATAGCCGGTGCCGAAGTCATCCAGCGAAAAAGCGACGCCCTTGGCCTTCAGCGCAAACATCTTCTCGATAACCTCCTCTACGTTGGCGACCAGCAGGCTCTCGGTCAGTTCCAGCTTCAGCCGCTGTGGGTTCGCGCCGGTGTTTTTGAGGACCGCCAGCACCTCATCCACAAAGCCGTTGTGGCGGAACTGGTGGGCGCTGACGTTCACCGCCACCGTGAGATGTTCCATTTCGGGCTGGGTCGCCCAAGCGGCCAGTTGCAGGCAGGCGGTTTCCAGCACCCAATGTCCCAAGGGCAGGATCGCCCCGGTTTCCTCGGCCAGCGGGATGAAGTCGGCCGGCGATACCATGCCGCGCCGGGGATGCTGCCAGCGCACGAGGACTTCTGAACCCATCAACCGGCCATCCGAAACCTGGGCCTGGTAGTGAAGTACGAACTGCTTTTCCTTGATGGCCGCACGCAGATCATTTTCCAGGGCCGCGCGTTTCATCGCGACAGCCTCCATGTCCTGATCAAAGAAACGCAATGTGTTGCGCCCCGCCGATTTTGACTTGTACATGGCGAGATCAGCCTGCTTCATCAGTGCATCGATCGTGGCTACATCATCCAGGAACAAAGTCGCGCCGATGCTTGCCGTGCTGTGGTGGGCAACATCGTCCAGCAGGTAGGGCTGATTGAACGCGGCAAGTATCTTGTTGGCGACCAGTTCGATACTGGCGATGGCTTGTTGTTGGGTAGGCCCCAATCCGGCCAGCACCACCACGAATTCGTCACCGCCCAGTCGCGCCACGGAATCGCCCTCGCGTACGCAGGTCTTAAGGCGCTGCGCGACCTGTTTCAGTAGCTGGTCACCCACCTCGTGACCAAGGGTGTCGTTGAGCGTCTTGAAATTGTCGAGATCGATGAACAGCAGCGCACCATAGCTGCCACTACGGGCACTGGCCGCCATGCTTTGTTTCAGTCGATCCAGCAGAAGTGTCCGGTTGGGCAGACCGGTGAGTTGATCGAAGAAGGCCAGGCCGTTGATGGTTTCTTCCGCCTTCTTGCGTTCCGTAATATCGAAATGGGTGCCAACGTAATGGGTGACGACACCATCGCCGTTCTTTACCGCCGAGATGGTGAGCCATTTCGGATACACCTCGCCATTCTTCCGACGGTCCCAGATTTCTCCCTGCCATCCCCCGGTGCAGTGGATGGCCTCCCACATGGCACGGTAGAAGTCGGTATCGTGGCGGCCCGAACTCAGCAACCGCGGCGTCTGCCCCACGGCTTCCGCGGCCGTATAGCCGGTGATCTCGGTGAACGCCTTGTTGACCCGCAGAATTACGCTGTCGGCATCGGTGACCAACATGCCTTCCTGCGACTCGAAGGCGGCGGCAGCAATGTGCAACTGTTCCTCGGTCTGCTTCTGCTTGGTGATGTTCTGGCCCATGCCGCGATAGCCGGCAAATTGCCCGTTCGCATCGATGACCGGAACACCACTGATCGAAAACCAGCAAATGCGTCCCCCGGCATCGCGTATGCGGTAATGATAGTCACGGAACGGTTCGTGTCGCTCAATCTGGGCCAAATGGGCCGCCATGATGTCTGGCGCATTGAGGTTGTCCGTGGCCAGCAACTCGCGCCGCGTCTTGCCCAGCACCCGGTCCGGGCTCAGGCCGTAGTTGCGTTCGAAGTTGTCGGAAAAATAGGAGAAACGCAGGTCTGCATCCATTTCCCAGAACCAGTCGGCGGTGCTGCTGGAGAAATCACGGAAGCGTTGCTCGCTGTCGCGCAGTTGGTCGGTTACCTCGCGGTTGCGCGAAAAGGCGGCAAGCGCCAATGCCACCATAACCAGAAAGGCCGTGGTAGCTGTGACAAAGATGGCCAGGGTATTGCTCGTGAAGACGGACGGCGCCAGCGCACTTGCGTCGCCCCGCACGAAATAGGCGGCAGACATGGCGGTGTAATGCATACCGGAAACCGCAGCTCCCATGGCGACCGCGACCAGTACATCATTTCCCTTTTTCAGACGGGCCTTGCCATTCTTGATACGCAACGCGATGTAGGCCAGCAAGATGGCGATGAGGATGGACAGGACGAACAGGGACGGGTCGTAGCGCACGAAGCCATCCAGGCGCATGGCGGCCATACCCGTGTAGTGCATGGTGCCAATGCCGGCGCCAAGCAGGACGCTCGAAACCGGTGGCGATAGATGTCTTGTCCCATGCCACCCGAGACCCAATGCGACACCGCCGGCAAGAATGCCCGGAATCATCGAAACGATAGTGATGAGCGGGTCGTAATGGACTCGGCAGGGCAGGCTCAACGCCAGCATGCCGATGAAATGCATGGCCCAGACACCTGCGCCCATGGTCAGCGCACTGATGGATGTCCAGGTCAGCCTGGATACTGTGTCATGCACTGGTGCGATGCGTCTGGAAGCGCGCAGCGCAGCATAGGAGCCGAGAATGGCAAGAAGTACGGAGATGACGACCCAGGTCGGATTGTAGAAGCCGACATAGAGCAGGCTTGCATCGGGTGGTGCCGACAGGAATTGGAATCCGATACCCATGGGGTGATGGCTTATTTGTAGGACTTGATCATATTCCCGGCTTCATTGTGCGCTTTGCAATTGTTATTGGCAGCATTCTGGTCCGGGATGCAAGAAAAAAGGATTCATGCTCCATTGCGTCGTTTGCAGGTGGCAGGGCCTTGAAACTCGGACGAGGCAGGATTCTCTGTGTATAAGGCACTGTTCGGCGCCACTGTAATGTGCCTTGCGAAACGCTGCTTAAGATGCTATCGCACTCGATGGTGCCTGTTGCCTGTATTTAAGATGAAAACGATATGCCACGAATGACAACTGTTCGTCGTCGCAGGTAGGTAGCCGCGGTGAAATGAATGACGGCAAGGTGATGAAGACTGGATGCTCGCCGGTGTTGTCTTCAGTTGGTTCCACCGGCTGCTTATGGCTGGCACCTGACCGCCGCCAATCCACAACCAATGGCCAGCCCCGCTGTATTGCAGGCATAGGGTCGAAGAACTCGTTCGGCTCTTGTGGGTCGAGCGCCGGCATCCCCAAAAGTCGGCGCTGGCGGGATGAAATGCCCCGAATGGGGTACGGCGTTTCGCTCAGTGTCGTTCCGCCGCGTCGCCGTTGAGCGGCCACAGTTCGTGCGCATCAAGCAGCAGGCGATAACGCGCCTCGTTGGCTTCGAGTTGCGCCTGGACGGCGGCGAGCCGGGCCTCGATGGCCTGGCGCCGCGCCGTCTGCAGTTCGGTGAATTGGCCTTCGCCCAGCCGCCAGGCCTTCTCCAGCAGGCGGTCGTTGTCGGCCATGCGCGCCGCCACGTCGTTCAGCCGCTGCCAGTGCCGGTGTGCGCCTTGCGCCAGGCTGACCGTGCGGCGCGCCTCTGCCTCGACGCGGGCCAGCACCAGCGCCTCGCGGGCGCCCGCAGCAGCGGCCTCGGACTGCCCGGCGCGGGCGCTCGCGGCGCGAGCGGCACCCGGCAGCGGAATACTCAGCTGCAGGCCGAAGACGCGCTCCTGGCCGTCGCGATCGGAGGCGAATTTCACGCCGAGCGTCGGGTCGGGCAGGCGCTCGGCATCGGCCCGCTGGGCGGCCAGGTGGGCGCGCCGGGAGGCAACGCGCGCCACCGCCAGTTCGTGGTTGTGGGCGAGGATGCGCTCGCGCCATGTCTCGGGCGAGCCGGCAATGGGTTGCGGCTCGGACGCCACCACGGCAGCGGGCAGGGCAATGTCGGGAAAGGCCTGGGTCAATTCCATCGCGGCGCGCTCAACTTTCCCTTCGACCTGTTCGAGCTGGGCGCGGGCTTGCGCCAGCTGGGCGCCGGAGAGCAACTCTTCCAGCTTCGCCGCGTCGCCAGCGCCGACGCGCTTGCCGACAACTTCGTGCTGACGCTGCAGCGTCGCCACCTGCGCCACCCACTCGCGCGCCGCCGCGGCTTCGCGCTGCCACTCGTACCAGCGCCCGAGCAGCAGCCGGGCGCTCTCATGCAGGGCATCGCCACGGGCGAGGCGCGCCTGCTCGATGCCGGCCGCCCCCAGCGCGGCGTCGGTGGCGGCCTTGCCCGGCAGGCGCAAGGCGCGCTCGACGCCGATTTCATGTTCGCGATAGCTGTGGTCGAGCGAACGGTCGCGGCGCTGCTGGCTGGCCAGCCGGAGCGCAAATTCGTGCGGGCCGGCCGCCAGCCGGTCGCGGTTGGCGGCCTCGACCTCGACACCGGCGTCAGCGGCGCGCACCAGCGGATGGGCGTGCAATGCCCGCTCAACCTGCGCCGCTGGCGGCAGATCGGGCGGGGCGGCGGCCAGGGCGGCGAACGGACACAGCAGCAGGACGAGCAGGCGGGCCATCATGCCAGGCTCCCGGAATCGAGCACCGGACTCAGCCACCACGCCACCGCCGGGCTGGGCAGCACGGTGCGCAACTCGTCCAGCAGTTCCGTCACGTGGCTCGAGTCCATGAGGATTTCGATGCGCAGCCAGTCAGCGCGGCCGCGCACCTGCTCGTAAGCGCTGGTAATGCCCGCGGGATCGCCGTGGCCCTCGACATGCTGGACGGTGAAGGGGCCGACCCAGACGGGGTGCTGCAGGAGGTGATCGAGGATGCGCGCTTCCAGACCCTTGGTCAGCAGCAGCGTGAGACAGACATCGAGGCGTTTGGTCATGGGTTTGCCTCCTGAAGAGCCGCCCCGAAGGAGGCAACGCCCCCTGTGGGGGCAGCGAACGAGGTGAGCGTGGGGGCCATTATTGTCCCCAGCGACGATAAAGAATCGGCAGCATCACCAGCGTCAGCAGCGTCGAGGTGACGAGGCCGCCGATGACGACGATGGCCAGCGGCCGCTGGATTTCGGAGCCCGGGCCGCTGGCGAAGAGCAGCGGCACCAGGCCGAAGGCGGCGATGCTGGCCGTCATCAGCACCGGTCGCAGGCGCCGCTTCGAACCCTCGATCACCACGCGTTCGATCGGCATGCCCTGGGCGCGCAACTGATTGAAGTGGGAGATCAGCACCAGGCCGTTCAACACCGCAATGCCGAGCAGGGCGATGAAGCCGACCGAGGCCGGCACCGAGAGATACTCGCCGGCGATGAGCAGCGCAAACACCCCGCCGATCAGCGCGAACGGGATATTGACGAAGACCATCGCCGCCTGGCGCACCGAGTTGAAGGTGGTGAACAGGATGTGGAAGATCAACAACAGCGCCACCGGCACCACCTGCATCAGCCGCTTGGCGGCACGCTGCTGGTTCTCGAACTGGCCGCCCCAGGCAAGCCGATAACCGGCGGGCAGCTGGATCTCCGCGGCCACCTTGGCCTTGGCCTCCTCGACGAAGCCGACCAGGTCGCGCCCGGTGACGTTGGCCTGGATCACCACCAGGCGCGCGGCGTTTTCGTGGTCGATCTTGACCGGGCCGGCGAGGCGCTTGAGCGTCGCCACCGCGGACAGCGGCACGCTTTCACCGTTCGGCAGCGCCAGATGGATGCCGGCGAACAGGGCCGGCGACATGCGCACCTCGTCGCTGCCGCGGATCACCAGCGGCGTGCGGCGGCCGCCTTCGAGCACCAGCCCCAGCGCCTGCCCCTCAACCTGGGCGCGCAGGGCGGTGGCGATGTCCTCGATGGAGAGCCCGAAGCGCCCGGCCATCAGGCGGTCGACGTCCACCGTGTAGTACTGCACGCCCTCGTTCTTGGTGGTCAGCACATCCTGCGCGCCGGGCACGGTCTTCAGCAGCGCGGCGATCTTCTCGGCGAGCGCGTTGAGTTCGCCGAGGTCAGTGCCGAACACCTTGATCGCCAGATCGCCGCGTGTGCCCGTGAGCATCTCCGACACACGCATCTCGATGGGCTGGGTGAAGGCGATGTCCATGCCGGTGAACTCGCTCATCACCTTGCGGATCTCGTTGGTCAGCCATTCCTTGTCCGGCTGGCGCCACTCGCTGCGCGGTGCCAGCACCAAGAAGCTGTCGGTCTCGTTGAGTCCCATCGGATCGAGGCCGAGCTCGTCGGAGCCGGTGCGGGCGACGATATCCTTGATCTCTGGAATCCGTTCGATCAGCGCCTTTTGCACCGCCAGATCGGTCTGCGCGCTCTGCTCCAGGCTGATCGACGGCAGCTTGGCCAACTGCATCAGGATGTCGCCCTCGTCCATGGTCGGCATGAATGTCTTGCCGAGCAGGAAGAAGGCGGCGACCGTGGCGACCAGCGCCGCCAGCGCCGTCACGATCACCTTGCGGGCATTGGCGAGGCTCCAGACCAGCAGCGGTTCGTAAAGGCGCGTGGCCTGGCGCGGCAGCCAGGGTTCGCGGTGCCCGTCGCCGGTGTGATTCTCGGGTTTCAGCAGGTAGGAAGTCAGCACCGGAATCACGGTCAGGGACAGCACCAGCGAGCCGGACAGCGCAAAGACGATGGTCAACGCCACCGGAATGAACAGCTTGCCTTCGAGCCCCTGCAGGGTCAGCAGCGGCAGGAAGACGATGACGATGATGGCCATGCCCGACACCACCGGCTCGGTCACCTCACGCACGGCGCGGTAGATGCGATGGAGGAAGGGCAACTTGGCGCCGGCCGGATCGGCCAGCTGGCTTTCGACGTTCTCGACCACCACCACGGCGGCATCGACCAGCATGCCGATGGCGATGGCCAGGCCGCCGAGGCTCATCAGGTTGGCCGACATGCCGAAGGCGGACATGAGGATGAACGTCACCAGCGCCGCCAGCGGCAGCACGCAGGCCACGGCAATGGCCGCGCGCAGGTTGCCGAGGAAGGCCAGCAACAGCAGCAGTACCAGCACGATGGCCTCGGCCAGCGCCCGCGCCACGGTGCCGATGGCACGGTCGACCAGCGCGCCGCGGTCGTAGAAAATCTGCGTCGTCACCCCCGGCGGCAGCGCGGGCGCGATCTCGGCCAGCTTGGCGCGCACGCCCTCGACCACGGTGCGCGCGTTGGCACCGCGCAGGCCGAGCACCAGGCCCTGCACAGCTTCTTCCCTGCCGCCGCGGGTGACGAAGCCGTAACGGGCCAGGCTGCCGATGCGTACCGTCGCCACGTCGCCGATGCGTGTGACATGCGGCGGGTGCAGCGTGTGCGGGTCGGGCACGAGGATGGCGCGCAGGTCGTCGAGCGACTTGACGCTGCCCTCGATGCGCACCAGCAGCGACTCCTCGCCCTCGACCAGGCGCCCGGCGCCGTCGTTGCGGTTGTTGGCCTCGATGGCACGGCGCAGGTCGGCGAGCGTGAGGCCGCGCGCCTTCAGGGCCAGCAGGTTGGGCACCACCTCGAAGCTGCGCACATGGCCGCCAAGCGCATTGACATCGGCGACGCCGGGCAGCGTGCGCAGTTGCGGACGGATCACCCAGTCGAGCAGGCTGCGTTTTTCCGCCAGCGACAGGTCGCCCTCGATGGTGAACATCAACATCTCGCCGAGCGGCGTGGTGATCGGTGCCAGCCCGCCGGAAGCCTCGGCGGGAAAATCCCGCATTGCCGTGGCGAGGCGCTCGGCCACCTGCTGCCGCGCCCAGTAGATGTCGGTGCCGTCCTCGAAATCCAGCGTGATATCGGCGATGGCGTACTTGGCCACGGCGCGCAGGCTGCGCTGTTTCGGGATGCCGAGCATCTCCAGCTCGATCGGCGTGACGACGCGCGCCTCGACCTCCTCCGGCGTCATGCCCGGTGCCTTGACAATGATCTTGACCTGGGTCGAGGAGACATCGGGAAAGGCGTCGATCGGCAATTCGCGGAAAGCCATGATGCCGGCGCCGATCAACAGCGCGACGCCAACCAGCACCAGCAGACGTTGGGTCAGTACGAGTTCGACCAATTTCTGGAACATGGCTATGCCTCCACCGGGCCGCCCCAAGGAGGCAGATGACCCCCAATGGGGGGCAGCGAGCCGGGGTTACGAGCGTGGGGAGCCATTGTTATTCGCCGGTGCCGAGGCCAAGCCACACGGCCTTGATGGTCGCCGCACCCTTCACAGCCAGCCGGGTCGCAGCGGGGAGATCGGCCGCCACCAGCGCGCTATCGGACGCCTCGTCGAGCACCTTGACGGCGACCGGACGGAAGCCGCCGGCCGCCTCGACGAATACCCAAGCCAACCCCTGATGGCGCACCAGCGCGGACAAGGGCACGCGCCACGTGTTATCGGCCAGCGGTCGCGCCGCAACAATTTCCACCTGAATGTACTGGAAGGGCCGGACGCAACCAGCGGGCTTGCGCAATTCGGCGCGAATCAGCAGCGACTGGCTGACGGCCTGCAAATGCGGTGCGACCAGGGTCACCCGGCCAGGCTGGGCGCAGCCGGGAATCGCGACGGCATCGCCCGGCGCGATGCCGTCCGCCTGCGCCTGCGTCGCCTGGATTTCCAGCCAGAGCGTGCCGAGACGGCCGAGTTTGAACAGCGGCGTCATGGCATCGACGCGGCTGCCTGGCTGGACGGCGGCTTCCAGCACGACGCCGTCGAAGGGCGCGCGGATTTCGGCGCTGCCCGACAGGCCGGCCGTGCCCGCCCCGGGTTCTGCCACCCCGGCCAGCCGCAGGGCCTGGCGCTTTTCCGCAAGCAGCAGCACGGCCTGCCGTTCGGCCGCGCGCGTGGCTGCGAGCCGGCCCTGGGCGATTATGCCGTCGGCGTAGAGACTGGCGTCGCGCTGCAGATTCTCGCCGGCGAGTCCGGCCTGGGCCTGGGCATTGGCGAAGTCGCGCTGCAGCTCGAGCAGCGACGCGCCCTGCAGGCGGGCCAGCAGCTGGCCTTTCTTCACCGTCTCGCCATAGGCGGCGCGCAGCGCCACGACCAGCGCCGGCAGCGGCGCGGCGATGACCTCAATTTGCGCTGGCGGCACCACCACCTGTGCCGGCAGGCGAACGCCCCCGCCCGCCTTCATGTCGAGCAGGGCGGCGCTAACGATGCCGGCACGGGCGATCTGCTCCGGCGCGACCCGGATCAATTCATCGGCGGCGTAGGCAGAGCTTGCCAGCAGCGGCAACAGAATGAGTGCGCGCAGCGAACGGCAGACAAAAGACGACATGTGAATAACCCGGATTCTGGAATGCGCCGATCATAACCTTTTTGGATTAAGACTTTCTTAAGCGTGCGGCAAGCCAAAAGTCGGCGTGACCGAAGGGAATCCCTTTTGCGGGACTGGCGGGACGGCGTGCCGCGCCGCGGACGCGGCGCTCAATCATCGTCGTGCTTCTTGCGATCACGCTTTCCCTCCCGCTTGTCCCGGCTCTCGCCGTTGCGACCCTTGATGTCATGCTCGTCGGCGCTGCGGTGGCACTCGACGCAATTGTCGAAATCGCGGATGCCTTCCTCGATATGCTCGCGGCGGATACCCGCAAGTGTGTGCTCGTGGCAGCCGTAGCAGGTGTAGCGGCTGTAGTCGTTGCGCACATGACAGGTCACGCAGCGGGCGTTGTGGTCGCGGTCGAGCACGAAATACTTGTTGTGATCGAAGGTCGCCGGCGTCCATTTGCCCAGGCTGTGGCACTGGCTGCAGTTGCCGGTGATCTGCTGGTGCAGCGAGTCGTTGGGCGACTTGTGGCAGTCCTGGCACAACTCGCGCGTTTCCCTTTGCAACAGGGCATGATTGAAACGCCCCGCCTGGCGGAAGCGCTTCACCCCCGCATGATCGCTATGGCAGGCGACGCAGTCCTGGCTGCTCAGCTTCTGGTGGAAAGGCGTTACGCTGAGCGGCTGGGTGACGACCTGGCCCGTCGTCGTCAGTCGCCCGATCTCGGCGGGCTTGTGGCAGGCGATGCAGCGCTCGGCGGCCGCCCCGGTGAATGGCGCGTGGCAAGCAAAGCAATCGGCCTCCAGCTCGCGGTGGCCGGGAATCAGCTTGCCGGGGCTGACCATCAGGTGCGGATAGATAAAGGCCAGCACCGCCAGCACGATCAGGTTGGCCGCCAGGACGAGCTTGACGACGAGCTTCATAGCCAGCCCCAGAACAGGAAAACGCTGACGATGTGGCCGATCGACAGCACTGCGAAGACGATGAAGATCGGGATATGCACCTTGCGCCACTGGTTCATGGCGTCGAGTGTCACCGCATCCCAGAACACGGCCCGCTCGACCTCCGGCTTCGCCAGCCCACGCAACTGGTAGTGCTCACGCTGGCCCTGGACATGGCGGCGCGAACGGTCAAGCAGCAGCTTGCCGACCATGCCGCTGATTACATTCACCCCCATGGCCACCGTCGCCAGCCAGGGCAGGATGGCGTTGAAATGGATGCCGGCATGGAGCAGCACCATCAGCGAGCCGAGCCAGGTGCCGATCTCATGCAGGGTCAGCAAGTTTTTTGGATTGCCCGCCGTGATGATTTTGCGCTTGCGCAGCGAATAGACAAGCGAACCAATGATCAGGAGTGTGCCGGGAATGCCCAGATAGCGGCCGACCCAAACGAGGTCGAGCCGGTGCAGCAGATAGTCGCCGGCCAGGGTGGCCGCCGCCAGCAGGCCGAGTAGCAGGGTGAAGGGCAGCACATGCTCGCGCCAGAGTGAGGTTGTCGTGCTCGGGTTTGCCATTTACGCCTCCAGGGTCACGCTGGTCTTGGGCGTGCTGACGCAGAGCAGGCAGGTGCCCGGCTCGGGGTCGTAATCCGGCGGCTGAGTGTAGGCGACCTCGCCGGCGCGGATCGTCGTCTGGCAGGTGCCGCAACCACCGGCGTGGCAGCCGGACTCGACGACAATGCCGTTCGCCTCGGCGAATTCGAGCAGGCTGCCGGCGCCGGGCTGCCAGGGCAGTTGCTTGCCCGACTTGGCGAATGTAATAACGATGTCGCTTTGTGGCGCCGGACTTTCAGCAGCGGCGGCCGGCTTGCGCTTGATCGAGGCCGGGCCGAAGGCCTCGAAGTGAATGTGGCTGTCGGGCACCCCCCAGTCCTCCAGCCCCGCCACCAGGCTGGCCATCATCGGCGTCGGGCCGCAGATGTAGAAGTGGTAAGGCTTGAGTGGCAACTCCATGCGCAGCAGCTTGACGTCGACGCGGCTCCGCTGCTGGAAGTCGCGCCCTGCCACGTCGTCCGCCAGCGGAGCGCTGCAGCACACCTGCAAGTGGAAGTTCGGATGGGCTGCCGCCAGGGCATCGAGATGGGACTTCATCACCAGTTCGTGGCTGTTGCGCACACCGTAATAGAGCCACACCTCGCGCCCCGGCTGCTCGGCCAGGCACCAGTTCAGCATGGAGAGCATCGGCGTGATGCCGATGCCGCCGCCGATCAGCACCACCGGGGCAGCGCCGCGGTCGATATGGAAATGCCCGCCCGGCGCGCGCACCTGCAGGCGGCTGCCGACATCGATGCGATCGTGAAAGAAGCTGGACGAACGCCCCGGCGGAAGCGCACTGCCTGGCGGCGGCGGCACCCGCTTGATGGAGACGCGGTAGTGATCGGGACGGGGCGCATCCGACAGCGAATAGCAGCGGATGATCTGCTCGCTGCCACCGGCTGTCGGCAGGTCGAGTCGGAAGGTCAGGAATTGCCCGGGCAGGAAGGATGGCAATGGCTGCCCGTCTTCCGGCACGAGATAAAACGAGCAGACCGACTGCGCGGCATCCTCGACGTGTTTGCGCTCGACCCTGAACGGGCGGTAGCCAAGCCAGGCAGCAGCGGCCGCCGCCTTCTCGGCCACTGCCGGAATGTCGTTCGTCGCCGGCAGATTCACCTCGTCCGCGTGGCTGCGCAAGGCCTGATAGCCCTGCCAATGGCGCCAGAAACCAATGCCGAGGTAGATCGCCACCTGCAGGACAAAGCCCAGCGCAATCCACAACAGCAGGGAGAGGGAGGTCATGTTGTCACTATCCACCCAAGGCGACCGCCCGCTGCGGCGCCGCAGTATCGGCCAGACATGCGGTATGCATCGGCTGCCGTGTCATGTGAACTCCTCTTACCGGTCAAGTAAGAATAGCCTACCCTCCGAATCTTAACCAAGCCTTAACGTCCCGCCAGGCGGGGCACGGCACTAGAGGAGCAATTCCAGCGGCAGGCGCACCGCAAGGGCCACCGCCAGCGCGGCGCCCACCGATAGCACGATGGAAAAATATGCCTCGCGCCGCCCCAGCAGCTTGACCATCATGGCGAAGGTCGATACGCAGGGCACATAGAAGGTCAGGAAGGCGAGGAAGGTAGCGATTTGTGTCACGTCGAGCACACCTTCAAGTTCCTGCGTACCGAGCGCCTGGAACACCATCAGCAGCGAGAGTTCCTTGCGCAGCACGCCGAACAGGATCGGTACGCCCAGCACGACTGGCAGACCAAGCCACCAGACGGTAATCGGCGTCAATGTCAGGTTGATCCAGTAATCGGCGCCGAAGTGCGACAGGAGTGCCAGCACTACGCTGCCGGCCACCAGCAGCGGCAGGACGACGGTGACGATGTCGCGGCTGCGTTCCCAGGTATTGGCCAGCAAAGCGCGCAGGGTGGGCACGGCATACGGCGGGATTTCCTGGATCATGCCGGGCGTGGTTTCCGGGTAGCGGCGCTTCAGCAGCTTGCCAATCAGGCTGACGACAATGGGCGCCAGCATGAACAGGCCAAATACGCCGAAGCCACCGAGGTACTTGCCGCCCAGCGCCAGCAGGATGGCCGAGCGCGCCGAGCAGGGCAGAAAGGTGATGAGCAGCGCGGCGACGGTGCGGTCGCGGCCGTGGGTGACGGCGGCCGTGGCAGCGAGTGCCGGCACGTTGCAACCCAGCCCCATGAGGAATGGCAGGGCGACGCCGCCGTGCAGCCCCAGTTTGTGAAAGCCGCGATCCACCACGAAAGCGACGCGGTGCATGATGCCCGATTCTTCAAGCAGCACCAGCAGCAGCACCAGCGGGATCATGTAGGGAATGACAATGCCGGCCAGTCCGATGAAGCCGTCCAGCACGGCACGGGCGAGGACGCCGCCCAGATCGGTCGGCTGCCAGGGTGCGGTCCATTCGATCAGGCGCGCGACCGTGTGGCTGTCGAGAAAGGCGCTGACCTCGAAAACGAAAAACAGCACGAGCGCGAAGATCGTCAGGCTACCGACCATGCCCCAGCGCGGATGCAGGAACAGTTCGTCTGCCCAGCGCTGCCAGCGCGGCGGCGCAAACTCGCCGCCGGGTCGGGTGACGGCTTCGTAGAGCAGTGCGGCACGGTGGTGGCGATCGGCATGGATTTCATCGTCCAGCGGGCGCGGCAACGCGGCGCTGGCCTGGCCGCGGGCATGCAGCAGGGCGGCAAACTGCACGGGGAAGTGGCAACGCAGTTCGTCAAAAAAGTAGTCGTCGTTTTCGGCCAGTTGCATCGTCAGCAACATTGGCGGCACGGCGAATGCCGTGGCGACATCGGCAGTAGCAACGATGTCGGCGATGCCCGGCAGGTGGGCGGCGATGTGCGGGCTGGGCGGTTGCGGCTGCGGACTGCGCGCTTCGCGCGCGGCGCGCACCACCGTACTGAACAGGTCGGCCAGGCCGATGCCCATGTGGGCGACGGTGGGCACGACCGGCGCACCAAGCTTTGCCGATAGGGCGCGCACATTGATGAACAGCCGCTTGTCGCGCGCCTCGTCCATGCGGTTCAACGCAATCACCAGCGGCCTGCCGATCTGGGCAAGTTCGAGCGCCAGTTCGAGATCGCGCTCGAGCGCGGTGGCATCCATCACCAGCAACAACACGTCGGGGGCGGCGAAGGCTTTTTCCGGCTGATGGGCCTCGTGGCGGGCGATGGCCGGCCAGCGGTCACCCCAGAGCAGATACTTGAGGACGACCGGCACTTCGCCCTGCAACTGGTGAAATGTATCGATGGCGGGCAAATCGACCAGCGAGATCTGGTCGAGGCCGATTTCGACCTGGCATTCCTCGTAAGCGGGGCCGATGCCGGCCAGCCGTTCGTGATGAACTGCCGTACTGGATGCGGCACGAAAAATGCTGCTCTTGCCGGTATTTGCCTGACCAATCAAGGCTACCCGTGGCCGGCGTGAGCCACGCAGCAGCGGGCCCTTGAGGGGAAACGTTTGGGCAGGGAGGGACAAAATCAGGCTTACTTAGTTGAGAACAGTTCTCATTATGCAAGCAGTTCGGCGAAGCTGTCAATAGCCGGATAGTCAGCAGTGTTTTTCTCTGGCTGGCGTGTATCGGGGCGGCGCACCGCGACCAGGTGGCGAATGCCATAGCTGCGGGCGGCGTCGAGCACCGGCAGGCTGTCATCGACCAGCAGGGTGCGCGCCGGATCGAAATTCTCGACCGCCCGCAAGCGCTCCCAGAAGGCCTGCGCCTCTTTCGCCGCGCCCAGCGTGTGCGAACTGACGAGGGCGTCGAAATGCGGCTCCAGGCCCGTCCGCGCCATCTTGAGCGTCAGCGCCTTGTGGTGGGCGTTGGTGGCCAGCACCAGGCGTTTGCCGGCAGTGCGCATGGCGGTGAGGAAATCGGTGACGGCCGGATGCACGGCAATCAGGTGCGCCACCTCTTCCTTCAGGCGCATGATGTCCAGTTCCAGCTCGGTTTCCCAGAAGTCGACCGAATACCACTCGAGCGTGCCGGCGCGGGCGTGGTAGCGCGCCATCAATTCCTCGCGGGCAACGTCGAGCGGCAGTCCGCGCGCCTCGGCATAGCGCAGCGGCACATGCGCCTGCCAGAAGTGGTTGTCGAAATGCAGGTCAAGCAGCGTGCCATCCATGTCGAGCAGGACGGTGTCGATCGTGTGCCAGTCAAGGCACGGGCGCAATACGGTAGCGTCGCGGACAGGTGGCGACATGGGAATTTCCTCGCAGGGTCGGGTTAATTACCGGTGAAGCAGGGCGCCCGCTTTTCGAAAAACGCGGCCAGACCTTCCGCATAGTCTGCACTATCCAGAAACGCAAAGGAAGCGCGCAGCTCTTCCTCGGTCAGCGGCTTTCCCTGTTGCAGCCGACGGATCCACTGCTTGTGCCAGCGGGCGACGAGCGGTGCACCGCTGGCGATGCGCTGCGCCGTGGCAAGTACTTCGGCTTCGGCTGCATCATCGGCAACGACCCGGTTCAGCAAGCCCTTTTCATAGGCCTCGTGCGCGGTCAGCAGCCGCCCTTCGAGGAGCAGTTCCCGAACCGTCGCCGGCCCGGCGATTTGCAGCAGACCAGCCAGTTCGGGCGGATACATCGAGAAACCCAGCCGGTTGATTGGCGCACCGAGTTGCGCCGCTGTGCCGGCAATCCGCAGATCGCAGGCTGCCGCTATTTCCAGACCACCGCCGATGCAGGGGCCGAGGATCAGTGCCACCACCGGATGGCGGCAGCTGGCGATGGCCTGCAGCGCCGCGGCAACTTGCGCGTGGTAAATGAGTGCGCTGTCGACATCGGCGCGCGCATCGCGGAATTCGGCAAGATCACCGCCCGCGGCGAAGCTGTCTCCTTCACCCTGCACGATCACGCAACGTAGCGTCTCGTCCGCATCGAGTTCGGCAAACACCGTTGCCAGTTGACGCCACATCGCGGCATCGAGCGCATTCTTCTTGCCCGGATTGGACAAGATGACGGTGGCAATTTCGCCAGCGCGGGCGAGCAGTACGGCGCCCGCACTCATGGCAGGATCAGCAATTTCGCCAGCGCGGCGCGACCGGAAAGGATGTGGTTGTGCATCTGCAATGCCGCCGCGGCCGCATCCTGTTTTTTCATGGCGGCCAGGATGGCGCGATGCTCCGCCAGGGATTGTTTGAGGCGGCCATCGACGCGCAACGAGTCGCGCCGCGTCAGCTTGAGGAACTTGCGCGTGTCGTCAATCAATTGCGACAGCCAGCGGTTGCCGGCCAGTTCCTGCAGCGCGCTGTGAAAGCGCTGGTTGGCCTCGAAAAAGTTATCGATGTCGTGCGCGGCGGCGTGACGCTCAAGCTCCGCGTGAATCTCCGCCAGCCGGGAAAAGTCGGCGCTGGTGAGACGGCGTGTCGCGGTCTCGGCAACGCGTCCTTCGAGGAGGGCCAGCACCGGAAAGATCTCGTCGAGGTCGCGCTCGGACAGTTCGGCAACATAGCAGCCGCGCCGCGGCTTGAGCACCACCAGCCCTTCGGCGGCCAGCACCTTGAGCGCCTCACGCAGCGGCGTGCGCGAAATGCCGAACTCTTCCGCGAGGCCTTGTTCGTCTACCCAGGCACCCGCCGCCAGCTCGTGTGCGTAGATGCGCGCGCGCAGGCGTTCCGCCACCTGTGCGTAAAGTGCGGGGGCTGCCAGGCTGTCCCGGGCAGCATCGACGGGGGGTCTTGCATTCATAATTATGGATACAGTATTATCCGTTCACGCGAATGTCAAGCATCATGCGCAAGACAACCAATCAGCCGGACCACCGGCGGGAGCGAACACCATGAGCAAGTACCCTGAGGCAAAAATTCCGGCGCTGGACGCCTGGCAGAAGGCGGCGGCAAAGACCGCGCCGGACGGCAACCTGCAGAAACTGGACTGGACCACGCCCGAAGGCCTGACGGTGAAGCCGCTGTATACCAGCGCCGACACCGCCGACCTGCCCTACGCCGACACCCTGCCCGGCTTCGCGCCCTACCTGCGCGGCCCGCAAGCAACCATGTATGCGGGCCGCCCCTGGACGATTCGCCAGTACGCCGGCTTTTCCACCGCCGAAGAATCGAACGCCTTCTATCGCCAGGCCCTGACCGGCGGCGCGCAAGGGGTTTCGGTGGCCTTCGACCTGGCCACCCACCGCGGCTATGATTCCGACCACCCGCGCGTCGTCGGCGATGTCGGCAAGGCCGGCGTGGCCATCGATTCGGTCGAGGACATGAAAATCCTCTTCGACAGCATTCCCCTCGACAAGGTCTCGGTGTCGATGACCATGAACGGCGCCGTGCTGCCGGTGCTGGCAGGCTATATCGTTGCCGCCGAGGAACAGGGCGTCAGCCAGGACCAGCTCGCGGGGACGATCCAGAACGACATCCTCAAGGAGTTCATGGTTCGCAACACCTATATCTATCCGCCTGAGCCGTCGATGCGCATCATCGCCGACATCATCGGCTACACGGCGCAGCACATGCCGAAGTTCAACTCGATCTCGATCTCCGGCTACCACATCCAGGAAGCCGGCGCGACGCAGGCACTGGAGCTGGCGTTCACGCTGGCCGACGGCATGGAATATGTGCGCACCGCCATGAAGACGGGGCTGGATGTCGATGCGTTCGCCGGGCGGCTCTCCTTCTTTTTCGGCATCGGCATGAATTTCTATCTGGAGGTGGCCAAGCTGCGCGCGGCCCGCCTCTTGTGGTGGCGCATCATGAAAGAGTTCGGTGCGCAACAACCGAAGTCGCTGATGCTGCGCACCCACTGCCAGACCTCGGGCTGGTCGCTGACCGAGCAGGATCCCTACAACAACGTGGTGCGCACCACCATCGAGGCCATGGCCGCCGTCTTCGGCGGCACGCAAAGCCTGCACACCAACGCCTTCGACGAGGCTATCGCGTTGCCGTCGGCCGTTTCCTCCCGCATCGCCCGCAACACGCAGATCCTGATCCAGGAAGAAACGCACATCTGCAACGTCATCGACCCATGGGCCGGCAGCTACATGATGGAAAAGCTGACGCAGGACATGGCCGACATGGCCTGGGACACGATCCAGGAAGTCGAGAAAATGGGTGGCATGACCCACGCCGTCGAATCCGGCTGGGCCAAGCTGCAGATCGAGAAGTGCGCCGCCGAGAAACAGGCGCGCATCGACTCGGGTCAGGACGTCATCATCGGCGTAAACAAACTCCGCCTGCCCGACGAAGCCCCGGTCGATACGCGCGAAGTCGATAACCATGCCGTGCGCGATGCGCAGGTGGCACGCCTCGAAGAAATCCGCACCACACGCGATACGCAAGCGGTATTTCAGGCCCTCGATGCGCTGACTCAATCCGCAAAAGACGCAGAGGGAAACAAAGCGGGTAATCTGCTCGCTCTCGCCGTGCAAGCGATACGGGTACGCGCCACCGTGGGCGAGATATCGGATGCACTGGAGAAAGTCTGGGGCCGACACCGCGCCACCCACCAGACGGTTTCCGGCGTCTATGGCGCCATGCTCGGACAGGATGAAAACATGCGCGACGAAATTGCCGCACTGCGCGACCAGATCGAATCCTTTGCCGCCGCCGAAGGGCGCCGGCCCCGCATCATGGTCGCCAAGCTCGGCCAGGACGGCCATGACCGCGGTGCCAAGGTGGTGGCGACGGCCTTCGCCGACTTCGGCTTCGACGTCGACATCGGCCCGCTGTTCCAGACCCCCGAGGAAGCCGCGCGGCAGGCCATCGAGAACGACGTCCACGCGATTGGCGTGTCGACGCTGGCCGCCGGCCACAAGACGCTGGTGCCGCAACTGGTCGAGGCACTGAAGAATGAGGGGGCAAAGGACATCGCCGTGTTCGTCGGCGGCGTCATCCCGCCGCAGGACTACGAGTTCCTGCGCGATCTCGGCGTTGCCGGCATCTTCGGCCCCGGCACGCCGATCCTGCATTCCGCCCACGAAGTGCTGCGCGCCATCCGTGCCGCGCACCTGCCGCATTCCGCCTGAGCCAGCATGCTCCTGGCGCACGACTCCGGCCTGTCAGGCGATGATCGCACTCTGGCCGAGGCGGTCGTTGCCGGACAGCGGCGGGCACTGGCCAAGGCCATCACGCTGATCGAATCGACCCGCGCCGACCACCAGGTGCGCGCGCAAGCGCTGCTGCGCGCCCTGCTGCCCAGCACCGGCAAGGCGATGCGCATCGGCATCTCGGGGGTGCCCGGCGTCGGCAAGTCCACCTTCATCGAAGCGCTCGGCCTGCTGCTGCTTGAGCAGGGCAAGCGGGTCGCCGTGCTGGCGGTCGATCCGTCGTCGTCACGTTCCGGCGGTTCGATCCTTGGCGACAAGACACGCATGGAACGGCTGGCGCAAAATGCAGCTGCCTTCATTCGCCCCAGCCCCGCATCCGGCGCGCTTGGCGGCGTCACCGAAAAGACGCGTGAGGCCTTGCTGGTTTGCGAGGCAGCCGGCTTCGATGTAGTGATCGTCGAGACCGTTGGCGTCGGGCAGAGCGAAACGGTGGTCGCCGGCATGACCGACGTTTTCGTGTTGCTGCAACTGCCCAATGCCGGCGACGACCTGCAGGCGATCAAGAAAGGCATCGTTGAACTCGCCGACATCATCGTCTTCAACAAGTCCGACATCGACCCGCTGGCCACCGAAACGGCCATGGCGCAGATGCGCGCCGCACTGACCATGCTGCGGCCAACTTCGGCAAGCTGGCAGCCGCCGGTACTCAAGGCCAGCGCCACCCACAACGCCGGCATTGCCGAATTCTGGCAGTGCATCGAGGCGCACCGAGCTGCGCTGGAGGCCGCCGGCGAACTGGCGATCAAGCGCCAGCGCCAGGCACTGGACTGGATGTGGCAGATGATCGATGCGGGCTTGCGCAGCCGCTTTCGGACACATCCCACCGTGCGCGCGGCACTGCCACAACTGATGGCTGCGGTGGAGGGCGGCACGGTGACGCCCGCCGCCGCCGCGCTGCAACTGCTTGGCTGCCTGAGCGACGAATACACGCCCGCCCCCCTTCCCCCTCCTCACGGGGGGTTCTAAACTGCTCGCTACGCTCGATAATGTGGGGCACGCCGTTCTACCTTCAGTGCGGTTGCGGCTGGCGCCGCACGCCGCGTTTGCTTGGGGCGGCCCGGCGCAAACGCTACGACTGAGTATCAAGAGAGGACCACGCAATGCATGAAATCATCCAGCAACTGGACGAAAAGCGCGAACAGGCTCGCCTCGGCGGCGGCCAGAAGCGCATCGACGCCCAGCACAAAAAAGGCAAGCTGACCGCGCGCGAGCGCATCGAGCTGCTGCTCGACGACGGCACCTTCGAAGAGTGGGACATGTTCAAGGAACACCGCTGCGTCGACTTCGGCATGGCCGCCAACAAGGTGCCCTCGGACGGCGTGGTCACCGGCTATGGCACCATCAACGGCCGCATGGTCTTCGTCTTCTCGCAGGACTTCACGGTGTTCGGCGGCGCGCTGTCCGAGGCGCACGCCGAGAAGATCTGCAAGGTCATGGACAAGGCAATGCAGGTTGGCGCGCCGGTGATCGGTCTCAATGACTCGGGCGGCGCGCGCATTCAGGAAGGCGTCGCGGCACTGGGTGGCTATGCCGAAGTGTTCCAGCGCAACGTCATGGCATCGGGCGTGATCCCGCAGATTTCACTGATCATGGGACCCTGCGCCGGCGGCGCGGTGTATTCGCCGGCAATGACCGACTTCATCTTCATGGTCAAGGACACCTCCTACATGTTCGTCACCGGCCCCGAGGTAGTCAAGACGGTGACCCACGAAGCGGTGACCGCCGAGGAACTCGGTGGCGCCGTGACCCACACGACGCGCTCGGGGGTGGCCGATCTGGCTTTCGAGAACGACGTCGAGGCGCTGCTGATGCTGCGCCGCTTCTTCAATTATCTGCCGCTCAACAACAAGGAGAAGGCGCCGATCCGGCCGACGCCGGACCCGGCCGAGCGCCTCGATTACTCGCTCGACACCCTGGTGCCGGATAACCCGAACAAGCCCTACGACATCAAGGAACTGATCACCAAGACAGTGGATGACGGTGAATTTTTCGAGCTGCAACCGGATCACGCCAGGAATATTGTCATCGGCTTTGCACGCATGGAGGGCCAGGCCATCGGCATCGTCGCCAACCAGCCGATGGTGCTGGCCGGCTGCCTCGACATCAAGTCCGCGATCAAGGCAGCACGCTTCGTGCGGTTTTGCGACGCTTTCGGCATTCCGATTGTCACCTTCGTCGATGTGCCGGGCTTCATGCCGGGCACCGCGCAGGAATACAACGGCATCATCAAGCACGGCGCCAAGCTGCTCTACGCCTACGCCGAGTGCACCGTGCCCAAGGTGACGCTGATCACGCGCAAGGCTTACGGCGGCGCCTATGACGTGATGGCCTCCAAACACCTGCGCGGCGACGTCAATTTCGCCTGGCCGAGCGCCGAAATTGCGGTGATGGGGCCGAAGGGCGCGGTCGAGATCATCTTCCGCGAGGAAAAGAATGATCCCGCCAAGGTCGCGGCGCGCGAGGCCGAATACAAGGCCAAGTTCGCCAATCCCTTCGTCGCCGGCGCGCGCGGCTTCATCGATGACGTGATCCAGCCCCATGAAACGCGCAAGCGCATCTGCCGCTCGCTGGTCATGTTGCGCAACAAGAAAATCGAAAACCCGTGGCGCAAGCACGGCAACATTCCGCTCTGAGGATCGAGACATGTTCAAGAAAATATTGATTGCAAATCGAGGCGAGATCGCCTGTCGCGTCATCAAGACCGCCCGCAAAATGGGTATCGCCACCGTCGCCGTCTATTCCGAGGCCGACCGCGATGCCCTGCATGTCGAGATGGCCGACGAGGCCGTCTGCATCGGCCCGGCGCCCTCCAGGGAGTCTTATCTGGCGATGGACAAGATCATCGCCGCCTGCCGGCAGACCGGCGCCGAAGCCGTGCATCCCGGCTACGGCTTCCTTTCCGAAAACGAAGCCTTCTCAAGGAAGCTCGAAGAGGCAGGCATCATCTTCATCGGCCCGAAACATTATTCCGTAGCGGCAATGGGCGACAAAATCGCCTCGAAGAAGCTGGCGCTCGAAGCCAGGGTCAACGTCATTCCCGGTCACAACGAGGCCATCGACACGCCGGAGCAGGCGGTGAAGATTGCCCAGGGCATCGGCTACCCGGTGATGATCAAGGCCTCGGCCGGTGGCGGCGGCAAGGGCCTGCGTGTCGCTTACAACGACAAGGAAGCACATGAAGGCTTCAGCTCGTGCAAGACCGAAGCCAAAAATGCCTTCGGTGACGACCGCATCTTCATCGAGAAGTTTGTCGAGGAGCCCCGCCACATCGAAATCCAGCTGATCGGCGATGCACACGGCAACTGCATCTACCTGCACGAGCGCGAATGCTCGCTGCAGCGCCGCCACCAGAAGGTCATCGAGGAGGCGCCCTCGCCCTTCATCGACCCGGCAACGCGCAAGGCCATGGGCGAGCAGGCCGTGGCACTCGCCAAGGCGGTCAATTACCAGTCCGCCGGCACCGTCGAGTTTGTCGTCGGCAAGGACAAAAGCTTCTACTTTCTCGAAATGAACACACGTCTGCAGGTCGAGCACCCGGTGACCGAATTCATCACCGGCCTCGATCTGGTGGAATTGATGATCCGCGTCGCCGCCGGCGAAAAGCTGCCCTTTACGCAAGCCGACATCAAACTTGATGGCTGGGCGATGGAATGCCGCATCAACGCCGAAGACCCGTTCCGCGGTTTCCTGCCGTCCACCGGCCGGCTGGTCCAGTTCAATCCCCCGGCGGCGCAAAGCAGTGGCCCGCTCGCGGCGGTGCGCGTCGATACCGGCGTCTATGAGGGCGGCGAAATATCGATGTTCTACGATTCGATGATCGCCAAGTTGATCGTGCATGGCGCCACGCGCGCTGCGGCCATCGCCCGCATGCGTGATGCGCTGAACGCTTTCGTCATTCGTGGCGTGGCCTCGAACATTTCGTTTCAGGCCGCGCTGTTGCAGCAGCCACGTTTTGTTTCGGGCAACTTCAACACCGGACTGATCGCCGAAGAGTACCCGCACGGCTTCAATGCTGCCGCTGTGCCGCACGACGATCCGGCCATGCTGATCACCGTCGCTGCCGCCATGCATCGCCATTATCTGGCGCGCAATGCCTTGATCAGCGGCCAGATGCCGGGACATGAATACAAGCCGGGTACTGACTTTGTCGTGCGCCTTGAGGATGGCACCGATCACGCAGTGGTGGTTAGCGCTACCCCAGGCGGCGAACTTGGCTGGGATGTGCTGTTCGCCGGTGAGCGTTACGCGATTCGCACAGCCTGGCAATTCGGCCAGACGCTCTATCAGGGCACCCTGAATGGCGAGCATTTCTGCATGCAGGTGGAGCGGCGCGGCCTCAAGTACCGCCTGTTCCACTGGGGCACCCAGGCCGACCTGATGGTGATGACGGCGCGCGCCGCTCACCTGCAGTCGCTGATGCTGCAGAAGGTTCCGCCGGATATGTCGAAATTCCTGCTCTCGCCGATGCCCGGACTCCTGACCCAGATTACGGTAACGCCAGGCCAGGAGGTAAAGGCAGGTGAAGTGCTGGCACGGATCGAAGCGATGAAAATGGAGAATGTGCTCAAGGCCGAGCGTGATTGTGTCGTCAGCGAACTGCTGGCCAAGGCGGGTGAAAGCCTTGCCGTAGACCAGCCGATCATCGGCTTCAAATGACGTGCGGGGCGCACTGGCACGCAGTTGGCGGTTTTTTCTACTTCTTTTCAAACATTTCGGCGCTGAATGAGACAATAGACTCCGGGCACACGGTAGACCAGGTTCGGATATGACTTTCTGGCAAGAAAAAGCGGGCGGTGACGGGTGGACGGCGGTGGTGTTTGGTCCCAACCGGATTGCCGTTGCAGACGTGACGCGCGGGCGCGATGCGCAACCGCGCGTCGTCGCCTACGACAACTTTGCCCGCGAAGGCGGCGAACTTGAAGCCCTGAAGCGCCTGAAGCACAGCAAACGTGTGACACGCAACCGCTGCACCACGCTGCTGTGGCATGGCCAGTACCAGTTGTTGCAAGTCGAAGCGCCCGGCAGCCTGCCCGAAAATACGCCGCGTGCGGAGATGCGCGAGGCATTGCGCTGGCGCATCAAGGAAATGGTGGATTTCCCGATTGAGCAGGCCACTATCGACGTCCTGAATATTCCCGTGCAGGGTGCCCGTACACCACAAATATGGGTGGTGGCGACAAGTCACGATGTATTGCGGCCACGTGTCCAGCTGTTTCAGGATGCCAAGGTGCCACTGACCGCCGTCGACATCCCCGAGCTGGCGCAGCGCAATCTGGCCGGTCTGTTCGAGGAGCCGAACCGCGGCCTGGCGCTGGTGGCCTTCAACGACAAGGGTGGACTGCTTACCGTCAGCTACCAGAGCGAGCTTTACATGACGCGCCACATCGATGTCAGCGGCCCGGAACTCACTGGTGCTGATGCCAGCGCACTCCATGAGCGCGTACTGCTCGACATCCAGCGCTCGCTCGACAGTTTTGACCGCAATTTCAGCACGATTCCGCTGACCCGCCTGCTGGTCGGCCCACTGCCGGGCGGCGAGGCTTTTGTCCAGTATCTGGGCAGCAATCTGTCGCTGCCGGTAACGGCGGCGAATCTGGCAGAGGTGATGGATTTCACGGCTACGCCCCGGCTGACAGAAACCGCCGTCCAGGCCGAGGCCTGGCTGGCGCTCGGCGCAGCCTTGCGGGACGAGTGACGGGAATACGATGAGCCAGCAAATCAATCTTTACGATACGGCACTACTCAAACAGCGCGACTGGTTGGCACTTGGCAATGTGGCAAGCGCCGGCATACTGCTGCTTGCCGCAGTGTTGGCGCTGGGTGCCCTGACGCGCCATGAGGTACCGGCACTGACCGCACAAACCGCCGCCAACGATGCGCAGCTCAAGGCGGCGCGCGAGCAGATCACCGTACTGGGTCAGCAGGTAGCCGGCCGCAAGCCTGATCCACGCCTCGAACAGGAGCTTGGCGCCGCACGCCTGTTGCTGGCGGCACGCGGCGAGGTGCTGACCACGCTGCAACAGCGCCTGGGACCCCATGCCGGCTCATATGCCGAGTATCTGCGCGGCTTTTCCCGCCAGTCGGTGGCCGGCCTGTGGCTCACCGCCTTCAATTTCGATGGCAGCGGCGGCATGGAAATTCAGGGGCGCACCGTCGATCCGGCACTGTTGCCAGAATATATTCGCCGGCTTGGCAAGGAGCAGGCGTTTCAGGGGCGCACTTTCGCGGCACTAAAGCTTGACGAGGGCAAACTTGAACCCGTGGTCAGCGCGCCACCACCGCCAACCGCGACGGCACCAGCTGCCAAAGCGCCCTTTCATGAATTCACTCTGACTCCGGCCAGGGCCGATGGCAAGCCCGCAGTGCCGCCCCGGGCAACGACGGGAGGACCCGGTTGATGGCTGACGGCAACTCGCTCAAGGCGCTCTGGCAAGGCTGGTCCAGCCGCTTCGCCGCCATGCAGCCGCGCGAAAAATACATGGTCGTTGGCGCCCTGGCGATAGCGATTGTTTTTGGCGGCTTTTCGTTCTGGATTGAACCTGGCCAGCAACAGGCCGCCCGCCTCAAGAAGGCCCTCGTCCAGCAGCAGTCCGAACAGGAACAGCTGAACGTCCAATTGGCTGGTTTGAAGTCGCAAAACAATGATCCGGATGTCGCGAATCGCCTTCAGCTTCAATTATTGCGCGACCAGTTGACCACCACCGAGCGCGATCTCAAAGCCTTCGACCGGACCCTGGTGGCACCTTCACAAGCGTCTGCCCTGCTGAAAACCTTGCTGACCCGTCATCGCGGCCTGACGCTGGTCAGCCTGAACACTTTGCCACCGCAACCCCTTATCGATCCGCCGGCCGCGAAGGCCGCCCGGGAAGGCGAAAAGCCCGCCACCGACACGACCGGCACTACCGCGGAACCCATGCCTGGCGGCAACATCTACAAACATGGTATCGAAATCAAGCTCGCCGGCAATTATCACGATCTGCTGGCCTATGTGAGCGAACTCGAAAGCGGTCCGCAAAAGCTGCTGTGGGGCAACCTGCGCCTGACCGTCAAAAAACACCCGGTCAGCGAGTTGACCCTGATCGTCTACACATTGAGTCTGGATTCGACATGGCTGATCGTCTGATAGGCCCGCCCCTCCCAACCGCTGCGCGGCCCACGGCTGGCATTGCACAGCCAGCCGGCGGCGGCAAGGCTCGGCCATTGGCCACCGCGCATGTCATGGCAACACTATTCCTGGCACTGGCTGGCGTAGCGCATGCCCAGTTGACCGATCCAACCAGGCCACCGACCGCCATCAGCGCTGCCGATCCGGCTGCGGCGGCCGTATTTGAGGCCAGCGGCCTACAATCCGTGATTTTGCGGAAGCATGGCAAGCCGGCAGCGCTGATCAATGGCGAAGTCGTTGAGCTGGGTGGCAAGGTTGGAGAAGCCAAGTTGATCAGAATCAGTGAGGACTCAATCGTACTGAGAGGGCCCCAGGGTGATGAGACCTTGCGTCTGATACCCGCCGCCGAGAAGAAAGTCGGCGCTGGCGGTACGGCGCAAAAACCGGCGCAGAAGGCTGCGCAGAACCGAAAGACCGATAAATGAAAATATTGATCCTGTTGCCGTTACTGGGTTTTCTGGCCGCCTGCACCGCACCCCAGCAGCGCCCCGATGTCGTCCGGGAGCGCATCGGCGAAGAGCTTGCCCAGGCAGCCTCCGGCCGCAAAGCTGCGGAGGGCGCCGAGCGCGCCCTGCTGATGCCGCTGATGGTCGAAATGCCCAAGCAGGAAAACCACGAGCCGCGTTTCGATCTGTCGGTGGTCGGCGCACCGGCAACCCAGGTATTCATGGCCATCGTCACCGGTACGCGCTACAACATGCTGGTCGGCCCCGAAGTGACCGGCAGCATCACCGTCAGCTTGAAAGACGTAACGGTGAAGGAAGCGCTGGAATCAATTCGCGAACTGTATGGCTACGAGTTCAACATCCGCGGCAACCGCATCTCGATTCAGCCGAACACCCTGCAAACCCGCTTGTTCCAGGTGAACTATCTGGCCAGCCGACGCCAGGGCGCAGCAGAACTGCGCGTGACTTCCAGTTCGATAGCCAGCTCCGGCGCGGCGGCGGGTTCCACTTCGACCCCGAGCACCGGGACAACCCCGGTTCCCGCGGGCGCGGGCAGCGGCGCGACCACTGGCAGCAACATCACCAGCCGGGTCACAACCGATTCGAATACCAATTTCTGGAAGGATCTGGATGATGCGCTGCGCACCATCGTCAGCGGCGAAGGCCGCAACGTGGTGGTCAACAGCATTTCCGGCGTCGTGGTCATCCGCGCCCTGCCCGGCGAACTGCGTTCCGTCGAACAGTATCTCAAGGCCACCCAGATCATGGTCGAACGGCAGGTGATGCTCGAAGCCAAGATACTTGAGGTACGGCTCTTCGAGCAGTATCAGGCGGGCGTCAACTGGTCCACCTTCAATGGCCAAAATAACCGGCTGTCCATCGGGGTCGTGCCGCCCGGCAGCACCATGCAGCCGAGCGGAGCACTGACGACGAGCAACGTTTCGGCACTCCCCGGACTGGGTGGTGCAGTCGCCGCAACGGCGCTGGGCGGCGGCTTCGTCGGCCTCGCCTTCCAGACTGCCAACTTCGCGGCGCTGCTGAACTTCCTTGAGACCCAGGGTTCGGTGTCCGTGCTGTCCAGCCCGCGCATCGCCTCCATCAACAACCAGAAGGCGGTGCTCAAGGTCGGCACCGACGAATTGTTCGTCACCAACGTCACCACCACCACGACCAGCACCGCCGCCGGCACGACGGCCACACCGAGCCTGACTTTGCAGCCCTATTTTTCTGGCATATCCTTGGATGTCACACCGCAAATCGACAGCGACGGCAACATCATCCTGCACGTTCATCCGGCAGTCAGCACGGTCACAGAAAAAGACAAAATCATCGATCTCGGCTCACTGGGCCAGTTCAAGCTGCCGCTCGCCTCGTCGAGTGTCAATGAAACCGACAGCATCGTGCGCGTGCAGGACGGCAACATCGTTGCCATCGGCGGACTTATGACGCAGGAGCAGACCAATAACCGCAGCGGCCTGCCGGGCACGGTCAACTCGGTTGCTGGCACTCTGTTTGGCCAGCGCGGCAACAGCCTCTCCAAGCGCGAACTGGTGATTCTGCTGAAACCGACCATCATCCACGACGATCGTGCCTGGATGAAGGATATCGAACAAAGCGGCGAGCGCGTGCGCAACCTGGCGCTGCCGCCCCTGTCCGTGCCGCTAAACTAAACGGGCCGTGTATCTCGCTCACTTCGGCCTGCAGCAAGCTCCGTTCGGCATTACACCGGATACCGAGTTTCTTTATCCCAGCAACAGCCACCGCGAGGGGCTCAACCTGCTGCATTTCGCGCTGGCCAGCGGGGAGGGCTTCATCAAGGTGGTCGGCGAGATCGGTACCGGCAAAACCCTGCTGTGCCGCAATTTTCTTGCCGAACTGGGGCCGGACTGGAAGGCCGCCTATCTTCCCAACCCGCAGATGGAACCGCGCGCCTTCTTGCGCGAAGTGGCGGACGACATTGGCGCCGCCGCCGGTGCACCCGAGGCGGCGCATATCGTCAAGCGCCTCAACCATCGCCTGCTCGAACTTGCGCGCACCGACCAGAAGGTCGTGCTCTGCATCGACGAGGCGCAGACCATGCCGCGGTTGACCATAGAAAGCCTGCGACTGCTGTCCAATCTCGAAACCGAGAAGCGCAAACTGCTGCATATCGTGCTTTTCGGACAGCCCGAGCTGGATGAAATGCTGGCGGCGCATTCGGCGCGCCAGATCAGGCAGCGCATCGCCTTTCATCATCAACTACGGGGGCTCGACGCCGAAGAAGTGGGCAATTACGTCGAACAGCGCCTGCGCATCGCCGGACACAGCGGCGATGCGCTGTTTCCCGACTCCGCCGTAAAAACCCTGCACCGCCTGTCCGGCGGTACGCCTCGCCTGGTCAATATCCTGGCGCACAAGGCGCTGCTGACGGTGTTTGGCGAAGGACGGCTGCGCGTCGAAGCGCGTCATGTCAGAATTGCCGCAGAGGATACCGACGGTGCGGCCAAGCCCGCGTGGTGGTCGTTTTGGTAAAACATCCATGAGCGTTATCAACCAGATGCTGCGCGATTTGGACGCGCGCCATGCCAGCGAACAAGAGCGTACCGGCCTGCCGCCGCAGTTGCGCACGCTGCCACCACTTCCGGTTACCCGCTCGAAGCAGTGGCGACTACTGGCTGCGGGGATGGCAGCAGGTGCCCTGATCGCTGGTCTGATTGCGGTGCTTTTCGTCGACGCCAAGCCGGCGGCTACGCCAGCGGAACAAGCGCAGGCTTTGCCAGCGCCAGCTCCTGCAGCAAGCAATGGTGAAGCGTCGCTCACGCGCGTCGACGCGGGTGAAATGAAGCTGGCCACCCAGCTGACGGCATTTCCGGAACCAATTCTGCTTCCCGATCCGGCACCCGTTGATGTACCAGCGACCCCGGCGGCCCCAGCCGCAGCGCCGTCAGCCAGCGTAAAACCAAAATCGGAACCCGCCAAACCGCCCCCCGCCCCAGTGCCAGCGCCGCGCGAAACCAAAGCCGCTGCAACCACCAGCACCCCACCGCCACCCGCCGAAGCGCAGATCGAGAAACGCTCCAAAGAAGGCCGTACACACGATCAAGCCGAGGGCGAATACAACAAGGGGCTGCAAGCGGTGCGGCGCGGCGACAACGCCGCTGGCCTGCAGTCCTTGCAGCGCGCGCTTGAGCTCGAGCCCGCGCACGCGAAGGCACGTCAGGCTTTGCTGTCGGTGCTGGTCGGCAGCAAACAATGGAGCGAAGCGCGTCTCGTGGCGCAGAATGGCTTGGCAGTGGACCCCACCCAGACCGGTTTGGCGACGATTCTCGCCCGCCTGCAGTTCGAACAGGGCGACACGGCAGCGGCGCTTGACACACTGGCGCGGTATGCCGCCCACGCCACTGGGAATGCCGATTTTCAGGGCCTGTTTGCCTATCTGCTGCAAAAGCAGCAACGCCCTGGCGAAGCGGCGCAGCGCTTTCAGGCTGCGCTCGCCCTGCGGCCCAACGAAGGCCGCTGGTGGTTCGGCCTCGGCCTGGCGCTCGAATCAGCAAATCGCGCTGGCGAGGCAAAGGAAGCCTATGCCAAGGCCAGGGAGGTAGGCAACTTGCCGCCCGACATGGCGTCAGTGGTCGAACAAAAACTTAGATAAGCGTTTTCAGCACACGCGTCGCGACCCAGTTGCTGACACGGCTGGCGCCATGGTCCTTGAGTGTGCGCGCCACGGCGTCCAAGGTGGCGCCGGTGGTCATCACATCGTCGACGACGATCACCGCCTTTCCCGAGAAATCGGTGTTGCAAGAGAAAGCATGGCGCACATTGCCCTGCCGCGCCCGCCAGGGCAGCTGACTTTGTGTTGCGGTTTCACGCGTCCGCACCAGGCTGCTCACATCGAGCGGCAGTTGCAGGGCGCGCGCCAGGGGACGGGCGATCTCAACAGCCTGGTTGAACCCGCGCTCTGCAAGGCGCTGCCGCGCGAGCGGCACCGGCACGACAACATCCCCGGCAGGGTGCGCACCCGCCAGCATGCCCGCCGCCAGAAAGTCGGCGCTGGCGAGACGGCGACCGAACTTGAGCATCAGCACCAGTCGATCAGCCGGGAACGCATACTGCCAGGTGGCGAGCGTCGCGTCGAAGGCCGGCGGCTTGGCAAGACAGACACCGCAAGCTGCTGCTGCGTAACCGAGTGGTGCCGCGCAGATCTGGCAACATGGCAAAGGCAGCGGCGGCAGATCGGCGCGGCAGGCGGCGCAGAGCGCCTGCTCCCCGGCCTGCTGGCCACACAGCAGGCAAGCCTGGGGCAACAGTACCGGCAACAGGTGGTTCAGACCTGTGCGCAGACGCGAAAGAATTGACAAGGCAGCAGACATTGCGGAAGATCGAGCGCCCTTCATCAAGCAATTGCCGCCGATTATCCCATGCAAATAGACCCGCCCACGCAGCACACACCCTTTACGACCGATCAGGTCGAAGCCCTGTACGCATTGCCGTTCATGGACCTGTTGCAGCGCGCCCACGCCGTGCACCGTGCGCACCACAACGCCAACGCCGTGCAGCGCTCCACCCTGCTGTCGATCAAGACCGGCGGCTGCTCGGAGGATTGCGGCTACTGCTCGCAATCCGCGCGCCGCGACACCGGCATTGAGCGTGGCAAGCTGATGGCGCTCGAAGAGGTGCAGCAGGCTGCCCGGGCCGCCAAGGAAAGCGGCGCCAGCCGCTTCTGCATGGGTGCCGCCTGGCGCGGACCGAAGGAGGGCGATCTCGGCCAAGTGATCGCGATGGTGCGCGCCGTCAAGGATCTGGGGATGGAAAGCTGCCTGACCCTCGGCCTGCTGGGCGAGGGTCAGGCTGAACAGCTCGCCGCCGCCGGCCTCGACTATTACAACCACAACCTCGATACCGGCGCTGAATACTACGATCAGGTGGTGACCACCCACAGCCAGGCGGCACGCGTGGAAACGCTGACCCGGGTGCGCACTGCCGGCATGAAGATTTGCTGCGGCGGCATCGTCGGCATGGGTGAGGAGCGCCGTGTCCGCGCCGCGCTGATCGCCCAGCTTGCCGCCATGAATCCGCCGCCCGAATCGGTGCCGATCAACCATCTGGTCACCGTGCCGGGCACGCCCATGGAAAATGCCCCGGCGCTCGACCCCTTTGAATTCGTGCGCACCATCGCCGCCGCCCGCATCACCATGCCCGGCAGCTTCGTGCGGCTGTCCGCCGGGCGTCAGCAGATGAGCGACGAGTTGCAGGCGCTGTGTTTCTTTGCCGGCGCCAATTCGATTTTTTACGGCGATCGCCTGCTCACCACCGAGAACCCGGAGGCAGGACGCGACAAGGCCTTGTTCGAGCGTCTGGGCCTCGTGCCTATGTGATGATGCGCAAGGACTTCGCGGACGCTGCCGCCAGCTACGACAGCGCCGCCGTGCTGGCGCGCGAAGTCGGCCAGCGCATGGCCGAACGACTCGCCGTGGTACGCCTGGCACCGCAGCGCTTTGCCGACATCGGCTGCGCCACCGGCGATGGCGTGCGCGAACTGCAGCGCCGCTATCCGACAGCCCTGCCGCTGGCGGTAGATTTTGCGCGACCGATGCTGCAAGCCGTGGCAGCACATGCCGGTTGGTGGGCACGCCAGCGCGGGCGCGCCCCGCGCTGCATCAACGCCGATGCGCGGGCGCTGCCGCTGGCTGCCGACCGCCTCGACCTGGTCTGGTCGAACCTGATGTTGCACTGGCTGCCCGAGCCCGCCGACCTGCGCCTGGCCTTTGCCGAAATGCAGCGCGTATTGACCACCGGCGGCCTGCTGCACTTCGCCATGCTGGGACCCGACACCTTGAAGGAATTGCGTGCGGCCGGTGCGGCAACCCCAAGCTTCCTCGACATGCACGACATCGGCGACCTGCTGGTAGCGGCGGGTTTTGCCGACCCGGTGATGGAGATGGAAATGTTGACGCTGACCTATCCGACCCCGCGTGGATTTCTGGCCGATCAACGTCGGCTCGGCGTACGCGATGGCTTGCTGGGCCGGCTCGGCTGGCGCCAGTGGCGCCAGGTGTTTGCGGCCTGGGAGCGAGTCGACGGTCTGCTGCCGGCCCGCTTCGAGATCGTCTATGGCCATGCGTGGAAGGTGGCGCCCAGAGTGGCGCTGGACGGGCGCGCCATCGTGCGTTTCCAAAAGCCCTAAACCCTGTTAAGCAGTCACTTCCCAAGGCATTGCCGATAGATTTTCGTGGCAACGCCTGACTACCTCAATCGGCGCCCAAGGTCAGCAAGTGGGTAAGCAAGGCCCGCAAGCGCGCCGGACGGAAGGGCCTTGGCAACAACAGGCGTGGAGCGCCGTCGGGCGCTTGCGCGGCCGGTGCCGGCACCGGCCCCTTGCTGATGATCAGCGCGGGCAGCGGATGACCAACGGTCGCGGTGAGCCAGTCGAGCGATGTCGTGGCCAGAGCCGTTCCCGTAGTGCCTTTTTGCATGTCCCAGATCAGCACGGCAGGCGGGCCACCACTGGCAATCCAGTCTCTTGCCGCATCAACTGTCGCGCTGAAAGATACCTCACACCCCCAGTCAGCGAGTTGCTCGAACAGCTCGGATTGCTCAGCAGGATCGTCACTCAGCAACAGGATGCGGGCACCCTCCAGGGGATCATTCGACGACTGCTTCGACTCCTCTGCCTTGAGTGACGCTGGTACTCTGGGAATGGTGATGGTAAAGCGCGAACCATGGCCAATCCGCGAACACAGGTTTACCGGATGATCAAGCAGCGCTGCCGTGCGGCGCACGATAGCCAGCCCCAGTCCGAGTCCTTTGGCGGGATCGCGTTCGGGATTATCGAGCTGGACCAGCTCTTCGAAGATGGCTGCGTGTGCTGTGGCCGGGATGCCCGGGCCGGTATCCCAGATTTCGATGCGCGTATGCGTGGCACCGCACCGACTGGCAACGAGAATGCCGCCCTGCCAGGTATGGCGCACGGCGTTGCTGAGAAGATTGAGCAGGATGCGATGCAGCATGGCCGGATCCGTCATCAGCCAGCATTCGCCTATCCGGGTACGCAAGTCAAGGCCCTTGGCGTGTGCCACCTCGGCAAAATCATCGATCAGATGGCCAATGACGTCGCTGGCGCTTACCGGCCGGCGTTCTACCTGATACACCTTGCCATCGAGCCGCGAATAGTCGAATAGCGTATCAAGCAGTTCCTGCAAGCTGCGCACGGTCTGCGCGAGTTGGCTAACCCGTGGCAACAGCGGGCTGCTGCGGGCATCGCGCTCGAGCCGATCGACGAACAGGCCGAGCGCTTGCACCGGCTGGCGCAAGTCATGGCTGGCGGCGGCAAAGAAACGGCCGCGGGACTGCGCGGCAGCCTCGGCTTCGTCGCGCTCATGCCGCAGCGTCGCCGTCGCCTTCGCAATGCGCGCTGCCAGTTCCTCCTGGGTTTGCGTCACCGCGGCCGCCATCTCGTTGATGCCCGCAGCCAGTTTACCCAGTTCATCCGCACCCGTTTCGGCCACGCGCAGATGGGTGCGCCCCCGACCAATCCCGGCAACGACATCGCCGATGCTGCCCAGCGTGTTGATCAAGCCACGCGACATGGCCAGCGCCAGCAGCGCACCGAACAGCAGAACGAGCACCGCCGCCAGCGATGCAAAGGCTACGGCTCGCCTCATTTCCTTGTTGAGGGATTCGTTGGACACCCGCAGCAGCAGCTGGCCGAGCGGCGGCATATCCCGGCTCTGCGGAATGGAAAACAGGTCGCTTTCAGCATTACTGGCCGCGCGGATGGGCTGAACATGCCAGTGCTTCAGCGGTTCAGGCTTGGCCGGCGGATCGAATCCGACGATGACGCCGTCCGCTTGCGGCAGGCTGGCACTCTCCACCGTCGTCGCCAACACGTTACCCTTGGCATCGAGAATGGCGGCCGCATCCACATCGGGCTCGGCGACGGCTGCGGCCAGCAGGCTGTGCAGACTTTCGACCCCGCCGACGAACATATCGTATTCGGCGGCAGCGGAGAGCTGCCTGGCCAGCGCCGCCAGGCGCCGATGCTGCTCGATGTGGGATTGTTTCGATTGCTCGAACAGCAGCAGGCCGGTGATCAGCAGGGCCACCAGCACCGCCGGCACCAGCGCGACAAGCAGGATGCGGCTGCGAATGCCCAGAGGCTTCATGATGGCCCCCACCACCCCTTCCCGCAAGGGGAAGACGGGAGGGGGGGGGCGTCGTGCGGACTTTTAATGCAGACCGGCGATGTAGTCGGCAACGGCGCTGATTTCGGCATCAGTCATCTTGACGGCAATCATCCTCATCATCCGGTTGGGATCATTGGCGCGCTCGCCGACACGGAAGGCCTTCAGCTGTGCTTCTGTGTACTCGGTAAACTGGCCGGCAATGCGCGGATACTGCGCCGGCAAACCGGCGCCGGCCGGGCCGTGGCAACCGGCACAGGCCGGCAGGCCCTTGCTGGCGTCTCCGGCACGATACAGTTTCTTGCCCAGTTCGAGAGTTGCCCGGTTTTTGACCTCGCCGCCAGCCTGTTTCTGCGCGGCAAAGTAGGCGGCGAAATCCTTCATCTGCTCTTCGGTAAAGGCTGCAATCATGCCGTTCATGATCGCGTTGATCCGCTCGGACTTACCTTCCGCATTCACCTTGAAATTTTGCATCTGCTTGAAAAGGTAGGCGGCGTGCTGGCCGGCGAGCTTGGGGTTCGCGGCCAGCGGGCTGTTGCCGTCGGGACCATGGCAGGCAGCGCAGACCGTGGCGGCAATCGGCTGGCCACGAGCGGCATCGCCCTTGTAAACTTCGGGCTTGGCCGGCTCGCTGGCCTGAACGGTAAAAGCCAGCGTGAGGGTGGCCAACGAATACAATAAAACTAGCAAAAAGCGTGGCGTCCGTGACATCTTAAGGTGCTCCTCAGAGAACTGCTTGAATAACAATCGCGCTATTGTATACCGGCTTGCATTATTTTCGCCTTAGCGCCCCCGGCCACGGCCTTACACCTTCACTGAAATTTCGCTTCCCCGCCACCTTTCATGCCGCCCTCCTTGTTCCGTCACGCCAGCTTCGAAATTTCCGTCGCCCAGCCGCAGGCCATGGCTCAGGCCGGTGGCGCCGAAATCGCCTTTGCCGGCCGCTCAAACGCCGGCAAGTCATCAGCGATCAACACGCTGGTCGGCCATACCCGACTCGCCTATGTCTCGAAAACACCCGGCCGCACCCAGCTCATCAACCTGTTTCGCCTGAAAAACGGCGCGGCGCTGGTCGATCTGCCTGGATATGGCTATGCCGACGTACCCTTGGCAGTGCGTCTGCAATGGCAAGGACTGCTCGAGCATTACCTGACCCGGCGCGAAGCGTTGGTCGGGCTGGTACTGATCATGGATGCGCGCCGACCATTCACTGAACTCGACCGCCAGATGATTGGCTGGTTCGCTACCACCGGAAAACCCCTTCACTGCCTGCTGACCAAGTCCGACAAGCTGACGCGCCAGGAGCAGACCAAGACGCTAGCCGCCGCACGCCGTACCGCCAGCGCCGACTTTCCCGCCGTGCCGATCACGCTGCAGCTATTTTCGAGTTTGAAGAAAACCGGGATGGAAGAGACTGAGCAGGTCGTCGTCGGCTGGTTGGGTGCAGTAGATCAAACCGGCGTAGCCGGCCAGTCAGTCACCCCTCCCGCGAGGGAGGGGCAGGGCGAGCCATAATGGCTCCCTTGGGAGCTTTTTCTTTGTGGCAAGGCCACAAAGAAAAAGCTCCCGGCCAAAGGGGATAAAGCCGGGAGCTTAATGCCCCGATATGTATCGAGGCACCCGCCCAGGGAGGGAGGACGGGGGAGGATTCAGCACCCTCCGCCTTCTATGATAGGTAATCGACCAATAAGTTCAAGTATTTTTTAACGCCGTTATTGAGAGCCAAGACCATGATTATAAAAGGTGTATTTCCCGGCACCCGCATGCGCCGCATGCGCCGGGACGATTTTTCACGCCGCCTGATGCGCGAATCGGCACTGACTACAGCAGACCTCATTTATCCGGTGTTCGTACTCGAGGGCAATGGGCGAACCGAGTCGGTTGCCTCGATGCCCGGCGTCGAACGTGTCAGCCTGGACCGCCTGCTGCCCATCGCCGAGAGGGCGTTGAAGCTCGGCATTCCCGCGTTGGCGCTGTTTCCGGTGATTGATGCCCCGCGGAAGAGCCTTGGCGCCGAGGAAGCCTGGAATCCGGACGGCCTGGCGCCGACCGTCGTGGCGCGACTGAAGAAGGAGTTTCCTGAACTGGGCGTCATCACCGATGTGGCGCTCGACCCCTACACCAGCCACGGCCAGGACGGCCTGATCGATCCGAGCGACCCGACCGGTTATGTGATGAACGACGAGACACTTGAAGCGCTGGCGAAGCAGGCGCTCACCCACGCGCAAGCCGGCGCCGATGTGGTTGCGCCATCAGACATGATGGACGGACGGGTTGGCGTGATCCGGGCAACGCTGGATGCCGAGAAGCTGATTCATACCCGCATCCTGGCCTATTCGTCGAAGTACGCCTCGAGCTTTTACGGCCCGTTTCGCGATGCGGTCGGATCAAGCGGCAACCTCGGCAAGGGCAACAAATACACTTACCAGATGGATCCGGCCAATTCCGACGAAGCCCTGCGCGAAGTGGCGCTCGACATCGCCGAAGGCGCCGACATGGTGATGGTCAAGCCGGGCATGCCCTACCTCGACATCGTGCGGCGCGTGAAGGACGAATTCGGCGTGCCGACCTACGCCTACCAGGTCAGCGGCGAATACGCGATGCTGAAGGCAGCGGCAGCCAATGGCTGGCTGGCCCACGACGCGGTGATGATGGAAGCGCTGCTGGCCTTCAAACGGGCTGGCGCAGACGGGATACTCACCTACTTCGCGCTGGAAGCAGCGGAGCTGCTGAAAAAATAGAAAGTCGGCGTGACCGCAGGGAATCCCCTTTTCGGGACTGGTAGGACGGCGCTACGCCCGTCCGACCAGCACAGGCCATTGCGTTGGCCAGTGACTGAGCGGGTCGTCTTTGAAACCGCTCTTGACGAAGCGTTGCAGTCGTCCCAGTACATGGCAGACCAGCAGATCGGCATGCGCCTGGCAGTCGTGCGCCGCCGGCAACACCCCTTGGGCCACGGCAATTTTCAGTGCCTGCTTGAGCGAGGCCTCCAGCCGTTCGAACAGCTGGTTGATGCGCGCCTGCAGGCGTGGATTCTCGTGCACGAGGGCATCGCCGACCATCACGCGGGCGAGGCCGCGATTCTTGCCGGCAAAACGCAGTGCCGCCGCAAGCATCAATTCAACCTGACGCAGGCCATGCTCTTCGGCGGCGGCAATCTGACCCACCACTGAAAACAACGCGGTTTCGATGAACTCGATCAAACCCTCGAACATGCGCGCCTTGCTCGGAAAATGGCGGTAAAGCGCCGCCTCGGAGACCGCAAGCTTGGCCGCCAGGGCTGCCGTGGTGATCTTTTCACCCGCCGGATTTTCCAGCATGGTGGCAATGGTTTGCAGAATCTGTAGCTTGCGTTCGCCGGCTAGGGCCATGGTGCCTCCGCAGGGCCGCCCCAAGGAGGCACGGCCAATACATGTCAGCCGGCGATTCTATCCACTCTGCAGCGTAAGTGGGTGATCACCTTAAGCCATACTCGTCTGTCCGGGCGAAGGGCCGCCCCAAGGCAAAGCGACAACAAGCGACGCAGTCGCGCCGTTGCGGCGAAGGCTAATGCCGGCACAGCCGGCGTTAAGCCGCAGAGCGGCGGCCGTAGGCAAAAACAACAGTCACCCCTCCCGCGCGGGAGGGGTCGGGGGAGGGCGGGCCTTACTTGGATTTGATCAGGGTACCCACGCCTTGATCGGTGAGGATCTCCAGCAGCAGCGCATGTTCGACGCGGCCATCGATGATATGCACACTGCGCACGCCGCTTCTGGCTGCGTCGAGCGCCGAACCGATTTTCGGCAGCATGCCGCCAGACAGTGTGCCATCGGCGACCATGGCATCGATTTCCTTCGGCGTAACACCCGTCAGCAGTTCGCCGGCCTTGTTGAGCACCCCGGGGGTATTGGTCAGCAACACCAGCTTCTCGGCGCCGAGCACCTCGGCGATCTTGCCAGCAACCACGTCGGCGTTGATATTGTAGGTTTCGCCGTTCATACCGACGCCGATGGGAGCGATGACCGGGATGAAATCGCCGGTGTCGAGGAACGAGATCAGCGACGGATCGATCGAGGTGATCTCGCCGACCTGGCCGAGGTCGATCATCTCTTCGGGCTTGTCCTTGTTAGGCAGCAGCAGTTTGTGGGCGCGAATGAAGTTGCCATCCTGGCCGGTTAGCCCCACGGCCTTGCCGCCATGCTGGTTGATGAGGGCGACGATCTCTTTGTTCACCTGGCCGCCGAGCACCATCTCGACTATATCCATGGTCTCCGCATCGGTCACGCGCATGCCCTGGATGAATGTGCCCTGTTTGCCGAGGCGCTTCAGCATGTCCTCGATCTGCGGGCCGCCGCCGTGCACTACCACCGGGTTCATGCCGACCAGTTTCAGCAGCACCACATCGCGCGCGAACCCTTCCTGCAGCCGCGGCTCGGTCATGGCGTTGCCACCATATTTGATGACAATGGTCTTGTCGAAGAAGCGCTGGATGTACGGCAGCGCTTCGCCAAGAATCTTGGCCTTGGTGGCGGCGGGCAGAATTTCAGTCATGGCGTCGAAGTAAGTAAAAAGACGGCGGCAATTCTACTGCCGCCGTCCTGGCAGCGCCGATTTTGCGCTCTCAGTCAATGGCCAGACGCTTGGATTGCGTGGCGTCCTTCTTCGGCAGTGCCAGTTCCAGCACGCCATCGACGAATTTGGCACTGGCCTTGCTGTCGTCGATATCCTGACCAAGCTGGAAGCTGCGCGAAACCTTGCCGAAATACCGCTCAATGCGCACGATTCGCTCACCTTCCTTCACATCCTTCTCCTGCTTGCGTTCTGCAGTGATCGAGACAACCGGCCCTTCGATGCTGACATGAATATCCTCCTTCTTGATGCCGGGCATTTCGGCATGGACCAGAAAGGATTTGTCCTGCTCCTTCACATCAATCTTGATATTGGGTGCCTCTGCAGCAACCCCATACTCCACCGGGCGCACAAAAAAACCCCGGAAAAAATCATCAAGTGGATCTTGGCGGATTAGCGGGTTCATGACATCTCTCCTTCTCGCGGATTACCACCATTACTGAGTAGGCTGTTTTCAATGAAATTTCAAGGAGTTTCATTTTTGCTGACGTTGCCTGTTCACTGGTTTCCAGCAGTTAATCGCCCCTTGCGGCAGTGTGGTAGCTCAATACGGGAGTTTCGCTGCGGCCTGGTTTGTGCTCAAATCGCCCGGTTTGCAGATAGTCGTCAGCACCTTTCAGGCGGCGCTCAAGTTTTTGCATTGTTGGAATCAAATGAAGATAGCCGTCAGTGAACTCATCGTCAGGTTCATGGAGCGTCTCGGCATTGCTCATGTCTTTGGCATGCCTGGAGCCCACATCCTGCCGGTCTACGATTGCCTTTACGATTCGCCGATCAAGAGCGTGCTGGTCAAGCACGAGCAGGGTGCGGCCTTCATGGCGAGCGGTTATGCCCGCGTTTCTGGAGGAATTTCCGCTTGCATCACCACCGCCGGCCCGGGTGCCACCAATCTGGTTACCGGCATCGCCAGTGCCTATGCGGACAAGCAGCCCATTCTGATCATTACCGGTGAAACGCCGACCTACATTTTTGGCAAGGGCGGACTGCAGGAAAGCTCGGGCGAGGGCGGCACCATCGACCAGACCGCCCTGTTCAAGGGGATTACCCGCTATCACAAGGTCGTCGAGCGCACCGATTACCTCGCGCAGGTACTGAACCAGGCGGCGCGGACCCTGCTTGCGGCAAACTCAGGACCGGTACTGCTCAGCTTTCCCTATAACGTCCAGAAGGAAATGGTCGAAGAAGACCTGCTGGACAGCATCAATTTTTCGGTCGCGGCCCGTGTGGCTACCCGCCACGTTTCCAGCAGGAATGCCAGCAATTCACTTTCGCCAGGCGATGCACTGGCAAAAATGATTGCATCAGCCCGCCATCCCGTCATCGTTGCCGGATATGGTTGCATCCGGTCCGGCGCGCAGCAAACCGTCGCCGCGTTGAGCGACCGCCTTGGCATACCGGTCGCCACCAGCCTCAAAGGCAAGGGCACCATCGGCGAGGATAGCGAGTTGTCGCTGGGCTGCCTGGGCGTCACCTCGAACGGCATGGCCTACCGCTATATCGTTGATCACGCTGACCTGGTGATATTTTTGGGCGCCGGATTCAACGAACGGACCAGCCACATGTGGGACGCCAAGTTATTGGCGGATAAACAAGTCGCTCAAGTTGACAACGACCCCGCACAACTGGAAAAAGTATTCCGCGCCGACCTCGCCATCCACGCCGACATTCATGGTGTGCTGCACGACGTGCTGGAATATGTCGATGAAAACGGGGCGAACAGAAAAAATCTCGACACCCTCACCGACCTGCGGAAAGTGGCTGGCGCAGCGGCAACCCAAGGTGCCGGCAGCAACGGGACCGGCAAGCAATTTCCATTGATCGAGCATTTCTTTACCCAGCTTGCCGCAAATTTTGCGCAAGACGTACAGATCTTCGACGACAACATTATTTTCGCCCAGCACTTCCTGAAGATCGCACCCGGCAACCACTATTTTCCGAATTCGGGCATCTCTTCTCTCGGTCATGCCATTCCGGCCGCCATCGGCGGTCGCTTTGCCCGCAATGGGCCCACCTTTGCCATTCTTGGCGATGGCGGCTTCCAGATGTGCTGCATGGAACTCATGACCGCCGTGAATTACGCCATCCCGATCAATGCGGTCGTATTGAACAATTCCAGCATGGGGTTGATCCGCAAGAACCAGCAGCAACTCTACGCATCAAGATTTATCGACTGCGACTTCGTGAATCCGGATTATCAAATGCTCGCCCGCGCGTTTGGCATCAATCACTGGAAAATCGGCAGCGTGGCCGACGTGGACGATTTGTTTGCCCGCGCCGACCTCACCAACTCGCTCAATCTCATTGAAATCAAGCTGGATAAAAATGTCTTCCCAGGCTACTTGTCGGGTCGCTGACCCACGCACGGACGCTGAAATCGCCGCGCTGGCGGCGCAACGAGCGACAATCGCGGCAATCGAAAAGGAACTCTGGGCCGGTGGTTTGAACGAGTCCCTGCTGGTGTCCTATCAGGCAGCGTTCCGGCAACTGGAGCTGCTGAAGAGCGAGCAACACCACCAAGGATACGGCGCTCGCGACCGGCGCCACAAGTTCGTCATCGTCATCCCCGTGGCGGACCGGCCGCAGCATCTGCAGGCCTGCCTGGGCAGCCTGCTTGAACAATGCCAGGCCTTCGGTTATGGCGGGATGAGCAACGGTGCCTACCGCAAGATCACCGTGCTGATCGCCGACGACAGTCGCAATGCCAGTAGCATCGCATGGCACCGCGAACTAGCGCGCTACTTCAGCCGGCATGGTCTGGCCACTATCCACTTCGGCCCCGCCGAACAGCTCGAACTATTGCAGTCGCTGACCGCGAACAATCAACCCGCGCCGGCGCTGGCCAGGATTCTCGGCGCGTGTACACCGGGAGCAGACGGCAATTTTGGTCATAAGGGCCAAGCCGTCATGCGCAACATTGCCTACCTCAAGCTGAACGAAATGGCCGCCCACGAGCCGGACCAGCAACTGCTGTTCTACTCCGTCGACAGCGATCAGGAGTTCAAGGTGAAGGTCGCCACGGCCCAAGGTGACAAAGAGGTCTGTGCCGTTAATTTCTTTCATTACCTGGACGAGATCTTCACCCAGACCGATGCCGAAGTGCTGACCGGCAAGGTGGTGGGCGACCCCCCCGTTTCGCCCGCCGTCATGGCCGGCAATTTCATGGAAGATGTCATCGTCTTCCTGCGCCAAATGGCTGACGGCAACCCGGATTGCGCCTGTCGGCATCACCAGGCCGACCCGCACAGCGAGGGTGAGGCCGCCTATCACGACATGGCCGACCTGTTTGGCTTTAAGGCGGCTGCCGCGGCGTATCGCTACCGGTGCACCCTGGCTGGCGCACACAGCGAGGCCGACTGCTTTGCTCATTTCGCGCACCGGCTGGGGAGTTTTTTCTACGGCGAGCACCCGACCCGCGTGTCCCATTATGTCTACTCCGACACGCTGCGCACGGTGCAGGCGGCACGCACCGTGTATGCCGGCAATTACGTGTTCCGGCCCAGCGGACTCAAGTATTTCATTCCCTTTGCCGCATTGCGCCTGCGCATGTCCGGTCCGACGCTGGGACGCATCGTCAAGTCGGAAATCGGCGCCCGCTTTGTCTCCGCCAACCTGCCGATGCTGCACAAGCGCACGGTGCACAGTACCGGGCAGGCGGAGTTTCGTCCCGGCGTGCAAGCCAATGCCGGCGCCATCGACCTGCACGACGAATTTGAGCGCCAGTTTCATGGCGATGTGATGCTGTTTTCCATAGAACGTCTGGCGGCTGATGGCTTCCCGCTGCAGGTGCCCGCGACTGCCGTGATCGCGGCCACCCTGGAAGCGGTGCGTGAGGACATGCAACAAAAATACAACGCCCAGCATGCGGACATACTCGATAAGCTGGGGCGTCTGCGCACATTGCTGGACGATCCTGCGCACTGGTGGAATCAGCCTGCCACGCAAACTGCAGCAGTGGACGCCTTCAGGGTTTTCGTTGCCAATGTGACCCACAACTTTGGCGCGGACTCGCCCTGTTACGAGCGCATCAACTCATCGCCCAACTGGGATAAATGGCGTCCCAACCTGTTCGACGCCATTGTCAGCTATCCAGCGGACAGCGCAGCGTGGCTGATGCAACTGGCAAGCGCCCACAGCCAGCCGGTCTAGGAGTCCCGCTTGCGTAGCCAACTGCGTCACTGGCTGCATCGCCGCCTGCGCTCCAGGCGCTTTGCGCTGCTTGACGCGCTGCTGCACACCCAGTCCCTCGACCGTCAGGCAGTGCTGCAGAAACAGCAACAGGATCTGGCCGGCATCATCGCCTACGCCACGCAGAATACGGCGTATTACGCCGCCAGATTCGCGCCGCTGTTACGCGTGCCGGCGGCCCCAGACGGCCTGCCCCTTGGCACCCTGCCCATCCTGCGCAAGGAGGATATCCGCCCGCACCTGGACGAACTGCTGGACCGCAACGCCGACCGCCGCCAGGTTAAGTTAGGCCACACCGGCGGTTCGACCGGGAACCCCTTGGCATTCTGGTATGACGACGCCAAGCACGAGCTGATGCGTGCCGGCATGTGTCGCAGTTACATGATGTCAGGCTGGCAGCCCGGCGAAAAGATCCTCAATTTCTGGGGAGCCCGCCAGGACACCCAGATCGGCGGTGTGTTTGGTGCGGGCTGGACTGATTTCATTGCCGCGGAAAAAACCATCGCCGCCTTCGAGTGCTCCGAGCAGCAGATGCATGAATGGTCAAGCTTTGTTCGCGGTTACCGGCCCGTTCTGCTGCAGGGCTACGCCACGGTGCTTGCCGAATTTGCGCGCTTTATCATCGATACCCGGCAGCCGATGCCGGCGACCCTGCGCGGTGTCTACTCGACCGCGGAAGTGTTGACTGGGCCGCAGCGAGAACTCATCGAGCGCGCCTTCGGCTGCAAGGTATTCAACCAATACGGCTGCCGCGAGATCCCCAACATCGCCTGCGAATGTCGCCATGGCCGGATGCATGTATTTACCGACATGGTGTATCTAGAAACGCCGGATGTGAGCGCCAGCGACAACATGGGGCAGGCCAACAGCCGTCTCATTGTCACCTCGCTGACCAACCGGCTGATGCCCTTCATTCGCTACGACATCGGTGACTCGGGACGCTTGCTGGCGGATGAGGCAAACCATTGCGACTGCGGCTCACCATTCCCGTTAATGGAAATGGGGATGTGCCGCAATAATGACATGATCCTTACACCAAGCGGCAAGCACATTCATCCCTCCTATTTCAATCGCCTGCTCGCTCATCTGCCACAGATCAAGCAGTTTCAGTGTATTCAGAGCGCCATCGACAAGCTCACACTCAATATCGTAGCCTCCATTGCTCTGCCCGCCGCAGTCACCGCCGACCTGCGGACCAGAATCGCCAGGGATATCGATGAACAGATGGCTTTGGAGATCAATTGTGTCGCTGAAATTCCCCGCAGTGCCTCGGGCAAACATCGCTACGTCATCAGTCACTGCAGCAATACCTGACCCGGCATCCTATCGCCACGGCATTTGACTCCGTTGGCTATGATGGCTGCCTGCCAGCGCCGGGGTGACTGATCCCGTCTCCCTTGGCGCTGCCCGGCGGAGGAAGTATGACCCTCATCCCCCCAACCCCCTTCTCAAAGAAGGGGGTGACGGAAGTTCGCGGGCGATGCCCGCTCCATGTGTTGGCTGTTCCTCCTTGGGGCGGCCCGGCGGAGGAACTATGACCCTCATCCCCCCAGCCCCCTTCTCAAAAAAGGGGGTGACGGTTGTTCGCGGGCCTTGCCCGCTCCATGTGTTGGCTGTCCCTCCTTGGGGCGGCCCGGCGGAGGAACTATGACACCAGACGAAATTCAAGCCGCGCTCGCCGACATGCGGCCGCAGATGCTGCGCTTTGCCCGCTTGCAACTGCGTTCCGAGGCGGCGGCCGAGGACGCCGTACAGGAGGCGTTATTGGCGGCGCACACGTCTGCCGACAAGTTCACCGGGGCGTCATCCGTCAAGACCTGGGTGTTCTCCATCCTGAAGAACAAAATCATCGATGAGCTGCGGCGACGGGTGCGCGAAGGCAATGTGATGGATTTTGCCGCGGCCGAGGACGAAATGAAGGATCTCGACGACCTGTTCGACCAGCGCGGTCACTGGGCCGCGCCGCCGATGGCCTGGGCCGACCCGGAGGCGGCCCTGGACAACCAGCAATTCTGGGTGGTGTTCGAAGCCTGCCTGGATGGCGTACCACCCAAACACGGCCGAATTTTCATGATGCGCGAGATTCTTGGATTAGAAACTGAGGAAATTTGTAAGGAATTGGCGATTAGTCCGTCCAATTGCTGGGTGCTATTGCACCGGGCGCGTTTGGGGCTACGCGAATGCCTGACCCAACGCTGGTTTGGAGAGCAACAATGATCAACTGCAAAGAAGCCACTCAACTGATTTCGCAAGGCCAGGAGCGCACGCTCACGCTGGCCGAGCGTCTGGCGTTGAAACTGCATTTCCTCATCTGCGCAGGCTGTCGCGCCAGCGAACGGCAATTCGAGTTTCTCCGTGCCGCCGCCCGGCGCATCGGCTCACCCGAACCCTGAAATCCCCAATCCCAACAGGAGACTAGGGTCTGTTCTCAATCAAGCAAATAGCGTTATGCCATATGCAACTTCTGCCGAATAAATCGTTCACGGTCAATGACATGGCGAGGGGCTGTTCACAGGAAGTGAAATATGGTCATATCCTGACTTTTCGGCAGGAGT
>VMSX01000011.1 GCA_013791905.1 Rhodocyclaceae bacterium | reverse complement strand
GAGATGGTAATGCCGGGCGACAACGTGCAAATGACGGTGAAGCTGATTGCGCCGATCGCGATGGAAGATGGCCTGCGCTTCGCCATCCGCGAAGGCGGTCGCACCGTCGGCGCCGGCGTCGTGGCAAAAATCATCGAGTAAGCTATTGCCTTTCGTGCGAAAGGGCAGGATAATTCCGCCCTTTCGTTTTTGGTGCCAGTAGCGTTAATTGGTGCCAGCGCTCTTTAAGGATATTTTATGCAGAACCAGAAAATCCGCATTCGCCTCAAGGCGTTTGACTACCGTTTGATAGATCAGTCGGCGATGGAGATTGTGGATACGGCAAAACGTACCGGAGCAGTCGTTCGCGGCCCGGTCCCGTTGCCTACCAGAATAGAGCGTTTCGACATCCTGCGCTCCCCACATGTCAACAAGACATCCAGAGATCAGTTTGAAATCCGCACGCATCTGCGTTTAATGGACATTATCGATCCAACCGATAAGACGGTAGACGCACTGATGAAACTGGATCTTCCGGCAGGTGTTGATGTCGAGATCAAGCTGCAGTAAGTGAAATTGCGAGCTGGCAGACTGCCCCTCGCATGAGATTTATTAGAAGTACGCTGGTTGTCACCATATTTAACGGCAACCGTAAATTGAAGCAAACTAGCCCGGCCAATCGTAGCCGGATTTAGGAGAAAAAATGAGTCTAGGCCTTGTAGGACGCAAGGTCGGCATGACCCGCATATTTGCCGAGGACGGTTCGACCGTTCCGGTAACCGTGCTGGATGTGTCGAACAATCGCGTTACTCAAATCAAGACGCCCGAAACTGATGGTTATGCCGCAGTTCAGGTGTTATACGGCAAGCGCCGTGTTTCCAGGGTTAGCAAAGCCGCAGCCGGTCACTTCGCGAAAGCAGGCGTTGAGGCTGGTACGACGCTAATGGAATTTCGCGTGGCTGAAGCTCGCGTAGCGGAATTCAAGCTTGGCGATGTGCTAGCCGCCTCTGTATTTTCGGTAGGCCAGAAAGTCGATGTGACGGGTATGTCAATCGGCAAGGGCTTTGCCGGTGCGATCAAGCGCCACCACTTTTCATCGAACCGGGCGTCACACGGTAACTCGGTATCCCACAACGCTCCTGGCTCGATCGGAATGGCGCAGGATCCCGGGCGCGTATTTCCTGGCAAACGGATGGCTGGTCATCTTGGTGATGTCAAGTGCACGACGCAAAACCTGGAAGTAGTGCGTATCGATGAGGCGCGCCAGCTCCTGTTGATCAAAGGAGCTGTGCCGGGTTCTCGGGGTGGCGATGTCATGGTTCAGCCGGCAGTGAAATCTGCCGAAGCTAGTAAGTGAGGGCGCCCATGGAACTTAAATTCATAAACGAGCAGGGGCAGGCGGGCGAAGCAGTCAGTGTGTCCGATGGTTTGTTTGGCCGTGATTACAACGAAGCCCTAGTGCACCAACTGGTGGTCGCCTATCAAGCGAACGCACGTGCGGGCAATAGCTCCCAGCTGACGCGTTCTGAAGTCCGGCATAGCACGAAGAAACCTTGGAAACAAAAAGGCACAGGACGGGCGCGGATCGGCACGACAGCGAGTCCTCTGTGGAGAAGCGGCGGACGCGCTTTCCCGAACTCCCCCGATGAAAACTTTTCTCATAAAGTTAATCGGAAGATGTACCGAGCGGGTATCGCAGCAATCCTTTCCCAACTGGCACGCGAAGATCGACTTACCGTTGTCGAAAACTTCACCGTCGAAGCACCTAAAACGCGCCTTGTAGTTCAAAAGCTAAAAAGCTTGGGCGTCGAATCGGCTTTGCTGGTAACCGACGACCTGAATGACAATCTTATGCTGGCGTCAAGAAATCTGCCAAATGTTCTGGTGTTAGAGCCAAAACAGGCTGACCCACTTTCACTGATTCGCTTCCCCCGTGTTGTGATGACTAGGGGAGCAATTGCAAAACTAGAGGAGCTGCTGGGATGAGCGCTACTCAATTCAATCAAGAACGCTTGCTGCAAATCCTGCTCGCACCGCTAATTTCAGAAAAGGCGACGATGCTGGCGGAGCGTAGCAATCAGGTCATCTTCGTGGTGGTGCCGGATGCCACCAAGCCGGAAATCAAGGCGGCTGTCGAACTGCTCTTCAAGGTTAGCGTCACATCTGTCCAAGTTGCCAATACCAAGGGCAAGTCCAAGCGTTTCGGCCGCACCATGGGTCGTCGCAGTGATGTGCGCAAGGCTTTCATTAGTCTCGAGGCCGGGCAGGAAATCAATTTCGCAGAAGGAGTTGCGTAATGGCCCTGGTAAAAGTTAAACCCACTTCTGCGGGAAGACGTGCAGTCGTTAAAGTAGTTAACCCGAATTTGCACAAGGGTCGCCCGCATGATGCGCTGACCGAAAGTAAATTCAGCAAAGCCGGTCGAAATAACCACGGCCATATCACTACGCGCCATCAGGGCGGTGGCCACAAACAGCAGTATCGTGTAATCGACTTTAAGCGGAACAAGGATGGTGTCGTCGCTAAAGTTGAGAGACTCGAATATGACCCAAATCGCACCGCAAATATTGCGCTACTTTGTTATGCGGATGGCGAGCGGCGCTACATCATTGCACCAAAGGGTATGGCCGTAGGTCAAGAGGTATTGAGTGGCCCGGAAGCGCCGATTAAATCGGGTAACAGCCTGCCGATCCGTAACATACCGGTTGGCAGCACGATTCATTGCATTGAGATTATGCCGGGCAAAGGTGCGCAGATGGCGCGGGCAGCAGGTACATCCGTGCAGCTTCTGGCGCGCGAAGGTGCGTATGCTCAGGTGCGTTTGCGCTCAGGCGAGATACGCCGCATTCATATCGAGTGCAGGGCAACGATTGGCGAAGTGGGTAATGAAGAGAATAACCTTCGGAAGATCGGTAAGGCAGGCGCGAACCGCTGGCGAGGTATTCGTCCGACTGTGCGCGGCGTTGCAATGAACCCGATCGACCACCCGCATGGTGGCGGTGAAGGACGAACCGGCGAAGGTCGTGTGCCAGTAAGTCCATGGGGGCAGCCGGCAAAAGGCTATCGCACTCGCAGAAACAAGCGCACGGACAGCATGATTGTTCAGCGCCGTCACAAGCGTTAAGGGGTAAAACATGGCACGTTCAATCAAAAAAGGTCCCTTCGTTGACGACCATCTGCTCAAGAAAGTTGATACGGCGCGCACGTCGAATGACAAGCGCCCGATAAAAACATGGTCACGTCGGTCCACTGTATTGCCGGATTTTATTGGCCTTACCATTGCCGTCCATAATGGCAAGCAGCATATTCCTGTGTATGTTTCGGAGAATATGGTGGGCCACAAACTCGGCGAGTTTGCCCTGACGCGGACCTTCAAAGGTCATGCGGCAGGTAAGAAGGCGAAGAAGTAAGGATATGTCAATGGAAACTAACGCTATTCTGCGTGGTGTGCGTCTCTCGGCCCAAAAGGGGCGACTTGTTGCCGATCTCGTGCGCGGTAAATCGGTTGATCACGCCCTCAACATTCTCGCCTTTTCCCCGAAAAAGGGTGCGGTGATCCTTAAAAAGGTGCTCGAGTCCGCAATCGCGAATGCCGAACATAACAATGCTGCCGATATCGATGCGCTGAAGGTAACGCGTATTTATGTGGAGCAGGGTACAGTGCTCAAGCGGTTCACCGCGCGAGCTAAGGGTCGTGGTAACCGCATTAGCAAACAGACCTGCCACATTTATGTGACAGTCGGCGAGTAAGGAGCACTCATGGGACAGAAAATTCATCCGACTGGCTTTCGTTTGGCGGTAACACGTGACTGGTCCTCACGCTGGTTTGCGAACTCAAAGAACTTTTCCTCCATGCTGGGGGAAGATATAGCGGTACGCGATTATTTGAAGAAAAAGCTGGCGCATGCCTCGGTTGGCCGGGTAGTGATTGAGCGCCCGGCAAAAAATGCACGGGTTACCGTTTTTAGTGCCAGACCTGGTGTCGTGATCGGCAAAAAGGGTGAGGACATTGAGCAGTTGAAGCTTGAGCTGCAGCGCCGTATGGGCGTGCCGGTGCATGTAAACATTGAAGAGATTCGCAAGCCAGAGACCGATGCGCAGTTAATTGCCGACTCCATTGCGCAGCAGCTAGAAAAGCGCATCATGTTTCGCCGGGCCATGAAACGAGCCATGCAAAATGCAATGCGGCTTGGCGCGCAGGGCATCAAGATCATGAGTGCTGGCCGTCTGAACGGTGCCGAAATCGCCCGTACCGAATGGTATAGAGAGGGGCGGGTGCCACTCCATACGCTGCGTGCCGATATCGATTACGGAACAGCTGAGGCTAAGACAACCTACGGGATCATCGGTATCAAGGTGTGGGTTTTCAAGGGCGAGGTTAAAGGGCGCGGTGAAGGTCCGACTATGGCCAATGACTTGGCTACTGAAGAGCCTGTCAAGCGTGCACGTCGTCCAACCAAAGGCGCACCAAATGCTGACAATGAGGCGAAACCATCCGTCCCGCGTCGCACAGCTAAAAAGCAGGAGGACCAGGGAGTCGAAGACAAACCGGAAACAGCTGTATCTGCTGAAGGTTCCGTCAAGTCACCTGTCAAGCGCGTGCGTAAAACAACAGCGACCAAGGCAGGCGCAGAAGTCGCCGGCCCGGATGCCAAGGAGTAAGACAACATGCTGCAACCTGCACGCAGAAAGTATCGCAAAGAACAAAAAGGCCGAAATACTGGTTTGGCGACTCGTGGCGCTAAAGTAAGCTTTGGTGAGTACGGGCTAAAGGCTATCGCCAGAGGTCGTTTGACAGCACGCCAGATTGAGGCTGCTCGGCGCGCCATGACTCGGCACATCAAACGTGGCGGGCGTATTTGGATCAGGATATTTCCGGACAAGCCAGTTTCCAAGAAACCCGCCGAAGTCAGAATGGGTAACGGAAAGGGCAACCCAGAGTATTGGGTTGCTGAAATCCAGCCTGGCAAAGTGCTATATGAGATGGATGGTGTTGACGAGGTTCTAGCACGTGAGGCATTCGAATTGGCGGCAGCTAAGCTACCGATTGCAACAACCTTCGTTACACGTCATTTGGGGTAAGCAATGAAAGCAATCGAACTAAGACAAAAGAATGATGCCGACCTTGGCAAGGAATTGCTTGACTTGCGTAAGGCGCAGTTTTCCATGCGGATGCAGCTAGCGACCCAACAGCTTACCAATACTAGCCAAGTAGACAAGTTGCGTAAGGACATTGCGCGCATCAAAACAATTCAGCACGAGAGGGCGACTGCAAAATGAATGAAGCAAGCCAGTCCATGCACCGTACCCTGGAGGGTCGGGTTGTAAGCGACAAGATGCAAAAAACCGTGACTGTCCTGATTGAGCGTCGCGTCAAGCACCCCCTTATTGGTAAGGTGATGATACGTTCAAGAAAGTACCATGCCCACATCGAAGGGCTTACCGCCGCTATTGGTGATATGGTCCAGATTGAGGAATGCGCACCAATTGCCAAGACTAAGGCGTGGCGCGTGACAAAAGTTATCGATAAAAGCGTTGTTGCCTGAATATTCTGTTGACACTGTTAGGTGGGGTCAGTAGAATCCCGCCTCTTTGTCGGAAAGCTGCCGGTGTGATTAAGGCGGGTACCGGTAGAGTTAAGTGCCCCGGAGTTGGACAGCTGGGGTTCCAAAACTAACTGCGTATCCGGTTCGCCAGATGCAGGTTAAGTTGGAGAGTTAAATGATTCAAATGCAGTCACGGCTCGATGTAGCCGACAATACTGGTGCACGCTCTGTTATGTGCATCAAAGTCTTGGGCGGCTCGAAGCGGCGCTATGCGGGTATTGGCGACATCATTAAGGTCAGCATCAAGGATGCCGCGCCCCGCGGTCGCGTAAAAAAAGGCGAAGTATACAGCGCAGTAGTCGTTCGTACAGCCAAAGGGGTGCGACGCGCTGACGGATCCCTAATCAAATTCGATGGAAACGCTGCGGTATTGCTCAATAACAAGTTTGAGCCGATTGGTACGCGCATTTTTGGGCCGGTCACACGTGAGTTGCGCACTGAGCGCTTCATGAAGATCGTATCTCTTGCCCCTGAAGTGCTCTGAATCTGGATCGGGAAGGGAAGCAAATCATGCAAAAGATTCGAAAGGGTGATGATGTTGTTGTCGTCGCTGGCAGAGATAAGGGAAAGCGTGGCTCGGTAATTCAATGTTTGGATAGCGAGATGCTACTCGTTGGTGGTATCAATCGCGTGAAAAAGCATACCAAGCCAAACCCGATGAAGGGTCAGCAAGGCGGGATTATCGAGAAAGAAATGCCGATCCATTTGTCAAATGTGGCTCTCTTCAATCCAGCAACGCAAAAGGCTGATCGCGTTGGGGTCAAGTTTCTTGAGGATGGGCGTAAGGTCAGAATTTTCAGATCGAACGGCGAACTGGTCGAAGCTTAAGGGATAGGTCATGGCGCGTTTGCAAGAGTTTTACAAAGATACGGTGGTCCCGCAGTTGCATGAGCAGTTCAAATATGCATCTGTGATGGAAGTGCCTAGAATCACGAAAGTTACACTCAATATGGGTGTTGGTGAAGCGGTGGCCGATAAAAAGGTTTTGGAAAATGCCCTTGGTGACATGACCAAAATTGCCGGCCAAAAACCCGTGGTTACCAAGGCACGCAAGGCTATTGCGGGCTTCAAGATTCGCGAAGGCTACCCGATTGGTTGCATGGTGACATTACGCGGTTCGCGTATGTTCGAGTTTCTTGACCGCTTGGTAAGTGTAGCAATGCCGCGAATTCGTGACTTCCGAGGCATTCCTGGGACTAAGGGTTTTGATGGTCGTGGAAACTACAATATTGGTGTCAAGGAGCAGATCATTTTCCCTGAGATCGAGTACGACAAAGTTGACGCCCTGCGTGGGATGAATATCAGTATCACCACGACGGCAAAAACTGACGAGGAAGCGAAGGCGCTTCTTTCCGCATTCAAGTTCCCTTTCAAGAACTGAGGGAGTAATGGCAAAACTTTCAATTATTAACCGAGAAGCCAAACGGGCCAAGATGGTTGCCAAGTTCGCTGTGAAAAGGGCGGAACTGACGGCCATCATCAATGACGGCAAACTTGGCGATGATGAGCGCATGGAAGCACGCCTCAAATTCCAGCAGTTACCTCGAGATTCGAGCCCAGTGCGTCAGCGCATGCGCTGTGCATTGACTGGTCGCCCCCGGGGTGTTTTCAAGAAATTTGGTCTATGCCGTCTCAAGCTGCGCGAGTTTGCCATGCGCGGTATGGTGCCTGGTATGACCAAGGCCAGTTGGTAAGGGGTGCGATATGAGTATGACTGATCCAGTCGCTGACATGCTGACGCGTATCCGTAACGCACAAATGGCGGAAAAGCTCGGTGTTTCGATGCCATCTTCAAAGTTGAAGCAGGCGATAGCGCAAGTTTTGCAAGACGAGGGGTATATCGAAAGCTTTGCTGTGCGTGATGACGCTGGCAAGGCCAACCTTGATATCGAATTGAAGTATTACGCAGGACGTCCCGTTATTGAGCGCATTGAGCGCGTATCGCGGCCAGGCTTGCGGATTTATCGCGGTATGCAGGATTTGCCAAGGGTCATGAACGGCCTGGGAATTGCCATTGTTTCAACGCCAAAAGGGGTAATGACAGACCGCAAGGCGCGCAGTGTCAATGTTGGTGGTGAAGTGCTGTGTATTGTGGCGTAAGGAGTAATTAATGTCCCGCATCGCCAAAAATCCAGTAATGCTTCCGAAAGGCGTGGAAGCAGTTGTATCCTCCGGTGAAGTCACCTTGAAAGGCCCCCTTGGATCACTTACCCAATTTGTTTTGCCTTCTGTGAAGGTTGAAAAAGAGGGCGATGGTCTTGTTTGTCGGGCAATTGAGAACCAGCCGAATGCCTCTGCTATGTCAGGAACCATGCGTGCGCTAGTGAATAATATGGTTACTGGCGTAACCAAAGGTTTCGAAAAAAAGCTGACTTTGGTTGGCGTTGGTTACAAGGCGCAAGCCCAGGGCACTAAGCTCAACCTGACATTGGGCTTCTCTCATCCGGTTGCACATGAAATGCCGAATGGCATCAAGGTTGAAACGCCAACGCAGACTGAAATTTTGATCAAGGGTATTGATCGACAGTTGGTTGGTCAGGTTGCGGCTGAAGTTCGCGCCTATCGTCCGCCTGAACCCTATAAGGGGAAAGGCGTTCGTTACGCGGATGAGGTCGTGGTGATCAAGGAAACCAAGAAAAAATAAGTAGAAATATTCTGCTTAGCATGCATATCTAAAGGTCGAATGATGAACAAAAAAATGGCTCGTCTGCGCAGGTCGCGTAAAACCCGCGCCAAAATTGCAGAGCTTAAAGTGATGCGTCTCACCGTGAATCGTACCAACTCTCACATTTACGCCCAAATCTACTCTGGCTGTGGTACCGCAGTCGTCGTTTCGGCATCTACGGTTGAAGTGGTGGTTCGCCAGCAGCAGCCAAAAGGCGGTAATGTCGGTGCCGCTCAGTTGATCGGTAAGCTTATTGCTGAGCGAGCTGTGGCTAAGGGCGTGAGCGAAGTTGCATTCGACCGATCAGGATTCAAATATCATGGGCGCGTCAAAGCGTTGGCCGATGCGGCCCGTGAAGGCGGACTGAAATTCTAAGCCGTCAATAGAGCGAGAACAAAATGGCTAAACCACAATCTAAAAAGCAGCAACAGTCCACCGAAGAGCGTGATGATGGTTTGCGCGAAAAAATGGTGGCAATCAACCGTGTCACTAAGGTCGTCAAGGGTGGCCGTATTTTAGGCTTCGCCGCGTTGACCGTAGTCGGTGATGGTGATGGCGGTGTTGGCATGGGCAAGGGTAAGGCGCGTGAGGTGCCGGTGGCCGTCCAGAAAGCAATGGATGAGGCGCGTCGTAAACTCTCCAAGGTGAATTTGCGTAATGGAACCCTGCATCACCCGGTGACAGGCAAGCATGGCGCAACTAAAGTTCTGATGTCTCCTGCAGCTGCAGGTACAGGCGTTATTGCTGGCGGCCCAATGCGTGCTGTTTTTGAAGTCATGGGTGTAACGGACGTTGTGGCCAAAGCGCTTGGTTCAACCAACCCATACAATCTCGTGCGGGCGACGATTAAAGGTTTGATGGCCATGAATACCCCTGCCGAAATTGCCGCTAAGCGTGGCAAGAGCGTGCAGGAAATCCTGGAGGCGTAATCGTGGCAGAAAAGAAAATCAAGGTAACGCTCGTCAAAAGCGTGATTGGTACCAAGCAGGATCATCGAGCAACTGTGCGCGGCTTGGGTCTGCGCCGCATCAACCATACCAGCGAACTCCAGGACACTCCTGAAGTTCGCGGCATGATCAAAAAAGTTGCTTATCTAGTGAAGTGCGAGGAATAAGCAAATGCGGCTCAATAATTTGAAACCTGCTGCCGGCGCTAAGCACGCAGCCAAGCGTCCTGGTCGCGGTATTGGCAGTGGCTTGGGTAAAACTGGTGGCCGTGGCCACAAGGGCCAAAAGTCACGTGCTGGTGGATTCCACAAGGTTGGCTTCGAGGGTGGTCAGATGCCACTGCAGCGCCGTTTGCCTAAGCGCGGCTTTGTTTCCCTGACGGCTGGAAGAAATGTGGAGGTTCGCCTGTCCGAGCTTGAAAAACTTCCAGTCGAAGACATCGATTTGTTGACGTTGATGCAAGCTGGTGTTGTTCCGGCGGACAGCCTTTCTGCGAAGGTGATACTTTCGGGTGAGCTGACCCGCAAGGTCAACCTTAAAGGTGTCGGTGCCACCAAGGGTGCCCGTGCAGCAATCGAGGCAGCTGGTGGTTCCGTCGCAGATATTGCGGCGGCCGCCTAAGCGCGCGCCGAGTGTTAATGGTGCGGAGCAATAACCGTGGCTAACGCCACCACAAACGCTACAGGCGCACTTGGTAGAGCGGGCAAGTTCGGCGATCTGTGGCGTCGGCTTGGCTTTCTACTCGGGGCGCTGATAGTATTTCGTATTGGTGCGCACATTCCGGTCCCGGGAATTGACCCAGTACAGCTTGCTGAACTGTTTAATTCGCAGCAGGGTGGCATACTTGGTGTCTTCAACCTGTTTTCCGGTGGTGCGCTATCACGTTTCACGATCTTCGCTTTGGGCATCATGCCCTACATCTCGGCATCAATCATCATGCAATTGATGACGCACGCGGTTCCTGCACTTGAGCAATTGAAGAAAGAGGGTGAGGCCGGTCGTCGGAAGATTACCCAATACACACGCTACGGAACAGTAATATTGGCGCTCTTTCAGTCCATTGGCATGGCGATAGCATTGGAAATGCAGCCGGGCCTCGTGCTTGATCCGGGCCTGATGTTTCGTCTGGTTACAGTCATGACACTGGTAACCGGCACGATGTTCTTGATGTGGTTGGGCGAGCAGATTACCGAGCGTGGACTAGGCAACGGCATTTCCATTATTATTTTCGCGGGCATTGTTGCCGGTTTGCCGAGCGCACTCGGCGGGCTGTTCGAATTGGTTAGAACTGGTGCCATGCACCCGCTGACATCAATCGTAATTTGTGTTCTGGTGGTGGTCGTTACCGGCTTTGTTGTATTTGTTGAACGCGGGCAACGCAAAATTCTTGTCAATTACGCCAAGCGCCAGGTAGGCAACAAGATATATGGTGGCCAGAGTTCGCACTTGCCGTTGAAGCTCAATATGGCAGGCGTAATCCCACCTATCTTCGCTTCGTCGATTATCCTTTTCCCAGCGTCAGCGGCTGGCTGGTTTGGTGCAGGTGAGGGCGCGTTATGGTTGAAGGATATTGCCGCCACGCTCTCTCCAGGGCAACCGGTTTATGTATTGCTTTACGCGGCGGCAATTATATTCTTCTGTTTCTTCTATACGGCATTGGTTTTCAATCCGAAAGATACGGCAGACAATCTGAAAAAGAGCGGTGCTTTTGTTCCTGGCTATCGCCCGGGAGATCAAACCGCCCGCTACATTGACAAAATATTGATGCGCTTGACGTTGGTTGGCGCAGGATATATCACTCTGGTTTGTCTGCTACCCGAGTTCCTGATTTTGAAATGGAATGTGCCATTTTATTTTGGTGGTACTTCGTTGCTGATTATTGTTGTTGTTACGATGGACTTCATGGCGCAGGTTCAGGCTTACGTTATGTCCCATCAGTATGAAAGTTTGCTGAAGAAGGCTAACTTCAAGGGAGCGGGGATGCCAACCCGTTAGTGCGCCGAATTAACAGACAGGTTCATGTCGACAGAAGATTTCATTGAGATGTAGAGAGAGGTTCTTGATAACCTACCAAACGCTACATTTCGAGTGAAGTTGGAAGGCGGCCACGTTGTCCTAGTTTTCATATCTGAAAAAATGCACATGCATTACACCCAGATTATGCCAGGTGACAAAGCCACCATTCAATTGACACCTTATGATCTAAACAGGGCGCGTACCGTATTTAGGGCGAAGTAAGAGAAACAAAGTTATTTGCGGAGAAAAAGATGAGAGTTCAAGCTTCGGTCAAGCGCATTTGTCGCAAATGCAAAATTGTACGTCGCCATGGCGTAGTTCGTGTGATTTGTACGGAACCACGGCACAAGCAGCGTCAGGGTTGAAAACGTTTTGATTTTCTTTTAGAATCGCCGGTTCGCATTTTTAGCCGGCTCAATCGGTTCGCTTGGTTAGAGGGTACCTATGTATGTTGCCCGACGATCAATCGAACGATGAATTAGCGATGTCAAGGACAAGGTAAGAATATGGCCCGTATTGCAGGCGTAAATATTCCGAATCACCAGCATGCCGAGATTGCTTTAACCGCAATCTATGGCATTGGCCGCTCGCGCGCGCAGAAAATCTGCGACGCTGCAGGGGTTCTGCGTTCGGTCAAAATAAAGGATCTCACCGAGACAGATATGGATCGTCTACGTGAGCAGGTAGGCAAAGTCGCTGTCGAAGGTGATTTGCGACGCGAGGTTTCCATGAACATCAAGCGCCTCATGGACCTTAGCTGCTACCGTGGTGTCAGGCACCGTCGGGGTTTGCCGGTACGGGGTCAACGCACGCGCACCAACGCGCGTACCCGCAAGGGGCCGCGCAAGTCAGTTGCCGGCAGCAAGAAATAACCAGTAGGGTATATAAACATGGCAAAAACGACTACCAAGGCGAGCACAAAAGTTCGCAAGAAGGTCAAGAAGAACGTTGCTGAAGGCATCGCACACGTGCATGCATCATTCAATAACACCATTATTACTATCACTGACCGCCAAGGGAATGCGCTTTCTTGGGCAACGTCAGGCGGCGCCGGATTTAAGGGCTCGCGTAAATCCACACCTTTCGCTGCCCAGGTTGCTGCTGAAGCCGCGGGTAAGGCAGCTCTAGAGTGCGGTATCAAGAACCTCGAGGTGCGTATCAAGGGCCCAGGCCCTGGGCGCGAGTCCGCTGTTCGTGCGCTGAATGCCTTGGGTATCAAGATCAGCAGCATTACCGACATCACCCCGATTCCACACAATGGTTGCCGGCCGCCCAAGCGCCGCCGCATCTAAGGTTGAAGTAAGGAGACCGCCCAGTGGCCCGCAATCTAGATCCAAAATGCCGTCAGTGTCGCCGTGAGGGAGAGAAGCTATTTCTCAAGGGCGAAAAATGTTTCACTGATAAGTGCTCTATCGAGCGTCGTTCCTATGCGCCTGGCCAGCATGGCCAGAAATCAGGCCAACGCCTTTCCGGCTATGGTCAACAATTGCGCGAAAAGCAGAAAATTCGCCGCCTCTACGGGGTCCTCGAGCGTCAATTCCGTAAAATCTTTGCTGAGGCGAGTCGCCGCAAGGGACAAACTGGCGAGAATTTGTTGCAATTGCTAGAAGGTCGCCTTGATTCTGTTGCTTATCGGATGGGTTTTGGTGCTTCCCGAGCCGAGTCCCGTCAGATCGTTCGCCACAATGGCGTTCTGGTCAATGGCAAGCGCGTCAACATTCCGTCATATAACGTCACTCCTGGAGACATTATCCAAGTGACGGAGGCAACACGGGTGCATCTGCGTACCAAGGCTGCGTTGGAAGCAGCTGAATCACGTGGTTTCCCCGAGTGGATAGAAGTTGATGTTAAGGCTGGCAAAGGTACTTTCAAGGCTTATCCGGCTCGTGACGAACTACCACCTACCATCAAGGAAGGTCTTGTGGTCGAGTTGTATTCGCGTTAATTCCATTCTCTTGCGCCTGGGGGCATTTTGCCCGCGGGCGCTTTTGTCTATTTGAGGAACGAAGATGCAAAGTCACGCGCTTCTAAAACCCCGCATCATTGACGTTCAAGCGCTCTCCCCACTGCATGCCCGAGTTGTAATGGAGCCCTTTGAGCGCGGTTACGGACATACTTTGGGTAATGCGCTGCGTCGCATTCTTCTGTCGTCGATGCCCGGTGCCGCAGTAACCGAGATGACCATTGATGGTGTGTTGCATGAATATTCGACACTGGAAGGTGTGCGCGAAGATGTCGTTGACATCATGCTGAATTTGAAGGGCGTAGTAATGCGCCTGCACAATCGCGGCGAAACCATTCTGACTCTGTCAAAGAAGGGGGATGGGGAGGAAACAATGGTCACGGCTGCTGATATACAAGCTAACCATGACATCGAAATCATTAACCCGGATCATGTGATCGCCCATCTGGCCCCCGGTGGCAAGTTGGATATGCAGATCAAGGTCGAGGCAGGTCGCGGCTATGTGCCAGCTAACGTGCGCACCGCAACAAAAGACAGTAAAAGTATCGGCCGCATTTTGGTTGACGCTTCGTTCAGCCCAGTGCGTCGCGTTAGTTATCAAGTTGAAGCAGCGCGTGTTGAACAGCGCACTGACCTTGATAAACTGATTATCGATATTGAGACCAATGGTGCCATTGATCCTGAAGAATCAATTCGCTACGCCGCCAGTATTCTGATGGACCAGTTGTCAGTATTTTCGGATCTTGAAGGCACCCCGATTTCTATCGAGGCTCCCAAACAATCCACTGTCGACCCGATCCTGTTGCGTCCGGTTGACGATCTCGAGTTGACGGTTCGTTCTGCCAACTGCCTGAAGGCCGAGAACATCTACTATATTGGTGATCTGATTCAGCGCACCGAGACTGAACTTTTGAAAACACCAAACCTTGGCCGCAAGTCACTCAACGAAATCAAAGAAGTCTTGGCTTCGCGTGGCCTGACCCTAGGTATGAAGCTTGAAAACTGGCCACCCGCCGGTTTGGAAAAGATGGGCTGACCCTCAGTCCAGAATATTTAATATTAAACTCACAATATAAAAGTAACCGGTCGCAGGCATAGCGCGGCGACCGCATAAGTGAAAAGGAAGCATCATGCGTCACGGTAACGGACTACGAAAGCTCAATCGGACCTCATCGCATCGCCTGGCGATGCTGCGCAACATGACAGTATCGTTGCTGCGCCACGAGGCTATCAAAACCACGCTGCCCAAGGCAAAAGAATTGCGCCGCGTTGTTGAACCCATCATCACCCTTGGCAAGAAGCCGTCGCTGGCCAATCGCCGTCTGGCGTTTGACCGCTTGCGCGACCGAGAAATCGTCGGCAAGGTCTTCGATGTGTTAGGCCCGCGCTTTGCCAACCGGAACGGCGGTTATCTGCGCATTCTCAAGATGGGTTTTCGCGTCGGCGACAATGCGCCAATGGCCTATGTCGAATTGCTCGATCGCCCGGAAGAAGTTGCTGCAGAGGCACCAAAAGCCGAATAAGCTTCCCATTTACACAACAAAAAAGCCGACGTTTCAGTCGGCTTTTTTGTTGGCGGGACGCCTCAGTGGCTGAGAATCTTAGATAGGAACAATTGAGCGCGTTCGGAGCGCGGCGTACCAAAAAACTCCTCAGTGCCGGCATCTTCGACAATGCTGCCGTTGTCCATGAAAATCACCCGGTCGGCTACTTTGCGGGCGAATCCCATCTCATGGCTAACTACCATCATGGTCATGCCCTCATTGGCAAGGCCAACCATGACATCCAGCACTTCATTGATCATTTCGGGATCAAGCGCCGAGGTTGGCTCGTCAAACAGCATGCAGATCGGATCCATGGCCAGTGCCCGCGCGATGGCAACGCGTTGTTGCTGGCCGCCGGATAACTGGCCGGGAAATTTATCAGCCTGCGAATTAAGACCGACGCGATCCAGTAATTGCAGTGCACGTTGATGTGCTTCATTATTGCTGCGTCCGAGTACCTTGACCTGGCCGATGGTGAGGTTCTGCGTGATGGTCATGTGCGGAAACAACTCGAAATGCTGGAACACCATGCCGACGTGAGCACGTAGCTGGGGAAGATTGGTTTTGGGATCGCCAATCGAAATGTTATTGACAATGATGTCGCCCTGCTGGAAGGGTTCAAGCCCGTTCACGCACTTGATAAGGGTAGATTTTCCGGAGCCGGATGGGCCACAGACGACCACGACCTCGCCTTTTGTTATTTGAGTCGAGCAGTCGGTCAGCACCCTGAATTGACCGTACCATTTGCTGATGTTGTCGATTTTTATCATGGCGGTTTAGCGGACGATGGCGGTACGTGACTGAAGGTGTTTCACAAGGTTAGAAAGGGCGAAGCAGACCACAAAATAAACCAGCGCAACGAAAACATACATCTCGAGCGGCCGGCCGTAGTTCTTGCCGGCGATTTCTGCTGCCTTGAGAAGATCCTTGGCGCCTATGGCATACACCAGGGAGGTGTCTTGAAACAGGATAATCGTCTGGGTGAGCAGGATCGGCAACATATTGCGAAAGGCCTGTGGCAACACAACGTAAGACATGGTTTGCCAGTACGTCATACCAATCGCCTGCCCGGCAAAAACCTGGCCACGTGGCACGCTCTGAATGCCAGCGCGCATGATTTCACTGAAATAGGCTGCCTCGAAGGCCGTGAAGGTAATGATCGCTGATGTTTCCGCGCCCATCGGTTTACCGGTGAAAATGGGAATCACCAGAAAAAACCAGAGGATCACCATCAGAAGAGGGATGGAGCGCATCAAGTTCACATACCACGTCGCTGCCATCGCCAACGGAGTAATGGAGGAAAGTCGTGCGAGAGCGAGCAGCGTGCCGAGGAAAATGCCGCCGGACATCGCAATCAAGGTCAGCTTGGCGGTAAATTTGAGCCCTTCCCAAAGGAAGGGCAGGCTGGGTGCAATGACCGAAAAATCGAATTGGGTGAAAAAGCTCATTTGGCGCCGCCGATGTACCCGGGCACGCGTGTGCGTCGCTCGATAAGGGCCATGCCTCGGTTGGCAGCAAAGGCAACAATGAAATACAGCAGGGTGACCGCCAGATAGGTTTCGATGCCCTGTTCAGAATCTTCCTGCATCTGCCGCGCCTGGAAGGTCAACTCAAGCACTCCAATGGCGAAGGCGACGGACGAGTTCTTGATGATGTTCATGAACTCTGAAGTGAGCGGCGGAATGATGATGCGAAACGCCATCGGCAGGATGACGTAACGGTAGGTCTGCGGTAGCGTGAAACCGATCGCCAGCCCAGCCATTTTCTGGCCGCGCGACAAGCTCTGGATGCCGGCGCGCACCTGTTCGGCGACACGCGCCGAGGTGAACAGGCCGAGGCAAATCACTGCTGTGACAAATTCCTTCGCGGGCATGTCCTGCTTGACCCAGAGGGACAGATCACGCGGCAGAAATTCGGGTACGACAAAAAACCAGAGCAGCAATTGCACCAGCAGCGGGACATTGCGAAACAACTCGACATGCGTAGTCGCCAACAGCACTAGCCAGCGATTGGGGACGGTGCGCAGTGTGCCGATCAAACTACCGAGAACCAGTGCGATCACCCATGCAGCCAGTGCGACCGAAACTGTCCAGCCCAAGCCGGAGATCAGCCAGTCAAGGTAAGTTTCATCGCCTGACTGAACCTGCTGGAGGAAGATACCCCAGTTCCAGTGATAATTCATAGCGTTACCAGAAAAACGGGACGGCAAGTGCCGTCCCGCCAGCGCCGACTTTTCAGGCCTGGCTTATTTCTTGTTGTAGGCCTCGGCGGGGGCGTCACTCGGGTTCTTGATGAGTTCCTTGAGCTTGTCGCTCATCGGGAAGTTCATGTTGGCCCCCTTTGGCGGAATCGGGGACATGAACCACTTGGCATAGAGCTTGTCGAGTTCACCCGCCTTGGCAAGATCCCGGATGACGGTATTGACCAGACCCTGGAACTGGGGGTCATCCTTGCGGAACATGATGGCGATCGGCTCAATGTTCAGTACTTCCCCGACGATGGCGTATTCGGCCGGATTCTTTGAGGTGACGATCAGGCCAGCGAGCAGGTTGTCATCCATGACGAAGGCGACGGAACGGTCGGTTTCCAGCATCAGGAAGGAGTCGGCGTGATCCTTGCCATAGACCTCCTTGAAATTAATGTTCTTGCCCTTCTCGTGGGCGCGCATCAACTGGACGGAAGTGGTCCCAGTAGTCGTTGCCACGGGTTTGCCATCCAGTTGGGACAGGCTGGTGATGCCGGAACCCTTCTTGATCGCCATACGCACGTTGGTGACGAAGGTTGTCGGTGCGAAGGCGACCTGGTTCTGGCGCGCGGCGTTGTTGGTAGTCGAGCCACATTCGAGGTCAACAGTACCATTGGTGACCAGCGGGATACGGTTTTGCGAGGTGACCGCCTGATGCATCACCTTGAGATTCTTCAGATCAAGCTTGGTTTTGACAGCATCGACGATCCTGTTGCAGATGTCGATGTGGTAGCCGATTGGCAGCTGTTTGTCATCCAGATAGGAGAGTGGATAGGACGATTCGCGAATGCCCATGGTGATGCTGCCGGAGCTCTTGACCTTGGCTAGGGTATCGGCCAAAACCGGTTGCGACAGGGCGAAGGCTGAGGCGATTGTTAAACCTAAGGCAAAAGTCTTTTTCATGGGGCTCTCCAATTGGAAGGGTGCATGACTATACATCTTTCGATATTGGCAAGCTAGATAGCATCTTCCTGTTGTTGCAGCCACCACATCTTTGCGTAGGCGCCGGCACGCTCCAGCAGCGCGCGATGGCTGCCGCTTTCGACAATCCGCCCCTGGTCAAGCACCAGAATCTCGTCGGCGTTCATCACGGTAGACAGCCGGTGGGCGATGATCAGCGTGGTGCGGCCGCGGGCGACCTGCTCCAATTCGGCTTGAATTGATTTTTCGGTCTGCGAATCGAGGGCGGAGGTGGCTTCATCAAAGATCAGGATAGGCGGGTTCTTCAGCAGTGTACGGGCGATGGCGACGCGTTGCTTTTCACCACCGGACAGCTTGAGGCCGCGCTCGCCAACGCGTGTCTCATAGCCGTCAGGCAGCCGCTCGATAAATTCGGCGAGATGTGCGGCGTGGGCAGCCGCCTTGACCTCATCGAAGGTGGCCGTCGGCCGGCCGTACTGGATGTTGTAGGCCAGCGTGTCATTGAACAGCACGGTGTCCTGCGGCACGATCCCGATGGCGGAACGCAGGGAAGCTTGCGTCAATTGGCGGATATCCTGGCCATTGATGCGGATCGCCCCGCCGTTAACGTCGTAGAAACGAAACAACAGTCGAGCCAGCGTGCTTTTTCCCGCACCGCTGTGGCCGACCACTGCCAGCGTGCGACCGGCGGGAATGTCGAAGCTGACATCCTGCAGGATCGAGCGGCGCGGTTCGTAGGCAAAGCTGACATTTTCGAAGCGCACCGCACAGGCACCCTGGGCGTCCGGTTCGACCGAGCGGGCATCGGCAGCGTCGCGAATTTCGCGGTTCTCGTTCAGCAAGACGAACAGTCGCTCGATGTCCGTCAAGGACTGCCGAATCTCGCGGTAGAGCACGCCCAGGAAGTTGAGCGGGATGTAAAGCTGGATCAGAAAGACGTTGACCAGCACGATGTCGCCGATCGTCATGCTGCCGTTGGCCACCCCGACGGCGGCGCGCCACATTATCAACGAAACGCCGACGGCGATGATGGCGGCCTGGCCCAGATTGAGGTAGGAGAGCGAAAACTGGCTCTTGATCTGGGCGGCAGCCCACTTCTTCATCTGCTGGTCGTAGCGTTCCTTCTCCCAGCCTTCGTTATTGAAGTATTTGACCGTCTCATAATTCAGCAGACTGTCGATAGCGCGGGTGTTAGCGGCGGAGTCAAGTTCATTCACCTCGCGGCGGATCTGGACCCGCCAGTTCGACAGCGTGATCGTGAAGGCGATATAGATCACCAGGGTGCCGCTGGCAATGAGGACAAAGCTGGGTTCATAGCGAGCCGCCAGAATGCCGAGGACGAGCGCCACCTCTACCAACGTCGGCAGAATCGAGTAAATCGTGTAGCTGATCAAGGAGCCGATGGCGCGCGTGCCGCGCTCGATGTCGCGCGTCAGCCCGCCGGTCTGGCGTTCCAGATGAAAGCGCAGAGACAACTGGTGTAGATGCTCGAAAACTTGCAGGGCGATGGAGCGAACCGCCTGCTGCGTGATGCGGGTGAAGAGCAGTTCGCGTAACTCGGTAAATAGCGATACGGAAAAGCGCAGCACTCCATAGGCGGCAATCAGCGCCAGCGGCACAACGAGCATGCCCTGCACGCCGACGCTGGGCGCGAAGCCGTCAATGATGTCCTTGAATACCAGTGGAACGGCGACGTTGGCCAGTTTTGCAGTGATCAGGCAACCCAGCGCGAGCAGAATGCGGCCACGCCACTGCAGCAGGTAAGGCAGCAGCATCCTGACGGTTTGCCAGTCATGGCGTTGGGCGGCGGGTGGGGCGGGTAGGGCGATATCGCGGCGCATGGCGGAAATTCTAGCAGCGGCTACGCTGCGGTATGATCCGGTGCATGAGAGAACACACCGATGTGAATATGTCCGGCCGGGAACCGGTGCTGCGAGTGATGCCGATGCCGGCAGATGTCAATGCGTCTGGCGATATCTTCGGCGGTTGGGTAATGGCGCAGGCCGACATTGCCGGTGCCATTGCCGTAATGCGGCGCGCACGTGGCCGGATTGCCACCGTGGCGGTCAATTCCTTCCTGTTCAAGCAGCCTATTTCGGTCGGCGACGTAGTCAGCTTTTATGCCACGATCACCAAGACCGGCCGCACCTCGATTACCGTTGATGTGCAGGTTTATGCCGAGCGCGACCCGGCACATCCCATCGTGGTGAAGGTGACAGAGGCGACGCTGACCTATGTCTGCCTCAACGCCGACGGCAGCAAGCGCGAAGTGCCTGCTGCCGAAGAATAAAACTAGGCAACTACCAGTTGTGGAGCCATCTGCTGGGTGACCAGCGCGGCAATCGTATCTGATCCCCGCTCCCGCGGCGCCGACTTTTCTGTAGCATTGGCTTGCGCCTCCATCTGCTCGAAGGAGTCGATTTCAGGCTGTACGATGGTGCGTGTCACCCGCGAACGCTCGGGCGTGTTATTGAAACACTGGGGTTGCAATACCTCGATCAGGGTCAACTGCCTGCGGTTCATTGCAAAAATCCTTTCATTCAATTGTGATGGGTCATGGTGCGACCGTAGACATATAGCTTCGGTTCCTCATTGCCATGCCAATATTTGTAAGAGAATGTGAGGGCTGGTGGTCTAACTTCAAGCGCCGCACTTCAGCTTTTAACTTCGAATAAACCGCTGACTTGGGCAATCGCCTGCGCTAAAACTTCCTTTACAACAGAATCATGGCGAAAACAGCACCCTGCTCGGCTTTTTGCGGGATTTAAAGCAGGGCTATGATTGGTGCAATTTACCCTGAATGGGGTTCTACCGCGTGCCCGCGACATATATACCTTTCTCCGCCTTGTGTTGTGACGACCTGCGCATCCGGTTCGATGGCCGTTTTGTTACCCAGACGGCTGGGTGACGGACGACAATGATGGAGTCGATCGGATTTGACTGGCGTGCCGGGATTTTTCTCTTGCTGGCCATCGCAGCCATCTATTTGGTCGTGATGTTGCTCAGGTTTTGGCAGGTTGGCCGCCGCCCTGCCCGTAGCGAACCAGCGTCCACGCTGGAGCCTGAGTCCGACACAGCAGCTGATGCGTCGCCGACTTTCGCCAGCCCTGCTGCGGGGCATTCCATTCCACCAGAGCCGACTATTGAAGTTACGGCCGGTAGTTCCCGTCTCTCGTCGGCACCGGCTTTCGAATGGGAGGAGGTTAAGGATCTGTTTGGCGAAACAACCAAGCCGGCTACGGCAGCGCCGTCACCGGAGCAACCATTGGCAAAGCCTCCAAGTGGATTCGGTGAGCATTTAGCCGAGCATTTGGCACGCGCCGAGATTGAAATGGAAGTGCAGCGCATGCGTGCTGAAATGGAACGCATGCGTGCTGAAATGGATGAATTACGCTTGGCGCGGCGCTTCTCGCCGCAATATGCCGAGGCGATGGAACTTGCCCAGCGGGGACTTTCCGCACAGGCAGTGGCCGACCGTCTGGGAATTTCGCTGGCTGAGGCCGAACTGGTGCATGCCTTGAGTCGGGGCGACAAGAACTTTGCAGAAGGAGATGATCATGGCGCAGACGAATACGCCCCAAACGACGGACCCAACCAATTCGATAACCGCGGCCCCGGCCGAGGATGATGATGCACTGAGAAAACGGCTGCTGTCGCGCATTGCCGTCGCTGGCGTCGTGATTGCCGGTCTGCTGGGCAGTCTGGCGGTATATGACTCGCTCAACAAACCGCAACCGCCGGCCATGCCAAAGATGGCCACTGCGCCAGAAGCCGCCAAGGTGCCGGAAACGCCCATTATTACTGCGGTAGCGGAGCCTGCCGCACCGGCTGCGGATGAAAATGCGACCGAGGAGAAAACAGAAGAAAGCAAGACCGCCAGTGCCGAAACCGCTGTTGTGCCCGAGCGTACCGATACCCCGCGGGCGCCGTCTCCGGCAGAAAAACCACTCAAGACAGCCAAGCCCGTGACAGCGCCGGCTACCGCCCGAACTGCTGCAGTCAAGCCCACGCCACCGGCTGCGGTCCCGCTCAAGCCCGACGCCCAGCGTGAAATTGCCCGCACCATGCCGGAACGAAGCACCCAGGCTGCCAGGACGGCAGCTCCCGCATCGCGCCCACTCACGCAAGCGGGTGAAGCGGCACACCGCTTTCTGGTGCAGGTAGGCGTTTTCAGTAATCATGCCAACGCTGAGGAACTGGTCGGCCGTTTGCAGCAGGCGGGCCTTCCGGCGCAGATCGAGTCGCGCGTCCAAGTCGGCCCCTTTGCCTCGCGCGCCGAGGTTGATGCCGCGCGCGCCAAGCTGAAATCCCTCGGGATAGATGACGGCATGCTGGTGAGGCGATAGACTAACGCGCACAGCCGAACGCAACGCCTAACCTTGGATTCACGCTAATGTCCGCCATGAATATCGACACCCCAAATTCCGCAACGCTCGCCGTCGCATCCGACCGCATCATCGAATTTCCCGAAGGTCTGGCCGGTTTTGAGGCCTGCCGCCGATACACCCTGTTCCATCCCGAAACGGTTGGTGAAGCACTGCCCAACTATTTCATTCTGCAATCTCTCGACGACCCGGCGGTTGCCTTCAATATCGCTGACCCGTCCCTGTTCGGCTTCAGCTACGAGATCAATCTTTCCGACGCCGAGTCCGCCGTGCTCGACCTTGCTGATCCGTCCGATGCCGCCGTGGTCGTGATTCTCGCCAAAGACTCGCAAGCGGGGGGTAATGCCCAGTTGCGCGCCAATCTTCAGGCACCGCTGGTGCTTAACGTGCGTGCCCGCCGGGGAATCCAGCACGTCTTTGCCCGTCTCAACTATCAAGTCACGCTCAAATCACCGGAGTAAGCCATGCCGCGCCAGATCATCAGCACCCCGGATGCACCCGCCGCCATCGGCCCCTATTCGCAGGCTGTGCGGGTCGGCGATACCGTTTATATGTCAGGGCAGATCGGCCTTGATCCGGTCAGCATGCAGATGGTCGAGGGCATCGACGCCCAGATCGTGCGCGTCTTCGACAATCTCAAGGCCGTCGCCGCCGCTGCCGGGACGACCCTTGATGCGACTGCCAAGCTCAATATCTTTCTCGTCGACCTCGGCAATTTCGCCAAGGTGAATGAGGTGATGGCGCGCTACTTCAAGGAACCCTATCCGGCCCGCGCCGCCATCGGCGTCAAGGAGTTGCCGCGCGGTGCCCTTGTTGAAGCTGACGCCGTGCTGGTGATTGGCTGAAAAGCCTGCAGCTCCGGGGCGGGTTGTCTTTCCCGGCGCTACGCCAGCCGTCGCCGAAAAACTCAAGCGCCTCGGCCTGAACTGTCAGGCCGACCTCGTCCTGCATCTGCCGCTGCGTTTCGAGGACGAAACTCACATCACCCTGGTCGCCGCTGCCGTGCCGGGTGCGGCCGCCCAGTTCGACGTGACGGTGATCTCCAGCGAAATCGCCTATCGGCCACGCCGCCAGTTGGTCTGTCGTGTCGAGGATGCTTCGGGCGGGCTGGTGCTGCGCTTCATGAATTTCTACCCCAGCCAGCAAAAAGTCCTGCAGCCAGGGGCGCGGCTCAGGATTTTTGGCGAGGTGCGCGGCGGTTTCTGGGGCACCGAAATGATCCATCCCCGCTTCCGGGTGTTGCATGGCGATGAAGCGCTCCCGACCACCTTGACACCGGTGTATCCGACCACTGCCGGGCTGGGGCAGGCGACGTTGCGGCGTCTGATCGAGCGGGCATTGCAGGAAGTCAATCTTGCCGAGACCTTGCCGGATGCCATCGTCAAACGCTTGCACTTGGCCGATTTCTCCGCGAGCGTGCGCTCACTGCACACCACTCCGGCGGATGCTGCGCAGCCCACGGTCTGGCAGCGCATCGCTTTCGATGAACTGCTGGCGCAGCAGATTTCCTTGCGGCAGTCTTACGCGGCCCGCCGGATGCACCGGGCGCCGAGTCTGGCGGGCAATGGCGTGTTGACGGACCGATTGCTGACACAGTTGCCTTTCAAACTGACGGGGGCGCAACAGCGCGTCTGGCAGGAAATCGCCGGCGACCTGGCCGAACCCCACCCGATGCAGCGCCTCCTGCAGGGTGATGTCGGCAGCGGCAAGACCGTGCTTGCGGCATTGGCGATGTTGCGGGCGGTCGAGGCCGGTTATCAGGCCGCCCTGATGGCGCCGACCGAAATCCTCGCGGAACAGCACTACCGAAAACTTGCCGGCTGGCTGCTGCCCTTGGGGCTGGAAGTCGCCTGGTTGTCGGGCAGTCAGAAAAAGCGCGAGAAACTTGCGGCGCTGGCAAAAGTCGGCGCTGGCGAGACGGCGCTGATTGTGGGAACCCATGCGTTGATCGAGGAGGGCGTCGAATTTGCCCGGCTCGGCCTCGCTGTCGTTGACGAACAGCACCGCTTCGGCGTGCGCCAGCGCCTGGCGCTCAAGCAGAAGGGTGTGCACAGCCACCAGTTGGCCATGTCGGCCACGCCCATCCCGCGCACGCTGGCAATGAGCTACTACGCTGACCTAGATGTTTCGGTGCTCGACGAACTGCCGCCCGGCCGCACGCCGGTGGTCACCAAATTGGTCGGCGCTGCACGGCGCGACGAAATCGTCGCGCGGGTGCGGCTTGCTTGCCGCCAGGGGCAGCAGGCTTATTGGGTCTGTCCGTTGATCGAAGAATCCGAAGCGCTGCAATTGAAAACGGCAGAAGAGACTTACGCGCACCTGAGCGCCGAATTGCCGGAGTTGCACATTGGCCTGGTGCATGGCCGCCTCAAGTCTGATGAAAAAGCCGCCGTGATGGCGGCCTTCGTGCGCAACGAAATCCATCTGCTGGTGGCGACGACCGTGATCGAGGTCGGTGTCGACGTGCCGAATGCCAGCCTGATGGTGATCGAGCACGCCGAGCGTTTCGGTCTGGCCCAGCTGCATCAACTACGCGGCCGGGTCGGCCGCGGTGCCGCCGAGTCGGCCTGCATTCTGCTCTATGAACAGCCGCTGTCCGAAACCGCGCGCGCACGGCTGAAGATCATTTTCGAGAACAACGACGGTTTCGAGATTGCCCGCCAGGATCTGCATTTGCGTGGCCCCGGCGAGTTCATCGGCAGTCGCCAAAGCGGTTTGCCGCTATTGCGCTTTGCCGATCTCGAAGATACGGCGCTGGTCGAAGCCGCCCGGGCGACAGCGGAAGAGATGCTGACCCAGTGGCCGACTCATGCCGAACGGCATCTGGCGCGCTGGCTGGGCGGGCGCGCGGAGTTGCTCAAGGCGTAGCTTCGAAAAAGCGGTAGCCGTTGCGGCCCGTTTCCTTGGTGCGGTACATGGCGACGTCAGCCTTTCTCATCAGTTCATCAAGTTCGTCGCTGCTGTCTACCGGATGCAAGGCGATGCCGATGCTGATCGTGACAGAAAGCGCTTGGCCAGCAACGTCGACGGGTTTGGCGCAGGCAGCGAGAATTTTCTGCGCGACCCGGGCCGCGTCATCGGGATGGGTGATTTCAGTGAGCACAACGATGAATTCGTCACCACCGGTACGCGCGACAGTGTCGCCCTGACGTACACAGCTCACCAGCCGTTGGGCGATCTGCTTGAGCAATTCGTCGCCAATGGCATGTCCGAGGGTGTCGTTGATCTGCTTGAAACGGTCCAGATCGAGAAACATGATGGCCATGGAGCGATGGTGACGCTTGGCCTGGGCCAGTGCGAGACTAATGCGATCTTGCAGCAGGCGGCGGTTGGGCAGATCGGTCAGCGTGTCGTAGTAGGCGAGCTGGCGAATCTTCTCTTCGGCCAGCATGCGCTCGGTAATGTCGCGCGTACTTTCAACAATGCCCACGGTGGCGCCGGTCTCGTCCCTGAGTGGTGAGGCCGTAAGTTCGACCAGCTTCAGAATCCCGTTGGCATCAAAGTGACTATGCACGACACTGACCACTTCCTCTCCGGCAAGTACGCGCTGCAAAGGGCAGGGATGCTCGTTGCCATCGCAAGGCGTGTCGAGGTGGTGCGAAATCTGGTGACAGCGGGCATCACCGCTCAGATCGGAGGCATTGGTGTGCGCCGCGCGATTTGCCATGAGGATGCGATAGTCGATGCCGATCACCATCACCGGGTCCGGCACGCTGTCGAGAACCGCGCGCAGAAAGCTCTGCTGCCGGGTGATTTTTGCGGTTTTTGCCTCTACCAGGTTGTGCAAATGGTGGGTCAGGCGATGATTGGCGAGCAGCCGTCCCAGCGACTGGCAGAACAGCAGCACCAGGCGTTCGTGCCACATGTTGAAGAAGCCGGGCTGCGGATGAAAGACATTGAGCAGACCCAGCACCTGCCCTTCGCAAATAATCGGCACGCACAATAACGCGCCATCGACGCCGGCGCAGTCCTTGCCGAAGCCCGGCTCGTTCTGGCAGGATGAATAGTGCACCAGGGTGGCGCTCTTGCTGGCCTTCCCCATGATTCCGTCGCCGCAACCGGATTGCTTGTCCGCTGACTGCGGGGTTGCCACAGGAGCATTCTTGCCAGTGACGTCGCGCAGCATTTCGTCCCAATCGAGGCCGGCAATACATTGCGGGTTGCCATCCGGGTCGGGCAGATAGATCGAACAGCGCTCCATGTCCTGGTTGGCCATCAGGGCGGCAAGCGCCTGCTTGAGCAGGCTGGCCTCGTCCATGTCGTGAATGGAGAGCTGCGCCAGTTCGGTTAACGCCGACAGCGAATCGAGCAGATTGACGATATGCCGGTTAAATTCCAGCGAGAGCTCGGCCAGGTGCTGGTCGCTCATGGCTTCATACCGACGAGAATGCTGCCGCGACGGAGCGGATGCGGTCGAGCTGCTCGCTCATTTCCTGCCAGACGATTTCGATCATCGGTTCAGTCAGGCCGAGTGCTTGCATGGCTTCCGGTTCGGCATAGAAACAGGCTTTGCCATCAATGATGCAATTGGCCCAGCGTGCGGCCAGCCCTTGCAGCACGACCAGCGGCCAGTGGTCGCCGCGATAGCCGGGATCGTAGCGATGTTCCATCACCAGCAGCATGCTGCGCGGAAAATGCCACTTGCTGCCCAGCCAGACGCCGGCCTGATAGTGATCGGTTTCCAGCACGTCGCGGATGTGCGGACCGAGTGTGCGCTGGGGATCGGCGGCATAGGCGGTCAGCGCGCGGTCCATCTCGGCGGGGTGAAGATGCACCAATGCCAGGAGTCCAAGATTGTGCAGAAGACCGGCGAGATACACAGTGTCCTGCGGCGGACGCATTCCGGCGGCGACCAGCGGCGCAATGCGTTGCGCCAGCGTGGCGGACAGCACGGCGGACAGCCAGTAATATTCGGCACGAAAGGCCGGACAGTTTTGCGTATCGAGTCTGCCCGAAAGGGTCAGGCCGGCGGCAATGCTTCTGACGGTTACCAGTCCCAGCACCGAGATCGCATGCGGGAGCGTATGAACACCGCTGCGCTGGCCGAAAAAGGCCGAGTTCGCCAAGCCCAGGATGCGCGCCGTGATGGTCGGTGACTCGGTCAGCGCTTCGGCAAGCGCGGTCTGGCTGATGCCCTGATCCTCACAGGCCACCAGAATGCGCTGCATGCTGGGTGTCAGGGTTGGCAGCTCTTTCTGCTGCTGGACTTTTTGGCGTGTTTTTTCGACGGTCATGTTGGGTGGCCTGATTTTGCCCTGCCAAGCGTGGCGCACAGAACACCGGCTAGTGTAGTTGGTATGCCGAGTGTGGGCAATCCAGCCGGTGAGGTAAATTTTATGATCACTTTCTGCCTGTTTATCTCCCTGGTTTCCGCATTCCAGTCGCCGCAATGTCTGCCGCCTTGCCTGTTTGATGCGAATCAGGAATGGCGACATGCGCTTGCAGAAATTCCCCCAGTGTTTGTGCCCAGGATGCGCGCGCGAAAATAAAGCCCTCGTTGTGGCCGCCCGCTAGTTCGAGAAAATGTTTGGGGTCTTGCGCCGCTTCATATAACGCGCGACCGTGCCGGAACGGGATGATTTCATCGCCCGGGCTGTGGGCGATGAAGACTGGCGCGGTGGTTGCCCGCAGGTAAGCGCGCGTGTCGTAGCTGAAGCGCGCCAGCCATCTGACCGGCATGTAGGGGTAAATGTCCGCGGCAAGATCGGGTACCGAGGTGAAGCCCGAGGAAATGATCAGCGCAGCTGGGGTGTGCCGGCTGGCCAGCCAGGCCGCGATCGCCCCGCCCAGCGACTCGCCGAACAGCACGACGGATGCCGCAGGGATGCCGCGGGTCTGCGTCAGATACGCCCAGGCTGCTTCGGCGTCGCGATAGGTGCCTTGCTCAGTCGGTTCGCCCGCGCTGTTGCCGTAGCCGCGATAATCCACGATCAGGGTGTTGTAACCGAGCCGGTGGAACATGCGCAGCGAGTCGAGGCGATGGGAAATATTGCCCGCGTTGCCATGCAAAAACAGCACGCTACCACGCGGTGGGTTGGCCGCCGGAACCAGCCAGCCATGCAGGGTGACGCCATCCGCCGTCACCAGCTTGACGTCCTCATATGGCAGACCGGCCTGTTGCGGCGTGGCGGCGAGTGCGCGGTCGATTTCCGGGAAATAGATCAGACTGGGCTGCAACAGATACAGCACCAGGGCAAACCCGGCGTAGGTCATGGCCGCGATTCCGAGCAGGGTTCCGATCATGCGCACTCCACAGTTTCCTTCACAGTGGCTGTTGGCCATGATGTCACAGTTCTCGGCAAAAGTCGGCGCTGGCGGGACGGCGCCGCCAGCGTAGAATTCTGCCATGCCGAGTTTCGCCCACCTCAAGGAACGCCTCGACCGCTACGAAAAGCTGATGCGGCTCGACAAGCCCATCGGCATTTTGCTGCTGCTCTGGCCGACGCTCTGGGCGGTGTGGATCGCGGCTGACGGCAAGCCACACTGGATGGTCGTCTGGATCTTCATTCTTGGCACGGTGCTGATGCGCTCTGCCGGTTGCGTCATCAACGATTATGCCGACCGTGATTTCGACCCGCACGTCGAGCGCACCAAGGCGCGGCCGCTGGCGGCGGGCACGGTGACGTCGCGCGAAGCGTTCATCCTCTGTGGATTTCTGGTTGTCTGCGCGTTTCTCCTGATCCTGCCGCTCTTGACGCCACTATTGTTCGGCCTGGCCGTGGCCGCCGTGTTCCTGGCCGCCAGCTACCCGTTCACCAAGCGTTTTTTCGCCCTGCCGCAGGCCTATCTGGGCGTGGCGTTCGGCTTTGGCATCCCGATGGCGTTTGCCGCGATACTCGGGCGGATCCCCGAGATTGCCTGGTGGCTGCTCGCCGCCAACATTTTCTGGGCGCTGGCTTACGACACCGAATATGCGCTGGTCGACCGCGACGACGACATCCGCATCGGCATCAGGACTTCGGCGCTGACCTTCGGTCGCTTCGACATCGCCGCGATCATGCTCTGCTATGGCGCGACGCTCGTCTTGCTGGCTTGGGTCGGCTGGCAACTCGGCTTCGGCTGGCCGTATGCGCTGGGCCTGGCAGCCGCCGCCGCGATTGCCGGTTACCATTACACCCTGATCCGAGAGCGCGACCGCATGCGCTGTTTCAAGGCCTTTTTGCACAACAACTGGTTTGGTGCCGCCGTGTTTGCCGGCATCGCCCTCGATTATCTGCTGCGTTCCCTGAAAGCCTGAACATGAATGTTGCCCACGACCTGCGTGAATTCATCGCCCAACTGGAAGCCTGCGGCGAGTTGAAGCGCATCGCCGTCGAGGTCGATCCGAAACTGGAGATGACCGAGATCGCCGACCGCGTGCTGCGGGCCGGCGGGCCGGCCTTGCTGTTCGAGAAGCCGAAGGGCAGCAGCATGCCGGTGCTGGCCAACCTGTTCGGCACGCCGCAGCGGGTCGCCATGGGCGTGACCGCGGGCGTGACCGCGGGAACGGATGCAGACTGGAAAACAGCGCTGCGCGAAGTCGGCAAACTGCTCGCCTACCTGAAGGAGCCCGAGCCGCCCAAGGGCCTGCGCGATGCCTGGGACAAGCTGCCGATCCTGAAAAAGGTGCTCGACATGGCGCCGAAGGTGGTGAGCTCCGCGCCTTGCCAGGAAATCGTCTGGGAGGGCAATGATGTCGATCTGGCAAAATTGCCGGTGCAGACCTGCTGGCCGGGTGACGCGGCACCCTTGATCACCTGGGGACTGACGGTGACGCGCGGTCCCAACAAGGCGCGGCAGAACCTCGGCATTTACCGCCAGCAGGTGATCGCGCCCAACAAGGTGATCATGCGCTGGCTGGCGCATCGCGGCGGGGCGTTGGATTTTCGCGACCATTGTGCCGCCAACCCCGGCACGCCCTATCCGGTTGCCGTGGTGATCGGCTGCGACCCGGCGACGATCCTCGGTGCCGTGACGCCGGTGCCCGACACGCTTTCCGAATACCAGTTCGCCGGCCTGCTGCGCGGCGGCAAGACCGAACTGGTGAAGTGCATCGGTTCCGACCTGCAGGTGCCGGCGCGTGCCGAAATCGTGCTGGAAGGGGTGATCCATCCGGGTGAAACCGCAGCGGAAGGTCCGTATGGCGACCACACCGGCTATTACAACGAAGTTGCCGAATTCCCGGTATTCACCGTCGAGCGCATGACCATGCGGCGCGACCCGATCTACCATTCCACCTACACCGGCAAGCCGCCCGACGAGCCGGCGATGCTCGGCGTGGCGCTCAACGAAGTGTTCGTGCCGCTGCTGCAAAAGCAGTTTCCCGAGATCACCGACTTCTACCTGCCGCCCGAGGGTTGTTCCTATCGCCTGGCGGTGGTGAGCATGAAGAAGCAGTATCCCGGCCATGCCAAGCGCGTAATGTTCGGCATCTGGAGCTTCTTGCGCCAGTTCATGTACACCAAGCTGATTATCGTGGTTGATGATGACGTCGATGTGCGCGACTGGAAAGAGGTGATCTGGGCGCTCACCACGCGCGTCGATGCGGCGCGCGACACACTGATCGCCGAAAATACGCCGATCGACTATCTCGACTTCGCCTCGCCCGTCGCCGGGTTGGGCAGCAAGATGGGTATCGATGCGACCAACAAGTGGCCGGGCGAAACCAGCCGCGAGTGGGGGCGGCCCATTGTCATGGATGCCGCCGTCAAGCAGCGGGTTGATACACTCTGGAACCAACTGGGACTATGAGGAAAAAATATGGCTGACTTCGACCAGAATGGCGAAATCATTCGCAGCGACAACCTGGAAGGTCCGCGCGCGTGGTGCCACATCATGTACGGCCTGCACGCGCTCTCGGCACTGTCCGGCATCATCACCTCGGCGACCATCGCCGGCGCCTTTGTCTTCGGCTGGCCATCGATCATCGCCGTCATCATCAACTATGTCACCCGCTCGAACGTGCGCGACACCTGGCTTGAGACGCACTGGCGCTGGCAGTTGCGCAGCTTCTGGTACGCCGCGCTGTGGCTGCTGGCGGCCGGCGTCCTGGCGTTTACGCTGATCGGCATTCCCGCCGCGATCCTGGTGATCGTCATCACCGGGCTGTGGGTACTCTACCGCGTGGTGCGCGGCTGGCTGGCCCTGCTGGACCGGCGCGGCATGCCGGTGCCGCCGGCCTGAGGGCCGCGTCCCGCCGTCCCGCCAGCGCTGACTTTTGCAGGCAAACATGACAAACGCACCCGGTCATTTCTCGGCAGCGGCGTTGCATGAAATGGTGGCCCGTCACGCCGGGGCGGCGCCGGTGCCGGAACGCTTCAAGATCATCGAGGACACCAGCGACTTCTTCAAGGTCGAATTTGGTGATGTGGTGGTGCTGGGCGAGCAAGCATTCTGGATGCGGGGGTACACGAAGGAAGGGCGCTTCGGCCTCGACGACGAACCAAAATACTGGGTGCGGCGCGCCATTGATCTGGCCGACGGTTCCGCCAAGATTCTCAAGCTGGTGTTCCACGAGCAGTTCGAGGCGCAGGTCGGTGAACTGAGCTTCACTTGCTTTCGCAGCCCGAAAAAGGAGGCGCGCATCCTCGACCTAGTGGCCGGCCATCCCAACTTCATGCATGGGCGCTGGGCCGAAGACACCGCCGGCAACGTCGTTCGCATTCTGGAATTCATTCCCGGCCGGCGCTTCGACGACATCCTCGGCGAGCTGACCAAGGACCACGAGGAATATTTCCATCATCACTTTCCAGGCGTGCTCGCGCAGTACATCGAGCTGGTCGAGGCGATCAAGTTTCTCCACGATCGTGGCGAAAAGCATGGCGACATCCGGCGCGACCACATCCTCTTCGACCGCGACCGCCAGGTCAATCGCTGGATCGACTTCGACTACAATTATCAGCATCGCGAGTCCATGTTCGGCCTGGACCTGCAGGGACTGGGCAACATCCTGATCTACATCGTTGGCCACGGCGACATCCTGGTCGGGGATCTCCATAAAAACCGGCGGAAGATTTTCGATACCCTGTGGGGTGAGGATCTGAGCCTCGCCTTCAAGAACCGGGTGGCGAATCTCCAGAAGGTCTTTCCCTACATTCCGGACTCGCTGAACCGCATCCTGCTGTACTTCTCGCGGGGCACGGAAATGTTCTACGACAGCGCGGACCAGTTGCTGGAAGACCTGGCCGTGGCCCGGGCCGATCTGTCGGCCCCTACCGGAAGCGGGAGCGCAACATGAGCACCGAGACCTGCCGCAACAAACTGCGCCACCTGTTGGTGGCGGTTGACGAGTCGGAGAATTCCCAGCGGACGGTCGCCTATCTGATCGAACTGTTCGGCGGCCTTGCGGACGCGTGCATCACCCTGCTCACCATCATCCCCGAGCCGCTGGAGGATTTCTTCCCTACCGTTGCCGAGGGTGAGGCCTGGCTGAAGGAGCGGGAAGCGCTAATGCGCACTACCTTGGCCGACTATCAACAACGCTTGCGCGACAGCGGATTCCAGGAAGCTCAGGTCGACACCCGGATCATCGTCCGGGCGTGCAACTCGATCGCCAACGCCATCCTTGAAGAACGCGAAAAACTCGGCTGCCGCATCGTTGTGGTCGGTCGGCGCGGCGTTTCCCGCAACGAAGAATTCATCTTCGGCTCGACCTCCAGCAAGATCCTCCACGAAGCCAAGGGCTGCGCGGTCCTGGTGGTGGAATAGGGTCGGTGAAGCCGGGCGCCTTAAGTGCGGGAGCCGCTGGCTGACCACAACCATTCCAGCAGCGCATCGAAGGCGGGCTGTGCCTCGCCGGCCTTGGTATGGTTGACCATGAACACCACGATATGGCGGCGGCCGTTCTTGTCGAGCAGATAGCCGGCAATGCCGCGCACGCCTTCGAGCGAACCGGTTTTCAGATGGGCACGCCCGGCGACGCCGTTGCCATTGAATTTCTTCTTTGCCGTGCCGTCGATGGCGGCGATCGGCAGCGAAGATACGAATTCCGGCATCACCGGACTCGCCCAGCCGGTGGCCAGCAGTCTGGCCAGGCTGTCGGCGGAGATGCGCTCGCGCCGCGAGAGCCCGGCACCGTTGTCGATCACCAATTCGGGGAAGTTCAGGTTGTTCTGTGCCAGCCAGGCGCGTACGACGCTGTCCGCTGCCGCCGTCTCGCCAGCGCCGACTTTCAAAAACAGCTGCCGCGCCATCACGTTGTTGGAGTACTTGTTGATGTCACGCACCAGTTCGCCGAGTGCGGGCGATTCGCTGGCGGCGAGCAGCACGGCGTTCGGCGGCACGCCGCGCTCGCGCACCTGGCCAGAGAACTCTCCGCCCAGTTCGCGCCACAGTCGCGTGAATACACCATGCAGCAGCAGGCTGTTGGGCAGGCCGGCAAGATGCCAGCGCCGTTCCCCGCAACTGCGCGGAAACGCCCCCGACAATTCCACCTTGCCGGGAGTCAGCCTTGCCTCTAGGCGCTCGCGCCATTCGCCGCAGGTTTTCGCATCGCTCAGTTGCAACTTGTTGACGATCTCGACGCCCGCAGGGAGTGGTTCTGCCAGGATGCGCACTGCCGTGGTTTCCGGTAGCAGGTTCAGATGCAGGGTGGCAAAATTGAACAGCAGGGCGTCGGGGCCGACGTTGTAGGGGCGCAGCGACTTGCCGTCGAAGGCCGCCGGATCGTGTTCGACCGGCGCAAAGGCGCTGCGGTCGAGGAGCAGGTCGCCACGGATCTCCTTCACACCGCGCCCGCGCAGTTCGCGCAGCAGCAGCCAGAGCCGGTCATAGGTGAGCTTGGGGTCGCCGCTGCCGCGCAGATAAAGGCCGCCTTCGATTACGCCGTTCACTGGCTGACCCGCAGCCAGTAGTTCGGTGCGCCAGGTGTAGGCCGGCCCGAGTATTTCCAGCGCGGCCAGCGTGGTCAGCAGCTTCATCAGCGAAGCCGGATTCATCGAAGCATCGGCACGGTGCCCCAGGGTGGTTTTGCCCGAATCGATCTCGCGCACGACAATCGTTGCCGCTTGCAGCGGGATTCCCACCGTAGTGAGTGCCTGCACTACACCAGGCGGCAGTTGCCCGCTAGCGAATGCGCTCGATGCCGTCAAGCAGCAACAAGCAAAGATGATTGCGCAGAGGCGTCTCATCAGATGACGATGTGCCGCCGCGATGTCTCGAAGCGTTCCACTGCGCGGCGGGCTTCATCATGGTCCACCAGAACCAACATGACCGCCCAGCGCCGCTGGTCCCGGCCGGTCAGTTCGGCGAAGTGCAGCGGTTCGCCGGTGCCGTCGGCGGTGATGACGCCGGTGCGGTCGACGGACATAGTGACGGGCGCGATGTTCAGATAGGACTCCGGCGCGGCGAGGCAACTGATCAGGGTATCGAGCAATTTGGCCGGTTGCAGGGCATCGGCGGTTGATTCGAGGCGGGCGCGCAACTCGTCGAGGCGGCGCGTGTGAGTTTCCGGTGCGCCGCTGCCCTGACCGCTGCGCGCCCAGGCACTCTCGATCGCATGTTCCTTGTTGAGGTTGCTATGTTCTCCACGCACTACCGTAATCTCATCGGCCAGGCCTTTCAGCAAGCTGTTGAACATGGCGATGCGCAGGCGGTTTTTCACCGAATCGAGATCGGGCCCCGGCTCCGTCAGCGTGTGGTCGCTGAAATACAGCGCTTTCTGCTGCACGTCGCGCCGCACAACATCGCCGGAGAGTTGTGCGCCAAAGCCGGCCTTCACGCGGTGGCGCATGCCCAGCATGGCACAACACTGGCCACTGCCGAAGCGCACATCGTGCAAGAGGTCGCGCGCGCACTGGTTGGTCGCCAGCATGACCTGAATATCGTCGGCGGTGGCAAACAGCGCATGCACCAGAGGGTCGCTGGCGAAGGCGGCGCGGCTGATCTCGTAAGGACCGGGAATTTGCGCCACGATACCTGAGCAGTAATCCAGCGCGTGGCGCACTACCGGTGCGAGCTTGTTCTGGTAGCCGGGAACCTGGCGGATCAGTGGATCAATGGCCGACACGGCATGGTCAATCATCGTCAACGTGCCGTCGTCGATGGGTGGCGGCGATTTGAACCAGTCGAAGAGTCCCATGGCGTAGCGTGAATCGAAAGTAGATTTCGCATTATCACCTGTAAAAACTCGGGATTAAAACGATTTCACCCCTTGAAAACATAGCCAATGAACCCTATTATTAGCACTCGACGTAGATGAGTGCTAATAACCTGTTGTTACCACTGTCTCCGGATCGTTCCCAATAGCCAGATATGCCACCTTTCGGGGTGGCTTCGATTTTTGTCCAGAAGGAGAAACTTCATGAAAATCCGTCCCTTGCATGATCGCGTGATCGTCAAGCGTATCGAAGCCGAACGTACCACCGCCTCCGGCATCGTCATTCCCGACTCTGCCGGCGAGAAGCCTGATCAGGGCGAAATCGTTGCCGCGGGCAACGGCAAGATCATGGATGACGGCAAGGTCCGTCCGATGGCTGTCAAGCCGGGTGATCGCGTGCTGTTCGGCAAATACTCCGGCCAGGCCGTCAAGGTCGATGGCGAGGAACTGCTGGTTATGCGCGAAGAGGACATCATGGGCGTTGTTGAGCTCTGATCGACCTAATTTGCCTGCTGTTAACTGAATTTACTGGAGATATAAACAATGGCTGCTAAAGAAGTCGTTTTTGGTGATTCCGCACGTCAGCGCATGGTGCGCGGCGTCAATATCCTCGCCGACGCTGTCAAGGTGACCCTCGGCCCGAAAGGCCGTAACGTCGTGCTCGACCGCTCCTACGGTGCCCCCACCGTGACCAAGGACGGTGTGTCCGTCGCCAAGGAAATCGAACTGAAGGACAAGTTCGAGAACATGGGCGCGCAGATGCTCAAGGAAGTCGCTTCCAAGACCTCCGACGTCGCCGGTGACGGCACCACCACAGCTACCGTGCTGGCCCAGTCCATCGTCCGCGAGGGCATGAAGTTCGTCGCCGCCGGCATGAACCCGATGGATCTGAAGCGCGGCATCGACAAGGCGGTGATCGCCGTGACCGAAGAGCTGAAGAAAAATTCCAAGCCCTGCACCACCACCAAGGAAATCGCCCAGGTTGGCTCAATTTCGGCCAACTCCGACGCCGATGTCGGCGAAATCATCGCCCAGGCCATGGACAAGGTCGGCAAGGAAGGCGTCATCACCGTCGAAGACGGCAAGTCGCTGCAGAACGAACTGGAAGTGGTCGAAGGCATGCAGTTCGACCGCGGCTACCTGTCGCCCTACTTCATCAACAATCCGGAAAAGCAGATCGCCATACTGGACAATCCGTATGTGCTGCTGCACGACAAGAAGATTTCCAACATCCGTGACCTGCTGCCCGTGCTGGAGCAAGTTGCCAAGGCCGGCCGTCCGCTCCTGATCATCGCCGAAGACGTCGATGGCGAAGCGCTTGCCACCCTGGTGGTGAACAACCTGCGTGGCATCCTCAAGACCGTTGCCGTCAAGGCGCCGGGCTTCGGTGACCGCCGCAAGGCCATGCTGGAAGATATCGCCATCCTGACCGGCGGAACGGTGATCGCCGAGGAAGTCGGCCTGACGCTGGAAAAAGCCACCCTGAATGATCTGGGCCAGGCCAAGAAGGTCGAGATCGGCAAGGAAAACACCACCATCATCGACGGCGCCGGTTCCGAAGACGGGATCAAGGCGCGTGTCGCCCAGATCCGCAAGCAGATCGAAGAAGCGACCAGCGACTACGACAAGGAAAAGCTGCAGGAGCGCGTCGCCAAGCTGGCCGGCGGTGTTGCGCTGATCAAGGTCGGTGCCGCCACCGAAGTCGAAATGAAAGAGAAGAAGGCCCGCGTCGAAGACGCGCTGCATGCCACGCGTGCCGCCGTTGAAGAAGGCATCGTCGCCGGCGGCGGCGTCGCATTGCTGCGTGCCCGCCAGGCGGTCGCCGCTGCCAAGCTCAAGGGTGACAACCACGACCAGGACGCCGGTATCAAGATCGTGCTGCGCGCCCTCGAGCAGCCGATTCGCGAGATCGTTGCCAACACCGGCGACGAGCCCAGCGTGGTCGTCAACAAGGTGCTGGAAGGCAAGGGCAACTACGGTTACAACGCTTCCAACGGCGAGTATGGCGACATGGTGGCGATGGGCGTGCTCGACCCCACCAAGGTGACCCGCACCGCGCTGCAAAACGCTGCTTCCATCGCCAGCCTGATGCTCACGACCGACTGCATGGTCGCCGAGCTGGTTGAAGACAAGCCCGCCGGTGGTGGTGGCATGCCCGGTGGTATGGGCGGCATGGGTGGCATGGGCGGCATGGGCGGCATGGACATGTAATGTCCGCCTGAACCGCGCACTATGGCGGTTCGCTCTGCATCACGAAACACCCGGCTCCGGCCGGGTGTTTCACTTTGTAGCTTGGCAAAAGTCGGCGTTGGCGTAATGGCGTCAGCTGACACGCCGCCAAAAAATGGGACGGCGATAGTCGGTGCAGCTTACTTTTTCTTGCCCAGGGTGCTGTGCGCCTGCCGGCTCAGGATGAAGTCGAATATCAGCTTCATCCAGATCGTCGAGCCGGCGATGGCCGACCAGGTTTCGTAGGCCAGCGTGGCGGTGACAACACCAATCACCACCCCGATGAGAATCGCCGTGCCGATCAGATTGATCGCGGCAGAGTAAGGGGCGAACTTTGCGGGATTGGGCGGTGATTCCCCCCCCTTGAGCGCCACCTCGGAGAAATCATGGCGGAACAGGATGCGCCAGGCGCGGCGCGCCCAGTAAAAGGCGATTGGAAACAGCGCCAGGAACAAAATCCAGGTCATGGCGACACTGATATCGAAAACCATCAAACTCCCTCCAAGCACCGGAAACAATCCGGCACTTTAACCCATTCGAACCAACCGAAGCTTTTGATAAGATCGCTGCCCGCCTGAGCGGGCTTAGGCCGCAACCAAAATAAAAAGGCCCCGCCAAATTGAGGGCGGGGCCGGAAGATTTGCAGCGTGCCCAATCTTAGCCGGGCACGCTGCGCAGAGCAGCTTTGTTATTTAGTGGGCACCATCCACAGCCTTGGAGCCACGCGGAACGCGGACGGCCTCGACCATGTGCTGGATGTGCTCGGGCGGTTCCTTGGTCACCTTATCGACCGCGAAGGCCACCGCGAAGTTGACCAGGGCGCCGATGGCGCCGAAGGCTTCCGGCGTGATGGTGAAGAAGCTGTTGGCGCCGCCGATCAGATCCAGATACTCGGTGCCCTTGACGAAGAAGATGCCCTTGTGCGCGAACACGTAGAACAGGGTGACGGTCAGGCCTGCCAGCATGCCGGCGATGGCGCCTTCCTTGTTCATCTTCTTCGAGAAGATGCCCATCATGATCGCCGGGAACAGCGTACTGGCCGCGATACCGAAGGCCAGCGCCACCGTTCCGGCCGCGAAGCCCGGTGGATTAAGCCCCAGCCAGCCCGAGACCACAATGGCAACCGCCATGGCAATCTTGCCGGCCAGCAGTTCCCCTTTCTCGCTGATGTTGGGTGCAAAAACACCCTTGATCAGGTCGTGGGAAACCGCGGAGGAGATTGCCATCAAGAGACCGGCAGCAGTGGACAGCGCAGCAGCCAGACCACCCGCAGCCACCAGTGCGATCACCCAGTTGGGCAGCAGTGCGATTTCCGGGTTGGCCAGCACGATGATGTCGGCGTTGACCGTCAGCTCGTTGCCTTTCCAGCCGGCGGCGTCGAATTTGGCCTTGACCGCCTCATTCTTGGTCTTGTCGTTGTAGTACTGGATGCGACCGTCGCCGTTCTTGTCTTCGAACTTCAGCAGACCGGTCTTCTCCCAGCGCTTCATCCAGTCGGGACGCTCTTCGTACTGAATTTGCGACTCGGCCAGATAGGGGTCGGCGTGCAGCATGACGACGCCCGGGGTGATGGTGCGGATCAGGTTGGTCTTGGCCATCGCGGCAACGGCAGGGGCCGTCGTGTACAGCAAGGCGATGAAGACCAGCGCCCAGCCAGCGGAGCTGCGGGCAGCGGCCACTGACGGAACGGTGAAGAAACGCATGATCACGTGCGGCAGACCGGCAGTGCCGATCATCAGCGACATGGTGTAGACGAACATGTTCAGCGTGCTGCCGGCTGTCGTGGTCGTGTATTTACCGAAGCCCAGGTCCGTTACCACCGAGTCCAGCTTGGCGAGCAGGGAAATGTCCTGGCCGATCAGGCTGGAACCGAGGCCGAGTTGCGGGATCGGGTTGCCGGTGAGCTGAACCGAGATGAACACCGCCGGAATGATGTAGGCGAAGATCAGCACGATGTACTGGGCGACCTGGGTGTAGGTGATGCCCTTCATGCCGCCGAACACCGCATAGACGAACACGATGCCCATACCGACATAGATGCCGACTTCACTCGATACACCCAGGAAGCGCGAGAATGCCACGCCGACGCCGGTCATCTGACCGATGATGTAGGTGATGGACGCCACCAGCAGGCACAGCACCGCCACCGTCGAGGCCGACTTCGAGTAGTATCGGTCGCCGATGAACTGTGGCACGGTGAACTTGCCGAACTTGCGCAGGTACGGAGCCAGCAGCATCGCCAGCAGCACGTAACCGCCGGTCCAGCCCATCAGGAACAGGCCACCGCCGTAACCCATGTTGGAGATCAGGCCGGCCATCGAGATGAAGGACGCAGCCGACATCCAGTCGGCGGCGGTCGCCATGCCGTTCATGACCGGGGGAACGCTGCCGCCAGCCACGTAGAACTCGCTGGTGGAGCCGGCGCGCGACCAGATGGCGATGCCGATGTACAGCGCAAAGCTGGCGCCGACGACGAGGTAAATTGTTGTTTGCAGATCCATTTGTTATCGCTCCTCAGTCTTCGTGAACGTCGAATTCGCGGTCGATGTCACCCATCTTCTTGCCGTAATAAAAAATCAGCGCAATGAAGACGTAGATCGATCCTTGCTGAGCGAACCAGAAACCGAGCGGGTAGCCGCCCAGCATGATGTTGTTCAGCACTTCTGCGAACAGGATGCCGGCGCCAAACGAAACCAGGAACCAGATAATCAGGATCTTGGTCAAGAGGCCCAGCGTCGCCTTCCAGTAACCCTGGGCGTCGTGGTTATATTGCATTGAGTACTCCTCCTCTAAATATAATTAGTGAGCCAGCGGCACGGGGAGGCCAGCAGCAGGCGCACCCATCGAGCGGGCCGATTATCGAACTGCATCCTTACGCAACGCTTACAATGCGTTTCATGAGAAATACAGCGCGGGGGGCTGGTGGATGAGGGTTTTGCTTGCCGAGGACGATCGCATCATTGCCGATGGCTTGATCAGGGCATTGCGCGAGTCCAATTACGCCGTCGATCATGTCAATAACGGCGCCGATGCCGATACCGCGCTGGTTGCCCAGCAGTACGATTTGCTGGTCCTCGATCTGGGCCTGCCCAGGCTTTCGGGCATCGAGGTGCTGAAACGCCTGCGGGCGCGCAAGAACGGTGTGCCGGTGTTGATCCTGACCGCGCAGGATGGACTCGATGACCGCGTGCACGGTTTGGATGCCGGCGCAGACGATTACCTGACCAAGCCGTTTGCCCTGCCTGAGCTGGAGGCCCGGGTGCGGGCGCTGACGCGCCGCGGTACCGCGATGCCGAGCCGCATCGAATTCGGTTGCCTGAGCTTCGATCAAGGTGAGCACGTCGCCCGTTGTGGTGCGGACATTCTTGATCTTTCGGCACGCGAACTGGCCTTGTTGGAGATTTTGCTGCTCAAGGCCGGTCGGTTGGTCAGCAAGGATCAACTGGTGGATCAGCTGTGCAGCTGGGGCGAGGAGGTGAGCACCAATGCCATTGAGGTCTACATCCATCGCCTGCGCAAGAAATTGGAGTTCAGCGCGGTGCGCATCAACACCATGCGCGGACTGGGGTACAGCCTGGTGAAGTCCGACTCGGCCAGGCAATGAGCTTGGCCAGCAAGACGCACCGGGATCGGGCGTCGGCCCCTCCACAGGCGACCGGCAGCCGCCCGACAGCGCCGCATTCGCTGCTGGGTGAAATTCTCGACTGGATGCTGGCGCCGATATTGTTTTTGTGGCCGATTTCGATTGTTGCCACCAATCATGTCGCCAGCCAGATCGCCGATCTGCCCTATGACCGCCACCTGACGGCCAGCGTCGTGGCTGTTGTTCGCCAGGTGGAAACACATGGCGTGCAGAGCACCGCCAACCTGCCAGGACACGTGCAGGACATGTTGCGCGCAGACGAGCTCGATACCGTGTTTTTTCAGGTCGCCGGTCCGCAGGGCGATTTTCTGGCCGGCGATAGTGACGTGCCCACCGAGGTCATTCAGCAGCCCGCCGAAATGCGGACCATGATGTTTCGGGACGGGACGATCAATGGTGAAGAAGTGCGCATCGCCTACCAATTCCTGCCCGCCGGGCTAGGCCGGCCGCCGGTGCTGGTACAGGTGGCGGAAACGCGGCACAAAAGGAAACAACTCGCTTCGCGGGTCATTACCGGGGTGCTGTTGCCGCAATTCGCGATCATTCCGCTGGCGGTGCTCCTCGTCTGGCTCGGCCTGACGCGCGGACTGGCGCCGCTCAATCGTTTGCAGTCGCGCATTCGCCGCCGCCGCCCGGATGATCTGTCACCCATAGATCTGCGTCGGGTGCCGGAGGAATTGCGACCGGTGATTGCGGCCTTCAACGACATGATGGCCCGCTTGGAAGATAACCTCGGCGCCCAGCATCGTTTTATCGCCGCCGCCGCCCATCAACTGAAGACGCCGTTGACCGGACTGAAGACCCAGACCGAATTGGCGCTGCGGGAAACCGATAGCCAGCAGTTGCGTGATTATCTGCAGCGCATCGCCGGCGGGGTTGATCGTGCTGCCCATCTGACCAACCAGCTGCTGCAGCTGGCGCGTGCCGAGGCCAGCCACGAAAAGTCGAACGCCACCGAGCCGGTCGATCTGGAAGCCCTTGTCCGGGAAGTTGCAGCCCAATGCGTACCCCGCGCACTGGCCCGCAACATAGATTTCGGTTTTGAAGCAGCGGACGCGGCCATGATCATTCCGGGCGTGCCTCTGCTGCTGCGTGAGATGATCGACAACCTGGTCGATAACGCCATCAAATACACGCCGGAGGGCGGCCATGTCACGGTGCGTTTGCGCAACGCCCCCGCATGGGTTCTCGAGGTTGAGGACACGGGGATTGGCATCGCCGAAGAAGATCGCCTGTATGTCTTTGACCGCTTCTATCGCGCACTCGGTACCGATGTCGAAGGCAGCGGGCTTGGCTTGGCCATTGTGCGCGAAATCGCCGATCTGCATCAGGCCAAAATCGAGATCCTCGCCAACCCTGGCGGGCGTGGCACGCTGATCCGCCTGACTTTCAAAAATCGCGCAAACGCTGATTGAAGCGCTTTGCCGGGGCCAATTGCCGCATTGCGGCAATTGGCCGGCCCCCTTGTAAGTTTGATGAAAGGTTCGCGCCCGATCATCAACCGATGAAGCTCACGGAAAAGCACCAGGAGTACTGGCGCAGGAACCTGTCGCTGACGGCAGGCCTGTTGGCAATCTGGTTCGTCACCACGTTTGTGGTCAGTTGGTTTGCGCGTGAACTGAACGAGATCACCCTGATCGGCCCCCTGGGCTTTTACATGGGGGCTCAAGGGTCCCTGATCATCTACGTGCTGATCATCTGGTTCTATGCCCGTCACATGAACAGGCTGGACAAGGAATACGGTGTCCAGGAAGGCGAGGACGACTGATGAGCAGCTACGGTCAGACGCTATTCAACGCCAACTTGCGGCGCTATTACAGCTTCTACACGGGCGGTTTCATTGCCTTCGTGGTGTTTGTCGGCATCCTCGAGATGTTCGGGGTTCCCAACAAGATTCTCGGCTACATCTTCCTGTTCGCCACCATCCTGCTGTATGCCGGCATCGGCTTCATGTCGAAAACGGCGGACGTCTCGGAATACTACGTTGCGGGTCGCCGCGTGCCTGCCGTATTCAATGGCATGGCCACCGGCTCGGACTGGATGTCGGCCGCCAGCTTCATCGGCATGGCCGGCACGCTGTATCTGAACGGTTATGACGGGCTGGCCTTCATCATGGGCTGGACCGGCGGCTATGTGCTGGTCGCCCTGTTGTTGGCTCCCTACCTGCGGAAATTCGGGCAATTCACCATTCCCGACTTTCTCGGTGCGCGCTATGGCGGGCATGCACCACGCCTGATCGGGGTGTTTGCCGCCGTGCTGGTTTCCTTTGTCTATGTGGTGGCGCAGATCTACGGGGTCGGCCTCATTGCCAGCCGCTTTACCGGCCTGGAGTTTGCCGTCGGCGTGTTTGTCGGCCTCGCCGGCATCCTCGTGTGCTCCTTCCTCGGTGGCATGAAGGCGGTGACGTGGACCCAGGTGGCGCAATACATCATCCTGATCGTCGCCTACATGATCCCGGTGGTCTGGTTGTCGCTGTTGCATACTGGGACGCCAATCCCGCAGATCACCGCCTATACGACCGTGCTGCCCAAGGTGACGGCCCTGGAGCAGGAATTCAACGACAAGGCCTCACCGAAGGGCGCGGCCGAAGAATCGGTACGCGCCATCTTCCGCGAGCGTGCCGCCGCTGCCGATGATCGGCTCATGGGCCTGGATACGGGCGGTGCCGCCTTTCTCGCCGCGGAGAAGAAAAAACTTGATGACAAGGCTACCGAGCTCAAGATGAGTGCGACTTATGAGCCCAAGGCCATCGAGGCTGCAGACAAGCTTGTCAGGGACTTTCCGACCGACCCGGCAAAGGCCCGGGAGCAGTGGAGCAAGGACAAGGCCGGGGCCAGTGCCAGGGCCGCTAACGTCAAGGCGCATGCCGAGGCCTTTGCCGGGAAGGATGAAACGGCGCGCGACATTGCCAAGCGGAATTTCCTGGCCCTGGTCTTCTGCCTGATGGTGGGCACGGCGGCGTTGCCGCACATCTTGATGCGCTTTTACACCACCCCGTCGGTGCGCGAAGCCCGCCGCTCGGTGTTCTGGTCGCTGTTCTTCATCTTTCTGCTGTACTTCACCGCGCCGGCGCTGGCCATCCTGGTGAAGTTCGAAATTTACGGCAACCTGGTTGGCTCCAGCTTTGCCGCGCTGCCGGCCTGGGTGAGCAACTGGGCGGCGGTGGACAAGACGCTGATGAGCATCGCCGACATCAACAGGGATGGCATCGTGCAACTCGCCGAGATCGTCATCGGCGGCGACCTGATTGTGCTGGCTACCCCGGAAATCGCCGGTTTGCCCTATGTGATCTCGGGGCTCGTCGCGGCAGGCGGACTTGCCGCGGCATTGTCCACCGCCGACGGCCTGCTGCTGACCATTGCTAACGCGCTGTCGCATGACGTGTATTACAAGATCATCGACCCGAACGCCCCGACCACCCGGCGTCTTGTGGTGTCAAAGGCACTGTTGCTGGTCGTGGCCGTGATCGCGGCCTACGTCACCTCGCTGAAACCGGGCGATATTCTGTTCCTGGTTGGTGCGGCATTTTCGCTGGCGGGCTCGGCTTTTTTTCCGGCACTGGTGCTCGGCGTGTTCTGGAAGCGGGCCAACCAGTTGGGCGCCATACTCGGCATGACCCTGGGCCTGGGCGTCTGCATGTACTACATGTACCAGACCTATCCTTTCTTTGGCATCAATGCCGCCCCATGGTGGGACATCAACCCCATCGCGGCCGGCATATTTGGTATTCCGGCGGGACTCTTTGGCGTGATCTTCGGTACGCTCATCTCGCCGGCACCGGGCCAGGAGGTGCAGGATCTGGTGGACCATGTACGCTATCCGAATCTGAAAGACGATCTCACCACCAAAACTGCCTGATTCGATTTACCGGAGGAGGATGAGGGAGGACACACTCCCCCCTGCAGGGCCGGCCCCGTCATTGGGGCCGTTTTTTTGCCGACACCGTCCTCATATCACGCGGCGTTCCGGCTGGCGCCGTCTAACCAGCGCCGACTTTTAAAACGGCAGGTCCGGAATGAGCGGCAGCAGGTCGGCGCGGCCGGCATCCTGCACCAGCTTGCGCGCGCGCTTCGGCTCGAAGCCGGCCAGCTTGATGACAACCGGTTTCAGCTCATCCGGCCGCTCGGCGTGATGCAGCGCCATGCCCAGCTGGTAAAAGGCCTCGCCATTCATTGGCTGCAACTTCACGGCCTGCTGCAATGCGCTGGCGGCTGCTGCATGCTGGCCGAGCCGGGCGTGGGCCAGCCCCATGCCGTACCAGGCGCGATCCTGCGCGGGCTTGAGGCGTACCGCCTCGCTGAAGGCCGCAATTGCCTCCGCCGATTTTGCCGCGCGCTCGCGGACGAAGCCGAGGTTGAACCAGGTATCGGCATCCGTCGACAGTAAGTCGAGGCTTGTTTGGTACCACGCTTCGGCCTCATCCCAGCGCTGTCTTTCCACCGCAATGGCGGCCAGATGTCGCGCTGACTGGATGTCCGACGGGTCGATGCGAAACGCCTCGGCATACGCCGCGTAGGCCACATCCACCTGGCCCAGAAAATGAAACACCCAGCCGCGGGCATAATGCCGCCAGTGGTCATAGTTCACCGTAGCCGCAATTCCATGCAGGAAAATGCCAACATAACATGAGTCACCCGGAACTCCTCATCCTCGGCTTGCTGCGTGCACTGGCCGAAATCTCCCTGCTGTTCCTGCTCGGCCAAGGCTTGCTGGCGCTGTTGGCGGGACAGCGCCGCCACAGCAACACCATCTATCAACTTTTCGTCATTGTCACCCGGCCGGTGCTGAAACTCGTGCGCATGATCGCGCCGCCGCAGATCATCGACAAACATCTGCCCTTCGTGGCGTTTTTTCTGCTGTTCTGGCTGTGGATCGGGTTGGCCTTTTTGAAGAAGATTTACTGCGATGCGAATTTGCTGCAATGCTTCTAATGCAGATGCAGGGAAATTTTGACGGCAATCATGGCAGCCACTATAATGCGCCGCTTCCTGTGGCCAGGTAGCTCAGTTGGTAGAGCAGCGGACTGAAAATCCGCGTGTCGACGGTTCGATTCCGCCCCTGGCCACCAGAATTCAAGCGGCCCTCCTCCCGGAGGGCCGCTTTCATTTGTGGCGTATCGCGGCGAACCGACAGCCAGCCGCATGCACTTACTTTCCAAACAGTCCTTTGATCGCACTGCCGGTCTTGTCCAGCGTATCGCCGGCCGACTTGGCGAGGCTGTCGAAGCTGATGGAGGATGAGAGTTTTTGTTTGAGCGCCTGGGCGATTTCCTGTCCGAGTTCGCCCGGCGGCATGCCGCCCTTGGCCTTGCCGAGGTTCCGTAGCGTGATGTCGGGCAGCGGCACGGCAACAGACTTGCCCTGCATGAAGGCGGCACTCGCGTGTGCCTTGCCGTCGCGCACGGTGAGCTCCTCGACGATCAGCTTCTTGCCGCCGTCAGTGCTTTTCTGCTCGGTCGGGCCGAGATAGGCTGCGATGTTCTTCTGGATGGCGTCGAAATTGGTCATCACCTCGCCTTTTTCGTAGATCACGTCCGGTGCCTTGATTGCGATCTTGCGGATCACCACGACGTCCCTGGTTACGCTGGCGATGTCGATGCCGACTTCGATCTCGCCGACCTTGAGTGCGTGGGCGGTATTGAAACCGGCCGGATTGCCGATGCTCAGGTCACGGATGATGCCGGTGCCGTCACTGCCGCGAATCTCCACCGCGCCGACACTGACTTTGGCCAGCGTCATCGCGCTGCCCTGGGTGGCAATGGCGTCTTTCGCCAGTCCATCAAGGTTGCCGCGCAGCCAGAACAAACCGGCAGCAATGAGTATGAGTATTGCAACGGCGGCCAGCCCAAGCTTTTTCATCATCTTTCTCCTCGGCAGGTGTATCGATAATAAATAGTAGCCGAATTGTCGTTGCCTCGGCAGTCAAATGCGAACAGGCTGAAATGATTATTCCGTTACAGCAGGCAACCCGGTGGCAGTGCCGCAAAAATTGACCGGCCCGGGTTGCCGACGTCAGGCTTTTAGTCTCTAATTACACGTTTCTTCCTTTTGCAGACAGGCTCCGTGCAGGTTTTCGCCCTCGGCATCAACCACCATACTGCCCCGCTCGACATCCGTGAGCAGGTGGCGTTCGACCCGGCGAAGCTGACACTGGCGCTGCATGATCTGCTGCGCGAACGACCGGTGCGCGAAGCGGCGATCCTGTCGACATGCAATCGCACTGAGTTGTATTGCGCCACCAACGAGCCGGCGGCGGCCATTGACTGGCTGGCCGAATACCATGCGCTACCGGCACGCCGTATCGACCCTTACCTGTACCAGTATCCGCAGAAGGATGCCGTGCGCCACATGTTTCGGGTCGCTTCCGGACTCGATTCGATGGTGTTGGGCGAGCCGCAGATCCTCGGTCAGATGAAGCAGGCGGCGCGCGCGGCGGAAGAAGCTGGCACGCTCGGCACCTTGCTCAACAAGCTGTTCCAGCGCACTTTCTCGGTGGCGAAGGAGGTGCGTTCGACGACGGCGATCGGCGCCAACATCGTGTCGATGGCTGCGGCGGCCGTGCATTTGTCCGAACGGATTTTCGAGCGCCTGGCCGATCAGAAAGTCCTGTTCATTGGCGCCGGTGAAATGATCGAGCTGTGTGCCGCCCACTTTGCCGGCAGCAAGCCCAAGCGCCTGACCATTGCCAATCGCACGCCGGAGCGGGCCCAGCCGATTGCCGAGCGTTTTGGCGGCGATGTGCTGCGTCTCGATGAGGTGGGTGACCGGCTCGCCGACTACGATATCGTGGTGTCCTGTACTGCCAGTTCCCTGCCGATCCTTGGCCTGGGCATGGTCGAGCGGGCGCTGAAGGCGCGCCGCCACCGACCGATGGTGATGGTCGATCTGGCCATGCCGCGCGACATCGAGCCCGAGGTGAGCCAGCTGGGTGACGTGTTTCTCTACACGCTTGATGATCTGGGGCAGATCGTCGAATCCGGCCAGGAGTCCCGCCAGGCGGCGATTGTCGAGGCCGAGGAAATCATCACCCACCGTGTCGACGATTTTCTCCACTGGCTGGACTCGCGCGAGACGGTGCCAACCATCCGCGCCCTGCGCGACACTGCCGAGCGGGCGCGCCGCCACGAACTGGAACATGCGCTGAAGCTGCTGCAACGTGGCGACGATCCGGCGCAAGTGCTCGATGCCCTGTCGAAAGGGCTGACCAACAAGCTGCTGCATCCGCCGACACAGGCACTCAACCTGGCCGAAGGTGCCGAGCGCAACGAAGTCGCGCAGGCCATTTCCCGCATCTGGCATCTTAATTCCGAGAAGTAGCGTACCGATATCTTGCGCGCCGCAGTCTTGCGGTGCGCTATTGCCTATTGATCATCCATGAAAACCAGCATCCGTCACCGCCTTGAACAACTTGCCGACCGGCTCGCCGAACTCGATGCCCTGCTGGGCGCCGAGGCGGCGACGCGGGACATGGAGGCATTTTTGCGCATGAACAAGGAGCGCGCGGAAATCGCCACCGTGGTCGACTTGTTCGCCGCCTACCGGCAGGCCGAAGCCGACCTGGCGGCTGCCGCTGCCATGGAAAGCGACCCCGGGATGCGTGAGTTTGCCCGCGAAGAAGCCGCCGCGGCACAGGCCACCATGGCCGACCTGGAGGACGATCTGCAGCGCGCCCTGTTGCCACGTGATCCGGATGACGACAAGAGCGTATTTCTCGAAATCCGCGCCGGCACCGGCGGTGACGAATCCGCCCTGTTTGCCGGCGACCTGTTCCGCATGTATGCGCGCTTCGCCGAGAAGAACCGCTGGAAGATCGAGGTGGTGTCGAAAAGCGAGTCTGACCTGGGTGGCTACCGCGAGATCATTGCGCGCATCGAGGGCGCCGGGGCTTATGCAAAACTGAAATACGAATCCGGCGGCCATCGCGTGCAGCGCGTGCCGGCTACCGAAACGCAGGGCCGCATCCATACTTCGGCCTGCACGGTGGCGGTGCTGCCGGAGGCGGGCGAACTCGACGCCATCACCATCAACCCGGCCGAACTTCGCATCGACACCTTCCGCGCCTCGGGCGCCGGCGGACAGCACATCAACAAGACCGATTCGGCGGTGCGTATCACGCACCTGCCTTCTGGCCTGGTCGTCGAATGCCAGGACGATCGTTCTCAGCACCGCAACAAGGCGCAGGCGCTTTCGGTGCTGGCCGCGCGCCTGAAGGACATGCAGCTGCGCGCGCAGCAGCAGCAGATTGCCAGCACGCGCAAGAGCCTGATCGGCAGCGGCGACCGTTCCGAACGCATCCGCACCTACAACTTCCCGCAAGGGCGCATTACCGACCATCGCATCAATCTGACCCTGTACAAGATCGACGCGATCATGGCGGGTGATCTCGACGAATTGATTGCCGGGCTGAATGCCGAGCACCAGGCGGAACTGCTGGCCGAACTCGCGCAGTGAGCAACACCGTGACAACGATTGCCGCCGCCTTTGCGGCAGCGCGCACCAGCATCCCGCCCGCTGAGGCGCGCCTGTTGCTCGGGCATGTCTTGGGCTGTTCGTCCGCATGGCTGGAGGCGCATCGCGAGGCAGCGCTGACGCCACAGCAGCTGGCAGCGTTCGCCGGGCTGGTGGAGCGCCGCGCAGCGGGCGAGCCGGTGGCTTACCTGCTTGGCACCCGCGAGTTCTATGGCCGCGATTTTGCCGTGACATCCGCGGTGCTGATCCCGCGTCCCGAAACCGAACTGCTGGTGGATGTTGCGCTGGCAAAAGTCGGCGCTGGCAAGACGGCGATCAGCACAACATGTATTCTTGACCTAGGCACCGGCAGCGGCTGCATCGCCATCACGCTGGCGCTTGAACTGCCCGGGGCGCGGGTGACTGCGGTCGATGTCGCCCCGCCAGCACTGGAGGTGGCACGCGTGAATGCGCAACTGCTGGGCGCGTCAGTCGATCTTCTCGCGAGCGACTGGTTTGCGGCATTGCCGGAAAAGCGCTTCGATTTCATTGTCGCCAATCCGCCCTATGTCGCCGCTGGCGACCCGCACCTGCGGTCGGGAGACTTGCGTTTCGAGCCGCTGGACGCGCTGACCGATCAGGCGGACGGACTTGCCGCGCTGCGCCATATCGTGGCGACTGCGCCGCGCTGGCTGAAGCCCGGTGGCAGCCTGTTTTTCGAGCACGGTTTTGACCAAGCCGCAGCCGTTTTCGACCTGCTCGTTGCCGCCGGATTTTCAGGTATCGAACAGCATCGCGACCTGGCCGGCATCGTGCGTGTCAGCGTCGGCAGCCTGCTTGACCCCATCCTACCGAGCGACTAAGCTATATCCGACTAAATCCGTACGTTATTAACCAAGGACACCACCATGAATGCCAAAGAGAAAATCCATCAAACCGTTACCGAGAACCCTGTCGTGCTCTACATGAAGGGCAGCACACAGTTTCCGCAGTGTGGATTTTCGGCCAAGGCGACGCAGATCCTGAAGGCCTGCGGCGTGAACTTCGTCGATGTGAATGTGCTGGCCGACCCCGAAGTGGTCCCGGCACTGAAGGAATATGCCGACTGGCCGACGATTCCGGTGCTGTACATCAAGGGCGAATTCATCGGCGGCTGCGACATCATGACCGAGATGTATCAGGCCGGCGAATTGCAGCAGAAGCTGGCAGCCATTACCCAGCATTAATACGCCCGCCCCCCTTTGCCCCCCTCGCGGGGGGTTCTTAACGGCTCGCTTTGTGCGGCAAAGCCGCATCCCGCTTCGCGGGACCAGCCTTTGGCTGTCCTGCGGCCTTCGGCCTTGTGCTCGCTTGTTACGGGGCGGTTTGCTTTGGCATGGGCGCGGGTTGCGGCTGGCGCCGCGTGTCGTCTCGCCTTGGGGCGGCCCGGCGGCGAGACTGCGGTGGTTTTCTCCCCTCGCCCCTTGCGGGAGAAGGGCTGTGGGATAAGGGCGGCCCGGCGCAAACGCTACGTTTTCACTTTATCCGCGCAGTTCAGCATTGAGCCGCGCGATCATCCGCTGGGCCTGGCCGAGGTAGCCGGCGCCGAACAGATTGAAATGGTTGAGGACGTGATACAGGTTGTAGAGCGTCTTGCGTGTCTCAAAGCCCGGATCGAGTGGCCAGGCCGCCCGGTAGGCGGCATAGAACGATTCGGGAAAACCACCGAAAAGTTCGGCCATGGCAATGTCCGCTTCCCGGTCGCCGCGATATACGGCCGGGTCGAAGATGACCGGTGTGCCCGCTTCTTCCCCTGCGGCCAGTTGGGCGGCATTGCCCGACCAAAGGTCGCCGTGCAGCAGGCTGGGCGCCGGACGGTAATCCAGAAAGAAGGACGCAAGGCGTTCGGCAAGCCGTTCGCCCTGGTCGCGTAAGGTGCGCTCCATGCCATTGCGGCTGGCCAGTGCGAGCTGCGGCTGCAGTCGTTCGGTAGCGTAAAAGCCGGCCCAGGTGCGATGGCTCTGATTGGATTGCGGTGTGCCGCCGATGAAATTGTCGCGCGGCCAACCGTAGGTGGCATCGCTGTTCGCGACGCTCTCGTGATGCAAGCGGGCCAGCGCTTCGCCCAGCGTGGCGCCGCCAGTGTGATCAAGGCTGCGCAATTCAAGGTATTCAAGGATCAGGAAGGCCTGCTGACCCGCCGTACCGCCAGCGCCGACTATTGGGACGCGCACCGTGCCGGTGGTTTGAAGTGCTTTCAGCCCGTCGGCTTCGGCTTCAAAAGAGGCGGCTGCAGCGGCCGTGTCGGTCTTGACGAAAAATCTCCGCTGGCCATCATGCAGCAGCCAGGCATCATGGATGCAGCCGCCCGCGACCGGCTGCGCCGACTTCAGAAGGAAGGGCCGGCCGGTAGTCGCTTCGATGGCAGCGGCAATGGCCTCTGCCAGTGCCGGGTGAAGCATTATCAGGGGCCAACCAGAAGCAGATTGGTATGCGACAGGCGTTGCGCCAGCACGAGCAAGAAGCTTTTGTAAAAGTGCATGCGCGTGGTGTCGGAAGCGTGGCGCAACGATTGCCCGGGAATGACGACAATGCGGGCGTTGGTCTGCGCGACGACATCAGCGCCGCGGTGCGGGTGGCGGCGGTCAATGACGGCAATCTCGCCAATCACCTCGCCGCGTCCCAACACGCCGAGCACATGGTCCTGCTTGCTGATGCGGATTTCGCCATCGAGGACAAAGCAGAAATGGTCACCGGGCTCGCCGTCCTTCATCAGCCGGGTGCCGGCGGCGATTTCCTCCCAGCGGGCAAAGCGCACGATCTCCCAGATTTCGACATCCGAGAAATCCTCGAAGAAATTCAGCGCGCGCAGGCTCTCGAATTTCTCGCTGTCAGGCGTTTCCTGCTGGCGCGTGGCCAACTGGCGGTTGCGGAAGGCCTGCGCCAGATCGTGGGCAAATTCCGCCCAACTGGCGTAGCGATCGGCAAGTTCCTTCTGCATGGCGCGCGCAACCAAGGTGTCGAGCGCCACTGGTATCTCGTTGCGAAAAGTAGAGGGCGGCGGCGGCTCGATATTGCAGATCTGATAAATCATGCCAAAGTTGCTGCTGGCCTGGAAGGGCAGTCGGCCCGACAATAACTGGTACATGACGACGCCCAGCGCATAAATGTCGGTCTGGTGGTTGAGTGCCTGTTCACGCACCTGCTGCGGCGACATGTAGGCAGGTGAGCCGATGCCGACGACCTGGGTTTGTGTCTGTTCGGCGCTGGTCTGCATGCAGGCGCCGAAATCAGAAATCTTGATTTCGATGTCGGCGTCCGGTCGGTTCGCATCGAGCGCCTTGGCCAGCAGGATGTTGGCCGGCTTGATATCGCGGTGGGTAATGCCGAGACGATTGGCGTATTCAAGCGCCCGCGTACATTTGAAGACGATCTCGACCACACGTTCGATCGGCAGCAGGTGATCGGGTTTGCAAAACCGCTCCAGCGTGCCGCCCGGCACGTATTCCATGACGATGTAGCTTTCGTCCTCCCCCACCACGGCATCGAATATTTGCACGATGTGCGGATGCACCAGTTTGCCGGCGAGCGAGGCTTCGTTGAGCAGCAGGTGGCGGAACAGCTTGCCGCGCTTGTGGTCGGTCAGGATTTCGGGAAAGATCAGCTTGACCGCCACCTCGCGCTCAGCGAAGGGGTCGTAGGCCAGATAGACGGTGGAGGTGGCGCCATCGCCGAGCTTGCGAATGATTTCGTACTTACCGCCGATCTTGTCCATGAAATGCTTACTCTCGGAGAGTGGCGCGCAAGCGCGCGATGGCGGCCTTGACCTGTTGCGGCGCGGTGCCGCCCAGGTGGTCGCGGGCAGCCAGCGAACCGGCCACCGACAGCACCTCGAAAACGTCGTCTCCGATCAGCGGCGAAAACTTCTGCAACTCGGCGAGCGGCAGGTCGGCGAGGTCGCAGTTCTGCTTTTCTGCCGCACGCACGGCGCACGCCACAGCCTCGTGGGCGTCGCGGAACGGCAGGCCGCGCTTGACCAGATAGTCGGCGAGGTCGGTGGCGGTGGCGAAGCCTTGCTTGAGCGCGGTAGCCATCGCCTCAGGTTTGACCTGAATGCCCGGCGCCATGTCGGCGAAGATGCGTAGCGTGTCGACTAGGGTATCCGCCGTATCGAACAGCGGTTCCTTGTCTTCCTGGTTGTCCTTGTTGTAGGCGAGCGGCTGGCCTTTCATCAGGGTCAGCAGCCCCATCAGGTGGCCGAACACGCGACCGCTCTTGCCGCGTGCCAGCTCCGGCACGTCGGGGTTCTTCTTCTGCGGCATGATCGACGAACCGGTGCAGAAGCGGTCTGCCAGGTCGATGAAGCCGACGCGTGGGCTCATCCAAAGAATCAGCTCTTCCGAAAAGCGCGACAGATGCACCATCACCAGCGCGGCGGCGGCGCAGAATTCGATGGCGAAGTCGCGGTCGGAGACGGCATCCAGCGAGTTCTCGCAAATCGCCTCAAAGCCGAGTTCGCGGGCGACGAACTCGCGGTCGATGGGGAAGGTGGTGCCCGCCAGCGCGGCGGCGCCGAGTGGCAGGCGGTTGACGCGCTTGCGGCAGTCGGCGAAGCGCTCGCGGTCGCGCCGCAGCATCTCGACATAGGCCAGCAGGTGGTGGCCGAAGGTGACGGGCTGGGCCACCTGCAGATGGGTGAAGCCGGGCATCGGCGTTTCCGCGTGCGTCTCCGCCACGTCGAGTAGTGCGCGCACTAAATCGGCCAGCAGGCCGTCCAGCGTGTCGATGGTGTCGCGCAGCCAGAGGCGGATGTCGGTGGCGACCTGGTCGTTGCGCGAGCGGCCGGTATGCAGGCGCTTGCCGGCATCGCCCACCAGCGCGGTCAGGCGCTTCTCGATGTTGAGATGCACGTCCTCGTCGTCGAGGTTCCAGACGAAGGCGCCCGCTGCGATTTCCTCGGCGACCTGTGCCAGGCCGCGCTCGATGGCAGCAAAGTCGTCCTGCGTAATAATGCTTTGCCGCGCCAGCATCTTCGCGTGAGCGAGTGAGCCGCGTATATCCTGCGCCGCCATGCGCTGGTCGAAAAAGACCGAGGCGGTGTAGCGTTTGACGAGATCGGAAACCGGCTCTGAAAAACGGCCCGACCAGGATTTGCCTGACGTGTCTGACATGATGAACCCGTTGAAATGATTGGTTATGCTGCCGCGTGATGGAAAACGCGGATTCGCGAAACGAGATTTTCTTGAATGGTTCTGGCGGCAATTCGCATGTCGTACTCGGTTTGCAGGTTCAGCCAGAAGCGCGGTTCCATGTCAAAAAACAACCCCAAGCGCAAAGCGGTATCGGCGGTAATCGGCCGCGAACCGTGTACCAAGTCACTGATGCGGCTGGGGGATACGTCGATATCCGCCGCCAGCTGGCGGGCCGAGATGCCCAGCGGTTTCATGAAATCCTCCAACAGAATTTCGCCGGGGTGGATTTCATCAAGTAATTCAGTCATGTTCGTTTCCTAGTGATAGTCGACAATTTCAACCCGGTGCGCGCCATCCTCGCGCCAGACAAAGCACATCCGCCATTGGTCATTCACGCGGATACTGTGCTGCCCTTTGCGGTTTCCCTTCAAGGCTTCAAGCTGGTTCCCCGGCGGTACCCGCAAGCTGGCAAGATCGGTGGCCGCTTGAAGCTGCAGCAACTTACGCCGCGCCACGCGTTCGATGTTTTTGAACCGGGAAACCGTTTGGCTATGGAAGAGCGCCTGAGTGTCCGTGCAGTTGAACGAATGGATCATGATCGATATTATTCCGTGACGCGGTATCCGTCAAGCGGAAATATCTCTCGCCGCATGGGTATTGTTCGTCTCGGCTATGTGAAAGCCAAAGCAGAAATGGCTTTCGCAGGAAAAAGCGTAACTGAAAATTTCAGCGGCACTGTGTATGGCATCGGCGTCAAGCACGCATTTTCGCGTAATGTCGCAGCCGTTCTCGAATATCAGTCAGTCGTTTTCAGCGGAAAAACGATCGAAGGCACCAATTACAAACCCACGTCGAATGGCGTGATGATGGGTGTGCAAGTCGGTTTTTAATGGCTTGTAAAGCGGCTGAAATTGAAGTCGCTGACACATTGAAGGCCGGGCGTTGCCCGGCCCTTTTTTTGCTGAGTGAAGTCAGGCTGCGGGCTTGACACTGCTGCCGACGACATAGCGTCGGTCGGGGCTAACCTTGGTTTCTCGGTACAGGGTGTCCGAAGCTGGATCCAGCTTTTGTAGAGCGCAATGCCCGTGGCGCATTGCGCCTCCATAACACATACTGCGGATTACGCTGCGCTAATTCGCCCCACGAAGATTGACCCAATCCCGCCGGCATCTCTCGTGGCCTATCATTTTTCGTCGAGCCGTGTTATTTGTAAGTCCATGAGTATGCCCTCGTGTCCGCCCGCTTTCCGCCTGCCGGACTTTCGCAATCTGGGTGTCTGGCTGCGTGTGCTGCTGGTGGCGAACAGTTTTCTGCTGGCGGCGGCGCTGGCCGGCAATCGCACGCTGGCGGCGCTGCCGCGCGAAGCGGGTGAATTGGCGGCGCTTGTCGAACCGTCGCTGCTGTTCACCTTGGCGGTGTTGTTTGTCCTCGCCCCGTTGCTACAAAGACTGCCGGTACGCCTGGCGGGGCTGTTGATCGTCATGCTGGCAGTGGTAGCGACGGCCGGGATTGGCGGCCTGCTGGTGCAGGTGCTCGGTGGCGATAATAGCTGGCGTGCGCCTCTGGCGGCCGGCGTGCTGGCGTTCGGCATGCTGCTGTGGTTCGATCTTTCCGCCCGCGCCCATGCACCGGCACTGGCCGAGGCACGACTGGCGGCACTGACCGCGCGCATTCGCCCGCATTTCTTGTTCAATAGCCTGAATGCCGTGCTCGGTGTGATCCGCGAAGACCCGCGGCGGGCCGAGACGGCGCTCGAAGAGTTGTCAGAACTGTTCCGCGCATTGATGCAAGAAAACCGCGAACTGGTGCCACTCTCTGATGAAATCTCCCTGGCGCGCAAATATCTTGAAATCGAGCATCTGCGTCTCGGCGAGCGGTTGCGGGTGAAGTGGGACGTGAGTGATTGCCCGCCCGATGTCCTGGCGCCGCCCCTGCTGTTGCAACCGCTGATCGAAAACGCTGTGTATCACGGTATCGAGCCGGCGACGACGCCGGGCGAGATTTACGTCCGGCTGGCCGTCAAGGGCGACCGGGTGCGGATCGAGATCGACAATCCCTGGCTGGGTGAAAGTTCGCAGCGCGCCGGCAACCGCATGGCGCTGGCCAATCTGCGCGAGCGGCTGATGCTGTTCTACGACCTCGAAGCCACGCTGGACAGCGGCGTCAGCGCCGGCCGTTATCGCGTGCGCATCGATCTGCCCGGCAAGCGCAAGCCTCGCCATGAGTGACAAGAAACACGCCGGGCCGCCCCAAGTGTTTCTTGGCCCCCTGGGGGGAGAGCGCCGCACAGCGGCGATTTCGGGGGGGCTATATTGTTTCGCATCCTGATTGTCGATGACGAAGCGCCGGCACGGGCACGACTGCGCACCTTGCTGGCTGACATTGCCGGCGACGTTCCCCACCAGATCGTCGGCGAGGCCGGCGATGGTCTCGCCGCCCTTGAATTGCTGGCCGGCTTGCCGCCCGAGTCGTCCGCCGATATCGCCCTGGTCGACATTCGCATGCCGCGCATGGACGGTATCGAACTGGCCCAGCAACTGGCCGGGCTACCGCAGCCGCCGGCCGTGGTTTTCGTCACGGCGTACGACGAATTCGCATTAAAGGCCTTCGAACTGGCCGCCGCCGATTATTTGCTGAAGCCGGTGCGCGCCGCCCGCCTGCTGGAGGCACTGAAAAAGGCGCGCCGCCTGGCGCCTGCCGATACCCTGCTGCAGGCGCTGGCGCCCGCTGGCCGTACGCGGCTGCGCGTGGTGGAACGCGGCAACGTGCTGCTGGTGCCGGTCGCCGACGTGCTGTATCTGCGCGCCGAGCTGAAATATGTCACCGCGCGTACTGCGGAGCGTGAACACCTGCTCGAAGAATCGCTGGCCCACCTCGAAACCGAATTTTCCCCGCGTTTCGTGCGCATCCACCGCAACTGCCTGGTGGCGATCGATGCCGTGGTGGGCGTGGTGCGCGAAAGCGAAAAAGTCGGCGACAGCGATCCGCATTGGGCCTTGCGCCTGCGCGATGTACCTGAACACCTGCCGGTCAGCCGGCGCCAGTGGCCAGAAGTGAAGGCGCAACTGGAGCTCTGAAAGTCGGCGCTGGCAGGATGAAATGCCCCGAAGCGGGTACGGCGTCAGCCGGCACGCCAGCCAATACGGGTACGGCGCCAGTACGTGAATTGTAAATAATCAATTGCTTATTTTTGCCCGGTCGTGGCAAAGTTACGTTCCCGGCAAGGTTATTTCGCGCCGACTGCACTCCCCCAACTTTCCATTTACGCCATGAAATCTATTAAAAGTATCCTTGTCGCCAATCGCAGCGAAATTGCCATCCGCGTGCTGCGTGCCGCCAGCGAAATGGGCATCCGCACCGTCGCCATCTATTCCAATGAGGATCGTTTCGCCCTGCACCGTTTCAAGGCCGACGAGTCCTATCTGGTCGGCGCGGGCAAGAAACCGATTGACGCCTATCTCGATATTGCCGACATCATTCGCATCGCCAAGGAGGCGCAGGTCGATGCGATCCATCCGGGCTACGGCTTCCTTTCCGAGAATCCCGACTTTGCCGAGGCTTGCGCACAAGCAGGCATTATCTTCATCGGCCCGCAACCGGAAGTAATGCGCCTGCTGGGCAACAAGGTGTCGGCACGCGAACTGGCGGAGCAGGCCGGCGTGCCGGTGATGCCCGCCACGGGGGCACTGCCGACGGATCTGGCCGCAGCCAAGCAACAGGCCGCTGCCGTCGGCTACCCGCTGATGCTGAAAGCCAGCTGGGGTGGCGGCGGGCGCGGCATGCGCGTGATCGAAACCGAGGCCGACCTCGGGCCGGCCATGGAAATCGCCCGCCGCGAGGCGCTGGCTGCCTTCGGCAACGACGAGGTCTATCTGGAAAAGCTGGTGCGGCGTGCCCGCCATGTCGAGGTGCAGGTGATGGGCGACACGCACGGCAACCGCGTGCACCTGTTTGAGCGTGATTGCTCGGTGCAACGGCGCAACCAGAAGGTTGTCGAGCGTGCGCCGGCTGCCTATCTCACCGAACAGCGGCGTAGCGAACTCTGCGCTGCCGCGCTGCGCCTGGCCAAGGCCGCCAACTACACGCACGCCGGCACCGTCGAATTCCTCATGGATGCCGACACTGACAAGTTTTACTTTATCGAGGTCAATCCGCGTATCCAGGTCGAGCACACCGTTACCGAACTCGTGACCGGCGTCGATATCGTCAAGGCACAGATCCGCATTTCCGAAGGCGCGCGTATCGGTGAAGAGGATTCCTACGTGCCACAGCAGGAGGAGGTGCGCCTCAATGGCTACGCCCTGCAATGCCGTATCACCACCGAAGATCCGGAGAACGGCTTCACGCCCGACTATGGGCGCCTCAACGTCTATCGCAGCCCGGCCGGATTCGGCATCCGGCTCGACGGCGGCACCGCCTATGCCGGCGCGGTGATCACGCCGTATTACGATTCGCTGCTGGTCAAGGTGACGGCCTGGGGCCACAGTCCCGACGAGGCGGCGCGCCGCATGGACCGGGCGCTGCGCGAGTTCCGCGTGCGCGGCCTTTCATCTAACCTGCTATTTCTTGAGAACGTCATCGCCCATCCGCTGTTCCGCTCGGGCGAATGCACCACTCGTTTCATCGACGAGACGCCGGAACTGTTCAAGTATCAGAAGCGGCGCGACCGCGCCACGCGGATGCTCAAGTTCGTCGGCGATGTCATAGTGAATGGCAATCCGGAGATGAAGGGCCGCGAACCGCCGCCCCTGCCACTCGCCAGACCGCAGAAGCCTGCCGTGGCCATGTGCGACCTGACCGTCGCGCCACCTGCCGGCACGCGCGACCGGCTCAAGCAGCTGGGCGCAGCCAAGTTTTCTGAATGGATGAAGAACGAGAAGCGCGTGCTGCTCACCGACACGACGATGCGCGACGCGCACCAAAGCCTGTTCGCCACGCGCATGCGCACCCATGACATGACCGCGATTGCGCCGCACTATGCGCGCATGCTGCCCGAGCTGTTCTCGCTGGAATGCTGGGGTGGCGCCACCTTCGACGTCGCCATGCGCTTCCTCAAGGAAGATCCGTGGGGGCGGCTTGCGCAACTGCGCGAGGCGGTGCCGAACATCCTCTTCCAGATGCTGTTGCGCGGCTCGAATGCCGTCGGCTACACCAGCTATTCAGACAATGTGGTGCGCTACTTTGTGCAGCAGGCGGCTAAGGAGGGCATCGACGTGTTCCGCGTCTTCGACTCGCTCAACTGGGTGGACAACATGCGCGTCTCGATGGATGCGGTGATCGAGTCCGGCGCGCTGTGCGAGGCGACGATCTGTTACACCGGTGACATCTTCGATACGGCGCGGCCGAAGTACAACCTCAAGTACTACGTCGATCTGGCCAAGCAACTGGAAAAGGCCGGCGCCCACATCATTGCCATCAAGGACATGGCCGGCGTCTGCAAGCCGCGCGCCGCGCGCGAACTGGTGCGCACGCTGAAACAAGAAATCGGCTTGCCGCTGCATTTCCACACCCACGATACCAGCGGCATCGCCGCAGCTTCGGTGCTGGCCGCGGTTGAGGCCGGCTGCGACGCGGTCGATGGCGCGCTCGATGCGATGAGCGGGCTGACTTCGCAACCCAACCTGAGCTCGATCGTCGCTGCGCTGGCTGGTAGCGAGCATGACCCGGACATCGATCTGGGCGCCATGCAAGCCCTCTCGCAATACTGGGAAGGCGTGCGCCGGCAGTACGCACCTTTCGAGGCCGACATCCGTTCGGGCACCGCCGATGTCTATCGCCACGAAATGCCCGGCGGCCAATACACCAACCTGCGCGAGCAGGCGCGCGCCATGGGCCTCGCGCACCGCTGGCACGAAGTGTCGCAGACCTATGCCGACGTCAATCTGCTGTTCGGTGACATCGTCAAGGTCACGCCGACCTCGAAGGTGGTCGGCGACATGGCACTGTTCATGGTGGCCAACGGCCTGACGCCCGCCGAAGTGCGCGATCCGGCACGCGAGATCGACTTTCCCGATTCGGTCATCTCGCTGATGAAGGGCGAGCTGGGCTTTCCGCCCGATGGTTTCCCCGCCGAGTTGCAGAAGAAGGTGCTGAAGGGCGAAGCGCCGCTGCCCGGCCGCGCCGGCGACTCGCTGCCGCCGGTCGATCTGGAAGCGAAGCGCAGCGAGGCCGAGAGCGCGGTCGGCCGCAAGGTCAGCGACACCGACCTCGCTTCCTTTCTGATGTACCCGAAGATCTTCAAGGATTACGCCGCCCACCGCAGCCACTATGGCGACATGTCGGCATTGCCGACCCCGACCTTCTTCTACGGTTTGCAGACCGGCGAGGAGATCAGCGTCGATCTAGAGCGCGGCAAGAGCCTGATCATCTCGCAGCAGGGCACGGCCGGACCAGACGACGAAGGCCTGGTCAAGGTGTTCTTCGTCCTCAACGGCCAGTCGCGGCTGATCCGCGTCCCCAAGGCCGGGCTGGTTGCCGCCAAGACCAAGCCCAAGGCCGAGGAAGGCAACCCGAAGCATCTCGGCGCGCCGATGCCCGGTACGGTGGTCACCGTGGCCGCGCATGTCGGCCAGAAGGTGGCGAAGGGCGATCCGCTGGTGTCCATCGAGGCGATGAAAATGGAGACCATGCTCACGGCGGAGCGCGATGGGGTCGTGCACGCCATCCACGTCCGCCCCGGGGAGAACGTGAACGCGAAGGATCTGCTGGTCGAGTTTTCCTGATAAAAGTCGGCGCTGGTGGGACGGCGCGTTATACCGCCGTCCCACCAGCGCCGACTTTTCGGATCACGCCGGATTCAGCATGAAATCCACACGCACCGCGTCGTATGGAAAGCAAAATCCTGTTTCGTCGTGATCGATCAGTCCAACGGCCAGCAGCGCATGGACGTCCGTATGCACAGCGCGCACGTCACGCCCGACGTGTCTGGCAATTTCCCGCAGAGCGAGCGGCCCGGAACCCGTCATCACCTTGAGGACGTCTCAGCGCAGCGGCGTCAAATTACTTCTGCTGTGGAGACGTGTCATTTTCCTTCAGTAGCTGCTCGAATTCATCCAGTGGCAGTGGTCGGCTGAACAGGTATCCCTGATAGCCATTGCAGCCGTGCTGATCAAGAAATCTGAACTGGTCCTGGGTTTCGACACCTTCGGCAATAACGTCCAGACCAAGGTTGCGCGCCATGCCGATGATGGTCTGGGCGATCACCGCGTCACTGGCGTTGGTCATGATGTCGCTGACGAAAGAGCGGTCAATCTTGAGTTGATCGAGCGGCAAACGTCGGAGGTAGGAGAGTGAAGAGTAGCCGGTGCCGAAATCGTCCAAGGAGAACCCGATGCCGACGGTTTTTAGTGCCCGCATCTTTTCGATTGCATTATCGATGCCATCGATCAGCGCACTTTCGGTCAACTCGAGCTTCAATCGGTGGGGATCGAGGTCATTGATCTGAATTTGCTGAATGGCCTCCTCGACGAAACTTTCCTGCATGAACTGGCTGGCGCTGACATTCACCGCCAGCCGCAGGTTTTTGGCAAGGGGATGAGATTCCCATGCCTTGATCTGCTTGCAGGCAACCTGGAGAACCCAGCGGCCGATGGGGACAATCAGGCCGCACTCCTCGGCAAATGGGATGAACTCGACAGGTGGCACGGATCCACGTTGCGGATGCTGCCAACGCAGTAACGCCTCGGCGCCGATGATGTGCCCCGCAGAGTCCAATTGCGCCTGATAGTGCAAGTGGAATTGATGCTTCACCACGGCTTCCCGTAGATCGGCCTCCAGCACGGCACGCGCATCCAGCGCTGCCTGCATGGTGGGATCGAAAAAACGCAAGGTGGCGCGCCCGGCATCCTTGGCGCGGTAAAGCGCAACATCGGCGTGCTTGAGTAGCTCATCGATGTTTTCTGACTGGCCCTTGAACAGTACCGCCCCGATGCTGGAGGTGCTGTGATGCGGATAGCCTTTTAATAGGTATGGCTGATTGATGGCGCAAAGGATTTTGTCGGCTGCGGCCTCAACCTGGGCTGCGGCCTGCGGTGCGTCGTCGCCAAGATCTTCAAGCAGCACCACAAACTCGTCGCCCCCCAGCCGAGCTACGGTGTCTTCAGCCCGGACGCAGGAGATCAGGCGATCGGCCACTTCGATCAACAGGTGGTCGCCTACGTCATGGCCGCGGGTATCGTTGAGGTTCTTGAAGTGATCGAGATCGATGAACAACACCGCACCATGGCGGCCATGGCGTTGGCTGGCCGCCATGGTGTGTGCGAGGCGGTCGAGCAGCAGGCGGCGGTTGGGCAGGTGGGTGAGCGGGTCGTAATAAGCCAGGCGATTGATCTCCGCCTCGGCGTCCTTGCGTACCGTGATGTCGCTGAAGGTGCCGACGTAATAGGCTACTTCGCCGGACTGGTCAGGCACCGCCGTGATGCTCAGGTATTTCGGGTAGATCTCGCCGTTCTTGCGGCGATCCCACGTTTCGCCAGCCCAGCGCCCTTGGGTACGCAAGGTTGTCCACATCTCCGCATAGAACTGTGCATCGTGGCGTCCCGACCGGAACAGCGCGGGCGTCTGGCCGATGACCTCGTCGGCCGCATAGCCGGTGATGTCGCAGAACGCACGGTTAACCCGCAAAATGCGGGAATCGCGGTCGGTGATGAGAATGGCTTCGTGGGTCTCGAAGGCCACGGCGGCGATGGCCATTTCCCGCTCATGATCGACGCGGCCACTGATATCCAGATTGGTGGAGCGTACGCCAAAGATGTTTCCCTGCGCGTCACGCACATCGGTGCATAGGTGCTCGATCCAACGCATCTCGCCGTTGCGCGTGTGTATGCGGATTACCAGTTTCTCCGGCTGACCGAGCTGATCCATTTGATGCACATGCCGGTCCCACGCCTGGCGATCTTCGGGATGAACGAGTTTGCTCATGAAACTCGGCTGAGCGTAAAAATCCGCCGTCGAGTAGCCGGTCAACTGCTCGCAGGACGGCGAGACATACTCGTAGCTGCCATCGACGCGGCGAAGATAGATGAACTCCTGAGCTAGGTCGGCCACCGCACGAAACATGCGTTGGCCATCCAGCACCTCCCGGCGCAGGGCAATCAGGGTGGATAGCAGCAGGCCGACCGTGGTGCCCAGCAGTAGCGGCACGATGAGGTGCCGGGGCGTCGGATTCGGGTACAGCAGCGTTATCTGGATTGTCGCGAACGTCAGCACCAACCCGATCCCCAGGAAGGTGAAGCGCAAATAGCTAACGCGGTGTTTCGCGATAAACCTTAGCGTATTCACGTGGTGTAACCCCTTTGTTGTGCTTTACCCGGTCATTAATCGAGCATGGCTGCCATTGCAAAGAAGACTGAAGGCCCGCATTCGCTACCCCCAAGCCAATCAATGACCATATTACAGGCATTTATATTGAGCGAGGTGAGCCTGATTATCAAGCGGTCTGGTGGCAGTGGACTAGCGCGCTAGCGCCGCGCACGCCATTCACGTCTGCCCCGGCGAGAGCGTTACCGCGAAGGCTCTGCTGGTTGAGCTTTCCTGATACTTATGCAATAAATCGGCGCCGTCCCGCCAGCGCCGACTTTATGGATCAGGCTGCGGCGATCAGCCGGCGCGCAAGCGGGTCACCAGCGCTGCGGTGAATTCCTCGGTGCTGGCATTGCCGCCAAGGTCGCCGGTGCGCACATGGTCGACGTTGAGGGTGAGGTCGATGTCGCGCCGCAGGCGGGTGGCCTTGTCGCCCAGCCCGACATGGTCGAGCATCATCGCCGCCGCCAGCATCAGGGCGATGGGGTTGGCGATGCCCTGGCCGGCGATGTCTGGCGCCGAGCCATGCACGGCTTCGAAGATCGCCGCATCCTCGCCGATGTTGGCGCCTGGCGCCATGCCCAGTCCACCCACCAGTCCGGCGATTTCGTCTGAGAGGATGTCGCCGAACAGGTTGGTGGTCACCAGCACGTCGAACTGCCACGGGTTCATCACCAGCTTCATGGCGCAGGCGTCGACAATGATCTCTTCCATGACGACCTTGTCCTGATACTCGGCAGCATGGATCTGGCGCGCGGTTTCGAGGAAGATGCCGGTCAGTGCCTTCATGATGTTGGCCTTGTGCACCACCGTCACCTTCTTGCGGCCATGCTTGACGGCATAGTCGAAGGCGAAGCGGCAGATGCGCCGGCAGCCCTGGCGGGTATTGACGCCAGTGGACATGCCGATCGCATGCGGATCGCCGTCCACCGGGATGAAATGTTCGTAGCCCATGTAGAGGCCTTCGTTGTTCTCGCGCACCAGCACCAGATCAATGTTGTCGTAACGGCCGCCGGGCACGATGGTCTTGCCCGGCCGCAGGTTGGCGTAGAGCTTGAATTCCTCGCGCAGGCGCACGTTCGACGAGCGGTAGCCGCCGCCGATCGGCGTTTCCAGCGGGCCTTTCAAGGCCAGGCGGGTGCTGCGAATGCTTTCGATGCAGGCCGGCGGCAGGGGGTCGCCGCAGCTGGTGACGCCGCCCAGACCCGCAGTCTGCCGGTCCCAGTCGAAGGGGGCGTCGAGGGCAGCGAGCGCTGCAAGAGTGGCCTCGGTGATTTCCGGGCCAATGCCATCGCCGGGAATCAGCGTGGCGCGAATAGGGGTACCGGCAGTCACGGGATAGTCCTCCACTAGTTGATATCGTCGCAGATTCTACCGGTGACGCGTGTGAGTAGCCGTCGAATATCCGGAAACAGCGGTCTAAGTAATCGCGCAGCAGCCTTGCCGCCGGGCCGCCCCAAGGCAAGGTGGCACACGGCGCCAGCCGCAAACCGCGCCCAATCCCGAACGGGGGATCCCCGTAACAGACGAGCACAGCGAGCAACAGTCACCTCCCCCGCGAGGGGGAAGGCAGGGAGGGGCGGGCCCTAATGACTGCTACCGAAGGAAGGATCGAGCGTTCCCGGCGGCAGTGGCAAGCCGGCGATACGACTGGCCTGCGCGATCGGACCATGTGGAAACAGTTCGTACAGGCGACGCCGATCGACATGACCGAACAATTTGTGCTCCAGTTCGCGCAGCAACTCCCGCGCGTTCGCGGCATTGCCCACGTCGCGGAAGTGATGGCGCAAATGGAAAATCACCAGCCAATGTTCATCTTCGAGAACCAGACCCTCCGCCTTGGCCAGTCGTGCGGCCACTAGCGGAGACCAATGTTCAAGTTCGAACAGATTGCCGTCAGGGTCGACTTCTGCCAGTCGTTGGTTGTCCACATATTTATTGATGTCGAGCATGATTTTCTCCTCTATCGGGTGCATGTTCCATTGATAGCAGAAATACCCGAGTAATCAAGTCGACTTAACCATCCGCGCAGCCGGGGTTAGCAACACCCCGGCCGGCGGCTTGGCCTGAATTGGATCAAGGCGCCAGGCTATTCATCGTCGGGGCCGCGCCGGCGCTGGCCGTCGTTGCCATCCTTCTTCGAGCGTTGCCGATCATCGCGTTCCGAGCGTGGGCCGTCATTTCGCACTGGTGGGGGGCGTGAGTCGCGTTCGATGCGCGGTTCGCTTCTGCGCTCAGAGCGCACTTCGCTACCTTCGGCTGGGGGCCGCCGGCTTTCGCGTTCATTTCCGGGGCTGGGCGCAACACTGCGTTCCTGTGCCGGGGGGCGCTGCTGTGGCGGCTGGTAAGCCGGGCCGGGTTCGGGGCGTTGCATGGTCGGGCCGGACTCATGGCGACGATAATCCCGGCCAGCCGGTTCCGGGCGGTGGATGCCTGGACCGGGTGGATCGACGCGCTGAATTATCACAGGTTCGGAGCGCTGGATGATCTGGCCTTGGGGGTGGCTATGCACTGGCGGGCGAACGACCGGCGGGGCGGGGCGGTATTCCTGCCGGCTCCGCGAATCCTGCTCCCAGCGGCCGCCATGTTGCCGCCAATGGTCGCCCTGACGTTCCCATCTATGCGGTACCCAGTAATGGCCCGGACGTGGTGCATCCCAGCGGCCCGGTACCCAGATGTAGCGCACGCCGCCCCAGTTCCAGTAACCGGAAATCCAGACATAGCCGACGCTTGGCGGCGATCCGTAATATTCGTATTGCGGTGGCGGTGGCCCCACGCGCACGACGGGTTGGTCGTAATAGGGATCCTGTACCGGATAGGTCGTGCAGGCGCCCAGCAGTACCGAGGCGGCAGCCAGTGCAGTCAGTAATAGTTTGCCCTTCACGGCGCAGTCCTTTCAATTGGGGAATGGGATTTGTGTCAGATGAAACGTCGTCAGCACAAGTAACGCAAGTCCCGAATGGCCGACATACAGTAAACCGCAGTAGTTACAAAGTCTTGCAGTTGTGACAAGGCAGACGCCGTTCCACCAGCGCCGACTTTCACTACACAGCCTTGCCCCCGGCCCTTCTCCCGCAAGGGGCGAGGGGAGAAAGGCAACCCCAGCAGTCTCGCCGCCGGGCCGCCCCAAGGCGAGACGGCACGCGGCGCAAGCCGCAAACCGCACTCAAGCTTGAACGGGGGCGCCCCATAACAAACGAGCAAAGCGAGCCACAGTCACCTCCCCCGCGAGGGGGAGGCTGGGAGGGGGCGGGCCACTCAGCCGCTGTTGCGCAACCCCGCCGATACCCCGTTGATGGTCAGGTGGATGCCGCTTTGCACGCGTTCGTCGTCGCTCCAGGGCGGACCGGAACGATGACGGCGCAGCAGCTCGATCTGCAGGTGGTTGAGCGGATCGAGGTAGGGATAGCGATTGCGCATCGAACGTTGCAGCAGCGGATTGCCTTCGAGTAGTTCGGTCTGGCCGGTGATGGCCAGCAGCGCATCGATGGTGGCGCGCCATTCCGCCTTGAGGCGCGGAAAGATCGCGTCGCGCAGCGCCGGGTCTTTCACCAGTCCGGCATAGCGCTTGGCCAGCGCAATGTCGGTCTTGGCCAGCACCATGTCCATGTTCGACAGCAGGGTGCGGAAGAACCCCCAGTCGCTGTACATGCGTTGCAGGAGCACAAGGCCCGCCGGGCCGCGCTCTGCCATGAAGGCCTGATAAGCAGAGCCGAAGCCATACCAGCCGGGCAGCATCAGGCGGCACTGCGACCACGAGAACACCCAGGGAATCGCGCGCAGGTCTTCGATGGCGGTGGTCTTCTTGCGCGAAGCGGGGCGGCTGCCGATATTGAGGCGGGCAATCTCGCTGATGACGGTTGATTCCCAGAAATAGCGCTCAAATTCCGGTGTTTCGTAAACCAGATTGCGATAGGCACGGAAGGAATGCTCGGCCAGCTCGGCCATAGCGGTGAGGCAGTCTGGCTGCGGGTCATCATGGGCGTGCGGCAGCAGGGTGGCCTCCAATGTGGCTGCCAGCAGTACTTCGAGGTTGCGCCGGCCGAGTTCCGGGTTGGCGTATTTCGAGGCGATGACTTCGCCCTGTTCGGTGATGCGGATGGCGCCTTGCACCGCACCGGCGGGTTGCGCCAGGATGGCCTGATAACTGGGGCCGCCGCCGCGCCCGACGGTGCCGCCGCGACCATGGAACAGGCGCAGCCGCAGGCCGTGCTGTTTGAAAACCTCCACCAGCTCGACTTCGGCGCGATACAGCGACCAGCTCGACATCAAGAAACCGCCATCCTTGTTGCTGTCGGAATAGCCGAGCATGACTTCCTGCATGTCGCCGCGGCTATCGAGTAGACGCCGATAGGCCGGCAGGCTGAACAGTTGCTGCATGATTGCGCCACAACTGGTGAGGTCGCCGATGGTTTCGAACAGCGGCACGATGTTGACGTCAAGCTCTCCTGCGCGCGGCCGTAGCAGGCCGGCTTCCTTGAGCAGCAGCGCCACTTCGAGGATGTCGGAAACGCTCTTGTTCATCGAGATGATGACGTTCTGGATCACCGCCTTGCCGTACAGGGCGTGCATGTCACGCGCGGCATGGAAGATGTCCAGCTCGGCGGTGGTTTCCTCGGAATAAGTGCAATACGGCGAGGCGAGCAGGCGTGGCGTGGCGAGTTCGGCGAGCAGCAGGGCGATGCGGCCTGCCTCGTTGCGCTGTAGGTATTCCGTGCCCGGGCGAGCAGTCTCGAAGAGTTCATGCACCGTGCGTTCATGCACTTCAGAGTTCTGCCGCAGGTCGAGCGCCGCGAGGTGGAAGCCGAACAGTTCGACGGCGCGGCGCAAGCGGCGCAGCCGGCCGCGGGCCAGCAGCGCCGTGCCATTGCTCTTCAGAGAATTGTCGAGGATGTCGAGGTCGGCGGCGAAGGCCGCGCTGTCGGCATAGGGCGGCGCTTCGGCCACGGCATGGCGCAGGGCCTCCATGTGATCGAGTTCGCGTGCGGTGGCCGCCAGCCGTGCATAGATGCCGGCGATGGCGCGGCGATAGGGTTCGTCGTCGCGGTGCGGATTTCGATCCGGTGAGCTTGCCGCCAATTCGCGCATTTCGTCCGAGATGCGCACCAGCAATTCGGAAGCGGACAACTCGCTGCCCAGGCGGTGGGCCTGGTCGAGGTAAAAGCTGAAGGCTTTGCGGCTTTGGGCGTTCAGCGCAGTCCTGAGGATGTCGGCGGTGACGAATGGATTGCCGTCGCGGTCACCGCCGATCCAGGAACCCGGATGGAGAATGGCCGGCAGTTGCGCATCTGGCGTGGTCAGGTTGGCAACGGCGTCTTCGATGCTGTTGTGCAGGCGCGGCAATTCACGCAGGAACGTGGTGTCGTAGTAGGAGAGGGCATTCTTCACCTCGTCCATCACCGAAAGCTTCAGCGTGCGCAGCATTCTGGTCTGCCAGAGGGTCAGCACGGCGCGGCGCAGGGACTCTTCATTCACGGCCTGTTCGTCTGGCGTCAGGGGACTGCGGTCACGTGCATCGAGCAGGCGCGCGATCTGCCACTGGCGATCAAGGATGCTCTTTCTTTGCACCTCGGTGGGGTGTGCAGTCAGTACCGGATTGATCTTGGCGTGCTTGAAGAAGTCGGCGATGGCCTGGCGATCGATCCCCAGTTCGTCGGCGCGTGCCACCGCATGGGCGAAGGTGCCCGGTCGTGGCTGCGCGCCGGCCAGCGCATGCGCGCGGGCGCGCCGGAGGTGGTGCTGGTCCTCGGCGATGTTGGCGAGATGCGAGAAATAGCTGAAGGCGCGTACCACCAGATTGGTTTGTTCGCGCGACAGGTTGTTCAACAGGTCGGTCAGCTCGTCGCGCGCCGCCGTGTCGTCGTCGCGATGGAAGCGGATCGACAGCAGGCGGATACGTTCGACGACAGCAAAGACGGCCTCGCCTTCCTGATCGCGAATGACATCGCCGAGCAGGCGCCCGAGCAGGCGAATGTCATCAAGCAGCGGCAGATCCTTGTCGCTGGCGATGCTGTCCTGGATGTTAGAATCCGTGGTGACGGTACGCGCGGCTGGCGGAGCGGGTTGCCGTGCGTTAGCCGCTGCGGCTGAGTCAGCAGCAGTTGCGGCCTTCTTCTTCATGTTTGCCTCTCATTTCGGTTGATTGCCCAGTGATTCCACATCCCGAGCGTATCGTTATCGCCACCCGTGAATCGCGTCTTGCCCTCTGGCAGGCGGAACATGTACGTGGTCTTTTGCAAGGATTATACCCAGCGTGCCGCGTCGAACTGCTGGGCATGACGACGCGCGGCGACCAGATTCTCGACCGCCCGCTGGCGAAGGTTGGCGGCAAGGGTTTGTTCGTCAAGGAACTGGAAACGGCACTGTTCGACAAGAGCGCCGACATCGCCGTGCACTCGATGAAAGACGTGCCGATGCAACTGGCGCCAGAGTTCGCGCTGGTGGCCATCGGCCCGCGTGAAGTGCCGCTCGATGCCTTTGTCTCGAACAAGTATGCCTGCCTCGAAGACCTGCCACCGGGCGCGGTGGTCGGCACCTCCAGCCTGCGCCGCGAGGCGCAACTGCATGCCAATTACCCCTATCTGGCCGTGACGAGCCTGCGCGGCAATCTGGATACGCGGCTGCGCAAGCTGGATGAAGGTCAGTACGACGCCATCATTCTGGCGGCGGCCGGCCTGACCCGCCTCGGCCTCGGTGAGCGCATCCGCGCGGTGCTGTCTGCCGAGGCTTCGTTGCCGTCCGCCGGTCAGGGCGCGCTGGGTATCGAGGCTTTGGCCGACCGGCCCGAGGTAGCTGCCTGGATGCAGCCTTTGAACGATGCCGCTACAGCGGCCTGCGTGCGCGCCGAACGGGCCGTATCAAGGGCGCTGGGCGGCAGCTGCGAAGTGCCGCTGGGCGCTTACGCGGAATTTTCTGCCGGGCAGCTGCGGTTGCGCGGACTGGTGGCCACTCCCGACGGCACCCGTATTGCGCGTGCCGAACATGCCGGGCCGGCTGCCGATCCCGAAGCGCTGGGACTGGCGCTGGTCGCCGATTTGCGCGCACAGGGCGCGAACGAAATCCTCGCTGCGCTGGGAAGTTGAATGGATGCGGCAGCGTCCACCGTTGTGGCCGGAACCCTCGCCGGGAAAAACATTGTGGTGACGCGGCCGGCAGGGCAGGCGACGCATCTGGCCGAAGCCTTGATTGAACGTGGCGCCCATCCGGTACTGTTTCCGGTGCTGGCCATTGAGGAAATTGAGGATACTGCGCCGTTGCAGGATGCGGCAATCCGCCTTGAACAGTATGACTGGGCGGTGTTTGTCAGCCCGAACGCCGTTGAGCGGGCGCTGGCCGTGGTGCTGGCCCATCGGCGCTGGCCGGACGGCGTGCGGGTGGCGACGGTCGGCCACAGCAGCGAGCAGGCACTGGCCCGCCACGGCATCGGCGAGGTGGTTGCGCCACAGGAGCGCTTTGACTCCGAGGCCTTGCTTGAACTGCCGCCGTTTGCAGACATGACCAGCCAGCGCGTGATCATCTTCCGTGGCGATGGCGGCCGTGACCTGTTCGGCGATACATTGAAGGCGCGCGGTGCCGTGGTTGACTATGTCGTATGCTATCGGCGTGCCAAGCCGGCACTCGATCCGGCCCCGCTGCTAAAGTTATGGGGCGACGGGCAGCTGGATGCGCTGACCGTAACCAGCAGCGAGGGATTGCGCAACTTGTATGAAATGGTCGGCAAACTGGGCCAGAGCTGGCTCAAGAAGACGCCAACCTTTGTGCCGCATGCACGCATTGCCGAGCAGGCGCGTGTACTTGGCCTGACGCAAGTCATCCTGACCGGGCCGGCCGATGCCGGCTTGCTGGCCGGGCTGATCGAACATTTTTCCTGAGGCATTGATGACCATGGCCGATTCTGAAAAAAACGCCGCTGAAACTGCTGCTCTGCTATCGCAACAAGCGCCAAAGCCGTCGCAGCCATCGGAGCAACCTGAGCCGCAGCAACCCGATGAGACGAATCCGACGAGCGCCGCTGGCAGCCCGCGTCAGCCGGCCGCCAAGCTGGCCATCGGGCTGGCCGTGTTCGCCTTGCTGGCGTCGTCGGGGCTAGGCTGGCTGGCCTGGCAGGGTAACCAGCGCCTCGAAGCAACGCGGCAGGAATTGTCGCGTCGCCTCGCCGACACTGATGCCGTGCAACGTGAAGCAACCGCCGGCACGAAGCAGGATCGCGCCGCGCTTGATGCGCTGCAGGCCAAGGTAGGTGCGCTGGATGCGCGTGCCGCGGAAATGCAGAGCCAGCAACTGGCGCTCGAAACGATGTATCAGGAGTTCTCAAGGGTGCGCGAGGATCGGTTGCTCGCCGAAATCGAACAGGAAGTGGCGATTGCCGCGCAACAGTTGCAGTTGGCCGGCAATGTCGAAGCGGCATTGATCGCGCTGCAAGGTGCCGAGGCGCGCCTGGCGAAAAGTGCCCAGGCGCAATTCCTGCCGCTCAGGAAATTGCTCAACCGCGACATCGAGCGCTTGAAAGCCTTGCCGGGTGCCGACGTGCCGGGCATCGCCCTCAAGCTCAACGAGATTATCGAGGCCGTGCCGAATCTGCCGCTCGCCTATGAGCAGCGGCCCGCGGCGGCAGAACCGGAAAAACCGGCAACAGCAGCAAAATCGCCGACATCACCTCCACCACCCGCTACGGCTAAATCTGCCAAGCCGCCGGCAACAACCACGCCTCCCGCCACACCCGAAGCCACCGCGTCTGTCGTGGAGCAGATCAAGACATTCGACTGGCAGGCCATGGGCAAGGCCTGGCTGGCCGAGTTGTGGGGAGAAGTGCGCCAGCTGGTGCGCATCGAGCGTATCGATCGCCCGGATCCGGGTCTGCTGTCGCCACGCGAAAGCCTGTTCCTGCGTGAAAACCTGCGATTGCGGCTGCTGTCGGCGCGACTGGGTTTGCTGGCGCGTGACGGCAGCAGTTTCCAGAGCGACCTCAAGCAGGCGGACGAATGGCTGGAGCGTTATTTCGACAACCGTGCACCCGCCGTCGTGGAAGCGCAGGCCACCCTGAAGAACTTGGCCAAACAGGACGTCATGCGCAAGCCGATCGAACTCAACGAAACCCTGGCGGCGCTCCGCAACTTCAAGCTCAGTCGTGACCGTGGCGATCGCGGCACCAGCCGGTAAGCCATCATGCGCGCCCTATTCTGGTTGCTGACCCTCACCGCGCTGGCCATCGGCCTGGCGCTGCTCGGCCGTATTTCGGACGGCTATGTGCTCTGGGTAATTCCCCCTTGGCGTGTCGAACTTTCACTCAACCTGTTCGTTCTCGCGCAGCTGCTGGCGCTGGCAGTGGCGTATCTGCTGCTGCGGGCGATCAACAAGACGCTGAATCTGCCGCGCGTGGTCGGCGAATACCGCGCCCGGCGGGCACGCCTGCGCGACGAGCGGGCCGCTGCCGAAGCCCTGCGCCTGCTCTGGGAGGGCCGTTACGGCCACGCCTTGAAGAGCGCCGGGAAAGTCGGCGCCGGTGGGACGGCGTCAAGTGCCGTGCTGGCATCATTGGTCGGCCTGAAGGCGGCCCACGCCCTGCATGACCCCGAGCGCATCGCCGAATGGCTGGTGCGCGCCCGCGCCACTGCATCGGACAAAAGTGATTGGCGTACCGCGCGGTTGATGATCGAGGCTGACTTGGCACTGGAAACGCGGGCCTTCGATCTCGCGCAAACGGCCCTGAATGAGTTAACGCCCAAGGAGCGCCGGCAGATTTCCGCCCTGCGTCTTGACCTGCGCTTGGCCCAGGGGCGCAGCGACTGGGCCGAGATGCTGCGCATCACGCGCCTGCTCGAAAAGCACAAGGCGCTGACTGCCGCCCAGGCACTGCCGCTGCGCTTGCGTGCGCAGCGCGGCATGCTCGACGGCTTGCAGGACGAGCCGGCACAACTGGTGCGTTACTGGAAGGGTGTGCCGGCTGCGGAGCGGCTCGACCTGCCGCTGGCACAACGTGCGGCGCGGGCGCTCAACAACGCCGGCGCCTGCGCCGAAAGCGCGCGCCTGATCGAGGATTACCTCGATGACCAGTGGGAATCGGTGTTGCTGGAGGATTATGTCGATTGCGCGGGTGGCGATGTGCTTGGGCGGATCGCGCATTGCGAGAAGTGGCTGCATGAGCACGCCAATGACGCCGCCTTGCTTCTGGCGCTGGGCCGCTTATGCGCGCGCCAGCAACTCTGGGGCAAGGCGCAAAGCTACCTCGAGGCTTCGCTGGCCGTCGCGGCAAACTGTGCCGTGCATATCGAACTGGCGCGCTTGTGTGACCAGCTTGAGCGGCCCGACGAGGCTAATCGGCACTATCGTGCCGCTGCGGACTGTTTGGCCCCTAGCCAGGCCCACCCCTCCCATCCTCCCCTCTCGGGGAGGTGACTGTGGCTCGCTGCGCTCGTCAGTAACGGGGCGCCCCCGTTCAAGCTTGGGTGCGGGTTGCGGCTTTCGCCGCGTGCCGCGTTTGATTGGGGCGGCCCGGCGCAAACGCTGCGACAGATGTGGATTTAACGCCGTCCCGCCAGCGCCGACTTTCAAATCCGCAATCCTACCCCAGCAGTCTCGCCGCCGGGCCGCCCCAAGGCGAGACGGCACGCGGCGAAAGCCGCAACCCGCTCCTCAGTAAAAATAATGCGCCCCGTAATAGACGAGCGTAGCGAGCAGTTGAGAACCCCCCGTGAGGGGGGCGAAGGGGGGCGGGTGATCTACACCCAGGTGCGTGGTGGCAGGAAGTCGGTGTAGAGGCGGTCTTCGGCGCTGTCGGGTTCCGGGTGCCAGTCGTAGCGCCATTTGACGATGGGCGGCAGCGACATGAGGATCGCTTCGGTGCGCCCGCCGGATTGCAGGCCGAAGAGCGTGCCGCGATCCCACACCAGGTTGAATTCTACATAACGGCCGCGCCGGTAGGCCTGGAAGTCGCGTTCGCGTTCGCCGTAGGGGATGCCACGGCGGCGCGCGCAGATCGGCAGGTAGGCCGCCGTGAAATGATCGCCGACGCTTTGCGTCAGGGCGAAACACCGGTCAAATGACCAGGGAGTGGAAGCATCGCCGCCCGGGCCGCCTTGGTTCAGATCATCGAAAAAAATGCCGCCGATGCCACGCGGTTCATTGCGGTGCTTGAGGAAGAAATATTCGTCGCACCATTGCTTGTAGCGGGCGTGGGTGTCGGTACCGAAAGGCGCCAGGGCGTCCTTGCAGGTCTGGTGGAAATGCACCGCATCTTCGATGACTCCATAATATGGCGTGAGGTCCATGCCGCCGCCAAACCACCAGACCGGTTCCTCGCCAGCGCGGGTGGCAACGAAGCTGCGCACATTCAGGTGCGTGGTCGGACAGTACGGGTTCTGCGGGTGCAGCACCAGTGAAACGCCCAGCGCTTCCCAGTGTCGGCCGGCCAGTTCGGGGCGGTGCGCGGTAGCGCTGGCGGGCAGGGCATCGCCGGTGACGTGCGAGAAATTCACGCCGCCACGTTCAAAGAAGTTGCCGCCTTCGATCAGCCTGGAAATGCCACCACCACCTTGGGGACGCGCCCACTCATCGCGACGAAACGGCATGCCGTCGAAAGTTTCCAGTTCCGTAACGATGCGTTCCTGAAGTTCGGTTAAGTAGGCGCGAATGGTAGTGGTGTCCATGGTCGTTCCTCGGTTAGGTTGAGCTTGCGGGACGCAGTTGAGATAAGACCTCCCATTCTGCCACCGGTCCTGGCACCAGATGAAACAGCGGGTGAGTTTCTGGACTGGCCAGGGCTGCCAGGCTGGTCAACCAAGCCGGGTCACGGACTTGCAGCTTTGCCGTGAGGTGGCTCCATTCGTAGTGCAGTTGCCCTTGCGTGGCCATGATGGGTACGGCGGGGTCGCAGCAAACAATCTTTGTCTGGTCGAAGCGATAAGCCCGCCGCGTTGCTTCGGCATGGATGGCCTGCAGATAGGCCGCGATGGCGGCCATGGCCGATGGCGCATTGCGGAAGCGCATCAGCTGGGGATGCCGGGTGTAACCACGGGTCTTTCCGCCCAGCACGGCCTGGGCCAGCAGTGCTTCACGCCAGAGCGCAACGAGGCCGCGCGCGTCGAGATATTTGGGATGCAGCGTCCACAGGCGCATCGCCCCGTTGGCCCCTCAACGCTTGATGGCGCGGAATCCGATGTCGCGGCGGAACTGCATGCCATCAAAGCGGATATTGTCGGCAATTTCGTGGGCGCGTTTTTGTGCTGAACGGACCGTGTCGCCGAGGGTGGTGATGCACAGGACGCGACCGCCGGCAGTGACGACTTCACCATTGCCACTGAGCGTGGTGCCGGCGTGAAAGACATGGCTGTCGGCATCTGTTTTTCCGAGGCCGTGAATGACATCGCCGCTGCGCGGGGTGTCGGGATAGTTGTGCGCGGCCAGCACGATGCCAAGCGCGACGCGCCGATCCCAATCGGCCTCGACCTTGTCCAGCCGGCCGTCGATGGCGGCATCGATGAGCGCCACGAGGTCGCTTTTCAGGCGCAGCATGATCGGCTGCGTTTCGGGGTCACCCATGCGGCAGTTGAATTCGAGCACCTTCAGACTGCCGTCGGGCTTGATCATCAGGCCGGCGTAAAGGAAGCCGGTGAACAGGATGCCGTCCTTCTCCATGCCATGGATGGTCGGCATGATCACCTCGCGCATGACGCGGGCGTGGATCTCGGGGGTGACCACAGGGGCAGGCGAATAGGCGCCCATGCCACCCGTGTTGGGCCCTTCATCGTTGTCCTTCAGCCGCTTGTGATCCTGGCTGGTGGCGAGCGCCAGCACATGGTGGCCGTCGGCCATGACGATGAAACTGGCCTCTTCGCCGTCGAGAAACTCCTCGATGACAACCCGGCTGCCCGCCGCGCCCAGCTTGTTGCCGGCCAGCATGTCGTCAATGGCGCGGTGCGCAGTAGCGATGTCCATGGCGACGACCACGCCCTTGCCGGCCGCCAGACCGTCGGCCTTGATGACGATGGGTGCGCCTTCGGCGTCGAGATAGGCGTGCGCCTCGGCAGCGTCGGTGAAGGTGCGGAATTTTGCCGTGGCAATGCCATGGCGGTGCATGAACTGCTTGGCGAAGTCTTTCGAGCTTTCGAGTTGCGCGGCGGCTTGCGTCGGGCCGAAGATGCGCAGGCCGGCAAGGCGGAATGCGTCGACCACGCCAGCGGCAAGCGGTGCCTCCGGCCCGACCACGGTGGCGTGGATGCCATTGTCGCGCGCAAAGGCGATGAGATCGGGGATGGCGGTGATCGCCAGGTTTTCCAGGCCGTCTTCACGCGCCGTGCCGGCATTGCCGGGCGCGACATAGACTTTCTGAATTTTTTCTGACTGCGCCAGCCGCCAGGCCAGCGCATGTTCGCGACCGCCGGAACCGATGACGAGTAATTTCATGGCTTAGTGGCGGAAGTGGCGGAAGCCGGTGAACACCATGGCGATGTTCTGCTCGTCGGCGGCAGCGATCACTTCGGCGTCACGCACCGAACCGCCGGGCTGGATCACCGCCGTGGCGCCGGCTTGGGCCAGCACGTCGAGGCCGTCGCGGAAGGGGAAGAAGGCATCCGATGCCACCACCGAGCCCTTGACCGTCATCTTGTTGTTCTCGGCCTTGAGCGCGGCGATGCGCGCTGAGTCGACGCGGCTCATCTGGCCGGCACCGACGCCGACCGTCATGCCGTCACGGCAGTAAACAATGGCGTTGGACTTGACATACTTGGCGACGCGCCAGGCGAACAGCATGTCGCGCATTTCCTGTTCGGTCGGCACGCGCTTGGTGACGATCTTGACATCACTCTGGACGATGCGCCCTTCGTCGGCCGTCTGCACCAACAGGCCGCCGCCGACACGCTTGAAGTCGAAGGCGCCAGTACTGCTGCCCATCGGCACGACCAGGACGCGCAGGTTTTGCTTGGCGCCGAAGACCTGGCGCGCCTCGGTGGTGATTTCCGGCGCGATGATGACTTCGGCGAACTGGCCGGCGACCGCTTCGGCCGTGGCTTTGTCGATGGCGCAGTTGAAGGCGATGATGCCGCCAAACGCCGAGGTCGGGTCGGTCGAGAAGGCGCGCCGGTAGGCTTCCTCGGCGGTGGCGGCGAGCGCCACGCCGCAGGGGTTGGCATGCTTGACGATGACGCAGGTTGCCGCCGCGTCATCCTTACCGAATGCCTTGACCGCTTCCCAGGCCGCATCGGCGTCGCCGATGTTGTTGTAGGAAAGCTCCTTGCCCTGCAATTGCTGGTAGCTGGCGATGCTGCCCAGTACCGTTGTCGGTTCGCGATAAAACGCGGCCTGCTGGTGCGGGTTCTCGCCGTAGCGCATGGTGTCGGCCTTGTCGAAGGCCAGTTGCAAACGCGCGGGGAAGGTGGTCGGTTTGTTGTCGGCATCGAGGCTGGTGAGCCAATTGGCGATGGCGCCATCGTAGCGCGCGGTGTGCACAAAGGCTTTCTTGGCCAGCGCAAAGCGTGTGGTGTAAGAGATTTTGCCCTGGTTCGCCTTCAGTTCCTCGACGATGCCGGCGTAGTCGGCCGGCTCGGTCACGACAGCGCAGCCGCCCTGCTCGTTGCCGTGGTTTTTCGCCGCGGCGCGCACCATGGTCGGGCCGCCGATGTCGATGTTTTCGATGGCGTCGGTCAGCGTGCAGTCCTTCTTCGCAATCGCCTGCTGGAACGGATAGAGATTCACCACGACCAGGTCGATGTTCGGGATGTTGTGCTTGGCCATTGTCGCCGCATGCTCCGCGTTGCCGCGGATGCCGAGGATGCCGCCGTGCACTTTCGGATGCAGGGTCTTGACGCGACCGTCGAGCATTTCGGGAAAACCGGTGTAGTCGGAAACGTCGGTGACATCGAGGCCGGCATCGCGCAACAGCTTGGCGGTGCCGCCGGTAGACAGCAGCTTGATGCCGAGCGCGGCGAGTTCGCGCGCAAAGTCGACTGCGCCGTGTTTGTCGGAAACACTGAGGAGGGCTTGGGTTACTTTCATGTGTTCACCTGTTCAGGAGGGGTTGTCCAAGTTGTATTGGGCGAGTTTGCGGCGCAGGGTGCTGCGGCTGATGCCGAGCATTTCGGCAGCGGTGGTCTGGTTGCCCTTGGCCTGCTTCATGACGACCTCAAGCATGGGCGGTTCGACGCTGGCGATCACCATGTCGTAAATGGCGTGCGGCGATTCGCCATCGAGGTCGCGGAAATAACGGTTGAGATTGCGACGAATGCAATCGGCTAGTTCATTGCTCATGCGGCATCCATATACGTTAGCTGGTCATTGGCGGCGCCAAGAAAGAATTCATCCGCAGCATCCAGTTGCGCAGCGACGTTGTCCAGCTGGTTCATCGCATGGCGGAAGTGTGCCGCACCGACGATGCCCTTGGTGTACCAACTGATGTGCTTGCGGGCAATCCGGACCCCGGTCTCCTCGCCGTAAAACGCATACAGGTCGGCGAGATGGGCGCGCAAGATGGTGTGAATCTCGACAAAAGTCGGTGCTGGCAGGACGGCGCCGGTGGCGAGGAAATGTTCGATCTCGCGGAACAACCAGGGCCGACCCTGCGCCGCGCGGCCGATCATGACGCCATCGGCGCGGGTGTAGTCGAGGACTTCCCGGGCTTTCTGCGGGCAGGTGATGTCACCGTTGGCGATGACCGGAATCTTCACCTGCGACTTCACCAGCGCGATGGTGTCGTATTCGGCGGCGCCCTGATACTGGTCGGCACGGGTGCGGCCATGGATGGCGATGGCGCGCACGCCACAATCCTCGGCAATGCGCGCGATGTTCGGCGCGTTCTTGTTGGTGCTGTTCCAGCCGGTGCGAAATTTCAGGGTTACCGGCGTGTCCGGCACGGCGGCCACCACGGCGTCGAGAATCTGCGCCACCAGCGGTTCGTTCTGCATCAGTGCCGAACCGGCCATGACGTTGCAGATCTTCTTGGCCGGGCAACCCATGTTGATGTCGACGATCTGCGCGCCGCGCTCGACGTTGTAGCGCGCGGCCAGCGCCAGCATTGCGGGGTCGGCGCCGGCGATCTGCACGACGATCGGATCGACCTCGCCGGTGTGGTCGGCGCGCCGCCGCGTCTTGGCGCTGCCGTAGAGTAATGAGTTGGAGGTGACCATCTCCGATACGGCCAGGCCGGCGCCGAGTTTTTTGCACAACTGGCGAAACGGTCGATCCGTCACCCCGGCCATCGGTGCGACGAACAAATTATTGCGCAGCGTGAAGCCGAGATAGTCCATTGCGGTTGTGAAAGAGTGGCCGGGCAGCGAGAATGGGAATTTTACTACTGTCGCTTGAAAATGTGCAGCAACGGTCTGCCGCCGTAGTAGCCCGATGCTTAATCGTCAGTCGCTGCCCTTGTCCTGTCGCAACGATGACCCGGTTGCGGCTGCACCGCGTTTCATCTTGCCTTGGGGCGGCCCGGCGGCAAGGTTCTGGAATGGTGGGTGACTCGCACGCTACCAGGCGCGCGCGCCGAACATCATGCGCCGGGCGACAAATGAGCGTAGCGGCGGCAGCAGGTCGAGCGCCAGCAAGGCAGCACCGCGGGCATGGGCGAGCGGCGGGAAGTCGTTGGAAAAGAGGCGGGTCAGGCCGTCGGTGAAGCGGATCGTTGCGTGGCGATCGAGGCGGCGGCAGGCGACGTAATTTGCCAGTGCAGTAGCGTTGCCCGGATCGCCGGCGCAAGCTGGATCACCCAGTGCCTGGGCAAGGTCCCAGATGTCGCGCAGGGCCAAGTTGAAGCCTTGGCCGGCAACCGGATGCAGGGTCTGGGCGGCATTGCCGATCCAGACCTGACGCTCGGCGACGATATTTTCACGGTAGCGCAGGCCGAGCGCGTAACTGATGCGCGGGCCGACGGCGGTAAATGTGAGGCGCGTGCCGAACTGGTTTTGCAGCCGCGCCAGAAAGTCGGCATCGCCCTGTGCGGCGAGTTGCGTGGCATCTGCGGTACTGCAGGTAAAGACGACGGCATACTGATTGCCTTTGTCTATTCCATAGGGCAACAGCGCCAGCGGCCCGTCCGGGGTAAAGCGCTCCCATGCGGTGTGGTGGTGCGGCTCATGGGTGGTGGCCGTGCACAGCACGGCAAGCTGATCATAGTCGCGCACCGTGGCAGCGTCGTCTGCCACGACACCTTCGGCCCAGGCGGTGAGCGCGTACTGCGCCGTATCGCCAACGCCGACTTTTCTCTTCTCCTGGTAGGGGATGCCTGCTTGGGCGACCGCCGTGTCCAAGGCTGCGGCAAGGTCGCCGGCATTAAGCACGTAGCCCAGTGCCGGCACGCCTTCAGCGCGCGCCGTCAGCCGGGTGCGCCCCAGTCGCCCGCGTTGCGAGATGTGGATGGCGTCGATGGCGGTAGCGGGGATGCCGTTCCAGACGCCGAGGCGTTCGAGGATCTGGCGCGTACCGTAGGAGAGCGCGAGAATACGTTTGTCGTTCTTTGCCGCGCCGCGCGTGCGGGCGTCGAAAATATCGCTGTTGATACCCTGTTGGTGCAACGCCAGTGCCAAGGCCATTCCCGCTGGCCCGCCGCCGATGATGGCAACCTTGCGGTTGCCATCATCGGTGTTGCCGATTTCCAGGCCCCCATCCCTCCGTCCCCCTTCTTGGGGAAGAGGGCGACTGCTCAGGCTCGCTGCGCTCGCATCAGGCATGTATGGCATCGCGCATCAATGCTTCGATGTCGGCGATGGTCTTCGGCGCAGCGGCGGTGATGATTTCGCAACCGCTTTGTGTTACCAGCGCATCGTCCTCAATGCGCACGCCGATGTTCCAGAAGGCTTCAGGCACATCGTCGGCGGGACGGATGTAGCACCCCGGTTCGACGGTGAGCAGCATGCCGGGCGCCAGCACGCGCCAGTCGTTGTCACTTGGGCCGGAACGGTAGGTACCGGCGTCATGCACGTCCATGCCCAGCCAGTGGCCGGTGCGGTGCATGTAGAAGCGCTTGTAGGCCTCCATTTCGATCACGCCGTCGAGATTGCCATCGAGCAGTTTCAGGTCGAGCATGCCCTGCGCCAGCACCCGCACCGCAGCGGTGTGCGGATCGAGAAATGTCGCGCCGGGACGGATCGCCGCAATGGCTGCCGCTTGCGCGGCAAGCACCATTTGATACACGTCGGCCTGCGGTCCGGAAAAGCGGCCGCTGACCGGAAAGGTCCGCGTGATGTCGCTGGCATAGCCGTCGATTTCGCAGCCGGCATCGATCAGCAGCAGTTCACCTGCCTTGAGGGGTTGGTTGTTTTCCACATAATGCAGGATGCAGGCATTGGCACCGCCAGCGACAATCGGCGAATAGGCCGGGTACTGGCTGCCGTGGCGCCGGAATTCGTGCAGGAACTCGGCCTCGACTTCGTATTCGAATTTTCCGGCTGCGGTAAACCGCATGGCGCGCCGATGGGCGGTGCAGGCGATGGTGGCGGCCTTTTGCATCAGGGCGATTTCATATTCGTCCTTGACGAGGCGCATCTCGTCGAGGCGGGCGCGTACGTCGTGGATCACGGCCGGCGCGGTTTTGCCGGCGCGCGTCTGGGCACGCACGGTATTCAGGGCGGCAGCGATCCGTGCATCCCAGCCGGCGTCATGACCGATCGAGAACCACAGCGCGGGCTGGTCGGCCAGCAGTTCCGCGAGCTTGCTGTCGAATTCCTTGATCGAAAATGCAGCGTCACAACCGAAGGTTTCGCGCGCCGCGTCCGGCCCGTAACGAAAGCCATCCCAGATTTCCTTGTCGATGTCCTTGTCACGGCAGAACAGGATCGATTGCGGCTGGCTGCCGGCAACCAGCACCAGCACGGCTTCGGGCTCGGGGAAGCCGGTCAGGTAATGAAAATAGCTGTCGGCGCGATACGGGAAACTGGTGTCGCGATTGCGCAAATGTTCCGGCGCGGTGGGGATGACTGCCACGCCTGCTTGCATGTGCTCAAGCAGCGAAAGTCGGCGCTGGTGGAACGGCGTGATGTTCATGAATTTGATCCTAGCATGCGTGATGCAACTCGGCATCGAGGGCGGCGAGCCGTTCGGGGGTGCCGACATCGACCCAGCGGCCGCGGTGATGTTCACCGCTGATCTGACCGGCGGCAATGGCAGTGTGCAGCAGGGGTGCGAGCCTGGCTGCTTGCCCGCGTACCACGCCGGCGAAGAGCGTCGGCCGATAGATGCCGATACCGCCGAAAGTCAGTTTCACCGCGCCGTCTATGCCAACTATTTCATTTGCCAGCGAGAAGTCGCCGTCTGGATGTTGAAGCGGATTGTCGACCAGCACCAGGTGCGCGAGATGGTCCGGCGCGAGTGCGGTAGCCGCGCGGCTGACATCCCAATCGCAGAAAATGTCGCCATTGATGACCAGGAACGGTGCATTGTCATTTGCCGGATCCAGCAGGGGCAGCGCATTGGCGATGCCCCCGGCCGTTTCGAGGGCACCGGCCGGTTCTGCGGAGTAGTTGATGGCGAGGCCCCAGGCGTCACCAGCACCGAGCAGAGCTTCAATCTGGTCGCCAAGGTGCGCATGGTTGATGACGATCTCGCGAAAGCCCGCGCGGGCCAGCCGTTCGAGATGCCAGACGATCAGCGGTTTGCCGGCGACCGGCAGCAGCGGCTTGGGGCAGCGGTCGGTGAGCGGACGCATGCGCTCACCACGTCCCGCTGCGAGAATCATTGCCTTCATGTTCTCGCCGGGCCGAATTTGTGACCGAAGGAAATCCCTGTGGGACGAGCGTGGAGGGGCATTATTTATTCAGAAGGTGTAGCCGACCTGGACCTGACGGTTTTCAAGCTGATCCAGCAGGCGCAGCAGCGGAAACAGCTCAGCGTAACGCGAGCAGGCCGTGCGCAGGTACTTCGCCACCAGCGGCATGTCCTTGAGGTAGCCGTCCTTGCCATCGCGGTGGCACAGGCGGGCGAAGATGCCCAGCACCTTGACGTGCCGTTGCACGCCCATCCACTCGTAATCGCGGAAGAATTCGCCAAAGTCGGCGCGCACCGGCAGGCCGGCCTTTCTGGCCTTTTCCCAGTAGCGCACCAGCCAGTCGAGCGTACGTTCCTCGTCCCACTCGATGTAGGCATCCTTCAGCAGTGAAACGAGGTCGTAGCTGATCGGGCCGTAGACGGCGTCCTGAAAATCGATCACGCCTGGTGCCGCCCCGGTGTCCATCAGGTTGCGCGAGTGATAGTCACGGTGTACAGAGACCTGCGGCTCGGCCAGATTTACGGCGACGATTTTGTCAAACACGGCCGCCAATGCGTTGCGCTGTTCGTTGCCGAAATTGATCGGCACATGCTTGCCGATGTACCAGTCGGGGAACAGATCGAGTTCACGCTTGAGCAGCGTCCGGTCGTAGGCGGGCAACGCGTCGGGCCGGCTGGCGTGCTGAATGACGATCAACGTGTCGATGGCGGCGCGGTACAGTGCGTCGGGGTCACTGGCGGCGGTCAGCGCAGCCAGATAGGTGGTCGATCCAAGGTCTGAAATCAACAGAAATCCCCGTGCCAGATCCTGCGCCAGTACTGCCGGCACGTTGGCGCCGGCACTGCTGAACAATTGCTGTACATGCAGCCAGGGGCGCACGTCTTCGTGGGCCGGCGGCGCGTCCATGACAATCAGTGTTTCGCCGTCGGCGAACGTGACGCGCAGATAGCTACGGAAACTGGCGTCATTGGAGGCGGGCGCCAGGGTAAACAGTCGTTCAGGGAATTGTGCCGCCAGCCAGTCCTGAATTTGCTTGATCCGCTCCACGCAAGGAATTCCGCTCAAATGATAGAATCGCAAATTCTACCATTGGCTTAGCTGGCACCAGGGCGTGGGCGCCCGGGCACCCCGGCGCTCAGCACGGATAAAAATACGGCAACGATGTTATTGGCATGGCTTCGGCGGGCGGTGAAAACATTGGGCTGGCTGGCGTTCGCCAGCGCCAGTGGCGTCATTGCGATCAGCGGCTTTGCTGCAGCCGGCGAAAATCTGCCAACCCTGCGCGTTGATCCTGCCCTGCTGGGAGGCGCCCCGATCAAGCCGTCGCCAGCGCCATCCGCACCGTCTGTTCAGCAACAGCCGGCCCAAACTGCAGTGCCGGCGCAGCCAGCAGAAAAGGCTGAATCAGACAGGATCGTTAGTCAGGCAGGTCGGGTTGCGGGGCAGGCTGCCGCCACGGGCGTGGTCAAACCGGTCGCCCCGAAAAGCGGTGACGTTGAGGTGAGCCGGGTGATGCCGCCGTCCGCACCGCAAGATCTGTCTGTCGCTGCAGATGTACGACCACAGCAGGTGCCAGCGGCAGCGCCTGCACAAGTGTCGACCCCAGCCAAGCCGGTGTCCCCCACGCCACGCCCGGCCGCCGTATCTGCGCCAGTTCTGGCTGCGGCTCCAGTGGCTAATACGGCAGTCAAAGGTCCGCAAAATTTGACATCGCTACGTGTGGATCCGGGCCTGTTGGGCGCCGCAGTGCAATCTCCAAAGTTAGCGGAGCGTCCGCCCGAAGTGGCAGAACGTTCTGCATTGGCTCCCCTGTATTCCGCACATGTCGCCGCTGGCGTTATTCCCGACTTTGCCACCAAGTCGTCAACACCTATCGACAAGAAATCCGCGCCGACCCTGGTGAGGGCGCGCAATATCAGCGGCATCAATGAGGTCGAAATAGTCGCCGCCGGCGAGGCCGAGTTGCAACGCGCAGACGACACCTTGCGGGCCGATCGCATTATTTACCGCCAGGCTGAGGATGAAGTGGAGGCGATTGGTGACGTGCGCCTGACCAGTCCGGATTCCGTCATCACCGGCCCACGTCTGCGCATGCGTATGGCAGGCAGCACCGGCGAATTCGAGTCGCCCGCCTACACCATCAGAAGTCAGCCCAAGGACGTACCAGAACCAGCGTTGACCATGGGCGGGTTGCCAGCAGTCGGCCCTGATGGGAAGGTGTTCGCGACGACCGGAAAAATGTTGCCCCGCTCAGTCGTGACGGCGAGCGGCAGCGCCGAACGCCTTGAGTTTCGTGGCGAGGATCTGTACCACCTGAAGAAAGCGACCTACAGTACCTGCCAGTCGTCCCAGCGCGACTGGGAGATGGTTGTTGATGAACTCGATCTCGATTACACCACTGCGACCGGCGTAGCTCGTCATGCCACGGTTCGCTTCAAGGATGTGCCATTCCTGTACACACCATGGCTCAGCTTCCCGCTCAACAACGACAGAAAGAGCGGCCTGCTGACGCCGACGATCGGGACTACCAGCAAGAGCGGCCTCGAGGTGACGATGCCCTGGTACTGGAATATTGCGCCCAACATGGATGCGACGATTGCGCCACGCCTGATGTCGCGCCGAGGCCTGCAACTGAATACCGAATTCCGTTACCTTGATTACACTCACAGCGGTCAGGCGCGTGTCGAATACCTGCCTGACGACAAACTGGCCAATCGCGATCGTTATGGCTATGCGCTTCTCCACAATCAGACGCTGGGCCATGGTTTCTCGGCAGCACTGAACCTCAATGGCGTTTCCGACGACAATTATTTCAGCGACCTGTCGACACGTGTGGCGGCTGTATCGCAAGGCAACCTGCTGCGCCAGGGTGTCTTGAGCTACGGCGGGCCCTGGTATAGCGCAGCCTTGAATGTGCAAACGTATCAGACCCTGCAGGATCTGCCGTCCCCCTACCGTCGCCTGCCGCAGTTGACGGGTGCAGCCAATCGCTACGATCTTCCGCTTGGAATGGCATTCAACATGAATGCGGAGTACGTGAATTTTGATCATCCGACGGAATTGCTCGGCAAGCGCACCACGCTCTACCCGCAACTATCGCTGCCGTATGCTACCTCGGCATTCTGGCTGACACCAAAAGTCGGTTTCCACTCCACTCACTACCAGTTGAGCGGGCAGGAGCGTCTGGCGGCAACGGATTACCGGAAAAATGTGCCGGACCAACAGAATCGTGCGCTGCCGATCTTCAGCGTCGATGGTGGTTTTGTCATGGAACGCGACACCAACTGGTTCGGTCGCTCGCTGCAGCAGACACTCGAACCGCGCGCCTACTACTTGTATGTGCCAACCCGCGATCAGAGCAAGTTGCCCGTCTTTGACACTGGCATAGCCAGCTTCAGCCATGCCCAGATGTTCGCTGAAAATCGCTACGCGGGCGGTGACCGCATTGCCAACGCCAACCAAGTCACCCTGGCAGTGACTTCGCGTCTGCTTGATCCGACCACCGGTGCCGAAATGCTGCGTGCCACCCTCGGTCAGTTGCATTATTTCACGCTCCAGGAGGTGACCTTGCCCGGAGAAACGGCACGCACCGGCCGCTCGGCAGATATTCTGGCAGCACTTTCCGGTCAGGTTCTGCCTAAAACCTATGCCGATTTTGGCTGGCAGTACAACCCACGCGACAAACTGACCGAACGGCTTACGGTCGGCGGTCGCTACCACCCGGCCCCGGGCCAGATATTCAACGCTGGCTACCGCTATGCTCGCGAACTGCTTGGCCAGATCGATGTGTCGGCACAGTTGCCGCTGGGCGGTGGCTGGCATGCCGTGGGTCGCTACAATTATTCGACGAAGGAAAGCCGCGTCATCGAAACCATTGGTGGCATCGAATACAACGCGGGCTGCTGGGTTGGCCGCTTTGTCGTTCAGCGACTGGCCACGATCGCCGACAAGCCAACAACCGCGACGTTTTTCCAGTTGGAGCTGAATGATTTTTCGCGCATCGGTTCCAACCCGCTGGAGCTGCTCCGGCGCAACATTCCCGGCTATGGCATCATCAATCAACCCACTGCCGATCCTGTATTTGCTGCCCAATAACCAGACTGACTGTCAATGAGACTTCTGCCCATATTCCTGATGTGCCTGACCCTGTTGCCGTCCCTGGCCTCCGCGCAAGCCCGCAAGCCGGTTGTGCCGATTGCCATCGATCGGGTCATCGTCGTCGTCAATGACGAGGTAATTACCCAGAATGAATTGCGCGACCGACTGGCCAATGTCGAGCGCCAGTTGCGGCAGCGCGGCACGCCGCCGCCGCCGCGCGAGGTGCTGGAAAAGCAGTTGCTGGAACGGTTGATCGTCGATCGCTTGCAAAAGCAGTTCGCCAATGAAACGGGCCTGCGGATCCCGGATGCCGAGCTCGATGTCGCCTTGCGCCGCATCGCCGAAAACAACCGCATGGCGCTTGCCGATTTTCGGGCAGCCCTTGAACGGGACGGTATTGATTGGCGGCGTTTTCGTGAAGAAATACGCGACGAGATGATCATTTCCCGCTTGCGCGAGCGCGAAGTCGAAAATCGCATCGTTGTGTCCGATGGCGAAATCGACAATTATCTTGCCCACCCCGAGCAGGCCGATCAGGCTGCGCTGGTCGCGCTCGGCCATATCATCGTACGCGTGCCGGAGCAGGCCAACCCAATCAAGTTGGCCCAGTTGCGCGCGCGCGCCGAGGAGGCCCTGGCGCGCATCAAGGGTGGCCAGGATTTTGCCCAGGTTGCCGCCAGCTATTCCGAGGCGGCCGACGCCATGTCCGGCGGCATGCTGGAGCCGCGTCCGGCCGACCGGCTGCCTACCCTGTACGCCGATGCCATTGCCAAGCTGAAGCCGGGCGAGACGAGCGGCATCCTGCGCAGTCCGGCCGGCTTCCATATCGTCAAGCTGTTCGAGCGGCGCGGCGGCAGCATGGTCGGCAGCACCATTCGCCAGACGCGTGCCCGGCATATCCTGCTCAAGGTGAATGAGCTGATATCGTCCGAAGAGGCGCGCCACAAACTGGCCGGACTCAAAGAGCGCCTGGACAACGGTGCCGATTTCGCCGAACTTGCGCGCCTGCACTCGAACGATCTGTCGGCGGCCAAGGGCGGCGATCTGGGCTGGCTGTATCAGGGCGATACCGTACCGGAATTCGAGCGGGCGATGGATGCCATGAAGCCAGGCGAGACCAGCGCCCCGGTGCAGTCGCCGTTCGGTTGGCACCTGATCCAGGTACTGGAGCGCAAGAACGCCGAGGCCGGTGATGAGCGAAAGCGCCTGGTGGCCAAGCAGGCCCTGCGCGAGCGCAAGTCCGACGAGGCTTACGAAGACTGGTTGCGGCAATTACGTGACCGCGCCCATGTAGAGTTTCGACTTGAAGAGCGCTGATCGCCTGGCGCCAATCGGTGCGCTAAACCCGCAACCGGCCACGCCACAACATGGCGCGCAGGCCGAGCCATTCCCGGTGTGGGGTAGGCTGGGTGGAGGCGAGCCGGTGATTGCCGTTACTTCTGGCGAACCGGCCGGCATTGGTCCGGAAATCTGCCTCGCGCTGGCCGACTGCAATCTCCCGGCGCGCATTGTCGTGCTGGGCGACGAAACCCTGATGGCCACCCGGGCACGCCAGCTCGGACTGAGTCTGGAGCGCCTCGACATTCTGCATGTGCCGCTGGCTGTACCCAGCCAGCCGGGCTTCCCGGACATGGCGAACGCGTCCTATGTGCTGGCACTCCTTGATCGTGCGCTGGCGGGCTGCCGCTCGGGTGAGTTCGCCGCCATGGTTACCGCGCCGGTGCACAAGGGCATCATCAACGACGCCGGCATACCCTTCACCGGTCATACCGAGTATCTGGCGGAAAAAACCGGCACGCCGCGCGTGGTAATGATGCTGGCCGGCGCCGGTTTGCATGTGGCGCTGGCGACCACGCACTTGCCGCTGAAGGATGTCGCCGCCGCCATTACGCCGTCCGAATTGGAAACGACGATCCGCATCCTGCACGCCGAGCTGCGCAGCAAGTTTGGTTTTGAAAAGCCGCGCATTCTCGTGGCCGGCCTCAATCCGCATGCCGGCGAGGGCGGCCACATGGGGCACGAGGAGATCGAGGTGATCGTCCCGGTGCTGGAGAAATTGCGCGCGGAGGGCATGAACCTGATCGGCCCGCTGCCGGCCGACACCCTGTTCACCAAAAAGGTGCTGGCCGACTCGCATGCCCAACTGGCGATGTATCACGACCAAGGTCTGGGGGTGCTGAAGTACGCGGCCTTTGACGAAGGCTACAACGTCACGCTGGGCCTGCCGATCATTCGCACTTCGGTCGACCACGGTACGGCGCTCGACCTGGCCGGCACCGGCAAGGCGTCGTCAACCAGCCTGTTTGCCGCAGTCGCGGCGGCGATCGATATGAGTCGTCTGGTCCCCCTCCCCCCCACCCCCCTTCCCGGGGAAAGGGGGTGATGTTTGCTCGCTGCGCTCGAATACCATGGGCGGCACCGGGTTGTCTGCGCTACGGATTGCGCCTCCGGCGCGTGACGGCCCGGCGCCGGGCTTGCGCCATTGCCACATTCCATGCGGAGGGGGCATGAAGGGACATCAGCCGCGCAAGCGCTTTGGACAAAACTTTCTCGTTTCGCCGGGCATCATCCGCAAAATTGTCGATGCGGTTGCCCCACGCGCGGGCGATACCGTGGTGGAGATCGGGCCGGGGCTGGGCGCATTGACGGAACCCTTGCTCGATCGGCTCGAACATCTGCATGTGGTCGAAATCGACCGCGACCTGATCGAGCGCCTGCGCCAGCGTTTTCCTCCCGAACGGCTCACCATCCATGCCGGCGATGCGCTGGAATTCGATTTTGGCGCCCTGTCGTCCAGTGGCCTGCTCAAGATTGTCGGCAACCTGCCTTACAACATCTCCAGCCCCCTCTTGTTCCATCTGGCCGAATACGCCGCGGTGGTGAGCGAGATGCACTTCATGCTGCAAAAGGAAGTGGTTGACCGCATGGTGGCCGCACCGGGCGGTGGCGACTATGGTCGGCTGTCGGTGATGCTGCAATATCGCTACAGCATGGAGCGACTGTTCATCGTGCCGCCGGGTTCATTCAACCCGGCGCCGAAAGTCGATTCGGCAGTGGTGCGCATGATCCCGTTAAAAGTCGGCGTGACCGAAGGAAATCCCCATGGGACTGGTGAGATGAAATGCCCCGCAGCGGGTACGGCGGCCGATCCGGAACTGTTTGCACGCCTGGTGAAGGCAGCCTTTTCCCAGCGGCGCAAAATGTTGCGAAATACGCTAAAAGAATTTGGTGGCGAGGCCTTGCTGGAGGCGCAGGGTTTTGCACCGACGGCGCGCGCCGAGACGCTGGCGGTTGCTGACTTTGTGCGGCTGGCGAATGTGCTGGCCGCGCAACAAACCCAAACGAAATAATCCCCGGGGGAAGCGATTCCCCGGAGATTATTTCGAGATGCTTGGCGTTAAAAGCACAGCGTTTGCGCCGGGCCGCCCCAAGCAAACGCGGCACGCGGCGCAGCCGCAATCCGCACCCGCACTGGAAAGAGCGCCCCGTGATAGGCGAGCGCCAGCGAGCCATTTGGAACCACCCGCGAGGGGGGCGAAGGGGGGCGGGCGTTTTTCATGATCGGGGGCGTAGCCTGCGCATCATGAAAGTTAGTCCGCCTGCTTACGCAGAAAGGCGGGGATATCGTACTTGTCCATGCCGGTATCGGACATGGCTTGCGCACGATTGTCGCGGCTGCCGCGATTGCTGACGAACATGCCTTCCAGGTCGAGGCTACCCGAGGTACCAACGGTGGCTGCCGACATGCCGGTGCCGAGCGGCAGGTTGTCGGTACCGGTGCGCAGGCCGATCCCCTCGGTGACATAGGCTTTCAGTTCCGGTTTGCGCCGTGCCAGCGCAGCCGAGCCGAGACCCGTCGCGACGACCGTTACGCGCAACTGGTCCTCCATCGCATCGTCGAACACTGCGCCGCAAATTACGGTGGCGTCGGGCGCGGTGTAGTTGCGGATGGTGGCCATCACTTCCTTGTATTCCTTGAGGCCGAGTGAGCCGCTGGCGGTGATATTCACCAGCACGCCGCGTGCGCCGGAGAGTTCGATGCCTTCCAGCAACGGGCTGGCAACGGCGGACTCGGCGGCCAGGCGGGCGCGATCGACGCCCGCTGCGGCGGCCGAACCCATCATGGCCTTGCCCATCTCGCCCATCACGGTGCGCACGTCTTCAAAGTCCACGTTCACCAGACCCGGCACGTTGATGATCTCGGCAATGCCGCCAACGGCATTCTTCAGCACGTTGTCGGCCGACTTGAAGGCGTCGAGCATGCTGACTTCCTCGCCGAGCACTTCCATCAGTTTTTCGTTGAGGACGACGATCAGCGAATCGACATGCAGGCCGAGTTCGGCCAGTCCTTCTTCGGCAAGTTTATTGCGGCGCCCCTCGAACTCGAAGGGTTTGGTGACGACGGCTACCGTGAGAATGCCCAGTTCGCGCGCCACTTCGGCGATGACCGGCGCGGCACCGGTGCCGGTGCCGCCGCCCATTCCGGCGGTGATGAAGGCCATGTGCGCGCCGGCGAGCGCCTCGGCGATCTTCTCGCGTTCGTTCTGTGCGTGTTCGCGCGCGCGCTCCGGCTTGCCGCCCGCACCCAAGCCGGGGCCGAGCTGCAGTTTGGTGCCGGCCGAGGAGTTCTTGAGTGCCTGGGCGTCGGTATTGCAGCAGATGAATTCCACGCCGCCTACGCCTTCGCGGATCATGTGTTCGACGGCATTGCCGCCGGCGCCACCGACACCGATCACCTTAATAATGGTGGCGTTAGGGTCTCTATCTATGATTTCAAACATTTCGCCTCTCCTTTTGTTGCTAAAAATAAATCGGACAAATTCAATTCATGGCACCGTTTTACGGGGGATAAACAAGGGGAAGTCTCCCCTTGTTCGTACTCTTGATCTTTAATGGGAAAGCCATGGCTTTCACGTTAAAGATTCCGTGCAAACCAGGCGCGCATGCGCGTCACGGCCTGTCCCATCGTCATCGGGCCCTGGTCCTTGAGCCCGCGCTGTTTCTGTGCCACACCTTCCATCAACAAGCCCATCGCCGACGCGTAGCGGGGGTTTTTCACGAAGTCGCGCAGGTTGCCTGAGTAATGCGGTGTGCCGACCTTGACCGTGTTGTGAAAAATCTCTTCGCCAAGCTGGGTCATGCCCGGCATTTGTGCAGTGCCGCCGGTCAGTACGATGCCGGCGCGCAACAGTCGCGCATAGCCGCTTCTGACCAGTTCGTCCTGCACCTTCTGAAAAATCTCTTCGACGCGCGGCTGGATGAAGCCCGCCAGCGTCTGGCGCGACAGGCTGGAGGCCGGCCGCTCGCCGACGCCTGGCACTTCGAGCATCTCCTCCGGATCGGCCAGTTGTTGCAGGGCAACCCCGTAGCGCAGCTTGATTTCCTCGGCATCCTGCGTCGAGGTACGCAATGCAATGCCGATGTCGGCAGTGATCTGGTCGCCGGCAATCGAGATGACCGATGTATGGCGGATGGCGCCTTGGCTGAAGACGGCAATATCGGTGGTGCCGCCGCCGATGTCGACCAGGCAGACGCCGACGTCCTTCTCGTCGTCGGTCAGCACCGCATTGCCTGAGGCAAGCGGTTGCAGCACCAGATCGACCACCTCCAGACCGCAGCGACGCACGCATTTGACAATGTTCTGCACGGCGGTGACGGCACCGGTGACCAGATGCACTTTCACCTCCAGCCGTTTGGCATCCATGCCGATCGGCTCTTTCACGCCGTCCTGGCCATCGACGATGAATTCCTGCACCAGGGTGTGGAGGATCTGGTCGTCGGCCGAAATCGGCGTGGCATTGGCGGCCTCGATGGCGCGCGCAACATCGTACTGGGTGACCTCCTTGTCGCGCACCACGGCCATGCCGTTGGAATCCTTGCTCTTGATGTGGCCGCCGGCGATGCCGGTATAGACTTCGCGGACCTTGCAGCCGGCCATCATTTCCACCTCGGCGATGGCCTTCGAGATGCTGCTGACGGTGGCCTCGATATTGACCACCACGCCTTTTTTCAGGCCGCGCGTGTCCTGGGTGCCCTGCGTGCCGATGCCGAGAATGGCGAGTTGCCCTTCCTGATTCAGTTCGGCGACGATGGCGACGATCTTCGACGTGCCGATATCCAGGCCGACGATCAGGTCGCGGTGTTTTTCATTGCTCATGACTTCCGTCCTGCAGATTCTGTCCGCGTGGGTGAGGTGTTTTCCAGACCACGTAACACAAAGCCATTTGGATAACGCATGTCGGCCACGCGCATGGCGCCGACCCGCTGGCGCAGATCAACGTAATGCGCGGCGAAGCGATCAAGCCGCTCGCCGAGCGGGTGGCGCGTCTGATCGCGTCCCAGTTCGACGGCCATGCCGTCATCCAGCTTGAGCTGCCAGGCGTGGCGCGGTGACAGTGCGATGGTGTCGATGCTTCTGCCAATGCCGGCCAGTACGTTGCTGAACTCCGCATAACGCGCCAGCAATTCGCGCGCACTGCCCTCGGGGCCGGAGAGCTGTGGCAGTTGCAAAGCACCGGCGGGTAGCTCGGCGACAAATATCTCACCCTGACGATTGACCAGTCCATGCTCGCCATTCAAATGTCGCCAGCGTGCCACCGGTTCGTGCTCTTCCAGCGTCAACTCCAGGCCATCCGGCCATTGCCGGCTTACGGCGGCCTTGCGCACCCAGGGCAATTTCTCGAAGGCGATCCGCGCTGCTTCGAGGTCCACAGTGAAAAAATTGCCGACCATGATGCCGCGCGCCGCATGCTCCAGTTGTTGCGCGCTCACATGATGGGGTGAAGCGGTCAGCACCAGTTCGCGCAGGGGAAATACCGGCAGTCGCTGCAGGGCGGTCAGTGACGCCCAGGCCAGACCGGCCACTGCCAGTACGACTAACACGTCCGCGAGCAGATTCATCAGTGCCGGCTGGTGCCACAGTCCGGCCGGCGCTGTTGCTGGCGAGTTGCGGGTATGCGCCTTTTGCCTAGCCACAGCGCGCCTCCGCAAGAATCTTCAGCACCAGGGTTTCAAACGAAATGCCGGCGGCGCGGGCGGCCATCGGCACCAGCGAGTGGCCGGTCATGCCCGGTGCGGTATTCATCTCGAGCAGGCTGTAGCTGCCGTCGGCTGCGAGTATCAGGTCGGCGCGGCCCCAGCCACGACAGTCAAGGGCATCGAATGCCGCCAATACTGTTTTGCCGATGGCGGTCTCGACGTCTGCGGGTAGCCCGGCCGGGCAGTGGTATTGCACAACGTCGGTGAAATACTTGTTCTGGTAATCGTAACGACCTTCCGGTGCTTCGATGCGCACCAGTGGCAACACCTCGCGCCCCAGCACGGCTGCGGTTAGCTCGATGCCGGCAACGAATTCCTCGGCCATCACTTCTTCCTGGCGGCAATCGGGAAGGGTCTGCGCTTGCGCAAAGGCAGCAGCAAACTCCTCCAGCCGTGCCACCTTGGTGACGCCAATTGACGAACCTTCGCGCACCGGCTTGACGATCAGCGGCAGGCCATATTCGGCGACCACTGCGGCCCCTGCGTCAGCCGCTGCCACGCGACACGAACGCGGCGTCGGCACGCCCGCGGCCTGCCAGACCCACTTGGTGCGGATCTTGTCCATTGCCAGCGCCGAGGCCAGCACGCCGCTGCCGGTGTAGGGAATCTGCAGCAGGTCGAGCGCGCCCTGCACCGTGCCATCTTCACCGGCGCCGCCATGCAGAATGCAGAACACGCAGTCGACGCCCATCCCGGCCAGTTTCCAGATCGGCTGCTCGGCCGGATCGAAGGCAAAGGCATCAACGCCGGATTCCTTGAGCGCCGTTAGCACGGCAGCGCCGGAAATCAGCGAAATCTCGCGCTCGGCGGAAGACCCGCCCATCAGCACCGCCACACGTCCAAAATCTTTTGCTTTCAATTCTTTACTCCGAGGATGCGCACTTCGCGCACCAGTTCCACGCCAAATTGTTCCCGCACCGCGACCTGAATTCGGCCGATTAAGCTTTCTATCGCGGCAGCCGTCGCTTTGCCGTCCGGATTAACGATGAAATTCGCATGCTTTTCAGACACCCGTGCGCCGCCTTCGGCGACGCCCTTCAGACCGGCCGCCTCGATGAGGCGTGCGGCATAGTCCCCCGGCGGATTGCGGAACACCGACCCAGCGTTCGGCAATTGCAGGGGTTGGGTAGCACTGCGCTTTTCGAGCAGTTCCTTGATACGCGCCCGCGCCGTGGCGCCATCGCCCGCCGGGAAGCGCAGCCAGGCGGCAACGAATATTTCGTCGGTGCTTGCTTTGAGGCCGGCGTGCCGATAGCCGATGGCAAAATCCGCCGGCGTGCGCACGATCAGTTCGCCTTGCCGGTTCAACATCTGCACGCGCTCGACGAACGACCAGGTCTCGCCGCCATGGCAGCCGGCATTCAGCGCCAGCGCCCCGCCGAGAGTGCCCGGAATGCCGGCGAGGAATTCGGCACCGGCGCGGTCGTGCTGCGCGGCAAAGCGCGCCAGCTTGGGCGAGGGCACGCCGGCCTCGGCGTAGATCGTGCCATCCGGCTCAAGCTGCAACTTATCGAGCGCGCCATGGGTGAAAATCGCCGTGCCATCGAAGCCGCCATCGCGGATCAGCAGATTGGAGCCCAGGCCCACCATCAGCACTGGCTCGTCATGGCGCAGCGTGCCCATGAAGGCGGCCAGATCGGCCAGGTCCTGCGGGAAGCAGGCACAGGCAACCGCGCCGCCGGCACGCCAGGTGACATGTTTCGCCATGGGTTCGTTGCTGCGGATTTCCATCAGGCGTTCACCAGTTTGGCCGGTACTGAGCCGATCGAGCCGGCGCCGAGGGTAATGACGACATCGCCATCCCGTGCGGCAGCGAGAATTGCTTCCGGCATGGTGGCGATATCCTCGACGAAGACGGGCTCTAGCTTGCCGGTGACGCGCAGCGCGCGCGCCAGTGCCCGCCCATCGGCAGCGACGATGGGCGTCTCGCCGGCAGGGTATACCTCCGCCAGCAGCAGGGCATCCGCAGCCGAGAGTACCTTGACGAAATCCTCGAAGCAGTCGCGCGTGCGCGTGTAGCGGTGCGGCTGGAAGGCCAGCACGATGCGGCGGCCGGGAAAGGCGCCGCGGGCGGCGGCCAGCGTCGCGGCCATTTCGGTCGGATGGTGGCCGTAGTCGTCGACGAGGGTGAACTGACCGCCGCCGGGAATGGCAATTTCGCCACAGCGCTGGAAGCGCCGGTCGACCCCGTTGAATTCGGCCAAGGCTTTCTGGATCGCCGTATCGCCAGCGCCGACTTCCGTCGCCACGGCAATCGCGGCCAGCGCGTTGCGCACGTTATGTTCGCCCGGCAGGTTGAGCGTGACCGGGAAGCGTGATTCCGTGCCATTGGTGCGCACGCAGTCGAAATGCATGCGGCCGCTGCCGTCGGCGTCAGCCCGCACGTTTTCGGCGCGGATGTTGGCTGTCTCTGTGAAGCCATAAGTCACCACCTGCTTGGCAACTGCCGGCAGGATCGCGCGCACATGCGGATCGTCGATGCACACCACGGCGACGCCGTAGAACGGCAGGCGATGAATGAAGTCGACAAAAGCCTGCTTGAGCCGCTCGAAGTCGTGACCATAGGTGTCCATGTGGTCGGCGTCGATGTTGGTCACCACCGCGATCACCGGGGAGAGAAAGAGAAACGAGGCGTCTGACTCGTCGGCCTCGGCGACCAGATAATCGCCCTGGCCGAGGCGGGCATTGGCGCCGGCCGAATTCAGCCGCCCGCCGATGACGAAGGTTGGGTCGAAGCCGCCTTCGGCGAGGCAGCTGGCGACCAGGCTGGTGGTGGTGGTCTTGCCGTGGGTGCCGGCAATCGCGATGCCCTGCTTGATGCGCATCAGTTCGGCCAGCATCTGGGCGCGCGGCACGACCGGCACATGACGTTCGCGGGCGGCGACGACTTCCGGATTGTCTTCCTTGACCGCGGTCGACACCACGACCGCATCGGCATTCTGCACATTGCCGGCGGCGTGGCCAATGGTGACGCGCACGCCCTTTTCGATCAGGCGACGCGTGGTTGCCGAAGTCGCGAGGTCGGAACCGCTCACCGTGTAGCCCTGATTGGCCAGCACCTCGGCGATGCCGCTCATGCCGGCGCCGCCGACGCCAACGAAATGGATGCGTTTGACTTTGTGTTTCATGCCCCAGGGCCTCCGATGTCACCAACTTCAAATACGGCAGCTTTTCCGCCGGGCCGCCCCAAGGAAAAGCGACACGCGCCGCCAGGCGCAACCTGCACCGAAGCCCCCACGAAGCACCCCGTGACATTCGAGCGCAGCGAGCAACAGTCACCTCTCCCGTGAGGGAGGGGTTGGGGGAGGGCGGGCCTACTCATTTGCTGATCTCCCGGCAAGCCTGCGCGACGGCCTCGGTCGCCTCTGGAAGCGCCAGTGCGTGCGCCTTTTCGGCCATTTCGAGCAACTGGGCGCGCGTCAGGTTGCGGATCAGCGCCAGGCGTTCCGCCGTCAATTCCTTTTGCGGTAGCAGCATGGCCGCACCGGCATGGACCAGCAGGCGTGCATTCGCGGTCTGGTGATCATCCACGGCATGCGGGAACGGCACGAGGATGCTTGCCACACCGGCGGCGGCGAGTTCGGCGATGGTCAGCGCGCCGGCGCGGCAGATCACCAGATCGGCCCAGGCATAGGCGCCCGCCATGTCGTCGATGAAGGCGGTCGTGTGCGCTTCAACGCCGGCAGCGGCATAAGCGGCGGCGAGCGCCTCGATGTGCTTTGCGCCGGCTTGATGGACCACCGCCGGCCGCTCCTCCGCGGACAGCAGGGCCAGCGCCTGGGGCAGGGTTTCGTTGAGCACCTGTGCGCCGAGGCTGCCGCCCAGCACCAGCAGGTTAAGTTTTCCGCTGCGTTCGCCATAGCGCAAAGTCGGCGCTGGCAGGACGGCGACCGCATGCCGCACCGGATTGCCAATCCATTGGCCTTTCTTGAATACGTCAGGAAACCCGGTCAGCACGCGATCCGCGACGCTCGCCAGCACGCGGTTGGCCAGGCCGGCGATGGAATTCTGTTCGTGCAGCACCAGCGGAATGCCGCGCAACGCGGCCATCATGCCGCCGGGGAAGCTGATGAAGCCGCCCATACCGAGCACGACATCCGGCCGAATGCGGGAGAACTGCCGCCACGCCTGCACAAAGCCGGAGAGCAGGCTGAGCGGTAGCAGCAACTTGCGCAACAACCCCTTGCCGCGCAGTGCGCCGAAACGCACCCAGGCCATCGTGTAGCCGCGCTCGGGCACCAGCCGCGCTTCCATACCATCCGGATTGCCCATCCAGAACACTTTCCAGCCATGGCGGTGCAGTTCGTCGGCCACGGCGAGTCCGGGCATGATGTGCCCGCCCGTGCCGCCCGCCATGATGACGATGGTTTTCATGCGGGGAGTCCCCGCATCAGGCGTCTGTTCTCGTAATCCACTCTCAGCAATACCGCAATCGCCAGGCAGTTGGCGACGATGCCCGAGCCGCCGAAGCTCATCAGCGGCAGGGTGAGGCCCTTGGTCGGCAGCAGGCCCATGTTCACGCCCATGTTGATGAAGGCCTGCCAGCCGATCCAGATGCCGATGCCCTGTGCCGTCAGGCCGGCGAAGACGCGTTCCAGCAGCAGCGCCTGGCGGCCGACGACGAAGCAGCGCTGCACCAGCAGGGCGAACAGGCCGACCACGGCGACGACGCCGACGAAGCCGAGTTCCTCGGCGGTCACCGCCAGCAGAAAGTCGGTATGCGCCTCGGGCAGATAGAATAGTTTTTCGACACTTGCGCCCAGCCCCACCCCGAACCACTCGCCGCGGCCGAAGGCGATCAGCGAATGCGAGAGTTGGTAACCCTTGCCCAGCGCGTGTTGCCACGGGTCCATGTAACTCGTGATGCGCTCCCAGCGATAAGGCGAGGAATAGATCAGGACGGCGAACGCCACCGCCATGGCGCCGATCAGGAAGGTGAACAGCCGTCCATTCATACCGCCGAGGAACAGGATGCCCATGGCAATGACGACGATGACGACGAAGGCGCCGAAGTCGGGCTCGCGCAACAGCAGTCCGCCGACCAGGGTCATCACCAGCGCGATCGGCACGAAGCCGCGGCGGAAGCTGCTCATGTCGGTCAGCTTGCGCGCCGTGTAGTCGGCGGCGTAGAGCACGGCGCAGAGTTTCATGAATTCGGAGGGTTGCAGGGTGAGTGGGCCGAAGCCGATCCAGCGTTGCGCCCCATTCACCGTGCGGCCGATGCCCGGAATCAGCACCACGACCAACAGGATCACGCCCGCGAGAAATAGCCAGGGCGCCAGTTGTTGCCAGAAGCGCAAGGGAATCTGGAAGGCGACCAGACCAACCATTAGTCCGATGAGCAGATAAACGGCATGGCGGACCAGGAAATAGGTCGACTGGTGGCCGGTGAATGCGCTGCCCTCGGCGGTGGCGATGGAGGCGGAGTAGACCATCACCAGCCCGGTCAGCAGCAATGCCACTGCCGGCCAGAGCAGCAAAGGGTCGAGTTCGGCGGGGGGGCGCGAGACGTTTTCGAAACGCCGTGGCATGCTGACCGAGATCATTGCGGCCCACCTTGCGCGAGTGCTTGCACGGCCGACTTGAAGGCTGCGGCGCGATGCTCGTAATTGCGGAACATGTCGAAGCTGGCGCAGGCCGGCGAGAGCAGCACGGCATCACCGGCGCTGGCGCGGGCGGCAGCGGCACGGACGGCTTCGTCCATGCTGGCGGCGTTCAACTGCGGGACGCCACAACCGTCAAGGGCGGCGCGAATCAGCGGTCCGTCCCGGCCGATCAGCACCACGCCGCGCGCGTGGTTCTCGACAGCCGCCTTGAGCGGCGAAAAATCCTGGCCCTTGCCTTCCCCCCCGAGAATGACCACCGACTTGCAGCCCAACCCCGACAGTGCGGCGACCGTGGCACCGACGTTGGTACCTTTCGAATCGTCGTAATACGTCACGCCGCCAATTTCGGCGACCTTCTCGACGCGGTGCGGGAGTCCGTGAAAGCTGCGCAGCGCCGGCAGCAGCGTCACCGCATCAATGCCGATGGCGGCGCACAGGGCCAGTGCGGCAAGGGCATTGGCGGCATTGTGCAGGCCGGCCAACCCGGCCGCTGGTAGTGCGCTCACCGGCAACAGGAAGCGGTCGCCTTGCACCAGCCAGGCTTCACCGCGATTTTCGCGCAGGCCGAAAGCGTCGACTGTGCCCGGTGCATCGAGGCCAAAGCTGATGATCCGCCGCCCGGGCAGGGCCATGCTTTTCACGCGCGCATCCTGGCGGTTGAGTACCTGCACGCCTTCGTTGCCTGCACTGGCCAGGAAGATGCGCGCCTTGGCGCTGGCGTAGTCGTTCAAATCAATGTAGCGGTCGAGATGGTCGTCGGAGATGTTAAGTACTGTGGCCGCTGCCGCATTCAGGGTCTCCAGTGTCTCGAGCTGGAAACTCGACAGCTCCAGCACCCAGGCCTGTGGCAGCGCACCGCGATCCTGGAAATCCATCAGGGCGGTGAGCGCGGCGGGCGAGATGTTGCCGGCCACGCCAACGCTGCGACCGGTCGACGCGAGCAGATGGCCGGTCAGCGCCGTGGTAGTGGTCTTGCCGTTGGTGCCGGTAATCGCCAGCACCGGCACATTCTGCTTGAGTGCGCGCAGGCCCTGCGCGAACAGTTCGATTTCGCCGACGACCGGGATGCCCTGCGCGCGGGCATGAATCACCACCAGCAGGCCGGGCGACAGGCCGGGTGAAATGGCGAGCAGGTCGATGCCGACAAGCAGACCTTTATCAAATTCGCCACCAATGAATTCGGCGTGACCAGAGGGAATCCCCGTGGGACTGGTGGTACGGCGCAACTCATCCAGATACGGCGGCGCGGCGCGTGTGTCGGCAACCCGCACGCTGGCCCCATGGCGCGTACACCATTGCGCCATCGCCAGCCCCGATTCACCGAGGCCGAGTACCAGGACGTGTTTGCCGGTCAGGTTCATCAGCGGATTTTTAAAGTGGAGAGGCCGAACAGCACCAGCAGAATCGTGATGATCCAGAAACGCACCACGACCTGCGTTTCCTTCCAGCCCGATTGCTCGAAGTGGTGATGCAGCGGCGCCATGCGCAAGATACGTCGCCCCTCGCCGTAGCGCAGCTTGGTGTACTTGAACCAGCTGACCTGCAGCATCACAGAGAGCGTTTCGGCGACGAACACGCCGCCCATGATGAACAGCACGATTTCCTGCCGCGCGACGACCGCCACTGCACCCAGCGCCGCACCCAGCGCCAGCGCGCCGACGTCGCCCATGAAGACTTCGGCCGGATAAGCGTTGAACCAGAGGAAGCCCAGCCCGGCACCGGCCAGCGCGCCGCAGAACACCACCAGTTCACCCGCGCCGGGAACGTAGGGCAGCAGCAGATATTTCGAGAAGCCGGCATGACCGGCGACATAGGCGAAGATGCCCAGTGCCGCACCGACCATGACGGTCGGCATGATGGCCAGCCCGTCGAGACCGTCGGTGAGGTTGACCGCGTTGCTGCAGCCGACGATCACCAGATAGGTGAGGATGATGAAGCCGAAAATGCCCAGCGGATAGGAGACGCTCTTGAAGAAGGGCACGATCAGGTCGGTCTTGGTCGGCATGGCGAGCGTGAAACCGCTGCCGACCCACTGCAGAAAGAGTTCGATCGTCTTCTCGTTGTTCGGCGCCGAGATTGAAAAGGCGATGTAGATGGCCGCGACGAGGCCGATCACCGACTGCCAGAAAAATTTCGTCCGGGCCGACAGTCCCTTGGGATTGCGTTCGACGACCTTGCGCCAGTCATCCACCCAGCCGACCGCGCCGAAGCCGAAGGTGACGATCAGGACGATCCAGACGAAGCGATTGGTGAGATCGGCCCACAACAGGGTGGAGATGCCCAGTGACAGCAGGATCAGCGCGCCACCCATGGTCGGCGTGCCGGCTTTGACGAGGTGTGTCTGCGGGCCATCGTCACGCACCGCCTGGCCGATCCGTTTCGCCGTCAGCCAGCGGATGACCGCCGGGCCGAGGATGAAGGAGATCGTCAGCGCCGTCATCGTTGCCAGTACCGCGCGCAGCGTGAGGTAGCCGAAAACGTTGAAGGCGCGGATATCCTGCGCCAGCCACAGAAAGAGTTCAAGCAGCATTCTGGCCCCCTGCTTTCCTGGCATCCACAAGCGCGTCGACTACCCGTTCCATGCGCATGAAACGCGAGCCTTTGACGAGCACCGTCGCGTCCTTGTCCATGAGCGGCTTCAGGGCAGCGACCAGTGCTTCGACGCTGGTGAAGTGACGGCCGCCGCCGTCAAAATTATGTACGGCAGCGACGCTTTTCTCGCCCAGCGCGAGAAGCTGGTCGATGCCCTGGCTCTTGGCGTAGCCACCGATCTCGTCATGCATCTGGCCGGCCGTCTCGCCCACTTCGCCCATGTCGCCCATGACCAGAATCCGCCGGCCGGGGAGTGTCGCCAGCACGTCGATGGCGGCGCGCATCGAGTCGGGGTTGGCGTTGTAGCTGTCGTCGATCACCACGGCGCCATTGAACCCGAGCTTTTGTTGCAGGCGACCCTGGGTGCCGTCATAACTGGTTAGGCCACGAACGACCGGTGCCAGTGGTACTCCAGCGGCGATACAGGTGGCGGCGGCGGCGAGTGCGTTATACGCGTTGTGCATGCCGGGGAGCGGCAGGTCGAGTGTCGCTTTGCCGCGCGGCGTCTCGAGCGTCAGGATGCTGCCGAAACCCCGGTTTTCGTGGCTGGGTTGCCAGGTCCCGCGTACATCGGCCGCTGCGGTGAACCCGAAGGTCGATATCCGCCGCCCGAGGTTTATTTCGCGCCACATGTCTGCATGCGGGTCGTCGGCGTTGATCACCGCGATGCCGTCCTCGGTCAGGCCCTCGAAGATTTCGCCCTTGGCGCGTGCGATGGCGGCGACCGAGCCCAAACCCGCAAGGTGAGCACGCTGGGCGTTGTTCACCAGCGCAATCGTCGGCCGCGCGAGGCGGGTGAGATAGGCAATCTCGCCAGCATGGTTCATGCCCATCTCGATCACCGCGGCGTGGTGCGTGCTGCGCAATTTCAGCAGGGTGAGCGGCAGGCCGATGTCGTTATTGAGGTTGCCCGTCGTCGCCAGCACCGCGTGCTGGCCGCAATGGGCGCGCACGATCGCGGCGCACATTTCCTTCACGGTGGTCTTGCCGTTGCTGCCGGTGATGCCGAGCAGGGGCAGGTGAAAGCGGGAACGCCAATGTGCGGCCAGTTGCCCGAGCGCCAGGCGCGTATCCACGACGCCGACCAGCGGCAAGCCTGGATTGGCGACAGCCCAGGCCTCGGTGACCAGCGCGCCGGCGGCCCCCTGCGCCAGCACTTCGCGCACATAGTCGTGGCCGTCGAAGTGCTCGCCCTGCAAAGCTACGAACAGCATGCCCGGAATGATCGCGCGCGAGTCGCTGCCGACGCTGGTGAACTCGGTGTCGTGGCCGTAGTGCGAGGCATGGTACTGGCCAGCGAGAATTTGTGCTGTTTCTGAAAGTGTCAGCATTGCGCTTGTTCTCCGGATGCATCATCTGATTGGTCCGCTGCTCGCCGTACCCCATGCGGGGCATTCCATTCCGCCAGCGCCGAACGCTCGCGTCGACCCGCGAGCGCACTTTGTGCTATTTCACTATCCGAAAACGGCAGGCGCACGCCGGCGATTTCCTGATACGGTTCGTGCCCCTTGCCGGCCAACAGGATGACGTCGCGTGCCGCAGCCTGCGTCACTGCCTGGTGAATCGCCACGGCGCGATCTGCTTCGCTCGCCATATCCTCCTGCATGCCGGCGCGGATGGCGGCGATGATGGCTTGTGGGTTTTCGCCGCGCGGGTTGTCGCTGGTCAATATGACCTGGTCGGCCAGCCGCTCGGCGATCGCGCCCATCAGCGGCCGCTTGCCGGCATCGCGGTTGCCGCCGCAGCCGAAGACACAGACCAGCTTGCCGCCGCGTGCCAGCGTTGTGCCGCGCAGGGTGGTCAGGACCTTTTCCAGCGCATCCGGTGTATGGGCGTAGTCGACCACCACCAGTGGTTGCGCGTTGCCGCCCAGCGTCTGCATGCGTCCGGGTGGCGAACTCAGCCTGGGCAGTACGGCGGCGATGGCAGCGAGGGTTTCGCCGCGGGTCAGCAAAGCACCCGTCACGGCCAGCAGGTTCGAGGCATTGAAGCGGCCGACCAGTGGTGCGGTGAATGACACGCCATCAAGCGTGAAGGCAATGCCTGTTGCCGTTTCGACCAGATCTACAGCATGCAGTACGCGATCCGTCCCGTTGCCGCCCTGCAGCGTGTATCCGATGGTGGGGAGGCGGCCCCTAAGCCGGGCGGCGAGTTCGACGCCGAAGGGATCGTCGAGATTCAGCACGGCAACGCCGAGTCCCGGCATTTCGAACAGCCGGGCCTTGGCGGCGCCATAAGCGGCCATCGTGCCGTGGTATTCGAGGTGGTCGCGTGTGAGATTGGTCAGTACCGCAACATCGAAATGCACGCCGTTCACCCGCCCCTGATCGAGGCCGATCGATGACACTTCCATCGCGCAGGCCGCCGCGCCCTGCTCGACAAAGCGCGCCAGCGCTGCGTGCAAGCTCACTGCATCGGGAGTGGTATTGGGGCTTTCATCCAGATGCGGCGGAAAACCATTGCCCAGCGTGCCGATCACGCCGCATTTGCGCTCAAGCGCGGTCATGGCCTGCGCGATCCACTGCGAAACCGAGGTCTTGCCATTGGTGCCGGTGACGCCGACGCTCCAGAGTTGCTCGGATGGCCGGCCGTAGACGAGATGGGCGATTTCGCCGGTTAGCGTCACCAAGTTGTCTACCGCAATAGTCGGCACTGGCGGGACGGCGCATTTCTCCACTTCTACTCCTGCCTTCTCGTAAATCACCGCTGCCGCGCCCCGTGCCACCGCGTCGGTGATAAAGGCACGGCCGTCGGCATGCGCGCCGGGCAGGGCGAGGAACACATCGCCTGGCTGCACGCGACGTGAATCGAGCGTGAGTTGCGTGACATTCACGCCATGCTGGCGCAGGGTGTCGAGGAGCGCCGCCGCCGGGCCGCCCCAAGGCGGCATGCGCCCCCCTGTGGGGGGCAGCGAGCTGGTTTTGCGAGCGTGGGGGGGCATCCATGCCGCCGCCATGCTCACATCTCCTCCTTGGCCGGCGGGATGGTGGCCATCTGCAACGGTTTTTCGAGGGCATCGGGCGCGACGCCAAGGCTGCGCAAGGCGCCGGACATCACGCCGGAAAACACCGGTGCCGCCACCTCGCCGCCGTAATATTTGCCGGCCGAAGGCTCGTCAACCATCACGGCGATGATCAGGCGCGGGTCGGATACGGGGGCGAAACCGACGAACGAGGCAACATACTTGTTGGTGTAGCTGCCGCCTTCCAGCTTGTTGGCCGTGCCGGTCTTGCCGGCGACGCGGTAGCCCGGCACTTGTGCCTTGGGCGCCGTGCCGCCCGGCATCACGGCCATTTCGAGCATGGCGCGCATCTCGCGCGCCGTCTGCTCGGTGAAGACGCGGATACCCATGGTCGGCGCCGCATCGACGCGCGTCAGCGACAGCGGCAGCAGGTCGCCGTTGCGGGCAAAAGCCTGATAGGCGCGCGCCAGCTGGATCAGCGTCACCGAAATGCCATGGCCATACGACATGGTCGCCTGCTCGATCGGTCGCCAGCGCTTGTGGGGACGCAGGCGCCCGGCGGCTTCACCCGGGAAGCCCAGTTTGAGCGGCTGACCGAAGCCCAAGTTGTCGAACATCTGCCACATTTCCTCGGCCGGTATCGCCAGGGCCATCTTTGCGGCGCCGACGTTGGAGGACTTCTGGATCACTTGGGCGACCGACAACATGCCATGCGGGTGGGCGTCGGAAATCGTTGCCGAGCCGATGGTGAGCCTGCCGGGCGCAGTCTGGATCGGGGTGTCGAAGCGCACGTTGCCCTTGTCCAAGGCCAGCGCGACGGTGAACGACTTGAAGGTCGAGCCGGGTTCGAAGGTGTCGGTGAAGGCACGGTTTCTGAGCTGCGCACCCGACAGGCGGGTGCGGTTGTTCGGGTTGTAGGTCGGTAGATTGACGAGCGCCAGCACTTCGCCACTCTTGGCATCGAGCATGACAATGCCGCCAGCCTTGGCCTTGTGCTGGGCGATCGCCTGCTTGAGCTGCACGTACGCCAGATACTGCAGCTTGGCGTCGAGGGCGAGCACGGTGTCCTTGCCTTCCTGCGGCGCCTTGATCGATTCGACGTCCTCGACGATCTGCCCGCGCCGGTCCTTGATGACGCGCCGGCCGCCGGGCTTGCCGGTCAGCTGGCTGTTCATCGCCAGCTCGATGCCCTCCTGGCCGGCATCATCGACGCCGGTGAAGCCCAGCATGTGGGCCGCGACTTCGCCGGAGGGGTAGTAGCGGCGGAATTCATTCTTGAAATGCACGCCAGGCAGCTTGAGATTGGCAATCTGCGCTGCCACGTCCGGGGCGATCTGACGCTTGAGATAAACGAAATCGCGTTCCCCCGCCAGTTTGCGGGACAGTTCGCGCGGGTCGGTTTCCAGCAGGCTGGCCAGCTGGCGCACCTGTGCGGGTGTGAGCTTGGCATCTTCCGGGATGGCCCAGACCGCCTTGACCGGGGTCGACATGGCCAACACATCGCCATGCCGGTCGAGAATGCGCCCGCGTGTCGCCGATATCTCAAGCACCCGCTCATAGCGCGATTCACCCTGGCCAATCAGGAAGTCCTTGTTGACGCCCTGCAGGTAGAACGAGCGCGCCAGCAGTGCCGCGAAGCCCAGCAACAGCAAGCCCATGACGAAATGCGCCCGCCAAGCCGGCAGGCGCTCTTCGAGCAGGGGGCTGCGGCTGAGTTTCATGCCGCCGCCGGGCCGCCCCAAGGCGACTCAGTTGCTAAATGAGGCCCCCCTGTCACCGCTTCGGGTGATTTCATGGGGGGCAGCGAGCTTGTTTTGCGAGCGTGGGGGGCCATACTCATGGATTCGCCGTAATGATTTGGTTGGTGCGCGGGGTATGCATCCCGAGCCGCTGGCGCGCAATCTCTTCGATGCGCGCATGGGTGGCCCAGGTGCTTTGTTCAAGCTGTAGTTGTCCCCATTCGACTTCCAGCGCCCGCATGCGTTCCTGTTCGCGCTCGTATGAGGTGACGAGCTTGCGGGCGCGGTGGTTGATCGAGACGTCAGCAAGTGCGCTGATCAACACGGCTGCCAGCAGGATGAGGTTCAATCTGAGCATGCCGGTACCAGTTTCTCCGCCACCCGCAGCACCGCGCTGCGCGCGCGCGGGTTGGTCGCCACCTCGGCGGCACCGGCTTTGACCGGCTTGCCGATCAGTTGCATCACCGGCGCGGGCAGATCGACGGCACGGATTGGCACCCCTTTCGGCGGTTGCGGCGGCTGGGCCGCATCACGCATAAAACGCTTGACGATGCGATCTTCGAGGGAATGAAAACTGATCACGACCAACCGGCCGCCCGGCTGCAAGCGGCCGAGCGCCTGCGGCAGGGTCAGCGACAGCTCCTCAAGCTCCCGATTGACGTGAATCCGTAGAGCCTGGAAGGTGCGCGTCGCCGGGTGCTGGCCTGGCTCGCGCGTCCGGACGACCGCCGCCACGAGCGTGGCAAGCTGTCCTGTGGATGAAATACGCTGCTCGCTCCGAGCAGCAACAATCGCCTTTGCAAGCGCATGAGCAAACCGTTCTTCGCCATAGTCACGTATCACCTCCTCGATTTCACGTTGTTCTGCCCGCGCCAACCAGTCCGCCGCGGTTTCCCCTTGCGTCGTGTCCATGCGCATGTCGAGCGGCGCATCGAAACGAAAACTCATACCCCGTGACGGGTCGTCCAACTGCGGCGACGACACGCCCACGTCCAGCAAAATTCCATCGACCTGGGCGATGCCCTGCGCTGTCAGCACTTCGTCCAGTTGGCTGAAAGCGGCATGAACCAAAGTAAAACGCGTGTCGGCGATGTTCATCCCGGCAGCAATTGCCGCTGGATCGCGATCCAGCGCGAGCAGTCGTCCGGCCGAATCCAGTTTTTCCAGAATTGCCAGGCTGTGGCCGCCGCGCCCGAAAGTCGCATCCACATAGATGCCGGACGGCTTCACTGCAAGCGCAGATACGGCTTCGGTGAGCAGCACCGGCAGATGAGCTGCGGGAGAGGTGGCGCTCACAGCGCGCAATCACAAAGACATACCCTCGAACCCTGGCGGCGGTACATCGCTCGCCAGAGCATCGAAGGCGGTTTCATGCTGACGACGCCAACCGGCATCGCTCCATATTTCGAAATGTGAGCCCATGCCGACCAGCCACACCTGCTTTTCGAAGCCGGCGTAATCGCGCAGTTCGGGTGCAATCAGAATGCGACCGACACTGTCGGTCTCTTCGGCGCGGGCATTGCCCACCAGTACGCGCTTGGCGGCAGCGGAGCGGGGATCGAAACTCGGCGCGGCCAGAATCTTGTCGCGGATCGGTTCCCAAGCGGGCTCGGGATAGAGCAGCAGGCAGCGATGCGGATGGGCGGTCAGCACCAGCCGGCCACCGCCCGCCGCGGCCAGCGCGTCGCGATGCCGTGCCGGGATCGCCAGTCGACCCTTCACATCCAGATTGAGTTGCGCCGCCCCTTGGAACATTTTGCTCCCGCCTCGTTAAGGGGGTCACTGAATTAAGCAGTTCCCCCACTAATTCCCACTAGTCCCCACTTTAATCCACCAAATTGGCAACGTCAAGGCAATAAATGAGATTTTTTGAGGCGAGACAATGACTTAGGTCTGACTTTGGATAAGGTGCATTATATTGTTTTCCTTAAAAATCAACCGATGGAAAGCGACTTCGAATGTGATGTATGAGGTTTGTCGTTGAGCGAGAGAGGGTGGGGCAGGAAAGAGTGGGATGTGTCACCCCCGCCACTTTCCCGTGAGGGGAAAGGGGAGATAAGCCCACCGCAGTAGTCTCGCCGCCGGGCCGCCCCAAGGCGAGACGACACGCGGCGCCAGCCGCAATCCGCGCCCAAGTACGAACGGGAGCTCCCCGTAACAAACGAGCAAAGCGAGCAACAGTCACCCCTCCCGAGAGGGAGGGGCTGGGGGAGGGTGGGCCTTGAATAGGGTGGAAGTCCGCCGATAAGCCGGGTTCTGTCGTGGGCAGCCATTCCTCTGGGGCCGCCATTGCTGACGGCCTCGTCGACTATCGTCGCCGATAGTCATTAGCAGCCTACCCGGGAGCGACGCGAGCAACGTCAATGCTCCCCTATTTGGCCTTGCCCCGGATGAGGTTTGCCATGCCGTCCGTGTTACCACGTCCGCGGTGGGCTCTTACCCCGACGCTGCTTGCGCACCGTCGGCCCGCCTTGCGGCGGGCCACCATTTCACCCTTGCCTGATCCGCCCCTGCTCACTCAAGAGCGAGACTTTGCCGCCTTGCGGCGTCAAAGTCGGGGCGGCCATCGGCGGTATCTTTCTGTTGCACTGTCTGTCGCCTCACGGCGCCCGGCCGTTAGCCGGCAACCTGCTCTATGGGGCCCGGACTTTCCTCGACACGTTGCCGTGCCGCGGCTGCCTGGCGGACTTCCGCTACGGATTGTAGTTGTTTGCGCCGCGGTAGCGACCGATTTCTTGGCTACTCTTTGTCGTTCTTGCTGGGGACGAAAGTCAATTCGCCGTCCTTGGGACGGAATGATCCAATGTATTCACCGGGCTCGTCCGGCTCTTCCTTGAATTGCTGGAAACGGCAATCCCGGGTTTCCGCGACGTACCAGTGTTTGCCCTGATTAAGGATGAACGCGCCGGGTTCGACCCGGTAGAGATCGACCCGCACCTTTTCGCCGGCTTTTTTCAGGGGATAGCGGCGTTGACAGTCGGGATAGCGTGTCACAACCAAGTCAAGTTCCCAGCCAGTGCTCCAGAAATAGGCCTTTTTGCGCTCCACGGTCAAGGAATGGTTGCCGCCGTCGATCAGATAGGCCGCCGGTTCGATCTCGCAGCCGGCCAGCAGCGGCGCGACCAACAAAGGTAGCAACAGAGAGCGCAGTTTCATCACAATTTCTCCAAGCTCACAAGAAACACGCCGGGCCGCCCCAAGTGTTTCTTGGCCCCTTGAGGGGAGAACGACGCGCAGCGGCGTTTTCGGGGTGGGATCACGACAGGCGCCAGGCAACCGGTTCGCCCGCCCGCAAGGGAATCAACACCTCACCGTCAGGATACGGCAGGGTGGCGGGTACGCTCCAGGTTTCGCGCCGCAGGGTGATCGTGTCGCGGTTGCGCGGCAGGCCATAAAAATCTGCGCCATGAAAGCTGGCAAAGGCTTCCAGCCGGTCAAGCGCACCGACCGCTTCAAAGACCTCGGCATACAGTTCAATGCCGGCGTGCGCCGTGTAACAGCCGGCGCAGCCGCAGGCGGCTTCTTTTGCACTTTGCGCGTGCGGCGCAGAATCGGTGCCGAGAAAGAATTTGGGATTGCCGGATGTGGCGGCGTCAATCAGCGCCTGTCGATGGGTTTCGCGCTTCAGCACCGGCAGACAGTAATGATGCGGGCGGATGCCGCCAGCAAAGAGCGCATTGCGATTCAGCAGCAGATGATGCGCGGTGATCGTTGCCGCGACGTTGGTGCCGCTGTCACGCACGAAAGCCGCGCCGTCCCGGGTCGTGATGTGTTCCAGCACCACCTTGAGGGCCGGTAGCTCACGCAGCAGCGGCGCGAGCATGCGCTCGATGAAGACCGCCTCGCGGTCAAAAATGTCGATGGCCGGATCGGTGACCTCGCCATGCATGAGCAGCGGCACCCCGAGCTTTTCCATGCGCGCCAGCGTGGGGCGGCACTTGGCCAGATCGGTCACGCCCGCATCGGAATTGGTCGTCGCGCCGGCCGGGTAGAGCTTTACGGCGTGCACGAAGCCGCTGTCCTTGATGCGGTCGATCTCGTCAGCCGGCAGATTGTCCGTCAAATACAGCGTCATCAACGGGGCGAAGCTCATCCCGGCCGGGATGGCGGCAATGATGCGGTCGCGGTAGGCTTCCGCCTGCGCCACACTCGTGACCGGCGGCCTGAGATTGGGCATGACGATGGCGCGGGCAAAGCGCCGTGCCGTGTCGGGGAGCACCGCCTGCATCACAGCGCCATCGCGCAGGTGCAGGTGCCAGTCGTCGGGGCGGGTCAGGGTCAGTGTTTGCATGGCGGGAAATTATAGGGCCTTCAGTTCCAGCGCCCGCTGGTAAAGCGCGTTCTTTGCCACACCGGTAATTTCGCTGGACAGCTTGGCAGCCTGCTTGACCGGCAATTCAGCCAGCAGAATGCGCAGCACGCGCTCGCTGGCGGCATCGAGCCCTTCCCGCGGCGGCGGGGCGGAAACCAGCAGCACGAATTCGCCGCGCCGGTGATTGTCGTCCGCCGTCAGCCAGGCGGACGCTGCGGTCAATGGCAGGCGCACAATTTCCTCGAACAGCTTGGTCAGTTCGCGGGCAATGACAATTTCGCGCTCCGGTTCGAGCAGGGCCGCCAGATCAGCCACTGTTGCCTCGATGCGGTGGGGGGCCTCGTAGAACACCAGCGTGGCGATAATGGGTTTCAAGCTCTCGAGCGCCGTCCTGCGAGCGCCGACTTTTGCCGGCAGAAAACCGACGAAATGGAAAGCCGGTGCGTCGAGGCCGGCAGCGGAGAGCGCGGCGATGGCGGCATTCGGGCCGGGCAGGGGGGTCACAGGGTAACCGGCCGCTCTGACCGCTGCCGCTGCACGGCTGCCGGGGTCGGAAATGCCGGGCGTGCCAGCGTCCGAGATCAGCGCCACGCGTTTGCCTTCTGCCAGCAGGGCGATCAGTTTCGCTGCCGCCGCCTGCTCGTTGTGTTCATGAACGGCCAGCAGCTTCGCACGGATGTCATAGTGGTCGAGCAGGCGGCGCGCATGGCGCGTGTCCTCGCAGGCAATGATGTCAGACTGGCGCAGTGTGTCGAGGGCGCGCAGCGTGATGTCACCGAGGTTGCCGATCGGGGTGGCGACGATGGACAATGCCGGTTTGGTCTGTTGGGTCATGTCGGGCATTATCCTGTAATGAGCGCTGAAATGAATCCTGCAACGAATACCTCCCAATCGCTTGGTGCTGTTGCCGAAGCAGCCGCAGCACAATATCTTGCTGCGCGCGGCCTCACGGTGATCGCGCGAAATTTTCGCGTCAAGGGTGGCGAGATCGACCTGATCTGCCGTGACGCGGCGACGACCGTGTTTGTCGAAGTGCGCCGTCGCGCCAGCGCCGACTTTGGTGGTGCCGCCGCCAGCATCACCCTGACCAAACAGCGCCGCCTGATTCTCGCGGCGCGGCACTGGCTGGTGCAGCATGGCGACTGTGCATGCCGCTTCGATTGCGTGCTGTTCGACGGTGATCGCCTGGAGTGGATGAAAGATGCGTTCCGTCTGGATTAGCCTGCTGTTGGTCTTCAGCCTGTCAGTGCAGGCGCAGAGCATCAAATTGCTGGTGCAGAGCTCGCCGCTGGCCGGTTTCCAGTACCACGCGGGAGCCGAACTTTGGGAAAGTCTGCAGCTTGGCGACGGACTGACGCTGGTGCGCGAGCCGGATAATCCCCATGATGCGCGGGCCATCCGCGTGGAGTGGCAGGGCCGGCAACTCGGCTATCTGCCACGCGTGGAAAACGCGGCGGTCGCCGCCGCCATGGACCGTGGCGAGCGCGTCGAGGGCCGCATCGCGGCCCTCGACAAGCACAAGAACCCTTGGCGCCGACTGCGAATTGACGTGTTTGTGGTGCTGTAGAATTCATCCATGACTCTTCAACAACGCATTCATTCCCAATTCAACGACAGCGTCGCCGTCAAACGGGCCGCGTTGGCCGTCATGGCCGCGCCCATCGAGGCGGCAGTGCGGCTGATGGTCGCAGCTCTGCGCGCCGGCGGCAAGGTGATGGCCTGTGGCAACGGGGGATCGGCGGCCGACTCGCAGCATTTTGCCGCCGAGTTGCTCAACCGCTTCGAAAAGGAACGCCCCCCGCTTGCGGCACTGGCGCTGACCACCGACACCTCGACGTTGACCTCGATCGCCAACGACTACGCGTATGATCAAGTGTTCGCCAAGCAAGTGGCCGGACTGGGCCGCACCGGCGATGTTTTATTGGCTATTTCGACCTCGGGTAACTCGCCCAACGTCATCGCGGCTATCGCTGCGGCTCACGCACGCGGCGTGCGGGTCGTGGCACTCACCGGCAAGGGTGGTGGCGCCATCGCCAGCCAGTTGGCCGATGACGACGTCCACCTGTGCGTTCCAGCTGATCGCACCGCCCGCATTCAGGAAGTTCACCTCGTAACGATCCATTGCCTCTGTGACGGGATCGACGCCATCATTCTCGGAGAAACCCCATGAAACTACTTATGCAAGCCCGTTCCCTGCTACTGCTCGCCGTTCTCGTACCATTTCTGGCTGGCTGTTTCGGCGTCGCCGCCGTTGGCGTGGGCGCCGGTGCTCTGATATTTGCCGACCGCCGCCAGGCGGAAACGATCGGCACCGACGAAGGCATCGAAATTCGCGCGGTCAACCGCATTTCCGAAAAATTCGGCGATCGCGCTCATGTGAATGTCACAAGCTACAACCGCACGGTGTTATTGACCGGTGAAGTGCCGGATGCGGCTGCCAAGGCCGAGATCGAGAAAATCGTGGCGACCGTGGCGAACGTCAAGGCGATCAGCAACGAACTGCGCATCGGGACGGTCAGCACCCTGTCGAACCGCAGCAACGACACCTTCATAACCTCGAAGGTCAAGGCGCGCTTCATTGATGCCGACCAGTTTTCGGCCAACCACATCAAGGTGGTTACCGAAAACAGCGTGGTCTATCTGATGGGTCTGGCGACCCAGCGTGAAGCCAATGCCGCTGTCGAGATTGCTCGCACCACCGCCGGCGTGCACAAGGTGGTACGTGTCTTCGAGCTCATCGACGATGCCTACGCACGCAGTCTCGACCCCAAGCCCAGCAAGCCTGCCGCACAATAAATAACGCCGTGAACCACGCGGCGCTGCCATTCGAGGCGAAGCTCTGCGCACCGGCCGATCTGGCCGGGCGCATTGCGTCTCTGCCGCGCCCGCTGGTTTTTACCAATGGCTGCTTCGACATCCTGCACCGCGGCCATGTCACGTATCTGGCGCAGGCGCGCGCACTGGGTGCCAGCCTGATCGTCGCCGCCAATTCGGACGCTTCGGTGAGGCGTCTGGGCAAGGGTGACGAACGACCGGTGAATGTGCTCGACGACCGCATGGCCGTGCTGGCCGCGCTGGAATGTGTGGCGCTGGTCACCTGGTTCGATGAAGACACGCCACTGCAGCGCATTCTCGACTGCCGGCCGGACATTCTCGTCAAGGGTGGCGACTGGCCGGTGGACAGCATCGTCGGTGCACCCGAGGTGATTGGCTGGGGCGGGCAGGTGCACTCCATTCCCTTCATCCATCAACGCTCGACCACCGCCCTGCTGGAAAAGATCAGGCGTCTGTAGTCGACTTTTCGATCACCTTGCGCACCAGCCCGATGTGAAACCGCAGTGTGTAGATCATGTCGCTGAACGCGAGCGGAATGGACATGTGATTGACGTCGCGCTCGATGGCATCGACTCGCTCCAGCCACTCCGCGCGGGTCAGTTTGCCTGGGTCGGCCTCGACTTCGGCCTCGATGAACTTGAGCTCGCCATAGCGCCGGTATATGCGCGACTTGACCCGCCAGTTGTACAACCCCGGCGCAAACCGGGTGACCGGAATCAGCACGGCGATCAGCGGGATCAGCAGTACCACCATGCGATCGATGAGCGTTGCCGCCCAGAACGGCAGATAGCGCTGCAACCAGGGCTTGCCCGACTTATAAAAGCGCGCGGCCTCTGGTGCCAGAGGGAAGTCGGCGCTGGTCGCACGGGGAAACTCGCCCGGGCGCTGAAAAATGCCCGGCTCGCTGTGTACTTCACTCATCGCCTGCATCAGGATGCCAATCAGGGCCGGATGGATATCCTCGCGCACCACCAGGGTTGCCGTTGCGGCGACCAATCGGACGTTGCGTGGCGGAAAGTCGGCAGCCATGTTGATCGCGCCGCGAGGCAGCACCAAGCTCGATAGATAGGGGAAACGGCGTGTGTAGGCCTCGGCGTGGGCCAGACTCATCAGCTTGATGCCTGGCGTATGCAGCAGGGTCCAGACGACGGCCGACTGCGGCGGGCCGACGACGAAGGCCGCATCGACTTTACGCGCAGCAAAAGCCCGCACCAGGCTGAGGTCGCCCTGCTCGATCAGTTTCGTGTTGCTGGCGTCGATCTGGTTGGCATCCAGCAGTTCCTGGGCGAGGTGGCGGGCGCCGCTGCCCGCGCCGCCAATGGCGACGCGACGGCCCTTGAGTTGGGCAATCCGGTCAAGATCACCATTTTCCCCGGCAAGTTCTTCCCGATAGAAAATCCACAGCGGTTCGTTGTACAGGCTGCCCAGCGACAGCAGCGTATCACCCTCCTGCACGCTTGCCGAGCCGCTCTGCACAAAGCCAGCATCGACAGCCTGCTCGGGGTTGCGCAACCATTCCAGGTTTTCAGTCGATCCTGCCGAAGGCCGTTCGACGACGCGGATGCCGAAGCGCCCCAGCACATCCTTGTAAGCCGCGCCGATGCTTTGGTAAGCCCCGCCTTCGCCGCCGGTTGCCAGCACCAGCGTGTCCGGCGGAGCCGGTTGAATGAAGCGCGAGGCCAGCCAGAAACCCGCAAACACCAGCACCAGCAAGGGCAGGCCGACAATCAGTAGGTCGCGTGGTGAATATTCGCGCAGTCGGAAGGATATGCGTTGCTTCATGATGGCCAATATGAGTCAGTTCACGCGCTGTCCGGTTACCGGAGTACGGTCAGCTGCTGAACGGCGGTTTCCGGATATTCATCTTATCCCGAATCCCGATAGGCATGATCCACTGGCTGATTGCGGACAAATATTCATAAATGTTGTTCTGGGAATCTGGATTGTTATCGGATCGACGTGTAATTAGACTTCGGGTTGTGCGATGTAGCACCGCAACATCAGATGGAGAAAATCATGACACACCAAGACTATATTTCAATCGAAGAAAGAGCCCACCAACTGCGCGCCGAAGAAATGCAGCGTATTCATGGAATGGTTTGCGAGCGTCTGGGATGCGGGTGCAAGCAACTCTGCAGCATAACGCTTATTGTGCTGACTGCCATCAGCGAAGCGATCCGGCCTTTCTTTTCATGGAATCCGCGGGCGAAAAGCACCCGCCGGTCTCACGGTAACTTCAGGGCTGCATAATTCATTTGACCTGAGCGCGCGGCTATTGTGCCGCGCGGTGGAATTCCTGGCGAGATCTGTTGTTAGCGGCTACGCCACCACCAGTGCAACCCTAAAGGCCGTGGGTGCCGCTGCACCCTAAGCCAGGAAAGCTGCCCGAGGTCTGTTCAGGCAGCAGTAAGTCTCCTCCTCCGGTTCCGTAATGGAACCGTTAAAGCCCCGATCTGAGGTCGGGGTTTTTTTTGGTGCGCCCGGCAGGGCGCTAAAACGGGATGTCGTCCTCGACGTCGCCGAACCCACCGCCTGAACTCCCATTTGAAGCTGGTGCGTTCTGCGTGGCCGGGCGTGCAGCGGGTCGGCCACCGCCGCTTTCACGCGGCGGGGCGTCACCCATGCCTTCCCGTTTACCGAGCATTTTCATCTCGTCGGCGATGATCTCGGTGGTGTAGCGGTCTTGGCCGTCCTTGTCCTGCCATTTACGCGTTTTCAGAGCTCCCTCGATGTAGACCTGCGAGCCCTTTTTCAGGTACTGGCCGGAGATTTCGGCCAGCCGACGGAAGAGCGCCACGCGGTGCCACTCGGTGGCTTCCTTCTTTTCGCCGCTAGCCTTGTCCGTCCAGGCTTCCGAGGTGGCGACAGTAATGTTGCACACCGCGTCACCATTCGGCATATACCGCATCTCCGGGTCTTTCCCCAGATGGCCCACCAGAATCACTTTGTTAACCGAAGCCATGTCACCGTCTCCCTAGGATGAAACCTTTTCTGCTGGCCGGGGCGGCGCCGTTACGCGCACGGCCAGGCCAAGCCAGATAATGCCGACTGCAGCGCAAACCAGATGCACGGCGGTCGGACCAAAATTTTTCACCAGCCAGCCGCCCAGTATGCCGCCGAGAAACAGGCCGAGTGATTGGGTCGTATTGTAAATCCCCAGAGCCGCACCTTTCGCTGCCGGTGGCGCCAGGCGCGAAATCAGCGAAGGCAGCAAGGCTTCGAGAATGTTGAAGGCCACAAAAAACAGCAGCAGCCACAGACCGATGCCCCACAGGCCCCAGTTGTCCCCGGCGAACCAGGCGAATCCCACCTGCACCAATACCAGCAGTGCCACAGCGCCAGCGTAGATCGGGCGCAATTTGCCGTGCTTCTCGGCAGCGATGATGGCCGGCACCATGAGCGCCAGCGACAACAACACTGCAGGCAGATAGATCTTCCAGTGTTCCGCGCCCGGCAGGCCGCCACTGGAGATCAGCGTGGCCGGCACGACCATCCAGAGCGCCATCTGCATCAGGTGCAGCGCGAAAACGCCGAAATTCAGCCGCGCCAGCTTGGGGTCGAGCAGCACGGCCAGGAAAGACCCCCGCGCCGGCGCACTGAAAGTCGGTGCTGGCGGGACGGCGGTAAACAGAAGAATGATCGCCCCGAGTGCCAGTGCGCCAGTCAGCACGAACAAACCCGACAGCCCGATGGCTGCCGCCAGTGGCGGCGCGATCACCAGCGACAGCGCAAACACCAGGCCGATCGAGGCGCCGATCATCGCCATCACCTTGGTGCGATGCTGCTCGCGCGTCAGGTCGGCCGCCAGCGCCGATACGGCTGCCGAGATCGCCCCGGCACCCTGCAGCACGCGGCCGGCGATCATCCAGTAGATGTCGGGTGCCGTCGCCGCGATGAAACTGCCGGCGGCGAACAGCAACAGACCGGCGACGATGACGGGCTTGCGCCCCCAGCGGTCGGACGCCAGCCCGAAGGGGATCTGGAAAAACGCCTGCGTCAGCCCGTAGGCGCCCAGCGCCAGTCCCACCAGCATGAGGTCGTTGCCGCCCGGCAGTTCCGCCGCCAGCACGGAAAACACCGGCAGCACCAGAAACAGGCCGAGCATGCGCAGGCCGAAGATGGCGGCGAGCGCGCTGCCCGTGCGCCGTTCGGCGGAGGTCATGGGGTCTGCTACGGGGGAAAGCACGCGTGGAATGTCTTTGTCACAAAGGGTCGCGTATATTATCAGGTCGCCTTTTCACACCATCTGCCCCTCGCATGGACTTCATCAGGATTCGCGGCGCCCGCACGCACAATCTCAAGAACATCAATCTCGATCTGCCGCGCAACAAGCTGACGGTGATCACCGGCTTGTCCGGATCCGGCAAGTCGTCACTGGCCTTCGACACGCTCTATGCCGAGGGGCAGCGCCGTTATGTCGAGTCACTCTCGGCCTATGCCCGGCAATTTTTACAGTTGATGGAAAAGCCGGATGTCGACCTGATCGAAGGTTTGTCGCCGGCCATTTCCATCGAACAGAAGGCCACCAGCCACAACCCGCGCTCCACGGTCGGCACCGTCACCGAGATTCACGACTACCTGCGCCTGCTCTATGCCCGCGCCGGCACGCCGCATTGTCCCGAGCATGGCGTGGCGCTCGAAGCGAAGAGCGTTGCCCAAATGGTCGACCATGTGCTGGCGCTGCCCGAAGACACCAAGCTGATGATCCTGGCGCCCGTGGTGGCCAATCGCAAGGGCGAGCAGCTCGACCTGTTCGCCGAGCTCAAGGCGCAGGGTTTTGTGCGCCTGCGCGTGGATGGCCAGGTGCACGATATCGACACATTGCCGAAGCTGACCAAAAGCCAGAAGCACACCGTGGATGTCGTGGTCGACCGCCTCAAGGTGCGTGCCGACGCGCGGCAGCGGCTGGCCGAAAGTTTCGAGACTGCTTTGACCCACGCTGAAGGGCGTGCCATCGCAGTCGAGATGGACAGCGGCACGGAACACCTGTTTTCCGCAAAATTTGCCTGTCCGCAATGCGGCTACGCCTTGCAGGAACTCGAACCCCGCCTCTTCTCGTTCAACAATCCGATGGGTGCCTGCCCGGCCTGCGACGGCCTCGGCCAGACCCAGTTCTTCGATCCGGCGCGCGTGGTTGCCTATCCGCACCTGAGTCTTGCCGCCGGCGCCATCAAGGGCTGGGATAAGCGCAATCAGTTTTATTTCCAGATGATCGAGTCGCTGGCTGCGCATTACGGCTTCGATACCGACATCGAGTTCGAGCAACTGCCGGAAGACGTTCGCCAGACCGTACTTCACGGTTCGGGGCGCGAGCAGATTCGTTTCAAGTATTTCAACGAGAAGGGCACGCGCTCCGAGCGCAGCCACAGCTTCGAAGGCATCATCCCCAGTCTTGAGCGCCGCTACCGCGAAACCGATAGCGTGATGGTGCGCGAGGAGCTCGCCAAATATCTCAACAACAAGCCCTGCCCGGAATGCGGCGGTGCCCGCCTGCGGCTGGAAGCGCGGCATGTGCTGATCGGCGGCGAGACGATCACCGCTGTCAGCCATCTGTCATTGATCGACTGCCGCGACTTTTTCAACCTCCTGCAAATGACCGGCCAAAAAGCGCAGGTGGCCGAGAAGATCGTCAAGGAAATCACCGCGCGCATCACCTTCCTGATCAACGTCGGCCTCGACTACCTGTCGCTCGACCGCTCGGCCGAAACCCTTTCGGGCGGTGAGTCGCAGCGCATCCGGCTGGCCTCGCAGATCGGTTCGGGACTGACCGGCGTGATGTATGTGCTCGACGAACCCAGTATCGGGCTGCACCAGCGCGACAACGCTCGTCTGCTGCAGACGCTCGTCAACCTGCGCGACATCGGCAACACCGTCATCGTCGTCGAACATGATCAGGAAGCCATCGAGGCCGCCGATTACGTGGTCGACATGGGCCCCGGTGCCGGCGAGCATGGCGGGTACATCGTCGCCCAGGGCGTGCCGGCCGAGGTCGAGGCCAACCCGGATTCGCTGACCGGCGCCTATCTGTCGGGCCGCAAGAGTATCGCCATACCGGCACAGCGCACGTCGCCAGATCCAGCGCGCAGCCTCAAGATCCTTGGCGCCAGCGGCAATAATTTGAAAACTGTCGACCTCGACATTTCGGTCGGCCTGTTCACTTGCATCACCGGTGTCTCGGGCTCGGGTAAGAGCACGCTCATCAACGACACCCTCTACGCCGCCACTGCGCACCATCTTTACGGCTCGGCACTCGAACCTGCGGCACACCAGGAAATTATCGGCCTCGAATTCTTCGACAAGGTCATCAACGTCGATCAGTCGCCCATCGGCCGCACGCCGCGCTCCAACCCCGCCACCTACACGGGTATGCTGACGCCGATCCGCGATCTCTTCGCCGGCGTGCCACAGGCGCGCGAACGCGGCTACGGCCCCGGCCGCTTCAGCTTCAACGTCAAGGGCGGCCGCTGCGAGGCCTGTTCCGGCGACGGCATGATCAAGGTTGAGATGCACTTCCTGCCCGACATCTTCGTGCCCTGCGACGTCTGCCACGGCAAGCGCTACAACCGCGAAACCCTCGAAGTGCGCTACAAGGGCAAGACCATCTACGAAGTCCTGCAGATGACCGTCGAACAGGCGCACGAATTCTTCTCCGCGGTGCCGGTCGTCGCGCGCAAGCTGCAGACCCTGATCGACGTCGGCCTCACCTACATCCAGCTCGGGCAGTCCGCCACCACGCTGTCCGGCGGCGAAGCGCAGCGCGTCAAGCTGGCACTGGAGCTGTCAAAACGGGACACCGGCCGCACCCTCTACATCCTCGACGAACCGACCACCGGCCTGCACTTCGCCGACATCGAACTGCTGCTGACCGTGCTGCACCGCCTGCGCGACCATGGCAACACCGTCATCGTCATCGAGCACAATCTCGACGTCATCAAGACGGCCGACTGGCTCGTCGATCTCGGCCCCGAAGGCGGCGACGGGGGTGGCCGCATCATCGCGACCGGCACGCCGGAAAGTGTCAGTGTTGTAGCGAGTAGTTACACCGGGCGTTACCTCGCACCGATGCTTGGAAAAGTCGGCGTGACCGAAGGGAATCCCCTTTTCGGGACTGGCGGGACGGCGTCAGCCGTGCCGCCGCGTAAATCGGGGACGGCGCCATGATTCGCAACGATTCATTTCAAGGGCACAAGTAATGAAAGTCCTCATCACCGGAGCCGCCGGCTTTATTGGCATGCACGTCGCGCAGATCCTGCTGGCCCGCGGCGACGAGGTGGTCGGTATCGACAACCTCAACGACTATTACGACATCAATCTCAAGAAAGCCCGCCTGGCGTGCCTTGCCAACTACCCTGGCTTCAAGCACGTGCTGCTCGACATCGCCGACCGCCCCGGCATGGCGGCGCTGTTCGAAAAGGAAAAGCCCAATCGTGTCCTCAACCTCGCCGCCCAGGCCGGGGTGCGCTATTCACTCGAAAACCCGCACGCCTACGTCGACAGCAACGTCGTCGGCTTCGTCAACGTGCTGGAAGGCTGCCGCCACAATGGCGTCGAGCACCTGGTCTATGCCAGCAGTTCCAGCGTCTATGGCGGCAACACCAAAATGCCGTTTTCCGAGCACGACAACATCGATCACCCGGTCAGCCTCTACGCCGCAACCAAAAAAGCCAACGAACTGATGGCCCATACCTACAGCCACCTGTTCAATCTGCCGACCACCGGCCTGCGCTACTTCACCGTGTATGGTCCCTGGGGCCGGCCTGACATGGCGCTGTTCCTCTTCACCAAGGCCATCATCGAGGATCGCCCGATCGACATCTTCAACCACGGCAAGATGCGCCGCGACTTCACCTACATCGACGACATCGCCGAAGGCACGGTGCGCGTCATCGACCGGCCGGCCGCGCCGAGCCCGTCCTTTGTCGCCGATGTGCCGGACCCGGCCACCAGCTGGGCGCCTTACCGCGTGTTCAACATCGGCAACCACGATCCCGTCGGGCTGATGGACTACATCGCCGCGCTCGAAAAGGCGCTCGGCAAGGAAGCGCAAAAGAACTTCCTGCCGATGCAGGCCGGCGACGTGCCGGCGACCTCGGCCGATATCGCGGAACTCTCCGCCCACACCGGCTTCGCCCCGGCGATGCCGGTGGAAGAGGGCGTGCGCCGCTTCGCCGCGTGGTATCGCGACTACTTCAAGGTCTGAAATTGGCATGATGCTGCGCCGGTTTGCCATATTCGCTGCCCTTTTACTCTTGTGGTCGAACCTCGTCCGGGCGGCCGACACGCCAGCGCTGCTGCTGGCCGAACGCTATCAGGGCGGCATCGACGTTTCGCAATACTGGGTCAGCGAAAAACTCGACGGCGTGCGCGCCTACTGGGACGGCCGGCAACTGCGCTTTCGCAGCGGCAACCTCATCCCGGCGCCGGCGTGGTTCCTTGCCGCGTTGCCGGCACATCCCCTCGACGGCGAACTCTGGCTCGGGCGCGGCAGCTTCGAGCGACTGTCCGGCATCGTGCGCCGCAACACCCCGGACGATGCCGAATGGCGCCAGGTGCGCTACCGGGTGTTCGAATTGCCCGACGCCTCCGGCAGCTTCAGCGAAAGGATGAAACAATTGCAAGTGCTTACTGCCGGCCGTGCGCACTGGCTCCAGCCGGTCGAGCAATTCCGCCTCGCCGATGCCAAGGCGCTGAAAAGAAAGCTCGACGAAGTCGTCAAGGGTGGCGGCGAAGGCCTCATGCTGCATCGTGCCGACGCCTATTACGAAACGGGACGCTCCACCGCCTTGCTCAAGCTAACCCCGTGGCAAGACGCCGAAGCGCGTGTCGTCGCCCATCTGCCCGGCAAGGGCAAATACGCCGGCATGCTCGGCGCACTGCAGGTCCAAATGCCCGACGGTCGCCGGTTTGCGCTGGGCAGCGGATTTGCCGATGCGCAACGACGTGACCCGCCGCTGCTCGGCACGCAGGTAACCTACCGTTATCGCGAATTGACTCGCCAGGGGGTTCCGCGCTTTGCCCGGTTTCTGCGCGTGCGCGAGGCGTTTTGATCCGGTGATTACATCTCTTTGGATGCCAGTATCTAACAAGGAATATCCTTGCAATTACGGTAACGAACATCCGTAATTACATCGATGTTGTATTGACGGGCTGGGTGTGTTTTTACGTTAGTTTAGGCTGTACATCCGTGTATTTACATATCTCTCGGGATCCTTTAAAATATTAATAAAGTACATCCGTAGATGGAGAAAGAAATGCACACCACCCGGGCATTCAAGAATGGAAATTCGCAAGCCGTGCGTATCCCGGCAGATCTGGCATTCGAACGCACCAACATCGAGCTGGAAATTGAACGTGTTGGAAACGAGCTGCGCATTCGACCGGCACGCAGGTCGCTGGCCGGCGTGCTCACCAAGTTCGCCAAGTTTTCGCCGGACATCATGGCCGAAGGTCGGGGCGATCAAGAACAGGCAGAGCGGGATACCATTTAATGCCCCGCTACATGCTCGACACCAACATGTGCATCTACCTGATGAAAAATCAGCCGGAAGAAGTCGCCACACGCTTTGCCCAGTGCTACGTCGGCGATGTGGTGATGTCCGCAATCACGTATGCTGAGCTGGAATATGGCGTTGCCGTGTCCGCCGACCCGGAGCGTGAACGCATCAACTTGGCCAGCCTGATTGAAGACATTCCCGTGGCGCCGTTCGATGGCGCTGCTGGGGTTGCCTATGGCCCGATCCGAGGGGCGACCCGCGACCTCAAGAAAGACCATCTCGACAAGTTGATTGCCGCTCATGCAGTGTCACTCAAGGTGACTGTGGTGACCAACAATACGCGGGATTTTGCCAAGTATCCCGGTGTGGTCACTGAGAATTGGCTAAATGCATAGCCTAACTGCACCAGTCGCCTCACCCATGACGAATAAGAAAATCTACGTCGCCGGCCATCGCGGCATGGTCGGCTCCGCCATCGTGCGCCGCCTGCAGCAGGGTGGTTATACTAATCTCGTCACCCGCACCCGGCAGGAACTTGATCTGCTCGACCAGCGCGCCGTCCATGATTTCCTGCTTCATGAAAAGCCCGACTACATCTTTCTCGCCGCCGCCAAGGTGGGTGGCATCCACGCCAACAACACCCTGCGCGCCGACTTCATCTACGAAAATCTTTCCATCGAGAGCCACATCATTCATGGCGCCTTCAAGGCCGGCGTCAAGGATCTGTGCTTTCTCGGCTCCAGTTGCATCTACCCGCGCGACTGCCCGCAGCCCATCAGGGAGGAATACCTGCTGACCGGACCGCTGGAGCAGACCAACGAGCCCTATGCCATCGCCAAGATCGCCGGCATCAAGTTGTGCGAGAGCATGAACCGCCAGTACGGCACCCGCTTCGTCAGCGTCATGCCCACCAATCTCTACGGTCCCAATGACAACTATGATCTTGCCAACAGCCATGTCCTGCCCGCGCTGATCCGCAAGGCGCATGAGGCCAAACAGCGCGGCGATGCCGAATTCGTCGTCTGGGGCACAGGGCGGCCGATGCGCGAATTTCTTTATGTCGACGATATGGCTGATGCCTGCGTCTTTTTAATGGAGCAGGACATCGGAGACGGCATATATAATGTTGGCATGGGTGAGGACGTCACGATCCGGCAGCTAGCCGAAACGATCATGGACGTCGTCGATTTCAAGTGCAATATCGTCTTCGACAGTAGCAAGCCCGACGGTACTCCGAGAAAGCTTCTCGATGTCTCGCGCATGTCGCACCTCGGCTGGCGAGCGAACACATCGTTGCGTGACGGCATCGCCCAAGCGTATGCCGATTTCCTCAGATCATCAATGAATTGAAGCCATGACCCAATCCAGCAAAGTTGCACTCATTACCGGCATCACCGGCCAGGACGGCGCCTACCTCGCCGAATTTCTGCTGAACAAGGGCTATGAAGTGCATGGCCTCAAGCGTCGCACCAGCCTTTTCAACACCGACCGCATCGACCATCTTTACCAGGACCCGCATGAGAAAGATCGCCGCTTCGTCCTGCACCACGGCGATATGACCGATAGTTCCAGCCTGGTGCGTATCATCCAGCAGGTGCAGCCCGACGAAATCTACAACCTCGCAGCCCAGTCTCATGTCGCGGTGAGCTTCGAGGAACCCGAATACACCGCAAACTCCGATGCGCTGGGTGCCCTGCGTGTCCTTGAAGCCATACGCATCCTCGGCTTGGAAAAGAAGACTCGCTTCTATCAGGCATCCACCTCAGAGCTATATGGCCTCGTCCAGGAAACCCCCCAGAAGGAAACCACCCCCTTCTACCCACGTAGTCCCTACGCCGTGGCCAAGCTCTACGCCTACTGGATCACCGTGAACTACCGCGAAGCCTACGGCATGTATGCCTGCAACGGCATCCTCTTCAACCACGAAAGCCCTGTCCGCGGCGAGACCTTCGTCACCCGCAAGATCACCCGCGCACTGGCCAGAATCAAGCTCGGCCTGCAGGACTGCGTGTATCTGGGCAACCTCGATGCCAAGCGCGACTGGGGGCATGCAAAAGACTATGTCGAAATGCAATGGCTCATGCTGCAGCAAGATAAACCTGAAGACTTCGTCATCGCTACTGGCGTGCAATACAGCGTGCGCGACTTTGTCGCTGCCGCTGCCGCTGCCGCCGAACTTGGCATGCAAATCCGCTGGGAAGGTCAGGGCGTCGATGAAAAGGGCTATTGGTTAAACCGTCATTCCGGCGAAAGCCGGAATCCAGGGGGTGGTGAATGTCCCATCGTTGCCGTCGACCCCCGCTACTTCCGCCCCACCGAAGTCGAAACCCTGCTCGGCGACCCCACCAAGGCCAAGGAAAAGCTCGGCTGGACGCCGAAGATCAGCTTCGACGAACTCGTCGCCGAAATGGTGCGCGAAGACCTGAAAGCCGCCGAACGCGACGAACTGATCAAGAAACATGGCTACAAGGCCATGGATTATCACGAGTGAGTGCCGTCCCGCCAGCGCCGACTTTTGCATCTTGAGCCTTGAACCTTGCAACTTGAGCCTTGTTCCTTGAAACCTGACTCCCGCATCTACATCGCCGGCCACCGCGGCCTCGTCGGTTCCGCCCTCATGCGCAATCTGCAGGCCAAGGGCTACACTAACCTGCTGACCCGCACCCACCCGGAACTCGATCTGACCCGCCAGGCCGACGTCGAAGCATTCTTTGCACGGGAAAAGCCCGACTACGTTTTTCTCGCCGCCGCCAAGGTCGGGGGCATCCACGCCAACAACGAATACCCCGCCGAATTCATCCGCGACAACCTCGCCATCCAGACCAACATCATCCACGCCGCCTGGCAGAGCCAGGTCAAGCGCCTGATGTTCCTGGGCTCCAGTTGCATCTACCCCAAGCTCGCCCCGCAGCCGATGAAAGAGGAATACCTGCTCACCGGCCCGCTCGAACCCACCAATCGCCCCTACGCCCTGGCCAAGATCGCCGGCATCGAAATGTGCTGGAGCTACAACCGGCAATACGGCACCCAATACCTTGCGGTAATGCCCACCAACCTCTACGGTCCCGGCGATAACTACCACCCCGAAAACAGCCACGTCATCCCGGCACTGATCCGCAAGTTCCACGAAGCTAAGGTGGCGAACGCCGCGACCGTCACCGTCTGGGGCACCGGTACCCCAAGGCGCGAATTCCTCTACAGCGACGACATGGCCGACGCCTGCGTCTTCCTGATGAATCTGCCGGACGAGAATTATCAGACCCTGCTGGGCAGCGACGAAGCCAGGACGGGCATCTTTATGCCGCCAGTTGTGAATATCGGCGTAGGAGAAGACCTCACCATCAAGGAACTGGCCGAGACGGTGAGGAAAGTCGTCGGCTATGCAGGCACAATCGAATTTGATCCAACCCAACCCGACGGGTCACCGAGGAAGTTGCTGAATATTCGGCGCCTACAAAATCTGGGGTGGCAGCCAATAACCTCATTGGAGATGGGCTTGGCTCTGGCGTATCAGATTTATAGGAGCATGGAGAACCATATATGAAGGCCGTGATTCTGGCGGGTGGTCTCGGCACTCGTATTTCCGAGGAAACCCATCTCAAGCCAAAGCCGATGATCGAGATTGGTGGCAAGCCCATTCTCTGGCACATCATGAAGCTGTATTCCGCGCATGGAGTTCATGATTTCGTGATCTGTTGTGGCTACAAGGGCTACGTCATCAAGGAATACTTCGCCAACTATTTTCTGCACATGTCGGACGTCACATTCGACATGGAGCACAACAGGATGGAAGTCCATCAGCAGAAGGCTGAACCATGGCGCGTGACACTGGTGGATACCGGTGAAGAGACGCTCACCGGAGGGCGTCTGAGGCGGGTTGCGGAATACGTCCAGGACGAAGAAGCGTTTTGTTTCACCTACGGCGATGGCGTGTCGGATGTGGATATTTCGCGCGAGATTGCCTTCCACAAGCAGCATGGCAAGCTGGCGACCGTTACCGCTGTTCAACCGCCTGGGCGCTACGGCGCTTTGCAAATGGAGGGCGACAGGGTGGCTGGCTTCACCGAGAAGCCACGGGGTGATGGCGGTCTTATCAATGGTGGATTCTTTGTGCTTTCGCCCAAGTGCATAAACCAGATCGCGGGCGACCAATCCAGTTGGGAAGGTGAGCCACTGACCCGGCTGGCGGCAGACGGGCAACTGATGGCGTTTGAGCACGATGGTTTCTGGCAACCCATGGACACCCTGCGCGAAAAAAATCTGCTCGAAGACCTCTGGGCTACGGGCAAGGCACCCTGGAAAAAATGGCAATGAACCGGGCATTCTGGCGTGGCAAGCGGGTTTTCCTGACCGGCCATACCGGTTTCAAGGGTGGTTGGCTCGCCCTGTGGCTGGCCGACATGGGGGCCGACGTCCACGGCTATGCGCTGACGCCGCCAACGCAACCCAATTTATTCACGGTTGCGAACCTGCCGGACCGCTTGGCTCGCAGCACGATTGCCGACATACGTGACGCAGCGACGCTCACGCAGGCCATGCAGGCAGCCCGGCCCGACATCGTATTGCACCTTGCCGCACAGCCGTTGGTGCGTTATTCCTATGTGGCGCCGGTTGAGACCTATGCCGTCAACGTTATGGGTACGGTCAATCTGCTGGAAGCCATACGTCAGACGCCCAGCGTCAAAGCGGTAGTCAACGTCACCACCGACAAGTGCTACGAGAACCGGGAATGGGTCTGGCCCTACCGTGAAAACGAAGCCATGGGAGGCTTTGATCCCTATTCCAGCAGCAAGGCCTGTTCAGAACTGGTGACGGCAGCCTACCGCCGCTCCTTTCTGGAAGCTGCCGGCATCCATCTGGCCAGTGCGCGCGCCGGCAACGTTATTGGCGGCGGTGACTGGGCTGACGACCGACTTGTTCCAGATTTCCTGCGTGCGCTGGATGCTAGCCAGGCGCTTGTCATTCGCTCGCCGCTAGCCACGCGCCCCTGGCAGCATGTGCTTGAGCCGTTGTCGGGCTATCTCATGCTGGCCGAAAGCCTTTTCACAAAAGGCCAGGGTTTTGCCGAGGCTTGGAATTTCGGCCCCGAAGAAGCTGACGCCAAGCCGGTGCAGTGGATCGTCGAATATCTATGCAGCCAAGTACCCGATGCCACCTGGCAATGTGATGCCACGCTGCAACCGCATGAGGCCAACATGCTCAAGCTGGACAGTTCCAAGGCCAAAGTCCTGCTTGGGTGGCGCCCACGCTGGAACCTGCAAACCGCGCTGGGCATGACGCTGGCCTGGCATCAGGCCTGGAAGCAAGGCTTGGACATGGCGGCCACCAGTCTGCAACAGATCCAGGCATACGAGGCCGAAGCAGGGCAGGCATGAGCACCCGATTCGACATCCTGGATACACCGCTTGCCGGCTTGCGGATCCTGCAGCGTAAATTCATTGGTGACAGCCGGGGCTATCTGGAGCGCCTTTTCTGCAGTGAGGAATTGCAGGCGCTCGCCCCGGGCAGGCACATCACCCAGATCAACCACACGCTGACTGCAACTCGCGGCACCGTGCGTGGCATGCATTTCCAGCGCCCGCCCCATGCCGAGATCAAGTTCGTGAGTTGCCTGCGCGGCGAAGTCTTTGATGTCGCCGTGGACCTGCGCGATAATTCGCCCACTTTTTTGCGCTGGCACGCCGAAGTGCTCAGCGCCGACAATCACAAAACCCTCGTTATCCCGGAAGGCTTTGCCCACGGGTTTCAAACGCTCACCGATAACTGCGAAATGCTGTATTTCCATACCGCCGCCTACCAGCCAGGCGCCGAAGGCGGCCTCAATGCGCAGGATCCCCGGCTGGCCATCCAGTGGCCACTGCCGGTTGCCGGGCTGTCGCCGCGCGATGCTGCACAGCCCCTGCTGGACAAAAGCTTTACCGGGGTGGCGCCATGAAATGCCGTCATTGCGGATCGGAGCTCAAGTTGCCCCTGGTGGACTTGGGTAGCGCGCCGCCCTCCAACGCCTATCTCACCGCGCAGACCCTGCACGTGCCGGAAAAATGGTTTCCACTGCGCGTGCTGGTGTGTGAGCATTGCTGGCTGGCGCAAACCGAGGATTTTGCCCAGGCAAGTGAACTGTTCGATGCCGAATACGCCTATTTCAGCGGGTTTTCCAGTAGTTGGCTTGCACATTCCGAGCGTTATGTGGCCGACATGGTGGCACGCTTCGATCTGACCGCCGATAGCCACGTCGTCGAAGTCGCGGCCAACGACGGTTACCTTCTGCAATACGTCAAGGCACGCAATATTCCCTGCACCGGCGTGGAGCCCACTGCCAGCACTGCCGTTGCGGCGCGGGCCAAAGGCATTCCGATAGTGGAGGACTTTTTCGGGGTGCGTTTGGCACAGGAACTGGCCGCCCAGGGCAAGCAGGCCGATCTCACCGCCGCCAACAATGTGCTGGCCCATGTGCCCGATATCAACGATTTTGTGGCGGGATTTGCCAAAGTGCTCAAGCCCCAGGGCGTGTCCACCTTTGAGTTTCCCCACCTGCTCAAACTGGTTGAGGAAAACCAGTTCGACACCATTTACCACGAGCACTTTTCCTACCTTTCGCTCACGGCAGTCAACTGCATCTTTGCTGCCAATGGCCTCGCCGTGTTCGATGTGGAAGAGCAACCCACGCATGGCGGTAGTCTGCGCGTGTTTGCCCAGCGCAGTGATACCGCGCAACAGCCACGGAGTGCTCGAGTAGATGAATTGCTCCAGCGCGAAGCGCGGGCAGGCATGCTCAGCGCTGACTATTACACCGGCTTCCAGGGCAAGACCGATCAGGTCAAGAATGACTTTCTAGTCTTCTTGCTGGAAGCCAGGCGCCAGGGCAAAACCGTGGCCGCCTATGGTGCGGCGGCAAAAGGCAACACCCTGATGAACTACGCCGGCATCCGCCCCGACCTGATTTCATTCGTGGTGGACCGCAACCCGGCCAAGCAGGGCAAGTACATGCCGGGCAGTCGCATTCCTATCGTGAATGAAGAACAGCTACAGGCTGCCAAGCCAGACTACGTGGTCATCCTGCCGTGGAATCTGAAGACGGAAGTGATGCAGCAACTCGAATACATCAGCGCTTGGGGTGGGCGTTTTGTAACGGCCGTTCCGGAGCTGCGAATTACGCCATGAAAGTCGCAGTTACTGGGGCAACGGGTTTTATTGGGCGGCATGTTCTTGCTGAGTTGGAGGCAAGGTCAGTCGAAGCCATCGCACTTGTCAGGCCGGCTACGGCAAAGTCAATGGGGCATTCCAGCAGCAGGGTTGTCCAACTGGATCTGCATGATGCGCCAGCCAATGCTTTCGATTTGATGGGGCGGCCGGATGTGCTCATCCATTTGGCGTGGTCCGGTTTACCTAACTACAAGTCTCTGCACCACTTCGAGCACGAACTTCCAGCGCAATATCAATTCCTCAAGAATCTGATCGAGTCCGGTTTGCAGAAACTTGTCGTTGCAGGGACATGTTTTGAATATGGCATGCAATCCGGTCCTTTGAGTGAGTGTGTCGTGCCGCGCCCCAGCAATCCCTATGGATTCGCAAAAGATGCGCTTCGATGCCAACTCGAGTATCTGAAATCGACCCACCCATTCCAGCTGACTTGGACGCGTCTTTTTTATCTCTATGGAGAGGGGCAGGCTGAAAGCTCGTTGCTGCCACAACTCAGACAGGCCGCTGTACGGGGTGATCCGGTTTTCAATATGTCTGGCGGAGAGCAGTTGCGTGACTATCTGCCTGTTACACAGGTCGCCAGGCACCTTGTTTCGTTGGCCTTGGCAACAAAAGATATAGGCGCGGTAAACGTCTGCTCTGGCGTCCCCATTTCCGTGCGAAAACTCGTAGAGGGCTGGATCAAGGAAAAAGGTTGGTCAATCGCGCTCAATCTCGGCCACTATCCCTATCCTGATTACGAGCCTATGGCGTTTTGGGGTGATTCAAGAAAACTTTCAACATTTATTGGTAAAGCAACATGACAAGCAAACACATTGAATTTCTAGAAGAATGCCAGTCTAGGGTTTCCTCTTATCCGGACTCGGAAATTATGCGCGCTGCGGCTGAGTTTATGCGTGCCAGTACCCAACCAAAGTACTCTTACAATTTCTCCTGGATGGGGCGACCAATCATCCAGTACCCCCAGGATATGGTTGCCATGCAGGAACTTATCTGGCAAATCAAGCCCGACCTCATCATCGAAACCGGCATCGCCCATGGTGGTTCGCTGATCTTCAGCGCCGCCATGCTTGCCTTGTTGGACATGACCGAAGCGATCGACGGCGGTGTCAGCATCAGCCCCAAAGAATCCAGGCGCAAGGTGTTGGGCATCGACATCGACATCCGCGCCCACAACCGCACCGCCATCGAGGCCCATCCGATGGCTTCGCGCATCCAGATGATCCAGGGTTCCAGTATCGCGCCAGATATCATCGAACAGGTCAAGCAGGTTGCTGCGGGTTACCAACGCATCCTTGTCTGCCTCGATAGTAACCATACGCACGAGCACGTCCTGGCCGAGTTGCAGGCATATGCGTCTCTGACCTCCATCGGCAGCTATTGCGTGGTATTTGATACCGTAGTCGAAGACATGCCCGCCGAAATGTTCCCCGACCGTCCCTGGGGGCCGGGAAACAACCCAAAGACTGCTGTCTGGGAATACCTCAAGACTCACCCCGAGTTCGAAATTGACAAGAGCATTCAACACAAGTTGCTGATTACTGTCGCACCGGATGGATATTTGAAACGGGTATCCTGACAACAACGAAATGGAAGCGGCGGCTGCTCATTTGCATTTAACTCACTGCTGGCCAAGCCCACCTTGGTTAATCGCGGTCGACTGCCTCGTTACGAACTTGCTGCGTAGTCCGTTCGCGCCGTCCCGCCAGCGCCGACTTTCGAAAGCCGGCGCTGACAGGCATGCTTAAACGCAATCTCATCGCCAACTACCTTGGTCAGGGCTGGGTTGCTCTGATGAGCCTGGCGTTCATCCCGCTGTACATCAAGTATCTCGGCATCGAGTCATATGGGCTCATCGGCCTGTTTGCGGTATTGCAGGCGTGGCTCTCGTTGCTTGATATGGGCATGACCCCTACTCTAGGCCGGGAAATGGCGCGGTTCACGGGGGGTACCCATACTGCGCAATCCATCCGGGATTTGTTGCGCAGCATCGAGGTGGTCGCGTTGGGGATGGCCTTTTTCATCGCAGCAGGCATCTGGGCCGCCTCGGGCTGGCTAGCCAGCGATTGGCTGAGGGCCGAAAGCCTGTCCGCTGAAACCGTTGCGCAGGCCTTTACTGTGATGGGCGTGGTCGCTGCTTTGCGCTTTGTGGAAGGCATTTACCGCAGCAGCATTGTGGGCCTGCAACGGCAGGTGCTGTTCAATGTTGTCAACAGTGCCATGGCCACGCTCAGGGGTTTCGGTGCGGTCGCAATTCTTGTTTGGGTCTCGCCGACCATCGGGGCTTTTTTCATTTGGCAAGGCATCGTTTCTATACTTACCTTGTTCACGCTAGGCTGGATCACCTACCATGCCTTGCCGACAGCTGATCAGGCCGGGCGTTTCTCACTGGAAGCGTTGCAGGGTGTTGGGCGTTTTGCGGGCGGTATGATGGGTATCACCTTCCTGTCCCTGCTGCTAATACAAGTGGACAAAATTGTGCTCTCCAAGCTTCTCAATCTTTCGGAATATGGCTATTACATGCTGGCATCAGCGGTTGCCGGTGCTCTCTATGTGATGATTTACCCAATTGGTCAGGCTTGGTTTCCTCGCTTGACTGAGCTTTATGCCCGGCACGATCAGCCCGGCCTCATCGCAACATATCATCAGGGCGCTCAGCTCGTTTCGGTCACCATGGGCAGTGCGGCGGTGGTCATGATGGTTTTTGCAGAGCAGATACTCCATCTTTGGACCCAGGATGCAGAACTCGCACGCCGTACTGCCCTGCTTGTTAGTCTGTTGGCACTGGGGAACTTACTTAACGGGCTGATGTGGATACCCTGTCAGGCTCAGCTTGCGCACGGATGGACTGGTCTCACCGCACGGATCAACATCATCGCGGTGCTGGTTATCGTGCCGGCTATTTTATGGGCGACCCCGCGTTATGGCGCCGAAGGTGCAGCCTGGGTGTGGATCTGCCTGAATACGGGTTATGTTCTGATCGGGGTTCATTTCATGTACCGCAAAATTCTTCAGGCTGAAAAATGGTGTTGGTACAAAAACGATATCATCCAGCCGCTCGGCGCAGCCGCAATTACCGCCCTGATCGTTCATAAATTGATTCCCGCAGGACAATCGACGGCATTTGCACAACTTCTTACTCTGGCTGGCGCAAGTGGCACCATTTTAATGATGGCAGGAATGTTTGCGCCCAGCATTAGACAAAAAATGCGCGCCCAAGTGTCGCAATGGATGCGTTTCGGAAAGCTTAGGGGTCCATAATTTCGTAAACACGGCTGCGCGGGGTGAGGAATTCTTGGTAACGGTGTGCGGTTCTGATGCCGTTCTCGGCGCTAGACTGATGGCCATGCTAAATCATTTGTTCGTGCCGCGAGTCGATGGCTGCTTAACTTCGCTGGACTAAATCGCAGTGGTGTTGATATTGTTGTGGTGTGAAGTAGGACTTATGGCACCATCCCAAGGCAGGCTTTATGAAGCATGCCCACTCTAAATTTGGATACTGAAATCGATGAAAGAACTGTCAATATCTTCTTCTACGCAGCCACGCATTACCCTAATTATTCCTACCCGTGAGAGGGCTGATACGCTTAAGTACACGCTTGAAACGGCGTTAGATCAAATCTGTGATTCCTACGAGATCGTGGTGAGTGATAACTTCAGCCAAGATCACACAAAACAGGTTGTCGAAAGCTTCTCTGACAATAGAATTGTGTATATAAACACAGGGCGGCGGATGTCAATGTGTGACAACTGGGATTTTGCATTAAGCCGAGCACGGGGCGACTACGTTATCATTATCGGTGACGATGATGGAGTGATGCCTGGTGCGATAGACCGGCTATACAATTACATAACCGATAATCCCAGCCCTATCTACTATTGGCAGACACATGAGTATTTTTGGCCAATAGGCGATGTTCCACCTTCCGTGTCCAATATCGTGCCTAAGATGGCACCTTCCAATATGAACTTGGGGCGATTGGTGCGGTTCGCTATTCGTTGGGGGGGGTGGCGCTATGGAGCGCTGCCACTCCTGTACCATTCGGCGGTCTCACGACAGATTCTGGATGTTATCCGTCACCAAACTGGTCGGGTTTTCCATTCCACGAACCCAGACGTGTTTATGGCTTTTGCTCTGCCGGTTTTCGCTGATACCGCAATCAATGTCGGGGAGAGCATTACAGTGAATGGCCGATCAGCAAAGTCAAACGGCGGTAGTTTTATAGCGAAAGATGGGGCCGCTGTTTTCCAGAAATTTGTGGATGAATATGGAGACTACCGCATGCATGCGACTCTTGATCCATCCGCACCATTTGCTATCAATATGATCGCAGATACTGCTCTGATCGCGATGGATTTGTTTCCGAACTATTATAAGAACCAGCAGTTCAATTACACTGCGATGTGGGCCTACATTGATCGGATTTCCTTTTTCAACAGCAGCAGTAACACATTGAGAAGACGTAAAGAAATTCGGAAATACCATTCTTTTAGTGCTGCAAAGTTTATTATCTACTCTGCCACCCACAAAATTTTTGCGTTTCGAAGGCGTGTGCTAAATGTGATGCTAAACAAGGCCAATATCCAATATCCGTCTAACATTAGCGATTTTGTGAAATTCATGGCTGGGGAGCGAAGATTTATTTAGCCGATCAGGAGAATAAATCCCTTTAGTTATAAGGTACTCTTGATCAAGTCGGTTTTCTGTACGGTTTTATAATTTCATCATGAACGAAATCAAGCATTTGCCGTTTATTCTGAGTTTGTCGAATGACTTGTTCAGGGATTCTCTAATGTTAAGCTTTTTCGTCTTGGCTCTTTTGTGACAAACCGCGTGACTATTATTGGTCTGCTGAGTGGACTCACCTGTGCTGCTTGATCGAGATGACGGTACACGGCTACGGTATGGTGTATCACCGATGGGGCGGAGGCGCCCCCGGTACGCTGCATGACATTTATTATCCATGCGCCGAACGTCCATCAGGGCGGGGGCCGCGCATTACTCGTGCCGCTGCTTGATGCGGTAAATGGTTTGCCATGTATTGCTATTCTCGATGCGAGGCTCAGTCTGCAAACGGCATTGCCATCAAGTACCGTGGTGATGCGTGTTCCCCCGACCTTGGTAGGAAGACTGGTTGGCGAGTGGCGCTTGAGTCGGCTTGCAATGACTGGGGACGTAGTGCTTTGTTTTGGTAACTTGCCCCCGCTGTTCGGCAATGCTGGTTGCGTGCAGGTTTTTCTTCAAAATCGCTTTTTGTTTGGAAAGCGTGATTTGACCGTATTTGGTTGGCGAACGAGGTTACGCCTCCAGTTAGAGAGATTTTGGCTGGGCTACAGATTGAAGAATACGATGCGGGTGTTTGTGCAAACACCGACGATGGCGCGCGAACTCGCGATGGACTCTGGCATACAGGCACGGGTGCTGCCATTTCTTCCAGTCGCGTCTTTTAGCAAGTCCGGGCGGACGCCGCGGCGATTTGATTTTATTTATGTAGCTTCGGGCGAGCCCCATAAAAATCATCGCAATCTTGTCGAGGCTTGGAAAATACTTGCTATGGAAGGTCTGTATCCGACATTGAGCCTAACTCTCGACCATGAGGAGGATCGGTGCTTGGTGAGTTGGATTGAATTGCAGGTGCGTAGTAATCATTTGCAGATTGAGAATGTCGGTCCCGGATCACGAGAGGATGTTGATCAGCTTTACCGGGAGTCTGGTGCGCTGATCTACCCATCAACCTTGGAGTCCTTCGGCCTGCCTCTGTTGGAAGCCGCCGCCATGAAATTGCCGATACTTGCTGCGGAACTTGACTATGTGCGCGACGTTTCTGTGCCTGTGCAGACTTTTGATCCTGGCTCTCCAGTATCCATTGCACGTGCCGTCAAACGTCACTTGGGCATGGGTGAGCCGTCGTTGTTGCCGATGTCACCAGCGGCGTTCCTGCAGGTTGTTCGGGTTATGGATCAGTAGTGCGTCTGTTGGTCGTCTCCCAGTATTTCTGGCCTGAGAACTTTCGCATCAATGATCTTGTGGCTGACATGGCCGCACGCGGCCACGAGGTCACGGTTCTGACAGGGCAACCCAATTACCCATCAGGACGATTTTTTCCTGGTTATGGTTGGACGCGTCCCCACATTGAAAACTATCAGGGTACGAGAGTCGTTCGTGTCCCCCTTGTTCCAAGGGGTTCAGCCGGGGCCATCAGGTTGGCGCTGAACTACATTTCATTTGCCTTTTTTGGCGCAGTTGGTGTTTGGCTGAGACTTCAAGGCAAGTTTGATGCTGTGTTTGTATTCGAGGTGTCACCGGTTACGGTGGGGATTCCGGCCATTGCGGCCGGCCGACGGTTCAAGGCGCCGGTGTTGTTCTGGGTGCTCGATTTATGGCCGGAGTCGTTAACGGCGGCAGGCGCGGTGAAATCCCCCATGGTGTTGCGGACCGTTGATCGTCTGGTGAAATGGATTTATCGGAATTGCGCTCGTGTCTTGGTGCAGTCACGTGCGTTCGTGCCGGAAATTGCCCGCCATGGGGTGCCAGATGCAAACATCCTGTACTTCCCTAGCTGGGGCGAATCGCTGTTCCAGCCTTTCCAGCAGGCGGATGCCACCTTGCTGCCACCGTTGCCGGCAGGCTTCACGGTGCTCTTTGCCGGTAACCTGGGGGAGGCGCAGGACTTACCGGCCGTTCTGAGGGCGGCTGAGCTTTTGCGTGATCGGGCCGATATTCATTGGTTGTTGGTGGGCGATGGCCGTATGGCGGCGTGGGCAAAAGCGGAGGTACAGCGGCGTGGTCTGTCGCAGGTGCATTTTCTGGGCCGGCATCCGCTTGAATCGATGCCGCATTTTTATGCGGCAGCCGATGCGCTGTTGCTCCCGCTCAAGCGGGAACACATCTTCGCTTTGACCATACCGGGCAAACTACAATCTTATCTTGCTTGTGCCAGACCCGTTCTCGCCATGCTTGATGGCGAGGGTGCCCACATCGTTGAGGAAGCCGGTGCGGGCTTGGCCTGCCCGGCGGGCGATGCTGATGGGTTGGCGGCGCAAGTTCTGCGCATGGCTGCCACGCCTGAAACTGAACGCAGGGCAATGGGGCTCAACGGCCGGAAATATTATGAGGTACATTTCGATCGAACCCGTTTGTTCGACCAATTGGAGACATGGCTGGAAGACGCCATACAGGAAAGCAAGCATTCAAAATGACAGATCACAATCCATTCGCCAATAGCACCGTGCTGATTACCGGGGGAACCGGTTCTTTCGGCCATGAGTTTCTCGACTATCTGAAATCTCGCGACTGCCGTGAAGTTCGTATTTTCTCGCGCGATGAGTTGAAACAGGAGCTCATGCGGGTGGCTTTGGCCGACCCAAAAATCAAGTTCTACATTGGCGATGTGCGTGATCGCGATAGTGTGGACAATGCCATGCGGTCGGTTGACTACGTCTTCCATGCGGCGGCACTCAAGCAGGTGCCTTCTTGCGAGTTTTTTCCCATGCAGGCAGTGTTGACCAATGTGACCGGCAGCCACAACGTGATCGAGTCGGCCATGGCACATGGCGTGCAGCGGCTGGTTTGTTTGTCTACCGACAAGGCGGTTTATCCAGTCAACGCTATGGGCATGACCAAGGCGCTGATGGAAAAGGTTACCCAGGCGGCGGCGCGTGCCCGTCTCAAAGGGGGAACGTTGTTGTCCAGTGTGCGATATGGAAACGTGATGGCTTCGCGCGGGTCGGTCATTCCACTGTTCGTCAAGCAAATGCGCGAGGGGAAGCCTTTGACAGTGACGGTGCCGGTGATGACACGATTTCTTTTGCCGCTGCCACTGGCCATAGAACTGGTGGCATTTGCTTTCAACCACGGCCAGCAAGGTGACCTTTTCGTGCGTAAGGCGCCAGCATGCACGGTCGCCGATCTGGCGCAGGCGCTGAAGAATCTGTTTCACTCTGATGTGCCGATACAGGTCATTGGTATGCGCCACGGCGAAAAGATCTACGAAACACTGGCTACCCGCGAGGAGCTCGCCAAAGCGGAGGACATGGGAGACTATTACCGGGTGCCGATGGATGACCGGGACCTGAATTACAGCAAGTATTTCACCGAAGGCGACACGAACGAGTCCTCCCTCGAAGACTACACCTCGCACAATACCGAGCAGTTAGATGTGGCGGCGGTTGAAACCCTGATGCTGACCTTGCCCGAGGTGCGGGAAGCGTTGCAGGCGGCGGGTTATGCATGAAGAGCGGCGCATGAAAATAGGCATTACCGGGGCTGAGGGGCTGATCGGCTGGCACCAGCGGGCCTATCTCAAGACAATCGGTGGCGACCACGAGATTCGCCTCGCCAATCGTGAGACGTTCAAGCAGCCTGGTTTGCTGAGTGAGTTTGTAAACGGGCTGGATGCGATCATTCATCTGGCCGGAATGAATCGCGGCAACGACGCACAGGTCGAGGCGACCAATAGAGCGCTGGCCCACGATCTGGTTGCGGCCTGCGAGCAGACAGGTGCTCGTCCTTTTGTGGTGTATGCCAATTCCACGCACGAGGATCAGGATACTGCCTATGGACGAGGCAAGCGGGCTGCGGCCAATACTTTTCACCGCTGGGCGGAACGGAGTGGCGCTGGCTTTACCAATCTTATCCTCCCGCATGTTTTCGGCGAATTCGGCAAGCCTTTCTACAATTCCGTCGTGTCTACGTTCTGCCATCAGCTGGCGCGTCAAGAAGCGCCGCAGATCATTACGGATGGCGATCTTGAGCTATTGCACGCGCAGGACGTGGTGGCGCAGTGCTGGAAAGCAATCCAGGAAAACCAGCGCGGCGATATCCGTATGGCTGGCGTCGGCATGAAGGTCAGCGAACTGTTACGGCACCTGACCGTAATGCGTGACCGCTACCAGGCGATGGTGATGCCTCCGCTCGAATCCGTGCTGGATGTGCGCCTGTTCAACACACTACGCTCCTATCTGTTTCCTGGCTATTATCCTGTTGCACTCACCCTGCACAGCGATGCACGCGGCAGCCTGTTCGAGGTGGTCAAAAGCAACAGTGGCGGCCAGGTGTTCATGTCCACCACCCATCCAGGGATCACCCGTGGCAACCATTTCCATACTCGCAAGGTCGAACGCTTTTTGGTGGCAAGCGGCGAAGCGGACATTCGCCTACGCAAATTGTTCAGCGATGAGGTGACCAGTTTTAAGGTTCGTGGCGAGACGCCTTGTTACGTGGATATCCCGACTTTCCACACCCATCACATCAGCAATACCGGGCAGTCTGAACTGGTGACGCTGTTTTGGGCGAACGAGATCTTCGATCCGGGAGACCCGGATACCTTTCCCGAACTGGTGGACGTGCCATGATGAAAAAACTGAAAGTCATGACGGTAGTCGGTACGCGGCCGGAGATCATTCGTCTTTCGCGCGTGCTGGCGAAGCTTGATCAATACACCGACCATGTTCTCGTTCATACGGGACAAAACTACGATTACGAGCTGAACGAGATATTTTTCGACGAACTGAAGCTGCGCCGTCCGGATCATTTTCTCGAGGCAGTGGGAAGCAGTGTGGCCGAAACGATCGGCAATATTCTGGCGCGAGTTGATCCGCTGCTAGAAAACGAAAAACCGGATGTTCTGCTGGTGCTGGGCGACACCAATTCCTGTTTGGCCGTGATCGCGGCCAAACGGCGCAAGATTCCAATTTTTCACATGGAAGCCGGGAATCGCTGCTTTGATCAACGCGTTCCGGAAGAGAGCAACCGTAAGGTGGTCGATCATCTGGCTGATATCAATATGCCGTACAGCGATATCGCTCGCGAATACCTGCTGCGAGAAGGATTATTTCCTGATCGCATTATTAAAACTGGCAGTCCGATGTACGAGGTGATTCATCACTATTTGCCGCTGGTCGATGCGTCTGACGTTCTGACTCGCTTGGGCCTGGAGCCGGAGCGTTATTTTCTGGTGAGTTGCCACCGCGAAGAGAATGTGGACTCTGATCAGCACCTGGATCAACTGGTTCAGACCCTGAATGGCCTGGCCGATCAGTATGGTTTCCGCATCATCATGTCCACGCATCCGCGAACCCGCAATCGGTTGATGTCGAGTGGCGCCCAGCTCGGTCCGCTGGTCGAACTTATGAAACCATTGGGCTTGCCGGACTATCTGCAACTGCAACGACATGCACGTGCAGTTTTGTCTGACAGTGGGACGATTACCGAGGAATCCAACATCCTGAATTTCCCCGCCCTCAACATCCGCGAAGCACATGAGCGGCCTGAGGGGATGGAGGAAGGTGCGGTCATGATGACCGGCCTGTCGCTCACACGAATATCGCAGGCACTGGAAATTCTCGCTGACCAGCCACGTAGTCATCGCCTGATTCGTCCGGTTCAGGACTATGTAGTCGAGAATGTGTCTGACAAAGTGCTACGCATTATTCTGAGCTATACGGATTATGTGAAGCGCGTTGTGTGGCGGCATTGAAAATTGTAGTTACAGATGCCACCCGGCTTGCTGGATTCCAGCCTGCGCGGGATGTAGCTGAAGGACAGAACAGGTTTGCCCTGTGGGTGTGGCAGAGTTACCGCCACAGCCATTATCTCGTGCTGGACTCTCTCAAGAGTAGTACATATAATATGTAACAATACATATTATACGGAGTACAACATGCAGACGATCAGCGCAACCGACCTGGCGCGACATACCCGCCAGATTCTGGATACGGTGACCAGGCAGGGCGAAACGGTGGCTATCGAGCGCAACCACATCATGATCGCCAAGATCATGCCATCCGAAGTCACCATGACCGCAGCCCAGGCGCTGGCGGGGCTGCGCCCCATGCTGACGCCACGGCAAGCCGCTGCTTGGCAGAAGGACAGCCGTGGTGACTTTGACGAGACGCTGCGTGATCCATGGGCATAATCTTCGATAGCTGCATTTGGGTAGGACTCGCATCCGGCCAGATCCATCATCAGGCGGTCATCGATTCGGCTGGCGAGGAACCCGTTTTCACCTCGGTGATCTCGCTTGGCGAGTTGGCCTTTGGTGTCGAATCCTGTTCCGACCCGACGGAGCGCGCTGCACGCGCCGCCAGCCTGCGGCAAATCGAAAGCCGCCCGACCTTGGTCGTCACCCGCCACACGGCGGCTGCCTTCGGGGTGCTGGCCGCTGCTGTCAAACAGGCGGGACGCTCACCCCGGCCGCGCTACAACGACTTGTGGATTGCCGCACAGGCCATCGAGAACGGGTATGCAGTGCTGACCATCAATGCTGCAGACTTTGTCGGATTGCCAGGCCTGCGCCTCTTGACGTTGCGTGGCTGACCATGATCTTCGATGCAATTAGCGCCGTCCTGCTAGCGCCGACTTTCTGGGGAATACCGGTGGCGGTGGCGTGCTGCCCGCGAAATGCCCTTGAGTTGGTTTTAAGCTGATGCTATTGTAAGGAATCCTTACATTCGCAAATACGAGGTTTCAGATGCTTGCGAAAATCACTGCGAAGAATCAGCTGACGCTACCCAAGTCGGTGACCAATGCGATTGGCCCGGTAGAGTACTTCGATGTGGAAACCAGGGATGGCCAGATTGTTTTAACGCCCGTGCGCATTCAGCGCGCCGATGCTGTGCGCGCCAAACTGGCCGAGTTGTCTCTGACGGAGCAAGATATTGTGGATGCCGTGGCCTGGGTTAGACGGTCCGCAGATGGCGTCACGAAATAATGCCCCCCACGCTCGCAAACCCGGCTCGCTGCCCCCCACGGGGGGCGTTGTCTCCTTGGGGCGACCCGGCGGAGGCATGAAGATTCCGCCCCAGGTGGTTCTGGATACCAATGTCGTTCTGTCTGCGCTCATCTTTGCCAACGGCAAACTTGTTTCGCTGCGCCGAGCCTGGCAAAGCGTGGTTTTCCACCCCCTGGTGTCAAAGCTAATGACCGAAGATCTGTTGCGAGTGCTGGCCTATCCAAAGTTTGGCTTGTCAGCCGCTGATCAGCAGGAACTGTTGGCTGATTACCTTCCTTACTGCACTACGGTCGCCATTCCCGACAAACTGCCCAAGATCCCGGCCTGTCGGGATGCCTTTGATATCCCTTTCCTGCAACTTGCCATTGCAGGGAATGCGGATTTTCTTGTGAGTGGTGACCGGAATATTTTGAGCCTGAAGGGTGAGTTTGACTGCCCGATCATGACCGCTGAGGAATTTCTTGCGGTGTTGGCTGAAAACTGATCAGACCGTGCGAAGCCATCGAGCAACCGGAAAATTATGAAATTTCGAAACGAAGCCAATTCTTCCGGGAAAACATTGGTGGCGGGTGCACGTGGGTTTATCGGTCGGCGATTGCTTCGCCCCGGCGACCGCGCGCTGGCGCGAACTGCCAGCAACAATCCTGATAGCGTCGTCGGCGATCTTCTCGATTCCGCATCGCTTATGGAAGCCTGCGCAGGCGTCGACACCATCTTCCACTGCGCCGGTTACGCGCATGCGTTTGCTTCGTCCGATCCCGATGCCCATTGGCGCATCAATTTCGAAGGCACGCGCAATCTGCTGGCTGCCGCCGGCGCGGCGGGGGTGCGGTGTTTCGTGTTTCTTTCCAGTGTCAAGGCGATGGCCGAGCCGGGCGACGAGTGTGTCGATGAGGATTGGCCGGGCGAGCCGGCCACGCCTTACGGTCGCGCCAAGCGGGCGGCGGAAGATGCGGTGCTAGAAGCGGGCGCGAAAATTGGCATGCATGTGGTCAATCTGCGGCTGGCAATGGTTTATGGCCGTGGCGGGCGGGGCAATCTGGAACGCATGGCGCGCGGCATTCGCACCGGCTGGTTTCCGCCCTTGCCCGAGACGGGCAACCGGCGTTCGCTGGTGCATGTGAGTGACGTGGTGGCCGCCATGCGTTTAGTGGCTGATGCGCCGGCGGCAAACGGCAGGACCTATATCGTGGCTGATCCGCAAGCTTATTCTGGACGGCAGATATACGATGCCATATACGTCAATACGCGTGACGCCATCTCGCCAGTCCCGAAATGGGGATTTCCTTCGGTCACGCCGACTTTGCGCTGGAGCGTGCCGGTGGGTTTGCTGCGCGGTGGGGGCAAGGTTGGCGATGCGCTTGGGATGCTGCTGCGCCGCCCTTTGCCCCTGAGTTCCGAGGTCGTATCCCGTTTGCTCGATTCGGCTTGCTATTCCCCGGCGCGGATACAGGGGGAATTGGGCTGGCGGGCGAAGATTGGTTTGGCTGAAGGCGTCAGGGAGATGCTGCGGTGAGCTTGCTGTTCTATCCGATCCTGTCGGCGCTGGTTACTAGCCTCACAATTGCTCTCATGCTGCGCTGGGGCGCTGCCGGACCGCTCGACCTGCCCAATCAGCGTTCCTTGCATGCGACACCGGTGCCACGCAGCGGCGGGGTGGGCGTCATGGCAGGTGTGATGGTTGGTTTCGTGGCAGTGACCCCGGCCTTCACGTTCGTAGCGGGGTTGTTGTTGCTGACGCTGGTGTCGTGGTGGGATGACCGGCGTTCCCTGCCGGTGGCGGTGCGCTTCGCGTGCCACTTTGTGGCCGCCGGCCTGGTTGTGGCGACTGTGGTCCCCGATGTGGCTGTATGGTATTTGGTGCTGGCGCTGTTCTTCATCGTGTGGATGACCAATCTCTACAATTTCATGGATGGTGCGAATGGCCTCGCGGGGGGCATGGCGCTGTTCGGTTTTGGGGCGTATGCGGTGGCGGCTGGTATGGCCGGCGCCATGCCGCTGGCAATTTGGTCAGCGTGCATCGCAGCAGCAGCGGCGGGATTCTTGTTGTTCAATTTCGACCCTGCGCGTATTTTCATGGGCGATGTCGGCTCGATTCCCTTGGGCTTTCTGGCCGCCTCGCTTGGTCTGCTGGGCATTCAGCGCGAGGTCTGGCCGCTGTGGTTTCCGGTTCTCGTGTTTGCGCCCTTCATCGTCGATGCCACGGTGACCTTGCTACGGCGAGCCTGGTGCCGCGAAAAAATCTGGCAGGCGCATCGCGAGCATTATTATCAGCGGCTGGTGTGCTCGGGTTGGAGCCATCGCAAGCTGGCGCTGCATGAATATGCTTTGATGGCCGGCATCTCGCTGAGTGGATGTTGGATGCTGACCTGGCCGCCCGAGGCGCAGGCTGCCGGGCTGGCCATCTGGCTTCTGGTGTTGGGAGGATTGATGCAAAAAATTGATGCGCTGGGGCGGAACAATGTCCTTTCCTAAAGTTGCCGTGCCGATGCTGGCACTGCCGCGGGTGATGAAGCGCCTGCTGGCATTGAGCGTCGATGCAAGCTTATGCGTGCTCACGGTCTGGCTGGCTTTTTATTTGCGCCTGGGGGAGTGGGTGGCGCTGTCCGGAGATCCTGTCTGGTCTGCCGAACTGGCCGTGGCAGGCGCCTTGGTGCTTGCCTTGCCGGCTTTCATTGTCTCCGGCCTGTATCGAGCGATCTTCCGTTATGCCGGCTGGCAAGCCTTGATGGCGGTGACGCGGGCAATCGTGATTTACGGCCTGTTGTACGCCGCAGTATTTACTGCTGTGGGCGTGCCGGGTGTGCCGCGCACGGTCGGCCTGATCCAGCCGTTGCTGCTGCTGCTGGCGGTGGGTGCTTCGCGTGCGTTTGCCCGTTATTGGCTGGGCGGGCTTTATCAGAGTTATCTCAAACGCAGCGACTTGCCCAAGGCCCTGATTTACGGCGCCGGCAATGCGGGCAGCCAATTGGCTGCGGCGCTCGCCAACAGCCAGGAAATGCGGGTGGTGGGTTTTCTCGACGATGACGCGCGTTTGCAGGGCAATTCCTTGAATGGCCTGACCATCTACAAGCCGGATGATCTATCTGCCCTGGTCGAGTCGCTGGGGATCAGGGATGTGTTGCTGGCTATCCCTTCGGCCGGGCGACGGCGCCGCAATGAGATATTGAAGCAGATACTGCCGGCCCATGTGTCCGTGCGCACCCTGCCGAGTGTGACGGATCTGGCGCACGGCCGGGTGAGCACCACGGATTTGCACGAACTGGAGCTCGATGATTTGCTGGGACGGGTGCCCGTGCCGCCTGACCCGGTCCTGCTGGGCCAGGATATTTGCGGCAAGGTCGTGCTGGTGACCGGAGCCGGCGGTTCGATCGGCAGCGAACTGTGTCGTCAGATCATCAAGCTCGGCCCGGCATCCTTGTTGCTGGTCGAGCAGAGCGAATTCGCCCTGTATGCATTGCATCAAGAGTTGTTGCCGGCGATGGCGGCAGATGAATCACGGCTGGTGCCTTTGCTGGCCTCGGTGCGCGATGCTGCGCGCATGCGCGAAATCATGGCAGCCTGGCACCCGCATACCGTCTATCACGCCGCCGCCTACAAGCATGTGCCGCTGGTCGAGCACAACCCGGCCGAGGGCATCATTAACAATGTGTTCGGTACGCTGACCGTGGCCCGGGTGGCGCAGCAACAGGGCGTGGCAAATTTTGTGCTGATCAGCACCGACAAGGCGGTGCGGCCGACCAATGTCATGGGTGCGAGCAAGCGGCTGGCCGAGCTGGTGCTGCAGGCGCTCAGTGCCAATGCAGCCGGACAGCATGATGGGACGCGCTTTTCGATGGTGCGCTTCGGCAATGTGCTGGGTTCTTCCGGCTCGGTGGTGCCGAAGTTCCGGCAGCAGATCAAGGATGGCGGACCCATCACGTTGACTCACCCCGAGATCACCCGCTATTTCATGACCATTCCCGAGGCGGCGCAACTGGTGATCCAGGCCGGAGCGATGGGCAAAGGAGGCGATGTATTCGTCCTCGATATGGGTGAGCCGGTCAAAATCATCAATCTGGCGCGGCGCATGATCGAACTCTCCGGCCTGGCGGTGCAGGATGCGGATTACCCGGAGGGCGATATTGAAATCCGGATCATCGGCTTGCGACCCGGTGAAAAGCTTTACGAAGAACTGCTGATTGGCGACAACCCGGAGCCGACTTCCCATCCGCGCATCATGAAGGCACGCGACGAATGCTTGCCGTGGGCCGAGCTGGAAGAAAAGCTCGCGGCGCTACGCGTTGCACTGGACGTGAATGATGTGCCCGTGATGCGGGGCATGCTCGAACAATTGGTGCCTGGCTATCATCCGAGTGGCGAGATTGTGGATTGGGTGCATCTCGCGCAGGGTGTCGCAAGCGACGTGGCGGCGGCAAGAGGCCAGGCGAAAGTCGGCGCCGGCGGGACGGCGTCTTAAGGTAGTTCGGCCAGCCAGTGTCCCGACTTGCCGCCGGACTTCTCCAGCAGGCGGATTTCCTCGATCACCATGCCGCGATCAACGGCCTTGCACATGTCGTAAATGGTGAGCAGCGCCGCGCTGGCGGCGGTCAGCGCTTCCATCTCGACGCCGGTGCGACCGAAGGTTTCGGCTGTGGTCGTGCAGGTGACGCTGGCGTTTGTGGCGTCGAGTGCGAACTCGACGGCCACGCGGGTAAGCGGGATCGGGTGGCAGAGCGGAATCAGGTCAGCAGTGCGCTTGGCGGCCTGGATGGCGGCGATGCGCGCGATGCCGAGCACATCGCCTTTTTTTGCCGAGCCGGATTCGATCAGGGCGAAGGTGGCGGATTGCATGCGGATGCGGCCACTAGCGCGGGCGAGGCGGGCAGTCTCGGCCTTGGCGCCGACATCGACCATGTGGGCCTGACCAGCGGGATCGAAATGAGTCAATTGAGCCCCCCCCGCAAACTCCGCATCGCGGAGTTCTCCCCCCAGGGGGCCAAGAAACTCTTGGGGCGGCCCGGCGTGTTTCCTATGCGAATTCTGTGACATCTTGTAAGCGTCCGGCGGAACTGAATTGCGGAGCCGGTATCATAGCCGCATGAAATCATTTCTGTGGCTGATTTTGGCGGGGTTTCTCCTGTTGCCGGGTGTCCTGGTGCGGGCGGATGGTCTGCCGGATCTGGGCGAATCCGATCGCGCCGCGTTATCGCCACAGGCCGAGCGGCGGCTGGGCGAGCAGATCATGCAGGAGATCCGTCGTGATCCGGCCTATCTCGACGACCCCGAGGTTGCGGGCTACGTCAGCAGGTTGGGGCAACGGTTGGCCAGCCATGCCGAGGGCACTCGTCCGTCCTTCGAGTTTTTTGTCATCAAGGATTCGATGCTGAATGCCTTCGCCCTGCCGGGTGGATACATTGGCGTGCATACCGGATTGATTCTGGCGGCGCGCGCCGAGTCCGAATTGGCGGCCGTGCTGGCGCATGAAATCTCCCATGTCACGCAAAGTCATCTGGCGCGGCTGTTCGGCAAGCAGAGTCAAGCCCAACTTGCGGCCTTGCTGTCGATGGCCGTGGCGATACTGGCGGCGCGCAGCAATCCTGACGTGGCGATCGGTGCGGCGCTTTCCGGTCAGGCGGCAGGTATTCAGCAGCAATTGAATTTTTCGCGCGACTTCGAGCGCGAGGCTGATCGGCTCGGCTTGAATATGCTCGACCAGGCGGGTTACGACACGCGCGGCATGGCGACATTCTTCGAGCGCATGCTGCAGTTTGGCCGGCTCTATGAAAACAATGCCCCGGGGTATTTACGCACGCACCCGCTGACCACCGAGCGCATCTCCGATATGGAGAACCGCATTGCCCAGCGGCCGTATCGGCAGGTGCCCGACAGTGTCGAGTTCGGCCTGGTGCGCGCCAAGTTGCAGGCGCAGAATGGCACGCCTGGCGAAGCTGTGGCCGACTTCACTACCCAGCTGAAGTCTGGAAAGTATTCACGCGAGTCTGATGTTCGCTTCGGCTACGCTCATGCCCTGTTGCGAGACAATAAAGTTGCCGAGGCCGAACGTGAAGTGGCAGCCTTGCGCCGGCTTAAGCTCGAATCGCCGTTGCTCGAAAGCCTGACGGCGCAGCTCCAACTCAAACGCAGGGATAGCGCCAGCGCCTTGCAGACACTGCGCGCTGCAGTGCAACGTTACCCGCATGCGCGGGCGTTGGTGTATGCCCTGATCGAAGCGCAGATTGGCGGCGGAGAAGCGTCAGCAGCACTGGCATTGACGCAAAAGGAACTGCAACTCGCGCCAAGGGATTCACGCCTGCATGCCCTGCAAGCAAAAACCTTTGCCGCGCTTGGCAAGCGCCTGCAGCAACACCGCGCCCAAGCGGAAGCCTATCTGGTAGACGGGTTGTTGATCCCGGCCATTGAACAGCTGGAATTGGCACGCAAGGCCGATGACGGCGATTTTTATGCATTGTCTCAGGTAGATGCGCGCCTGCGTGAGCTTAAGCAACGCAGACTCGAAGAGCTGCGCCGTGACCGGCGTCAAAGGGAATTCTGATGGACATTGATCTAGATCAAACTCACTGATCCGGCGGGCCTTATCCTAAATATGGGTGGCTTATTCTCTAATCAAAAATTAGGATTAATCCTCCCTGACGGAGGTGTTAGTCTGCGACCTCGCTTGAAATGCCGCGTTGTCTGTGCCGAGAGTTCGGTTGGCCAATAGAGCGGCTAGCGCAACCATAAACACACAAGTTACCGGGAGGTCACATGGCGTTGGTTAATCCGCATGGGGGTGGCAGTCTCAAGCCCCTGCTGCTTGAAGGTCAGGCTCAAAAAGACGAAACGGCGCGTGCCAAGGCATTGCCGCAATTCAAGGTCAGTTCGCGCGAATCGGGCGATATCATCATGATGGGCATCGGCGGATTTACCCCGCTCGACGGCTTCATGACACGTGCCGACTGGGAAGGTGTCTGCGACGGCATGAAGATGGCAAACGGTTTGTTCTGGCCGATTCCTGTCACGTTGTCGACCGACGACGAAGCAGTCAAAGCCGGTAGCGATATTGCTTTGGTCGATGGCGAAACCGGCATCACCCTGGCGACCATGAAGGTCACCGAGAAATACACGATCGACAAGGCCCACGAGTGCATGCAGGTCTACAAGACGACCGACATGGAGCACCCCGGCGTCAAGATGGTCATGGCTCAGGGCAAATACAACCTGGCCGGTTCGATCAAGGTTCTGTCCACGGGTACCTTCAAGGAAGAGTACGGCGAGCAGTTCATGACGCCTGCCGAAACCCGCGCCAAATTCGAACAGATGGGCTGGAAGCGCGTCGCTGCCTTCCAGACGCGCAACCCGATGCACCGCTCCCACGAGTATCTGGCAAAAATCGCCATCGAAACCATGGACGGCGTGCTGGTGCATTCGCTGCTGGGCGCCCTGAAGCCGGGTGATATTCCCGCGGAAGTACGCTCCGAGGCGATCGACGTGCTGGTCAAGAACTATTTCGCGCCGAATACCGTGATCCAGGCGGGCTACCCGCTTGATATGCGTTATGCCGGTCCGCGCGAAGCCCTGCTGCACGCCCTGTTCCGCCAGAACTACGGCTGCTCGCACCTGATCGTCGGCCGTGACCACGCTGGTGTCGGCGACTACTACGGCCCGTTCGATGCGCAAAAGATTTTCGACGAGATTCCTGCCGGCTCGCTGGAAACCAAGAACATGAATATCGACTGGACGTTCTGGTGCAAGAAGTGCGGTGGTATGGCCTCGCAGCGCACCTGTGCGCACACCAAGGACGACCGCATTCTGTTGTCTGGCACCAAGGTTCGTTCGATGCTCTCCGAAGGCCAGGAACTGCCGGTTGAATTCAGCCGTCCCGAGGTGGCAAAAGTGCTGCAGAAGTACTACGCTAGCTTGAGCGCGGAACAGAACGTCAAGATCGAGATGAAAGGCCATTCGGCTGCATGATTTCGTGGGAACCGGTTCGCTTTTGGTGAGCCGGTTTTTTGGATTTGGAGTTCCGTTCCCGCCGGAAGCGGATTCGCGATACGCCCCGGCCAAGGTGAGGTTCGGTTCTAAATGGACCGCTGTACTTAAATAGCAGCGGATTGTTAGCTAGCAAGGAGAAGAGGTAATGCCAACATTTGTTCGTACCGAGAAGTGCGACGGCTGCAAGGGTCAGGACAAGACCGCCTGCATGTACATCTGCCCGCACGATCTGATGAAGCTTGACAAAGATGGATCCGAAACCGGCCATGCAATGAAGGCCTTCAACCAGGAGCCGGAGCAGTGCTGGGAGTGCTATTCCTGCGTCAAGATCTGCCCGCAGGGCGCTATCGAGTGCCGCCACTACGCTGACGTCGTGCCGCTGGGCGGCTCCGTCCAGCCGATGCGCGGTTCCGACTCCATCATGTGGACCATCAAGTTCCGCAATGGCGTGGTGAAGCGCTTCAAGTTCCCGATCCGCACCACCCCCGAGGGTTCGATCGACCCGTTCGGCGGCAAGCCGATGCCCAAGGTGGCCGATCTGGACCTCCCCGGCGTGTTCACCAAGGAAGTCATGGGTGGCTATCGCGCTGGTAACCCCGCCGAACTGATCCGCAAGTAATCTAACGAATCGAGGAATAAAAAATGGCTGGTACATTTGACAAACCGGAAGTCGTCCAGGAAGAGCTGGACGTTCTGCTGATCGGCGGCGGCATGGCCTGCTGCGGTACGGCATACGAAATCATGCGCTGGGCCGAGGCTCTCAAGAACGAGACCGGCAAAGACCTCAAGATCAAGCTGGTCGACAAGGCCGCTCTGGACCGCTCCGGCGCCGTGGCGATGGGTCTGTCCGCGATCAACACCTACATTGGCGACAAGCAGGATCCCGCCGACTACGCCCGCATGGTCTCCAACGACCTGATGGGTATCACCCGTGACGACCTGACCTACGACTGCGGTCGTAACGTCGATGACTCCGTGCATCTGTTCGAAGAGTGGGGCCTGCCCATCTGGAAAACCGACGCCGCCGGTGTTCGTCACGACGGCGCCGACGCCATCAAGGAAGGCCTGCCCCTGCTGAAGGACGGCGGTCTGCCGGTTCGTTCGGGCAAGTGGCAGATCATGATCAACGGCGAATCCTACAAGTGGATCGTTGCTGAAGCCGCCAAAAAGGCCCTCGGCCTGGCTCGCATCGAAGAGCGCGTATTCATCGTTCATCTGATCAACGACAAGAACGATCCCTCCCGCATCGCCGGCGCCGCTGGTTTCTCCGTGCGCGAGAACAAGATCTACATCTACAAAGCCAAGGCCATCATGCTGGCGGCCGGCGGTTGTGTGAACATTTTCCGTCCGCGTTCCGTGGGCGAGGCTTCTGGCCGCGCCTGGTACCCGGTGTGGAACGCCGGTTCGACCTACGCGATGGCTGCCGAAGCCGGCGCCGAACTGACGCTGATGGAAAACCGCTTCGTGCCCGCCCGCTTCAAGGACGGTTACGGCCCGGTCGGCGCCTGGTTCCTGTTGTTCAAGGCCCGTGCCGCCAACGCCTACGGCGAAGACTACATGACCAAGAACAAGGACATGCTGAACGACTACCCGCCCTACGGGCAGGCCGCCGTTCCCGCTTCCTGCCTGCGCAACCACCTGATGCTCAAAGAGATGAAGGAAGGTCGCGGCCCGATCTGGATGGACACCGTCACCGCGCTGGCCAAACTGCGCGAGACCCTGTCGCCCAAGGAAGTGAAGCACCTCGAAGCCGAAGCCTGGGAAGACTTCCTTGACATGTGTATCGGTCAGTGCGGCGTTTGGGTTGGCGAGAACATCGAGCCCGAGAAGAAGATGTCCGAGCTGATGCCGACCGAGCCCTACTTGCTTGGTTCGCACTCCGGCTGCTGCGGTATCTGGGTGTCCGGCCCGACTGACCTCGGCGCACCGACCACTGAGACCGAGGCTGGCGTGCCCGCACACCTGCCCGCAGGCTGGAACTGGGGCTATCGCTCCATGACCACCGTCAAGGGTCTGTTCACCGCCGGCGACGGCGTGGGCGCATCCGGCCACAAGTTCTCCTCCGGTTCGCATGCCGAAGGCCGCCTGGCCGCCAAGGCGATGGTCAAGTACTGCCTTGACAATGCCGACTTCAAACCAGAGCTTGACGAGACCGCCGAAGAAATCGCCTCCGCGATCTGGAAGCCAGTGCGTACCTTCCTTGAGTTCAAGGACTACTCAACCGCCATCGACGTCAACCCCAACTACATCACGCCCAAGATGCTGCAAATGCGTTTGCAGAAAATCATGGACGAGTATGTTGCCGGTGTTGCGACTTACTACACGACCAACGACAAGATGCTTGCCGTGGCCGAAGAGAAGCTCGAGATGCTGAAAGAAGACGCCCAGAAGATGCGTGCGAAAGACCTGCACGAACTGCTGCGCGCTTGGGAAAACTACCATCGCATCCTGACGGCCGAAGCCCACATGAAGCATATCCAGTTCCGTGAAGAAAGCCGTTACCCCGGCTTCTACTATCGCACCGACAAGAACTTCGTCGATGAGAAGAACTGGAAGTGTTTTGTTAACTCGATTTACGACAAGAAGTCCAAGAAGTGGACCTGCTTCAAGCGCGCCCACATCGATCTGATCGATAAGTCGAAGCTGTTCAAGGCTGCTGCGCCGCACTAAGTAGTCGTACCTGTGTAGGACGCAGGCCGGAAGCCGCAAGGCTCCCGGCCTGTTCTATTTGTAATTGCTCCAACCCCAGTCCCAAAGAGGTTTTTATGTCCAAGCCAGAAATCCCCTTCCCGCAAAGTCCGGTCGTCCCCACGATGCTGGAGCCCGAGCACGTCATCCAGTTTTCCTGCCACAAAGGTATTAGCTGCTGGAACGCCTGTTGCGCCAACATCGACATTTCGTTGACGCCCTACGACATCGTGCGGCTCAAGCAACACCTCGGGATCACTTCGACGAAATTTCTGCAGGACTATACGGTTCCCTACGAATTCGAGAAAGACGGCATCGCCGGCGTGAAGCTGCGGTCGATCGAAGACGGCACCGCCTGTCGCTTCATGCAGCCCGAGGGTTGCGGTGTGTATGCCGACCGCCCGACCGCCTGTCGCTATTACCCGGTCGCGCTGCTTTCGATGCGCATGCAGGACGAATACGTCGACCGCAATTCATATGCCTTGGTGAAGGAAGACCACTGCAAGGGGCACGAAGTCAATCGCCCGATCACCATTGCCGATTACCGCCAGGAGCAGGGGCTTACGGAATACGACGAACTCGCGCGTGGCTGGCGCCAATTGGTGTTGAAGAAAAAGTCCTCCGGCCCGGCGATTGGCGCCCCTTCGCTGAAGAGCCGTCAGCTATTTTTCATGTCCTGCTACGATATCGATACCTTCCGCGTTTTTGTCGAGAGCGACGCCTTCGGCAAACTGTTTACCCTCTCCCCAGATGAGAAGACGCGCATCCTTGCCGATGATGTCGAGTTGCTGCAATTCTCTTTCCGTTTTCTCAAGCAGGTGCTGTTCGGCGAGCAGTCCATTCCGCTCGATGAAGCGCAATCAGCCGAACGCTTGAAGAAAACCATGGCTAAACGCACGATCGAAGAGAAAATTGCAGCCGAGCGCATCGCCCGCGGCGAGGTCGGTGATTACGACGATGCCGAAGCCGACGGCAGCGGGAGTTGCGGCAAGGATTAAAGTTCAGGTTTGTAACCAAGATGAAGCCGCTCGAACAGATCACGCCGCAACTCGCCAGTCTCGGGGAGGAGCCTTACTACCTGCCGGTCGGCGATGAAGTGGCGCTGTTCGACGCAGCTGCTACCAAACGATTGCCAGTGCTGCTGAAAGGCCCGACCGGATGTGGCAAGACACGCTTTGTCGAGTACATGGCGTGGAAGTTGCAGCGCCCGCTGGTGACGGTTGCCTGCCATGACGATCTGACCACCGCCGACTTGGTCGGCCGCTATCTGATCGTCGGCGACGATACCGTTTGGCTTGACGGCCCATTGACCGCCGCCGTGCGCGCAGGAGCCATTTGCTATCTCGATGAAATCGTCGAAGCGCGCAAGGACACCACGGTGGTGATTCACCCGCTGGCCGACACCCGCCGTGCGCTGGCGGTGGATAAGCGCGGGGAACTGGTGGTCGCCCCGCCCGAGTTCATGCTGGTGATTTCCTACAATCCCGGTTACCAGAGCGTCCTCAAGGAAATCAAGCCGAGCACGCGCCAGCGATTTGTTGCGCTCCAGTTCGACTATCCAGCCGCCGAGGTCGAAGCACGCATCGTCGCGACCGAGGGCGGCATTCAGCCCGACCTGGCCAGAAAACTCGTCAAGCTCGGCGAGTTGACGCGCAATCTCAAGGGCGCCGGTCTCGACGAGGGCGCCAGTACCCGTCTGTTGATCCATGCTGCACAGCTGATCGATGCCGGCATGACGCCGGCAACGGCCAGTACGGCCGCGGTGGCCAGGGCGCTGACCGATGATCCGGAAATGACGCAGACCCTCGACGACCTGGTGCGGGCGGTGTTTTAGCCACGGCGCCGGGTCGTCCCAAGACGTGGCAAGCAAAATACGCGGAGCCGCCAGCAGCGGCGAACTTCAGTCACTCCCTGCGCGGGGAAGGTGGGCGGGGGGATGGTGGTGACAGTGTCCGAGCGGCGCCTCTTCGAACACGAACTAGAAGAGCGGCTGGATGTGCTGCTGTTCGCTTCATCCTCGCATCGCAAGCTCGGGAAACTTGCGGCCGACCTTGAAGCACTTCCGCGCCAGCAGCAGGATCTGGTGCTTCACCTGGCCGGCGTTGCTTCGCAAACCTACGCTGAAATCGGCCACATGGTGGCCACGCTCGCGCCGCAGGCACTGGAGCGATTGGATGCCGCCGGTTTCGAAAGTTGGGTAATCACTGCACTCGATGCCTATGATCGCGAGGGCCTGCGTCCCGCCATGGAGTCCCTGCGCGATCTGGACGGCTTCGTCGCCGTCCGCGCGGGACGCCGACCGGTGCGTTTTGTCGAGGTCGAGCAACGGCTTGGGCGATTTGTCCACGGGCTTTCCGGCCGGCACCTTTCCCTGAAAGTAGGTACTTACCCTTGGACAGATACTGAAGCTATTTACCTCCCCGAACGCATCGCCCACTCAACCGTGACGGAAGACAATCGTCTGCTGTATACGGGACTGGCGGTGCAGATGTGGGCACAGACGCGGTATGGCACCTTCAACATTGATCTGGAGGCCGAACTGGCCCGCTGGCCCGGCCGCGAGATTGCACTCAACTGGCTGGCGGTACTGGAAGCCATGCGGCTGGAGGCCTGCATCTTGCGCGATCTGCCGGGCCTCGGGAAAATGCTGGTTGCCTTGCACGACACCTGGCCGGAAGAACTTCACGCTGCATGGTCTGATCTGCAGTCGCCGGATGCCGACGTCGGCGTGACGCTGGCCTGGCTAGCCCGTTTCATGGCACAGGACGCCGTCCCGCCAGCGCCGACTTTTGTGCCGCGCCTCAATCCGGCTGCTGCCGCGCTGGCGCGCAACGAGCGCATCGCCCGCGAGACCGAAGTGCTGCGCCGCGCGCTTGGTGCGCTAAAGGGGACTGCAGGCAGAAAACCGGCGACTCCCTCAGAATTTGCTGCGCAACTGAAAACGGAAACTGGCGAGGTCGAAATCCAGCTTGACGGCGAGGCGGTGACCCTGCCGCCCGATGCCAAGGCCGCTGCACAATCGCTGCTGCAGGATCTCGGTGAGTTGCCTCCCGAAGCGCTGACGCCGGCGGGCGACGGGCTGTGGAACCCGTCGGGCCAGGATCTCGGTCTGCCCGAACAAATCAGCAACCGCGCGGCGGATTTCCGTTATGACGAGTGGGACTATCATCGCAATGCCTACCGCCGCAAGTGGTGTCATGTCTATGTGAATGAAGTGACGCCCGGCGATGGGCAGTTTGTCCGGGATGTTAAAACCCGCTTTGCGCCACACATCCAGCAGATCAAGCGCCGTTTCGAGGCGGTGCGCGGCGAGGACCGCATTCTGGGGCGCCAGCAGGATGGCGAGGAGATCGATGTCGATGCGCTGGTCGAGGCGGTGAATGACCGCAAAAGCGGTGCCGAACCTTCCACGCGCCTGTTTTGCCGGCGCGTGAGGAACGAGCGCAGCCTGGCTGCGATGTTCATGATCGACATGAGCGGTTCGACAAAGGGCTGGGTCAACGATGCCGAGCGCGAGGCGCTGGTGATGCTGTGTGAGGCACTCGAAAAACTTGGCGACGCCTATGCGATTTACGGCTTCAGTGGCTGGACCCGCACGCGCTGCGACATTTATCGCATCAAGTCTTTCGCCGATCCCTACGATGACGCCGTGCGCGCCCGCATCGATGCCATCGAAGCCAAGGATTACACCCGCATGGGCGTGGCGATTCGCCACCTGAGCCATCTGCTGTCAGCGCAGCCGGCGCGCCACAAGCTGCTGGTGACGCTCTCCGACGGGCGTCCGGACGACTTCGGGGATGAATATCGCGGTCAGTATGGCATCGAGGATACCCGGCGCGCGCTGCAGGAAGCCCGCGAACAGGGTATCCGCAGCTATTGCATCACCATCGACCGGCACGGTGCGGATTACCTGCGCCACATGGTCGGTCCGGCCAGCTACACGGTGCTCGACGATGCGAAAAAATTGCCGCTCAAGGTGGCAGAGATCTATCGCAAGCTGACCGCTTGAGTAGAGTCTTCGTCGCGTCTGAATCAGTCTGCCTTATGTGTCCATAAGCAAATATTAGTTGAATGTTCTGTAAGGCTATTTATAATCCTTACCAAACAAGTCAAGTAATATCCCCGACCCCAACACCAACACCCAATAACACCCCCAATCCTTCAGAGAGGACAAAAAATGATCAACGTAAATGGCAAGGACATCGAAACCGATGCACAAGGTTATCTGGCCAACTTGGATGACTGGTCTGAGGATGTAGCAAATTATCTTTCCAGCGAGGATCAGTTGCCGCTGCAGGAAAAGCACTGGCTGATCATCAACTGGATTCGTGATTACTACGCCGAAACCGGCACAGCGCCCAATCTGCGCCTGATCACCAAGCTGCTCCCCAACGATCTGGGCGAAGAGTACGCCGACAAGAAATATCTGTTCGACCTGTTCCCCTACGGCCCTGCGAAGCAGGCCTGCCGCTACGCCGGAATGCCCAAGCCGACTGGTTGCGTTTAATAAAGGCCCGCCCCTCCCATCCTCCCCGCACGGGGAGGTGACGGTAGTTCGCTGCGCTCATTAGTTATGGGGCGCTTTTTTTTGGCTGTTGCGCGGGTTGCGGCTGGCGCCGCGTGCCGCCTTGCCTTGGGGCGGCCCGGCGGCAAGGCTGCGGTGGTATCCGATTTTTTCTCCACCCGGCTGCCACGCAGGGATCAGGTGTTTCTTGCCGTTGCCGATCAGATCGGCGCGTCCCATGGCATTGAGCGCCTCACGCAGGAGCGGCCAGTTCTTCGGATCGTGATAGCGCAAAAAAGCCTTGTGCAGTTTGCGCTGGCGGCCGCCGCGCACGACGGCAACGTCCTCTGAAGTCGCCGAGACGCGCTTCAACGGATTCTTGCCGGTGTGCCACATGCCGGTGGCGATCGCCAGCGGCGTCGGCAGGAAGGTCTGCACCTGGTCGAGGCGGAAGTTGTTGCGCTTGAGCCATAGCGCAAGTTCGAGCATGTCGGTATCGGTCGTACCCGGATGCGCGGCGATGAAATAGGGAATCAGATACTGTTCCTTGCCGGCGGCCTGCGAGGCGGCGTCGAACATGCGCTTGAACTTGTCGTAGGCACCCATGCCGGGTTTCATCATCTTCGACAGCGGACCTTCTTCGGTGTGCTCCGGCGCGATCTTCAGATAACCACCGACATGGTGGCTGACCAGTTCCTTGACGTATTCGGGGGAGCGCACCGCCAGGTCGTAGCGCAGGCCCGAACTGATCAGCACCTTCTTGATGCCCGGAATCTTGCGCGCATTGCGATAAAGCGAGATCAGCGGGGCGTGGCTGGTGTCGAGGTTCGGGCAGATGTCCGGATAAACGCAGGACAGCCGTCGGCAGGCCGCTTCGATTTTTACGTCCTTGCAGGCCATGCGGTACATGTTCGCCGTCGGGCCGCCCAGGTCCGACACGACGCCGGTGAAGCCCGGTGTCTTGTCGCGGATTTCCTCGATCTCGCGCAGGATCGATTCTTCCGAGCGGCTCTGGATGATGCGCCCCTCGTGTTCGGTGATCGAACAGAAGGTGCAGCCGCCAAAGCAGCCGCGCATGATGTTGATCGAGAAGCGGATCATCTCCCACGCCGGAATTTTGGCGTCGCCGTAGGCCGGATGCGGGGCGCGGGCGTAGGGCAGGCCGAAAACGTAATCCATCTCGGGGGTGGATAGCGGCAAGGGTGGCGGGTTGAGCCACAGATCGCGCTTGCCATGACACTGCACTAGCGCGCGCGCATTGCCGGGGTTCGATTCAAGGTGGAAAATCCGCGAAGTGTGGGCATACAGTATTGGATCGGCTTTTACCGCTTCGTAGGACGGCAAACGGATCACGGTCTGGCTGCGCGCGCGGCGCGGGTGAAACTGGATCGGGATCGCTGTCCCGCCGGCGCCGACTTTTGCATCCTGCACGGTGCTTGAATCTATTTCCGCCCAGCTCTCATCCGGTTTCCAGTCGGTCGGCGCCATGAAGGCGCTGCCGCGCAGGTCGCGCATGGCACTGATCTTTTCGCCCCTGGCGAGGCGATGCGCGAGTTCCACCAGCGCACGTTCGGCATTACCGAACAGCAGCAGATCGGCCTTGCTGTCGACCAGCACTGAGCGGCGCACCGTATCCGACCAGTAGTCGTAGTGCGCAATGCGGCGCAGGGAGGCCTCGATGCCGCCAATCACCACCGGGACGTCGCGGAAGGCTTCGCGCGCGCGCTGGGCATACACGGTGACGGCGTGATCGGGGCGCTTGTTGGGCGCAGCGTCGGGCGTGTAGGCGTCATCGGAGCGGATCTTGCGGTCGGCGGTGTAGCGATTGACCATCGAATCCATGTTGCCGGCGGTGATGCCGAAAAACAGCGCGGGCCGGCCGAGACGGCGAAAATCGTCAGCCGAGGTCCAGTCCGGCTGGCTGATGATGCCGACGCGAAAGCCCTGCGCTTCGAGCAGGCGACCGACCAGCGCCATGCCGAAGCTGGGATGGTCGATGTAGGCATCGCCGGTGACGAGGATGATGTCGCATTCGTCCCAGCCGAGTTGATCCATCTCCGCGCGCGACATGGGCAGATAGGGCGCAATGCCGAAGCGTTTGGCCCAGTAGGGCTTGTAGGCGGAGAGCAGGCGGGCAGGCTGGGACAGGGGGAGCGGAGCGTTCATCTCCGCATCTTAACTCACCACGAATGCAGCCTTGCCGCCGGGCCGCACCAAGGCAGGGCGGCATGCGGCGCTAGCCGCAATCCGCGCCACGGCTACAACAACGCGCCCCGTAACAATCGAGCGTAGCGAGCATCCGTCACCTCCCCGCGCGGGGAGGTTGGGAGGGGCGGTCTTTAACTGTGGAACCGCGCGACGAAAACACCACGCGCGCGCCAAGGCCTTTACCGTCGGGGCTGCTGTCGAGCTCAAGGCGGGCGCCGTGCAACTCGGCGATGCGCGCGACAATCGACAGGCCCAGGCCGGAGCCGGAAGCACCGCTACCGGCGATGCGGTGGAAGCGGTCGAGGACGCGACTGCGCTCGGCGGGTGGAATACCGGGACCTTGGTCGCTGACTGCAACGAAGGGTTCTCCGGCTGCGGTAAGGCCCGCCGTCACGCCAACGCCGACTTTTGGCGGGCTGTAACGCACGGCATTGTCGATGAGGTTGCGCAACAGCACGCCGAGCAGCGTCGGGTCGCCGGGTACGGCAACGCTGGGCCCTTCGACGAGCTCAACTTCGATCTGCTTGAGTAATGCTGCCGGTGCGGCGGCGGCCAACACGGTGCGGGCAATCTGGCGCAGGTCGCAGGCGACAAACGACTGGCTGGCCGCAGGGGCGTCGAGACGTGCCAGCGTCAGCAATTGTTCGAGCAGATGAGTGGCGCGGTCGGTAGCCTCGATGACATGGGAAATGGCGGCCTCACGTTCATCAACCGAGGTTGCCCCTTGTGCCACTTGGGCATGGGTGCGCATGGCTGCCAGCGGGGTGCGCAGCTCGTGGGCGGTGTCGGCGGTGAAGCGGCGTTCAAGCTCGATCGAACGGCTCAGGCGCGCGAACAGCTGGTTGAGCCGGTCGAGCACGGGCTTGAGTTCGCTGGGTGCGCGCGCCGTATCGACCTGGTCAAGACGGTTGGCATCGCGGCGGCCAATGTCGTCGGCCAGGGTGGACAGTGGCCGCAGGCCGCGACCGATCAGCAGCGCCAGCCCGAGCGCCAGCAGTGGCAGGGCGACGGCAAGTGGCGCCAGCAGGTGGCCGGCGAGTTCGCGCGAAATGTCGTCCCGCACATCGAAGGTTTCGCCGACCTGGACGAGATAGCGGCCATCGTCGCTCCACTGGCTGAAAACGCGCCAGCGGTCACCGTCGAAACTGGCATCGGAGAAGCCGTGGTCGCTGGCGGACAGCCGATGATCGGGTGCGTTGGCGGAATGGACGAGCAACTTGCGTCCACCGTCCCAGACCTGGAATGTCACCTTGTGCAGGTAACGGTTGGTCGGCAGATGTTCGTCGAGTTCGTCGGCTTCGTGGCCGACGAAGGCGGTCAACAGCGCCGCCGCCTGGGCCAGGTGGGCGTCGAGGATTTCCTCGGTCTCATGGCGGGTCTCGAGCCAGGCGGCCAGCGTCACGCCGAGCCAGATGACCGTGACGAGGCCGACCACGCCGGCGATCAGCCGCGCCCTCAGGCTATTCACGCGGCACCATGTAGCCGACGCCGCGCACGGTACGGATCAACTCCGGCGCGAGCTTCTTGCGCAGATGGTGAATATGCACCTCCAGCGCGTTCGACTCGACCTCCTCGCCCCAAGGGTAGAGCTTGGCTTCGATCTGGGCGCGGGTCAGCACGCGGCCGGCGTTGAGCAGCAGTTCGTGCAGCACGGCGAACTCGCGTGGTGCGAGATCGACCGGTTTGCCCTGCCAGCTGATCTGGCGTGCCGCCGGGTCAAGCTGCAGGTCGCCGTGTTCGAGCAGTGGCGCGGCACTGCCGGCGGCACGCCGCACCAGTGCGCGCAGCCTGGCCGCGAGCTCGCCGAGGTCGAAGGGTTTGATCATGTAGTCGTCTGCCCCCGCGTCGAGTCCGGCGATCACGTCCTGCGAGGTGTCGCGAGCGGTGAGGATCAGTACGGGAATGGTATTGCGTGCCGCACGCAGTTCGCGCAGCACCTCGAGCCCCGACAGGCGCGGCAGGCCGAGATCGAGCACCACCGCTGAAAAGGGCTCGGACTGGAGCGCTGCCAACGCTGCCGCGCCGTCCTCCACCCAGTCGGCCTGAACCTCCGCCTGCTTCACGCCGGCGAGGATGCCAGCGCCGAGCAGGCGGTCGTCTTCGACGATCAGGATGCGCATGGTCTAGTAGTCATCCTGATGTTTTCTTGCGTGTCCGCTCTGGTCATGTGCTCATCGTCATTCTGCAACTTTTCCACCGAAACGCCGCCGGGGTGATGGCGACGGCGAGAAAAACCTGTTGTTCATGGTTGGCTCCTATCGTGATTCGACAGGGGCCATGTTGCGCGCCGAAGATTAAGAGACGCTTATGCCTGCAGTATGCGACTTGCGCTCGGCACATGCCGTGCCAGGAAGTCCATCTGGTCGGCCAGGATGTTGCGGTTGCAGAGAATCAGGTATTCCGCCTTGTTGGGCACATAGGGCGCATACAGGAGTTGCATGCCGGCCTGCTCGGGCGTGCGCCCGCTTTTTCGCTGATTGCAGGACCGGCAGGCGGTGACCACGTTCATCCAGGTGTCGCGGCCGCCTTGCGAAACCGGTGCCACATGATCGCGCGTCAGGCGGGTGCTGGACAGGCTGTCGCCACAATAGGCGCAGATGTGGCGGTCACGATGAAACAGCTCGCAGTTGTCGAGTGGCGGCACCTGGGTGAATTGACGCCCGGCCAGCGCGCGGCCCTTGATGGCGATGATGCTGTTCGTGCAGATTTCCGATTGCTGCCCGGTCAAGCGGCTGAGACCACCATGAATGGTGAAACTGTTATCCCCGGCGACCCAGGCCACTTGGTCCTTGGCGTAATAGAAACAGGCGTGCTGCCACGTCACCCAGCGGTGTGGCACGCCATGCGGATCAAGCGTGAGGATCAGGGGATAAGCGCCCATGGTTTCGATTGGCCAGACTGCATTCGCCTTACAATTAGTCCCGAAGCCTATCAGAGCATTGTGACAATGGAAAGTTCGTCTTGGCAGCAGGAAAAGACCCGGTATTTGCGGGGATTTCCGTTGCGCCCCGTGCTTTTGTCATTGTTCCTGCACGCGCTGGTGTTGCTGGGGCTGGCGCCGCAGTTTGCTCCAGCGGAATTCAGTTTGCCGCCCGCCAGTATCCTGCGCGGTGTATTGCTGCCCGGGACGCCTCCTGTTTCAGTTGCAGCCGCTGAGCCTGCGGCGATTTTGCAGCGTGATTTATCCCCGGCACCGGTGGTTGCAACCCCGCCAAGCCCGGTGCACGAGGCTGATGTTGCAGCCACGCAAAAACCTCAGCCTGATCCTGCGCCAACGCAACCGGCAGCAGCTAATGCCGTCCAATCCCACGCGGCGGTACCGGCTATCGCCGTACCGCCAGTCCCACAGGGATTTCCTTCGGTCACGCCGACTTTTGCCCAGCCGTCAGTTCCGAACAAAACCCGGGCAATCGCCAGCGAAACTCCGGGTGGTGTCGTGTCGCGCGCCACATCCGGCCCGGCTACGGTTGCCCTTGCGAAAGAGGCCGATGAGCGTGGCGCAAATGCCGCCGGATTGCGGCAGTTCCGCATGGCGCTGGCAGTTGAGGCGCGGCGCTTCCGCCGTTACCCCGAGGTGGCCCGGCGCGATGGTTTGGCCGGCACCGCCGAAGTGCGGGTCACAATAGAGACGGGGTTGCCGGTGCGCCGAGTCGACCTGAGCCGGTCCAGCGGTTATGCCGTTCTCGATGCGGCGGCGCTGGAGATGTTGCGGCAGGCGGTAACGCGGGTCGTGTTGCCCGAGTCCTTGCGTGGACAAAGCTTCGCGGTGTCGCTGCCAGTGGTGTTCGAGGTTGAAGAGTAGGCGGGACGCTCAATCGGGAGCGTGGGCTGTCAGCGCGGTGGTGCGATCGCCTCGACGTGAAACCCGAAGCGCCCCGCCGCGCGATCGGCAAAGAAGTGGCGCAGGGTGATGGCGATGGTGCGGAAAGCAATTTCATCCCAGGGGATGCTGGCTTCGTCGAACAGCGCCACTTCGAGACTTTCTTCGCCTGGCGCGAACTCCGCCTTGAGCAAGCGGGCACGAAAAACCAAATGCACTTGGTTGATGTGCGGCACGGAAATCATCGTGTACAGGTCATCCAGTTCGATGTCGGCGCAGGCTTCCTCGCGGGTCTCGCGTGCAGCAGCTTCCGCAATGGTTTCCTGATTTTCCATGAAGCCAGAGGGCAGTGTCCAGTAACCGTGCCGTGGCTCGATGGCGCGGCGGCACAGCAAGATGCGATCTTCCCAGAGGGGCAAAGCGCCCACCACCATGCGCGGGTTGCGGTAGTGGATGGCGCCGCAGACGTCACAAACATGACGTGGCAGGCTATCGCCCTGCGGGACACGCAAGCTGACTGGCGCGGCGCAGGTGCAGCAATAGTTGATGGCGGGTTCCATGGCAGAGGATTTTAGCGCGTCAGCCAGCAACACAAAGCGTTACGGCAGTGGTATAAATCCCTGTTAAATCAGGGGGCACCTTCTGGGGTGACCAATACAACCCTTTTAAGAGGGAGGCTGACACAATAACAATCATGAGCGAGCCGCTTCCCGACAACGTCAAACATTTCCGGTTTGACCGGTTGCAGGAACTCAAGGCGATGGGCGAACTGCCTTCGCCCAAAGGGGCAGCTTTGGCGGTAATGCGGCTGACACGCAAGGATGATGTATCGATTGCCGAGCTGGTGCGCGCCGTGCAGACTGACCCGGCCCTGGTCGGTCGGTTGATCAAGGCTGCCAATGCTCCGGAGATTGGTGCACAGCGGCCCGTCGCGGCGGTGCAGGACGCGTTGATCCTGCTGGGTACTCCGACAGTGCGCTACCTCGCGCTGAGTTTTTCGCTGCTGACCGGACATCGCAGCGGGCAATGTGCCAATTTCAACTACCGCCGTTTCTGGTCGCATTCGTTGGCTTGCGCAGTTGCCGCACAGACGATTGCCGCACAGGTACGCACGGCGCCTCCCGAGGAGGCTTTCAGTGTCGGACTGCTGTGTCGCATTGGCGAACTGTCGCTGGCCACAGTGTTCCCCGAGGAGTACTCGCGGCTGCTGGGGCAGATCATGAGTGATCGCAGCATTTCGCTCAGTGCCCTTGAGCAAAATGCTTTCGCCTTGACGCACACCGAATTGACGGCAGCGATATTGCAGGACTGGGGGCTGCCGCGCATGTTTATCGATCCGGTGCTGGCGCATGAAGCGCCGGATGACGCAGCGTTCCCGGCCGATTCGCGTCCCTATCGCTTGACCTGGACGCTTACCCTGGCACGGCTGATTGCCGACATTTGTCTGGCCGCCGAAGCGGAACGACGCGGACTGATGCTCAAGCTGTTTCTGGTCGGCAGCAAACTTTCCCTGAATAGCGAGGCACTGACGACCGTGTGCGACCGGGTGGTGCGCGACTGGCAGGAATGGGCTGCCCAGTTGAGCGTTGATGCCAATGATGTGCCACCCTTTGATGAGCTATCCAGGGCGCCGGCGGCGCCCGAACTGTCGCAGACCGGCATGCCCAGCGCGACCGGTGTCAATGGCAATTTGCGGGTGCTGGTGGTTGATGACGATCAAAGCATCCGCACGCTCCTGAGCACGATATTGTTGCAGGCGGGCTATGTCGTATTTGAAGCGAGCAATGGTCGGGACGGTTTCGACATGGCGCTTGAAATCCAGCCGCACATCCTGATCACCGACTGGATGATGCCTGGCATGGATGGCGTTGAACTGACACGCTCGCTGCGGCAGACCAAGCTCGGCCGGGCCATCTACATTCTCATCCTGACGGCATTGGATACCGAGGAAAAATTGATCGAGGCCTTCGATGCCGGTGCGGACGACTTCATGAGCAAGCCGCTCAAAGCCCGCGTGCTGGGCGCCCGCATGCGCGCCGGTCAGCGTGTGATGACTCTGCAACAGGAAATCGAACGCGATCGCGAGGAAATTCGCCGCTTCGCCGCTGAACTGGCGGTCACCAATCAACGCCTGCAGGAAGCCGCGCTCACCGACGTGCTGACCGGCTTGCCGAATCGGCGCTACGCCATCGAACGCTTCCAGCAGGAATGGCAGGCAACCAACCGCAGCAAGCGGTCGATGGCTTGCATGATGATTGACGTCGATAACTTCAAGGCGATCAACGACACGCATGGCCACGATGTTGGCGATGTGGTGCTCAAGCAGACGGCACAGGCGATCAAGTCCGGGTTGCGTGCGCAGGATGTGGTCTGCCGCACCGGTGGCGACGAGTTCATTGTCATCTGCCCGGAAACCGATCTCGCGGCTGCAATGCTGTGCGGTGAGCGCGTGCGGAAGGCGGTTGCCGAGGTCAAGTTGCCCGTAGGTGGAATGGCTCTCAAATGCAGTATCAGTGTCGGCGTGGCGGCACGTGGCATGGATACCCCGGATATCGATGCCTTGATCAAGCGCGCCGATGAGGGGGCTTACCAGGCAAAGCAGCTGGGCAAAAACTGCGTTGAGACCGTCCAGTAGCACTGCTAACCAGAAAAAATCAATTCAAAACATGAGATAAGAGCAATTTTGTAAGGTTTTTTCTTACAAGAGGCTCCCATCCTATTCTTACAAAAGGATGGTCTTTCCAGTGATTTTCTTCTTGTCAAAAACGCTCGACAATGCCATCACTGCCAAACGGGCATGCGCGGAAAGTCTCCTCGCCCCGGTATGGCGGCAATGCAAGGAGAGCCAAGATGAAACCGACTGACACCTACAATGACATAAAGGAAGTCAATCTTGCTTACCTGATGCTGGCGCAGAACATGGTTCGTTCCGATCGGGAAACCGCCGTGTTTCGTCTGGGCATCAGTGAGGAGATTGCCGACATTCTGGAAGCCCTGACCCCTGGGCAGGTCCTGAAAATGGCCAGCTCGGACATGTTGCTGTGCAGTTTCCGGTTTGACGATACGCTGCTGATCGATCTGCTGGCCAACCACGAGCGCGAGCGCGGCGTCGGTCATATCCATGCGGCCATTCTTGCCGCCGGCAGGCCGGTTGAGTCGGTTGCCTGACGCTGTCGATCCCAGCACTTTCAGGAGACCCCCATGCGTAATAAATCCGTAATCTCGGAGGCGAGAGATATTCGTCTTGCCATTGAACTCATCGAGCTCGGCGCCCGCCTGCAACTCCTTGAGGCCGAAACCAAACTTTCCCGTGAGCGTTTGCTCAAGCTGTACAAGGAAGTGCGCGGCGTTTCGCCCCCTAAAGGCATGCTGCCCTTCTCGACCGACTGGTTCATGACTTGGCAGCCTAACGTGCATGCCTCTCTATTCATGGCGTATTTCAATTTCCTCGGGCGCCACACTGGCCTTTCCGGCCTTGAGCGCATCATCAAGGCCTACCGTCTTTACTCGGAGCAAATTGGTCGCTCCGGCATGGATAGCGTGCTGTCGCTGACGCGCGCCTGGACCATGGTGCGCTTCTTCGACGCGGGCATGTTGCAGGTGACCCGCTGCAAGACTTGTGGCGGTGAGTTTGTTGCCCATGCCCATGACCCGAAGCGCGACTATGTTTGCGGTCTCTGCCACATGCCGGCACGCGCCGGCAAGACCCGTCGGCCAGCCCAGGCTGTTCCTGTGGCAGTGGCCTGATATGGCCTGATTCGTCCTCCCGGCATTTTGAAGGGCATCCTTTTCTCCGTGGCTGGAGGGGGTGCCCTTTTCATTTGGGTCAAATTCGTCGTGCCATGAGGCTGTGTTTGCCGCTATCATCGCGTTTGCTGGCCTGCGCCGTGTCCCGCGCCGGCTGAAAACAATCGAGAATATTCATGCTACTGCTCGTCGGCTACGTCATTGTTCTGCTCGCCTCCATCGGCACCTACTCTCTGCATGGCAGTCTGGGTGCGCTCTGGGTTCCCCTCGAGTACGTCGCCATTATCGGTCTGATGATCGGCGGCTTTATCGCCGGCAACGGTACCAAGGCGATCAAGGCCACCCTCGCTGCATTGCCTACCGTCCTCAAGGGTTCGTCCTTCAACAAGGCGCTCTACATGGACCTGCTGGCCATGTTGTTCGAGGTCCTTGCAAAAGTGCGCAAGGAAGGCCTGATGTCCATCGAGAACGATGTCGAAAACCCCGAAGCCAGCCCGATCTTCTCGAAGTATCCATCCGTTTCCCATGATCACCATGTGATGGAGTTCATTACGGATTATCTGCGCATGATGGTCGGCGGCAACCTGAACGCCTTCGAGATCGAGAATTTGATGGACATCGAGATCGAGACCCATCATCAGGAAGCGCATGTGCCGGCGCATGTGATGAGCAAGGTGGCCGATGCCGTGCCGGCATTTGGTATCGTCGTCGCGGTAATGGGCGTGGTCAACGTGATGGGCTCGGTGGGTCAGCCGCCCGCCGTACTGGGCAAGATGATTGGCGGTGCGCTGGTCGGCACCTTCCTTGGCATTCTGGCTTCTTATGGTTTCGTCGCGCCGATCGCCAGCCAACTCGAACAGAAGGTGGAGGAGGGCAGCAAGATCTACCAATGCATCAAGGCGGTACTCCTGGCCAGCATGAACGGCTACGCCCCGCAGGTCGCCGTCGAGTTTGGCCGCAAGGTGCTGTTCTCGACTGACCGTCCGACCTTCATCGAACTCGAGGAAGACCTCAAGAGCCGCAAGGGTAAATGATTTACCCGGCCACGGGCTGGTGCGTACTGCTTGACGCCGTACCCGCTACGGGGCATTTCATCCCGCCAACGCCGACTTTTAACCCGCACAGCCTGAATTATCATGAGTGACGATTCCCAGCAGCCGATCGTAGTCAAGAAGATCAAGAAAGGCGGCGGCGCCGCGCACGGTGGTGCCTGGAAGATTGCCTATGCCGACTTCGTGACGGCGATGATGGCTTTCTTCCTGCTGATGTGGTTGCTCGGCTCGACCTCCAAAGGCGATCTGAAGGGCATCGCCGATCACTTCCAGACTCCGTTGCTGGTTGCCATGTTTGGCGGCTCGGGTGCCGGCGATGCCTCATCGATCATCCAGGGTGGCGGGCAAGATCTCTCGCAATCCTATGGTCAGGTCAAGCGCGGGGAAACCAAGTCAGACCGCAAGATCAGCGAAAAGCGCATGAAAGAAGAGTTCGAGCGCAAGGAGCGCGAACGTCTGCAGAATTTGAAGGAAGAAATTGAAAAACTGATCGAGGCCACCCCGGCGCTCAAGCAGTTCAAAAGCCAGCTCTTGCTTGACATCACCAGCGAAGGCTTGCGCATCCAGATCATTGACGAGAAAAATCGGCCGATGTTCGATCTGGCCAGCTCGGAACTCAAGCCGTACACCAAACAGATTCTGCGCGAGTTCGGCCCCTTGCTCAATCAGGTGGAGAACCGCATCACGCTTTCCGGCCATACCGATGCCACGCCATTTGCCGGCGGCGACCGTGGTTTCGGCAACTGGGAGTTATCCACCAATCGTGCCAATGCTTCCCGCCGCGAACTGGTCACCGGCGGTCTCGACGACGCAAAGATCATCCGGGTGGTCGGGTTTGCCTCGACGGTGCTCTACGACAAGGAGCAACCGCAGAGTGCCAGCAATCGTCGCATCAGCATCGTCGTCATGAACAAGCGTACCGAAGAGGCGATTCTCAGCGACGGCAAGGAAAATCCGGTGGCCGAAGTGGGTGATGCCGAGGAGTTGGCCGAGCGGGTCATTGCGCCACCGCTGCCGACGGGCCCGGCGGTCATTCGATAACATTCTGCCAACTTGTCGTTGTGCAGCATCAGGCGGTTTTGAATTCAGGAGCTGAAGATGGTCAAATCAATACTCGCGATCGACGATTCTGCCTCCATTCGTCAGATGGTGACCTTTACGCTCAAAAGTTCCGGTTACGAAGTGGTCGAGGCGGTTGATGGCATGGACGGCCTGGAAAAGGCGAAAGCCAGGATGTTCAGTCTGGTCCTGACCGACCAGAACATGCCGCGCATGGATGGCCTGACACTCATCAAGAACCTGCGCAATCTGCCGCAATACCAGGCCGTGCCGATTCTGATGCTCACCACCGAATCGTCTGATGTCATGAAACAGCAGGGTCGTGCGTCCGGTGCCACCGGCTGGCTGGTGAAACCCTTCGACCCGCAAAAGCTTGTCGAGGTCGTCAAAAAAGTGATCGGCTGACCGCCGCTTCCCTGATCAAACAAGGAGGCGCCATGGCCATCGACATGAGCCAGTTTCACCAGATCTTTTTTGAAGAGACTGGAGAACACCTGGCGACACTGGAAAATCTGCTGCTCACGCTGGATGTCGCTGCACCCGACCCCGAACAGCTCAATGCCGTTTTCCGTGCAGCGCATTCCATCAAGGGCTCCTCCGGTACCTTCGGTTTCAACGACCTGGCCGAGGTGACTCACATCCTCGAAAATCTGCTCGATCGCATCCGCAAAAGCAAGCTCCGGCTGAACGAGGAAATGATCGCCGTCTTTCTGGATGCGCGAGATGTGTTGCAGGGAATGCTGGCGGCCCATCAAGGTAGTGGCGTGGCAGATCTCGCGGCAGCGGCGCTGATTTGCCAGCGTTTGAGTGCGTTGTCTGGAGAAAGTGCCTGCGCCCCTCCGCCTGGCGCGGTACCCGCTGCGGGGCACTCCGTCCCGCCAGTCCCCGGGGGATTCCCTCCGGTCACGCCGACCATTGCCGGAAGCGGGACGCCGCCCGCGCTTGCCGCGACAGGTTGCGAGTTATATTTTGTGCTTGCTGGCGACGCTGACAGTGCGGAACGCCTGATCGACAATCTGCTGACGGAGTTGGGTGGCCTTGGCGAAGTGCGTATCGTCGAAGGTGCTGCGTCTGCCGGCCAACCCTGGCATCTCCGCTTGCTTGGCGCTGCCGACATCACGACACTGCGTGCCCTTCTCGAATTTGTCGCCCGCAGCGACAGTATCCGCATCGAGCCTCTGAGCCTTTCCGCTGCCGCGCTGCTCGACTCTCCCGCCGCGGCCTACGGTTTTTTTGAGCCTTTGGCTGATAGTTTGGTCAGCGCTGCACAGCCCGCCGTGCCGGCCACGCTGCCCATCGTAGAGGAGGCCTATGGATTTTTCGAGCCGCTGCCGCCACTGCCTGTCGCGGCAACGCCGGAAGCTGTGCCAACCCTTGTGACGAAAGCGGCTGCCGCTGCCGCCGACGCCACCATTCGTGTTGGCGTGGACAAGGTTGACCAGCTTATCAATTTGGTTGGCGAACTCGTCATCACGCAGGCGATGCTGATGCAATCGACCGCGCAACTCGATCCTGCCGAATTCGAGCGGCTGCATAACGGCATGGTTCAGCTCGAACGCAATACCCGCGACCTGCAGGAAGCGGTCATGTCGATCCGCATGCTGCCGGTCTCGGTGGTGTTTGCGCGCTTCCCGCGTCTGGTGCATGACCTCGCGCAAAAGTTCGGCAAGCGGGTCGAACTGAAACTTTCGGGCGAGGATACCGAGCTCGACAAGAACCTCATTGAACGCATCGCCGATCCACTGACCCATCTGGTGAGAAACAGCCTCGATCACGGCATCGAGTCGCCCGCAGTCCGGGCCGCCATGGGTAAGCAGCCGGTCGGCACGATCACGCTGAAAGCCTATCATCAGGGCGGCAACGTCGTCATTGAAGTCGGCGACGACGGGGCGGGACTGAACCGCGCCAGGATTCTCGCCAAGGCGAAAGAGCGCGGTTGCGGCGTGCATGAGCAAATGAGCGACCAGGAAGTTTTTCAACTCATCTTCGAGGCGGGGTTTTCCACCGCCGAAACGGTTACCGAGGTTTCCGGCCGCGGCGTCGGCATGGATGTCGTCAGGCGCAACATTGCCGCGCTGGGCGGTCGCGTGGTGATCGAGTCGATGAGCGGCATCGGCACGCGCATGACCGTGCGGCTGCCGCTCACCCTGGCCATTCTTGACGGCATGTCGGTCGCCGTGGGCCGCGAGATGTATATCGTCCCGCTCGGCTACGTCATCGAATCGATGCAGGTCGAGCGCAGCATGATCAAGAGTGTGGCGGGCGTCGCAAAGCTGATCCAGGTGCGCGACGAATATCTGCCGGTGGTCGCCCTGCATGAGATATTCAGGGTGCCCGGGGCTGCCACTGCTTTTGAAGCGGGCATCATGATCATCCTCGAAGCCGACGGGAGGAAGGCCGCGCTGCTGGTCGACGCCATGGTCGGCCAGCACCAGGTCGTCATCAAAAGCCTTGAATCCAACTACCGCAAGGTACCCGGCGTTTCGGCCGCCACCATCATGGGCGATGGCCGCGTCGCGTTGATTCTCGATGTCTCAATGCTTGTCAGCATGGCGCGCAGCGCCTTGCCGGCCGCTGCCTGAAATTCGCCAAAGGAGAAACACGCATGCTTCACGCAAATGGCACCAAGGCCAACGCCAGCGCTGAGGGGGGTGGTTACGACCAGGAGTACCTCACCTTTACGCTCGGCCCAGAGGAATACGCCATCGACATTCTCAAGGTGCAGGAAATCCGCGGCTACGAGCCGCCCACCACCATCGCCCACGCGCCGGCCTTCATCAAGGGCGTGATCAACCTGCGCGGCATCATCGTCCCCATTGTCGACCTGCGCATCAAGTTCGGCGTTGGCCGTGTCGAATACACTCCGTTCACCGTCGTCATCGTCCTGTCGCTGGACAGTCGTGTCGTCGGCATCGTGGTGGATGGGGTTTCCGATGTCGTGCGCCTGCGCGCCGACCAGGTTTGTCCCGCACCGGAATTTTCCGCCAGCGTCGACACCCGTTACATCAAGGGGCTTGGCACGCTGGACGCGCGCATGCTGATCGTCATCGACATCGAACGGCTGATGCTGTCCGGCGAGATGGCCCTGGTCGATGAAGCGGCGGATGCCGCCGCCTGAGGCGATGAGCTGTTTTTGCTTAAGCAGATTAACGATTTCTTGAAGAAGAGGTAAGCCATGCGTACCAACCTGCCCGTGACCGATAACGAGGTGAAGCTCGCCGACGATACTCTGGTCGTCTCCAAGACCGATCTGCAGGGAATCATCACCTATGTCAATCGCGACTTTCAGGAAACCAGCGGCTACAGCGAGGCCGAATTGATCGGCGAAGCGCACAGCATCATGCGCCACCCGGACATGCCGGCCGAGGTTTTCGCGGATCTCTGGCGTACGCTCAAGGCCGGGCGGCCCTGGGTGGGTCTTGTCAAGAACCGCTGCAAGAACGGCGATTATTACTGGGCGCTGACGAACACGACGCCGCTCTGGGAGGGCGGCCAGATCGCCGGCTACTTATCGGTACGCCGTAAGGCCGAGCCAGCCGACAGCGCTGCTGCTGAGGCGATGTATCGCAAGTTTCGCGACAAGCAGCAGGGCGGGCTGAAAATCCGCTATGGGCAGGTGGTCAGCGGTGGCGAGGGAATATTCAGCAGACTCAACCTGGCTGGCCGCATGGGCATGGTGCTCGGCGGGCTCGGATTGATCGTCTTTGCCGTGATGGCCTATGCGCTGCTATCCTTGTCGCGCACCAACGACAGCCTGGAACAGATTTTCAATCATGATCTGGAACCGATCCGCATCATCGGCCGCATCAATACGCTGATGGCCGACAGCCGCGCGCAACTCTTGCTCGGCCTGCAGCACGATCCGATTAATCCGTTCTCCAAAGAGCATGATCATCCGATTACCTTGCATACTGACGTTGTCCACCGGAACATCGCCGAAACTACGGCCTTGTGGGAGGAATATCAGAAAAGCATTCTGGGTGACGAGCACCGCGCCCTGGCGGAGGCATATGCCGCCGCGCGCAAGGTTTACTTGCTGAATGGGCAAGTGCCCATGCTTCAGGCCCAAGTGGATGGCAATTATTCCGAGGCCCAACTGCTCTTATTGATGAAGGTCAACCCGGGCTATAACGCCGCCGCCGGGAAGGCCGAAGGGCTCTTCGGATATCACAAGGATCGCGCCCTGCTGGATATGGCCAATGCGGAGGAGCGCTACCATAATGCCTTCATTGGCATGATTGCTGCGCTGCTGGCCTTGCTGGTCATTGGTTTGCTGGCCGCCGTGCGCCTGATTGGCAGTGTCCGTCGTCCGATCCAGGCAGCCATCGATACCTTTCACGGTATCGCGGGCGGTAATTACAACAACGCCATCGACATCACCCGCAACGACGAGCTGGGCAGGCTGAACCAGGCCCTGCAGGCGATGCAGACGCGGCTGGGTTTCGACATGGCCGAAACCCGGCGCGTGGCCGACGCGATGACACGCATCAAGATCGCGCTGGACAACGTCAGCACCGGCGTGATGATCGTCAACCCGGAGCGCACCATCATCTACGCCAACAAGTCGGTGCAGGCGATCCTGAAGAACGCCGAGACAGACATACGCACGCAACTGCCGCACTTCGATGTCGACCAGCTGATTGGTGCGAATATCGATGGCTTCCACAAAAATCCGTCGCATCAGACCGGACTGCTGGCCGATCTCGCTGGCAAGCACTTGACCGATCTGGTCATTGGCACACGCCACCTGTCGGTTACTTTCAATCCGGTGTTCAACGCTGCAAACGAGCGGCTGGGCACGGTCGCCGAATGGCAGGATCGCACTGCCGAGGTGGCGGTGGAGCTTGAGGTCGAGTCGATCGTCAGCGGCGCGGCCGAAGGCGACTTTACCCGCCGTCTTGCGCTAGAAGGCAAGACGGGTTTCTTCCGCGACCTGTCGACGGGGCTCAATCAGTTGCTGGATACGGCTGCGGCGGGTTTGTCCGCTGTAGCCGCAGTCCTGGGTGCGCTGTCGCGCGGCGATCTGACCCAGACCATGACCGGTAATTTCAAGGGTACCTTCGGTCAGCTGAAAGACGACACGAACACGACGGTCGAGCGCTTGCGGGATGTTATCAGTCGCATCCAGGAGGCGACCGAAGCCATCAATATCGCGGCGCAGCAGATCGCGGCGGGGAACCAGGATCTGTCCTCGCGGACCGAAGAACAGGCCAGCAGCCTGGAAGAGACAGCCAGTTCGATGGAAGAACTCAGCGGTACCGTCAGGCAGAATGCGGAAAGCGCGCGCCAGGCCAACGAACTGGCCAGTGTTTCCAATGCCATCGCCGTGCGCGGCGGACAGATCGTCAGGCAGGTGGTTACGACCATGACGGGCATTCAGACCAGCGCGCAGAAAATATCCGACATCATCGGCGTGATCGACAGCATCGCCTTTCAGACCAACATCCTGGCGCTGAATGCCGCGGTCGAAGCAGCACGCGCGGGCGAACAGGGACGGGGGTTTGCGGTGGTGGCCGCCGAAGTCCGCAACCTGGCGCAGAAGAGCGCAACGGCAGCAAAAGAAATCAAGGCGCTGATTGCCGAATCGGCCGACAAGGTCGAGGTGGGTGCCCGTCTGGTGAATGAGGCCGGCAGCACCATGGACGAAGTCGTCAGCAGTTTCCAGCAGGTTGCCCGGCTCGTCACGGACATCACCAACGCCGGCCGCGAGCAGTCGAGCGGCATTGACCAGATAACGCAGGCGATGAACCAGATGGATGAGGTGACACAACGGAACGCGGCGCTGGTGGAAGAGGCGGCAGCGGCGGCCGAGAGTCTGGAAGAGCAGGCGCACGGACTGGTGCAGGCGGTGGGCATGTTCAAGTTGCATGAAGGTGGCACCAACCTGCCGGGACCGGCACTGCGTGATGTCACGCCAAAGCGTCTGGTGAGCGGCGAAAAGAAAGTCGGCGCTGACAAGACGGCGACAGCAGGTTCAAAGCTGCCGCCACCCTATCTGGCGGACGATGATGAGGACTGGGCCGAATTTTGACAACCAATTCAGGAAAAGTCGGCATGACCGCAGGCAATCCCAGTGGGACTGGTGGAACCGCGCCAAGTGTTGCTCTGCCATCCAGCCTCGGGGCTGGCCGCGAGTTCCAGTTCACTGTGGCGGATTTTGACCGGGTACGGCAACTCATTCACAAGCATGCCGGCATTTCGCTCGCGCCGATCAAGCAGGATATGGTCTATTCACGTCTGGCGAGGCGCTTGCGGGCGCTCAACATGGCGAGTTTCGACCAGTACCTGGCCTATCTCGAACAGGGGCATGCCGCAGAGTGGGAAACTTTCGTCAATTCTCTGACGACCAATCTCACTTCTTTCTTCCGCGAAAGCCATCATTTCGAGATGCTGCAAAAGCATCTGCTCCGTCTGCCGCAGCGGCCGATCAGGATCTGGTGCTCCGCCGCCTCAACTGGCGAAGAACCCTACTCGCTGGCGATTACCGCCTGTGAAGCCTTCAACAGCCTGACGCCACCAGTGCAGATTCACGCCAGTGACATCGATACCAATGTACTCAAGACGGCCGCCAGCGGTGTGTACCCGATCGATCGGGTCGAGCGGCTTGACCCCGAGCGGCTGCGCAAATTCTTCCTCAAGGGTGCGGGTGTGCAGGCTGGCCAAGTGCGGGTGCGTCCCGAGTTGCAAAAGCTGATCACCTACAGTCGCATAAACCTGCTCGATGCTCAGTGGCCATCTGTGAAGGGGCCGCTGGATGTATTGTTCTGTCGCAATGTAATGATTTACTTCGACAAGCCCACGCAATACCAGATACTCAAAAAATTCGTGCCCTTGCTGCATCCTGAGGGGCTGCTCTATGCTGGCCATTCGGAGAGTTTCCTGCATGCGACCGACCTGTTTCGCTCGCTGGGGCGTACCGTCTATGAGCGTGCCGACCGTCGTGGTGCCAAGCCCGGGACGACGCCGTGACTGGGGATCTGCACCCCGCAGAACATCTGGCCGGCAATCGTTATTTTGATCGCAAATTCGCATCGGAGGCGGTGAAGGTACTGCCAGGTGAATATTATGTGACGACGGCCAAGCTGCTGATGGTGACGGTGCTCGGTTCCTGCGTATCAGCCTGCATTCGCGATCGTGACAATGGTATTGGCGGCATGAACCATTTCATGCTGGCCGATTCTGCGGAGTCTGGCGTGGCGTCGGCGTCGGCGCGCTATGGCGTTTATGCAATGGAAATACTCATCAACCATTTGCTCAAACTGGGTGCCCGCAAAAGCCGGCTTGAGGCCAAGGTATTCGGCGGCGGGCGGGTAATGGCCAAGCTGACCAATTCGCAGGTGGGTGAGCGCAATGCGAAGTTCGTCATGGATTTCCTTAACACCGAGGGCATCAACATTGCCGCTCAGGATATGCTCGACGTCTATCCGCGCAAGGTCTATTTTTTCCCGGAGAACGGCCGGGTATTGGTAAAGAAACTGAAGCGTCAGCATAATGACACGCTCCTGCGGCGCGAAACCGAATACGCTGCCCGCCTTGCCGAAGCGCCGGTTTCCGGCGAAATTGAACTCTTTTGAAAGTAGTGTAATTGGCTATCAAGGTTCTCATCGTCGACGACTCCGCGCTGATGCGCGCGCTCCTTACCGAGATCATTGGCGGTGCTGCCGATCTTGAAGTGGTCGGAAGTGCACCGGATGCACTCGTGGCGCGCGAAATGATCAAGGCACTCAATCCCGATGTGCTGACACTTGACGTCGATATGCCCAAAATGGGTGGGCTGGAGTTTCTCGACAAGCTGATGAAACTGCGGCCAATGCCGGTGGTGATGATTTCCGCCCTGACCGCGCGCGGCTCGGAAGTCACCCTCAAGGCGCTCGAACTAGGCGCAGTTGACTACGTCGCCAAACCGAGTGCCGGCAACATGGCACTTCTGCAAGGCTATGCCGAAGAAATCCGCGACAAGATCCGTGCCGCCCGCAATGCGCACCTGAAAAGGGCGGCACCCGATCTCGCATCGGGCCTCGCGGAGCAACTGGGCGGCGTTCCGGGGCGGTTGCTCAACGACAGACTCATCGCTATCGGCGCCTCGACTGGCGGTACCGAGGCGATCAAGGAGGTCATCATGCGACTGCCTGCCGCAGTGCCGGGCATCGTGATGGTGCAGCACATGCCCGAAAACTTTACGCCATCCTTCGCCAAACGGCTCGATGGGCTGGGTGCGGTGCGCGTGATCGAGGTACAGGGAGGCGAGCGTATCCAGCCTGGCCATGCCTATCTGGCGCCGGGCCACTCGCACATGACGGTCAAGCGGAGCGGCGGCGGCTGGGTGACGGAGCTTGCGCAGACGCCCCCCGTCAATCGTCACCGGCCGGCCGTCGATGTGTTGTTCAATTCCGTGGCCAAAGAAGCGGGCAAGAGCGCCATCGGCGTCATTCTCACCGGCATGGGCAAGGATGGCGCAGCCGGCATGCTGGCGATGCGCCAGGCCGGGGCATGGAACATCGGCCAGGATCAGGAGAGTTGTGTGGTCTATGGCATGCCGCGCGAGGCGGCGCTCGTCGGTGCCGTCGACGAGGTGGTCAGTCTCGGCAACGTTGCAGCACGGGTTTTAGCACGACTGAGGTAACACAAAAGTCAGGGTTTGGCCCCTCTGACATTGCAGGACATTGTCTACTCTCTCGATTACAATGCCTTCGGCAGGGGTAATGGCCCCTCTATGTTAAAAGGAGTAATCCGGCATGGCATTACGGCAGCGTATGTTTTGGGTTCTGGCTATTCTGGCAGTGACAGCATTGGTGGCCAATGGATTTACCTTCATCATGTATCTGCGCCTGGCTGACGAGGCCGGGCGGCTTGACCCGCAACTGCTGGTGCAGGCAACCGGGACGCGCAACTGGATAATCATTGTTATCGTTGCAGCATCCGTGGTCGGACTTGCGGCGTTCATGCATCTGCTGCGACTGTTGTTGTCTCTGCTGGGTGGTGATCCACAGTATGCCGCCGACGTGGTCAAGCGTATCTCGAATGGCGACCTGACTGCCCGCATCGAGTTGAAGCCGGGCGACAACACCAGTTTGCTCGCAGCGATTGCCAGCATGAGTGCTGGTATGCGCAACATGGCCAACGAACTGAAGGCAACCGCCGGCAAGTTGCGCGGCACTTCCGCAGCTTTTCAGCGGATTACCCGGGATGTGCAGACCAGCACAGCCGAGCAGACCGCTGCGGCACAGAACACCGCAGAAGTCATCGCCCGAATCTCAGCAGGTGTCGAGGGCATTGCCGCTCAGGCATCCGAGGTTGATAGTTTGGCGTCAGCCAGTCTGACGCGTACACGGGATGGTAATGAAAGTCTGTCGCGCATGATTGGCGAGCTCGACATGGCCGAAACCTCGGTGCGCGAGATGAGCGATATTGCGCGCGAGTTCGTCACCAGTGCTTCAGCCATTACCGGCATGACACGCGAAGTGCGTGATATTGCCGACCAGACCAATCTGCTGGCGCTGAATGCCGCCATCGAGGCGGCGCGTGCTGGTGAACAAGGACGCGGATTCGCCGTGGTAGCCGATGAGGTGCGCAAGCTTGCCGAGAAATCTGCGAAGACGGCCAGCGAGATCGACAAAGTGACCCGTGGGCTTGAGCAGCAGGCGGGCAAGGTCGAGTCGTCGCTGGAAAGTGGTTTGACCTCGCTCGGTACTTCGCAGGAGCATCTTGAAATCGTCGCCATTACCTTGGGCGAAATCAACCAGACGGTCAGCCAGACTAGCGATGGCATGGGGCGCATCAATGTCGCCGTCGCCGGACAGACCGAGGCCAGCGCAGAAATCTCTACCAATATCGAGCGCATTGTCTCGATGGCGTCGAGTTGCGGTGTTACGGTGAGTGATGCTGTTGCAAGTGCGCAACAGCTCGAAACGCTGGCGGACGAGTTGGAAATGGCCGTGCAACGCTTCAGATTATGAAGAATAGCGTAATATCCTTTTTTAAGTCTTTAGATGTAACGGCGTTCGCTCGATAAGTTCGATGAGTCTTTACTGTCGCCATGGCGATCAAATAAAGTGGTCAAATAAGGTGGTCAAATAAGGTGGTCAAATAAGGTGGTCAAATGTCAGAACTGCTGAAGAATATCGATGCGCGCACCCGCTTGGCCGGTACCAACAAGCTGGAGATTCTGTTGTTTTCGCTGGGCGTCGATCAGCGTACCGGTCGTGAAGAAACCTTCGGTATCAACGTTTTCAAGGTGCGCGAAGTCATGCGCACGCCCCCCGTTACTTCTGCGCCCGACATGCCGACTGCCGTCAAGGGCATGGTTTCCCTGCGCGGCATCCTGGTGCCGGTGGTTGATCTGGCCGACTTCATCAGCATGCATACCGAGACGCCGCGCGACATCATGATCGTCACTGAATACAACGGTCATACCCAGGGCTTTCTGGTCCAGTCGGTTGATACCATTCTGCGTCTCGACTGGTCGAAGATGCGCGTGCCGCCAGAGATGCTGACCGCTAATCTGGGTGGCCTGGTGACTGCTGTGACTGAATTGCAGGACGGTCGGCTGGTGATGATGCTCGATGTCGAGCGCATTCTTTCCGAAACTGCCAAATACGATGACGACATGGTATTCAATGCCATCCAGCCTATCGGCAAGGAAGGGCTGGCCATTCTCTACGCTGACGATTCCTCCGTGGCGCGCGGGCAGATAGAGCGCACCTTGAATGCCATGGGCATCCGCGGGATGGCGACAATCAATGGCCGGCAGGCCTGGGATGAGTTGTTGAAAATTGCCAGCTATGCCGATGCCTCGGGGCGCAAGGTCAAGGATATGATTCAGTTGGTGCTCACTGACGTTGAAATGCCTGAGATGGACGGCTATATCCTGACCAAAAACATCAAGACAGACCCGCGTTTCGCCGGTGTGCCGGTGATCATGCATTCTTCCCTGTCATCAATGGCGAACCAGCAACTCGGCCGTTCGCTGGGAGTTGATGATTACGTGCCGAAGTTTGAAGCGCAGCGGCTGGCCGAGACACTCGGTCGTCTGCTACTCAAGAATGAGCCGGCCCTGCAGGCTGCCTGACGGAGATTTGTAAATGAGCAATTTTGCCTCGCTGACAGATGGCCAGAGCCCGGCTTCCATGATTGAGAGCGTCGATGCCCGCACCAAACTGGCGGGATCGAACCGCATGGAAATCCTGCTGTTCTCGCTCGGCACGAACGAGACCTTCGGCATCAATGTCTTCAAGGTGCGCGAAGTCAGCAAGACGCCGAGCATTACCAAATCCCCTCATATGCCTTCCGGGGTCGAGGGGCTGATCAGCCTGCGCGGTAACGTGATTCCTGTAGTGTCCTTGGCGCAAGTCATGCAGTTGGCCGATGCGCCACCCGGTCGCGGTGGGTCAATGATGGTGACCGAGTACAGCAAGCGTACGCTTGGTTTTCTGGTGCATGATGTCGATCGCATCATCCGGGTTGATTGGGACCGGGTTCGTGCACCCGAGTCCGTCACGGGCGGTACCCATGCCTACATTACCGCCATCACCGAATTGGATAGCGGCAAGCTGGTGTCGATTGTCGATGTTGAACAAATCATGGCGAACACCTTCGGCGAGGCATTGGTCGGCCAGATCGACAAGGTGGAAGGCGATGACTACGAGATATTCTTTGTCGACGACTCTGCCGTTGCCCGCAAAAAAATTGCTGAAGTGCTCGACAAGATGGGCGTTCATCACAAGCATGCGCTGAACGGTATGGAAGCCTGGACGCGCTTGTCAGGCATGGCGGCACACGCCCAACAGACCGGCAGTAACTTGCGCGAGGAGGTGAATGTCATCCTTGTCGATGCCGAAATGCCCGAAATGGACGGTTATGTGCTGACCAAGCATATCAAGTCCGACAAGCGTTTTGACGGCATCCCGGTTGTCATGCATTCCTCGTTGTCCTCCGAAGCCAATCGTGCGATGGGCAAGAGCGTCGGGGTCGATGCCTACGTTGCCAAGTTCGATGCTGAAGCTTTGTCCGATGCCTTGCGGCCGTTACTGCTCAGGTCGCAACGCGACTGATTTTAGATAAACAGATTCACCCGGAGAACGTTTAATGCCAGCAGATCCCAGCAAAATCAGATTCCTTGTCGTGGATGACTTTTCGACGATGCGCCGCATCGTTCGCAATCTGCTCAAGGAACTGGGTTTCACCAATGTTGACGAGGCCGAGGATGGCGCAGTTGCCTGGCAAAAAATTCAGGGCACGGCCTTCGACTTCATCATCACCGACTGGAATATGCCCAACATGGACGGGTTGACGTTATTGCAGACGATTCGCGGCAACGCGACCTACAAGGCGCTTCCCGTTCTGATGATCACTGCCGAGGCGAAGAAGGAAAACATTATTGCCGCAGCACAGGCGGGTGCCACCGGTTACATCGTCAAACCTTTTACGGCGGCAACCCTCAACGAGAAACTTACCAAGATCTTCGAAAAATTGGGCTGGTAAACACTAACAGGTCGTCCAGTGAGCCATGGGCGGCAGGGATGGAAGCAAAGAGCATGGCAAAACCGATCAAATTCGATGAATCTGGTGACTCGCAGGACCTTCAGGCCCTGTTTGATACCATTGCGGCCGCTCCCGCGGCAGTAGCTCACGTGTCGGAGCCAAATTCATTTGGCGACTCTGATGATTTACAGTCCTTGTTCGATAGTGTGTCGGACCAGGTGTCAGGGAGCGCCGCTACTACAGCGCCGGCAGTCGAGTCTGGCGCCGGGGGCGTTGTCACACAGGAGGCCACGTACAACCGCCTCGGCCACATGGTGCGCAAATTGCACGACAGCATGCGCGAGTTGGGCTATGACAAGGGACTCGAAGAAACAGCACGCAAAATTCCCGATGCACGTGAGCGTCTCGCCTACATTACCCAAATGACCGAGCAGGCTGCCAGTCGTGTGCTGAATGCCACTGATATCGCCATCCCTGTGCAAACCGAACTCGAACACCACACCCGGCAGATGGGCGCACGCTGGGACAAGATGTTCGCCAACCAGTTGTCAGTCGATGAATTCAAGGCGCTGGCTGCCGATACACGGGTATTCTTTGCCGTGGCGCCATCCAAAATCGATATCACTAACGCCCAACTCCGGGAAATCATGATGGCGCAGGACTTTCAGGATCTGACCGGACAGGTGATCAAGAAAGTCGTCGATCTGGTACAAGGCGTTGAAACACAGTTGCTGCAGGTGTTGATTGAAGTGATGCCCGAAGAGAAGAAGGCCGAAGCGCCAGCCAGTCTGATGAATGGGCCGGTGGTCAATGCTGCTGGACGTACGGACATTGTTACCAGTCAGGCACAAGTTGATGATTTGCTGGAAAGTTTGGGATTCTGATGCGGTATCTTGATATCGATAAGGCCGTGAGCGCCGGATGAGGAGAAATATATGAGTGATTTTGCCGGTATGGAAGATCTGCTGCTGGACTTCCTGACTGAAGCCACCGATTTGCTGTCGGATGTTGACAACAAGTTGGTGGACCTGGAAAAGAATCCGCAGGATCATCGTCTGCTGAATGATATTTTCCGTGGTTTTCACACCATCAAGGGTGGCGCGGGTTTTCTCAACGCTGCCGAATTGGTGACGCTCTGCCACCTGACGGAAAATCTCTTCGACAAGCTGCGCAATGGCGAATTGGCACTGACCAAGGAGCTCATGGACAGCATCATGGCCGCTACCGGGACGGTGCGCGACATGTTCGGGCATCTGGACAATGGGGTGCTGCCGCCGCCAGCCGATGCCAATCTGATTGCCAACCTCAAAGCCGCGCTGGCGGGCGAGCCGGTAGAGCCCGTTGTTGCCAGTATGGCTGCCGTAGTTTCCGCTCCAACACTGACAGATGCGCTGACTGCCGGCCTCGACTGGAACCAGCTCTATGGTGCCGTCGCCAGCGTTCCCGCCGCTTCAGCCACACCTGCCGCCGTACCCGCTGCGGGGCATTTCATCCAGTCAGCGCCGACTTCTCCGGCCGTGCCGGCAATGCATACCCAAGTGGCAGGTCAGGCGCCGGAAACCATCATCCAGCACGCCGTCGGCCGGCGCGCTACGGACAAGCCAGGCGCCATCTCTGCTCCGGTCGGACGCCGCGACAACGAAAAATCCCGCGACAACTCGATTCGTGTGGATACCTCGCGTCTTGATCAGGTGCTCAATCTTTCAGGCGAGATCGGCCTTACCAAAAACCGCCTCAACGCACTCCGCAGCGACATCCTCAACGGACGGAACGATACCGACACGCTGCATGCGCTCGACCAGGCCGTGAGCCAGCTTGATTTGCTGGTATCTGATCTGCAAAACGCGGTGATGAAGACGCGGATGCAGCCGATTGGCCGGCTGTTCCAGAAATATCCGCGCATTGCCCGCGATCTGGCGCGCAACCTCGGCAAAGATGTCGAACTGCTGCTGGTCGGTGAAGAAACCGAAATCGACAAGACCATGATTGAGGATCTCTCCGACCCGATCATTCACTTGATCCGCAATGCAGTCGACCACGGTGTCGAAAGTACTCAGGAACGGCTCGCCGCCGGCAAGCCGGAAAAGTCACAAGTACGGCTTGAAGCGCGTCAGGAGGGCGATCACATCGTGCTGATCGTTGCCGACGATGGCAAGGGCATGAACGCCGAGCGGTTGCGCGCCAAGGCACTGGAGAAGGGCATCATCACCGATGAAGAAGCCAACAGCATGGACGAGCGCCAGAGTTTCAATCTGGTGTTTCTGCCCGGCTTCTCGACCATGGAGGTCGCCTCCGACGTTTCCGGCCGCGGCGTCGGCATGGATGTGGTCAGAACCAACATCCAGAAGCTCAACGGCAGCATCGAGATCAAGTCCTCACCCGGCAAGGGCACTTCTTTTGTCATATCGTTGCCGCTGACCTTGGCGATACTGCCAGTGTTGCTGGTGCAACTGGGCGAGCAACCATTTGCCGTCCCGCTCTCAATGGTGCGCGAGATTCTGCCAATCCAGATCGAACAGGTACAGGAAGTTGGCGGGCGCGCGACGATGGTGGTGCGCGGCGAAGTCATGCCGATCTATCCGATCTGCAATCTGCTTGGTTGGACACCTGTGCAGGTGCCCGAATATGGCGTACTGATGCAGACGGGCGATCACGCCTTCATTCTGGCCATCGACGGCTTCATGGGCCGCGAGGATGCCGTGATCAAGTCGCTCGAAGACTTTCGTCCAAAGGGCGTGGCCGGCGTCACCACGCTGTCCAACGGCCAGATCGTGCTGATCCTCGACATTAAGGAACTGCTCTCCGACATGGGGGAAAACCGCGGTGTGCCACGTTCATCCCTCATCCCTGAGCGACGCGAGGCAGCGTAGGTAGAGCCCGCCCCCTCCCAGCCTCCCCCCTCGCGGGGGAGGTGACTGTTGACTCGCTACTCTCGTTTTTAATGGGGCACACCCGTTCACGTATCGGTGCGGGTTGCGGCTGGCGCCGCGTGCCGCCTTGCCTTGGGGCGGCCCGGCGGCAAAGCTGCTGGTGTGGTGGTTTTTCGCGCCGTATCGCCAGCGCCGACTTTCGTAAAGCTCAGCGCGGCAGCGTGCGGATCTCGAAGTGCAGAGTGGCGAGGTCGCCCATTATCCATGTCGCCGCGGGGGCGCCAAGACCGGCGACCGTACCGGGGTTGGTCAGCCAGGTGCTGCCCCCTTTTACGTTGGGCTCCTGCTGTACTGCCGGTACATGACTGTGGCCGCAACAAACCAGATCGTAATCGCCAGTGCAAGCGAAGGCGCGGCCAATGTGGGGATAGTGGGTGACGAAGATGCGTCTGCCGCCCAATTCGATGCTGGCATCGTTGCCGTGATAGTGGAGTAGCCCTTCCGAGTGACAGGCCAGACGAGCGATGGCGACCGGGTCGCCGAGGTTGTTGCCATGCACGGCATGGATCGGCAGGCCGAATTTCAACGATGCCTTGAGCGTATTGGTGCCGATCAGGTCGCCGCAATGAATCACGGCTTCCGCGCCTTCGGCCTTGGCAGACTCAACGGCTGCAGCAAGGCGTGGGCCGCGGTCATGGCTATCTGAAACAATGCAGATTTTCACGGATATTCGATTCAAATAATGATGGGTGGGAAGTATTCCTCCCCATCGTTGGCCTTGCTGAAGTCGACCGCATTCATGCCCGAGCGCACGCCTTCGCGTTCACGCTCATGGTCGGACTGCACCTGCAGCAAGGTAATGATGCAATCACCGAGGGTGTCGTATTCATCCTTGCCGGTGCCAAATTGCTCTGCTGCGGTGTAATAAAACTGACAGCGGAACCGGTTGTCGGCGATCTTGAAAAGGACGAAATTTGCGCCGCGCTCTTCCCAGGCCAGCGTCGGGCGGGATGTCACATCGCTGTCGAGCGGGTCGAGTAGCAACTCGGCATCGGCGTCTAGAAGCTGAACCTGTCTGCCATAGCGTTCTTCTAGGGTCTGGGTGACGAGCCGGCGTTCGCTGGCGGTGAATTTGGGTGGTGGGCGGGACATGGCTAAACTCCTGGTTTGCTTGACGGAAGGAAGCAACTCCGTGGCGGAAAAGTAAAAGGCTGCAAGAATATCGTAAAATTCTTATAGTCTTTGCAAATGATCGACAGAAAAGACCATTAGACAACAGTGCAGTAAGCCTAAAGACAAACGCCCCATTATAAAATTTCGCAATTGCCGCAACAGTAAAAGAGGCTTATGATTCTGCACCCGAAGTTTTTAATAAGCTTGCAACGACTCATTAACTTACCGGAGGAAACACAATGAATTTTGATAAAGAGCTTGATGCCCGTGGGCTGAACTGCCCGTTGCCGATTCTGCGTGCCAAAAAGGCACTGGGCGAACTGACCAGCGGTCAGGTGCTGCGGATTCTCGCCACCGACCCCGGCTCAGTGAAGGACTTTGTGGCCTTCGCCAAGCAAACCGGTAACGAGCTGCTTTCCAGCGCCGAGAACAACAAGGAATTCGAGTTCTACATCAAGCGCAAGTAAGTACAGCAATTAGAAGGCGCCAGAATCCGGCGCCTTTTTTTTCACAAGCATATTAGCTATTCAGACTTTTCTGAAGCTCTGCAACAACCGTGCGATTCAGGAGAAAAGAATGACAACAACCCCCGACATGACCAACATCGACGAGCTGATCAACAAGCGACTCGAAGAACTGTTGCCGCAAAAACTCGAAGCCCTGCTGCAAGCGCGCGAAGAAGCGAAGACGCCATCGCTGGCCATCATCGCCACCAAGGGCACGCTCGACTGGGGTTACCCCCCCTTCATTCTCGCCTCCACCGCTGCCGCGCTGGGCTGGGATGTCACCATCTTCTTCACCTTCTATGGCCTGCAACTGGTCAAAAAAGATCTTTCCGACCTCAAGGTCAGCCCCCTCGGCAACCCCGGCATGCCCATGAAAATGCCCTTCGGCCCCGACTGGTTCAGGGGCCTGAACTGGAACATCCCCAATATCATCCAGGCGGGCGTACCCGGCTTCGAGAATCTCGCCACCGCCCTGATGCAGCAAACCATCAAGAACAACGGCGTCGCCGGCCTCGAAGAACTGCGCGAACTGTCGCTGGAAGCCGGCGTCAAGTTCTCAGTCTGTCAGATGACCGTCGAGTTGTTCGGCTTCGACCACAACGACTTCGTCGAAGGCATGGATTACGTTGGGGCTGCATCCTTCCTGCCGGTTGCCCAAGTGGCAGATGTGACGCTGTTTATTTGATTTTCTGTCGTATCTCCGCAACGCGGACAGCTTGTAAAGCGGATGAGAGCAGGGGAATAGTTGTCACCCGCCGCAAGAAAGTCTAGAGTGATGTCAACTTGTTGTCGTTTGTCAGCATATTTCGCTAACTGATTGAATCTAACCCATTAGGGGGGGAACATGAAACTCAAGAAAATCGCTGCACTGATCGCTGTCGCTGGCATTTCCGCACCGGCTCTTGCCACAAATGGCATGAACATGGAAGGCTATGGTCCAGTTGCCACCGGCATGGGTGGTGCGTCGCTGGCTTACGATAACGGTACTGCCGGCCTGATCAACAACCCGGCAACACTGGGTTTCATGAAAAGCGGCACGGCACGGTTCGATATCGCCATTGGTGGTCTGCACCCTGACGTTACCACCAAGATGGCTGGCATGCCTGATGCCAATTCTGACGGTACTGCTTACTACATGCCTGCTGTAGGTTATGTACGCAAGGACGGCAAACTGACCTATGGTTTGGGCATGATGGCGCAGGGTGGTATGGGTACCGAATACGGCTCGAATAGTCTACTTAGTGGCTTCGAGTCTGCCACCGGTGCTACTAACGGAATGTCAGGAATGCCGAACCGCTCTGAGCTCGGCATCGGCCGTTTGATCTTCCCTCTGGCTTACGATGTTAACGACAACTTCAAAGTGGGTGGCTCGATCGACTATTTGTGGGGTGGCTTAGATCTGCAAATGTTGATGCCGGGTAGTATGTTTGCCCAGTTTATCGGGTTTGGCGGTGCGCCTGCCTCACCTTTGGGTGTGGCAAGTGGAAGCATGGTTACAGCCCTCGGAGGTTTCGGTTTGACGGACGTTGAGTGGGCGCATTTCGATTTTTCCCAAGGCGGTAATAAGATGAAGCAGCGTCTGAAGACAGACGGCTGGGCCGGCAATCTTGGCTTCACCTGGAAGGCGGCGCCGAACATGACTATAGGTGGCGTTTACCACGCCAAGACTCGCCTAGGTGACATGGAGGGTAATGGTGCCCTCAATATGAGTGCCGACATGGGTGGTGGGCCAATGGTGCTGTCAGTTGCCGGCAAACTGAAGGTTGTTAACTTCCAGTGGCCCGAGACGTATGGTATTGGCCTTGCTTATCAAGTCAATGACCAATTGATGTTGGCCGCCGATTACAAGCGCATCGGTTGGGCTAACGTAATGAAGAACTTCAACATGCAGTTTACTGCTGAGGGCAACGCTGGCATGCTAGCTGGTCTGAATGGTACTGTAATGGATGCAACCCTTTACCAGAACTGGAAGAACCAGAATGTGGTCATGCTTGGTGGCGCTTACAAATATTCTAGTGCTTTGACCCTGCGTGCCGGCTTGAACCTTGCGGGCAACCCTGTTCCTGATGAATTGATGAATCCATTGTTCCCGGCCATCATCAAGAACCATGTAACCTTTGGCTTCGGCTATGCGTTCACACCTGCGGCATCGATCGACTTCTCTCTCACGCATACCCCGAGCGTTTCAGCGACCAACACCAACATGGGTGTCACGACGACGCATGCCCAGAAAAACAACTGGCAGTTGATGTACAGCAACCGCTTCTGATCTTTGCTCAGTATCAAGAAAGGCCGGCACTGCCGGCCTTTTTCATAGCCACATCGATTAGTACGACTGATCCTATTGTAAATAAACTCAAGGGGGAATCATGAAACGAATCTTGGCCGGTGTAGTGCTTGCTGTTTTTTCCCTGCTGGCGCATGCCTTGCAGCCCTACGTCACCGCTGACAAGGTGACAGGCAGCGACCTGAAGGCGGCGATGGCGGCGACCGAGAAGAAGCTGACCGCAGCGGGTTTTACGGTGATCGGCCAGCATCTGCCGGCCGGCATTCCGCAGTACGGGGCGATCGTGGTGACCGAGCCGGACTTTTCGGCAGCCATGTTGCAACTGGGCGGTTCAGCAGTGGTCGGCCTGCCGATCCGCGTGGGTGTCAAGGCTGATGGAACGGTGTCTTATCTCAACATGGAATATTGGCAACGTGCCTACCTGCGTCAGGACTATGCCAAGGCTGAAGGCGTCGTCAAGGCGACCGCAGCCAAGCTGCAAAAGGCCTTGGGCGCCGGCAAGACCTTCGGTGGTGAGGTCAAGCCCGAAAATCTGCCGACTTATCGCTACATGGCGGGTATGGAGCGTTTTGCCGACAAGAGCGAACTGAAGACCTTTGGCAACTTCGACGAGGCGGTGAAGGCGATCCGTGACAACCTCGCCAAGGGTGTTGCCAAGACGGCCAAGATTTATGAGGTCGTGAACGCAGACAAGAAGCTTGCAGTGTTTGGCGTGGCGACCAATGATCCCGAATACGGCGAAGGCTGGTGGGCGAAGAAGATCGGCCCCGAGCACGTCGCTGCCTTGCCATGGGAAATCTACGTGGTCGATAACAAGGCTTACGCCCTGTTCGGTCGTTACCGTACCGCGCTGGCTTGGCCGGATTTGGGCATGTTCCAGTTCATGGGCATCTCCAGCCACCCGGACAGCACGGCTGAAATGATGGCGAAGGTGGCCGGCGGTACATATACAGCGCAGTAAAGCGCAGTCGATGTAAAAATGGAAAGGGGCCGTCAGGCCCCTTTCTGCTTATCAGGCAAACTTGCCAAGTTGCGTGGCGAGTTTCTCTCTCAACGAGTGGAAGTTCGCCAGTCGCTCACGCTCCTGCGCCACAACGGCAGCAGGTGCGCGCGCGACGAAGCTCTCGGTGGCTAGTTTCTTTTCTGCCTTGACGATTTCACCTTCGACGCGGGCAAGTTCCTTGCCAAGCCGTTCCTTTTCGGCCGCCACGTCGATCTCGATCTTCAGCATCAGGCGGAAATTCCCGACGATCTGTACGGGCGCATCGCTGTCGGGCAGGCTATCAACGAAGGACACTTCCGACAGTTTTGCCAGTGCCGCCAGATAGGGGCCGAACTCGGTCAAGGCCGCCGTATCGCCAGCGCCGATTAGTGGAACGCGCAGCGCCGGTGATAAGTTCATTTCGCCGCGCAGACTGCGGCAGGCAGTAATTAGCGACTTCAGCGTTGCCACCCAGGCTTCAGAGACGGGATCGCAACGTGTCAGGTCGGCTTGCGGGTAATCCTGCAGCATGATCGTCGCCGCCACCGCCGTCCCGCCAGCGCCGACTTTCATGCGGCCAGCCACCGGGGCGACCTGCTGCCAAAGTTCTTCGGTGATGAAGGGGATCAGCGGATGGGCAAGGCGCAGCACGGTTTCGAGCACCCGTACCAGCGTGCGCCGGGTGGCGCGCTGCTGGGCAGGGGTGCCGTTCTGCAGGCGCACCTTGGCCAGTTCGACATACCAGTCGCAATACTCGTCCCAGACGAACTCGTAGATGGCCTTGGCGAGCAGGTCGAAGCGATAGTCGGCGAAGTGCTTGGCGACATCCGTCTCCACCCGCTGCAACAGGCTGACGATCCAGCGGTCGGCAGGCGAGAAGTCGAGATATTCGCCGTGGCAGGCAGACTTGTAGTTGCGACTAACCTGCTGCGCAGGTAAGTCTTCACTGAAATGGCCATTCAGGCCATTTTCGTGGGCTTCAAGTCCGCAATCCTGGTCGGCGCAATTCATCAGCACAAAGCGGCTGGCATTCCACAGTTTGTTGCAGAAGTTGCGATAACCCTCGCAGCGCTGCATGTCGAACTTGATGTCGCGGCCCGGACTGGCGAGGCTCAGAAAGGTGAAGCGCAGGGCGTCGGTGCCGAGGCCGGCGATGCCGGTCGGGAACTCCTTGCGGGTGCGTTTCTCGATCTGTGCGGCCTGCTTGGGGTTCATGAGGCCGCTGGTGCGCTTGGCCAGCAGAGCGTCGAGGCTGATGCCGTCGATCAGGTCGATCGGGTCGAGCACGTTGCCCTTGGATTTGCTCATCTTCTGGCCTTCCGCGTCGCGGATCAGGCCATGCACATAGACATGCTTGAAGGGAATCTTGCCGGTGATGTGTTTGGTCATCATCACCATGCGCGCCACCCAGAAGAAAATGATGTCGAAGCCGGTGACCAGCACTGTCGAAGGCAGATAAAGGTCGAGTGCGGGGTTCGACTTTGCCGGCCACTCGGGTGTCCAGTCGAGTGTCGAGAATGGCCAGAGCGCCGAGGAATACCAGGTGTCGAGCACATCGGGGTCACGCTCAAGTCCGCCGTTGTAGCCGTCGCTTTGTGCCTGTGCGTAAGCCTCGGCTTCGTCGTGCGCCACATAGATGCGGCCGTCGTCGCTGTACCACGCGGGGATCTGGTGGCCCCACCAAAGCTGGCGCGAGATGCACCAGTCCTGGATATTGTTGAGCCACTGGTTGTAGGTATTGACCCAGTTCTCGGGGAAGAACTTGATCTCGCCGGAAGCCACGCATTCGAGGGCCTTGCCGGCGATGCTCGTACCGTCCGCACCGGGTTTGGACATGGCGACAAACCACTGGTCGGTCAGCATCGGCTCGATGACCACGCCGGTGCGGTCGCCACGGGGCACCATCAGCTTGTGCGGCTTGGTCAAGGCGAGCAGGCCCTGCTCTTCGAGGTCGCTGACGATGAGCTTGCGAGCCTCATAGCGGTCCAAACCCCGGTACTTCTCGGGGCCATGTTCGTTGATGCGCGCATCGAGGGTCAGGATGGAGAGCGGCGTCAGGCCGTGCCGATGGCCGATCTGCCAGTCGTTGAAATCGTGCGCCGGGGTGATCTTGACGCAGCCGGTACCGAAATCCTTGTCAACATACGTATCGGCGATGATCGGGATGGTCCTGTCGCATAGGGGCAGACGGACCTGCTTGCCGATCAGGTGCGTGTACCGTGGGTCCTCGGGATTCACTGCGACGGCGACGTCGCCGAGCAGGGTTTCCGGCCGCGTGGTGGCAACTGTGAGCGCGCCTTCACCATCGACGAAGGGGTAGCGGATCTCCCACATGAAGCCGTCTTCTTCCTCGCTCACCACTTCGAGGTCGGAGACGGCGGTGAGCAGTTTCGGATCCCAGTTTACGAGGCGCTTGCCACGATAGATCAGGCCTTCCTTGTGGAGGCGCACGAAGGTCTCGGTGACGATCTTCGACAGGCCGGCATCCATGGTGAAACGTTCGCGCGTCCAGTCGGGCGAGGTGCCGAGCCGGCGCATCTGTTGGGTGATCGTGTTGCCGGAATATTCCTTCCACTCCCAGACCTTTTCAAGGAATTTCTCGCGGCCAAGTTCGTGGCGGCTGGTGCCTTGAGCATCGAGCTGGCGCTCGACGACGATCTGCGTGGCGATGCCGGCATGATCGGTGCCCGGCTGCCACAGTGTGTTGGCGCCGCGCATCCGATGGTAGCGCGTCAGGGCATCCATGATGGCCTGGTTGAAGCCGTGACCCATGTGCAACGTGCCGGTGACGTTGGGCGGCGGCAGCAGGATGCAGAAACTATCTTTTTCGGGCAAAACGCCGGGCCGCCCCAAGTTTTGCCCGGCCCCCTGGGGGGAGGCCGCAACGTTGCTGCGGCTACGGGGGGGGCTTGTGGTGTCGAGGCCGGCGGTAAAATAGCCGCGCGATTCCCAGACCGGATACCAGCGCCGCTCGATATCAGCGGGCTCGAAACTTTTCGCGAGTTCCATGGAAAGATCAGCTTTATTCAGGTGAAGCAGGGAACCTGCGATTATACCGAGAGCGCGCTGGACCTTTGTGCGGCATTGCGTTTGCGCTCATCCAGCATTTCCAGCAGGCGCGGCAGCAAAGTGTGGCGTGCCTTGGCATCGAGTTCGGTGAGAATGTTCTGGCTGGCGTTCGCTACCGCCGCAGGCAATACTTCGACCAACCACTCTGACAGTTCGCTTTCGATGTCGTCACGCACAGCGTGGAGGATGGCCTCGAGGTCGAGCGGAACGGTTGCGGACGCATCAACCACCTCGGTCAGCACGGGAATATCGATGTCGTCTGCTGCGCTGCCTGTCGTGGCGGCTGCGCTTTCCTCATCCGTTCTCTCCGCAACGCGTGCCACAAAACTGCGGTGGCGGCGCATCAGTGCGTCGGCCTGGCTGAGAACATCTTCGTCCTGGGACATCACAAGCCTCCGGAAATGTCGCGGCTGTCGATGGCATAGCCGCGTTCACGATAGAACTTGAAACGCTCGCGGGCGGGCAGGCGGTCGGCGTCTTCGGTGCTGACAATTTCGACGAGATGTTCAAACCGTGAAAACGTCGCTGGCAAGGTGTTGCCGAGGTTAAGCAGACAATTGCCCAGGTCGGGTCCGTCCAGTTGGTCGGTCAGCAAGATTGGCGTCTCGGTTGCCAGCGGCGAATCGATTCTGCAATGCGGCAGGAAGGACAGGGCCGGCTGCGTCCACAGCAGGCGATCAAGGCGCGTAGCGTGGTCTGCATCCGGAACATAGACGAGCACCGACTGGCGATCTGCCCAGGCCTGTTGCAGCCACTGGGCGGCGGATTGAATACGATCGGCCGCACTATGCAGAAAGGTGATGTGTGTCATACATCACCTCCCGCAAAAGCCGCTGCGCGGCTCCTGTTCACCCATGCCCCCAGGAGGCAATGAAACGCTTGGGGCGGCCCGGCGTGTTTCATTTTGCGTTTGCCCGCGCCAGAAGAAAGTGGGTGAGCAACGGTACGGGACGTCCGGTTGAACCTTTTTCCTTGCCGGAACGATAGGCGGTCCCGGCAATGTCGAGGTGCGCCCAGTCGTATTTCTTGGTGAAGCGCGACAGGAAGCAGGCGGCGGTGATCGTGCCGGCCGGACGGCCGCCGATATTACCCATGTCGGCAAAATTGCTTTTCAATTGCTCCTGATAGTCGTCAAAGAGGGGCAGCTGCCAGGCGCGGTCCCAACTGTCATTGCCGGCGTCGAGCAGCTCGCGCGCCAGTCCGTCGTCATTGGCGAGCAGGCCGCTGACCACATGTCCCAATGCGATGACGCAGGCGCCGGTGAGCGTGGCAACATCGATGACGCAATCGGGTTCGAAACGTTCAACATAGGTCAATGCGTCGCAAAGAATCAAGCGGCCTTCGGCATCGGTGTTAAGGATTTCGACGGTCTGGCCGGACATCGAGCTGACAATGTCGCCGGGGCGGGTGGCGCCGCCGCCCGGCATGTTTTCAACGGCCGGCACCACGGCGATGATGTTGAGCGGTATCTTCATCATGGCAACCGATTTCATGGTGGCCAGCACGCTGGCGGCGCCCGACATGTCGAATTTCATCTCGTCCATTTCGTGGGCCGGTTTGAGAGAAATGCCTCCCGTATCGAAAGTGACGCCCTTGCCAACCAGCACGATGGGCTTGGTGTCAGCCTTGCCTCCCAAGTGCTTGACGATGATGAATTGCGGGGGCTGGTGGGAACCTATGGAAACGGCCAGCAACGAGTGCATGCCCAACTTTTCCATTGCAGACCGATCGAGGATCTCGACTTGCAGACCGTGTTCCTTGGCCATGGCGCTGGCCTGTTCTGCCAGATAGGTTGGCGTGCAGATATTCCCCGGCAGGTTGGCCAGGTCCTTCATGTAACTCATGCCGCTGGCGATTGCCTGGCCTTCAGTGAGCGCCAACTCGGCAGCGGCCAACTCGGTGCGGCGTTCGACACAGAAGGTCAGCTTGCGCAAGGGACGGCGTACGTCGTCCTTTTTCGACTTCATTTGGTCAAAGCGGTAGAGGGTTTCCTCGACGACCAGTACGGCTTGTCGGATGCGCCAGGCGACATCGCGTTTTTTTACTGGGAGTTCAGTGAGATAGATCGTGCCATCGAAGCCGCCGGTTTCATTCAGGGTGCGTACAGCATTGGCAATTGCAGCGCGATATTCCTTTTCGCGGAATTCTCGCTCCTTGCCGAGGCCGACGAGGAGAATGCGCTCGGCTTCCGCTCCGGGTACTTTGAGCAGCAGCAAGGTGCTGCCGGCTTTACCCTCCATGTCGCCGCGCCGCAACAAGTCTGAGAGGTAGCCGCGTGCTGCGTTGTCGAGCAATTCTGCCGGCAATGATAGTTTGCGTGATTCGAAGACTCCGACGACGACGCAGGCGGTACGCTGCTTCTCCGGGCTGCCACTCTTTATGCTAAATTCCACCGTGCACTCCTTGAAGTTGGGGAAAACATAGAGTTTAAGCAATTTTGCTTGCAGCCGCTGTGCTTACCGCTGATAAAGTCGTCAGCGCCAGACTTCACTGAAACTTTGTTTCACGTTTTGTCTTCATTTCGACTGCAACCTCCCTTTCCTTTCAGACATTACCAAAGATGATCTTTCTGCGCGCCGCCCAGCGCGAATTTGCCCAGACGGCAGCAGCTGTTTTTGTTGCTCTATTCGCAATATTGCTGACAACACAGCTGATTCGCTTGCTCGGGCAGGCTGCCGGTGGGCGTATCACCTCAGAAGCGGTCGCCGCCTTGCTCGGCTTCGCCGCACTCAACTATCTGCCCATCTTGTTGTCGCTAACCCTGTTTATAGCAATTCTGCTCTCCCTGTCGCGTGTTTATCGTGATTCCGAGATGGCGATCTGGTTCTCCGCCGGTGTTCCCCTGACCGCCTGGATGCGTCCAGTCCTGCGTTTTGCCCTGCCGATTGTTCTGGTCATCGCAGTACTGGCGCTATTTTTGTCGCCATGGGCTTTGAATAAACGCACCGAATATCAGGACCGCATGGACCAGCGCGATGACGTGGCACGCGTTACTCCTGGTGCGTTCAAGGAGTCGGCGCGGGGTGATCGGGTGTTTTTTGTCGAGTCAATGGCGGGCACTGATGGGCAGGAAGACCGCGTCAAGAATATCTTTATCAATTCAATTCAACACGGCCGTCAAGGGGTTATGGCAGCTGCGCAGGGACATACCGAGCTGGCTGAAAACGGCGACAAATTCATTGTGCTGACGCAGGGACGACGCTATGAAGGGGAAGCCGGAGTTGCGGAATATCGTGTCATGGAGTTTGAGCGATATGCCATGAGAATTGACACACGTGAAAATCGTGGAGTCGAGAAATCTGCAAAAAGCATGACCACCTGGGAGCTTGTCCGTGACCCAAGTCCTGTCACGCAGGGGGAGTTGTTGTGGCGGATTGGTGTGCCTCTGTCTGCCCTGACGCTTTCTCTATTGGCGATCCCGCTTTCTTTCGTCAATCCGCGTGCGGGCCGCACCAATAATCTTCTTTTTGCCCTACTGACCTTTATGATTTACAACAATCTGCTGTCAGTCAGTCAGGCTTGGGTGGCACAGGGACGGTTGCCTTTCGAGATCGGCGTATGGGCGGTGCATGTGCTGATGTTCATTACGCTGCTACTGCTCTTCTGGAAGCGGCTAGCAGTATTTTCGGTGTGGCGGCTGTGGCGCTGAAGGTTTATGAGCGCCACTTGGCGCGAGAAATCTATAGTTCGACCCTGCTCGTTCTTGCGGCCTTTCTCGCGCTATTTGCATTTTTTGATCTAATTCATGAAATGGCGGAAGTTGGCAAGGACAATTATCAACTACGGCACGCTGTTGGCTATGTTGCCCTGACGTTGCCGGGTCGAGCTTATGAAATATTTCCGATTGCCGTGTTGATCGGCTCGCTATATGCCCTCACCCTGTTGGCGCGGCACTCGGAAATCACCGTGCTGCGGGCTTCAGGCTTGTCGACTGGAGAGCTTCTGCTGACATTGGGGAAAGTTGGAGTTGTATTTGTCGCACTGACGTTCATTCTCGGCGAATTTATTGCCCCGCCAGCTGAGCGTGCAGCTCAACAGTTGCGGCTGACCGCTATGAGCAAGCTGGTGGGGCAGGAATTCCGCTCTGGGCTGTGGGTAAAGGACGGTTTATCGTTCATCAATGTACGCGAGGTGCTGCCCGATGCGAGTTTGCGTAAGATCAGGGTCTATGCCTTTGATGAAACTTACCGCCTGCAGTCGATCAGCGAAGCGGAAGAGGGAAGATTCCTCCCGCCTAACCACTGGCGCCTCACCAATGTCGTGCAGACGCAATTCGACGCGCAATCTGGTAATGAGAGGGCGAATGTTTCACGCCAGGATGAACTGGTATGGCAATCAGCACTCAATCCGGACATTCTCGCGGTGTTGCTTGTGGTGCCTGAGCGTATGTCCTTGGTTAACCTTTACCAATACATCCAGCATCTGAGCGCCAATCAGCAGAAAACGCAGCGCTATGAAATTGCATTATGGAAAAAACTGATCTACCCGCTGGCGACGTTGGTGATGATGGCGCTGGCGCTGCCATTTGCCTATACCCACAGTCGTATGGGCGCGGTAAGTATCAAGGTGTTTGCCGGAGTGATGTTGGGCATACTGTTTCATATGTTGAACGGCCTGTTTTCACATTTGGGCGTGATCAACAATTGGCAACCATTGGCCGCCGCGATAACGCCCAGCGTTATGTTTATGTTGGCCGCGGGAACGATGCTTTGGTGGGTGGAGCGACGCTGACGCTGACGCGCTTCGGGTTGCCTGGAATCGGAGCCCCTAAACGGCGAACCTCAGTTACACCCGTTGGGGCTGGGGGGCTGGGCGTGAATGATCCGCGTGCCTGATAGCCTGTCGTGCAGAAATTGCCGATCCCGGTCAAACAATGCCCAGAGCAAGCCGGCCCCGTAAAGCAACAAACTTGGCCAGCTCAGCAGGTAGCGCAGGAAAAGCTGATTCAGGGTGGGAGGCGTGTCATTGGTGCTGACAAGCTTCAGTTTCCAAGTCTGCATGGCCAGGGTTTGCCCGCCATGATGCCAATACCAGATAAAGTAGCCACCCATCACCAGAAAAACGTGGATGACCAGCAGCGATCCTGGTAATACGATTTCCCAAATCATTCCCAATGCAATGTGTGGGAGCATGAAGCTGACGGACAGCACCCCCAGCAGCAGCAGCGATTCGTAGAGCATGCCAGCGAGCCGCCGACGGATGCCCGCCAGGTGTTGGGCTGTCTCGCTCATGCCGGACTACTCCTCAGCGCAAGGCATGCCGGCTGCAGGAGCCGGAAGGGTTTTCGGGGGAGCTTTGTTAGTCACCACCAAGGGACTCTGCGGCGGCTTCAGTGGCGATAGTGGAGAGCGGGGTGGGCTCATGGATGGAGCAGTGGGCAATGCGGCTGAGCTTGCAGTGACACTCACGACAGGATTTCCACCAGAACTCGCAACAGGGGGTTTGGTAGGTGTCTTAAGTGCCGGACGTTGGGCTGCTTCCTTTTTCAGGCTGTCCCTCTTTTCTTGTGAAAGGGTGCTGTACTCTTCCCATTTCTGTTTTACTGCCTGCCGTTCTTCGACCGGGAATTTTTGTAGTGTCTTGAATTTTTCGCGGGCAGTTCTGCGTTCAGTGGGAGCGAGTTTTGCCCATTCTTTCATATTCCGCTGTACGCTGGCTTGATCGTCTTCAGACATGTCGGGATAGCGCTGGGCAATGCCAAGCCATTTCTTGCGCCGGAATGACTCCATTTCTTTCCACTCGGTCGCCAGAGGCGCCAGAATGGTTTTTTGCTCAGATGTGAGCGCCGACCAGTCGGGTTGGTCGAGAGGAGTAACGACTGCCCGCGCCTGCCACTGCCAGGTAAGCCCGGCGAAAAACAAGCAGAAGGCTATTCCCCAGCTGGCGAGTTGTTTTCCAGCCATATCTGAAAGCCCCGGTCGAGATACGCGCTGGGCGGCAGATCGCCGGCCAGCAGAGCGCTGTCAATTTCCTCATTTACGCCTGCCTGTACATACCCGTTCCAGTAATACGACAGACTGACGCCAAGGAGCAGCGCCAGAATAGAAAGCAGGCTACGCAAGGTGCGCCCACTGTCACCAAACCAGCCGGTCTGCAACACTGTGCTTCCGCCCGCCCCGAGTATCTCAATAGCCTGAACTGGAAAAAGTTGCCGCTGAAGTGCGCGCTCACGTGCGGCGCGCAAACGCTCTGCGACCACGGGTTCAATTGAGCGAGTGCCCAAGTCAAGGACGCGGCAGATCTGTCTGGCAAATTGTTGCTCTGAGTTCATGGTCGGGCTCCTTACGGCCTGATATCTTTCGCTTTAAGCGCGTTTGCCAAGGCGCTTGTCGCGCGCGAACAGTGTGTCTTGACGCTACCTTCGGTGCAACCCATGGCTAAAGCAGTTTCAGCGATATCTAATCCTTCCCAGTAACGCAGCAGGAAGGCTTCGCGTTGACGTGGAGGCAAATTTTGGATGGCTTCCTCTATCAGGCTCAGGGTCTCAACCTGCAGCAGGGCCGCATGCGGGGTGGCAAATGGGTTATGTTCCTCATCAATTTCAATGGCTTCCAGCGGATCGGCAAACTCGTCATCAAGCGGATCAAGCGAGGAAAGCTGAATCGTATGCCCAGCCCTGGTGCGTGAGCGGCGATAAGAATCACGAATGGCATTCTGAAGAATACGCTGAAATAGAGGAGGAAGCTCTTCCGCAGGCTTGTCGCTGTATTTTTCAGCAAGACGCATCATGCTGTCTTGTACGATGTCGAGCGCCGTTTCCTCGTCACGCACAGCGAATACGGCCTGTTTAAAGGCGCGTCGCTCAACACTGGCGAGAAAATCGGAAAGCTCGATACGTGAAGCCAAAGCGTGTTTTCAGTCGTCTGGATGGGGACCAGCCCATCCTGGTGATGTTGTCCAAGTCTGCTGCAGCTAATCGGAAGCCTTGACCATACTTGGTTCCGTCAAGTATTGTTGCGTGTTTCGGGCTTTGCCCGGCTTTGATGGAATCACAACAATGCAATTGACAGGCGCTGAGATTGTAATCAGGTGCCTCCAGGAAGAAAAGGTCGAACACGTTTTCGGCTACCCTGGCGGCTCGGTTTTGTTCATTTACGACGAATTGTTCAAGCAGGACCAGATCAAGCATATTCTGGTCAGGCATGAACAGGCGGCGGTGCATGCGGCTGATGCCTATTCGCGCTCATCCAACAAGATAGGCGTCTGCTTGGTAACTTCCGGGCCGGGTGTTACCAATGCTGTGACAGGAATAGCCACGGCTCACATGGATTCGATCCCGCTGGTGGTGATTTCGGGGCAGGTGCCGACCGCCTACATTGGCCAGGATGCCTTCCAGGAAGCAGACACGGTAGGTATCACCCGCCCCTGCGTCAAGCACAACTTTCTGGTCAAGGACGTGAAGGATCTGGCGGAAACGATCAAGAAAGCCTTTTATCTGGCCAAGACCGGCCGTCCGGGGCCCGTGCTGGTGGACATCCCCAAGGATATCACTGCTAAAAAATGTGAATTCCACTATCCGAAGACCATTTCGATGCGCTCTTATAATCCCGTGGTCAAGGGACACACAGGGCAAATCAAGAAGGCTTTGCAACTTTTGCTGGATGCCAAGCGACCGATGATTTACGCTGGTGGCGGCGTGATTCTGTCGGATGCGGCAGACAAGCTGACCAAGATGACGCGCCTGCTCGGCTTTCCGATCACCCAGACCCTGATGGGGCTGGGCGGCTACCCGGCTACCGACCGTCAATCCCTCGGTATGCTGGGCATGCATGGCACTTACGAGGCCAATATGGCGATGCAGGAGTGTGATGTACTCTTGGCCGTGGGCGCTCGTTTCGATGATCGTGTCATCGGCAGTCCTGATCACTTTGCCAAGGTGGCCCGAAAAATCATCCACATCGACATCGATCCCTCCTCGATTTCCAAGCGGGTGCGGGTTGATGTGCCGATCGTTGGCAACGTGCCGGACGTACTGGATGAGCTGATCAAGCAGATCCAGGTCAGTGAAGCCAAGGCGGAGCCCAAGGCGTTGGCCTCATGGTGGAAGCAGATAGAGACTTGGCGCAGCAAGAATTCTCTCAAGTACAAGATGGGTAGCGACCTCATCATGCCGCAGTACGTGGTCGAAAAACTGTACGAGGTGACCGGCGGCGATGCCTTCGTGACCTCGGATGTCGGCCAGCACCAGATGTGGGCCGCGCAGTATTACAAATTTGACAAGCCGCGGCGCTGGATCAATTCAGGCGGTCTTGGCACGATGGGCTTCGGCCTGCCTGCCGCGATGGGGGTACGCTTTGCCAATCCCAAAGCCACCGTGGCCTGTATTACGGGTGAGGGTTCAATCCAGATGAATATCCAGGAGCTGTCGACTTGCAAGCAGTTCCATCTGCCAGTGAAGATTCTCTGCCTTAACAACGGATATCTTGGCATGGTGCGCCAGTGGCAGCAGATGTTCCACGGTAACCGCTATGCCGAATCCTATGTCGATGCCTTGCCAGATTTTGTCAAACTGGCCGAGGCTTATGGCCATGTCGGTTTTCGGATTGACAAACCAGCGGATGTCGAACCGGCGATTCGCGAAGCCTTTGTCAAACACAAGAACCAACTGGTCTTCCTCGACTTTCAGACTGACAAGACGGCAAACGTCTTTCCCATGGTTGCCGCTGGCAAGGGCCTGTCTGAAATGATTCTGGCGGAAGAGGAGCTCTGATCACCATGCGCCATATCATTTCCATTCTCATTGAAAACGAAGCCGGCGCCCTGTCGCGTGTTTCCGGTCTGTTTTCGGCCCGTGGTTACAATATTGAATCGCTGACGGTTGCTCCGACCGAAGACCCCACGCTGTCGCGCATGACGATCGTCAGCATCGGTTCGGACGACATCATCGAGCAGATCACCAAACAACTCAACAAGCTGATCGACACTGTCAAGGTGGTTGATCTTTCGGAGGCCGCCCACATCGAGCGCGAACTGATGCTCGTCAAGGTCCGCGCCACCGGGAAAGACCGCGAGGAGATGAAGCGCGTCGCCGACATTTTTCGCGGCCGCATCATCGATGTTACCGAGTCGGCCTATGTCATCGAGTTGACAGGCAACACCAACAAGATGGGAGCGTTCCTCGATGCCATCGATCGTTCGCTGATTCTAGAGACCGTGCGTACCGGTGTTTGCGGCATTGGCCGCGGCGACCGGATTCTCAAGGTCTGACCCCAGTTCTATCATTCAGTATTTCGACATTAACAAAGGAAAGTCATGAAAGTTTATTACGACAAAGATGCCGACCTCTCGCTCATCAAGGGCCGCAAAGTCACCATCGTGGGTTATGGATCACAGGGTCATGCGCACGCCCAGAACCTCAAGGATTCGGGCGTAAAGGTTACCGTTGGCCTGCGCAAGGGTGGTGCCTCGTGGTCGAAAGCCGAGAAGGCCGGACTCAAGGTTGAGGAAATTAGCAAGGCTGTCAAGGGTGCCGACGTCGTGATGATGCTGTTGCCGGATGAGACTATTCCGACCGTTTACTATGCCGATGTCGAGCCCAACATCAAGAAAGGTGCTGCCTTGGCATTTGCGCATGGCTTCAATATTCATTACAATCAGGTGGTGCCGAAAGGCGACGTTGACGTCATCATGATCGCGCCCAAGGGCCCTGGTCACACGGTGCGGTCCGAGTACCTGCGTGGTGGTGGTGTGCCGTCGCTGATTGCCATCCATCAGGACACATCGGGCAAGGCCAAGGATATTGCGCTGTCCTATGCAGCAGCGAATGGCGGCACCAAGGGTGGCGTCATCGAGACCAACTTCCGCGAGGAGACCGAAACCGATCTGTTCGGCGAACAAGCGGTACTCTGCGGTGGCCTGGTCGAACTCATCAAGGCGGGTTACGAGACCCTGACAGAGGCGGGCTATGCGCCAGAGATGGCATATTTCGAGTGCCTGCACGAGGTGAAACTGATCGTTGACCTGATTTTCGAGGGTGGCATCGCCAACATGAATTACTCGATTTCAAACAATGCCGAGTTTGGTGAATATGTTACCGGCCCCGAGGTAATCAACGACCAATCTCGTGCCGCAATGAAAAATGCGCTGCAGCGCATCCAGAATGGCGATTACGCCAAGATGTTCATTCTCGAAGGCCGCACCAACTATCCGAGCATGACGGCGCGGCGGCGCCTCACTGCTGCCCATCCGATCGAGCAGGTTGGCGAGCAGTTGCGTGCCATGATGCCCTGGATCAAGAAGAACCGTCTGGTGGATCAGAGCAAGAACTGATGACGTTTGATCGGGACGGAAAGGCACAGCGTTGCGCTGTGCCTTTTTTTCTCAGACTTTCTGGAGTGTTCGCATGAATGTTTACCCGCATCCCCTGATTGCCCGCGAAGGCTGGCCGTTTCTCGCTATCAGTGGCGTGGCGGCTCTGGCGACGACCGCCTTCGCCGGTTGGTGGTGGTCGGCCCCGCTGTGGCTGATCTTTGTTTTTGTCCTGCAGTTCTTCCGCGATCCGGCACGGGCTGTGCCAGGGAATGCCAAAAGTGTCCTGGCACCCGCCGACGGCCGCATCGTGGTCATCGAACCGGCGCGTGATCCCTGGCTGGAACGAGACACGCTGAAAATCAGTGTGTTCATGAACGTGTTCAACGTCCATTCGAATCGCAGTCCGATTGATGGCACGGTGATGAAGCGCTGGTACCATCCTGGCAAATTCTTTAACGCCGATCTCGACAAAGCTTCGACTGAGAATGAGCGCAATGCCCTGCACCTGCGCACTGACGACGGCCAGGACATTACCTGCGTGCAGGTGGCTGGCCTGATTGCCCGCCGGATTCTTTGCTATGTTGATGCCGGAGACAAACTCGAACGTGGTCAGCGTTACGGTTTCATCCGTTTTGGTTCCCGTGTCGATCTCTATCTGCCCAAAGACGTGCGCGTCAAAGTCGGTGTTGGCGATACGGTGAGCGCTACCAGTACCATCCTTGCCGAACTGCCATGAATGGCCTTGGAGGCTACAATGGCACTATCTTTAGCGGCCTGACTTGACCCTATGCCTGATTATCGTCCCCGCAAGACCCTGTTCAATTCCGAGTTGCGTCGGCGTGGCATCTATATTCTGCCCAACCTGCTCACCACGGTAGCGCTGTTCTCGGGCTTCTTTGCCATTGTCCAGGCAATGCACTGGAAATTCGAGATTGCCGCAGTGGCGATTTTTGTCGCCATGGTCTTTGACAGCCTGGACGGTCGTGTGGCCCGTTTGACGCACACCCAAAGCGCCTTCGGGGCGGAATACGATTCGCTTTCCGATATGGTGTCCTTTGGCGCGGCCCCTGCGCTGGTGGTTTATGTCTGGGCGCTCAAAGACATGGGCAAGCTTGGCTGGATCGCTGCGTTTATCTATTGTGCGTGTGCTGCGTTGCGGCTGGCCCGCTTCAACACCAACATCGAAGTGGTCGATAAACGCAACTTTCAGGGCCTGCCCAGCCCCGCAGCGGCAGCACTGGTGGCCGGTTTCGTCTGGGTGATGATTGACAACGACTGGACCGGCTACGAAGCGCGCTGGTATGCCTGTGTGTTGACCATTTTTGCCGGTCTCACCATGGTCAGTAGTCTGCCCTACTACTCTGGCAAAGATATCAACTTGCGCAAGAGCGTGCCCTTCATCATGGTGGCGGCGATTGCAATGGGCATCGCTTTGGTGTCGAGCTATCCGCCAGGCGTGTTGTTTGCCCTGTTCCTTCTTTATGCGCTGTCCGGTTATGTGCTGGGCATTGGTGGCTGGTTTTCGCGACGCAAACGCAACGCGCAAGAGGGCTGATAGCCGCATGAGCGAGTGGCATGTCACACCAAAAATACTTGCGCGAACCAAACAGTCTGTTTTATAGTCAAAACCATGATGTCCACGACGCTTATAGTTGCTGCCTTCCTGACCTTCACCGGCATCCTGCTGGCGCGCAACCTTTTGCGTACCAAGCTGCGTCCCCTGCTGCGCCGCGCGCGCTAGCAAACCCCCACCCCACAATTCGAATGCCTGTCCTGTTGCCCAAGTGCAGCAGGTTAATAACCATTAGCCGATCCGATTGGAGACGAGCATGAGCAAAGAAGCATTATTGATTTTCGACACCACCTTGCGCGATGGTGAGCAAAGCCCTGGCGCGGCCATGACGCGCGAAGAAAAGCTGCGCATCGCCCGCCAACTGGAACGCATGCGGGTGGATATCATCGAGGCCGGCTTCGCTGCCGCGAGCCCGGGAGACTTCGAATCGATTCGCGCCATTGCTGAAACGATCAAGGACGCCACCGTGTGTTCACTGTCACGCGCCAACGAAAACGATATACGTCGCGCTGGCGAGGCCATCAAGCCGGCTGCACGCGGTCGCGTGCACACCTTCATCGCCACCTCGCCGATCCATATGCAGATGAAACTGCGCATGGAGCCGGAACAGGTAATCGAGCAGGCGGTAAAGGCGGTTAACTGGGCGCGGCAATATACCGATGACGTCGAGTTTTCACCTGAGGACGCCGGACGCTCGGACATCGACTTTCTGTGCCGCGTGCTTGAGGCAGTCATTAACGCTGGTGTCAAGACGGTCAACATTGCCGACACGGTTGGCTACAACATCCCGGTGATTTGGGGTGAGTTGTTCAAAACCCTGCGCGAGCGCGTGCCGAATGCCGACAAGGTGGTGTGGTCAACCCATTGCCATAACGACCTCGGGCTTGCCGTCGCCAACTCGCTTGCCGCAGTGCTGAATGGCGCGCGCCAGGTTGAATGCACGATCAATGGCCTGGGCGAGCGTGCCGGCAATGCCTCGCTCGAAGAAATCGTCATGGCGGTGAAAACGCGCAAGGATCTTTTCCCAGTCGAAACCCGCATCGATACCACCCAGATTGTGCCCGCCTCGCGGCTGGTGTCACAGATCACCGGTTATGTCGTGCAACCGAACAAAGCGGTCGTCGGCGCGAACGCTTTTGCTCATGAATCCGGGATTCATCAGGACGGCGTGCTGAAACATCGTGAAACCTACGAAATCATGCGTGCCGAGGACGTCGGCTGGAATGCCAACAAGCTCACGCTGGGCAAACTCTCCGGTCGCAACGCCTTCAGGACAAAATTGGCTGAACTTGGCATTAAGTTGGATAGTGAGGAAGTCTTGAACGCCGCATTTGCCAAGTTCAAGGAGCTTGCCGACAAGAAGCGGGAAATATTCGACGACGATCTGCATGCCCTGGTTTCGGAAGAGATGATCACGCCGGAGGCCGAACACTACAAGTTGGTTTCATCGAAATTTCATTCGGAAACGGGTGAGGTGCCCAGCGCCGAACTGACCCTGTCTCTCGGTGGCGCCGAGAATCACACCAAGGCTACCGGCAGCGGACCGGTCGATGCGACTTTCCGCGCCATTGAAAAAGTTGTCGGCAGCGGTTCCAGCTTGTTGCTTTACTCGGTCAATGCCATCACGACCGGGACCGATGCGCAGGGTGAGGTGACCGTGCGCCTGTCGAAAGACGGCCGGATCGTGAATGGCCAGGGGTCGGATACCGACATCATTGTGGCGTCGGCCAAAGCTTATGTGAATGCCCTGAATAAACTTTATGCCGGGCCGGAGCGCGTCAATCCCCAGCTTTGATGTTTTGCGGGGCTGTTGCCCGCGCAAAGCACAGCGTGGCCATAAAAAAGACCAGTGCCAGGACTACTTCGACAATGGCAAGCAGCTGCATCATGCCGTTGTCGGAGAAGGCGCGGGTCAGTCCTTCGAGCAGATAAAGCAGGATCAGCAGGCTGGCCCATTGATGGGTATAGCGGCGAGCATGCAGAATGCCAAACAGCGGTGCGAGCAAAGGCAGGGCTTTCAGCGCCAGCCACGATCCCCCCGGTCGCAACGGGGCCAGCCACAGCTCCCATGCCAGACACAAGGCAATCAGGAGCAATAAGCTGGTTATTGCGGCGAAGTTGCACGGGCGGGAATGCGCTACGTCAAATATTGCCATACTGCGAAACCTTTCTTTTTTGATCACGCCCAGTTTGACTTGAGATTATGCACTGGCTGACAGCACCTTTCCGTCTGGTTGGCAACGTGACGCGACGCTTTGGCAGCGAACGCTGCGCCCAGACGGCAGCGGCGCTTTCCTTTGCCACTTTGCTGGGACTCGTGCCGATGCTGATTGTGGCAGCGGTGTTGATTGAACATCTACCCCTTGCCTTCAATCTTGGCTCATCCCTGGAAAATTTCATCCTCGGCACGCTCCTGCCGGAAAAGGCCGGAGTGGTGATCGCCAAGTTTTTTGGTCAGTTCGCGCTGCGCGGCGATCGAGTGACCCTGATAGGGTTGGGCGTGCTGGCCGCGACGGCATTGATGCAGATGCTGACCATCGAACATGCTTTCAATTCCATTTGGAAAGTAAAAAAGCAGCGACCGTGGTTCAGACGCCTGGCCCTGCATTTGCTGACATTGCTGGCGGGACCGTTGGTCTTCGGTGGGGCGCTGGCCAGTACCACCTACCTTGCCAGTGCTTCCTTCGGTCTGGTCAATGAGTCCCGCTGGGCGCAGGTCGTTTTCGCGCAGACGATGCCGCTGATCTTCCTGGCGGGATTATTTGGCTTGCTTTACTGGATCCTGCCGAATCGCCCGGTTTCGCGCTGGCATGCCGGATTATCCGGTGTGCTGGCCGCGCTGGCCTTCGTCGGCATGCAACGGCTGTTTGCGTTGTATGTAGTAAGTTTTCCGAGCTACACGCTGATCTATGGCGCTTTTGCCGCCGTGCCAATCTTCCTGCTCTGGCTATATTTGTCGTGGTCGGTGATTCTTGTCGGGGCTTTGCTGACGGCGGAACTGCCCAAAGTGTCGCCGCGTTGAAATTACTTAGCGCACGGACTGCGGGGAGCGGCGGGTAAATTCGAAGATTTCGATGCTTGACGTAAGCATGGCGAGTTGGCCGGTTTCGCAATCGCAAAGATGGATGCCCGAGACATCTTCAGCCAGCAACGTAAAGGTGCCCGGACTGAACTGGCCACGCAATGTCAGCAGGGTTTCGCCGCGTTGCAGTGTGGGTTGGGCAGGCAGCAGGAGAGCCGGAACTGAGGCATTTGTGCCGTGATAGGCAAGGCGCACTGCCTGTGCAGTTGCGGCGATCAACTCAAGCCCCAATTCAAGATGCGCCGAGTTGTCGCTCCTGACCCAGCGTACCAGACAGACACTCCAGGTATTTGACTCGAGCAGACGCATGCCCAGAGCCGTGCCGGAGCGGAGGCCGGCGCATGGTCCGGCAACATGGAACAATGCGTACCCACCGCCACTTTCGTTGGTTACCAGCCAGTCGCTGGTGGCGAGCGGGTAAGCGGCCTCCATGTTGGCCTTGCCATCGCCACCGAGGTAGTGCCAGAGTGCACCAGCAGAGGCGCAGATTTCTACCCGATAATTACCCGGCCGCCGTGCTTGTTGACGTTTGCTGGGACCGCTCCAACGGTCGGCGGCGCAGCTCAAGGTATTGCGAAAATCCTCGGTAGTGGCGGCAGGTGGCAGTCCCAAGGTCACGGGCGGTGTTCCACTCGTGAGTTCCACAAGGTGCGCGCGTGCCATGTGGGCAAGGGGGGTACAGTCGAAGATGAAAAGATTAGTTTCGTGCGCCGATGGGCGACGGCGGGCGACGGCATGGGGCGGTTGGTCACGTGACGGATCAAGCCACCAGGCACTGTGCGGAGGGGCGTCCTGCGGAGAAAGCCAGAAAGTTTTTGTTGGCGTGGCCTGCAGATAGTCAATCAGAAAGGCCAACTCGTTGGCCGTATAGGATTCCGGTTGTGCCACGGCCAGCGCCAGCATACGGTTGAATTCATCCGTCAGACGCGGATTGCCTTGATCAGCCTGAAACAGGCGCAGCGTATTGAGGGCGTTTTGCCATAGGTCAGCAGGGAGTGGCGAGCAGGCCAACATGGAGGTTTGCGCCTGTTTGTGCAAGCTTCTCATGGCCAGCCAGGCAACATGTGCAGGATGGTGTGGAACCGTCAACGGCGCGCTTCTCGACAAGCCTATGACAACCGAAACAAAGCCCCGCGCCAGTAAACCGAATGCTTCGGCAAGTCGATCGGCGCGTTGCCGCAGATCTGTCGGCAGGGGGAGGGAGGCGGCGGCAAGTTCGATTGTCAGGGCAGCCTGCAGTTGGCTGGTGCGCAGTAAAAACAATTCCAGGATTTTGAACCGCTGTACGGCTGTCAGCCCGAGGCTGGCGAGGATTTCAAGGGCGCACCCCAGTTTCTCAAAACTGTCAGAGTTTGCAGCGGAGTGCTCCGCTGCAAGCCAGGTGAGAACGTTGTCGAGCGCTACTTTTTCCTGCATGACTGAGGACTGTGAGCGGGGTGTTCCGCGAACGAGAGATGTCCCGATTCTAGTAGAATCAACGGTCAGCACAACAAACAGAATCCCATGAATTCAGATAAGCAGATCCCCACCGCAGAACGCTTGATCGTTGCCCTTGATGTACCACGGGCCGAGGATGCAAAGGCACTGGTAGAACAGTTGGGCGACTCTGTACAGTTCTACAAGATCGGACTTGAGCTCTTCATGGCGGGTGGATATTTCGAACTGCTCGACTGGCTGGTGGCCAAGCAGAAGAAGGTGTTCGTCGATCTCAAGTTCTTCGATGTGCCAGAAACTGTGCGTTCAGCCGTGCGGGCGCTGGCTGCCAGTGGCGCAACCTTTGCCACCGTGCATGGTAATCAGGCCATCATGGAAGCGGCAGCCCGTGACAAGGGCGCACTCAAGATTCTCGCCGTCACGGTACTTACCAGCTTGGATCGGGGCGATCTTGACGATCTCGGCTTTGCCTGCGATGTTGAAAAGCTGGTGCTTTCGCGCGCCCGTCGCGCGTTGCAGACCGGGGTCGATGGAATTGTGTCCTCGGGCCTTGAAGCACCGCTAATCCGCCGCGAGCTTGGCGAGAAACTGCTGGTGGTTACGCCGGGCATACGCCCGGTCGAAAACAAGCCGGTCGATGACCAGAAACGTACGGTTGATGTTGCCCAAGCCTTTAAGAACGGGGCGGATTACATTGTGATTGGCCGCCCCATTCGTCTGGCGCCCGATCCGCGTGCCGCAGCCATCGCCGTCCAGCGCACCATCGCCGAGGTTTTTGCCTGATAAAAAGTCGGCGCTGGTGGGACGGCGTCAGCCGGAACACCGCCAACGTGAGGACGGCGGCGCGGCGAGACAAAGCGCAAACAGCTTGTCTTTATGGCGATTAATCAATAGAATCGCCACCTTTTTAGTTCCAGCGTAACGCCGGCCGATGCCGGCGTGAGCTTTCACTGAAACTTCGTTTCCAGATTCTAGAAGGAACCCGTATGGTTGTTATCCGTCTTGCCCGCAGCGGCGCCAAGAAGCGCCCCTTTTTCAATATGGTCGTCACTGATTCGCGCAATCGTCGCGATGGGCGTTTTGTCGAGCGTGTTGGTTTCTACAATCCGGTGGCCGCCGCGAACGAAAAAAGCCTGGTTATCGACACAGTGCGTTTGGCTTATTGGCAAGGTAAGGGCGCCCAGTTGTCGCCTACCGCTGCTCGATTGGTCAAACAATCTGCTGCTGCCAAGGCTGCCTGAGCTACATGGTCGTTCTGGGGCGAATTACCGCCCCATACGGTGTGCAGGGCTGGGTCAGGCTGCATCCCTTCGGCGACGACCCTGAGCGCTGGCAAGAGATAGAGCGCTGGTGGCTTGGGAAGGAAGAAAACGACTTCTCAGGTTGGCGCGACTATCCGCTGCAGGCCATGCGTTTGCATGGCAAGGCTTGGATTGTCAAGCTGGTAGGGGTTGATGATCGCATTGGCGCCGAAGGTCTGGTGGGACTCTATTTTGGTGCGCCGCGCGACGCGTTGCCCGTCTTGTCCAGCAAGCTTGAACACGGTGAGTATTACTGGTCTGATCTGATTGGGTTGTCGGTGGTGAATCTTGGTGATGAGCCATTGGGGCGAGTTGCCAATCTGCTTGAGTCAGGTGCCCATGCAGTGCTGGTAGTGACAGAGGAGGGCAGTAGCGGTGAAAAAATCGAGCGCCTATTGCCCTTTGTTGCTCAGGTTGTCAAAGAAGTAGATGTTCCGGCCGGTCTGATGCGAGTCGACTGGGGAAAAGACTGGTAGTTGCGCTAGTGGGCGGAGTCGGAGTCGATCGGATGGTTTTACGCTTCGATATCGTCACCTTGTTTCCGGAGATGTTCGCCGCGGTGACCGCTTCCGGCGTCAGCAGGCGGGCGCTGGAACGTCGTTTGTGGGAACTGAAGTGCTGGAACCCGCGCGATTTTGTTGGGTTGGCAGAAAACGCCTACCGTGCAGTAGACGACCGGCCTTTTGGTGGCGGGCCGGGGATGGTGATGCAGGTAGGACCGCTGGAACGTGCGATAGATGCAGCAAAGGCGGCGCGGGTTGAAGCGGGTGGTGGCAAAGGAGATGCGAAGGCGCAGGTGATTTATCTTTCGCCGCAGGGTCAGCCCCTCACCCATACGCGCGTGATGGATCTGGCGGCAGGCAATGGCGCCATTCTGCTTTGCGGCCGCTATGAAGGTGTTGATGAGCGCTTGATCGAGCGCTGTGTGGATGAAGAATTATCGCTGGGAGACTTTGTGCTCTCAGGTGGGGAAGTGGCCGCACTGGCAGTGATTGATGCTTGTGTGCGGCAGTTGCCGGGGGCCTTGAATGACGCTGGCTCAGCAGTAGAGGACTCGTTTGTTGATGGGCTGCTTGATTGTGCGCACTACACGCGGCCCGAAGTGTATGAAGGAATGCCGGTGCCGGAGGTTTTACTCTCCGGGCACCACGAGAACATCCGTCGTTGGCGACTGAAACAGTCGTTGCTGCGGACCCGGGAGCGCCGCCCGGAGCTGTTTGCCAAATGGCTGGCGCAACACGCTCACTCGTTGAGTCGTGAGGAAACGCAACTCCTCCGTGAAATCGAAGTGGAGAAGCTCTGCGGTCGTGATAAATGAAACAAGCTTAGATCTGGAGAAAACGACATGAACCTGATTCAGCAACTGGAACAAGAAGAGATTGAGCGTCTGGGCAAAATCATCCCGGAATTCGCTCCTGGCGACACGGTAGTCGTCAACGTCAACGTGGTGGAAGGCGAGCGTAAGCGCGTTCAGGCATTTGAAGGTGTGGTGATTGCCAAGCGCAACCGCGGCCTCAATTCCGGTTTCATCGTACGCAAGATTTCGTCGGGCGAGGGCGTCGAACGCACCTTCCAGACTTATTCTCCGCTGGTGGCGAGCATCGAGGTGAAGCGGCGCGGCGATGTACGGCGCGCCAAGCTTTACTATCTGCGCGACCGTTCCGGCAAGTCGGCGCGCATCAAGGAAAAGCTCACCAGACGGGTTGTTGCTGTCAAAGAGTGAGTTTTTCTGAGCAGACTAATGTCTGTGCCAGCAAAAAGGGACGCTACGGCGTCCCTTTTTGCTGGCCTGTATCGGCTGTGTCAGACGGTTTTATCGCGCTCAATGAGTGCGTAGGCCGAATGGTTGTGGATTGATTCGAAGTTCTCCGATTCGACGACGTAAGCATCAATGCGGGAATCGGCATTCAACACCCCAGCCACATCACGTACGATGTCCTCGACAAATTTCGGATTGTCGTAGGCGCGCTCGGTGATGAGCTTTTCGTCAGGACGCTTCAGAAGCCCGTAGAGTTCGCAGGAAGCCTGCGTTTCGGCCACCCGTACCAGCTCCTCGATCCAGACGAAGCTATTGGTAATGGCGGTGATGGTGATGTGCGAGCGCTGGTTATGGGCGCCGCGATCGGAAATCTTTTTCGAGCAGGGGCACAGGCTGGTGGCTGGCACGACGACACGTGTGGTCTGGCGGTAGATATCGCCAGGGAGGATTTCCCCAATGAACGTCACCTCGTAGTCCATCAGGCTCTTGACCTTCGAGGCGGGCGCTTCCTTGTTGATGAAATAGGGGAAGCTCATTTCCAGATGACCGGTCTCCGCTTCCAGGCGCTTCACCATCTCGCGCAGCATCGACTCGAAACTCTCGACAGAAATCTCACGTTCGTGGGTGTTGAGAATTTCGACGAAGCGCGACATGTGGGTCCCCTTGAAGTTGTGGGGCAACCCGACATACATGTTGAAGGTGGCAATTGTGTTTTGCACCCCGCCATTCTTGTCCAGCACCTTGACGGGATGGCGAATGGATTTGATGCCGACCTTGTCGATCGGTAACTGGCGCGAGTCGCGGCTGGATTGAACGTCAGGTATGGCCATGATGTCTTTCAGGTTCACGGGCTGGTCTTTCATGGAGTTGGTTGAAAGGCTGATCGATCGAATCCGAACCGCCTCGTTGGCCACGCCACTATAACATTCCCGACAAAATTACTCAAGTAATGGATTGTTGATGAATTTTGATGCGTTCGGCCAGGGCATTTGAGTCCAGGCCAATTTCTGCCAGCATTTCGCCCTGCTCGCCGTGTTCGATGAAACTATCGGGCAAGCCTAGGCGCAACAAAGGTTTGAGGATGCCCATGCTTTCCAGCGCACGCGCGACTTCGGAACCGGCACCGCCGATCACGGCATTTTCTTCGAGCGTTACCAGCAGGTCATGGGTTTGTGCCAGTTCGCGGACCAGCGCCAGGTCCAGTGGCTTGACGAAGCGCATGTTGGCGACGGTGGCGTCAAGTGACTCGGCGGCTTTCAGGGCGGCGGTCAGTAAGGTACCAAAGGCGAGAATCGCCACCGATTTCCCACGCCGGCGAATCTCGCCCTTGCCTAGCGGCAGACTGTCGAGAGTCGGCGCTGGCGGGACGCCGGCACCGCTGCCGCGCGGATAGCGCACAGCTGCCGGGCCCGGATGGTGGTAAGCGGTGGTCAGCATCTGGCGGCATTCTGCTTCGTCGGCGGGTGTCATGACCACCATGTTCGGAATGCAGGTGAGGTACGACAGATCGAAGGCGCCCTGATGGGTTGCTCCATCGGCACCGACCAGGCCGCCACGGTCGATGGCAAAGGTGACATCGAGATTCTGCAGGGCGATGTCGTGAATCAATTGGTCGTAGGCGCGCTGCAGGAAAGTCGAGTAGATCGCCACCACCGGTTTCATGCCCTCGCAGGCTAGTCCGGCGGCAAAGGTCAGTGCATGCTGCTCGGCAATGCCGACATCGTGGTAGCGCTCGGGGAACGTCTCGGCAAAACGGGTCATGCCCGAGCCTTCGCACATGGCCGGCGTGATGCCGACCAGCCGCGTGTCCGCATCAGCCATGTCGCACAGCCAATCGCCAAACACCTTCGTGAAGCTGAGCTTGCCACCACCTTTACCCGATTGGATGCCGTTGGATGCGTCAAACTTGGAAACGCCGTGGTAGAGCACCGGATCGACCTCGGCCAGCTTGTAGCCCTGACCTTTGCGGGTGATGACGTGCAGGAATTGCGGGCCTTTCAGCTCGCGCAGGTTCTGCAGGGTCGGGATCAGTGAATCGAGGTCATGGCCGTCAATCGGGCCGATGTAGTTGAAGCCAAGCTCCTCAAACAACGTGCCGGGCACGAACATGCCCTTGACGTGTTCCTCGGCGCGCCTGGCCAGTTGCAGCAAGGGCGGCGCCATCGACAAGACTTTTTCGCCGGCGCGGCGGGCAGCATTGAAGGTGCGCCCTGAAAGCAGGCGCGCGAGGTATTTGTTGAGCGCGCCGACCGGCTGCGAGATCGACATGTCGTTGTCGTTGAGGATGACCAGCAGGTTGGCATCAACTACTCCGGCATTGTTGAGCGCCTCGAAGGCCTGGCCGGCTGACATGGCGCCATCGCCAATGATGGCGACGACGCGTCGCTCCTCACCCTTGTCGCGTGCCGCGACTGCCATGCCGAGAGCGGCCGAAATCGAGGTGGAGGAGTGTCCGACCCCGAAGGTGTCGTAGGTGCTCTCATCGCGCCGCGGGAAACCCGACACGCCATCCTTGGTGCGCAGGCGTGCCATGCCCGCGCGCCTGCCCGTGAGTACCTTGTGTGCGTAGGTCTGATGGCCGACATCCCACACCAGTCGATCTGTGGGCGTGTCGAATACGTAATGCAAGGCAATCGTGAGTTCGATGGTGCCGAGATTCGACGACAGGTGTCCGCCTGTCCTGGCCACCGAATCGAGCAGGAATGCGCGCAACTCTTCGGCAAGCGCGTGTAATTGCTCGCGCGGCAACTGCCGCAGGTCGGCCGGGTCGGTGATGGTGTCAAGCAAGGCAAAGGGCATGTTCAGAAGTTTCGATCTACGATGTAATCGGCCAAGGCATGGAGTCGTGATGTGTCGGTCGGGCAAAGGCCTAGTGCGTCATGCGCCTCCGCACGCAAACGCCCTGCGAGTTCCTTGGCGCGAGGCAGTCCGAGCATGCTGACATAGGTGGGTTTGTCCTGCGCGGCGTCCTTGCCGGCAGTCTTGCCCAGGGTGACGGTGCTGCCCTCGGCATCGAGTATGTCATCCACCACCTGAAACAGCAGGCCGGCGCGGTTGGCAAAGTGGCCGAGCGATTGCAGGCTCGTGTCGTCGGATCCCCCCGCGTGCGCCCCCAGCAAAACGGCGGCACGAATCAGCGCACCGGTTTTGTGGATGTGCATGAATTCAAGTTCTTCGAGCGATAAAGCCATGCCGATTGCGGCCAGATCAATCGCCTGCCCCCCAGCCATGCCGCGCGAGCCGGCGGACTGCGCCAGTAAGGTCAACATCTGCAGTTGGCGTTCAGGGGTGGGTGCGGCGGATTGTTCGGCGAGCAACTGAAAGGCAAGTGTCTGCAGGGCATCGCCGACCAGCAAGGCGGTGGCTTCATCGTACTCAACATGGCAAGTTGGGCGACCCCGACGCAGCACATCGTTATCCATGCAAGGCAGGTCGTCGTGGACCAGCGAATAGGTGTGGATGAGTTCAACTGCACAGGCGGCAACGTCGACGCGCTGCGGGTCGGCCCCAAGTGCTTCGCCGGCCGCATGACACAACAGCGGACGCATGCGTTTGCCGCCGCCCAGCACGCTATAGCGCATGGCTCCGTGGAGGCGTGCTGGCGCAGTGGTATCAGGCGGAAGGCAGCGTGCCAGCGCCACCTCGGTGCGGCGCTGAATCATGGCCATCCAGGAGGCAAATGACTCGCTCAAGAAGGCTCGCCTGCGGAGTTTGTCGGCGGAACTTCACCAAGGTCATGCAGAGCGCCTTTGTCGAGTATGCGGATCTTCTGCTCGGCTTGGCCCAGTGTGGCCTGGCAGAAATTAAGCAGCCCCATGCCGCGTTCGTAGGCTTTCAGCGAATCCTCAAGTGGCGCACCACCACCTTCCAGGGTCTGGACAATACTTTCGAGTTCCTGCAGGGCGGCCTCAAAAGAGGCGGGAGGCTTGGTGTTTGGAGCTTTCATCGGGGGGTATTTTGCACGCGAACCCGTAAAAATAGCCTATGGCGACCGCTAAGGTCAAATTGGCTATACTCAGACCCCCTTGCAATATGCTTATGGCCGAGGAGATTGCCAAGCAATGATTACCATCGATCACACCCAGCGCCTCGTTACAGTGGCCGTGATGGGCGAATTCACCCTCGACGATTTTCGCGAGTTCGAGGAGTATGTGTTAACCGACGGCCGTTTCGACGGCACCTTGGATCTGCTGTTCGATCTGACAGAAATGGCCGACTTCACTGTCGACATGGCATGGGAGGAAATCAAGTTCTCCCGCATCCATGGCGGCGACTTTCGGCGCATTGCCGTCGTCACCGACAGCCAATGGGTGGCCTGGAGCGCCTGGCTGGAACAATTGTTTGTCAGTGCCGACCTGCGGGTCTTCGATGACCCCGCTGAAGCACGTACCTGGCTCACGGTGGAGAATGATTGATGTTCGACAAACTGGTTAGCGTCGATAGCCTCGCTGCGCATACTGATGATCCAGCCTGGCGCGTGTTCGACTGTCGGCACGATTTGCAGAATCTCGATTACGGCCTGCAGGCTTACGCCAAGGGGCACATTCCCGGCGCGTTGTTTCTGCACCTGGACCGCGACCTGTCGGGCACTAAGACCGGCAGCAACGGGCGCCACCCGCTGCCCGACGTCGCCACCTTCGCAGCGCTGATGAGCGCCTGTGGTGTCGGTGCCGACACCCAGGTGGTGGCTTACGACAATGAAAGCGGGATCTTCGCAGCGCGACTGTGGTGGATGTTGCGCTGGTTGGGCCACGACAAGGTTGCCGTGCTTGACGGTGGCCTGCCGGGCTGGCGCCGCGCCAAACTGCCGCTGGAAATCGAGGTGCGCAAGGTGACGGCAGAGCAGTTTGTGCCGCGTCCGCGCGACGAAATCGTCGCAACTGCCGAAGTGCTCGCCAAGCTGCATGCGCCGGAAATGCTGATTCTCGATGCACGCAGCGAGGACCGGTTTGCCGGCGAAAATGAAACTCTGGATCCGGTCGCCGGCCACATTCCCGGTGCCGAGAACCGCTTTTATTTCGACAACCTGGATGATCCAGGCTGCTTCTTCAAGCCGGTGGACGAACTACGTGCCGAGTTTGACGATCTGCTCAATGGCCGCGACCCGAAAAATGTCGTGCAACAGTGTGGTTCGGGCGTTACCGCTTGCCACAATCTGCTGGCGATGGAGGTTGCCGGACTCTGCGGATCGAAACTGTATGCGGGATCGTGGAGCGAGTGGTGCAGCGATCCGTCGCGGCCCATCGCCACAGGCGATCAACCCGGGTAACGGGACAGCGCCCAGCTCACATGCTCACGCACCAGCGCTGACGCGTGCCCGGTGCGTGCAAGCAGGGCGATTCTAGCTTCAGGCGCGGGAGACGCATTTCCCAGGGCGACGGCAATATTGCGCAGCCAGCGCTCGTGGCCGATGCGACGAATCGGCGAACCCGCCAGCCGTGCGTTGAATTCATCCTCGCTCCAGGCAAACAGCTCGACCAATGCCGCATTGTCGAGACCATGGCGCGGCGCGAAGTCCGCTTCGCGTGTCAGCGGTGCAAAGCGGTTCCATGGGCAGACACTCTGGCAATCATCGCAGCCATAGATGCGGTTGCCCATGAGCGGTCGCAGTTCGACGGGAATGCTGCCCTTGAGCTCGATGGTCAGGTAGGAAATGCAGCGGCGCGCGTCGAGGCGGTAGGGCGCGACAAAGGCTTGTGTCGGACAGATGTCGAGGCAGGCTGTGCAGTCGCCACAGTGGCCACTGGTCGGCCCATCCGCCGGCAGCGGCAGGTCGACACATATCTCGCCGAGGAAAAACCACGAACCGGCCTCGCGCGTCAGTAGCAGCGTGTGCTTGCCGCGCCAGCCCAGCCCAGCATTCCTGGCGAGCTCGACCTCCATCACCGGTGCGGAATCGGTGAACACGCGGTAGCTGAACTCACCGACCTCAGCAGCGATGCGGTTGGCCAGCTTTTGCAGCCGTGCGCGCAGCAGCTTGTGGTAATCGCGGCCCAGCGCATATCGGGAGATGACCGCCTGGGCCGGATTGCAAAAGTCGGCGTGACCGAAGGGGATCCCCTTTTCGGGACTGGCGGAACGGCGTTCCGGGGCTGGAAAGGGTAAATAGTCCATCCGGCAGGTGATCACCGCGCGGGTGCCGGGCAGCAACTCGGCCGGACGCGCCCGTTTCATGCCATGGCTGGCCATATAATCCATCTCGCCGTGGCAGCCGGCCGCCAGCCAGTCCGTCAAACCTGCCTCGGCCGGGCTGAGGTCAATGTCAGCAAAGCCGACGGCGGCAAAGCCCAGGTCTTTGCCCCAACCGCGAATCTTCTCTTTTAATCCCGTCCAGTCATGCATCCTACCGATGATACCTGCCGCGAATGGTCGTTGCCCGACGAGGTGGCGACGCTCGCGCTGGGCGCCGCTTTGGCTCAAGGGTTGATGCAGTTGGCCGTCACAGGAAATACGCCGGGCCGCCCCAAGTGTTTCCTGGCCCCCTGGGGGGAGGACGAAGCGCAGCGGAGTCTACGGGGGGGGATCATTTACCTCGAAGGCGACCTCGGTGCGGGAAAAACAACACTCGTGCGCGGACTGTTGCGAAAAGTCGGCTTTGGCGGGACGGCGAAAAGCCCCACATACACACTGGTTGAACCTTATGTAGTTTCTGGATTAAACTTATATCACTTTGATTTTTATAGATTCAACACGCCGGAAGAATTCCTTGATGCAGGACTGGACGAATACTTTGCCGAAGATGCCGTCTGTCTGGTCGAATGGCCTGACCGGGCGGCACCCTATCTGCCGGCCGCCGACCTGCGCATCAGGCTGCTGCACGACGGCCCTGGCCGGCATGCCAGCATCGAATCCGGCAGCGAGCGGGGGCAGCAATGGTTGAGCGCGCTGCCAACTTCTCTCGCCGCGACATCCTCCGCTTTGCTTCCGCCAGCCTGACGCTGCTGGTCACGCCACTTGCCGCATCGAATGCGTGGGGCAGGGCGGCGCCGACCCTGTTGGCAGTGCGCGTCTGGCCATCGAGTGATTACACCCGCGTCACGCTTGAACATGATCAGCCGCTGAAGGTCTCGCACCTGATGCTGAAAGACCCTGACCGGCTGGTCGTCGATATCGAGGAAGTCGAGTTCAATTCGGTGCTGCAAAGCCTGCCGGGCAAGATCCTCGAAGCCGACCCGCAGATTCGCCTGATCCGCGCCGGCCGCTTCAAGCCCGACGTGGTGCGACTGGTCATCGAACTGAAGGGCGAGGTGAAGCCGCAGGTCTTCAGTCTCAAGCCGGTCGGCAACTACAGCCACCGTCTGGTGCTCGACCTCTATCCCGCCGAACCGCCCGATCCGCTGATGGCCTTTCTCGAGAAACACCGCGACTCCGGCCAGGCAGTCGTGCGGCCTGGGCAGAAGCCCGCCAAGCCGGGTGAGCAGCCGGACATTCAGCGTCTCGTCACTGTGGTGATAGATCCCGGCCATGGCGGTGAAGACCCTGGTGCGATCGGCCGCGGCGGCAGTTATGAAAAGAACGTGACGCTGGCCATTTCCCGTCGCCTGAAAGCAAAAATCGACGCCGAACCGAATATGCGGGCCTTATTGACGCGCGACGGCGACTACTTCGTGCCCCTCAGCCAGCGGGTCAGCAAGGCACGGCGGGTACGCGCCGATCTTTTTATCTCGGTACATGCTGATGCCTTCGTCAAACCGACTGCGCGCGGTTCCTCGGTGTTCGTGCTCTCGGAAAATGGCGCATCGAGTTCGGCGGCGCGCTGGCTGGCGAACCGGGAGAATTCGGCCGACCTGGTCGGTGGCGTCAACTACGGCGTCAAGGACCCCCATCTCGCGCGCACCCTGCTCGACCTGTCGCAAACCGCGACCCTGAACGACAGCCTCAAGCTCGCCAAGTCGGTACTGGGCGAGATCGGCGGCATCAATACCCTGCACAAACCGCATGTCGAGCAGGCTGGTTTTGCCGTGCTGAAAGCGCCGGATATTCCCTCGATCCTGGTCGAGACCGCCTTCATCTCCAATCCCGAGGAAGAGAAGCGTCTGGTCGACGATGCCTATCAGGACAAGATGGCCGATGCCCTGCTGACCGGCATCAGGGGCTATTTCGCGCAGAACCCGGCACTGGCCAGATCCAAGATGGCTGCCGTTTACTGACCCACCCCCTCCCCGCCTCCCCCTCACGGGGGAGGTGACTGTTGCTCGCTGCGCTCATCTGTTACGGGGTGCCCCCCGTTCAGGCTTGGGCGCGGATTGCGGCTCACGCCGCGTGTCGTCTCGCCTTGGGGCGGCCCGGCGGCGAGACTGCTGTTGGGGTGCATTTCTCCTCTTCCCCTTGATGAATAACCTTCTGGCGACAAGGCTGCCGTGGTTTGTTGCTCCGAGCCGGACTGATACAATTCGCGGTTCCGCAAAACCTTCCAATCCCTGTTGCAATGCAGCTACACCGCAGCTTCCCGACGCAGTCGACTTCGGCGCGGGTGCTGGCCATCGGCAATTTCGACGGCTTGCACCTGGGTCATCGCGCTTTGCTTGAACGCCTCACCGCACATGCCCGGCGCCTGAATCTGCCGCCCGCGGTGATGACCTTCGAGCCGCATCCGCGCGAACTGTTCACGCCCGATCAGGCGCCGGCACGGCTGACCAGTCTGCGCGAAAAGCTGGCGCTGCTTGATTCCTGCGGCATTGAAGAAGTTTTTCTGCTGCATTTCAGTCGCAAGCTGGCGGGGTTGTCGGCACAGGAATTCATTGAGCGTGTGCTGGTGAAAGGCTTGGCCGTGCGCCACCTCATCATCGGCGACGACTTTCGCTTCGGCAAGGGACGCGCCGGCGATTTCACCATGCTGCAAGCGGCCGGACTGCAACATGGCTTTGGCGTCGAAGCCATGCATACCATCGAAATCAATGGCGAACGCGTTTCCAGTTCCGCCGTGCGCGACGCCCTCGGTGTCGGTGATCTCGAACATGCCGCACGCCTGCTGGGCCGTCCCTACAGCATTGCCGGTCGTGTCGTGCACGGTGGCAAGATCGGCCGCAAACTGGGTTACCCGACCGCCAATATCCAACTGAAGCGCAAGCGTGTGGCGCTCACCGGCGTGTTCGCCGCGACAGTGTCTGGTCTCGACAAGCGCCATCTGCCTGGTGCTGCCAGTCTGGGTGTGCGGCCGACGCTGGGCTTGGGCTTGCGCCCCGTGCTCGAAGTGCATCTCTTCGATTTTGACCAGGAAATCTACGGCTCGCACGTCACCGTGCACCTGCTGCATAAGCTGCGCGACGAGGCAAGGTTCGATTCGTTCGAAGCGCTCACCGCGCAAATTGCCCGTGACGTGGCGGTAACCCAGGATTACTTTGCAGGCAAACCCGTATTGTGAATAACGAATAATTTGGCGACAGCAGACATGGCCGACTACCGCAAAACCCTCAACATGCCCGACACCCCTTTCCCGATGCGCGGCGACCTCGCCAAGCGCGAACCGGGCTGGGTCAAGGACTGGCAGGAACAGCAGCTTTACCAGAAGATTCGCGCGGCATCGAAAGGCCGGCCGCGCTTCGTGCTGCACGACGGCCCGCCCTATGCCAACGGCGACATCCATATCGGCCATGCGGTCAACAAGATTCTCAAGGACATCATCGTCCGCGCCAAGACGCTGGCGGGCTTCGATGCCCCTTACATCCCGGGCTGGGACTGCCACGGTCTGCCGATCGAGCACCAGATCGAAAAGACCCACGGTAAGCACCTGCCCGCCGACCAGGCGCGCGCGCATTGCCGCACTTATGCGCAGGAGCAAATCGAACGGCAGAAAAAAGACTTCATCCGGCTAGGCGTTCTCGGCGACTGGGACAATCCCTACAAGACGATGGAATATCGCACCGAGGCTGACGAAATTCGCGCACTTGGCGAGATGTATCAGCGTGGCTACCTGTTCAAGGGGCTGAAACCGGTCAACTGGTGCTTCGACTGCGGTTCGGCACTGGCCGAGGCCGAGGTGGAATACGCCGACAAAAAATCCCCGGCGATTGATGTTGCCTTTCCGCTCGATGTGGCCGAGTGGGGTCGCCTTGCCGCCGCCTTCGGCGTAAGTGATTTGCCGGAAAAAACCGTCTATGCAGTGATCTGGACAACGACGCCCTGGACCATCCCCGGCAACCAGGCGCTTAACGTGCATCCCGAGTTTGTCTACGAGCTGGTTGATACGCCAAAGGGTCTGCTGATCCTCGCCGCCGAGCTACGTGCGCAAGCACTGGAACGTTATGGACTGGAGGGCAAGGTGCTCGGCGCGGCACGTGGTATCGCGCTCGACCGCATGGTGTTCCGACACCCCTTCTACGACCGCGCTTCGACGGTGTTCCTGGGAGATTACGTCACGCTCGACACCGGTACCGGCATTGTGCATAGCGCTCCGGCCTATGGTGTCGAGGACTTCGATTCCTGCCGCCGTGCCGGCATGCAGAACGACGAGATTCTGACGCCGGTACAGGGCGATGGTCGCTTCGCCGTCAGTCTGCCCTTCTTCGGCGGGCTGAATATCTGGAAGGCCAACCCGTTGATCGTCGAGAAGCTGGCCGTGGTCGGCCATCTCATGGCCAGCGGCGAGATCACTCACAGCACCATGCACTGCTGGCGCCATAAGACACCGACCATTTATCGCGCCACGACGCAATGGTTCGTCGGTATGGACAGAATACCGAATGAAGGCGAAACCTTGCGCAGTGCCGCGCTCGCCGCCATCGAAGCTACCGAGTTCTTCCCCGCGTGGGGCAAGGCGCGCCTGCACGCCATGATCGCTAATCGTCCCGACTGGTGCGTTTCGCGCCAGCGCAACTGGGGTGTGCCGATTCCCTTCTTCCTCCACAAGGAAAGCGGCGAACCGCATCCGCGTACGCTGGAGTTGGTCGATGAGGTGGCCAAGCGTATCGTAGCTGGCGGCATCGAAGCCTGGTTCGCACTCGACGCGCAGGAACTGCTCGGTGACGAAGCGGCGCAGTACGACAAAATGAGCGACACACTCGATGTCTGGTTCGACTCGGGTACCACGCACCGGAGCGTGCTGCGTGGTTCGCACGCGGCCGACTGCGCCTACCCGGCCGACCTGTACCTCGAAGGCTCCGACCAGCACCGCGGCTGGTTCCATTCCTCGCTGCTGACCGGTTGTGCCATCGATGGCCGCGCGCCCTACAAGGGGCTGCTGACCCACGGCTTCGTCGTCGACGGCAAGGGCATGAAGATGTCCAAGTCGAAGGGCAACGTCGTCGCGCCGCAGCAGGTGTCCGACACGCTGGGTGCCGAGGTATTACGACTGTGGGTGGCCGCCACCGACTACTCGGGTGAGCTGACCATCTCCAAGGAAATCCTCGACCGTGTGGTCGAGGTTTATCGCCGCTTGCGCAACACCCTCAAGTTCTTGCTCGCCAACACGGCCGATTTTGACGCGACAAGCCAGATGCTGCCGGTCGATCAATGGCTGGAAATCGACCGCTACGCGTTGGCCATGACGCGTGGCCTCCAAGACAACTGCCTCGCCGCCTACGACCGCTACGAGTTCCACAAGGTGGTGCAGGGGCTGCAAAATTTCTGTGCCGAGGATCTCGGCGCCTTTTACCTCGACATCCTCAAGGATCGGCTTTACACGAGCGCCGCCGACTCGCGCGCGCGCCGCTCGGCGCAGAGCGCACTGTGGCACATCGTGCAGAGCCTGACACGCCTGATGGCGCCGATTCTGTCCTTCACCGCCGAGGAAATCCGACAGGTGCAGGGCGGCGAGAGCGTCATGCTGAGCACCTGGCACACTCTGCCGGAACTTCCTGAACAGTCGGCGCTGTCAACGCGCTGGCAGGCCATTCGTGCCGTGCGCGCCGATGTGGCCAAGGTTCTGGAAGACCTGCGTGCCGCCGGCAAGATCGGTTCGTCCTTGCAGGCTGAAGTTGAGATCAATGCTGCGGAGGAAACATTCGACCTGCTGACTTCGCTGGGTGAAGACCTCAAGTTCGTGCTGATCTGCTCGAAGGTGACGCTGGCAAAAGTCGGCGCTGGCGGGACGGCGACAATTTCGGCAACGCCTACCACACATGCAAAATGTGCCCGCTGCTGGCACTGGCGCGCCGACGTAGGGCACCACGAGCACGCAACCGAGCATCCCGAACTGTGCGGCCGCTGTGCCACCAACCTGTTCGGTTCCGGCGAAGCGCGCGACCATGCCTGACAAATCGACTGGTCTGTCCGGCTGGCTGGCGCTGGCCGGCCTGCTGATCGTGTTCGACCAGCTCAGCAAATTCTGGGTGCTGGCCACTTTCCAGTTTGGCGAGCGCGTCGAGATCACTTCCTTCTTCAATCTCGTCCTGGTGTTCAACGCGGGCGCTGCCTTCAGCTTTCTCGCCGACGCAGGCGGCTGGCAAAAATGGTTTTTCGTCATTCTTGCGCTGGCCATTTCTGCCTGGCTGGTGATGATGATTCGCCAGCATGCCAATGAACGTTTGCTGCCATTTGCGTTGACGCTGGTCCTTGGTGGTGCGCTGGGCAATGTCATCGACCGCCTGCGCTTCGGCGCAGTCGTCGATTTCCTCGATTTCCATGCCGCCGGCTGGCACTGGCCGGCATTCAACGTGGCCGATTCGGCCATTGTCGTTGGCGTAGTATTGCTGCTTTGGCAGCAACTGACTCACAAGGAAAAGGAAAGCCTTCCCAAATGAATGAGCGCGTCCGCCCCGACAGCCCTGAGCGCATCAGGCGCGATAGCTTGATTACCCTGCACTACCGTGTCGCCACGGCAGACGGCGTCGAAATCATCGCCACCTTCGGTGCGACGCCAGCCACGCTGAAACTCGGCAATGGCGAACTTGCCCCGCCGCTGGAAGCCTGTCTGACCGATCTGCCCGTTGGCGAACGTCGTGAATTTGTGCTGGAATCCGCACAGGCCTTTGGCGCGCACAATCCCGACCTGGTCAAACGCCTGCTGGCCAGCGAGCTGCCAAATGGCGGTGCTGACATCGCCCCGTCGACGGTGGTCGAATTCACCGCGCCCAGTGGCGGCAAGTTCGCCGGCGTGGTGCGTGAACGCGACGATACGACGGCCCTGATCGACTTCAACCATCCCCTCGCCGGCAAGTCGCTGCGCTTCGAGGTAGAAGTGATCGGCATACTCTGATGGAAATCCTGCTGGCCAACCCCCGTGGCTTCTGCGCCGGAGTCGAACGCGCCATCGCCATTGTCGAGCGCGCGCTGGAAAAATTCGGCGCGCCGATCTATGTGCGCCACGAAGTCGTGCATAACCGCTTCGTTGTCGATAACCTGAAGGCCAAGGGCGCCATCTTCGTCGACGAGCTCGATGAAATCCCCGACGGCGCCACGGTCATCTTCAGTGCGCACGGTGTTCCCAAGTCAGTGCGCACCGAAGCCGCGCGACGCGGCTTCAAGGTTTTCGACGCCACCTGCCCGCTGGTGACCAAAGTTCACCTTGAGGTCGAGCGCCACCGCAAACTGGGGCGCGAGGTCGTCATGATCGGCCACAAGGGCCACCCGGAAGTCGAAGGCACGATGGGCCAGCTTGGCCCAAACGCTGGTGGCATATATCTCGTTGAAAACCTTGCGGATGCTGCCAGCCTGAAAGTCGGCGCTGGCGGGACGGCGCAACTCGCCTATGTGACCCAGACCACGCTATCGGTGGATGATGCCGCCGCAATTGTTGCCGCCCTGAAGGGGCGTTTTCCCGCCATCGTCGGCCCGAAGAAGGACGACATCTGCTATGCGACGCAGAACCGGCAGGATGCCGTCAAGTTGCTGGCGCAGAAATGTGATGTGGTAATTGTGGTTGGCTCCAGCAACAGCTCAAACTCCAATCGGCTGCGCGAGGTGGCCGAGAATCTGGGCGTGCCAGCCTACCTGGTGGATAACGCCGCCCAGATTGACCCAGTTTGGCTGGCTGGAAAATCGGCCATCGGCCTGACGGCGGGTGCATCGGCACCCGAAACATTGGTGGAAGAGGTAGCCACACGCCTCAAGGCGCTGGGTGCCGCTTCGGTAAGGACGCTCATAGGTGCAGAGGAGGGCGTCAATTTCCCGTTGCCGCGGGAACTGGCCGATTAAAGTTCAACCGCCTGTCAGGCGCGCGTCGTCGTAACGTACCTCGATTCTCATCATGGTGCTGACGCGCTTGCCGTTAAGTTCCCCCGGCTTGAAGCGCGAATGCCGGAATGCATTGATGGCGGTCGCAATGAATATCTCCGGCAGTTCGCTTTGCTCCACGACAACATCGACAACGTGACCAAGGTCGTCGATCCTGAGTTGCAGGATCATGCCGCCTGACACAATAATCGAGCGGGTATCCGCAGTATCGAGTTCAGCCACGGCGACTGCTTCCGGGCGTTTCGTCAGTTGATCGGTCGTGTAATAGGACGGTCCCGGAAAAGGCAGGATATCAGCGCCCTCGGTTTGCATCCGGGGTTGTGCTGCCTCTTTCCCGTCGATTCCCGGTTGTGCTGCAATGTCGGCAATCGCTTCGGCCATCGCGGGTGGCGCGATGCTGACAGGCAGAGCGCTGCTGCGCGGCGTAGGCAGGGCTACGAGAAATACTCCCGGCGACGGGCGTGGAGTTCGGGCAATGGCCTGCTCGACTTGAGTGTGCTCGCCGAGCAAGGGCACCACAAAAACCACGGCATGCAAGATGCACGACACGGCGAGCGCAGGCAACAAATACCCAGCCCCCTGCTTTGGTTGAGCATTGGGGGGCTGGGAGTTCCCGTAGCCAAGTTCGCTATGGCGAGATGTGTCGGGTATCGTTGCAGGCCGGATGATGTCGAATTCGGCATTCGCCATGCTGGCCTGCTACGGTATCAGCTCTCGCCAGGTAACGCGCTTGCCCGTGAAAATTGGAGCCGAGGGTTTGAATTCGACATTGGTGTCCTTTGTCGGTGTCGGGTTCGTTGCGGTAACCACTGAAGCGATCGGTTTGCCATCGATGTAGAACACAGTGATGCCGACGATCGGTGATTCGTATCGGGACGAAACCACGGTGGAGAGAGTCGGGTTGACCGCGCTTCCAGTCAGATAGTCGAAGAAATTGAGCCAGCCGTAACCCCCTGGCGAGCAGGCGGTGTTGGAGGGCACGGTCGTTGCAACCAGCAGGGTCCCCTGGACCAATTTGCTGTCGATATTGACTCGTTCGCCGCTATCCGGAAAGTCGACATACCAGCCCCGTTGGGTCAAGAAAACATTGGTGGTTGATGTGCCACCGGTACGGGTCGGGGCACCGCTGGCGCCGGGCGCCAAGGGTTGCTGAACGAGTTCGCTGCGGCCAGTCAGTGTAGCGGTCGCATTATCATCCTTGATTGCGTAGAACGACTGCGTCTGGATGGTCGTCAGGTCGCCCGTTTCGAGGTATTTGCCTGTGCCGATGAAAACGATGCGCTTGTTATCGGGCGTCTTGCCCAATGTCGGCGTCGTGGTGATCGGCTGTGGGTTGCCCGATCCATTCTTCAGTTCGGCGAATTTCATCGCCGTGCCCGCATTGACGTCAAACCGCCAGACATTGCCTTCCAGGTCGCCGCCATATACGTAGCCGACCTGGTTGCCTGCGGGCTCATCGTTCCAGCCGGTGATCTTGGCCAGCCCACTTGGCGAAGCACTGGTCCCGACGCCGGTGCTGATCTTGCTGAGGATCGCGCCCGTGGCGGGATTCAAGACGTAGAGATAACCCTTGCCGTCCCCCGGGCCGGTATTGTTGTAGCCCGATGTGACGAGGACCACCCAGGTACCGTCGACCTTGCGGGTGATCACCGCCTGGCCGAACCCGTAGCCCATGTCATCATCCACAACGACCTTGGCACCGCTAGTCCCCGAACCCGATGCTGTCAGTTCCCAAAGCAGTGTCGGGTTGGATGGATCAGTGATATCGAGCGCATAGTATCCGCGCCCGCCGCCATTCAGGCCGGCTACGAGGATGGTTCTCCAGCTGGAACCGTCGAAGAAATCGGTCGTAATGGGGCTGCCATTGACATAGTTGGTGTGCAGGATGGCGTAGTTCTTGTCGGCCAGTTTCCACAGGTTGGGGATCACCATGCTGGGCACATAAGCCCAGCGCTCGACACCCGAATTCGAATCGAAGGCATGTAGCATGCCGTCGTTGGCGCCCATGTATACGGTGCCGGCACGGTTGGCATTGCTGGTCCGAAAAGTATCATAGCCCGGATAGGGATAGCTGAATACCGGTGGTCCCAGATAGGCCGGCTGAGACTCGAGCGCATCCCCGAGCACAGCCTCGCGGTAGCGAAAGATTCGCTTGTCCACCGCATTGCTGGAGCGGTCTTCATACTCATACCGACCGCGCAGATAATTAACCAGATTGGCGCCCGATGCGGCGGTCTTCTGTGTGGCCGTCAGGGTATCCCACTGGCTCAGTTTGGGGCTTCGCGTATTAAGATAGCTCTCCGAAAAATAAGTCGGCTGGGCCGTGGCATAGGTGGAATCGAAAGGTGTCCGGGCAGTGCCGTTGGATGTATAGATATTCCGTGTATCGCTGGTATCCGAAACTTTGGAAGACATCGTGCCGGCACAAGCGGTTGCCATTTGTACCTTGCAGTTGTTGCCGTCCAGGATCCCGTTCGGGCAGATGGTCGAGTTGGGCGTCACGCAATATGAGACGGTGACGTCACCGTCCGTTTCCGGCACGATGCTGCCGGGTGTTGAGCAGGTACCGGCCGCTACATTCTCTACGCACCAGCTGGCGTTCTCGCTGACGACGCCGGTTTCCGTGTTGATGCCGCGCGCCTCGAGGTTGCCCTTCCAGCTGACAGTGGTATAGCTTGCGACATAGGCATAGTTATTGCCCTGCACCGGATTCAGGGTGCTGGTGGCGGCGGCGGCGGCCGCGCCGCGGCGTGCGTTGAGTCCGGCAAGGGCGTTCGACAGGCCGGCTGACAGGGATGTCGGGTTGGTGGCTGCAAAATAGGCGCCACGCCCATTCACTGCCGCATGCCACAAATCATCGATGTTCGAGATCAGGCCGTCGCTGCCGGACATTCCGGGGATCGGCCAGTTGCAGTCAGTACCGTTCGCCTGCCAGGAGCAGATCGGCGGCGAAGCGGCGGAATTGGCCTTGCTGCCCAATTTGACCGCAGTGTAATCCTCATTGCCGGCGCAATTATCGGCCAGATAGCAACTGGCATAGTTCATCCTGCCGCTCGCACCCATGCCCAGTGTAAAGGTGGTCATGTGCTGCTGGAGGTTGTTGTCGCTGCTGGAGGTGAATACGTTGTTGGTGCAGACATTTTCACCCGCAATCGTCCCTGTGCAATTGCCAAGTGCAGAACTGCGCAAGTCGGTCTGGTAGTAATACATGGCGATGTCTGCCAAGCTGTTTACCGTCTTGGAACCACCAGTCGAGTCGGCATTCGCTCCACGACTGATTTCAACCTTGGTACTGGGGTTTGGGACGGGGATGGATGCGGTGCATGCTGAATTCGATAGACAATTGCCGGAGTCTATTCTGGAACCGTTATTTGACCAGGATGGGGGCGTGCAGCTTTCGGATCCGGTCGGGGTTCCGGTGACGGTGATGGAACATGAACCGATCTGTGGCTGGGTGCGCAACTCGTTGGTGTTCGAGCCGCAACCGCCACAGGAATAGCTGTTCCGCGTATAGATGAGATTGACAGTCGTGGAACCGGTGGGGACTCCCCCGTCATACATCGGCCTTGGCGCCGTGGCATCCTGATTGTCGTTTGGGTCGAACGCAGTGCCGTTGATGTTGACCGGGTCACCCGCGTTCCAGTAGCCATCGGTGGACAGGATGGTGAAGTTCTGCTGGCAGGAATACTGGATGGGGTCTGTAGTGCCGGTGAGCTTGCCGGCGTAGTAGCGGCCGGCATTCGACAGAGCCAGGCGCAGGGGAGTGCTGCCGGAGGTGGTCATGTCGTAAAGGGATTTGTACCATTTTCCGCGCTGCTCGGTATCGGCGGATCCTTCGAAGGTGCCGATTTCCACGACCGGGGTCGATGAGCTGATCTTCATGAGGCCGACGCGGTACTTGTTGTCGAGCGTTTTAAAGGCGTGCCCGGTGGCAGTCTTCATCATCAGCATGCGGGTGCGGTAGTAGCTGTACCAGTTGGCGAAGTTGGTCTTCTTGGCGGCATCCGCCTTCTGGAAGATGGTCGGCGAAAACGACATGTTGCCGCTGGCTTTCGTGACGACGATGCTCGAGGCCGCAACAGGCAAGCCGGTGATCGTCACGACGTTGGTCGACGCGCTGGCGCTGAATCCGTTCAGTGTGATTCTTGCGGCGATGTTGGTGGCCGCTGTAGTAGTAGAGATGTTTGCTGTCGATGGAGCGGACATCAGTTCTACGCCATCGATTTTGATGCTGCTGACCGAAGTGCTGGTGCAGGATGAGCATTCCAGAGTGAGTTTGGCAGTGGTGGAAGCTGCGGCGTCGGTTACGACAATCTTGGTGAACACCGCCTCGCCGATGGTGGATTTATTCGCACTGTTGCACTCGTTGTAGAAGGTGCTGGTGGTGCTGTGGTAGTTCTTCTGTAGCGGGGTGGTCTGCGAACCGCTGTAGCTGAAATAGTAAGCGGTCTGTGCTGTGTCGGCGGTTGTTAACCCGTCCTGGTCTGCCTTGAAATTGGTTCTCAGGTCGGTCGTGCCGGCGCCGGTATTGAATCCGTTGAGCCATGCCCCGGAAAAAGATGAGTTGCTGTAGGAGGTGACCCCGTCCGCCTTGATCGGTGGGATGTAGGTGATGGCCGGGTCGTAAAAGACCTGGTTGCACTGGCTGCTGCGCACGCCATAGTGGCCGTATTTGAAGCTGACCGCACTGCCGCCGTCGCTGTCGTCATCGGGCATATGGTCCCAGGCCATACTGCCGGAGTCGTCCAGAACGAACACCAGATTCGGCTTGACCGAGATCGATGTCGATGATGCCAGGGGGGCAGTGGCTAAAACTACCGAGGCGGCCTGCGACGGTACCGGCATGAAGAGCGTCGTGGTGCCCAGGATGGCTGCCAGCAGGCGACGGGCCGCGGATTTGCATGAGGTGTCATGGGATTTCATGGGTGACATCCTTTCCTAATAGACGAAGGCTTGCACGTAGCTGACGGTGTTCTTGAGGCCGGTGATCCTGGAGGTGATGCGGATCATCGGGGTCTGGCCGGCGAAGGGGCAGCCGCTGCCTATGCAAATATCCTGCGGTAGGTCAATTTGCTGACCACTGTTGTCCTGCAGACTGCCGCTGAAGAGACAGCTTGCCGACTGCACCGGTTGATTGCCGGTGCGACAGAGGCGTTGAATGATGTAGCGCGTCGTGTTGCCGGTGATTGGGTCGGGGTCGGCACCGACAAGGACACTATTGTTACTTGCCCAGCTAGTGTCGGCGAACAGGTTCATATAGGCCGAATCGGTAGTGTCGTCATGCACGCTGGAGTAGTAGCCATTGGCCAGGTTATTCTGATTGAAAGGGTGCGCCGGATCGTTCAGAACATTGACCGTGTTGTTTGCGGTTTGAGTGGCTGTCAGCCAGGCAATGGCAGCTTCGGTCCCGAGATCCCCGGAGCGGGTGGCAGACTGTTTGAACGCCAGGTTGCCGGCGATGATGGTGCTGGTGTCGACGGTCCTGATCAAAGCGACTGCCGCGAGCGACAGGACAACCAGGGCGATCAGGGCAAAGAACAGCACGAGGCCGCGCTGTTTCATGATGCTTTCCGTCCGGCAATTAAGGTTGGCTGAAAGGGTCATCATAGAGTGTCTTTTGACCAGACGATGTTGCGCAGGGGAGCGATGGTTTCGAATACCCGGTAGCGATAGCGGTTCCAGTTGGCGTCACCTGGACTCAGGTTGACCGTCGGTGCCGGGGAGGTACCGTTGCCCGCCCAGGCACACAGCCCGGTGGGTGAGGCAGTGTCGATGGAGCTGCATGCACTGGTGACGGTTGTCGTGTCCATTTTGTCGTTGCGAGCGATCACTGCCACGCGGAGGGCCTTGATCCGGTTGCGATCAGCAAGGGATGGGGTGGCCCATGTGTTGGTTGCATCTACCCACTGGTTAACCTGATTTGAATTGGCTGTGGCTGAAATCCCGTATTGCGCCTGCAGGTTGACGATACCTGCCAGCAGGGGCACGCCGTTGCGTGTCAGGTTGCCGTTGCTGACGGCATAGGTGATCTGGTTCCATGTACCCAGGCAGGCGATGTTGGAGTTTGGGGCGGCGCCAGCGGGGTTCTGCACGGTGATCATGGTAGTGTTGGGCGGGGATGAGGCGACGGGGGGCGTGGCTATGTCGGCCGGTCCCGTCACAGTCGTCAAGAAACAGGTGTTACCGCTGACGATCAGAGCGATGTCATTGACCTTGCACCCAAAGTTGTTACTAACAGTCAGGTTGTTGCCGACCGGGTTGGCGGTAATGGGGCTAAGAGCTCCGCCCTTGATCGAATTGCCATAGCGAATAGTGATGGAGTCGCTGTCAGGAATAGTGCTTGTTGCCGTACCGTTGACGAGGGTGATGGGGGCGATAGTCGTGATGCCCGCAACACCGGAGGTCAGGGTTGCGCATTCGAGTGGGGAGCTTTCATCGGGAATCAGCGAGTAACCGGCCATCTGCAGGTCGCGGCTGATGGAATAGAGCGCGATGCCGCCGTTGGTCTGGGCGTCGGCATTGCCCATGGTGGCGCGGTTTCTGGCCTCGAAGGCACCCATCACCTGGGTAATGACCAAAACCAAAAGCAGACCGATGGCCATGCCAACCATTAATTCGATGATTGTAAAGCCAACTTGTCGCTGGGTATTGTTGATTGGATGTGCTCGCATTCATCAACCCCCGGAGATGGTGGCAACAGTAGTGAAATTGTGCTGGGTTTCTCCCGGCGCCTGCCAAGTAATCGTTACTTGATATTGCTGGTTGGCTACCAACTCAGCTACGGTCCGCAGGCCACCGGGCAACAGGTTAGAAATGTCGGTGCTTGATTCTATGTAGTTGGATAAGTTGGCCGGATCTGCCCACATTGCCCCGATTCTCTGTTGCGCAATATGACTGGCGTCTGCGCGGTATTTTGCGTCGCTGGTATTTTTGACCATGGCAGCTTGCAATCCTACGATGGCCAGCACCGCAAGCGAAAAAATCAGAATGGAAATCAGAGTCTCGATCAGGACTATGCCCTGCTGGGAGGTGACAGGTGGGCGGCGTGGCGATGTGTTCATGAGCGTTTTGCGTAGTTAAAGTCGGATCAACAAGCTCTTGGGCTGGATCCAGTGGGCAGGTGGGGGTCGCACATTTTCGCGCTACCACCCGCGCCGATCACGATGCGCATGTTCTGGTTGGCACCGTTAGCCGTGAAGTCGATTTGCTGAAGCGAATTTGATCCATCACTATTCGGGACAACAATCCCGAGATTGCTGAAGGTAAGTGTTGTCGCACTGGCAGGAATAATAGTGCGAGTGACCATCTCAGACCCCTCGCTGGAGAGACGGGTCTCGATGACTGACGGCGGGTTGTTTACATTGACTGTCCATGTTGAGTTGGCTGCCATGACGAAGGTCACACTGGTATTGCGTCCGACAGCCTCGGCGCGGGCACGTTGTATGCCGGTAAGGATCGATTCTGAGGCATTGCGAATTTGGATGTTTAGCATCCATGCCCGAAAACTGGGCATGGCAATGGTCAGCAATACGCCCAGCACAATAATACTGATCATCAACTCGATCAGGGTGAAGCCCGAAGCTCGCCGGGGCCTGGACAGCAGTCTCAGCATGCTCCTCCCTTTTTGGTTATCCAGCAGTTCGCTGGGAGCGCCGTGCCGTTCCAGCCGCTTTTCGTGCCAGTTGTCCTTCTGGTATTGGCTTGGTTGATCGTGTAGCTAAATGCTGAAACGAGGCTACCTGCCTTGCCGGTAGCGGAAATCGTGTAAGCAGTTAGCGATAGACCCGTACATGTGTAGTCAAATGAATCAGTAGCGCCGGGACAGGTCCCGCCTACATACGTCCGGTTATCCTGGAAAAATTGCTCCATCTTCACTCTGCCATCCGTAAGAGTAGATGTTGCTTCAGCAATCCTGCCACGGATGACGTAGTCGTTATAGGCTGGCAGAGCAACAGCCGCTAATAAAGATATGATCGCAATCGCGATCATCAACTCGATGAGTGAGAAGCCTTGGTAGCTTCGGCAGTCGGAACGGTGCAGCATTGAACTCTCCTTTGGCACAGTTGCAAAATATAACTAGAAACAAGATGGATCAACCTGGCGCTGACGAGCGGCGTGATCAATCCGATGAGTGGCATCGCTGGCAATAATAGGGTGCACAATGTTTTTGGCTATAATTCGCCCTCGTTGCTGCTGTAGCTCAGTTGGTAGAGCAACTGATTCGTAATCAGTAGGTCACCAGTTCGATTCCGGTCAGCAGCACCAGTAATAACCCAGCCCCCGCAGGCTCTTAAGCCTGCGGGGGCTCTCCTCTTGGTGCTGGTGAGGTTACTGCGATCTTTAGGCTAAAGACATTTTTACCACTGGCTTATTGTATTAAAGAATGCTTTAATTTATTTCGTTAAATTAAAGAAAACTTAAACATGAAGCGATCTGCTGGGACTTACCTTACCTCAACGGCCTTGGGTGAGTCTTTCCAGGCTTTCGTACCCTATCCGCTGCCTCCAGGTAAACCGAAGCTGGCGGTCGAGTCGTATCTGGAGCAGAACCGAGAAGCAGAGTTGGCGCTGGCTCGATTGTCCGGGGTAGCGGGGCTGGTACCCTCGCTGGATTGGCTGCTTTACAGTGTAATCCGCAAGGAAGCGCTGCTGACCTCGCAAATCGAGGGGACGCAGGCCACGCTTATCGATTTGTTCGACGAGGAAGCGGGTTTCGCCGTCAGCAATACCGATGACGTGGAGGAAGTCACCAACTACCTCCGCGCTTTCCGGCTGGTACAGGACAATTTGCGTGATCCCGGCGGCCTGCCGATCTGTGTGCGCCTGCTAAGCGATGCCCACCGTCTGTTACTTGACGGAGTGCGGGGGGGCGGCAAGCAACCCGGCGAGTTACGCCGTTCGCAGAACTGGATCGGCGGCACCCGCCCAGGCAATGCAGCATTTGTGCCGCCACCGGCGGACCGCGTGCCGGAACTGCTTGGTGACATGGAGCGGTTCATTCACGATACGTCGTTATCACTTCCACCCCTCGTGAAGATTGCGCTGGCGCACGCCCAGTTCGAAACCATCCACCCGTTTCTGGATGGAAATGGTCGCATTGGTCGTTTGTTAATCGGCGCGCTACTCGAACACTGGGCCTTGTTGCCAGAGCCGCTCATGTATCTCAGCGGTTACTTGAAGCAGCATCAGATGGAATACTACCGCCAACTTTCCATCATTCGCACCGAGGGGGATTGGGAATCCTGGGTGAGTTTTTTCTTGGAAGGGGTGGCAGTTGCAGCTTCAGATGCCGAGCGCGGCATCATCGACGTCGCTAGCTCGGTTGCATCCGACCGCAGGCACCTGCTTGAGTCACCCAAAGCCGGCCCTGCCAGTTACCGTTTGTTCGAGTTTCTGCCGATGATGCCGCGCTTTACGGTTGAGCGCGTACGGCAAAAGCTGGGAACGAGTTTCCCGACGGCAAATGCCGCCGTAAAAGTACTCGAGGATTTAGGCATCGTGACCGAGATTACCGGCCAGAAGAAGAACCGCAGCTACAGCTATCAGCCGTACATCGAACTGTTGTCACGCTGAGTTTTACCGCCCATCAATGGCACGCAGCAACATTCGTTGGCCCCAATAGCGAGTTGTTGGGAGTAGACTTAACAGCGTCTTTAGATTCCACGGCTCGCGACAGATATGTCGCGAGCCGTTTTCGCCCTGACTAGAGTAATTCCATGACCCAGCCACTTTTCGAGTCGTCCATTTCCAGCCTGCCGCTGATTGCCCGCGGCAAGGTGCGCGATATCTACGCCGTTGGCGAAGACAAGCTGTTGATCATTGCCACCGACCGCCTTTCGGCCTTTGATGTGGTCATGCCCGACCCGATTCCCGGCAAGGGGGCCGTGCTTACCGCCGTGGCCGATTTCTGGTTCCGCAAGCTCGGGCACATCATCCCCAACCAACTCACTGGCATCGACCCGGAAACGGTGGTGCAGGGCGAGGTGGAAAAGGTGCAGGTACGCGGCCGCGCCATTGTCGTCAGGCGCTTCAAACCTCTGCCCATCGAGGCGGTGGCACGCGGTTATCTGATTGGTTCGGGCTGGAAGGACTATCAGGCGACCGGCAAGGTCTGCGGCATTCCGCTCCCCGCGGGGATGAAGATGGCGCAGCAGTTGCCGCAGCCCTTATTCACCCCGTCGACCAAGGCTGAAGCAGGCAAGCACGACGAAAATATCGACTTTTCTGCGGTGGAAAAACTGCTGGGTTCGACGCTCGCCGCCCAAGTGCGCGATGCTACGCTGCAGATCTACACTGAAGCTGCTGCTTACGCCCTGACGCGCGGCATCATCATCGCCGACACCAAATTCGAATTCGGTCAGGATGCTGCGGGCAAGTTGTATCTGATCGACGAGGTGCTGACTCCCGATTCATCGCGTTTTTGGCCGGCCGATACCTACCAGGTCGGCGTGAGTCCGCCGAGCTTCGACAAGCAGTTCCTGCGCGACTATCTTGAAACGCTCGACTGGAATAAAAAAGCTCCGGGGCCAAAACTGCCCGCCGAGATACTCGAAAAGACCGCCGCCAAGTATCGCGAAGCACTCACCCGGCTGACCGGTTGAGCATTGCCCCTTGGCCGTAGTCTGCTGGCGCCGTTCTGCCAGCGCCGACTTTTATGGTTTTGGCTTGGGCATTGAAGTTCTCAGTGCCACCACCAGTTAGAACATATGAACCCACTCCTTGATTTCACCGGTCTGCCTCGATTCGACAGTATCGAGCCCGATCATGTCGCGCCCACTATTCGTCAGTTGCTTGACGAGAACCGCGCCCTGCTGACCAAGCTGGAGCAGCCTGACACCCCGGCTTCCTGGGACGATTTCGTTGTACCGCTGACCGATGCCGGCGAGCGGCTGGGGCGTGCCTGGGGAATAGTCGGACACTTGCATTCAGTAAATGACGTGCCCCCTTGGCGCGAGGCCTACAACGCGCTGCTGCCCGAGGTGAGCCGGTTTTATGCCGAGCTTGGGCAAAACCTGGCGCTCTTCGAAAAATTCAAGACTTTGCGGCATAGCCCTGAATTCGCCACGCTTACGCCGACGCGCCAGCGCATCGTCGAGAACGAAATCCGCGATTTCCGGCTGGCCGGCGCCGAATTGCGTCCTGAGCAGAAGCCGCGCTTTCAGGCGATCCAGGAAGAGCAGTCCGCCTTGGCGGCCAAATTCTCCGAGAATATCCTCGATGCCACAAATGCCCACGCCGAGTGGGTGACCGACGGCAGCGGTGTGGCGGGGCTGCCCGCCGATGTGCAAGATGCAGCGCGAGCCGCCGCCGAGCAGGACGGCAAGCCCGGATGGAAGTTCACCCTGCACGCGCCCTCCTATCTGCCGGTGATGCAGTACGCCGACGACCGCGAACTGCGTGCGCGCCTGTATCGCGCCTACGCAACGCGCGCTGCCGAGTTCGGCAACCCAGAGTGGAACAATGGCCCCCTGATCGAGCGCATTCTCGCCCTATGTGCCGAAGAGGCGGCGATGTTGGGCTTTGCCACTTATGCCGAGGTTTCCCTGACACCGAAAATGGCCGAATCCCCCGCCCAGGCGATTGCATTTTTACGTGACATGGCCGCCAAGGCGCGTCCCTTCGCTGAACGCGACATGGCCGAGTTGCGTGAGTTCGCCCACGCCAAACTCGGCCTGGACACCTTGGAAAGCTGGGACCTGGCCTGGGGCGCGGAAAAACTCAAGCAGGAGCGCTACGCCTTCTCGGACGATGATGTGAAGCAATACTTCCCCGAGCCGCAAGTGTTGGCAGGTTTGTTTCGTGTCATCGAGACGCTGTTTGGGGTCAGGCTGGAGCCTGATACTGCCCCCGTCTGGCATCCGGATGTGCGCTTTTTCCGCATCCTGCGTGATGGAAAACTGATTGGCCAGTTCTATCTGGACCTGTATGCCCGCAATACCAAGCGCGGCGGTGCCTGGATGGATGAGGCGGTGGCGCGTCGCCGGGTGCAGACTGGCACGCAGACGCCGGTGGCCTACCTCAATTGCAATTTCCCGGCCCCGGTCGGGAATAAGCCGGCCACCTTCAGTCACTACGACGTCAATACCCTGTTCCACGAAACCGGTCACGGCCTGCACCACTTGCTGACTGAGGTCGAGGAACTTGCCGTCTCAGGCATTCATGGTGTCGAGTGGGATGCTGTGGAATTACCCTCGCAGTTCATGGAAAACTTTTGCTGGGAATGGGACGTGCTTTCGGGCATGACCGCGCATGTCGAAACCGGCGCCCCGTTACCCCGCGATCTTTACGACAAGATGATTGCCGCCAAGAATTTCCAGAGCGGCATGCAAACTTTGCGCCAGATCGAGTTCGGTCTGTTCGACCTACTGGTGCATAGCGAATTCAAGCCCAGCAGCGATCAGTCCTTCATGGATGTCCTTGCCGAGGTGCGCCGCGAGGTGGCCGTGATCGTGCCGCCTGAATGGCAGCGTTTCCCACAGAGTTTTTCGCACATCTTCGGCGGCGGCTACGCGGCCGGCTATTACAGCTACAAGTGGGCCGAGGTCTTGTCAGCCGATGCCTACGCCGCCTTCGAAGAGGCGGCGCCCGATGCCGGAACGGTGCTTGACGCCGCCACGGGCAAGCGGTTCTGGCAGGAGATTCTCTCGGTCGGCGGTTCCCGTCCGGCGCTTGAGTCTTTTCTGGCTTTTCGTGGCCGCGAACCGAACCCCGACGCCCTGTTGCGCCATAATGGCATGGTTGCAACCGGCTGACGGAGATTCCGATGAAGACGTTCGCACTGCTGCTGGCCTTGCTGTGCGCTGGCGTGGCGCAGGCACAGACCACCTACCGTTGGGTCGATCAGGATGGCAAGGTGCATTACGGGGATCGCCCGCCGCCGCCCCAAGCTGCGCGTGAAGTGCAGGAGAAACGATTTACCGCGCCGGCCGCGGACAAACAGTTGCCCTATGCCGTGCGCTTGGCGATGGGTAACTATCCGGTGACGCTCTATGTCAGTGGCGACTGTGACAGCGCCTGCAAACTGGGTCGCGACCATCTCAACAAGCGCGGCATTCCGTTCAGCGAGAAAAGCATCGCGACCAATGAAGAGATTGCGGCCCTGCGTCAGTTGCAGGGCGGTGGCGAAGTCGCTGTACCGGTGTTGCAGGTTGGCACTAAAACTGTCAAAGGTTTTCTGGGATCAGGCTGGGACAGCGTGCTGGATGCTGCGGGATACCCAACAACTGCCGGGCGCTAAGGCGCCGCATCAGGCTGCCTGATGCAACATCGTCACCAATTCGCGGTCCAGTAAATCTGGGTTGCCGGAGTTCAATTCGACCAGGCGCCGCAGGTGTGTGATGCTGTCCAGATCGATGCTTTCACAATGCAGACCGACACGGTGACCATCGATATGGGAAACGGACGCATCCATGCTGATTTTCTCTTGTGCGGCCAGATCGAGCTGTAACTGACAACGTTCCCCCGGTTTTCCTGTCCACTCGACTGGCACTTCGACCAGCGCGCCCTTGAGGGAAATATCGAGAAGCTCTGCCTTGATTGCCTGTCCAGGCACCGTCAGTTGCACCGGGGAGTGGAAGTGGGCACGCCAGAACTGGCGGCGCTCGTTTTGCGTGGTCATGGGATGCTCCAGGCGAATGTTTGTTGCGGACGCTATTGCACTCTAATCAGCACACTACCAAGAAATCCGGTAGAAAAGTACAGACTCCGACGATAGGATAGTGGACTATACTGTCCAGTCCATTCAATGAAGATCGAAAGTCAAGGAAGCTCATGAACCGACAAGCGGCAGATGCTGCCTACGCCGAAAGTCACCAGCGCTTGATCCAGGCTGCCGCCGAAGCGTTCATGGAAGAGGGTTACCGTGCGAGCATCGACCGCATTGCAAAACGCGCCGGCGTGGCCAGGCAGACTATTTACAATCATTTTCCTAGCAAGGAAGATCTGTTCAGTGAAGTAGCCAACGTCATCGTTAATACCATCCTGGTTTCTCTGGATGGCGCAACGGGTGATATGCGCGAGCGACTGATGCGCTTTGCCCTGGTTTTGCGGCAGCGGGTGCTGAGTGATGAGGGCATTGGAATGTTTCGCACCATCATTGCCGAAGTGCCGCGTTTTCCAGCCTTGGGTCAGGCTTTTCTTGAGAAGGGGCCGGAACAGACGATCCGCCGGCTCGCCGATTTTATTTTCGGCGCCATGAATGCGGGAACGCTGCGCCGGGACGAACCACTGTTCGCGGCCGAAATGCTGCTCTCCATGCTGGAGGGTTTTTACCGTACGCGCAGGCTGCTCGGCGCACCGATGCTGTCTGTCGAAGAGGAGCAGGAAAAAGTAGCCCGCATCGTCGATTGTTTCCTCCGGGCATATGCCCCGGAGCCGTGAAAGGCACGCCATGAACGCAGCCAAGCTCTTCGTATCCGTCCTGTTTCTATCGAACTTGCTCGCCGCCTGTGGGCCAAGCGGGGATGAGCCGCAAGCCGGCGGACCCGGTGTCGCCATGCCGCCGCCAGAAGTCGAGGTCATGACCGTTTCTGCGGGGACGGCGACTCTTACGCAAGACCTGCCAGGACGTTTGCAGGCCTGGCGCACTGCCCAAGTGCGGGCGCGGGTGGAAGGCATCGTCGAGAAGCGGCTGTTTGTGGAAGGTGCGGATGTCAGGGAGGGCGCGACCTTGTTCCAGATCGATGCGCGCACCTATCAGGCGTCTGCGGACGCTGCCCGCGCGGATGTCGAGGCGGCGCGGCTGGTCGTCGAGCGCTACCGTCCGCTGCTTGAAATCAAGGCGGTCAGCCAGCAGGAATTCGATGCGGCGCAAGCGCGCCTCAAGCAGGCGCAGGCTGTCTTGGCGCGTACCGCACTGGATGTTGAGAATACCCGCGTACCGGCGCCGATTTCCGGACGGATCGGGCGCACGCAGGTCACCGAAGGTGCGCTGGTGGGCCGCGGCGAGGCGACGCATCTGGCGACCATCGAACAGATCAATCCGATCTACGTCAATTTCACCCAGGCTGGCGGCGACATGTTGCGTCTGCAAGCCGCGGTCAAATCAGGCAAGTTCAAACGCGCAGAATCTGTCAAGGTGGAATTGCTGCTCGAAGATGGCAGCAGCTACCCCTTGCCAGGCAAGATCCTGTTCACGGATCTCGCGGTCGATCCGACCACCGGCGCAGTAAGCATGCGTGCCGAGTTCCCCAATCCGCAGCAAGAACTGTTGCCCGGCATGTTCGTGCGCATCCGTTTCCCGTCTGCGGTGGCTGAGGGGGCCATCCTGGTGCCGCAACGCGCGGTACAAAGCAATCCGCAAGGGCAGTCCGTGATGATCGTCACGTCCGAGGGCAAGGTAGCCCCGCAACCCATCAAGACTGGTGGCATGGCGGGCCGCGACTTCATAGTTGTCGAAGGGCTGAAGGGCGGCGAGCAGTTGATTGTCAATGGCTTGCAGAAAGTTCGTCCCGGTGCGGCCGTTAAGACGGTGCCATGGCAGCCTACTCCAGCCGATCCATCAGGTGCAACACAGCCGGCCGGCGAAAACAAGAAGAAAGAGGGCTGATTCATGTTCGCCAAGTTTTTCATCGATCGCCCGGTATTCGCCTGGGTGATTGCGCTCGTCATATTGCTCGGCGGGGCACTGGCCTTCAAGAATCTGCCCGTTGCGCAATATCCGACGGTGGCACCGCCCGCAATCGACATTTCCGTCATCTACCCCGGCGCCGCTGCACGGGTGGTGGAAGAAACTGCGGTGGCGCTGATCGAGCAGGAAATGAACGGCATCGAGAATCTGCTCTACATGGATTCCGCCGCGCAGATCGGCACCGGTACGGTGACGCTCACCTTCAAGTCCGGTACCGACCTCAACTATGCTTCGGTCGAGGCGCAGAATCGCATCAAGCGCATCGAGGCGCGGTTGCCCGAAGAAGTCCGCCGGCTGGGTGTGACGGTAAACAAGACGGCGCGCAACTACGTCATGATCGTGTCGCTGTTTTCGCCAGACCAGAGCAAGAATTTTGTCGATCTCGGCAGCTACGCCGCCGCCAGTGTGCTGGAACCGATCCGCCGTGTGCCCGGTGTTGGCGAGGCGCTGCTGTTCGGTACCGAATATTCGATGCGCTTGTGGCTCAAGCCGGAAAAGCTGCAAGGCTACAAGCTCTCGCCCGCTGACGTGGCGCGCGCCGTGCGTGCCCAGAACGTCCAGGTGGCCGTCGGCGAGCTGGGACAATTGCCGGCCGCGAAGGGGCAGGATCTCAACGCGGTGATTGTGACGAGAAGCCGGTTGTCTTCGCCGGAGGAGTTCGGCAACATCATCGTGCGCACCAATCCTGACGGCTCCACCTTGCGGGTGAAGGACGTGGCGCGGGTGGAACTGGGCGCACAGGATTATTCGATTTCCGCGCGCCTCGACGGGCAGCCGACGGCCGCGATTGCCGTCCGCCTGTCGCCCGGCGCCAACGCGCTCGACACGGTCAAGGCGGTTAATGCCAAGATGGCTGAATTGGCAAAGTACTTCCCTGAAGGCGTTTCCTGGAGCGTGCCTTACGACACCTCCAAGTTCGTCGAAATTTCCATCAACGAGGTCGTGAAGACACTGTTGGAAGCGGTGGTTCTGGTGTTTCTGGTGATGTATTTGTTTCTGGGGAATCTGCGCGCCACCCTGATCCCGACCATTGTCGTGCCGGTGGCGCTGGTCGGCGGCATGCTCGGCCTTTATGTCTTCGGCTATTCGATCAACGTGCTGACGTTGTTCGCCATGGTGCTGGCGATCGGCATCGTGGTGGACGACGCCATTGTGGTGGTGGAGAACGTCGAGCGGCTGATGACGACCGAAGGGCTGTCGCCGCGCGATGCGACGCGCAAGGCCATGGATCAGATCGTCAATGCCATTATCGCCATTACCTTGGTGCTCTCGGCGGTGTTCGTGCCAATGGCATTTTTCGGCGGTTCCACGGGCGCCATCTATCGCCAGTTCTCCGTTACCCTGATTCTGACCATCCTGTTCTCGGCGCTAATGGCGCTGACGCTCACCCCGGCATTGTGTGCCACCCTGCTCAAGCACGAACCAGGCAAGGAGTTGTTGCCTACAACCGGATTGTTCGGTTGGTTCAACCGCATGTTTGGCCGCACGACCAAGGGCTATACCAACTGGGTGGGGCGTGCCATGAAGAAGACGGGGCGTTACCTGGTGCTTTATGCCGTAATCCTGGTTGCCGCCGGCTGGTTGTTTGCCAAACTGCCGGGCAGCTTCCTGCCGGAAGAAGATCAGGGATACTTCCTTAACCTTGTCCAGTTGCCGCCAGGCGCTACCCAGGCGCGGACGCTTGAAGTGCTCGCCCAGATCGAGGCGTACTACCTCAAGCAGCCGGAGGTGGAGCACGTCATCGGTGTTGCCGGCTTCTCCTTCTTCGGGCGCGGCCAGAACGCCGCCATCGCCTTCGTGCGACTGAAGAACTGGGACGTGCGACCGGGTGAGCAAAGCGGAGCCCGAGCGCTGGTCCGTAAGGCCAACATGACCTTCTTCGGCATCAAGCAGGCGATGGTCTTCGCCATCAATCCGCCGCCGATACCGGAATTGGCTGCCGCCGGCGGCTTCGATTTCCGCCTGCAGGATCGAGGCGGTCAGGGGCGTGAGAAACTCCTGGAAGCGCGCAACATGGTGCTGGGTATGGCGTCGCAAGACCAACGCCTAGTCGGCGTGCGGCCGGAAGGCCAGGAGGCAGCGCCACAGATCTTTCTCGACATCGACCATGTCAAGGCCGAAACGCTGGGCGTGGCCATCGCCGACCTTAACGACACGCTGCAAGCGGCGCTGGGCGTGGCCTATATCAACGACTTCGTCCGCCAGGGCCGCATCCTGCGCGTGCAGATGCAGGCCGAGGCCGACACCCGCAGGAGTATCGAGGATATCCTCAAGCTGCCGGTACGCAATGGCAAGGGTGGCATGGTGGCCCTGTCGGAACTCGCAACGGCGCACTGGGTGGCCGGTTCGCCCAAGCTTGACCGCTACAATGGTTTGCCGTCGATGAAGATTGCCGGTACGCCGGCCCCGGGGCGCAGCACCGGCGAAGCGTTGGCGGCGATGGAAGAAATTGCGCAGAAACTGCCACCGGGCTTCGGTTTCGAGTGGTCTGCCACCTCCCTGGAGGAGCGCCAATCCGGTACCCAGGCACCATTCCTCTATGCGGTCTCGCTGATCGTGGTCTTCCTGGTGCTGGCGGCAATGTTCGAGAGCTGGGCCATCCCGTTTGCCGTCATGCTGGTCGTGCCGCTGGGCTTGTTCGGCGCTGCGCTGGCGGTCGAATTGCGTGGTTTGCCCAACGATGTCTACTTCAAGGTGGGACTGATCGCCATCATCGGGCTGTCTGCCAAAAATTCGATTCTGATCATCGAGTTCGCGAGAAAACTCCAGGATGAAGGCATGGAGCTATTCGAGGCGACGCTGGAGGCCTGTCGCCTGCGCTTCCGTCCCATCCTGATGACCTCCATCGCTTTCATTGCCGGTGTCCTCCCACTGGCCATCTCCACCGGGGCGGGTGCCGAAAGCCGCCATGCCATCGGTACGGGCGTCATTGGCGGCATGATCGGCGCCACCGTGCTCGCCGTGTTTCTTGTGCCAGTGTTCTATGTAGTGGTGCGGCGTTTCTTCCCCGGCCATGCGCGGACCCATCAGGAGAACGACCATGCGTAAGCTCGCCCAACGCGTCTTGCCAGGTGCCCTCATCCTGCTTGCCGGTTGCTCGTTCATTCCCGCGTATGAGCGTCCGGTGCCGCCGGTGACGGCACACTGGCCAGTCCCTGCACAAACTGCCGGAGCGCAGGCGGTGGCAGGGATAACCTGGCAACATGTGCTTCCGGACCCGCGCCTGCAAGCCCTGATCAATGCTGCCCTTGAACATAACCGCGACCTGCGGATCGCCGTTGCCCGCGTGGAAGAAGCGCGCGCCCTGTACGGCATCTCCCGCGCCGACCGGCTACCCACGGTGAATCTCGGGGTTGCCCAAGCGGCTGCGCGCCTTCCCGGTGAACTCTCCGCCACCGGCAATGAGCAAATCAGCCGGCGCTATGACGTTAACCTTGGCGTGGCCGCGTTCGAGCTCGACTTCTGGGGACGGGTGAAAAGTCTCTCCGCAGCGGCGCAGGCGAGCTACCTTGCCAGCGCAGAAGCGCGCGAGTCATTCCGGCTTACCCTGATCGCTGATGTCGCAAGCGCCTACCTAGCCTTGCAGGAAATGGAAGAACGCCTGAGCCTGGTCCGCGCTACAGCGGAAAATCGCCAGGATTTGCGTTTCCTGGTGCAGAAACGGCGCGAAGTCGGCCTGGCGGGCGATCTGGATTTCCTTGCCGCCGATGGCGCCTATGCCGCGGCACGCGCACAACTTTCCGAACTGGAGAGGGGCCGCACACAAGCGGAGAACGCCCTGAACCTGCTGGTGGGCAAAGTGCCTGCCGATCTGCCGCCCGGACGACGCTTGAGCGAGCAGGACTTGCCGCTTGATATAGCCGTGGATGTACCTGCTGAAGCCCTGCTGTATCGCCCCGATGTCCGTGCCGCAGAACAGAAGCTCATTGCCGCCAATGCCAACATCGGTGCTGCCCGGGCCGCATTCTTGCCGCGCATCAACCTGAGTCTGGCGTTCGGCACGGCGAGCCGCACCCTTTCCGGGCTGTTCGATGCCGGCACCGGCGCCTGGAGCTTTGCGCCCAGCCTCGTTCATCCGCTGTTCGATGGCGGCCGCACCCAAGGCGGCGTAGATCTGGCCGCAGCACGCAAGGTTATTGCGGTAGCCGAGTATGAGAAGACGATTCAGCAGGCCTTCCGCGAAGTGGCGGACCTGCTGGTTGCCCGCGACAAGCTAGCCGAACAGCTGACGGCGCAGGAAGCGGCCGAGAAGGCCCAGAATGAACGTCTGCGTCTGGTGGATGCGCGTTATCGGGCGGGAGTTTCAAGCTATCTGGAAGTGCTCGATGCCCAGCGCGACGCTTTCGCTGCAAGCCAAGGCACAGTGCAACTGCGGCGGGTGCTGTTCGTCACTGCCGCGCAACTGTATAAGGCACTGGGGGGGCGGGCAGGAAATTGAAAGTGCTCACAGCACTTGATTGCGCGCTTGCTATCCTCTGTTTCAGTCGCTGAAAAACACATAGTCATCATCTGGCCATCAATCAATGAAAATCGCCACCTGGAATGTTAACTCCCTGAAGGTCAGGCTGCCCCAGGTTCTCGACTGGCTGACTGCCACGCAAGTCGACGCCCTGTGCCTGCAGGAGACCAAGACCGAGGACAGTGGCTTTCCGTTTGCCGCGCTCGAAGCGGCGGGCTACCATGCCATCCATAACGGTCAAAAAACCTACAACGGCGTGGCGATCCTCGCGCGCGCCGGCTTGCTTGACGAGGCCCGCGATCTGCCTGACTTTGCCGACCCGCAGAAGCGTTTGATCGCCGCTTCGCTTGGCGATGTGCGGCTGGTCTGCGCCTACATGCCCAACGGCCAGGCCGTCGGTGCGGACAAGTATGAGTACAAATTGCAATGGCTGGCCGCCCTTGCCGGTTGGCTGCGCGAGGAATTGCAGCGTCACCCGCAGCTCGCGCTGCTGGGTGATTTCAACATCGCTCCGGATGACCGCGACGTGTATGACCCGGTCGCCTGGCGAGGACAGATTCTGTGCAGCGAACCGGAGCGCGCGGCCTATCGAGCCTTGATCGACCTGGGTTTTGCCGATGCCTTCCGCCTGTTCGAGCAGCCCGAAAAAATCTATTCGTGGTGGGATTACCGCATGATGGGTTTTCGCCGCAACCATGGCTTGCGCATTGACCATATCCTCCTGTCGCCGGCGCTGGCCAAACGCTGCCATGCCTGCAGCATCGACAAGGCGCCGCGGCGGCTGGAACGTCCTTCCGATCATGCTCCAGTGATCGCAGAGCTTGGCGCTTGACGTGACGCTGACCAGCCTCTATCCAGTGTTGGCGGATCTGCCCAAGCCGTTGCAGGCACATCTTGCCGATGAGGCCAAGCAGATGGTGGCGCCCGCCGGCACGGTGCTGTTTGACGAAAAGCAACCCTGCCAGGGGTTCCCCTTGGTGCTGACCGGTGCGATTCGTGTCGCCAAGCTGGCGGTGAATGGGCGTGAATTGCCGTTGTATCGGGTACTGCCGGGCGAATGTTGCATCATCACGACCAGTTGTCTGCTCGGCCATACTGACTACAACGCGCGCGGCGCTGCCGAGTGCGATACCACGCTGATGCTGTTGCCGCGTCCGCTATTTGACGAATTGCTGGCGCAGGCTGCGTTTCGTGATTTTGTCTTCAATCTGTTTTCCGAACGCATCGTCGAGCTGATGCAACTGGTTGAAGAGGTTGCCTTTCGCAAGCTCGATCAACGGCTGGCCAACTTGCTGCTAGGCAAGGGACGCCAGTTGCATACGACCCATCAACAACTCGCCGATGAACTGGGCAGCGTGCGCGAGATGGTCAGTCGGCTGCTGAAAGGTTTTGCCGAGCAGGGTTTGGTGCGGCTGGGACGCGAACAGATCGAGATTCTCGATCCGGCGGGTTTGCGGAAAGTTGCTGAATAAAAGTCGGCGCTGGCGGGACGGCGTAAATGGGCTAATGTGACAAAGGTTACTGAATCAATCGGTTATTCAATGGTCAAATCCAGTTGTCACATACAACCACAAGGAGAGCTCACATGAAACTGAACGTTGGCGGCATTGACCGCACGCTGCGTATCCTCGCTGGTCTGGGCCTGATTGGCTGGGCCCTGATGGGCGGCCCGGTCTGGGCCTGGATTGGCGTTGTTCCTCTGGCGACTGGCGCCATTGGTTTTTGCCCGATCTACCCGATCCTCGGCATGAATACCTGCCCGATGAAGAAGGAGTGATGAGGTTTTGGAACAATAGCCTCTGGACAAATCCATTGACTGGACAAAACGGCGTGTCACGGCACGCCGTTTTGCTTTTGTATGTATAAAGGAATTCGCACATTGCGGCTTGACATGCGCAATGTGGTTTTTAATCTGCTTTGAAACATCGTTTTACTTTTAAATCACATGATTAGCCGCGCTCTTCGGGCTAAAATGCGCCATCCTGCCTAGTTGATCTGGTTCCCATGCTCAAGCAACGTACGCTCAAGACACTGATTCGCGCCACCGGCGTCGGATTGCATTCCGGCGAAAAGGTGACGCTTGTGCTGCGCCCTGCCGCGGTGGGTACGGGCATTGTGTTTACCCGTGTCGACTTGACGCCACCGGTCGTCATCAAGGCTGACCCGTATGCGGTTGGCGACACGCGCATGGCATCATGCCTGGAAAAGGATGGCGCCAAGCTCGGGACGGTCGAGCATCTGATGTCGGCACTGGCTGGTCTGGGCATCGACAACCTGTACGTCGATGTGGATGCCGAGGAAATCCCGATCATGGATGGTTCGGCGGCGCCCTTCGTGTTCCTGCTGCAATCGGCGGGCATCGTCGAACAGAATGCCGCCAAGCGTTTCCTGCGCATCAAGAAAACCGTGGAAGTGCAAGACGGTGACAAGTGGGCGCGACTTTCACCCTACGATGGTTTCCGCCTCGAATTTTCCATACACTTCAACCACCCCGCGGTGGATCGCTCCGGTATGGAGGTGACGGTCGATTTCGCCGATCAGTCGTATATCCGGGATATCTCCCGCGCCCGCACCTTTGGTTTTACGCACGACGTCGAAGCCATGCGTGCGCAGGGGCTGGCCCTCGGTGGCAGTCTCGATAACGCCATCGTGATGGATGAGTACCGTGTACTGAACACCGAGGGACTGCGACTGCCTGCGGAGTTCGTTCGCCACAAGGTGCTGGATGCCATCGGTGATCTGTATCTTGTCGGTGCGCCCATGCTGGCGCTTTTCAGCGCCCACAAGTCCGGCCATGCGCTGAACAATCGCCTGTTGCGCGCGTTGCTGGCCGACGCCGATGCCTGGGAATGGGTGAGCTTCGATTTGCCCGAAACGACCCCGGCGCGTGTGGCGCGGCTTTATCCCGATCTCCAGTTTATTTGATGGCCCCCCCACGCTCGTCCCACGGGGATTTCCTTCGGTCACAAACCCGGCTCGCTGCCCCCCACGGGGGTTGCACGCCGCCTTGGGGCGGCCCGGCGGCGGCGTGATGCTGTTTTTACGCATCATCGGCATCCTGGCGGTGATCGCGATCGGCGCCGGCATCCTCGCCTATCTATTTACCGGGGACCGGCGTTATCTCGGACTGGCCGGGCGTGTCGCCAAATATGCCCTGATCCTCGCACTGGCCTTGTTTGCCCTGCTGGCATTTGAACGGCTGATCGTGATGGTTTGATCGCCGTACCCGCTGCGGGGCATTTCGTCCCACCAGTCCCGAAAAGGGGATTTCCTCCGGTCACGCCGACTTTTCGACTCAAGTATTTTTCAGCAGCTTCTCCACGGCAAGCCGAATTGGGGAGCCCTCTTCGAGCCCACTAGCCAGTGATGTAAGTGCCTGCTTCGGCCTCTCCCCCAGGATTTTTGGCAGCTTCGGGCGTGAACTGGTTGAAAGTCTTCGTCGGGGTTGCACCCTCACCTCGATTCCAGTAACCTCCTGCCCCTGTTGAATAAAACCTTCGGCGAGCCGTGGCCCCAGTTGCCTGAGCTTGACCGCGACCGCGCCGCTGTCGGCGTGGATAACGACTTTGCCCCGCTTGAGATTGGCGATGCGTGCGCCCGGTGAAAGATAGGCTGGCAACGCGGCATCGAGCAGGGTTTGTAAGTGCTGCAGACGACCTGCCTGCTCGGATAACCGGGCAACGGCATCGGCGGTAGCAAGGTAGTCTTTCAGAGTGCCACGGCTGTTCGGGAATGTGCTGCTTTTGCGTATTCTTGGGGGCGATATCATATCGGCAAGCCGGGTGAGCAGAAAGGGAGAAAACGCGTGCATATTATTCTGGTCTCCAACCGAATGGCAACCGCCCGCAGCATATCGCTGACTGGCGGCCATCTGGCGTTCATTGCTGGCGGCCTGATTGCCGCCATACTGTCCTTGTCATTCATGTTTTCCTACCTGACGGTACGTCACGCTGCGGAAATCCGCATGCCCGCACTACGGGAATTGTTGCGTACCGTCAGTCTTGAAGAGGCGGGCAAGACCCACGATCTGGTGCGTGAAAGCCTGGCGAATATGGCATCGCGGTTGGGGCAGATGCAGGGACAGTTGTTGCAGCTCGATTCTCTCGGCGAGCGGATTGCCGGCCTGGCCGGCGTAAAGTCGAATGACGGCAAGGCTGCCCAGACTGCCAAAGCTGGCGCCGATGGTCGTGGCGGCCCCTTGACGCGACCGGACAACCTGACCCAGGACGGTCTGCAACGCGCCCTTGATGAGATGTCGTATCAGGTTGATGTGCGCAGCGATTCCTTGGCAATACTTGAAAGTCGCCTGTTCGAAGAGCGCATCCGCAAGAACCTGTTGCCGACGGCACTGCCGGTACCCACAGCTGTCCCGACTTCCAACTTCGGCTGGCGCCCCGACCCATTTACCAACCAGGCGGCCATGCACGAGGGGATCGACTTCATCGCCGAACCGGGCACCCCGATTCTGGCGGCAGCAGCAGGTATCGTTCAAGTGGCCGAGCGCCACCCGCAATACGGCAACATGATCGATATCGACCATGGCAATAATTTGGTCACTCGCTATGCGCATGCCCAGCAAATTTTCGTCAAGCCAGGTGAGTTCATCAAGCGTGGCCAGCGCATTGCCACGGTTGGCTCAACAGGCCGTTCGACCGGGCCACACCTGCATTTTGAGGTGCGGGTGGGTGGTGCAGCCCAAAATCCCATGCGTTTCCTTGCCCGCGAGGGATCGCAGTTGGCGCAGCGGCAGTAGCATCCGGGCCGACTTTGCGTCGGCCAACCGGCAAACTTCGGCTCTGCCATTCAAAGGGGTCTAACCCCCCCCGTGATAATATCCCGCCCTTTGGTGCAGAACGTCCAAGTTCAATGCGCCCAAGTCCTCAAGGCGTGACTTTCCCATGATTTTTTCCGGTTTGCTCAAGAAGATTTTCGGTAGCCGCAACGACCGTTTGTTGCGCACCTATTCAGCCAATATTGCCCGTATCAATTCACTCGAAAGCCAGATGCAGGCGCTGAGTGATACCGCTCTGGCAGAGATGACCCCCACCTTCAAGGCGCGTGTGGAGCAAGGCGAAAGCCTCGATAACCTGTTGCCGGAGGCCTTCGCCGTGGTGCGCGAAGCATCGCGCCGGGTGCTGGGCATGCGGCATTTCGATGTGCAGTTGATCGGCGGCATGGTGCTGCACAACAACAAGATTGCCGAAATGCGCACCGGCGAAGGCAAGACGCTGATGGCGACTTTGCCGGCCTATCTGAATGCGCTGTCGGGCAAGGGCGTGCATGTGGTGACGGTGAACGAATACCTCGCCAGTCGCGATGCCGAATGGATGGGCCGCGTCTACCGTTTCCTCGGCCTGGAAGTCGGCTGCAATCTCGCGCAGATGGATCACGCCGCCAAGCAGGCCGCCTACGCCGCCGACATCACCTACGGCACCAACGGCGAATTCGGCTTCGACTATCTGCGCGACAACATGGTCTATGCTGCCAATGAGCGGGTGCAGCGCAAACTCAACTACGCCATCGTCGACGAGGTCGATTCGATCCTCATCGATGAAGCCCGCACGCCGCTGATCATTTCCGGTCAGGCCGAGCAGCACACCGAACTCTACGTCAAGATGAACAGTGTGCCGCCGCTGCTCGAGAAAGGGGTGGCGGCACAAAACCCGGACGAACAGGATACTGGCGACTTTATCGTCGATCTCAAGGCGCACTCGGTGCTGCTCACCGAGCAGGGGCACGAGAAGGCCGAGGAAGTCCTGGCCCGCGTCGGCTTGCTGCCTGACGGCGGTAGTCTCTACGATCCAGCCAATATTCTGCTGATGCACCATCTGTACGCTGCCCTGCGCGCGCACAACCTGTTCCATCGCGACCAGCAATACGTCGTGCAAAACAACGAGGTGGTCATCGTCGATGAGTTCACCGGTCGCCTGATGACCGGTCGGCGCTGGTCCGACGGTCTGCACCAGGCTGTCGAAGCGAAGGAAGGCGTGGCGATCCAGTCCGAGAACCAGACGCTCGCCTCGATCACCTTCCAGAACTACTTCCGCATGTACAACAAGCTGTCGGGCATGACCGGCACGGCGGATACCGAGGCTTACGAATTCCAGCAGATCTACGGCCTCGAAACGGTGGTCATTCCGACCAACCAGCCGATGATCCGCATCGATCACAACGACCAGATCTTCCGCACGGCGCCAGAAAAGTTCACCGCGATGATCGCCGACATCCGTGACTGCCATCAGCGCGGCCAGCCGGTCCTGGTCGGTACCACCTCGATCGAGAACTCCGAACTGCTCTCCGATCTGCTCAAGCGCGAGAAACTCGAACATCGGGTGCTGAACGCCAAGCAGCACGCCTTCGAAGCCGAAATTGTCGTCCAGGCTGGTCAACCGGGCATGATCACCATTGCCACCAACATGGCCGGTCGCGGTACCGACATCGTGCTGGGTGGCAGTATCGACAAGCCAATTAATGCGCTCATGACCGATGAAACGCTATCGGCTGACGAAAAAGGGCGTCGCATCGCCGAAATCAAGGCGTCCTGGCAGAAGCTGCACGACCAGGTGCTGGCGGCGGGCGGCCTGCACATCATCGGCTCCGAACGCCACGAGTCGCGCCGCATCGACAACCAGTTGCGCGGCCGCGCTGGTCGTCAGGGCGATCCGGGTTCATCACGCTTTTATCTCTCGCTGGAAGATTCGCTCCTCAAGATATTTGCCGGCGACCGTCTCAACACCATCATGGTGCGGCTCAAGATGCCGGAAGGCGAGGCCATCGAGCACCCGATGGTGACGCGTTCGCTCGAATCCGCCCAGCGCAAGGTCGAGCAGCGCAACTTCGACATCCGCAAGCAATTGCTGGAGTACGACGACGTCGCCAGCGACCAGCGCAAGGTCATCTACCAGCAGCGTAACGAACTGCTCGATTCCAGCGATGTTGCCGACACGATCACCGCCATGCGCCAGGGCGTCATCCACGACTTGTTCCGCGACTATGTGCCGCTCGAAACTGTCGAGGAGCAATGGAACCTCGGCGAACTCGAGCTGGCCTTGCAGGCCGAGTTGTCGCTGACGCTGCCGATTGTGCAGTGGATGAAGGATGATCCGAAGCTCAACGATGACGATATTCTCAAGCGCATCCTCGACGCCGCCGATACGATGTATGCGGAAAAAATATCGCGCGTCGATCTGGCAGCGTGGCAGGGCTTCGAACGCAGCGTCATGCTGCAGAGTCTCGACTCGCACTGGCGCGAGCATCTGGCCGCACTTGATCATTTGCGGCAGGGCATCCATTTGCGCGGTTACGCGCAGAAGAATCCGAAGCAGGAATACAAGCGCGAGGCTTTCGAACTGTTCGAGGCGCTGCTGAACACCGTGCGGCGCGAGGTCACGCGCATCCTGACGACCGTGGAAATCCGCAGCGAGGAACAGATCGAGGTTGCCGAGCAGAAGCACCCGCAGGTCGAAAACGTGCAGTACCACCACGCCGATTATGATGAAGTTCTTGGTGGTGGCGATGCTGCGCGGGCTGCGGATGATGAGAAAAAGCCGCAGCCGCATGAGCGCGCTTTGCCCAAGGTTGGCCGCAACGAGTCCTGCCCCTGCGGTAGCGGCAAGAAATACAAGCACTGTCACGGCAAGCTGAGTTGACGCTTCGGTTACCAACTTTGCAAACCATTGCCGAAGATGACGGTGCGGTTGTCATCCTCGACCAGACCCGGCTGCCGCAAGAGACCGCGTTTGTCCGCCTGGCCACTCTTGCTGATGCTGCGCATGCCATTCGCGTCATGCAGGTGCGCGGCGCGCCGCTGATCGGCGCCACGGCGGCTTATGGCGTGGCGCTTGGCCTGGCTGAAGGAATTCTGCTCGAAACCATCCTGGCCACGCTCGGTGCTACCCGACCCACGGCGGTGAATCTGCATTGGGCGCTTGATCGCATGGAGCGGGTGCTACAAAAGTCGTCGCTGGCCTCAGTTGCCAAAGAGCGGCGCGAACTCGCCTGGAGCGAGGCCCGCGCCATTGCCCATGAAGATGCGGCGGCCAATGCGGCCATCGGCCAGCACGGACTGGCAATCCTCAGGCCGCTTGCCGAGCAAAAAAAACCTATCCAGTTGATGACGCACTGCAATGCCGGCTGGTTGGCGACGGTCGCCCACGGCACGGCGCTTGCTCCGATCTATGCGGCGCAGACTGCCGGCCTCGCGGTGCATGTCTGGGTCTCGGAAACCCGCCCGCGCAACCAAGGGTTGCTCACCGCCTGGGAACTTGCCCAGGCCGGGGTGCCACACACCTTCATCGTCGACAATGCCGCCGGCCTCCTGATGATGCAGGGCAAGGTCGACGCCGTGATTGTCGGTGCCGACCGGATTGCCGCCAATGGTGACACCGCCAACAAGGTGGGCACTTACCTCAAGGCGCTGGCCGCCAAGGCGCATGGCGTGCCGTTCTATGTGGCTGCGCCGATCTCGACGATCGATTTCGCCTGTCCGGATGGGGCGCACATTCCCATCGAGGAGCGTGCCGCTGAGGAGGTCGGCGTCGGGGCAACGGCAGCTGCCAATCCGGCCTTCGATGTCACCCCGGTAAATCTGATCGCCGGCATCATCACCGAACGTGGCGTTGTCGCCGCCGACAATCTGGCCAGCGTGATGCCATGAGCGACCTGGCAGCTGCCCTGGGCGCTGCAGTCCTCGCCACGGCCCGCGCCATGAACGCGGCCGGCATCAATCGCGGTACGGCGGGCAATGTCAGCGTGCGCTGTGATGACGGCTTCATCATTACCCCCACCGGCATGGCTTACGACGACTGCAAGGCGGCGGATATGGTGAAAGTCGGCATTAGTGGAGCGCCGCCAAAAGTCGGCGCTGGCGCGACGGCGCAGCCGGAGCGCGCCAACACGGGAACGGCGACCGGCAAGCGCAAACCTTCTTCGGAATGGCGTTTCCACCACGACATCTATGCCGCACGGCACGAAGCGGGGGCGATCATCCATGCCCATTCGCCCTTCGCCACCGCACTGGCTTGTCAGCAGCTCGAAATCCCGCCGTTCCATTACATGATCGCCCGTTTCGGCGGTGCCACCGTGCGCTGTGCCGCTTATGCCACCTTCGGCACCCAGGCGCTTTCGGATGCCATGCTCGTCGCACTGCAGGATCGCTGTGCCTGCCTGATGGCACACCACGGCATGGTGGTGTTTGGCAGTGACCTCAAGGAGGCGCTGGCGCTGGCGATCGAATTCGAATCACTTTGCGAACAATACTGGCGCGTGCTGCAACTGGGGCAGCCCAAGTTGTTATCCGCCGACGAAATGACGCGTGTCAGCGAAAAGTTCAAGGATTACGGACGGCAGTAATTTCCGGGGGAGAGCGTTCTATGCAGATCAAGGACAGTGTATTTATCGTTACCGGTGGCGCCTCCGGCCTCGGCGCCGGTACGGCACGCCTGCTGGCGGAACAGGGCGGCAAGGTGGTTCTGGCCGACTTGAACAAGACCGACGGTGCCGCCCTGGCGGCAGAACTGGGCAGTGCCGCGCTGTTTGTCGAGACCAACGTAGCCGACGAAGCGAGTGCGCAGGCCTGCGTGGCGGCGGCGCTTGCGTCATTCGGCGCGCTGCATGGTCTGGTGAGCTGCGCCGGCATTGTCATCGGCGAAAAAACCGTGGGCAAGGAAGGCCCGCACGCGCTTTCGAGCTTTAAACGAGTTATCGACATCAACCTGGTCGGCACCTTCAATATGATTCGCCTGGCGGCGGATGCCATGTGCCGCAACGCACCGAATGCTGCCGGCGAGCGTGGGGTGATTGTCAGCACCGCATCGGTAGCGGCGTTCGAAGGCCAGTTGGGGCAGGTGGCGTATGCTGCATCGAAGGCCGGCATTGTCGGCATGACCCTGCCGATCGCCCGCGACTTGTCGCGCAACGGCATCCGGGTGATGACCATCGCCCCGGGCATTTTCGAGACGCCGATGCTGCTGGGCATGCCGCCCGAGGTGCAGGAAGCGCTCGGTAAAATGGTGCCGTTCCCCTCGCGGCTGGGCAAGCCGGCCGAATATGCGGCACTGGCACTGCACATCTTCGAGAACACCATGCTCAACGGCGAGGTGATCCGCCTCGACGGCGCCATTCGCATGCAGCCGAAATAATTGACCTCAACTGACAGTTGTTATCACTGCGGCCTGCCGCTGCCGGCAGGTGCCGACTGGCATGTCGAGATTGACAAGGTGCCACGTCAGATGTGTTGCGCCGGTTGCCAGGCCGTGGCGCAGGCGATTGTCGCCAACCAGCTGACGGATTATTACCGGCATCGCGACGCTATGCCGGAAAGCCAGCGCGAAGCCATGCCACAGGCTTTGCAGGAACTGGGGCTGTTCGACCATCCCGAGGTGCAGAAGAATTTCGTGCGCCCGGTGAATGAGCACGAGCGCGAGGCGGCGTTGATTCTCGAAGGCATCACCTGCGCGGCCTGCGTCTGGCTCAACGAAGCGCATCTCGCCCGCCAGCCGGGCGTGACGGCGGTGGATATCAACTACGCGACGCGCCGCGCGCGGGTGCGCTGGGACGAGCGGCTCACCAAACTCTCGGCGCTGCTCGAGGCCATTCAGGCCATCGGTTATCGCGCCCATCCCTACGATGTCACCCGCTCCGAGCAGTTGGCCCTGAAAGAGCGCCGCACCGCGCAGTGGCGCCTGTTCGTTGCCGGTTTCGGCATGATGCAGGTAATGATGTATGCATTACCGGCCTACCTTGCCGACGGGGATATGACTGCGGACATCGAGCAATTGATGCGCTGGGCGAGCCTGCTGCTGACCGTGCCGGTGATGGCCTATTCCTCCGCGCCATTCTTTGCGAATGCCTGGCGCGATCTGCGCTTCCGGCGGGTGGGCATGGATGTGCCGGTGGCGCTTGGCATGGGCAGCGCCTTTGCCGCCAGCGTCTGGGCGACCTTGATGGCGACTGGCGAGGTGTATTTCGATGCAGTGACGATGTTCGTGTTTTTCCTGCTGACGGGGCGCTATCTGGAAATGATGGCGCGACAGAAGGCAGCGCGCGGCGTCGAGGAGTTAGCGCGAGCGCTGCCAGCTTTCGCCGAGCGCTTGCCGCAATGGCCGGTGCGTGATGGTGAACGGGTGGCGGTGGTTAATCTTTGCTCAGGCGATTGTGTGCTGGTGCGGCCGGGCGAGGTGATTCCCGGCGACGGTGAGGTGATCGATGGCGCGAGCAGCTGCGACGAATCGCTGCTGACGGGCGAAAGTCGGCCACGCGCCAAGCAGCCGGGCGACGTGGTGATCGGCGGTAGCGTGAATGTATCGAGTCCGCTGGTGGTACGTCTGGCGCGAGTGGGCGAGGCGACGCGCCTGGCGTCGATTCGCCGGCTGATGGAGCAGGCCGCGGCGGAAAAGCCCGCGCTGGTATTGCTGGCCGACCGCATTGCCTTTCACTTTGTCTGGGTGCTGCTCGCGCTGGCTACGGTGACGGGGCTGTACTGGCTGAATACCAACCCCGATCAGGCGCTCTGGGTGTTTGTCGCCGTGTTGGTGGTGAGCTGTCCCTGCGCGCTTGCGCTGGCAACCCCAACGGCGCTGACCGTGGCGACGGGCGCGCTGGCGCGCGAAGGTGTGCTGGTCACGCGCGGTCATGCCATTGAGACGCTGGCCCGCGCCAATCACTGGATTTTCGACAAGACCGGCACGCTGACGGTCGGCCGACCGACGGTGGTGGCGCTGCAGCTTGACGCTGCGGCAAACACAGCGGAAGTCTTTGCACTGGTACGTGCGCTTGAGCGTGCGTCGGAACATCCGCTCGGGCGTGCCTTGCTGGAGAAAGTCGGCGCTGGCGAGACGGCGTCGATGACGGGGCTCAGAGCGCTGACGGGGCAGGGCATCGAGGCGCAACTGAACCATGCCGACGGCTCGCGCAAGGCAAGGATTGGCGTGCCGTCATTCGTCGCCGAGTTGCATGGCGTGCCGCTGCCGCAGGAAATGGCTGGCTGGCTGCACGCTGGCGACACCGTGGTGGCACTGGGCGATACGACGGGCTGGCTGGCCTGGTTCCGCATTGCCGATGCCTTGCGTCCGGGCGCGGCCGCAGCACTCGGCGCAATGCGCGCACAGGGGCTGCAACTGACCATTCTCTCGGGCGATGCGCCCGAGACGGTCGCGGCGGTGGCTGCGGAACTGGGCATCGACCACTTCCGTGGCGGCATGACCCCGGAGGGGAAGCATGCTTATCTGAGCGAAATGCAGGCGCGCGGCGAAACCGTCGCGATGGTCGGAGACGGGGTGAATGATGCCCCCGTGCTGGCGCAGGCGCATGTATCGATCGCGATGGGCGGGGGTACCGATCTGGCCCGTGGTCAGGCCGACGTGATATTGTTGTCGGACGATCTGGCGCATCTCGTCAATGGCGCTGTTCTGGCGCGCCGCACCTTATCCATCATCCGGCAAAATCTGGCTTGGTCTTTCGCTTACAACATTACGGCGATACCATTGGCCATGGCGGGTTGGGTCACCCCTTGGATGGCCGGTATCGGCATGTCGGCCAGTTCATTGCTGGTGGTGATGAATGCCCTGCGCTTGCAAAAAAAAATGCCACAGCCTTTGTCGCGGAAGCTTTGAGCCCACTCACGAAAACGTCGCTGCGCGTCGTTCTCCCCTCAAGGGGCCAATAAATACATGGGGAGGCCCGGCGTGTTTCTTGAGAGAGCCTAAATGGAAAGTCTCTATTTGCTGATCCCTTTTTCGGTTGTACTGGTCTTCGTGATCGGCGTGATCTTTTGGTGGTCGTTGAAGAGTGGTCAGATGGATGATCTGGAGGGGCCGGCTTATCGTGTGTTGATGGATGATGACCGTCACCAAGACGAGAAGCCCTCTGTTGATGAGGATTCCAAGCCTAGCCAGTGAATCTGTTGACGCAGATCAATGCCTATGTCAATCGTAAGGTCTATAGTCCGCGCGTTTGTTTCGGATGGTTCGCAGTAATGGGCGATTCGTTTCATCGGTTAGTCTCTCTGTTGGGGTTGGGGGTGCGCGACGCGCACCCCTTTTTTTTGCCTAAATCCACAAATAAATTGTGGATTTAATGGCATCATAAGTTATCATGTCAGCCGGTAAAGTTGATTTGAATCAAAATACGTGCTTTCGTGGTCGAGTATGTTACGTCCGGCTTCCACGGGTAGGCCGTGGAGAGGGTGGTAGTCTGTTTATTTAAGGGGAGGTGAACACCATCATGCAATCGCAAGCGACTTACAACTACAAAGTCGTGCGCCAGTTCGCCGTGATGACCGTTATCTGGGGCATCGTCGGTATGCTGGTCGGGGTCATCATTGCCGCCCAGTTGGTCTGGCCGGAATTGAACGCCGCTGAGTGGCTGTCGTATGGAAGGCTGCGGCCGCTGCATACCAACGCGGTTATTTTCGCGTTCGGCGGTTGCGCACTGTTCGCCACTTCCTTTTACGTGGTGCAGCGCACCTGCCACACCACGCTATTTGCACCTGGCCTGGCAACTTTCATCTTTTGGGGCTGGCAAATCGTCATCGTTCTGGCGGCGATAACGCTGCCACTGGGCTTCACCCAGGGCAAAGAGTACGCCGAACTCGAGTGGCCGATCGACATCCTGATCACCCTGATCTGGGTGGCCTACGCCGTGGTGTTCTTCGGCACCATCGGCACCCGCAAGACCCCGCACATTTATGTGGCCAACTGGTTTTACGGCGCCTTCATCATCGCCGTCGCCCTGTTGCACATCTTCAACAGCGCGGCGATCCCCGTCACCCTGACCAAGTCCTACTCTGCTTATGCCGGCGTGCAGGATGCCATGATCCAGTGGTGGTACGGCCATAACGCGGTGGGCTTCTTCCTGACGGCGGCCTTCCTCGGCATGATGTATTACTTCGTGCCGAAACAGGCCGAACGCCCAATCTATTCCTACCGACTGTCGGTGGTGCATTTCTGGGCGCTGATCTTCACCTACATGTGGGCGGGCCCGCACCATCTGCACTACACCGCGTTGCCCGACTGGACGCAGTCGGTCGGCATGGTCTTCTCGCTGATTCTGCTGGCGCCCTCATGGGGCGGCATGATCAACGGCATCATGACGCTGTCCGGCGCCTGGCACAAACTGCGTGATGACCCGATCCTCAAGTTCATGATCACCTCGCTATCCTTCTACGGCATGTCCACCTTTGAAGGGCCGATGATGTCGATCAAGACGGTGAATGCGCTGTCGCATTACACTGACTGGACGGTTGGTCATGTTCACTCCGGTGCGCTGGGTTGGGTCGCGATGATTTCCATCGGTTCGATCTACTATCTGCTCCCGCGCCTGTTCGGCAAGCCCGAGATGTTTTCCGTCAAGCTGATCAACGTGCATTTCTGGTTGGCTACGCTCGGCACGGTTCTGTACATCGCCGCACTATGGATTTCTGGCGTGATGCAGGGCCTGATGTGGCGCGCCACCAATGCGGACGGCACTCTGACCTACTCCTTCGTTGAATCCGTCAAGGCCTCTTATCCGTTCTGGACGATTCGCGTCGTGGGTGGGGTGCTGTTCCTTACCGGCATGTGCCTCATGGCGTACAACATGTACAAGACCATCGCCTCTGGTCGCGCGGTCGATGACGCACCCGTCCTCGCACCCGCCCACGCCCACTGATTGCAAGGGAGACAATCATCATGTTGACGCATGCGAAAATTGAAACCAGCAATACCCTGATGATCGTTCTGACCACGCTGGTCCTGGTCTGGGGCGGCCTGGTGGAGATCGTGCCACTGTTCTTCCAGAAATCCTTGACTACGCCGGTGAACGAACTGGTCAAACCCTACGACGCACTGAGTTTGGCCGGACGGGACATCTACATCCGCGAAGGCTGTTACAACTGCCACTCGCAGATGATCCGCCCCTTCCGCGCCGAGACCGAGCGCTATGGTCACTATTCGGTGGCGGGTGAGTTTGTCTACGATCATCCGTTCCAGTGGGGTTCCAAGCGTACCGGCCCCGATCTGGCGCGCGTGGGTGGCCGCTACTCCGACCAGTGGCACAAGATTCATCTGCTGAATCCGCGTGATGTCGTTCCCGAGTCGAACATGCCGGCCTACTACTGGCTGGATCGTCCGCTCAAGGAGCCGAATATCGGTGCCAACATGGCGGCGTTGCGCAAGGTGGGGGTGCCCTACACCGACCAGGAAATTGCCGATGCGCCACGGGCGGTCGAAGGCAAGACCGAGGTTGAGGCTCTAATCGCCTACCTGCAAGGTCTTGGTCTGGCGCTCAAGCAGACCCGCTAAGCTCAAATGGATATCAACGACCTGCGTTCCATTTTCACGCTGCTGGTGTTCTCTGCGTTCATCGGCATCGTGGTCTGGGCATACTCATCCAAGCGTAAGCAAGCATTCGACGAAGCGGCCAGGCTGGCTGTCGACGACGATGAGCCTGCGGTCAAGCGGGATGATGCGGGCCAACAGCAAAACTGAAAGGAATTCGTCATGGATTTCAAGAACACGAGCGATTTTGTCAGCGGTTTCTGGAACCTCTACGTCATCATTCTCGTTGCCGTCAGCATCATCAGCTGCGCCGTATTTTTGTGGGTACAAGGCTCGGCCAAACACAAGCCCGGCGAGGTAACCGGCCACGTCTGGGACGAGAACCTTGAGGAATACAGCAATCCGCTGCCCAGTTGGTGGCGCTGGATGTTTTACATCACGGTGGTGTTTGCCCTGGCTTACCTGGCGCTTTACCCCGGCCTCGGCAACATGGCGGGCAGCTTCGGCTGGACGGCGCGCGGCCAGTATGAAGCCGAGATGCTGGCAGCAGAGCAGAAGTATGGGCCCAAGTTCAATCAGTTTCTCCAGCAGGATGTCATGACCGTGGCTGCCAATCCCGAGGCCAAGGAAATGGGTGCCCGCTTGTTTCAGACTTATTGTGCACAATGCCATGGTGGCGACGCCGGCGGACAGCCGAGCTTCCCCAACCTCAAGGACGGTGACTGGCTATGGGGTGGCTCACCCGAAAGAATCAAGGAGAGCATCATCGTCGGTCGCCTTGGGGTCATGACGCCGATGGGGACCAAGCCAGACATGGATGCGGAGCAGGTCAAGGACGTGGTGCACTATGTGCGTTCCCTGTCAGGTCTGACGGCTGACTCGGTGCGCATCCAGCGCGGCCAGGAACTGTTCCCGCAGGCCTGCGCGGCCTGCCATGGTGCGGATGCCAAGGGAATGGAAGCTGCCGGCTACCCAAACCTGACCGACAAGATATGGCTATACAGCTCGCGGGAGAGCAGCATGATCGAGACGGTGACCAAGGGCCGCATGAACCAGATGCCTGGGTTTGGCGAGTTTCTTGGCGAAGCCAAGGTGCATCTGCTCACCGCCTATGTCTGGGGACTGGGGGGTGGAGTGAATCCGGCTACTGCAACCGCACAAAAATAGACTGCAAGATGTTATGAATGCCTCGGCCGAATCATGGCCGAGGGTTCCGCCCGAAATCAGAGGGTCGCTTAGGCGATAATGGGCGAGATTCAAACGGCGAGACCAGAGGGCTTTTTGCCCCGGGCTGAAAAGCAGTGCATGCTTGCGGGTGCCTGTTAGCACTATCGCCTCACCCTTAAGACCACGAAATAATGAGCCAGAAAATTTCCAAAGCCTCGCCTGCTGACCCACCAGCGCAGGAGGAAGGCTTGTACAAGGCGCGCATAAAAATCCATCCGCGCTCGGTGACAGGTATTTTCGCCACTTGGCGCTGGGCCATGGTCTGGTTTACCCAGTTGCTTTATTACGGCTTGCCGTGGCTGGAGTGGAATGATCGGCAGGCAGTGCTGCTCGATCTGGTCAATCGCAAGTTCTATATTGTTGGGCTGGTGTTATGGCCGCAGGATGTTTTTTTCCTCGCCATCATCCTGATCATCTCTGCGTATGCACTGTTTTTGTTTACGGCGGTAGCTGGGCGATTGTGGTGTGGCTACACTTGTCCGCAAACCGTTTATACCGAGATCTTCATGTGGATCGAGGAGAAGATCGAAGGCAAGCGCAGCGCCCGTATCAAACTCGACCAGGCGCCACTGGATGGCCGTAAGTTCAGTTTGCGCGCCCTTAAATACGGCGCATGGGTTTTGCTGGCGCTGTGGACGGGTTTCACTCTGGTTGGCTATTTCACGCCGATCAAGACCTTGTGGGGCGAGTTCTGGTCGTGGAATCTTGGGCCGTGGGAAAGCTTCTGGATATTTTTCTACGCCGCATTCACGTATGCGTTTGCCGGACATTTGCGCGAGCAGGTTTGCCTGTACATGTGTCCCTACGCGCGCTTCCAGGGCGTCATGTTCGATCCGGATACCCTGGTAATCACCTACGATCCCGAGCGCGGCGAGCCGCGCGGCTCCCGCAAGAAAGGCGTAGACCCACGTAGCGTTGGCAAGGGTGACTGCGTTGATTGCGATATTTGCGTACAGGTCTGTCCGACCGGCATCGATATCCGCGACGGCCTGCAATACGAGTGCATTGGCTGCGCTGCCTGTATCGACGCCTGCGACGACGTGATGGCACAGATGAATTATCCCAAGGGTCTGATCCGCTATACCACCGAGAATGCGTTGGAGCAACACTGGGGCTGGAAGGAGGTTGTCGGCCATATCGTGCGCCCGCGCATCATCATTTACACTGTCATCCTCGTCGGCATCACCCTCGCGTTGATCTGGGGGCTGGCCAATAAAGCCGATCTGCGCGTCAATGTGCTGCGCGACCGGGCCATCCTGTCGCGCGAAGTCGAGGGCGGCCTGATTGAAAACGTTTATCGCCTGCAGGTGATGAATGTCACCGAACAGGCGCACCGTTATACGGTGTCCGTGTCCGGCCTCGAAGGCATCAAGCTGGAGGGCAACGCCGCCATCGAAGTGCCCTCGGTCACGAGCAAGAGCTTCCCGCTTTCAGTCCGTGTCCCGCTGGAGTCCGGCAAGCAGGGGGCGCACACGATTTATTTCGATGTTAAGGCAGAAAACAACGACAAGATGGCCGTGCATGAAAAAGCCACTTTCCTGATTCCCTGATCCCCTATGCGAGACGAATGAATGTTATGACCACTCCATCGATCCAAAATGCAAAACCATGGTACCGGGAACCTTGGCCGTGGTTCCTGATGGCATTACCGGCCACATCTGTGGTCGTGGGACTTGCCTTTGCCTGGACGGCGGTAGTTACCAACGATGGACTGGTGACCGAGGACTATTACAAGCAGGGGCAAATGGTCGGGGAGACGCTCGTGCAAAGCCGGCGCGCGGCAGAGCTGGGCATTGCCGCCGGCTTGCGCCTGACGAATGACAGCATCCGCATCCGGCTCACCGCCCGGCGGGCGGACATGCCCATGCCGCCAGCGTTAATCGTCATGCTATCTCATCCCACTCGTGCAGGGCAGGACCAGAAAAGTTTCCTCAAACCCGTTGGCGATGCCTATGTCGGGAGCTTGCAAACGCCGGCGTCCGGCCATCGGCTGGTGTTGATCGAGGATGAAGCGAAAACCTGGCGTTTGATGGGCAGCGTAGTTTTGCCCGCTGCCAACGAAACGGTTATCGGTGGTGGTTAACGATAAACCAGCACCGGGATCTTCGAGTGCGTTAGCACCTTTTGCGTTTCGGAACCCAGCAACAAACCGCTGAAGCCGCGCCGCCCATGGGATGCCATGAAGATAAGGTCGCAACCGGCGGTATCCGCCCCTGCGATGACAGCCTCGAAAGGAATATCGCTGGTCACGGCAAGTGACGAGCTCTTGACCTTGTTCTCCTGCGCAAGCTTCTCGCAGGCGCCAAGTATTTTTTTGGCCTGCTTGTCAGCCATTTCGGCGAATTTCTCGGGACTCGTCGGATCAATCAGGGCACCCTCGCCGAAAAAGGCTATCGGATATTCGGGCTTGGCGTAGAAAAAGGTGATTTGCGCACCCGACTCGGCAGCAAATCCGACTGCCCGTTTCACCGCTTCAGTCGAAAGTTGTGAGCCATCAGTCGGAACGAGAATGTGTTTGAACATGTTTCCCTCCATTAGGTTGGCGCGGGGACAGTGCTTGACGCAGATCAACACTTCCAGCACTGCCCCTTGTCACAATCATAGCGCATTCTGGAAGCATGGTTATTGTTGAACCGGCGCAGCCACAAATCGCCTTGGGCATAGGTGTGATGCAGTCTGGTGGGGTGGCCAGAGGAGAAGGGGCATGGCAACCAACAAGCATATGGCAGCCGCAATGACGCCACATCAGACCTTCCGCGCAATCAATGAGGCGGTGGAAACCACTATTGATCCGCTGGGCATGGCAGTGCCGTTGCTGCATGCCCAGTTGAGTTGGGCGACGCACCCGCAGGAATTGGCCGAGGCTGCCGCGGAATTATCGACCCGCGTGTTGGCGCTGCAGTGGCATGCCTGGCAACGCTTGCTCGGTCTGGCGAGCGAGGATGTCGAAACGCCCCATCCGGACGATACCCGGTTTGCCGATCCGGTGTGGCAGGAGTCGGCGACCTGGGATGTCGCCAAGCAGTGGTATCTGCTGACCACCCACCATATCCAGGGCATGCTCTACCAGTCACCCGGCCTGTCGAGCCGGGATCGCCGCCGTGCGGCGTTCTGGTGGCGCGAATGGCTCAATGCGATGGCGCCGACCAATTTTTTGCTGAGCAATCCGGTGGCGCTGCAAAAAGCCGTCGAGACCAATGGCGAAAGCCTGCTGCGCGGCATGCGCATTTTCCTGGATGACGCACAGGCCGGCAACATCCGCATGACGCGACCGGATGATTTCAAGGTCGGCATCAATCTCGCGACGACACCCGGCAAGGTGGTTCTGCAAAATCGCCTGCTCGAAGTGATCCACTATGCTCCGAGCGCAACGCAGACCTACCGCACGCCGCTCCTGATTGTCACACCGTGGATCAACAAGTATTACATCCTCGACCTGACGCCGAAAAAGAGCCTCGTCAGGTTCCTGCTCGACCAGGGTTTCGACGTCTATATCACCAGTTGGAAGAACCCGGATGCCGCGATGGCCGATGTCGGTTTTGATGATTACATTACCGAAGGTATCGGCGCCGCCATCGAGGCGGTGCAGAGCATCGCAAAATGCGACAAGGTGCATGCGGCCGGCTACTGCATCGGTGGGGCGGCCCTGTCTGCCTACCTGGCCTGGGCGAACCGCCACTATGCTGCCAAGGACGTGCCGGTGGCGAGCGCCAGTTTTCTCACCACTTTGGTGGATTACCACAAGCCGGGTGACGTCGAAGTCTTTCTGGATGAGGGCAGTTTCAAGTATCTGGCCCACAACATGGAACAGAAGGGTTTCCTCGATGGCAAGGAGATGGCCGCCGCCTTTCGCCTGCTGCGCTCGAACAGCCTGATCTGGCATTACGTCGTGCATGGCTACCTGTATGGCGAGACGCCGCCGCCCTTCGATGTGCTGTTCTGGAACATGGACACCACACGCATGCCGGCCAAGATGCACACCTGGTACCTGCGCAACTTCTACCTCGACAACAAGCTGGTCAAGAAGGACGCCCTGGAAATTGCCGGCCAGCCGATCGATCTTGCCCGCATCGTTCAGCCGGTCTATGCGGTGGCGGCAGCCGATGATCACATCGCGCCGTGGAAACAGACCTTTCGCCTGAATAATCTGGTTTCCGGGCCGAAACGCTACGTGTTGTCCAGCTCCGGCCATATTTTCGGCATCGTCAGCCCGGTGGTGCATCCGCCCAAGCGCGAATACTGGGTCGGCGACACCGAGCGGCACGATAATGCCGAGGACTGGCGCGAGCGTGCCGAGCATCACCCCGGCAGCTGGTGGGAAGACTGGATGCACTGGCTCAAGCCACAGTCAGGCGCTTTGGGCAAGCCGCAAGCCCTGTCCAACAGGACCTACCCGGCCCGTGCGGATGCTCCGGGAACCTACGTTCTGGAAAGTTAGAAAGTCGGCGCTGGCGGGACGGCGCGGGCGGCATCGGCTATCATTGGAGCCTATAACTTAGGCTTCAGCCTGACGGACAAGCTGCCGGGCGGGGTCGTGGAAAGCGAAGATGAAACGTTTGGATGACTTTCGCCTGCAACTGGGCAAACATGAGTTGGTGCCGATCGTCATTGGCGGCATGGGCGTGGATATTTCGACCGCCGAACTGGCGCTCGAGGCGGCGCGGCTGGGCGGCATTGGACACATCTCCGATGCGATGGTGCCGACGGTGGCCGACCGCCGCTTCAAGACCCGCTTCGTCAAGGACAAGCTCAAGCAGTACAAATACAACGTCGCCAACGACGACAAATCTGACGTGCAGTTCGACCTCGCGCGCCTGGCCGAAGCGACGCAGATGCATGTCGGCAGCACCATGGAGGCCAAGCGCGGCTCCGGGTTGATCCTCATCAACTGCATGGAAAAGCTGACGATGAATGCGCCGCGCGAGACCTTGCGGGTGCGCCTGAGCTCGGCGCTGGATGCCGGCATCGATGGCATTACGCTGGCGGCTGGCCTGCACTTGGGCTCGTTTGCCATGATGGAGGATCATCCGCGCTTCCACGATGCCAAGCTCGGCATCATCGTGTCTTCACTGCGCGCGCTGCAACTGTTCCTGAAAAAGAGCGCCCGCACCCGGCGCCTGCCCGACTACGTGGTTGTCGAAGGCCCGCTGGCGGGTGGCCACCTGGGATTTGGCATGGATTGGGCGCAATACGACCTGCACACCATCGTTGCCGAAATACGCGCCTGGATGGCCGCCGAACAACTCGACATACCGCTGATTCCAGCGGGTGGCATCTTCACCGGCAGTGACGCCGTCGACTTTCTCGACCATGGCGCGGCGGCAGTGCAGGTGGCGACCCGGTTTACCGTGGCGAAGGAATGCGGACTGCCCGACGACATCAAACAGGAATACTTCAAGGCCAGCGAAGGCGACATCGAAGTCAATGGCATATCGCCGACCGGTTATCCGATGCGCATGCTGAAGAACAGCCCGGCGATCGGCGATGGCATTCGCCCCAACTGCGAGGCGTATGGCTACATTCTCGACGCCAACGGCAACTGCCAGTACATCCAGTCCTACAACCGCGAAGTTGCCGCCCATCCCGGCGCCAAGAAGGTCAAGGTCTGGGACAAGACCTGCCTGTGCACGCAAATGCGCAATTTCGACCTGTGGACCTGCGGCCATTACACCTATCGCCTCAAGGACACGACCCGCCGCCTGCCGGATGACAGCTACGCACTGCTGACCGCCGAGCACATCTTCAACGACTATCGCTACAGCAAGGACAACACCATTGCCTTGCCAGAAGACAAGAATGAAGTCTGACGACCCGGGCCGTGGAGAGAAAGCGGCATGCCGGCACTGATTGAAGATGCCGGGCGCGAATTGCGGCGCATTGTGCGCATCAACGAAGAAATCAAGACGGTGGTGGCGCGGGCATTCAAGACCAATCTGATGGCGATGAATGCCATATTTCTCGCCAAGCGCGCCGGCCAATCAGCTCTGGGCTTTGGTGTGTTGTCCAATGAACTGCGCCAGTTCGCCATGGATCTGCAAAAGCAGATGGCCCAGTTACGCGAAATGACCCATGGCAGTGTTGCAAAGCTGACCGCGCTGCTCAGGCAAGCACGCTTGAGCCGCGTGTTCGAGCGTACCCGCAATGAATCAACCGGTACCGGGCGCATGCTGATTGATGAGTTCATGAAAAATCGCCAGAACACTGCCGATGCTCGCCAGTCCGAGCAGATTGCCGCCCACAACCGCCGGCTCACACAAATGATTGCCGACACCGCACAACTGGCCGAATTGGGTGGTGTATTGGCGCGTTCGGCGAAGATTGAAGCCGCCTATGGCGGGCCGTTCTCGGCCGCATTGACACAGGTTTCCAGCGATTTCGAACGGACCATCGGTGAAATTCAACATTCCCTCTCCGGTCTTGGCAGGCAACAGGTCGACTGAACCATGAAGACAGCCCGTGTAATCTACGCGCAGGGTGATCACCGCTGGCTGGTCGTTGCGCGCGATCCCAGCCGACCGAGTTATCTGATCGACACCAATGAATATCTGGTGGCCGTCGGTGACGATGCGATTCTGCTCGACCCGGGGGGTACCGAGATCTTCCCCGCAGTTTTTTCCGCGCTGTCGACCGAGTTCGATCCACGCAAGATCAGCCAGATATTCGCCAGCCACCAGGATCCTGATGTGGTTCCCTCGCTGTCACTATGGCTCGAGTTCAACCCGCAGATCAAGTGCCACATCAGCTGGTTGTGGGCGAGCTTTGTGCCGCATTTCGGTGGCAGTGAAGAGACTTATGTTGCCATTCCAGACGGCGGTGCGGACATCCGGGTCGGTGGCCAGCGTCTGCAGGCGATTCCGGCCCACTATTTGCATTCGCCCGGTAATTTTCATCTGTACGATCCGCAAGCCAAAATCCTGTTCTCGGGCGATGTCGGCGCCGCTTTGCTGCCGTCGGGTGAAGATGCCCTGTTTGTCGAGGACTTCGATCGCCACATACGCCATGCCGAGGGCTTTCACCGGCGCTGGATGGGTTCTGAAAAAGCCAAGCGCGACTGGTGCAACCGCGTCAGCCAGCTCGACATTGACATGCTGTGCCCGCAGCATGGCGCCATCTATCAGGGAACACAGGTGAAACGGTTTATCGACTGGTTTGCCCAACTTGAAGTCGGGGTTCTCAGGGGTTGAGCCCTTGATGCGCATCAAGGCTTGTGGCGCACGCTGGGAAGAGAATAGGCCTTCCTGCCATTTCATTGCGCGTAGCCATGACCATGCTGACCGAGCCCCTGCGTCTCCACCATAAGCATTGCGACGATCTGTTCGCTGATGCCGAGGCTGCTGCGGCAGAAAGAAACTGGCCGCAGTGCCAGGAGCTTCTGAGCCGCTTGCATGACGCCATTGAAGATCACTTCCGCACCGAAGAGACTGTATTGTTCCCTGCCTTTGAAGCGGCAACCGGCATGACGGGCGGGCCAACCCAGATGATGCGCATCGAGCATGCCCGGATGCGCGAGTTGCTCGGGCAGATGCAGAGCGCGTTATCGGCACAGGCTGCTGACGTCTTCGCCGGGGCGGCCGAGACCTTGCTGATATTCATGCAGCAACACAACATGAAAGAAGAGAACATTCTTTACCCGATGTGTGATCGCTCTCTGGCAGAACAGGCTGCAGACTTGGCTGCACAGCTTCGCAATAGTCTGGAACCAGGGTGTGCGACGAAAAAATGACTTCTGCAACCAGCCAAGTGATCGACGGCCGCGAGTTGCAGCCGCCGGAACCTCTCGAAAAAACACTCGCGGCCCTGGATACCCTGCCGGCGGATGGCGAACTGGTGTTGCTGGTGTATTGCCACCCCGTTCCCCTGTTCAATGTCCTGCGTAACAATGGTTTCGTCTGGCAGGAAGCTGTCCTGGACGACGGTACGCACGAAATTCGCATCCGCCATGCTGTTTAGGCCCACCCCTTCCCAGCCTCCCCCTCGCGGGGGAGGTGACTGTGGCTCGCTGCGCTCGTCTGTTACGGGGAGCGTTGTTTTGGTTAAGGTGGGGATTGCGGCTGGCGCCGCGTGCCGTCTCGTCTTGGGGCGGCCCGGCGGCGAGACTGCGGGCTTTCTCGCTTCCCCCTGGCGGGAGAAGAACCTGCTGGAGGCAAGGCTGCAGTTGATCTGCGGCTGACGCTGCGGCGTCCGTGCAGCCGAACCTTTCCTTCGAGCAGGCGCCGCCGATTGGGGTGCCCTACCGGTTTTTCCTGACGGCGCCATGGTTTGGCGTCGCGGCCGGTCTGCTGCTGGCGTTCATGGGCGAAGAGATGCTGGCCTCACGCTGGACGCCAGGGGCACTGGCGGGGACACATCTGCTGGTCACCGGATTCATGTTGCAGGCGATGTGCGGTGCCTTGTTGCAGTTCGTGCCGGTGGCGACAGGGGGCAACATCTGGCAGCCGCAGCGGGTGGCGGCCTGGGTGCATCCACTGCTGATCATTGCGGCCGGCCTTTTGGTGGCGGCCTTCCTGACTCAGCGTCCCGTGCTTTTCATGGCAGCGAGCGCGGGTTTTGCCGTGTCGCTCGGTTTTTACGGGGTAGTGGTCAGTCTGGCGCTCTGGCGCACACCGGCGCAGGGCGCCTCAATCGTTGCCTTGCGTATCGCGCTGCTCGGCCTGCTGGCAACTACAGGGTTGGGTGTGACGCTGGCCTTCGGACTGGCGTACCAGACCACTCTTCCACTACTGGCTTTGACCGATGTACATGCCGCTTGGGGGCTCGGCGGGTGGGGGTTGATACTGCTGGCGGGCATCGCCTATTTCGTGGTGCCGATGTTTCAGCTGACGCCGGCTTATCCGGGCTGGCTGGCACGCGGTGTACCCCTGTTGTTGTTGGCGCTGCTGCTGGTGTGGTCGCTGCAACTCTTCGGCTTGCCGGATGGCGCGCGCGAACTCGTCTGGCTGGGCGGCCTGGGGACGGCAGGATTGTTTGGCGGAACGACCCTTTATCTGCAAAGTCGCCGCCGGCGCAAAGTCAGCGATACGACATTGCTGTTCTTTCGCGTCGCCATGGTGTGTTTGGTCGTACTGCTGTTTTCGGCCATGCTGTTTGCCGCACTGCCCGAGATTGGCAATGATCCGCGGGCCGTTGTGTGGCTGGGTATGCTGGCCATTGTGGGAGTCTTTGTAACAGCCATCAATGGCATGCTTTACAAGATCGTGCCGTTTCTTAACTGGTTGCATCTGCAACGTCTGTGCGGGCTGGAGACCTTGCCGCCAACCATGAACCAGATGATTCCAGAGCGCAGCATGCGCCGCCAGTTTTACCTGCATCTGGCCGCACTGGCCTTCCTGCTGGCGGCGGTTTGGTTGCCGTCATTGGCGCGTCCTGCCGGGTTGCTGTTTGCACTTGACTGCGCTTGGCTGGGCCTCAATCTGGTGGGCGCGCTACGCATCTATGTCCGCTTCAAAAATCGTATTCGCGCAGCCGCTTGAAATCGTTGATGGTGACGCGCCGGGACTGCACGCTGATCAATTTCGCTTCGGCGAGATCGCGGAAAATGCGTGACAAGGTTTCAGGTGTCAGATTGAGCCGCGACGCTATGATCTGCTTGGAAGTGGGCAGGGTGATTTCGACGCTGCCCGCGCAAGTGCCGTTACCCTGGTTCGGGCAATGTTGCAGCAGGTAACCAATGACGCGCTGGGCACTGGATCGCAAGGAATAGGATTCGACGTCGCGCATCAGTGCGTGCAGACGCATGGACATGCTGGCCAACATCCGCCGGGCGAAGGAAGGGTCGGTTTCAAGCAGTTCGAAAATCGCATCCTTGCTGACGTGCAGCAATTGCGTAGCGGTGATGGCCTCGGCGAACACCGGGTAGGGGCGGTCGATGAACATTACCGTTTCGCCAAAACTTTGCCGTGGCCCGAGAATATCGACCACTTTTTCATTGCCGGTAGCGGAGGGGAAGGCCAGTTTGATCTGACCGAAGATGATGATGTAAAACCCACGTGGGTTATCGCCCTTCTGCAGCAGCATTTCGCCCGCCGCCAGACGTTTCTCCCGGGCATGCGCAGCGAGGTGCGTCACCTGCTCGGGTGTCAGTTCCTGAAACAGGGACTGGCGTATCAAAAACGCCGGAATGTCGATATGGTTTTCCTGTTGTTGGGACATAATTGAACGAACGGAAAGATAGAAGTGCGGACAGTGGGCACCCATGGGTCGCCTCTGAATGGGGCGCAACCTTATCATTCTTTTTACTGGATAACGCTAATTTATGCTCTATGTAGCGGTGAAACATCTGCACGTTGCCTGCGTGATTCTGAGTATCACGGGTTTCTGTCTGCGCGGACTGCTGGTCTGGCAAAACGCAGTTTCGGCGCAGGCTAATGTGAGCGAAGCGAACGTTAATCAGCGAAGCGGTGGCCGTAGCCAAAAGTCGGCGCTGATGGGACGGCGCTGGATGCGCAGCCTGCCCCACATTAACGACAGCATTCTGCTGGCGGCAGCACTGACACTGACAGCGTTGATCGGGCAATATCCGTTTGTTGACGCTTGGCTGACTGCCAAGGTGTTAGGCCTGATTGCCTACATTATCCTTGGTGCTGTGGCCCTCAGGCCTGGGCAAACTCCGCGCGTACGTGCCACGGCGGGGTTTGCCGCCGTGGTCCTGTTTGGCTGGATTGTTTCGGTTGCGCTTACCAAGAACCCGCTGGGCCTGTTCGCCTGAGTCAGGCCCACAGTTCGGTGATCGGCTTCCTGGTTTTGGCACAGCGGATATTCGCGCGGGTTTTGGCTGGCGCGACAGCCAGTGTGCGTTTAGGCGCACGTGGCCGGGATGTTTCAGAGTGGCTCTCGTCCATGTGTGTGGCAGCAAGCGTGACGCGCAGGCGTTGGGGGTTGCTGATCGAGATGCGCTTGCCCTGCACCTCGATCAGTCCGGCTTCTGCCAGGTCGTGGAGGATGCGCGACAGGGTTTCCGGCGTCAGGTTGAGGCGCGAAGCGGTGATTTGTTTCGAAGTCGGCAGGATGATATCGATGCGGCCTTCGCAGTTACCGTCGCTCGGGCAAAGCTGCAGCAGATAGTCGATCACGCGCTGGGCGCTTGAGCGCAGTGTGAAGGATTCGATGTCATGGACGAGCGAATGATTGTGCATCGCGAGGCCGATCAACATGCGGCGGGCGAAGGAGGGGGCGTTTTCCAGCAGATCGAAGACGACATCCCTGGTGACATGGATAAGCAAGGTATCCATGATCGCTTGGGCGAACACCGGATAGGTGCGCTGGGCAAGCATCACCGCTTCGCCGAAACTCTGGTTCGGCCCAATAACGTCGACGACTTTTTCGTTGCCACTGAATGAGGGGAAGGCGAGTTTGACCTGTCCATAGACGACAAGGTAAAACCCGTTTGCGACATCGCCCTTCTGGAACAGCATTTCGCCCCTGCTTAGATGCATTCCCCTAGAGTGTGCCGCGAGGAGGGCCGTCTGTCCTTGCGGCAACCCATCGAACAGCGGCATGCGTGCCAATAATTTTGCGGTGTCGACGCGATTTTCGGTATTTTGGGGCATGCGATGGTTTCCGGAAACGAATGCTTGTTTGCTATCGAGTGCCAAGCCGGTTTTTATCTGAGTAATGTGCAGACTGGCAGTAAGGTGCCTAACCGCTGATTTCCCTTCATGCTAGACCCCAATAAGGGATGACGAAAGACTGGGCAAGCTTCACTTTCGCCTGGCTACTACCTCAAAATAGGTATGAAGATTTCCGGGCTGAATGGAATAAATTACGTAAAATCAATGTGGTTCAGAGTGTTTGTGTTGGCGATTCATCATACGGCGAATACCACGAAATACAGATAAATACCCATAAAAATAAAATGGGTAAAAACCAGTCCACTCCGTGATCTTCATTTCATCCATCTCGCAAGTACTTCGTGATTCAGTGCTGGTCCGGCTGGGCATTGCGATGGGTACGCTGGCCTTGCTTTCCTTCGCCTCCATCGCGATTTCCACGGTAATTGCCGACGACATCAGCGGCCGGGCCAATGCGGTCAATGTTTCAGGATCACTGCGGATGCTGACCTTCCGCACGCTCAGCGAGATACTGCAACACGAAAAACGCAGTCAAGCGTTTGAAACCATTGAAATATTCGAGCATCGCCTGCTGGGCTTGGAGCGTTTTGTCGCTGCCAAGGCGCCCCAGGGTGCAGCGTCGGTTGTTGCCGTTCAAGATGTTCTGCATAGGTGGAAGACGCATTTCCGGTCGCTCGAAATCGCTGCCGCCGAGGGTGATCCATCCGCCCTGAAACGGATAGCGCACGAAATTCCCGACTATGTCGAGCAGATCAATCATGTCGTGTACCTGATCGAGATCGAGCTTGAAAGCAAGGCGCGCCTGCTTCATGTCATTCAACTGGTGCTGCTTGCCTGCATCGTCATGATCAGTCTGCTTACCTTGTGGATGCTGCGCTGGCAAGTGATCCTTCCCCTGGCTCAGTTGCTGCAGGCCGCAACCACGGTTACGCGGGGATCGTTCACGGTTCGGGTCGAGCATGTCTCCACCGACGAACTGGGGCAGCTTGGCCGTGCCTTCAACAAGATGGTGGCAGAGATCGCCAGCATGTATGCCAACCTTGAAGACAAGGTAGAGGAAAAGACACGCGAGTTGACCCGCACCAACCAGTCGCTTGAACTTCTCTACCGGGTCAGTCAGCAACTCTCGGCCAGTGATCTGACACTTGATGCCGTGCAGACCGTGATGCGCGAGGTCGAAGAGGCGCTGGACCTTGGCCACAGTATGATCTGCATCAGTGAGAGCGAACATTTTCCGGCACATGTGGTGACCGGAGACCTTACGGCGGAAGAGTTGCGTGTCTTGTGCGGTCGGTCCGACTGCGGCCAATGCTTTGCCCGGGCTGAAGAAGCGCTCGTTGCGCAGGCGCAGTCACGTTCCATGATCGCCGTGCCGATTGGCGACGGCGACCGGCTGCACGGCATCCTGCCGATCTTGCTGAAAGATGGTCATTCTTTGACCCAGGAAAAAGCGCGCATTCTAGAAACCGTTGGCCACCACATTTCGAATGCCCTGATCAACATGCGGCGTACCGAGGAAAAGCATCGTCTGGCCGTGCTCGAAGAGCGCTCGGTGATTGCCCGCGAGCTCCACGATTCGATCGCCCAGTCGCTGAGTTACCTCCAGATCCAGGTTACCCGGCTGGAAAAAAGTCTGGATCGCGGCGGAGATACCCGCAGTATTGCCGATGAACTGAAGCAGGGCCTGAATGGCGTTTATCGCGAATTGCGCGATCTGATCGTCACCTTCCGTCTGCGGATTGGCGCGCAGGGTTTTAACGTGGCGCTGCAGGGGACGGTAGCCGAGTTTTCGAAAAAGCTGGGTTTCCCTGTCCGGTCGAGCAATGGGCTGTCAGGCATTGTGCTTTCCGGCAATGAGGAAATGCACGTTATCCGCATCATCCGCGAAGCCCTGTCCAATATCGAACATCACGCCGCGGCGCAAAGTGCCCAGGTTGACATCGCCGCGGCAGCCGACCATGTCGTTACCGTGCGCATCGCCGATGACGGCAAGGGCTTCGATATCCGCAAGACACCGGCCAACCATTTCGGCGTCAACATCATGAACGACCGTGCGTTGATTCTTGACGGTCGACTCGATGTCGAAACCGCACTCGACGCCGGTACCGTCGTCACCTTGCATTTTCTGCCGCAAAAATATCGGCAACCCAGCCCATGACAGCCAATACCGTGCCCGACACCACCCGTGTTCTCGTCATCGACGATCATCCCCTGCTGCGCCGCGGCGTCTGCCAATTGCTTGCCCTGGTCGAGGGCTTTACTGTCGTTGGCGAAGCGGCCAGTGGCCGGGAAGGCATCGAGCTCGCGAAACAACTCGACCCGGATCTGATCCTGCTCGATCTCAACATGAAGGGCATCAATGGACTGGAAACGCTGCGCACGATGCGCGACATGGGAGTCGACGCGCGCATCATCATGCTCACCGTATCCAATGCCCCTGAAGACCTGCTCGCTGCCATCCGCGCCGGTTCGGATGGCTACATACTTAAGGACAACGACCCGGACAACATCCTCAAGATGATCTGCGATGCCATGCAGGGCCAGAACGTGATTAGTCCGGAGCTCTCCAGCCTGCTGGCTACTGCGCTACGCGAGGAAAGCGAGAGCGAGAGTCGCAATCAGGCCAGTCTGACCGAGCGCGAAACGGCCATCCTGAGATGCCTGGCCGCCGGCATGTCGAACAAGTTGATTGCCCGCGAACTGGACATCATGGAAAGCACCGTCAAGGTGCATGTGCGAAATCTCTTCAAAAAACTGAAATTCCGTTCGCGCGTCGAGGCGGCAGTTTGGGCAATTGCCAACGAGACCAATTAAGCCGGTCGCGTCGGAACCCCACATTGGTACTCCGGAAGGTCGGCAAAGGCAAGTGTCCGGACAAGGGGGCAAGCCCTCTTGTCCCCCCGGAAACGGGACTTCGAAGAGATTCCATTCAGGCTCGCCGTTGGGACAGCAGTTTCTTCAGACCAGCTGCGTCGAGGATCCGGATGTGTTTCTGGTGCACGGAGATTAGTCCTTCTTCGTTAAAGCGCGAGAAGGCGCGGCTGACGGTTTCAAGTTTGAGGCCGAGGTAGGAGCCAATTTCGTTGCGGGTCATGCGCAGGTTGAATTCGGTAGGGGAATAGCCGCGCGCGGTGAAGCGTTGTGAGAGGTTCAGCAAAAATGCAGCAAGTCGCTCCTCGGCGCGCATCACCCCCAGCAGCATCATTACGCCATGGTCACGCACAATTTCGCGGCTCATCATCTTGTGAAAATGGTGCTGTAGTGCACTGATTTCACGCGAATAATGTTCCAGCTCGGCAAAGGGGATGACGCAGACTTCGCTGTCCTCCAGTGCGACGGCGTTACAGGTGTGCTTTTCCGAGCCGATGCCGTCCATGCCCAGTATCTCGCCCGCCATCTGGAAGCCAGTGACCTGATCGCGGCCATCTTCAAGCAACACATCGGTCTTGAAAAAGCCGGTCTTGATCGCGTAGATAGCCTCGAAGGGATCGCTACCACGATAAAGGTGTTGGCCGCGCTGGACGCGTCGCCGCACTTCGACCAGTTGGTCGAGCTGGTCGAGTTCGTTCCCGCTTAGGCCCATCGGCAGGCACAACTCGCGCAGGTTGCATTGCGAGCAGGCCTCGCGCAACTCGGGAACGGAGAGAGGAATTACCTGAGCGAGCATCGACTTATGCCGGATGGAATGATGGGGGCTTTGATCTGCGTCAACGTGGATCGGTTCGGCTTGCTGCATTCTGCAGGCTTAGCCCGACGGTGAGTATTGCCGTTTTTTTCTGTTGTCACCGCCCCTCCTATTGTTGAGTCGTGAGCCATTATCAAGAATTGATTTTCGATCCGCAGGTCATCCGTCGCTTCGACGTCAGCGGCCCGCGTTATACGTCCTACCCGACGGCCGATCGCTTCGTCGAGGCCTTCGATGCTGCGGCCTATCGTTCATGGCTGCAACGCCGCACGATCGGCGGAATTGGCCGGGCACTCTCATTATACTTTCACATCCCGTTCTGCAATACCATCTGCTATTACTGCGCCTGCAACAAGATTATCACTAAAGATCATGGCCGCTCTGCCAAATATCTGAAATACCTTGGCAAAGAGCTGGCTTTGCAGTCGGCGGCGCTCGATGGCCCGCATGATGTCGTGCAATTGCACTGGGGTGGTGGCACGCCCACCTTCCTGTCGCAGGATGAAATGCGCCAATTGATGGAAATGACACGGCAGCATTTTCGCCTGCTGCCGGAAGGCGAATATTCCATCGAGGTCGACCCGCGCAAGGTGGATCGCGAAACCGTCAAACTCCTCGCCGACTTGGGTTTCAACCGCATGAGCGTCGGCGTGCAGGATTTCGACCCACGTGTGCAGCAAGCGGTGAACCGTATCCAGAGCCTGGAAGAGACCCAGCTGGTGATCGAGGCCGCGCGCGAATTCGGCTTCAAGGGCATCTCGGTCGATCTGATCTATGGCCTGCCGAAGCAGAACGTCATCAGCTTCAACCATACGCTCGACGAGATCATCAAGCTCGCCCCGGACCGGCTGTCGATCTACAACTATGCCCACCTCCCCGGGCTGGCCAAGCCGCAGCGGCGCATCAACGAGAGCGACCTGCCAAGTCCCGATGCCAAGCTGCAGATCGTGCAACTGTGCATCCGCCGGCTGACCGACGCCGGTTACGTCTTCATCGGCATGGATCACTTTGCCAAGCCCGACGACGAACTCGCCGTGGCGCAGCGTCAGGGCCGGCTGCATCGCAACTTCCAGGGCTACTCGACGCATGCCGAGGCCGATCTGCTCGCCTTCGGCGTCTCGGCCATCGGCAAGGTCGGCCCGACCTATTGCCAGAACTACCGCACCCTCGACGACTATTACGACGCGCTCGACCGTGGCGAACTGCCGGTGATGCGCGGTCTCGAACTGACTGCCGACGACCTGCTGCGCCGCTCGATCATTCAGGCGCTGATGTGCCACTTCGAACTATCCATTGAGTCGATCCAGATTGCCCATCTGATCGACTTCAAATCCTATTTTGCCGCCGAACTCGATGATCTTGCCGAGATGGAAACCGCCGGTCTGCTGACCATCGACGATCAATGGATAACCGTTCAGCCGCGCGGCCGGATTCTGGTGCGCGTCATCGCCATGGTGTTCGACCGTTACCTGCGCTCCGACCGCGAGCGCGTCCGCTACTCTAAAGTGATCTGAAAGTCGGCGCTGGTGACACGGCGCCTGCTTCGTCATCATGCCCGATAACAGCCTGCTGGCCTTGTTCATCGTCGGACTGCTGGGCGGCGGGCATTGCGCTGGCATGTGTGGCGGCATCGTCGCTGCACTGAGCCTGCAAGGGGCGCAGGGCAAGGCTTCAGTAACCCTGCACCTAGCCTATAACGCCGGACGGATCGCGAGCTATGTGCTGGCTGGGCTACTTGTCGGTGCAGTCGGCTACGTGGCGGGGAATCTGCTGCCTTTGCAACGTGGCTTGTATGCTTTTGCCAGCCTGATGCTGGTGGCGCTGGGTTTCTATTTGCTGGGAGCGACCCAGGCGCTGGCGATCGTCGAAAAAGGCGGGCAGACGATCTGGGCAAAGATCCAGCCGTTTACGGGAAGATTCTTGCCGGTGCGTGGCGTGACGCAGGCGCTGCCGCTCGGGTTTCTGTGGGGCTGGTTGCCATGCGGGCTGGTATATAGCGCACTGACCACGGCGCTCGCCAGCGCTTCGGCGTGGGACGGCGCCCTGTTGATGCTGGCTTTCGGGCTCGGCACCTTGCCCAACCTGCTGTTGGCCGGCTTGCTGCTGTCACGCTTCCGGCGCTTTGCCCAGGCGCGCACGACACGTGTGATATCAGGTTTGCTCGTGCTCGGCTATGGTTTGTATGGTCTGGCCAACCTCTGGCGTGCGTAAGCTGCAAAACTAGTGCGTTGTCGTTGGGGTGGGCGATCTGGGATAATCAGCGACCCCCTCATTAATAATAACGGAGAGTTTCATGCCCATGACCCCCCACGAACTGGTCGTCGAAGCCAAGGCGCAGATCAAGGAAATCGGCCCCGCCGAGGCCCAGCAGCAACTCGGCAAGCGCGTCATCATCGATGTGCGCGAATACGATGAATATGTCGCCAGCCATCTGCCGGGCGCCATCAACATTCCGCGCGGCGTGCTCGAATTCAAGATCGGCATGGTGCCGGAGTGTGCCAAGAAGGACGGCGCCTTCCTCATCTACTGCCGCACCAGTGGTCGCGCCGCTTTGTCCGCCGTGCAGTTGCAAAAGCTCGGCTACACCAACGTCATCTCCATGAATGGCGGCTTCGAGGCTTGGAACAACGAGCAGCGGCCGACCGAGATACCCGAGCCCATCAACTTTGAGTGAGACCCGACAGACAGCGGCGGATGCCACTGCCAACTGCGAAACCGCCGAATTTGCCATCGGCGGCATGACCTGTGCGGCCTGTTCGGCGCGCATCGAACGGCAGCTTAACAAACTGCCGGGCGTCGAGGCGGTGGTGAACCTGCCCGCCGAGCGCGCGCAGATCCGTTTCGATCCGGCACAGGTCAATGTTGACCGGCTGATCGCTACCATCGTCAAGACGGGATTCACCGCGACGCCATCCAGCGCGGATACGCGCGGCGAAGAGAAACAGCGCAAGGAGGCCGTCTATCGCGCCGAAGTGAAGCGTTTCTGGATCGCCCTGGCGCTGACCTTGCCGTTGATTGCCCAGATGCCTTTCATGTTCGGCGCTGCGGGGCATGTCGATGTCCTGCCGCGCTGGCTGCAGTTCACGCTGGCGACGCCGGTGCAGTTCTGGATCGGCTGGCGCTTCTATGTCGGCGGCTGGAATGCCCTGCGCGGCGGCAGCGGCAACATGGATGTGCTGGTGGCGTTGGGTACCACGATGGCCTGGGGCTACAGCACGGCGGTCCTGTTGCTCGGCCTGACGCACCACCACGTCTATTTCGAGGCCTCGGCCACCGTCATCACGCTGGTGCTGATGGGCAAGATCCTCGAAGCGCGCGCCAAGGCGAAGACCTCGGCGGCCATTGAATCGCTGATGAAACTCCAGCCGCAGACTGCGCATGTCGAACGCTCTGGCAAGCTGGTCGAAGTGCCGGTGGCGAGCCTGATTCCGGGTGACGTGGTGGTGGTGCGGCCGGGCGAGGCAGTGCCGGTCGATGGCGAAGTGCTGTCAGGCAACTCCAGCGCCAACGAGGCCATGCTGACGGGAGAAAGCCTGCCGGCACCGAAGACGGTCGGTGACAAGGTTTTCGCGGCGACAGTGAACGGTGACGGCCTGTTGCGCTGCAAGGCCACCGGTGTCGGTTCGCATACGCTGCTGGCCGGCATCATCCGGCTGGTTGAACAGGCACAAGGTTCGAAAGCGCCGGTGCAACGGCTTGCCGATCAGGTGGCGGCCATTTTCGTGCCGGTGGTGACGGCGATTGCGCTGCTCACCTTCGTCCTATGGTGGTGGCTGGCCGGCGATTTCACCGTGGCCCTGGTGAACGCCGTCGCGGTGCTGGTGATCGCCTGTCCCTGCGCGCTCGGTCTGGCGACACCGACGGCGATCATGGTCGGCACGGGGCTGGGTGCGAAAGCCGGCATCCTGATCCGCAATGCGCAGGCGCTGGAACTGGCGGAAAAAATCAATGTGCTCGCGGTCGATAAGACCGGCACGCTGACCCAGGGCAAGCCGGTCGTGACTGATGTTATAAAAGTCGGCGCTGGCGAGACGGCGAATGTATTGCAACTGGCTGCCAGCCTCGAACAAGGTTCGACGCATCCGCTCGCCGCCGCACTGGTTGCCGCTGCGAAGACGCAAAACCTGAATCTTGAAACGCCGCAGGAGGTGGTTTCCACCGCAGGTAAAGGCTTGACCGGCCTGGTGGCTGGTCAGACGATCCGCGTCGGCTCGCCGAAATGGATGACCGAGCAGGGCATGACACTACCCGATACCGCTGCGCTGACCGGCAAAAGCATTGTCGCCGTCGCAACGGCGAGTGAAGTCATCGGCTTCATTGGTGTTGCCGACCCGCTGCGCGAAACTTCGCGTGCCGCCATTGCCCGACTCAAGCAGATGGGCGTCGAGGTGGTGATGCTGACGGGCGATAATCAGGCTACGGCGGCCGCAATTGCCGCAGAGTCCGGGGTGTCGCGCTATGAGGCCGAAGTGCTGCCGGGCGACAAGGCCGCGCATGTTGCCGCGCTCAAGGCGGCGGGTAAAACCGTCGGCATGGCGGGCGACGGCATCAACGACGCACCGGCGCTGGCAGCGGCCGACGTCTCCTTCGCGATGGGCGCGGGTGCCGACGTGGCGATGGAAGCCGCCGACGTGACGCTGATGCGCGACGACCTCAACGGCGTCGCCGATGCGATTTCGCTGTCGCGCGCGACACTCGCCAAGATTCGCCAGAACCTGTTCTGGGCCTTCATCTACAATGTGCTCGGCATTCCGCTGGCGGCGCTCGGCTTCCTCAATCCGGTCGTCGCCGGTGCGGCGATGGCGATGAGTTCGGTGTCGGTGGTGAGCAATTCCCTGCTGCTGCGCCGCTGGAAACCTGAGAGGAGCTGACATGGAAACAACGACGATCAAGGTGGACGGCATGTCCTGCGGTGGCTGTGTCGCCAGTGTGACCAAGGTGCTGAGCGAGCTGCCCGGTGTGGCAAAGGTCGAGGTGGTGCTGGAACCCGGCCAGGCGACCGTCGAATTCGATCCCGCCCAGCTTGCGCGCGCCGCCCTGTGCGCGGCAATCGACGACGCCGGCTTCGAGGCAAAATGAGGCAGTTATAATCACGGGCCTTTGTGCAGGAGTTTCCCGTGGCCTTGAATAATGTTCCCTCCGGCAAGGATCTGCCGAACGATTTCAACGTGATCATCGAAATCCCGATGCATTCCGACCCGATCAAATACGAGGTCGACAAGGATTCCGGCGCGATCTTCGTTGACCGCTTCATGTCGACGGCGATGCACTACCCCTGCAACTACGGTTACATCCCGCATACCATCGCTGGCGATGGCGATCCGGTCGATGTGCTGGTCGTATCGCAGTTCGCACTGCCCCCCGGCGTGGTGGTGCGTTGCCGCCCGGTCGGCATGCTGAAAATGACCGACGAAGCCGGTGAGGATGCCAAGCTTTTGGCCGTGCCGGTCGACAAGCTGACGCCGATGTATCGTGATATTGAGTCGCCGCGTGATTTCCCGCAAGTCATCCTAGATTCCATTGCGCATTTTTTCGCCCACTACAAGGATCTTGAGCCGGGAAAATTCGTCAAGGTTGAAGGCTGGGTGGATGCGGCCGAGGCCAAGAAGGAAATCATGGTCGGTGTCGAGCGGTTTGAAAACGCAAAAGTCAAACCGGCCTTCTGAGAAACAAGTGACCAAGGTGGCCGGGCTGAAAATAGCGATTGCCCAGATCAATTGCACGGTCGGCGATGTTGCCGGCAATGCGCAGCGCATCCTTGCGGCGGCCCAGACCGCGCATGACCAGGGCGCCGACCTGCTGCTGACGCCGGAGCTGGCGCTCTGCGGTTATCCGCCGGAAGACCTGTTGTTGCGTCCGGATTTTTATCGCGCCTGTGCCAGTGAACTGACGGCATTGGCGACAGCGGCGAATTTGCTTGCGCCGGGCCTGGCCCTCTTGGTTGGTTATCCCGAGGCGCACGACAAGGCGCGTTACAACGCCGCCGCCCTGTTGCGTGCTGGACGCATTGAAGCCACCTACCGCAAGCGGCGTCTGCCGACTTACGAAGTGTTCGACGAAGCGCGCTATTTCAAGGCCGGTACCGAGCCCGGCGTATTCGAGGTCAAGGGGGTGCGGTGTGGCGTGAACATCTGCGCCGATGTCTGGGAGCCCGAGCCGGCGCAACTGGCACGGGCCGCCGGCGCCGCCATCCTGCTGGTGCTGAATGCCTCGCCCTACCACATGAACAAACAGGCGACCCGCCATGCGACCCTGAAAAAGCGCGTGCAGGAGACCGGTGTCGCCGCCATCTACGCCAACATGGTGGGCGGCCAGGACGAACTGGTGTTCGACGGTGCGTCGTTCGTGCTCGACGCGGCGGGTCGGCTCACGCATCAGTTGCCCGCCTTTGCCGAGCAGTTGGCCATTGTCGAAATTCAGGATGGCCATGTCTTGCCGGGCGAACTGGTGCCTGCGCGCAGCATCGAAGCCGAGGTGTACTCGGCACTGGTGCTCGGTGTGCGCGACTACCTCGGCAAGAACGGTTTTCCCGGCGTCCTCATCGGCCTGTCGGGCGGCATCGACTCGGCCCTGACGCTGGCCATCGCCGTCGACGCGCTGGGGGCAGAACGGGTGCGCGCGGTTATGATGCCATCGCCCTGGACGGCGCAGATGAGCCTCGACGACTCGCGCGAAATGGTGCGGCGGTTGGGCGTGCAATACGACGAGATTCCGATTGCGGCCTTGATGGAACAATTCGCCGTCGCACTGGCGCCGACTTTTGCCAAGCTCGGCCCAAAGCCCGAGTGGGACACCACCGACGAAAACCTGCAGGCGCGCATTCGCGGCATGTTGCTGATGGCGATCTCCAATCGCACCGGCCGGCTGGTGCTCACCACCGGCAACAAGAGCGAAATGGCGGTCGGTTATGCCACGCTCTATGGCGACATGGCGGGTGGCTTCGCCGTCATCAAGGATGTCTTCAAGACCTTCGTCTATCGGCTGGCGCACTACCGCAACTCACTTACTCAAGAAACATGCCGGGCCGCCCCAAATGTTTCTTGGCCCCCTGGGGGGGGGACGCGGCATAGCGGCGTTTTCGGGGGGGGCGTTATTCCGGCGAACATCATCGAACGCCCGCCCTCGGCCGAGCTCAAGCCCGGCCAGACCGACCAGGACAGTCTGCCGCCCTATGCCGTGCTCGATGCGATCATCGAGGCCTACATGGAACGCGACCAGAGCCCGCGCGAAATCATTGCCGGCGGCATGCAACAGGGAATAACTGAGGCCGATGTGCGCCGCGTCGTCAATCTGCTGAAGCGCAACGAATACAAGCGCCGCCAGGCACCGCCGGGCATTCGCGTCAGTCGGCGTGCCTTCGGCAAGGACTGGCGTTATCCGATAACATCCCGCTATCCCGATGAATGGAACTGACCCAGGAGCTCACGCAATGAAAAAGATCGAAGCCATCATCAAGCCCTTCAAGCTTGACGAAGTCCGCGAAGCGCTGTCCGAAGTCGGCGTGACCGGCCTGACCGTTACCGAGGTCAAGGGTTTCGGTCGCCAGAAGGGGCATACCGAGCTCTATCGCGGCGCCGAGTACGTCGTCGATTTCCTGCCGAAGATCAAGGTCGAACTGGTGATTGCCGAGGCCATGGTCGAGGCGGCCATCGAGGCCATCATCAAGGCGGCGCGCACTGGCAAGATCGGCGACGGCAAGATCTTTGTCCTTCCGGTCGAGCAGATCGTCCGCATCCGCACTGGCGAGATTAACGAAGCAGCTATCTGAGCGCGTTGCGCTAATCAGCTATTCATTGAACTGACCGGCGTCTTCGGGCTGCCGAGCAGGCGGGCCAGAAAGGCCCCGTGTTTTTCCGCTGGCAGCGGGATCAGGACGCGATGGCCGCTGCCGGGGGCGGTGGTGACATCTGACGCCGTCCCGTCAGCGCCGACTTTCAGCATGCGTTCGACCTGCAGCGTGCTGTTGCCGGCGGGGTGGATCAGCTCCAGCTGGTCGCCGACCGCGAAGCGGTTCTTCACCTCGATTTCCGCCAGGCCATCCGGCCGATAAGCGATCACATCCCCGACATACAGCCGGCTGCCCGTCTGCGACAGGCCACTCAGATAGTTCTGATAGTCGCGATCGGGATGCCGTTCGTAAAAGCCGGCGGTGTAACCGCGATTGGCGAGGCTGGCAAGTTCGCCAACCAGTTCCGGATTGAAGGGCCGACCGGCGACGGCGTCGTTAATGGCGCGCCGGTAAGCCTGGCAACTGCAGGCAACGTAATAGGCCGACTTGGTGCGCCCCTCGATCTTCAGCGAATCGATGCCGATATTCACCAGGCGCTCGACGTACTCGATGGCGCGCAGGTCTTTCGAGTTGAGAATATAGGTGCCGTGCTCATCTTCCTCGATGGGCATCAGTTGTCCCGGGCGGGTTGCTTCTTCGAGCAAATAAACATCGCCGGCCGGATTTTCGGCGGCGGGCTTGACGCCATATTCCCAGCGGCAGGAGTTCGTGCAACTGCCCTGATTCGGGTCGCGGTGGTTGAAATAACCGGACAGCAGGCAGCGGCCGGAATAGGCAACACACAGCGCGCCGTGAACGAAAACTTCCAACTCGATGTCCGGACACTCCTGACGGATTTCGGCGATCTCGTCGAGCGACAACTCGCGGGAAAGAATGACGCGTGATACGCCCAGCGAGCGCCAGAACCTGACCGCTGCGTAGTTCACGGTATTCGCCTGCACCGAAAGATGGATCGGCATGTCCGGCCAAGCTTCGCGGACCATCATCATCAGCCCCGGGTCGGCCATGATCAACGCATCCGGCTGGAGCGCGATGACCGGCGCCATGTCGGCAAGATAGGTTTTGAGCTTGGCGTTGTGCGGGGAAATGTTGCTGACCAGATAGAACTTGCCACCGCGCCGCTGGACCAGTTCGATGCCTGCCGCGAGTTTTTCCAGTTTGCCGAACTCGTTGTTGCGCACGCGCAGGCTGTAACGTGGCTGCCCGGCATAGATGGCCGTAGCGCCGAAGTCCAGCGCCGTGGCGGCCATGCGCAGGCTGCCGGCGGGGGCGAGAAGCTCGGTGACAGTCATGTCAGCGCTTGCCTTGCAGCAGCACCAGCACCGCGCCGGCGCCGCCTTCGACAGTGCGCGCCTGGCAGTAGGCGAGCACTTCCTGACGTTGCGTCAGCCAGCCCAGCACCAGTCGCTTGAGGACGGGAATGCGCCCCGGCGAGCCGTGGCCCTTGCCATGTACGATGCGTACGCAGCGGTGGTCGCGGTCAAGACATTCGGCGAGAAAGATGGCCACCTGCTGGCGCGCTTCGTTGCGGTGCATGCCATGCAGGTCGAGATGGCTCTGCACCACCCAGCGGCCGCGCCGCAGGTCCTTGAGCACCATGGGTGTCATGCCTGGCTTGAGAAAAACCGCTTCATCACCGCCTTCGAGGTGTAGACCAAGCAGATCGACATCCGATAAGGACTCGTCCAGGGCGGCGCGCTCATCGCGCTCACGCTGGCGTGGAATCGGCAGGGGCGGCGGCGGTTCGTGGTGGATGCGCTCGATGGCCAGGGGAATGGCGTCGGCTACCGCCGCCTCAAACAGGGCGCGCGATTCGGCATCGAGCGACCTGCTTGGTGGCATTATTCGAGGGAGTCCAGGTATTTTTCAGCGTCGAGGGCGGCCTGGCAGCCGGTTGCGGCCGAGGTGACGGCCTGCTTGTAGACGTGGTCCTGCACATCGCCGGCAGCGAACACGCCCGGCACGCTGGTGGCGGTGGCATTACCCTCGCGACCGCTGTGTGTGACGATATAGCCGTTTTCCATCTTCAACTGGCCGGCAAAAATGTCGGTGTTCGGCTTATGGCCAATGGCGATGAACACGCCCATCAAGGCAATCTCTTCCGTCGCATTCGTTTTGACATTCTTGATGCGCATGCCGGTCACGCCGGTCTTGTCGCCGAGCACTTCGTCGAGTACGCAATCCCACTTGATGGTGATCTTGCCGGCCTTTTCCTTCTCGAAAACCTTGTCCTGAATGATTTTTTCGCCGCGCAATTTGTCGCGACGATGCACCAGCGTCACATGGCTGGCGATGTTGGCCAGATAGAGCGCCTCTTCCATCGCCGTATTGCCGCCACCGATGACCGCGACCGCCTGTTTTTTGTAGAAAAAACCGTCACAGGTGGCGCAGGCCGAAACGCCCTTGCCGGAGAATTTCTCTTCCGAGGGCAGGCCAAGATACTGCGCCGAGGCGCCGGTGGCAATGATCAGCGCATCGCAGGTGTATTCACCGGAATCGCCAATCAGTCGCAGCGGCCGTTCGGTGAGCTTGGTGGTGTGAATGTGGTCGAAGATGATCTCGGTGTTGAAGCGCAGGGCGTGCTTCTCGAAGCGCGTCATCAGCTCGGGACCCTGCACGCCATCGGCGTCGGCCGGCCAGTTGTCGACCTCGGTGGTGGTCATTAACTGACCGCCCTGCGCCATGCCGGTGATCAGCACGGGATTCAGGTTGGCGCGGGCGGCGTAGACGGCGGCGGTATAGCCGGCAGGGCCGGAACCGAGAATCAGAAGTTTTGCGTGACGAGCGGACATCGTATGGATCCTGGCTGGATAGATGGCGACGATTATACCGGGCCACAATCAAGGCGCCGTGAGTCCTCGGATCAACGGCCGGCATGGCCGGCAGCCAGGTATAAAAATCTGTCAGGGGGGGGAATGTTTCCCTGTTTCGGCGATCAGTCGATAAATGCCGCGCGAAAATCCCAACAGTCTCATACCGTCCGGAAATCCGCCCATGTCCTACGCTTCGCTTTCCATGTCGCAAAGGGGCAATTCTGCCCGACCACTGCCCGAGCGCATTGCCGCGCTGGTGCATGAGGCGCGCTGGCTGGTGGTTGCTGCCCTTGGCTTGTATCTTGCCCTGATCCTCTGGGGCTTCGACAAGGCCGATCCCGGCTGGTCACGGGCCGTCGTGGTGGATACAGTCGCCAATCCGGGCGGGCGTTTCGGCGCCTGGCTCGCCGATCTGCTGCTCTATTTGTTCGGGCTGTCCGCCTGGTGGTGGGTGGTTCTGCTGTTTCTGCTGGTGGTGACGGGCTATCACCGCATCAGCCGAATGTTCGGCGAAGACCGGCGTCCGCTGCTCATTGCCCTGACCGGTTTTATTGTCCTGCTGATCGCCAGTTGCGGCCTTGAGGCGATGCGCTTCTGGAGCCTGTCAGTGCCCTTGCCGCTGGCTCCCGGCGGCATGCTCGGTTACGAAGTCAGCCGGCTGACCGCGACGTTTCTGGGTTTTACCGGTGGCACCATGATCCTGCTGATGCTGGTGATGGTGGGCTGGGGCTTGGCAACCGGCCTGTCATGGCTGTGGGCGGCCGAAAAATTCGGCGCCTTGCTCGAAGTGTCATGGTTTGGCGCCATTGCGCTGTGGGACCGCTGGCAGGATCGTCGCTATGGGCGCGTGCTGGCCGGGCAGCGCGAAGCCGTGGTGGCTGTCGAACGCAAGAAGTTCGAAGAAAACCCGCCGCCGCCGATCCGCATCGAACCGGTCGATCTGGATATTCCCCTGGCGAAGAAGGCAGAAGTGCGCATCGAGAAAGAGCGCCAGACGCCGCTGTTCTTCGACGCACCCGGCGAGGCGCTGCCGCCGCTGCATCTGCTCGACGAGGCCCAGCACAGCAACGATGAACTGCCGAGCGCCGAAACCCTCGAATTCATCTCGCGCCTGATCGAAAGAAAGCTGGCCGATTTTGGCGTACAGGTGCAAGTCACCTCCGCTCATCCGGGGCCGGTCGTCACGCGGTACGAAATCGATCCGGCCGTCGGAGTCAAGGGTGCCACCGTGGTCGGTCTGGCCAAGGATCTGGCGCGGGCGCTGTCGCTCATCAGCATCCGCGTCGTCGAGACCGTGCCGGGCAAGTCCTGCATGGCGCTCGAACTGCCCAATCCGCGCCGGCAGAACGTGCGGCTCTCGGAAATCCTCGGTGCGCGCGTTTATCACGACATGCATTCCCATTTGACGCTGGCGCTGGGCAAGGATATTGCCGGTCAGCCGGTGGTCACCGATCTCGCCAAGATGCCGCACCTGCTGGTGGCAGGGACCACCGGGTCGGGCAAATCGGTCGGCATCAACGCCATGATCCTGTCGCTGCTCTACAAGTCCGAGCCGAAGGACGTGCGGATGATCCTGGTCGACCCGAAGATGCTGGAATTGTCTGTCTACGAAGGCATTCCCCATCTGCTGGCGCCGGTCGTCACCGACATGAACAAGGCTGCCAACGCGCTGCACTGGTGCGTCGGCGAGATGGAGCGCCGCTACAAGCTGATGAGCGCAATGGGTGTGCGCAACCTGAGCAGTTTCAACAACAAGGTGCGTGAAGCCGAAAAGGCCGGTACGCCCATCCCCGATCCGCTGGCGCTGCCGGGCGATCCCGAAGCGGGGGTGCCACCACTCCAGACCATGCCGTTCATCGTCGTCGTCATAGATGAATTGGCCGATCTGATGATGGTGGTGGGCAAAAAGGTGGAGGAACTCATCGCCCGTCTTGCCCAGAAAGCGCGCGCCTCCGGCATTCACCTGATCCTCGCCACGCAGCGGCCGAGCGTCGATGTCATCACCGGCCTGATCAAGGCCAACATCCCAACGCGCATCTCCTTTCAAGTGTCCAGCAAGATCGACTCACGCACCATCCTTGACCAGATGGGCGCCGAGGCGTTGCTGGGGCAGGGTGACATGCTTTATCTCGCGCCCGGCACCGGTCTGCCCGTGCGCGTGCATGGCGCCTATGTCGCCGACGACGAAGTGCATCGCGTCGTCGAGCACCTGCGCAAGGTCGGCCGGCCCGAATTCATCACCGATGTGCTGGCATCGCCGCCCAGTGAAACTGCCGAGACTGGTGGTGATGGTAGCGATGTCGAGTCCGATCCAATGTACGACCAGGCAGTCGAAGTGGTGCTGAAAACGCGCCGCCCGTCGATCTCGCTGGTGCAACGCCACCTGCGCATCGGCTACAACCGCGCCGCGCGCATGATCGAGGCGATGGAGAAGGCCGGCCTCGTCTCGTCAATGAACGGTGCTGGCGGGCGCGAAGTGCTGGTGCCGGAGCAGTCCGAGTAAGCGTCGGCGCTAGCTGGCTCACCGCCAGCATCTGGACGGCGCTAGCCGGAGCACCGCCAACATTTGGACGGCGCCAGCCTGAACCTCGCCATCAAGGGACGCCCGGCGAATAGGCGATAATGCGCCTATGCGCACACTACTAATTCTCTTCGTCCTGACTTTTCCTGGCCTCGCCTCCGCTGCCGGCATCGACCAGCTCAAGGCCTTCTGGGCCAATACCCAATCGGCGCAAGGCAGCTTCGCCCAGAGTGTCGCCACCAAATCGGGCCGCAAGCCGCAAAACTCGACGGGGCAATTTGTCTTTGCCCGGCCGGGCAAGTTGCGCTGGACCTACGAAAAGCCCTATGCGCTGCTGCTGGTCGCCGATGGCGAAAAGCTCTGGAGCTACGATGCCGACCTGAATCAGGTCACGATCAGCAAGGTGGACAAGGCCCTTGGTGCCAGCCCCGCCGCGCTGCTGACCGGCGAATCGCTCGACAAGCATTTCGTCTTGACGGAAGCTGGCGTTGCCGATGGTCTTGAAATAGTCGATGCCACCCCGAAAGCCAGTGACGGCACATTTGCCCGGGTGCGCATCGGGCTGCGCGATAACCTGCCGCGGCTGATGGAGGTGCGCGACAACTTCGGCCAGACCACCACGCTGCTGTTTACCGAGTTTCAGCCGAATCCGCGCCTGAACAAGGACGTTTTCCGCTTTGTGACACCAAAAGGGGCGGATGTAGTAGGGGAGTAACCACCACCTCCCCGTGCGGGGAGGCTGGGAGAGGTGGGTGGGCTATTGGTGCCTGATTAGAAGCCGAACGTCCGCACGCCCGGTTTCAGCATGTATGAAGCGACATCAGCAGGTTTGGCGACCGCCACGCCTTCGATCAGGTCGGCCGGCGTGCGATCGAAATTGGGCAGGAACAGTGCGCAGACTTCTACCGTTGCGCCATTCTTGACCAGATTCTGCATCATCTGCTTGGGTGTCACATTGCGTGGCTTGAGGGCTGCCGGCTCATAAGCCTTGAGTGCCAGTTGCCCGGCCGGGCCGCAGAGCAAAATGCGAACGGCTGCTTTCTGTTCAGCCATCTGTGTCGCCAGAACCATCGCCATGCCCTGCGATTGATTGTCGGCACTGGTGACACTGACAAACGCCTCGGTCTGTGCCGCAGCGATGCCGGACATTGAAAAGGCGAGCAAAGCAGAAATGATGAGTGAGGTACGCTTCATGAAGTTTGTCCTTAATGGGTTGTGGTTGGAAAGCATTCATTGAGGGAATGTGCGAACTTCAGCTGACACCCACTGTTTTTTCCTTGCAGCGAATTTTGCAAATTTTCAAGTGAGTTGATGGATCCGTGAATTCATTCAGTAGGTCATAAAAGTTGCACATTCCCATTGTATTGAGTCTAAGTTGATAGATGTGTGGAATCTCTTCGGTGTCAAATGTTGTTTTGTTCGGGACAGTCCGGCGTTGGCGCGATGGTGTCTAATCCCCTGTGCTAAAGGGGATTTCTGTTTTTCTGCTGCACAGCAATAATCAAATGCTTATTCTATCTATAAGAAAAAATGACTGGTGCTTATAGGTCGAGCCCATTAGAGTTTGCTCACTTACACGGTAGCCTTGGGCTACAGGTTTGTAGTTATTGCTTTCCACTCCCTCTGGCATTTGCCAGCTTGGCCCTGTCCCCGATTGGGGACAGGGATTTTTCTAGGATTGCGGTACGTGTAAATAAGAGAAAAAATATTGCGGCCAGCCGCTACGGCAGGTTGCTGACAAAGTGAGGAGGGGCACATGGAAGTCGGGCGTATTACGCTGACGCAGTTCATTAATGAGGAGCAACGGCAGATCGCCGGCGCCACGGGTGATTTCACCGGCTTGCTCAACGACATCGCCATCGCCAGCAAGACCATTGCCAATGCTGTCGGCAAGGGTGCATTGCTCGCCACCGGCAAAGATCTCAATGCCAAGCTCGAAGCCATGGCCAACGAGGTGATGCTGCAGGCGGGTATCGCCACCGGCCACCTTGCCGCGATGGCTTCCGAGGACATGAAGGGCATCAGCCATATTCCGGCCGGCCAGCAGCGCGGCAAGTATCTGCTGACCTTTGACCCGTTGAATGGCTCGGGCAACCTGGACATCAACTTCCAGACCGGCACGATTTTTTCCGTCCTGCGTGCGCCAGACCTCAAGCGCAAGCCCAAGGAGGAGGATTTCCTCCAGCCGGGCGCGCAGCTGCTGTGCGCGGGGCTGATCCAGTATGGCGCCTCGATCCGGTTGCTGCTGACTACCGGCCTGGGTGTCAATGGTTTTACGCTCGACCGTGAGGTCGGCGAGTACATCCTGACCCACCCCAAGATCACCATACCCACCGAGGCGTCCACCTTCGCCATTAACGCTTCCAACGAGCGCTTCTGGGAACCGCCGGTGCGCCGTTATGTGCAGGAATGCATGGCGGGCAAGGAAGGACCGCGCGGCAAGGATTTCGGCATGCGCTGGGTCGCTTCACTGGTCGCCGAGGCCTATCGCATCCTCACCCGCGGCGGCGTATTCCTCTATCCGCACGACGAGCGCACGCGTGAGCAGGGTGGCCGTCTAGGACTGCTCTACGAGGCCAACCCGATTGCCTTCATCATCGAGCAGGCGGGCGGCGCGGCCATTACCGGCCGCAACCGCATCCTCGACATAAAGCCGGGCGAACTGCACCAGCGCGCTCCCTTCATCTTCGGCTCGAAGAGCGAGGTCGAGCGTCTGCATCGCTACCATCAGGAATACATCGAAGGCAAGGATCTGGAAGGCTACAACATGCCGCTGTTTTCCTCGCGATCCCTCTTTCGCTAACCTTTTCTACTACTTTTCGGAGACGCTCATGTCGGTCAAGCATCCAGTCATCGCCATCACCGGCTCATCGGGGGCGGGTACTTCCTCGGTCACCAAATCATTCCAGCATGTCTTCCGGCGCGAAAATATCAATGCGGCGATCATCGAAGGCGACTCCTTTCACCGCTACGACCGCAAGGCGATGAAGGAAGCAGCCGCGGAGCAGACCAAGCTGGGCAACGATCACTTCAGCCACTTCAGCCCCGAGACGAACGTTCTCGACGAGCTGGAAAACCTGTTCAAGACCTATGGCGAGACCGGTTCCGGAAAGCGCCGCTATTACTTGCACAACCATGATGAGGCAACGCCTTGGAAACAGGAGCCGGGCACCTTCACGCCCTGGCAGGACCTGCCGCCCGCCGACCTGCTGTTCTATGAAGGCCTGCATGGCGCGGTCGTTACCGACAAAGTGAATATTGCGCAGCACGCCGACCTGCTGGTGGGTGTGGTGCCGATCATCAACCTCGAATGGATCCAGAAGCTGATCCGCGACAAGTCCGCGCGCGGCTATTCGACCGAGGCGGTGGTCGATACGATCATGCGGCGCATGCCGGATTATGTGAATTACATCATTCCGCAGTTTTCACGCACGCATGTAAACTTCCAGCGCGTACCGACCGTCGATACTTCGAACCCCTTCATCGCCCAGGACATCCCGACCGCGGACGAAAGTTTCGTCGTCATCCGCTTCGCCAATCCGAAGGGCATCGACTTTCCCTACCTGCTGTCGATGATCCACGACTCATTCATGTCGCGCCCCAACGTCATTGTGGTGCCGGGCGGCAAGATGGAACTGGCGATGCAACTGATCTTCACCCCGATGATTTTGCGCCTGATGGAGAACAAGCGGCGCGCCACGGCGCTTTGATGCGCGCTTTCAGTAGCCGCTCTCCCGATACCTGTAACCCCTGAAACCGGGTTTTCGCGGATAATTGCGGATTCCCGGGGAGAAAATATTATGTCTGCCACCTTTAGCGATTTCGAGCCACCTGTGTTCAACAATCTGACCAGCGCGATTCGCGCCTTGGCCATGGATGCCGTGCAGAAGGCCAATTCCGGCCACCCTGGCGCGCCCATGGGCATGGCCGAGATTGCCGAGGTGCTGTGGAATCACCACATGCGCCACAATCCGACTAATCCCAAGTGGGCCAACCGCGACCGTTTCGTCCTGTCGAATGGCCACGGCTCGATGCTGATCTACGCGCTGCTGCACCTGACCGGCTACGATCTGTCGATCGACGACCTGAAGAATTTCCGCCAGTTGCACAGCAAGACCCCGGGTCACCCCGAGCTCGGTTACACCCCGGGCGTCGAGACCACTACCGGCCCGCTCGGCCAAGGCGTCACCAACGCCGTCGGCATGGCCATGGCCGAGAAGCTGCTGGCGAACGAATTCAACAAGCCCGGCCACGAGATCGTCGATCACCGTACCTATGTCTTCCTCGGCGACGGCTGCCTGATGGAAGGCATCTCGCACGAAGCTTGTGCACTCGCCGGCACCTGGGGCCTGGGCAAGCTGACCGCTTTCTGGGACGACAACGGCATCTCCATCGACGGCCACGTCGAGGGCTGGTTCACCGACAACACGCCCATGCGCTTCGAGGCCTATGGCTGGCATGTCGTGCCGAACGTCAACGGCCATGATCCGGAAGCGCTGCACGCCGCCATCGAGGCCGCCAAGGCCGTCACCGACAAGCCTTCGCTGATCTGCTGCAAGACCGTGATCGGCGCCGGTTCGCCGACCAAGCAGGGCACGCATGACGTGCACGGCGCGCCGCTCGGCGACATCGAGATTGCGCTGACCCGCCCGCACATCGGCTGGAACTTCGGCCCCTTCGAGATTCCCCAGGAAGTTTACGAAGCTTGGGATGCCAAGAAGAAGGGCGCCGAATGGGAAGGTTCGTGGAACCAGAAGTTCGAGCACTACGCCAAGGCCTTTCCGGTCGAGGCGGCCGAGTTCAAACGCCGCATGGCCGGCGATCTGCCCGCCCAGTGGGCCGAGCACGCCAAAAAGGCCATCGAAGGCGCCAACACCAAGGCCGAGACAGTCGCCACCCGCAAAGCCTCGCAGATCGCCATCAACGCGCTGGCCCCGGCCCTGCCCGAGTTCCTCGGCGGCTCCGCCGACCTGACCGGCTCCAACCTGACCAACTGGGTTGGCTGCAAGCACGTTTCCGGCAAGGAATGCGGCAACTACATTTCCTACGGCGTGCGCGAGTTCGGCATGTCGCACATCATGAACGGCATGGCGCTGCACGGCGGCCTGCTGCCCTTCGGCGGCACCTTCCTGATGTTTTCCGAGTACGCCCGCAATGCCCTGCGCATGTCGGCGCTGATGAAGCAACGCGTGATCTACGTGTTCACGCACGATTCCATCGGCCTCGGCGAAGACGGCCCGACGCACCAGCCGGTCGAGCAGATCGCCACGCTGCGCCTTATCCCGAACATGGACCTGTGGCGCCCCTGCGATACGGTCGAGACCATGGTGGCCTGGACCTCGGCTGTCGAGAAACTGACCGGCCCGACTTCCCTCGCCCTGTCCCGCCAGAATCTGCCCTTCGTGCCGCGCGATGCTGCCACCTTGGCCAACATCAAGAAGGGTGGCTACGTGATCTCCGAAGTCAAGGGCACGGCCAAGGCAGTCATCATCGCCACCGGCTCTGAAGTCGAGCTGGCGCTCAAGGCGCAGGCTGCGCTTGCCCTGGAGAAAATTCTCGTCAGCGTGGTGTCGATGCCCAGCACCAATGTCTTTGACCGGCAGAGCACTGCTTACAAGGACAGCGTGCTGCCCAAGGGTCTACCGCGCATCGTCGTCGAGGCGGGTGTCACCGATAGCTGGTGGAAGTATGTCGGCGGCGCCGGCACGGTGATCGGTATCGATCGCTTTGGCGAGTCGGCCCCGGCTGGCGTGTTGTTCAAGGAATTCGGTTTCACGGTGGAGAACGTCGTGAAGGCCGTCAAGCAATTTGTCTAATTTTTAAATCAGGAGATTTACTCACATGACTATTAAAGTTGGCATCAACGGCTTTGGACGTATCGGTCGCATGACATTCCGCGCCATCGCCAAGGACTTTCCCGAACTCGAAGTCGTTGCCATCAACGACCTGCTTGAGCCGGGCTATCTGGCCTACATGCTGAAGTACGATTCCGTGCATGGCCGTTTCAATGGTGAGGTTTCCGCCGAGGGCAGCAACCTCGTCGTCAATGGCAAAAAAATCCGCCTGACCGCCGAGAAGGATCCCGCCAACCTGAAGTGGGGTGAAGTGGGCGCCGACCTCGTCATCGAGTCGACCGGCTTCTTCCTGACCAAGGAAACCTGCCAGAAGCATCTCGACGCGGGCGCCAAGAAAGTTATCCAGTCCGCCCCGTCGAAGGACGACACCCCGATGTTCGTCTATGGCGTCAACCACGAAAAGTATGCCGGCGAAAAGATCGTTTCCGCCGCTTCCTGCACCACCAACTGCCTGGCGCCCGTCGCCAAGGTGCTGAACGACAACTGGGGCATCAAGCGCGGCCTGATGACCACGGTGCATGCCGCCACGGCCACCCAGAAGACCGTTGATGGTCCCTCCAGCAAGGACTGGCGCGGCGGTCGCGGCATCCTCGAGAACATCATCCCGTCCTCGACCGGTGCCGCCAAGGCTGTTGGCGTGGTGCTGCCCGAGTTGAAGGGCAAGCTCACCGGCATGGCTTTCCGCGTGCCGACCTCCGATGTGTCCGTGGTTGACCTCACCGTCGAACTGAACAAGGAAGCCTCCTACAAGGACATCTGCGCTGCCATGAAGGCCGCCTCAGAAGGCGCCATGAAGGGCGTGCTGGGCTACACCGAGGAGAAGGTGGTATCCACCGATTTCGTCGGCAACAGCGCACCTTCGACCTTCGACGCCGACGCCGGCATCGCCCTTGACAGCACCTTCGTCAAGGTCGTCACCTGGTACGACAACGAGTACGGCTATACCTGCAACATGCTGCGCTTCGCCAATTACGTCGCCACCCACTAAGCTGGTAAATCGGCAATCCAAGCGCTGCCCGGAGCATCGGGCAACGCTTCAGTGGCTGATTTAGAAAATTCAGGAGATTCAACATGCCCAAATTCATTCGCATGACCGACCTTGACCTCAAGGGCAAGCGCGTCTTCATCCGCGCCGACCTCAATGTGCCGGTCAAGGACGGCAAGGTCACCTCCGACGCCCGCATCACCGCTTCGATGCCGACCATCGAGTTCGCCTTGAAGGCCGGTGCCAAAGTGATGGTCACCTCCCATCTCGGCCGTCCGACCGAAGGCGAGTTCTCCGAAGAAAACTCGCTCAAGCCTGTCGCCGACGTCATGTCCGCCAAACTCGGCAAGCCGGTGCGCGTGGTGCGCGACTGGGTCGATGGTGGTTTCGAGGTGGCTGCCGGCGAAGTCGTGCTGCTGGAAAATTGCCGCATCAACAAGGGCGAGAAAAAGAATCTCGAGGAAACCGCCAAAAAATACGCCGCGCTGTGCGACATCTTTGTCATGGACGCCTTTGGCACTGCCCACCGCGCCCAGGCCTCGACCTACGGCATCGCCCAGTTCGCCCCGGTGGCCTGCGCCGGCATCCTGCTGACCGGGGAGCTTGACGCACTCGACAAGGCGCTCGCCAGTCCGGCCCGGCCGATGGTCGCTATCGTTGGCGGCTCGAAGGTGTCCACCAAGCTCACCGTGCTTGAAGCGCTGTCCGAGAAGGTCGACCAGATGGTGGTGGGTGGCGGCATCGCCAACACCTTCCTCAAGGCGACCGGCAAGAACGTCGGCAAGTCGCTGTGCGAAGATGACCTGGTGCCCACCGCCCAGGCGCTGATGAAGAAAATGACCGCCCGCAATGCCACCATCCCGATCGCCGTCGATGTGGTCTGTGGCAAGAAATTCGATGCCGCCGAGCCTGCCGTGCTTAAAGATGCCGGCGCCGTCACCGACGACGACATGATCTTCGACATCGGCCCGAAATCGGCGCAGGAACTTGTCGACATCATCATGAAGGCCGGCACCGTAGTGTGGAATGGCCCGGTCGGCGTGTTCGAATTCGACCAGTTCGGCGCTGGCACCAAGGCGATTGCCATGGCCATCGCCAACACCAAGGCCTTCACCCTGGCCGGCGGCGGCGACACCATTGCCGCCATCCAGAAGTACGACATCTACGACAAGGTGTCCTATATTTCAACCGCTGGTGGCGCCTTCCTTGAGTATCTTGAAGGCAAGGTGCTGCCTGCTGTCGAGATCCTGGAAAAGCGCGCCCAGGCTTGATAGCCAACTTTAGAACGCGCCGCGACTGAAGCGGCGCGCTTCACTGCCAATGCAACGTTCCACCAAAATTGTCGCCACCCTGGGTCCCTCATCATCGGACCAGGACACGCTCGACCGGCTGGTCTTTGCCGGCATCGATGTCGTGCGGCTGAATTTCTCGCACGGCACCATCGACGACCACAAGCGGCGCATTGCCCTGCTGCAGCAGGCCATGCAGACACATGGCCGCACCGTTGGCATGATGGCCGACCTGCAAGGCCCGAAAATTCGCATCGGCAAGTTTACCGACGGCAAGGTTGTGCTGAAGCACGGCCAGATGTTCATTCTCGATGCCCAGTGCCCCATGGGCGATACCTCGCGCGTCGGCCTCGATTATCCCGAACTGGTCGATGATGTCGCAGCCGGCGATACCCTGCTGCTTGACGATGGGCGCATCGTCATGGATATCGAGCGCATCATCGATACCGAAATCCATTGCATCGTGCGCCACGGCGGCACGCTGTCGAACAACAAGGGCATCAACAAGCAGGGTGGTGGCCTTTCCGCACCGGCGCTGACCGCCAAGGACATCGAGGACATCCAGACTGCCGCCGATCTGCAGGTCGATTATGTCGCCGTGTCCTTCCCGAAATCTGGCAGCGACCTGCGCCTGGCCCGCAAGCTCCTGCACAAGGCCGGGTCTACCGCCCTGGTGGTCGCCAAGATCGAACGTGTCGAGGCCATTGCCAACCTTGAAGACATCCTGCACGCCTGCGACGGCGTGATGGTGGCGCGCGGCGATCTCGCCGTCGAAGTCGGCGATGCCGCCGTGCCGGCCCTGCAGAAAAAGATCATCCGCCTGGCGCGCGAGCACAACAAGTTTGCCATCACCGCCACGCAGATGATGGAGTCGATGATCCACAGTCCGATCCCGACGCGCGCCGAAGTATCCGATGTCGCCAACGCCGTCCTTGATGGCACCGATGCGGTGATGCTGTCAGCCGAAACCGCTGCCGGCGACTATCCGGTCGAGACCGTCCTCGCCATGGCGCGCATTTGCCACGAGGCCGAGAAATCAACCGATGCCGCGGCGCTTGACCGTCATTTCCTGTCGCGGGTGTTCACCCGCATCGACCAGTCGATCGCCATGGCCGCCCTGTTTACGGCGCATCACCTGCAGGTCAAGGCCATCGCTACGCTGACCCAGTCGGGCTCGACCGCCTTGTGGATCTCGCGCATCGATTGCGGCGTGCCGATCTATGCCATGACCCCCGACGTGCGCACGCGCTACAAGGTCAGCGCCTATCGCGGTGTGCATCCCTTGATGATGCGTTATATCGGCCATGACCGCGACGAACTGCTGTTCGAAGCGGAAGAGGAATTAATCCGCTCTGGCGCAGTCGAAGTGGGCGACCTGATCGTGCTGACCTATGGCGAACCGATTGGTCAGGCGGGCGGCACCAATACGCTGAAACTCGTCAGGGTCGGCGAACACCGAACTACTTAACAAACTAACCAACCAACCATACAGAGAAGAGGAGACTTTCATGCCACTCGTTTCCATGCGCCAACTGCTGGACCATGCCGCCGAAAATGGCTATGGCCTACCCGCGTTCAACGTCAATAACCTCGAGCAAATCCAGGCCATCATGGAAGCCGCCGAGGAAACCAACAGCCCGGTGATCATGCAGGGTTCGGCCGGCGCCCGCAAATATGCCGGCGAAGCCTATCTGCGTCACCTCATCGAGGCGGCCATCGAGACCCATCCGGACGTGCCGATCGTAATGCACCAGGACCACGGCGCCAGCCCGGCGATCTGCATCCAGTCGATGCGCTCCGGCTTCTCCAGCGTGATGATGGACGGCTCGCTGATGGAAGATGCCAAGACCCCGTCATCCTTCGAATACAACGTCAACACCACCCGTCACGTCGTCGACATCGCTCACGCCATCGGCGTGTCGGTCGAGGGCGAACTGGGTTGCCTCGGCTCGCTGGAAACCGGTATGGGTGAAAAGGAAGACGGCCACGGCGCCGAAGGCGCGCTCTCGCAAGACCAGTTGCTGACCGACCCCAACGAAGCCGCCGAATTCGTCAAGGCCACCGGCGTCGACGCGCTGGCCATCGCCATCGGCACCAGCCATGGCGCCTACAAATTCACCCGCCCGCCCACCGGCGCAGTGCTGCGCATCGACCGCATCAAGGAAATCCACGCGCGCATCCCCAACACCCACCTGGTGATGCACGGATCCTCCAGCGTGCCGCAGGAATGGCTCAAGATCATCAACGACAACGGTGGCGAGATGGGTTCCACCTACGGTGTGCCGGTCGAAGAAATCGTCGAAGGCATCAAGCACGGCGTGCGCAAGGTCAACATCGACACCGACCTGCGCATGGCCTCCACCGGCGCGATCCGCCAGTTCCTCAACAAGGATCGCAAGAACTTCGACCCGCGCAAATATCTGGCCGAAGCTCGCAAGGCCATGAAAGCCATCTGCAAGGCGCGTTACGAAGCCTTCGGTTGCGCCGGCCAGGCCAGCAAGATCAAGGTCATCAACCTCGAAACGATGGCCAACCGCTACAAGAAGGGCGAGCTGAACGCAATCGTCAAATAAGCAAAGCCTTTTCTGGATCAACAAGGGCCGCCTGGCTTGCCAGGCGGCCCTTGTTGCTTCCAAGGCGCAATTCGTTTGCACAAGCGGCAGGTGGCGACTACCCTTTGTGAAGGAGTTTATTGACCGTTGTTAGGTATGTTTTTCCCGAGGAGGAAAGTCATGACAACTGAAACCCTGCTGCAGCAGCTGGCCACCGCTCAAGCCACCCTGCGCGTCGAAAGTTTTACGGGAGGTATTGTCGGCCCGAGCATACCGATGCTCGGCCCATTGAAAAGTGGCGGTACCCTGATTGCCAGCACTGCCCCGGGCTGCTGGGGGCCGATGATTACACCCAAGTTCAAGGGCGGTCACGAGGTAACGCGGCCGGTCGCGATAGAGGGTGCCGAAGTCGGCGACGCACTGGTCTTGCGCATCCGCCGCGTCGAAGTCACCTCGCTTGCCACCGCTTCGGGCGTTATGCAGAGCCTCGATGGCCGCTTTGTTGGCGACCCCTTCGTTGAGCGCGTCTGTCCCGGCTGCGGTGCACTTTCACCCGCGACCCATATCGAGGGCATCGGCCAGCAGGCGGTGCATTGCGACAAATGCGGTGCCGAGGCCAGCCCCTTCCGCATGAGCCACGGCTACACCATTGTTTTCGACGCCAAGACCCAGGTCGGGGTGACGGTGCCGAAAGAAGTCGCCGAATTGATCGCCGGCGACGCCCGCAAGTACGCGAGTCTTCCGCCTGCTTCAGAGCAGCACTCGATTCTGAGCTATGCAGTGGCCGACCTGCCGGGTTTGGTGGCACCGATGGCGCCTTTTGTCGGCAATCTCGGCACCACGCCCTCGTGCGACATGCCCGATTCGCACAACGCCGGCGACTTCGGCGCTTTCCTCGTCGGCGCGCCGCACGAGTACGGGCTCACCCAGGCAGAGCTCGACCGCCACAAGACCGACGGCCACATGGACGTCAACACCGTGCGCCCCGGCGCGATCCTGATCTGCCCGGTCAAGGTGCCTGGCGGTGGTGTCTATATCGGCGACGTGCACGCCCAACAGGGCAACGGCGAGATCGCCGGCCACACCACCGACGTTTCCGGCGAAGTCGAATTGCAGGTCGAACTGCTCAAAGGGCTATCCATCGACGGCCCGATCCTGCTGCAACGGCTCGACGACTTGCCGCCGTTGGCACGACCGGTCACGCCCGAACTCAAGGCCAAGGCGCGCGAGCTGCTCGCCCGCTACGGCGCATCGGCGCTAGAGGAAAATGCACCGCTAACCTTCATCGGCAGCGGGCCGAACCTCAATGACGCGACGACCAATGGCCTGAACCGTGCGGCCAAGGCCACCGGCCTTTCCTACGACGAGGTATCGAACCGTGCGACGCTGACGGGATCGATCGAAATCGCGCGCCTGCCAGGGGTGGTACGCGTCACCTTCCTCTGCCCACTGACAGTACTCGAGCGCATGGGCATCGCCGACCTGGTGCGGGAGCAGTACGGGCTTTAGCCTTTTTTCCTGTGCCGGCGTGGTGCAGGAGAAGTCGGCGCTGGCGGGACGGCGACTTTGGAAAGTTGAGAGGCGGGTTGTCGGCCAGAACCGCCATTCGGCTGGCTGCTTGATTTCTGCAATCAAGCAGACGCCGGTGGCGCCCATATGTCCAGCAGCCGACAGGTCGTTGCAGTGGCTGGCGACCTCTGGGAAATGACAAAACCCGGTTTTTCCATTTCAATGCTTGCAGCAAAAACCAACTTTGCAGTGATGCTGCAAGCGAGCGCCCGCACCGTAGGGTGAGGCACTCGCCTTCATGCCTGAGTAAGCTCTCAGCCGATCGACCCCATCGCTCCTGGGTAGCTGACTTCGCTCAGCTTTCCGGTATCCACGTCATAGATAAAGCCGCGCACCGTGACCGCGTCCGGACCACTGGTCGGAATCCATGGGTGGTTCAGAATCGACGACATGCTCCGCCGCACATCCCACTCGAGGCGCTCGGTCTGCTTTGCGTCGCACGGCCCGTCGAGCGGCTCGAGCGAACCACGGAACGCATGAAACGCCGCGGGCATCGCTGCGGATTTCTTCGGGCTCGTAAACGCGCGTCCCGTCGCCTGGCCGAGCAGCTTCTCCGCCGCCGGATCGCCCTCCAGGCCAGCCTTGAGCAGGTCATCGGTGAAAGCTAGCATGCCGCAACGCGTATGGTGGATCAGTATGATCTCGTTGGTATTGAGCAGATGGTGCGAGATGATGAGGCAGCGGATCGTGTCGTCGGTCACCACGCCACCGGCATTGCGGATGATGTGCGCGTCTCCGGTCTGCAGGCCGAGCAAATCCTCCACGTCGATGCGCGCATCCATGCATGCGACGACCGCGACGTGCTTGGCCGGATTGATTGGTTGCTTTCCCGGGTGGGCAGGTTTGTGTACGGCTTGGCCACTGGCGTACAGCTTGTTGTTTTCCAGATACTTGTCGGTATTCACGTTTGCCATGATTCCTCCTCGTTCAGCTGTTGGGTTCTGTAACGACGTCTGTCGCCCTGATTCGCTATCGGAAGCCTAGGCGACATACATATCCTACCCCCCCCAGAGTCTGGGTGACTCAGTAGTTATTCATACAGGGTTTTGAACGGGAACCTGTCCGGAAGTGCAACCGTTACAAGAAGGGCGAGCTGAACGCGGTCGTCAAATAAGGCACTGTCCGGATCAATGCAAAGGGCTGCGAATCGCGGTCCTTTGTCTTTGAAAGTCGGCGCTGGCGGGATGAAATGCCCCGCATGGGGTACGGTGGCCCGGCCCTGCGTTCAGGCCGTCAGGTAGGGGCCCTGTTGTTTGGCGGCGCCGAGGATATGGCCCACCCACCAGAGGGCAAGAAAACGCTGGAGTTCGAGCTTGTCGAAATTTTCCGGCGTGACGATTTCGGCGGCCAGATATGAGAATTCCTCGTACTCGTGCCGAGAATCTTCAATTTCTGGATAAGCGCAATCGACGAGCAGTGCCTCCTCGGCGGCGAAATGCTCGCGCGCGAAGGCCATCAGCTGATCGAAGGTTTCCTGAAATTTTGCGTCATCGCCTGCGCCGTCGTTCGACGCGCAATGGTCGGCCAGGACATTGCACAGCGCCAGGATATGTTGGTGCTGATCGTCCAGGATTGCATGTCCGACGCTGAAGCTTGGCTCCCACTGCACGCGGTTTGGCATGGTCTTGTTTCCTTGGCCCGCTCAGAATCCGAGCGATTCGACGACCACTACGAGGTCGGCAAAACTGGCCGCATCGAGCTTTTGCGCCAGCACCTCCTTATCGAGGCCGTCGTACTGAAATGATGTCATGCGTACTTCGAAGGGCAATTCGCGGATCTCCAGCGGCGACATGAAACCGATGTTGCAGATATGCGCGATGCACTGGCGTTCGGGCTCGTTGAGTTCGAGGCCGTGGTAACGCTGGATTTCGAGATAACGTTCGGCGGTGCGATTGAGCTTGCCGCTAATCTCCATGGTGTTTTTCTGGCCGTCGGTAAGGATGGCTAGCGGCGGCCCGAAGAACACGGGGGTCTTGCCGACATTGCGGGTTTTTTCCTCGCGCGTCAGCGCCGGGGCGACCCACGTGGGGTCGCCCCTGACCGGATTCGGCTGATCAGTCGAATCGGACATCAGTGCGGAATCGGATGCGTCTTCTCGAACTTGGCATCCTTCATGCCTTTGGGCAGTTGCGGCGGCGGTTCGGGCTGCAACTGGACGAAGCCGCGGTTGCGATGACCGTCCTGCACGTTGTGTGGGTTGTGACACTCGGTGCAGGTAAACCAGCGCTTCTTGCCGTTGCTGGCCCATTCGCCAATGCGCTTGCCGTGGATGCCGTCGCGCCAGTCGCGCATCTTGTCGCCGTGACATTTGCCGCACAGAATCTGCGGCTGGTCGATGCTGACCGGGTCACCGAAGTTGTCGACGAGCATGTTGCGCTTGGTCGTATGGTGGCAATCCAGACACCAGATCCGGCCGCGACCGTGCTGCAAATCCTTGGCATCGGGCAGCAGTCCTTCCATGGTCGGAATCGGCGTCGGCTTCTTGTCCTTCGGTAAGGTCGGTGGACTGAAACTGGGGCCAACACCGTTATGGCAGGCGGTGCTGCACAGCGGCAGGAGGGCGAGTTTGTCCGAGCGCGGCTTGACGAGGGCATGTCCGGGTGGGATCTTGTCCAGCAAAGGCATTTTGCCCATGGGCACGGTACCCTCGAAAGGATCGCCGTACCAGAGTGCCGCCCCCGTGGTCGGCGAACACTTCACGTTGGGCAAGCCCGGCTTGATGTCACGCTGGGTGATTTCCGACGCACCCTTGCGGCTCTCGAAACAGACCACGGGTTCCTTCGCTGTGTCTTTCGCCGGTTCCGGCGCCGCATCCGCGGCAACTGCGGTGGAGGCCATCTCGCAGCAGAAGGCGAGGATCATCGTATGGAATACAAAATTATTCATAACCGTTGCCTCACTTCGTCACAACGGCCTTGGCGCCGCTGTATTTGATGTCGCCCAGCAGGATGCCGATGGCACCCTTCAGCAGGATGGTCAGGATGAAGAAACCGCATGCCCAGATGCCGATGGTCATGATGACTTCGACGAAACTTGGGTAGTACTGGGAAACTTCGCCGATCGGGGACGGGATGAAGCCGGGCACGATCAGGCCCATGCCTTTCTCGATCCAGATGCCGGCAAATGTCGTGAAGCAGAGGATCGGCAGCAGCTTATAGTTCCTGCGGATGGTGGGAAATATCAGCAACAGGAAGGAACCGACCATGAGGATCACGGAACTCCAGAACCAGGGCACCAGATTGGTCAGTCCGTGCAGGCCGAACATCAGGTAATAGAGGCCATTGGCGTGTTCGGTGCGGGCGTAAAGCTCGACGACGATTTCCGACATGGTCAGGAAGATCGCGAGCCCCAGGCACCAGGTGACGATGGTCGCGAGCAGGTCGATGGCACTGTCATCGACCCACATCTTGGTGTTCTTGCGAATGACGATGAAGGCCAGGATGATCAGGGCGGGGCCGGCCGCAAACGCCGTGACGATGAAGCGGATCGGCATCATGCTGTGAAACCACATCGGACGTGCCGGCATCGTCGCGATCAGGAAGGCCGTCACGGTATGGATGGAGAGTGCCCAGACGATCGAGACATACACCAGTGGCATAAAGAATCTGTTGTTGATCTTGCCGCCCGTGTATTTCACCCACAGGTAATAGAAGCCGCAGATGAAGTTGAGGATGAGATAGCCGTTCAGTACCAGCACATCCCACGCCAGCATCGAGTGCGGGAAGTTGAAGATGCCGATGATCGGAAGCATGTGCCAGAGGCGGTCGGGCCGGCCCATGTGGGCGAACACGAACATCATGACCATGCACACTGCGGCGATCGCCAGCATTTCGCCGAGCACCGTCACCTTGTGCATGCCCTCGTGATGGTAGACATAGGCAGGAAAGACGATGGTCACCGCCCCGGCCGCCACGCCAACGAGGAAGACCAGGTTGGCGAAATACAGACCGTCGTGAATCTGGCTGGTCATGCCGGTGACGATCAGGCCATCGGTATTTTGCAGGTAGAAGACATACATCATGCCGACGATGAGCACCGCAAGTGAGCCCATCCAGGCATAAAACTTCGTGCCGCCCTTGAGGACGTAACGCATATAGTCGGAAACGAAACTGGTTAGCACGGCCCGCTCCTCAATCGTAGAAGTAGAAGAATTTTGGGAAGGTATTGAGTTCGGCCTTGAGGCGGAACACGTTCTTCCGCGCCAGGATCAGACTCACTTCGCTTTCCGGGTCGAGCAAGTTGCCGAACTTGCGGGCACCGACCGGGCAGACCTCGACGCAGGCCGGGTAACGCCCCTGGCGGGTGCGCTGCAGGCACCAGTGGCATTTCTCGACGACGCCACGCATGCGTGGCCGGTTGCCGAGATAGTGTGTCACCGGGTTCATCTCCTCCTTGGGCAGGACCGGGTTGGTGACGTTGAGGCGACGTGCCCAGTAGGGGCAGGCACCCATGCACATGCGGCAGCCGATGCACCAGTTGTAGTCGATCACCACCGGGCCGTCGGCCTCGCGGTAGGTCGTGCGTACCGGGCAGACCTTGACGCAGGGCGGCTTCTCGCACTGCATGCAGGCGATCGGCATGTAGGTGGCATCTTTTTCCGGCACCGCCTCAGGTTCGTAGTGGTATTGCCCTTCGAGTATCTGGCCAGCCGGGGTGTAGGCATTGCCGCCAACCTGGATGCCCAGGCCATCGGGATAGCCGTGGTTCATCTTGTCGGCGGAGAACTCGCCGCGCTCCATGCGCAGCACTTGGATCCACTCGATCTTTTCGCCTGCGCGTTGCTTGCCGCGCGACTGGTTGTTTTCTTCGACGCAGGCATGAACGCAGCGGCGGCAACCGATGCACTTTCTGATGTTCAGGGCATACCCCATGAGCACGCCGGGTTGGGCATCGGCAGTGTCGACGCTGACTTGCTTGCCGTACTCCGCGGAGTAGCGCTTTTCAAGCCGCAGGCGTGCCTCGTTCTTCTCTTTCTGCGTCATCAGGCGGTAGTTCTTCTGAAAATGCTCGGCCCATTCGACGGTAGCCTTGGTGTCGTCGGATTGCGCCATGAGCGCGCCAGCTCCCATCAGCGACGACATGCTCAGCATGCCGCCCGCCCTCAGGAAGTCGCGCCGCGATGTTTTCAGAACTGCCTTGGAAGGATCCGCCGATGCTGGCTGCGCCACGCATTCGGATGCGGAATCCTTGACCGGACCGGCAGAGGCTTTTTTATTGATGGCCACAGAGGCTCTCCTGTAGGGATAGTGAATCGTTCGAGTTTGTAAAGACCCGAAAAAATTGCCCGGATGTTGCCGTAACCGGGCGATTAATTGATTGATTGAAATCAAAACAAAGAAATTAAGCTGGTCTGATATTGCTTTGTCCTGATCCGTCGAGGAATCTGGCCGCTTTGCTGTTGGGTCAGCAAAAGTCGGCGCTGGCAGGTCGGCGATTGCGGCCAATGGAAAGCAGACCATCAACGTAACGCTGACGGCTGTATAGCGCAGCGTCCAGCGACCGAAGGGAGCGAGGTCAAGCGCCTTGTCAGGCAATGATAGGCACACTCTAATTGGATTCTGGCCACTTTGATTTTGCTGATTTTGCAGACGTGCGCAATGCAGAAAATTACATGCAGAGCCAGGGCATTCGCGGCGTACCGGCATAATCTTTAACCATCGCCACTGGGTGACTGATGCGCAAGGAGTCGAAAACTACACGCGCATCCTGGAACCGTTGGCCGCAATTCACGATTGAGCGCGCATAACAAACCTTGAGGAATTCAAGATCATGTCTGACACCAGCAAATACCAACCACCCAAGGTCTGGACCTGGGACGCCGAAAACGGCGGCGAATGGGCCAAGATCAACCGCCCGATTGCCGGGCCCACGCACGAGGCCACGCTACCGCGCGGGAAGCATCCCTTGCAGCTATATTCGTTGGCTACGCCCAATGGCCAGAAGATCACCATCCTGCTCGAAGAGTTGCTGGCTCTGGGAGAGACGGGCGCGGAATATGACGCCCACCTGATCCGGATTGGCGCGGGCGAGCAGTTTTCGACGGGCTTCGTCGAAGTCAATCCCAACTCGAAAATCCCGGCGCTCCTGGATACCGAAACGGGCAGTCGGGTCTTTGAAAGCGGCGCCATCCTTCTCTATCTGGCCGAGAAATTCGGGCATTTCCTGCCCAAGGAAGCGGCGGCGCGCACGGAGGTCCTGAACTGGCTTTTCTGGCTGCAGGGCGCAGCGCCCTATCTGGGCGGCGGGTTCGGGCATTTCTACAACTACGCGCCCGAGAAATTCGAATACCCGATCAACCGATTCACCATGGAGGTGAAGCGCCAGATGGACGTACTCGACCGCGAATTGTCCGGGCACCGATATCTGGGCGGAGACGAATACACCATCGCCGATATGGCCACCTGGCCCTGGTACGGCAACCTGGTGCTGGGCAATGCCTACGGCGCGGGCGAGTTTCTCCAGGTCGAAAGCTACAAGAACCTGCGTCGCTGGGCCGAAGAAATCCTTGAACGCCCGGCCGTCCAGCGCGGACGCAAAGTGAACCGCAATTGGGGTGAGCCTGCGGAACAACTGCACGAACGCCACGACGCGTCTGATTTCGATCTGAAAACCCAAGACAAACTGGCACCTGAAAACGTTGCTTGAGACGCTTATCTAAAACGGAAAAAGGCAGAATCCCTGTTGAAGTTCTACTACCACCCGACCCCGAACCCGATGCAGCTTGCCCTGTTCCTCGAAGAGGCCGCGCTGCCATTTGAACTGGTGCCCGTGGATACTGCCGAACAGCACAGCCCGGCGTTCAGGGCCGTGAATGCGAACTACAGCTGACGCTCAAGGCACCTGCCTTCATTTACCGGAGCGTAATCTGGGTCAGCCCCAATTTACCGTGGTCGGCGAGCTGCTCGAGAAATCTGAAGGTAGCGGAACTGATGAAATACATGGCGGCATCCCCCGTTTCGCGTATCAGCGCCCAATATACCTCTCGCGGGGCGTGGGCCGAATCAGCCGCTTGTCTTGCGCGGTGGCTCGGCGGGGAGAGACAAACCGCCTTCAAAAGTCGGCGCTGGCAGGACGGCGATTGCGGGTTATGTGTGACGGTTTGTTGGCCTGAGCGGTTGGTGATATCACGAAAAATACCGATGGCTATGAGCAGTTAACTGGACATACACAGTCGCAGACTGTTGTGACGTTTCCGCTTCACCCCTATGGTGATCTTCCACCTTTGAATATCAGGGCAGCGCAGAGTCGATCACACAGACGCGGACGCGGCGACTCTCCTCGACGGTGAGTGTCTGTCGCAGGCGCGCTTCGAGTTCGGCCGCGCTACGCGGTTTTTTTCCTTCCTGGGGCAACGGCATATCCTTGCCGCCAAACCAGAACACCAGATAGATGCCGAAACCATCGGCGCCAGGATCGCGGGTGTAGCGTTCGATCAGCTGTTCGCGTATCGCGCGCCACAGATCGGAGTGGTTGTCCTTCTTGATCTCGATGGGCACGTTGATGCCCTGCGCACCACCGAAGGAGACGCGGATATCGGCGCGCTTGTCATCGGCGTAATAGCATTCTTTAACCGCATCGACGCCGAGCCGGCCGAGGCGTTCGGACAAGTCGGAGAGCAGTATGTCGCGGCAGTCGTTCTCCGGCTTCGGTCGCTCTGGCTTGCCGTTAACACCGTAGCTCCAGTACTGCCGGTAATCGTTGGTGCTGCCATCGCGAATCTTGTAGGCCAGATCGCGCAAATGCGCGTAAGACAGCGCCGCGAGATCGGCGGCATTGGCCGGCTCGCGGTTGGCGAGGGTGTGGCATACCTCGGTGACTTCGAGGTGGCGGAAACCGGCCATGCGCCGCGCGACACGTTGCGTGTGGGCGGCATGCCGCAGGCGGTTGTGCCATGGCATCAGCTTCGGAATCGCCAGCAGCCGTTCCAGTTGTTGCCGGGCACGGTCGTCAGGGTTGCCACCCAGGGCGTCGATAAAGGCGCGTACCTCCTCAGCGGTCTGCATTGCCGGGCTGACCCAGTGTGTGCCCATCGAACGCTCTGGAGGACTGCCCGGCGCCAGCAGTTCAATCAGCATCGCCAGCGTAGATTCTGGCAGGCTGTCTCTCCAGTCAGGGCGCCATTCACGACCATGCAGGAAACCACCCAGGTGCGCGGCCAAGGTCTTGCTCTTGCCAATGTGGGCGGCAAGCAATGCTTCATACGTTTGCGGTGCGATCAGGATACCGCATGCCAGCCAATACACGCGTTGCGCTGTGCTCATGCTGCCCTGTGCTAGACGCGCCGAGACGATGGGGGCCAACGTCGGGCGGTCAAGATAGCGCAGCGCGGCCTTGAGCAGCGGATCGAGCGTGTTCGCCAGCAGTTGGTTCTTGGCCCGCAGCGGGAACCCGTTGAGCAGATCGGGCAGGGCCGCGCGCGCAACCGGGGCGAAGTCGGCGTCGTAGGCGAGTTGCCACATGCCGTGCAAGTGCTCGCGCCCCATGCGCAGCAGCGGCAAGGCGTAGGCAACGAGTGCTTCGGCAACCAGCGCAGGCCTAGCCTTGATCAAGGCAGTAAACCAGTCCGAATCCTTCTCGGCGACCCAGGTAAGGCGAAAGGTCAGCAGCCTGTGCAGCACTTCGTCGTCGAGTTGCAGGGCCGCCGCGGGATCGTTGCCGTAGAGTTCCTCCATGCCGGCCAAGCAAGGCTGGCGGATGAAGTGCATGCGACCTTTTGCTTCGAGATCAATGATCTCGGTAACACTGGGTAGGTCGTCGCGATCGAGGGAGCGGCGAAAACCGGCATAGGCGGCTTCGATGAGTTCTTCATCACCGCCGAGAAAATCGGCCAGGCGCTCGCGTGGCGTTTCGCCTTCGATGTCAAGAAATTTCCGGAGGTAGACCTGCGCAAGTTCGTGCAGGATTTGCGGGTGGGCAGTGCCGTCACGGATCGCTTTGAGATGCTCGCGAAAACGGCGGCACCAGCCGTCTTTCCGTTGTTTGCGATCCTCGTCCCATTCGCGCCGTCTGGCTGTATCGTCCTTGCGCCAGTCTTCGACGTGGCAAGAAGCGAAAGGCTCCAAATCACGCTCGAATTCAGGATGCACCTCGATCCACGTGCCAAGATAGTTCAAAGCGTCAAATGTGAGCCAATCCTGTCCGCCCTGACCAACTAGCCGCCTTGCCGCCAGTGAGAAGTAGTGGCGCTTGAATTCGGCATGTGTTTCGGCCGCCGCCCGTTCGAGATACCAAGGGACGATGTCGGCCGGTGGCTCCGCACCATACAGGCGAGACGAACTGTGGAACAGGCAGGGCCAGAGATCCTCCTTGCCGATGCAGCTTGCAACTCCCGCGAGCAGCACTGCCTTGTAGCGTTCCGATCGTGCCGCTAGCCACGCGGCCACCCGCTTCCAGTGCTCGCTGTCGATGTGTGGATTTCCGTATTCGTTGAGTCCGGCGCCCAGCCAGGCATACAGCCGCGCATCGTCGACGGTGTCGCCGTGTGTTTCAAGCGCGCGCGCCAGCAGTCCGCCTGCCATGCGGTCGACCTGATAATCTTCAAGCGATTTGCGCAAGGTTGGACTTCGTTGCGCCAACTGGTCAAGAAGTTCTGGCAGCGTTTCCGTCTGCGCACTTTCCGGCAGATGGTGGCCCCAGAACATACGATAGTCACCGATGAGGCGATCTTTCTTTTCCTGGTGCAGGAAGTCGAACACTTCCGCCGGCCGGATGATCTCGGGAAATAGTTCCGTCAGCAATCGATCGAGCAACTGGTTGTCCTTGTCCTCGATTATTCCGGCTTGCGCGCCTCTGGCAATGGCAACAAGGCGAGTGGCGTTGCGCGGCAGGTCGCGCAGCAGAATCTTCAGGGCAGAGTGGCGGATGTGCTCAGGATAGCTGGCGTCGCGCGCGGCTGCGTCGAGAAGGAATTCAAGCCTGGTTGCATCCGTGGCCAAGTCGACCAGCGGCGGTCCGTAGTGCAGTGCATCCAGCGCGCAGTCGAGCAGCGCTATGTCCGATTCTTTGCGCGAGGGTAAAGCAAGCAGTTCCAGAAACATTGGCACCATGTCCGGCGCGGACAGGGCACCGAATGGCGCGGCAGCCCAGTCCTGAAAGCGGAAATTTGCGTAGCCCTCTGCCTCGCTCCGCAAGGCAGAGAGTACACGGCGCTTATCGTCAGTCGGGAAATCGCGCACGTCGCCATAGAGCACGACACCGAGCGGATCGCGCTCGACGAGTTCAGCACGCGCGCTGCGGCAATGCACGGCGAGCCAGGCGGCCAAGCCGCGCAGGTCGGGCACGATGCCACCGTCCTCGCCAGCCATCAGCGCAACGACGCGACCAAGCGGCAAACCTTGGGTGTCGATCAGCGCTGCCAAATATCGCGCGCCGAGGAATTCGGCGATGCTGCGATGGACGGGGATACGCTGTTGTTCGAGTTCGTCGCGCTGAAACAGGCCGCTGGTCAGCGCGTCCAGCAATGGCATGTCGCGGGAAAGGAAAAGCTCGCGCCAAAGGGCGTGCTGATCGTCTACCGCTTCATCGTCAAGAGCAAAGCCGGCAATGCCCGCGAGCAGTTGCACGGCGCAGAGGAAGCCTGTCGCACCGAGCAGGGCGTCTGTTGTTGGCGCATTGGCGCGTGTCGCCGCACGGCGCTCCGGGTTGAGTTCCCGCGCCAGATGCTGGCAGGCGAGTTCGTAGGTTTTGCGGCGGCCGTCGGGCCAAGTTTCGCCAACAGCGCGAGCCAACAGAGTTAGCGTCTGCGGATTGCGTAGCAAGTCGGCCAGTCCGTGGCGCTCGGCTTGACGGACGAAATCCGCCGGATCGGTGCGACCGAACTTGTGTGCGAGCAGCAAGGCGATGTCGGCGTCGCTCAGCGGATCAAGGTGCAGGACGGCGAGCGAGCCGCCGGGCGCTACCTCCAGCAGGGCGGCGCTGTCGCTGTCGCCGTACCAGTCGGCCTCGCGGCATGAAAGTCGGAAGGCCGGGCGACCGAGGCGGTCAAGATGCTGCCGCACTTGGTACAGCGGTGTGCGGCCGTCACCACCGGCCGCGCGCATTTCGTCGAGGCCGTCGATGAATAGCGTCTTATCGGCAAGTTGCGGGCTAGGTTCGAGGGTGGCGAAGGTGCGCGCCCGGAGGTAATGGCCGCCGGTGGCCGCCGCCTCGCGCTCGAACGATTTGGTCTTGCCGGCACCGGGGTCGCCCAGCAGCACAAAGGCCGGCACGGGGCGAAAGTCCTCCAGCGGCTGGCATTTGCGTTCGCCGTTTTGCTCGTTGCGCGTCGTGCAGGTACGCGGCACCAGCAGGTTGGGATCGACGACTTGGCTCAAAACCAGTGTTCCGCCGGATAGGAAAGGAACTCGGCCAGAGGGATGCCACCGTGGCCGATCAACAGGTGGCGGCAGGTGCCGAATTCGCGCTCGAAGGCATCAAGGCCGTGCAGTTGTGCCGGCACGGCACCGCTTTTTACTTCGATGGCAACGAGTCGTTGTCCGCGTTCGAGGACGAAATCCACCTCGTTGGTACCGTCTCGCCAGTAATGGAGGCGGCAGTCCGACGTCGCCGTGTTGTGCAGGTGTGCGCCGACAGCGCTCTCCACTACGCGGCCGCGATAGCTGCGGTCGGCCTGGGCTTCGGCTTTCGTGTAACCGGAACCGGCCGACATCAGTGCCATGTTCAGCACGTTGAGTTTGGGTGATGAGGAACGGCGGCGATGGTGTTGTCCGGCGTACTTCTGCAGACCACGGATCAAACCGGCGTTACCGAGCAGTTCGAGGTAGTGGGCCAGTGTCACGGTGTTTCCCGCATCCTGCAACTGGCCCATCATCTTCGTGTAGGAAAGTTCCTGCCCCGAGTAGCGGCAGCCGAGATGAAACAGCTGGCGCAGCAGCGCGGGCTTGTCGACCCGCGTCATCATCAGAATGTCTTTTTCGATGCTTGGCTCGATCAGGCCAGTATTGACGTAATTGCGCCAGCGCGGTTCATCACGGATCAGGGGGGCGCTGCCGGGATAGCCACCAAAATAGAGGTAGTCCTCCAGATCGAAGTCAAAGGCATCGACCATTTCTCGGAAAGACCAATGGGTGAGGTGGATTACCTCAAAGCGGCCAGTAAGGCTTTCGCTCATGCCCTGCTGCATCAGCAGCGGCGACGAGCCGAGCAAGACGACGTGCAGCGCCAGCCCCTCGGCGCGGTCGCCATCCCACAAGCCTTTCACGGTATCGGACCAGCGCGGAATCTTTTGGATTTCGTCGAGGACAAGAATGTGGCCATCCCCGCTTCCCTTCGCCGCTGTTCTTGCTCGTTGCCAGATGTCGATCAACCAAGCGCTGTCGCGGGGCGCCGCCACTTGGTGCCTGGTAGTCGTAGAAGTTGGATCGGCGCTTGCCAAGAAAGCATCATCCGGAGCATCCACGGCGACGAAGGAATAACGTTCCGGCGGATAGGTTGCAAGTACGCCGCGCACCAATGTCGTTTTGCCAACCTGGCGTGGGCCAGCGACAACGATCAGAAATCGCGGCAGCTCGCGTAGCCGTTCTTGCAGCGTTTCGGTTTCGGGGCGTTGGTAGGATGGAATCATTGAAATTACACTAATGAGTAAAATTACTCACTATCATAAGCGAGTGATGAAATAATATCAATCAATGAGTTACAGACTTTCCTAACCAATACCTAAATGATTGTTACGAGCGCTCAGGGTGAAAGATTGAAAATATGATCGTTCAACTCCCCATCCTAAGCACGAACATATAGCTGACATCACTCGGTAGGAATCACTACGCCGGCTCAGGCCGAGAACCAGCAGGTCAGATTGCATTCCCCTCGGTCTCAAAGTCTGCCTGACCGGCCTGAGCCGAGAATTTATCGGCGGTCGGCCTCCTGCCACCGATATCAAAGCGCTGTGATGGACGGATAACTTGATAAGTCCCAAAAAGGGAACTATCATTCCCATTTTGGGACTTATTGAAAACTCCATGCTGACCATCCCGCTCAGCGATGCCTTGTTTACCGCCACCCAACAGAAGGTGCTGGGTCTGCTGTATGGCAAGCCGGATCAGAGCTTTTACGCCAACGAGATTGCCCGTTGGGCACAGGTCGGCAAGGGCAGCCTGATGCGCGAGCTGGACCGCATGCAAAGGGCCGGCATTCTGACCCTGAACCGTCAGGGCAACCAGACCCACTATCAGGCCAACCCGGAATGCCCGATCTATGGCGAGCTGCTGGGCATCGTGCGCAAGACTTTTGGCATCGGCGAGGCTTTGCGTACCTCCTTGGCACCCTTGGCGGGTCAGCTGGTGTGGGCATTCGTCTTCGGTTCAATCGCCAAGAGCAACGAGCATGCCGGCAGCGATATCGACCTGATGCTGATCGGCGAGAACCTCGGTTACGGCGACGTGGTGGAGCGTTTGTTGCCGGTGGAAGAACGCCTGGGCCGCAGCATCAGCCCGACGATCTACACGCCGACCGATTGGCTGGCCAAGCAGGCCGCCGGCAACAGCTTTGTCTTGCGGGTGTCGGAACAGGACAAGATCAACCTGATCGGCGGGCCGCCGCCGGAAGAGCCAGCGGATGAGCAGTAAGGATAATCTGTAAAATCTGTTGCGTAGCGGTGGATACTAGGCGGAGCCGCCGTCCCGCCAGCGCCGACTTTTCCTCAGTAACCGCAAGTGGTAGACATAGAGCCAGCCACCTGCTTGCTGTAGACAAAAAAATCGCGCAACCCCAACCTGATTCGGCATAAGCCAATGTCAGGTCGAGGCTGCGCGATGTGGGACGGTTAAGTCCCGTCTGCGCGGATTACGCTAGGTCGAAGCGATCCAGGTTCATCACCTTGTTCCAGGCTGCCACGAAGTCTTGCACGAACTTCTGCTGCGCGTCGCCGCACGCATAGGCTTCTGCGATGGCCCGGAGTTGGGAGTTCGAACCGAAGACCAGATCGACGCGGGTGGCGGTCCATTTGACTGCGTCGGTCTTGCGGTCACGCCCTTCGAACTCGTCCCCGGCGTCGGAAACGGGCTTCCAGGTCGTGCCCATGTCGAGCAGGTTGATGAAAAAGTCGTTGGTGAGTGCCCCCGGCTGCTTGGTGAAGACGCCGTGCTTGGACTGGCCGACATTCGCGTTCAGCGCGCGCATGCCAGCGACCAGCACCGTCATCTCGGGCGCGCTGAGCGTCAGCAACTGCGCCTTGTCGAGAAGCAACTCCTCGGCCGCGACGGAGTATTTGGCCTTCTGGTAGTTGCGGAAGCCATCGGTGATCGGTTCGAGCACGCTGAAGGCTTCCGTATCGGTCTGTTCCTGCGTGGCGTCCATGCGACCCGGCGTGAACGGTACTGTCACTGCCTGGCCCGCTTTCTTTGCCGCAGCTTCGACACCGGCGCAGCCGGCCAGCACGATGAGGTCGGCCATCGAGACCTTCTTGCCGCCAGCGTTGAACTCACGCTGAATACCTTCGAGCTTGCCCAGTACGCTGGCCAGTTGCTTCGGCTGGTTGGCTGCCCAATCCTTTTGCGGCGCAAGACGGATGCGCGCGCCGTTGGCGCCGCCACGCTTGTCGGAACCGCGGAACGTCGACGCCGAGGCCCAGGCTGTAGAGACCAGCTCCGCAACGCTCAGCCCGGATGCCAGGACCTTGGCCTTGAGGGCGGCGATGTCCTTCTCGTCGATCAGCTTGTGATCGACGGCGGGAATGGGGTCTTGCCAGACCAGGTCATCCGCAGGCACTTCGGGGCCGAGATAACGCGACTTCGGTCCCATGTCGCGGTGGGTCAGCTTGAACCAGGCGCGGGCGAAGGCGTCGGCGAATTCATCCGGATTCTTGTGGAAGCGCCGTGCAATCGGCTCATAGATCGGGTCCATGCGCATCGCCATGTCCGCATCGGTCATGATGATCGGCACCTTTTTCGAGGCATCGTGCGCGGCCGGGGCCATATTGCTGTCCGTCGCCCGATTCGGCGTCCACTGCCAGGCACCTGCCGGGCTCTTGGAATTCACCCAATCGTTGCCGAACAGCACATCCAGATAGCTCATGTCCCACTTGGTCGGCGTCGGCGTCCAGGAACCTTCCAGGCCGCTGCTGATCGTGTCGCCACCCTTGCCGCTCTTGAAGCTGCTCTTCCAGCCCAGCCCCTGTTGTTCGATGGGCGCGGCTTCGGGTTCCGGCCCCACGTGCGTGGCCGGACCGGCGCCGTGGCATTTACCAAAGGTGTGGCCGCCGCAGGTGAGCGCCACCGTTTCTTCGTCGTTCATCGCCATGCGCGCGAAGGTCTCGCGTACCAAGCGGCCGGATTCGAGCGTATTGGGTTGGCCACCAGGGCCTTCCGGATTGACGTAAATCAGGCCCATCTGAACGGCGGCGAGGGGGTTCTCGAGGTCGCGTCCGTCGGCAAAGCGGGCCTTGTCGTCCAGCCACTTTTCTTCATTGCCCCAGTAGACGTCGATCTCCGGCGCCCAGATGTCCTCGCGCCCGCCGGCAAAGCCGAAGGTCTTGAAGCCCATCGATTCCATGGCGACGTTGCCGGCAAGAATGATCAGGTCGGCCCAGGAGATTTTCTTGCCGTATTTTTGCTTGATCGGCCACAGCAGCCGGCGCGCCTTGTCGAGGCTGACGTTGTCGGGCCAACTATTGAGCGGGGCGAAACGCTGGTTGCCGTGGCCGGCGCCGCCGCGGCCGTCACCGGTGCGGTAGGTGCCGGCGCTGTGCCAGGCCATGCGGATGAAGAAAGGCCCATAGTGGCCGTAATCCGCGGGCCACCACTCTTGCGAGTCGGTCATCAGGGCGGTGAGGTCTTTCTTCACGGCCTTGAGGTCGAGGGTCTTGAATTCCTCGGCGTAGTTGAAGTCCTCGCCCATCGGGCTGGATGCGGGGGTATGTTGGTGCAGGATTTCGAGGTGCAGCTGGTTCGGCCACCAATCCTGGTTCGAGGTGCCGCTACCGGCTTTGTGTACAAACGGACATTTGTTTTCGGACATGGTGTTACCTCCTTGATTAACTAACAACACGAGTTGTTGTCGCACGACCATCTTCGACCTTCCGGTACCTATCCGTCCAGTTGGGTGTGTCAATCATGTCGATAGGTTTTCCCTAAGGGGATGTCGTCATTCCGGCGCAGGCCGGAATCCATGAAAAATCAACAAGCTGGACACCGGCCTGCGCCGGTGTGACGGACCCAAGTGCAGCCCTGGCAATTCGATTTGCATGGCATGCAGTATAGACGCCGTTCCCGGTGTCTGCCATGCGTCATGGCACGCACGCGCCATGACATCGGGCAGGCGCCCCGTTGCCTCGGGACGTTCGCAGACCTGCCCTGCCGAGTGTCGCTCGTCAGTCCTCCGGAATTTGCGGCTCCTGGGCGGGGGGAGGCGTTTGATTGTTGTGATCGCGCCGTCGCTCGATCGTGCTCTCGACCAGTCGGGTCAATTTTTGTGCAGCGCCGTCGACGGCTTGGTGCACGGTCGCTGCGTGGTGAGTGACAGCTATGGGCTGATGACCCTGGAGACGGGCTTCCATCACACAGCGCTTGTCGTTCCCGCCGCTCTTGTGGCCATTCTCATCAGTCAGATGGCATTCAACCCGCGTGACATGAGCGCTGATCCGGTTCATGGCGCTCTCTACTAAGCCTTTGAGGTGAGTAGTCAGCGCCTCGTAACCTTCGATGTTATGGTCGGTATTGATTAGGACCTGCATGGTGCTCTCCTGTTTTCTCGTTGTCTGGGGAATTATGTATCGGTCCATCGATTGTTTCACGGTTGGCAGATTCAGGCGCCGGGCCCGCAATCCATGCACTGCTCTATCACTTCAGAGTCGATGTGCAGGGAATGGTTCAGGTCGCTTAGAGCGGTGCGTAACCCCTCTTCGATGACCGGATGATAGAAGGGCATTTCCAGCATTTTGGACACCGTCATGCGATTTTGCGCCGCCCAAGCCAGCAGGTGCCCGATATGCTCGGCGGCCGGGCCGAACATTTCCGCTCCCAGAAACAGGCCGCTGCCCTGCTCGGCATAGATTTTCAGAATCCCTTTGTTACGCAGCATGACGCGACTGCGCCCCTGGTCCTCGAAGGACACCCGTCCCGTGGCGAAGCGATCCTTGAAGTGCTGGTTCAACTGGTCCAGATTGAATCCGACCGTTGCCACTTGCGGTTCGGTGAACACCACGGCCAGCGGCGTGTGTCGCAAGCCCGCTTGCACGTCGGGATAACGCCCGGCATTCGCGCCGGCAATGCGCCCCTGATCGGCAGCTTCGTGCAAGAGGGGAATCTCGTTGCTGGCGTCGCCGGCGATAAAGATCGGGCTGCTGCCGCACTGCAGGGTGAGGCGGTCAAACAGCGGCACGCCACGTTCATTCAGCTGCAGTCCGGAGTTCTTCAATCCCAATCCGGCGATATTCGGTGCACGACCGGTCGCCGCCAGCACATAATCGAATTGCTCGGTTTGCCAGGTGCCGTCCCGATGCAGGTAATGAACATCGACCCCGGTGGCAGTCTCCGTGACTGATTTCACCTGTGCCGACGCATCCAGGTAGAACTCTTCATTGAAAACCTGATTGGCGTAGTCGCGAATCTCCGGATCACGAATGCCAGCAACACTTCCGCCGATGCCGAACATTTTGACCTTCACTCCCAGTCGACTCATCGCCTGGCCCAGTTCCATCCCGAGCACCCCCGGGCCAAATACCACCAGGCTCTTCGGCAAGGTTGGCAAATCGAATATGTTTTCGTTGGTCAGCAAATGCGTTTTTATTCCTTGCAACAGCGGCGGCAGAACCGGAATGCTGCCGGTGGCGATGACGATGCGCTGGGCGTGAATCGACTGGCCCTGCTCGGTCAGCAGGGCATTGGCATCCTTAAAGCTGACCTTTGCCATTAGACGGTCGACTTGCGGAAGGGAATCAACCGACTTCAGCACGAATCCGACAAAGCGGTCCCGTTCACTTTGCACCCTGGCCATCACCGCTGCGCCGTCAACGACTACATCTTTAACCCGCACGCCGAAGGGATCGGCATGGCGCGCTTGATGCGCAGCTTCAGCTGCGGCAATCAGCAATTTGCTGGGCATGCAACCGACGCGGGCGCACGTGGTGCCATAGACGCCGCCTTCAATCAATAACACTGAATCAGTATGGGCTCGCGCGGCCCGGTAGGCGACCAGACCAGCGGTGCCTGCACCAATGATGGCGACTTCGACGTGAATCGGGGTCATGAGAAATTACTCCAATGCATAGTCAGGATTGCAAATGCGGATGTTTCAGCTAGGCCACAGGGTGATGACTGCAGCCGACCATGGCCATTGCGGCGCCGTCGCTCAGGTGGAGAGCTTGCGACCGAGCCTGGTTTCGACTGCGTCGATCTTCGACTGCATGCGGCTGGCAGGGCCGGCGCGATAGTCGATCTTGATGCTGGTGCCGATGCGGCCGCAATCGCTGCGCATCGCCTCGAAGCAGGCGGTGACGACGGCCATGACCTCGGCCCATTCGCCTTCGATGATGGTGCCCATCGGCGTCAGCTGGTAGGGCAGGCCACTCTTGTCGATGATGTCGAGCGAGCGGGCCACATAGGGGCTGACACTTTCCCCCTGGCTCATGGGCGACATGGAGAATTCGAGCAGGACCATGGTGTTTCCTTCGCGGTAAAAGTCGGCGCTGGCGGGATGGCGCTGATAGTTGGCTCGGCGGCTAGAAGCCGAACAACCGCGCCAGTTCGGCACCGGGCGAGGGCGCGCGCATGAAGGCTTCGCCGACGAGGAAGGCGTTGACGCCATGCTGCTTCATCAGCGCGACGTCGGCGGTCGAGTGGATGCCCGATTCGGTGACGACGATGCGGTCGGCGGGGATGCGGCAAAGCTGCGCGAGTGTGGTGTCGAGGCTGACTTCGAATGTGCGCAGGTTGCGGTTGTTGATGCCGATCAGCGGGGTCTTGAGTTTGAGCGCGCGGTCGAGTTCGCCGGCGTCGTGGCTCTCGACCAGTACCGCCATGCCGAGGCCGTGGGCGAGTTCTTCGAGTTCCTGCATCTGCGTGTCGTCGAGCGCGGCGACGATCAGCAGGATGGCGTCGGCACCCATCGCGCGGGCTTCATAGACCTGATACGGGTCGATCATGAAGTCCTTGCGCAGCACCGGCAGGGTGCAGGCGGCGCGGGCAGCCTGGAGATATTCCGGGGCGCCCTGAAAGAATTGACGGTCAGTGAGCACTGACAGGCAGGCGGCGCCGTGCTGTGCGTAGTCGGCGGCGATTGCGGCGGGGTGGAAGTCGGGGCGGATCACGCCTTTCGACGGGCTGGCTTTCTTGATTTCCGCAATGATCGCCGTCCCACCAGTCCCAAAAAGGGGATTCCCTTCGGTCACGCCGACTTTTGCCCGGATTACGCCGACGAAGTCGCGCGGGGCGGGTTGAGCTTCAGCTTCCGTGCGAACAGTCGCGAGCGGTTTTGCAGCCTGTGCTGCGGCGACTTCCTCGCGCTTGACCGCGAGGATCTTGTCGAGGATGTCGCTCATACTTTGTTGGTGAAGGCGACAAACTCATCGACCTTCTTGCGTGCCGCGCCGCTTTCGATGGTCTGGCGGGCCATGTCGATGCCGGCGCCGATGTCGGCGACGAGGTTGGCAGCGTAGAGGGCCGCGCCGGCGTTGAACACGACGATCTCGCGCGCCGGGCCTTCCTGGTTTTCCAGGGCAGCGAGCAGCATGAGCTGCGATTCGGCAGGATCGGATACTTTCAGGCTGCGGTTGGAGACCATCGCCAGGCCGAAGTCTTCCGGATGGATTTCATATTCGGTGACCTTGCCATCCTTCAGTTCGCCGACCAGCGTGGCGGCGCCGAGGGAGATTTCGTCCATGCCGTCCTGGCTATGCACGACCAGCACATGATTTGCGCCGAGCAACTGCATCACGCGCACCTGGATGCCGACCAGATCGGGGTGGAACACGCCCATCAGCGTGTTGGGCGCGCCGGCCGGATTGGTGAGCGGGCCGAGGATGTTGAAGATGGTGCGCACGCCCATTTCGCGGCGCACCGGGCCGACGTTCTTCATCGCCGGGTGGTGGTTGGGCGCGAACATGAAGCCCATGCCGATGGCCTGGATGCATTTCGCCACCTGCGGCGCCTGCAGGTCGATCTTCGCGCCGAGCGCTTCGAGCACGTCGGCCGAGCCGGATTTCGACGAGACGCTGCGGTTGCCATGCTTGGCGACCGTGCCGCCGGCCGCCGCGACAACAAAGGCAGTCGCGGTAGAGATATTGAAGGTGTGCGAACTGTCGCCGCCGGTGCCGACGATATCGACAAAATTATTATTGCCCGGCACCTCGACCTTGGTGCACAGCTCGCGCATCACGCTGGCGGCGGCGGCGATCTCGCCGATGGTTTCCTTCTTGACGCGCAGGCCGGTAAGGATGGCCGCGGTCATCACCGGCGTGATTTCGCCGGCCATGATCAGCCGCATCAGATGCAGCATCTCGTCATGGAAGATTTCGCGGTGTTCGATGGTGCGCTGGAGCGCCTCCTGGGCTGTGATCATGACTATGTCTCCAAATCAGTTGCCGGAAAACCAGTTCTGGATTTTCAGGCCGGAAAAATGTTTGAAATCGCCGACGTTGCGGGTAACCAGCGTCAGCTTGTTGGTATGGGCGATGGCGGCAATCTGGCCGTCAACGAATGGCGGCGTCAAACCCTTGGCGGCGAGGCGGGAGCGTTCGCTTGCATGCCATTCCGCTGCCTCGGCGGTATAGGGCAGGATCGCCAGTTCAGCTTGCCGCAGCCCATCGAGATAGGCGGCGATGGCCTCGCGTTTGCGGGAGGCGGGCAACAGAGCCAGGCCATGATGCAGTTCATGCCAGGTGATGGCGGAGGTGGCTAGGCGCTCTCCAGCCCGCCGCAGGCGTGACAAGACACCAGCATCCGGCGTGGTGCGCGTGGCTTCGGAAAGGATGTTGGTATCGAGCAGATAGCTCAAAGCTGTGCTCAGGGCTGCCAAGGCGCTCTTCCCGGCGACTGGTCGCGTTCCGGCAGCCAGTTTTCATCGGCGAGCGCGGCGGCGTGCCGGTCGCGGAATTCATCGATGGCTTCGGCCACGGTCCGCCGGCTGTCGGCGACGCGCGCATAGTCACGCGTGGAAACGATGACCGCGACCGGCCGTCCGCGCCGCGACAACGTCACCGGTCGGCCAGCTTCCGCTTCGCGGACAACGCCGGAAAGATCGTTACGCGCTTCTGCGATCGAACAAGTCCTGTCCATAGCATTCTCCGAAATGGCTATCTAGATGGCTATTATCCGGCCGACGGCTCAGCCCTGCAAGAAGTTTTTCAGCATGGCGTGGCCATGCTCGGTCATGATGGATTCGGGATGGAACTGCACGCCCTGTACCGCAAATTCCTTGTGCCGCACGCCCATGATCTCGCCGTCATCGGTCCAGGCGGTGATGTCGAGGCAGGCAGGCAGGGTATCGCGCCGGATCGCCAGCGAGTGGTAGCGCGTGGCGGTGAAGGGATTGGGCAGGCCGGCGAACACTCCTGTGTTCAGGTGATGCACCGGAGACAGCTTGCCGTGCATGAGCTTCTGCGCATGGATGATTTCGCCGCCGAAGGCATAGCCGATGCTCTGATGGCCGAGGCAGACGCCGAGGATCGGCAGCTTGCCGGCGAATTCCTGAATCGCCGCCACCGAGATGCCCGCCTCTTTCGGTGAGCAGGGGCCGGGTGAGATCACCAGCCGCGCCGGCCGCATGGCGGCGATTTCCTTTAGCGTGATGGCATCGTTGCGAAACACGCGCACGTCCTCGCCCAGTTCGCCGAAATATTGAACGAGGTTGTAGGTGAAGGAGTCATAGTTGTCGATCATCAGCAGCATAAAATGTCCTAACTCTTATTTTGTACGGTTTTGTGCGGTAGAAGGCTTGTTTCCCGGCTATCCGGGATGGCCCCGGCGCATGAAGAAACCACTGGCGCAGGCGATCAGCGCCACCAGCGCAATGCAGAGTGCCAACGGGTCAGGAATATGCTCAACATGGGAGCGCATTCTACCAACGGCCGGACCTGCCTGATTGAATCCCCGAATGGCTTGGAACTGCGGCTTGCGCCCTTATTTGCTACAAAAGGCGTATGCCGATTCGAATGAAGGAAAACAATACATGAAGCTATGGCACAAACTCATCGTTACGGTCATCGCCATGCTGGTCGCCAGTTTTGCGGGGGGACGCCTGTGGTTCATGGCTTTCGACTTCGTCATGCCCAGCTATCTGGCCGGGATGGTCGGTGGTCTGGCCGCGATCCCGGTGTGGGAGCTCTTGCGCCGGATTGGCAATAAGACTCCATGAGGTTGTCGGCACTGGCTGGTCTGGCGTGGGGTTGTTGCCTGGCGTTGTTGGCCACGGCGCAAGTCGCGCGTGCGGCCGACGCGCCGGCCAGCCTTGAATATGACATCACGCTCAAGGTGCCTGAAGATCAGCGCAAATTGCTGGTGGAGAATCTGGATCTCTATCGCTGGCAGGGCAACGACCGCATGAGCGAGGCGCAGTTGCGGCGGCTGGTCAGGATGACGCCGCAGCAGATTCGTGGTTTTCTCGCCACCGAGGGGTATTTTTCGCCGCGCATCGAAGCCGAAATTGAACATCAGGACAAGGATGGCAGATGGGAGGTTTCCCTTGCCGTTGATCCAGGCAAGCCGGCGCGGGTGACAGCTTTCGACCTTCAGGTGACGGGTGCCTTTGCCGACGGCTCACCGCAAAGCCAGGTCATGTTAGAAAAGATGCGCTCCGAGTGGAGTCTGCGCCCCGCTGCAGTGTTTCGTCAGGACGACTGGGAAGCGGCCAAGCGCAATGCGCTCAAGGCCCTGTTGCTGGATCAATATCCGGCCGCGACTATTGCCAGCAGTCGGGCCACGGTCGATCCGGAGGCCGATACGGTTGAACTGCAGCTCATCATTGACAGCGGCCCCGCCTTTACCTTCGGCAGCCTGGCGATCCAGGGGTTGAACCGTTATCCCGCCAGCCTGGTTCAGCGCATCAATCCCATTGTGGCGGGCGAACCCTACGCGCAGGCCAAATTGCTGGAACTGCAGTCGCGCCTGCAGGACAGTCCATATTTCGCGAGCGCTACCGTTGGTGTGGCCAGTGATCCCGCGCAGCCGATGCGCGTGCCGATCCAGGTCGAAGTGGCCGAAAATCCATCGCGGAAACTGGGCTTCGGCATCGGCGTGAGCACCGACACCGGTGCCCGGGGGCAGATGGATTACCGCGACCTGAATCTGTTCGACCGCGCCTGGCGACTGGGCGGCGCAATCAAGCTCGAACAAAAGCGCCAGTCCTTTGGTGGTGACCTGCAATGGCCGATGGCCGCGGATGGCTCCCGCGACAGTATCAACGCCTTGGTCGAACGGACTGACATCGAGGGCGAAATCACGGAAAAGCTGAGCCTGGGCGCCAAGCGCAGCTTCGTCAAAGGAAAAACGGAATCTACCTATGGCCTGCGCTATCTGACTGAAAGACAAATGCTTGCCGGCGCACCAAGTGATAACCGTGCCGCGCTGAGCCCCTTCTATGCATGGACGCTGCGCAATGTCGATCACCTGCTGTATCCGACGCGCGGCTATCTGTTCAGTTTTCAGACGGACGTTGCGGCGCGGGCGCTGCTTTCGGATCAGGATTTTCTGCGCGGCCATGGTCGTGGCGTGTACTTTCACCCGCTTGGCGAACGCGGCCAGTTGATCCTGCGCGGCGAACTGGGTGCGGTTGCCGCCAGGTCGCGCGATGGCATTCCCTCCGACTACCTGTTTCGCACCGGCGGTGACCAGACCGTGCGCGGTTATGCCTATCAAGGCCTCGGCATCACCGCAGGCAGTGCTGTCGTGGGCGGCCGCTACCTGGCGGTGGCCAGTGCCGAATATGTCCACTGGCTGACGGGCCAGTGGGGGACGGCTGCTTTCGTCGATGCGGGCAATGCCGCGGATTCGCTGCGCGACCTGACACCCGTTTATGGTGTCGGTGTCGGCGTGCGCTGGAAGAGTCCGGTCGGGCCGCTCAACCTCGACCTTGCCTATGGCGAAAATACCCGGGAACTGCGCCTGCACTTTTCAGTCGGGTTCGGCTTTTGATGTCATCTGCCCTCCCCAAAAAAATCGCCGTTTGGGCAATGCGCGTGCTGTTGGCATTGCTGGCGTTCGCCGGCTTGCTGGCCTGGCTGCTGGGAACGGAAGCGGCGCTGCAAATGGGTGCCCGCCAGGCCGAGCGCCTGAGTGACGGCAGGCTCACGCTGCAGGCGGTTTCCGGCTCCCTGTATGGCCCGTTGCGCATTGAAGCACTCAGCGTGCAAAGCGAAGAACAGCGCTTCGAGGTGAAAAAGATCGCCCTCGACTGGGCTCCCCTCCAGCTCATCAGGCAGCACATCCAGTTCGAACGATTGGCGCTTGAGGAACTGCGGATTACCGAGCTCAAGCCAAGTGCGGAGCCGGCCCAATTGCCGGAAATATTGCAGTTGCCGCTGAGATTTTCAGCGCCTGCCGTGACGGTGGAGCGGGTCGTGATCGTTAGCGCGGGCAAGGAACATGTGTTGCGCGGCATTGACCTCGCCGTGGATAAATCTGCCGACAGCTACACACTGAGCCTGCGCAGCATCGCCAGCGCGTGGGGGCAGGGCTCGGCCGAACTGGTGCTGGGCGATGCCCAGCCGTTCATGGTCAAGGGGCAGGCCAGCCTGCAGCAGGATGCAGGCGTGCCCTACCGTGCCACGGCAGAGGCCACAGGCGATTTAAGGCAACTCCTGCTCAAGGCCACGGCAAATGCCTTGGGCGGTCAGGTGGCGCTTGATGCCACGCTCACGCCGTTCGAGGCATTTCCCCTTGCCAGGGCGCACATCAAGGCAAACGGCATCAATCCCGCGCTGCTGCGCCAGGACTTGCCCAAAGCCGTGATTGGTGCGGACATCAGCGTAGAGCGACAGGGCGCGGCTGGCCTGGCTGGCATGCTGCGGCTCTGGAACGAGCTGCCCGGCCCGCTGGATCAAGCCCGCCTGCCGCTGCGCGAACTATCCACCCGGTTTGCCGGCACACTCGATCAGCTTGAACTGAGTGCGTTGGATCTCGACATGGCCGCTGCCGGAAGGTTTTCCGGCAGCGGCCAGCTCAAGGATCAGCAGCTGCAGCTGGTCCTGAACACGGTGCGCTTCAATCCCCAGCACATCCACGGCAAGCTGCACCCCCTGCAACTTGCCGGCGACATGCGCCTGAGCGCGCAACCGGAGCTGCAGCAACTGGTGGCCGATCTGCGCTATCAAGGCTTTCGGCTCCATCTTGATGCGCTGCATCGGGATGAGACGATTGAACTGCGCGCGGCGACTGTCGAGTCCGCCGCTGGCAAGCTCGCCCTGCAAGGCACGCTGGCACTGCCAGGCCCGCAGCCTTTCAAGCTGGCCGGTACGCTGCAAAATTTCAATCCGGCCGATTTTGGCGACTATCCTGTCGCACGGCTCAATGCGACATTTTCCGGCTCAGGCAGTCTCGCAGCCGGGCCGCAGGCTGCGCTGGAATTTGCCATCGCTGACAGTCAGCTGCGGCATCAGCCGCTGTCCGGCCAGGGCAAGCTGAACGTTTCGCCCCAGCGCATCTGGAATAGCCAGTTGCTGCTGCGGCTGGCCGACAACCGGCTTGAAGCGCAAGGTGCCCTGGGCGGGCCTGACGACCGTCTCGACTTCAAGCTGGCGGCGGAAAACCTGTCTGCCCTGGACCCGCAACTGGGTGGCAAGGGACATGCCACGGGAACGCTGGCAGGGCGCTTTGCCGCACTATCCGGAAATATCGACGCCCAGCTCGATAATCTGTCCTGGCGCAAGCAGTATCGCGTCGCCAGCCTGCGGGCCAAGGGCCGGCTGGAGCAGGGTGTAGCGGGGCAACTTGAACTGGATGCCAGTGTGCGCGGGCTGGTCACGCCGCAACTGCGCCTTGAGCGAGCCAGCGTGCAGGCGCAGGGAACGCGCAGTCAGCACACGTTGCAATTCCTCGCGAAGAATGCCGCTGTGGATATCGACAGTCGCTTCCAGGGCGGCTGGTCCGATGCCTCCGGGTGGGCCGGTCAGGTGACGGAACTGGCCAATCGCGGGCGCCATGCCTTTGTACTCAAGGCGCCGGCAAAACTGGCAGTGGAAGTGGCCCGGCAACGCTTGCTGCTCGGCAATGCCCGTTTCGACCTGGCCGGCGCCAAGCTGGTCTTCCACGAACTGGCCTACGATGCCGGCCAGATCGCCAGCCGCGGCGAGTTCTCTGGGCTGCCGCTCGCCTATCTCCAGGGGCCCGATGCCGCGGACGCCGACTTCACGACCGACCTGGTGCTGGGTGGCGACTGGCAGCTTGCTGCACGCAACAGCGTGAATGGACATCTCGCCCTGTGGCGCGAGCGTGGCGACATAGCCCTGCCCACCGAGTCCCCGGCTACTTTGGGTTTGAGCCAATTTTCTGTGAACCTGGATGCGGTGAGCAACCGGTTGCAGGGGCGGCTGGAAGCCAGCGGAATACACCTGGGCAGCCTGCGCGCCAATGCCGAAAGCCTGCTCTCGCTGCGTGACGGTGTCTGGGGCATTGCCGGCGATGCCCCGCTGCAGGGCAGTGCCGACCTGTCTGTCGCATCCCTCGCCTGGTTGCAGCCGCTCTTCGGCGGCGCAGCGAACTTCAATGGCGCGGTAAAGGCACACCTGCAGGCGACCGGAAGTTTTGGGCAACCGGAACTGGCCGGCACCCTGTCCGGCGAGCGCTTCACCCTGGCGTTGCCGGAGCATGGTCTGAGTTTTCGGGACGGCCGTCTGGAAGCCGAACTGGCCGGCCAGGAGGTGAAGCTCACCCGCCTGGAACTGCGTGGTGGCGACGGCAAGCTCAGCGGGCAGGGGCGACTGGCGTTGGCGGCTGGGGCGCCAAGCATGCAGCTGGCCCTGCAGGCCGACAAGCTGGAAGTCTTCGCGCGTCCTGACCGTCACCTTGTCCTGAGCGGGACAAGCGATGTTTCCTTTGCCGGCAAGGCCTTGCAGATAGCGGCCAAGCTCAAGGCGGATCGGGGTTTGATCGAATTGCCCAAAGCTGACGCGCCGACGCTCGGCGCTGACGTTGTCGTGCTCGGGCGGACCACCGGCGTGAAGCAGGAGCGTTCGTCCTATAGCGTTGACTACGCGCTGGACCTGGATCTGGGCGATCACTTCTACATCAAGGGCAAGGGGCTGGATGCACAGCTGGGTGGCGCCCTCAAACTGGCGGGTACGGCTGACGGCTTGCCGACCTCGCGTGGCAGCATCCGGGTGGTCAAGGGCGCCTACGCGGCGTATGGCCAACGCCTGGCAATCGAACGCGGCATTTTCAATTTCCAGGGGCCGGTGGACAATCCCGGGCTCGACATCATTGCCCTGCGCAAGAACCAGCCCGTCGAAGCCGGGGTGGCCGTCAGCGGCACGGCACAGTCGCCACGCGTCAAGCTGGTATCCAACCCCACGGTTCCCGACAACCAGAAGCTTTCCTGGCTGGTGCTGGGGCATGGTGGCGACGATACCAGCAAGCAGGAGTTCAATGCGTTGCAGGCCGCGGCCGGGGCGCTGCTCGGCGCTGGCGAGTCGGTCACGTTGCAGCAGAAAATCGCCTATGCCGCGGGGTTGGAAGAGATCAGCCTGAAAGGCGGCGGAGAGTTGGAGGGCACGGTACTGGCCCTGGGCAAGCGGCTTTCTTCGCGTGCCTACCTGAGCTTCGAGCAGGGACTGGCCGGCGCGGGGACGCTGGTGAAAATCAATTACGCCCTGACCAAACGGCTTTCCGTCCAGACCCAGGCGGGGGCCGCCCCGGCGGCGGATCTTTTTTATACGATCAGCTTCGACTGAACACGCGGCAGAAAACCAGGACTGACGGCGTGGCCTGATTTCCTTCATGCGCAGCAAAGGTGGGCTTCATGCCCGGCCTTGCTTGAAAGATGCCGGGTCCAGGGCATGCCGCGCGAGCAGCTTGTAGAACTCGGTGCGATTGCGTTGCGCAATGCGCGCCGCCTGTGCGACGTTACCGGTAGTCGCCTTGAGCAACTGGACGAGATAGTCGTACTCGAAAGCCTTGCGGGCGTCGTCGAGCGCAGCCATCTCGCGGGCGTTGTCTTCATGCAGCAGTCGTTTCACCAGCGTGGCGGGAACCTGCGGCACGACTGCCAGCGAAAGTGCCTGTTCAATGATGTTGCGCAATTGCCGCACGTTCCCCGGCCATGGCGCTTCGCACAGCAGCGTCAGCGCCTCGGGAGAAAAGCCGGAAGCGGTGGATGTTTCCGTCGGCTGCCTTTGTGCAGAGAAATGCGCGACCAGCAGGGGAATATCCTTGTGCCGCTCAGCCAGGCCGGGCAAGGACAGCGTGTTGCGCTTGAGACTGTAATAGAGGTCGGCACGGAAACGGCCGTAGCGGATCGCCGGGTCGAGGGATTGCGAGGTCGAGGCGATGACGCGTATGGCGCTGGTCCTGGTGCCGAACAGGCCTGCCGCACTGACCAGCGGCAGGAGCCGCGCCTGCAGCGTGGGTGGAAGTTGCCCAACATCGTCGAGGAAGAGGGTGCCGCCAAGGCCGACAGCGAGGGCTTCGGAAAACTGCGTCTCCTCCGTGTCGCTGTCGGCCGCGGTGCCGCAACGCAAGATGTGAAAGCATTGCCGGGCGCGCTGGCTGCTGTCGTGCATCGTGCGGGCAAACAGTTCCTTGCCGCTGCCGCGCGGCCCCGTCAGCAACAAAGGCTGGTCGTCTTCAGCCAGGCGATGCGCGCTGCGCAGCAGTTCCTCCATCACCGCGTCTGTCGTGACGATGTTCTTGCGCCAGGCGGCATTGCCGCGGTCCGCCGCGATCGGTGGCGAAAGCGTGATCGCATCGGCAACGCGTGCCAGCAGTTCCCGTCCGTCGAAGGGCTTGGTGAGGAAACTGAACACGCCGCGCTGCGTGGCGGCAACGGCATCGGGGATGGTGCCATGGGCCGTCAGGATGATGACCGGAACGCTCGGCGCTTCGGCGTGCAGGCGTTCGAACAGCGCATGGCCGTCCATGCCGTCCATGCGCAGGTCGGTGACGACCACGCGCGGTCGCTCGGCGCGAAAAATGGCGAGCGCCTCGACGCCGGAAGCTGCCAGCGCAACCGCATAGCCGGCTGATGTCAGCCGCATGGAGATCAGGTCGAGCAGGTCGGGGTCGTCGTCCACGACCAGGATGCGCGCCATTGCCTTGGCGGGATTCATCGGCGCGTCGCCCGGTTGAGCGTGTCGCGGTCGATCGCGCGCAATGCCTCCAGCTTTTGCTCCAGATCCTCGACCTTGCGCTGCTCGTCGCGCAACTGGCGCTGGCGTTCGGCCAGCTGGTTTTGCAGCTTTTTCTGGGTGTCATCGGCCTTGCGCAACTCCTCGCGCAACAGGCGCGATTCCTCGCGCAGCTGGCGCGACTCGTCGCCGGGAAGGCCGGCACAGCCGGTCAGCAGAAGGATGGCCGTCACGAGCGGAAGAATACGGCGCGCGCTCATGGTGGGTCGGTTGCCAGCGGCAGGGTGGCGCGGAAGTGTGCCCCCTCGTCCGAAACCAGGAAGTCGAGCGAGCCGCGATGCGCCAAGGCAAATTCGCGCGCGATGGCCAGACCGAGGCCGACGCCGGCCACGCTTTTCGTGCCAGGGCTGCGGTAGAACGGCTCGAAAATCATTGTGCGGTCGGCTTCGGGCACGCCGGGGCCTTCGTCTTTGACGTCGAGAACCGCGGAGTGCTTGTCGCGCGTCAGCGTGAGCCGTACCGTGCCGTGCGGCGGCGAAAATTTGATGGCATTCGACAACAGGTTGTCGATGATGGTGGTCACTTCTTCGTGTCCACCCGCTACCGTCAGCGGTGCGAGCGTGCCCGTGATGTGCAGCCGCTTGTCACGGGCCGCAAGCTTGTGCGTGGCGAGAATCTGCTCGATCATTTCGTCGAGACGCAAGGGCACACGCTCGATGCGTTCCCGGACATGCTCGGTTTGTTGCAACTTGAGCAGACCGTCGATCAGACCTTGCAGGCGCAGCACGTTGTTCTGCATGATGCCGGCAATTTTCTCCTGGCGCGGGGAAAGCGGGCCGGCAATTCCTTCGGAGAGCTGGCTCGCGCCTTCGCGCAGGGCGGCGAGCGGTGTCTTCAACTCGTGGGAGATGTGCCGCAGGATGCGCTTGCGTTCGTCCTGCAAGGCCAGCATGCGCCTGCGCAGCCAATCGAGACGCTTGCCGATCCAGCGCAGGTCATCCGGCCCAGTGAGGCGGATACTCTGCTCGAGCTGGTTGTTGCCAAGCGCGCTGACGGCACGCCCGACGCCTTGCAGCAGTTGCGCCAGGATGAGTCGGCCTGACCAGAACAGCACGGCGGCGATCAGCAACGCCAGCGACATGGCGATCAGCAACTGCTGCTGCAGCGTTTCCGCTTCGGTGCGAAATGACATGCGTTCGGCTTCGGTGAGTTTGCCGACTTCGCCGATGATCCCGACGGTGCGGTGATTGATGTCGCTCAGGGCCTCGTGCAAGGCCTGGGTGCCTTGGTTATCCGTCGTGAGCTGGTGATACGCTGCCTCCTCCAGCACCAGCAACTCGTTGACGCGACCAGACAGCGATGCCAGCAGGGGAACGCGCGCAAACCCTGCGCCGTTTTCTCGCCATTCATTGCGGGCTATGACATAGTCGTCGAGCAACGATGGGTCGCGCAGCGCTTCGTGCTGACGCAGGATGCGCACCATCAGGAGCAGATCCTCGTCGAGTTCCCAACTGAGTCGCGTTGCCTCTGCCGTCTGCTGCAAGGCGGCCTCGCTGCGTGCGGAAAGACGGGCCAGGCTGACCGAGGCGAAGGCAATCGCGAGCAGCAGCGGCAGGGCTATCAATAGCCAGCCGCTCAGGATCAGGCGCAGGAATGAACGCGGATAAAGGGTCACGGCTGCAATGCTAAGCCAAGGTGGTGCCAGGTCAAAGTGTCGGGTTGTGGCGACAGTAGCGACGGCGGCGCGGAATGACGATGATTTGGTTCGCGGACACCACGCCAGGAGCGTTCGCGTAGGGCCGTGGCGACAGCGTGCGGCATTCCGGAAACAAGACCAAGGAGCTTCCATGAACCAAAGCAAAATCTTTCAAGGGCTGGTGCTGGCCCTGGCCGTGGCACCCGCCTTCGCCCAGACCACGACGACCGCCCCGCCGCCTGGCCGCCTGCTCGCCTCCAACTGCTTCCAGTGCCATGGCACCAATGGCAGCGGCGGTGTGGATTCGATCAGGGGTGAGTCGGTCAGCGAAATCTACAATGAAATGAAGGAGATGCAGCGTAAGACGCCACCCAAGATGATGGACATGCATGCGCGCGGCTATACCGATGCCGAAATCAAACTGCTTGCCACTTATCTGGCAACGCTACGCTAAAAGGTGACTCGATATGGTTAAACGCAGAGATTTCATCAAATGGACCGGCGCTGCCGGCATCGGGCTGACGGCAGCCGGCTGGAGTGCTTTGGCTGCAGCTGACGACAGGCGCACCAGGACGGCCACTACCAGTGCGTTCCCCACTACCGGCATCAAGGGGCGCGTCGTCGTTATCGGCGGTGGCATGGGCGGCGCCACGGTCGCCAAATATTTGCGCTTCTGGGGCGGCACGGGGGTCGATGTCACGTTGATCGAGCGCGACTCGGCCTATACCTCCAGCATCATGAGCAACCTGGTGCTGAACGGCTCGCGCACCATCAATTCGTTGCAGTTCGGCTATGGCAACCTGGCCAGTCGCTACGGCGTGAAGATCGTCAAGGGCGAGGTGGTGACCATCGACCCGGTCGGCCGTGCCGTGACGCTCGCGAGCGGCACGCGCTATGCCTACGACCGGCTGGTTGTTGCACCCGGCGTCGATTTCGACGTGTTGCCTGGCCTCGAAACGGCTGCGGCACAGGCCAAAGTGCCGCACGCATGGACGGCCGGTCCGCAAACCACGGCGCTGCGCAACATGATCACCGCGATGCCCGCGGGCGGCGTTTTCGTCATGAGTATTCCGGCCAAGCCCATCCGTTGCCCGCCCGGACCCTACGAGCGTGCCTGCGTCGTTGCCGACTGGCTCAAGCGCAATCGGTCTGGCGCCAAGGTCATCGTGCTCGACGCCAACGCCAGCATCATGGCCGAGGAGCATTCTTTCCTCGAAGGGTTTGCCCTGCATGGCGTCGAGTACCGTCCCGGCGTGAGCATCAACAGCGTCGATGCTGCGACGCTGACACTGAACACCAGCGAGGGCAATGTCCGTGGCAATGTGCTGAATGTGATCCCGCCGCATCGCGCCGGCAAGGTAATCGCCGCCAACGGCCTGGCCGATGCCGGCGGCAGGTGGAGCAACGTCGACGTGCTGTCCTATGAGACCAGGATTGCGCCGGGCATTCATGTCATCGGCGATGCTTCGGCGACGACACAACCCAAGGCCGGCCACATCGCCAACCAGGAAGCCAAGGTCTGCGCCGACGCCATCCTGCGGCTGCTTTCCGGCCGCGCGCCCGATCCGTCGCCGCACACCAACTCGGCCTGCTACTCGCCGATCACCTTCGAAACCGCTTCCTGGCTCACGGTCAACTTCGCCTACGACCCGGTGAGTAAAACCATGCAGCCCGTTCCGGCCTCTGCCGGCGAGGCGGCAACACGCTCGAAGGACAACTTCGAGGAGATGAACAAGTGGTTCACCGCGCTGATGGGGGACAGCTTCGCATGAGCAAGGAGCGCGGCTTCACGTTGCTGGAACTGCTGGTGGTGGTCGCTATCATCGGACTGCTGGTGGCTTACGTGGGGCCGCGCTACGTTTCACAGATCGGCAAGTCGGAAACCGTTGCGGCACGTGCCCAGATCGAGGCACTGGCCAAGGCACTCGACACCCTCCGTCTCGACACCGGTCACTATCCTTCCGCTGCCCAGGGCCTTGCCGCCCTGCGCGAGCGGCCGGCCGGCGAGGCTAGTTGGAATGGTCCCTACCTGAAAAAGGATGTGCCGGCCGATCCCTGGGGGAAACCCTACGTTTACCGGACGCCCGGCCCCAAGGGTGACTTCATATTGCTTTCCTACGGGCGGGACGGCGTTCCCGGGGGCAGCGGCGAAAACGCCGATATTGTTTACTGACATGCATTTCGCGGTAAGAGCCCTGGGTAGCGACGGCGTGGTCAGCATGACGGTCGACGCCGTCGATGCCGCCGCAGCGCGAACGCAAGTTTGCGCACAAACGCTGCGCCCGCTGTCGGTGATCGCGGCCGAGCCGAAAAGACGCGCGCAAGGCGGCCAGTTTTCCTTGCCGATCTTCAGTCAGGAATTGCTGGGGTTGCTCGAAGCCGGTCTGTCGCTGACTGAAACCATCGATGCGCTGCGCGAAAAAGAACAGCGTGCGGTGGCGCGTGCCGTGCTCGAAAAGTTATCGCGTGCGCTTAACGAGGGCTTGCGTTTCTCTGTTGCGCTGGAGGCACAGCCCGAGCATTTTCCCGCGCTCTACATCGGGCTCATGCGTGCAGCGGAGCGCACGTCGAGCTTGCCCGACTCGCTTGCGCGCTACATCGAATACCGCAGTCGTCTCGACAGTGTACGCAGCCGCGTCATCAGTGCATTGATATATCCGGTGATCCTCGCGGCGGTCGGATTATTGGTGACGCTGTTTCTGCTCGGCTATGTGGTGCCGCGCTTCGCCGCGGTATATCAAGGCACCGGCCGCGAATTGCCCTGGCTGTCCCAGCAGTTGATCGCCTGGGGCACCTTTGCCAGCAGCCATGTCCAGGCGCTGATGCTCGGTGGCGGGGGACTGCTGGTGGCAGCGCTTCTGGCGGGGCGGACCTGGTGGCGCGGTGGCGGCCTGCTGCGGCTGTTGCGCCGGCTGCCCGGGGTGGGCAACACCGTCGCCACCTTCGAGTTGACGCGGCTCTATCTTTCACTGGGCACGCTGCTCGACGGCGGCCTGCCCATCCTCCAGGCGATGCAATTGGCCGAAGGCCTGCTTTCGGCTGAAACCCTGGTGCGTTACCGCACCGCTGCTGCTGCCATCGGTCGCGGCGAGAGTGTCTCGCAGGCTTTCGAAGCTGCGGCGTTAATTACGCCCGTGGCCTTGCGCCTGCTGCGTGTTGGCGAACGGAGCGGGCAGCTTGGCGCGATGATGGGGCGCGCGGCGCGTTTCCATGACGGCGAAATCGCGCGCCGTATCGATGTCTTTGCCCGGACCTTCGAGCCGTTGCTGATGATGGCGATTGGTCTGGTCGTCGGCACGATCGTCGTGCTGCTCTACATGCCCATTTTCGATCTCGCCGGGAGCTTGTGATGAATGCCCCGCTCACCAGTGCAGTACTCAACGATGCCGATTATCCGATCGCCACGTTGCCCCAGTTGTCCCGTCTGACGCCGGCTTTTGACCGGCTGCCGCTGGCCGAGGCGCAAGCGCGGCGCTGTGCCCTGTTTCGCGATGGCCAGCGGCTTGTCGCGGTATTCGACAACCCGCTGGCGGCCGACGTGCAGCGCTGGGTGGAGGCGCGTGCCGGCGACCCCGTTGAATGGCGTTTGGCCAATGCGGATGACTTGACGGCCTGGTTGCGTCGGCAGGAGCAGTCAGCACCAGCGCTCGCCGCTGTCGTGACACAGAAAGTCGGCGCTGGCGAGACGGCGGAACGCGGCGAAGATATCTCGCTGGCGCGGATCGGACAAAATACCAGCCCGGTGGTGCGGCTGGTCAATGCAACCATCCACAACGCGTTGAAACTTGGCGCCAGCGATATTCACCTTGAGGCGACGCGCGCCGGACTCGATATTCGCTTTCGCATCGACGGCGTGCTCGAAAAAATGGGCTCGCCGGCGGGGCGCGAGATGGCCGAGCAGGCCGTATCGCGCCTCAAGGTGCTGGCCGAACTCGACATCGCCGAGCGGCGCGTGCCACAGGACGGACGCTTCCCCGTCCGCTTTGCCGGACGCAGCATTGACCTGCGAGTGTCCATCATGCCGAGCATTCATGGCGAGGATGCCGTCTTGCGGATTCTCGACAAGCGCAGCCTGGTGCCCGAAGGCGAGGCGTTGCGTCTCGAAGGCTTGGGCTTTGCCGCCGCCGATCTCGCCCGCATGCGTGCGCTGGCCACTCAGCCCTACGGCATGCTGTTGGTCACCGGGCCGACCGGCAGCGGCAAGACCACGACGCTGTATGGTGTGTTGTCCGAAATCCATAATGGGCGCGACAAGATCGTCACCATTGAAGACCCCGTCGAGTACGAGTTGCCGGGCGTGCTGCAGATTCCGGTCAACGACAAGAAGGGGCTCAGCTTCGCGCGCGGCCTGCGCTCCATCCTGCGCCATGATCCGGACAAGATCATGATCGGCGAGATTCGCGATGCCGAGACTGCCGAGATCGCCGTGCAGTCAGCGCTGACCGGACATCTCGTGTTGTCCACGGTGCATGCCAACCACGTGTTCGACGTGTTCAGTCGTTTCGCCCACATGGGCATCGACCCCTATTCCCTCACCTCGGCATTGAATGGCGTCTGGGCGCAGCGCCTGCTGCGCACGGTCTGCCCGCATTGCGCCGAGTCCGTCATCCCGTCTTCACACGACATCGCCACCCTCAATCTGTCAGCCGAGCTTGCCGCGGGCGATTTCCGCCAGGGCAAGGGCTGTAACGAATGTCGTGGCACCGGCTATCGGGGGCGTCGGGCGGTTGCCGAGATCCTGGCACTTGATGACCGCCTGCGTTTCCTGATAGCCCAACGCGCGCCCCTGGCTGAAATCAAGAGCGAGGCGCGACTTCAGGGTACGCGCAGCCTGCGCGACGCCGCCCTGCAACTCGCCTGCGCAGGGCAAACCACTCTCGAGGAGGTGGCACGTGTCACACTTCAACACTGAAGCTGTCGAGCTGAACGTTTTACGCCAGGGTCCCGAGCCGCTGCAGGATCCACCCCGGCCAGGTGCCTTGCTCGATATCCTGGTTTCCGACGCACTGACCCGCTACTGGATTTTGCAACGCCCGGTCGGCTTGGCGAGTGCCGCCGAACTCGACCTGTACGCCGAAGATCGGTTTAACGCGATCTTCGGCGATGACCCGGCCCAGTGGGTATTGCGTGTCGATCCCCTGCCGCATTCCGACTACTGGCTCGCCTGCGCCATTCCGAAACTGTTTGCTGTTGACCTGCCGCAGGCGGCCACGGCGCGCGGCTGGCTGGTCCGGCGGGTACAGCCACGATTCGTGCGTGATTTCAATCATCACTGCGCTGCCCTGACGCGGAATGCCGCATTTTGTGTCGCCTCGCACGAGAGCACGACCATCGGCTTGATCGCTGACGGCAACTGGCGCGAAATCCGCGTCCATCCGCCTCTCGACCACGATGTGACCAGCTTGAGTACGCTGTTGCAGCGCGATTGCCGCCAGGCGGGAATGGCGGCCGCGGATTTGCAGTCGGTGGTCGTTGGTGACCTGCGCGAGGCAGCGCGATGACGCCGTTGGTCATCAATTTTGCGCCGCGCCGCGCATGGCCAGCCAGGGCGGGTTGGGTGGCCGGCGGCGCCAGCGCCTTGCTTGTCACAGTGTCAAGCGTTGCCTGGCTGCTGGTTTCCCCTGTCGAGGCCAGCCACATGGCCGAGCGGGTACCCCAGCCCGCGCCGGATCTGGCGGAAACGCAGGCGATCGAGGCGGCGGTGCGCACGCTTAACCTGCCCTGGCTCGACACCCTCGATGCACTCGCCGATACCTTTGGCGAAAACGACGCTGCAGTTTTGTCTAGCCTGGAGGCGGATGTGCCGCGCGCAGTCTTGCGCCTGGGCGGCGCGGCGCGTGATGCCGGGGCCGTGCAAGCGCTGCCCGTGATACTGCGTACCGCTTTGCCGGTTGCCGAAGTCAAGCTGGTCAGCCAGGAATTGCGCGAGGAAGTCGTTGCCCGGCCGGCCCACTTCGTCATCGAAATGCGCTTGCCGGAGGGCTCATGAATTTTCGCCTCACGCTTGAACTCCTGCTGCGGCGCCACGGATGGCCGCTGGCATTGGGCGTTTCCCTGCTGGTTTCCATTTGCATAGTCGCATTGGTTCATCTCGTTCCGAAAGGCATGGGGCCCGCGGTGGTGCAGCCAAGCGACGGCAGCCGCCAACATGACATGCATCGTCGGGCATTTCGTGCCGTCCTGATTTCGCCCGACGAACTCGAGGCGCAGCAACGCGCCGTAGTCGAGGCGGCCGTGAACTACGGTCTCGAACTTGGCCGCATCGACTACGGTTTTGAGAACAACGAAGCCGGACGGTTCGGCAAAGCCACCTTGCAGATGCCGCTGCGCGGCAACTACACAGATTTCCGCAGTTTCCTTGCGGCGGCGCTCGCGGCACATCCGGCGCTGGCCATCGAGGATCTGGCCATCCAGCGCAACCCGGATGGTAACGGCGTCGGGGCGCGGCTCAAGCTGGCCTTCCTCACCGCGAGTGACGCGGGCCCAGGGAGGTGAAGCCCCGCCGCCTCTCATTGCTGCTGTTGGCGCTGGCTGCGACTGCCGCGCTTGCGGCATGGGGGGATGCGCCGACCGAGCCGGCGAGAGTGGCCGGCGTGAATTTTGCGCCCGCAGCCTTGCCGGGCATCCCCCCGCTGAAGCCGCGCACCGATATACCGGGGCGGGGCGATCCATTCGCGGCAACGCAGCCCGTGGCGCCGGCGGAGCCGCCAACCGCCGCACCGAGCGCCGTACCCCATGCGGGGCATTTCATCCCGCCAGCGCCGACTTTCATCGCGCCGCTGACCTGGCGCGTCATCGGCAAGCAACTTACCGATGACGAAGGTTGGACCGTCTTTCTCGCGCGCGGTGAAACAACCTGGATCGTGCGTGAAGGTGACACGCTGGAAGATGTTTACCGGGTGACCACGATCAAGCCGCCGACATTGACCTTGCAACACCTCAGCCGCAAGAGCAGCCGTACGCTGGACATTGGAGAAGTCGCAGAATGAAACAACTTGTCGTCCTATTGTTATTAACGATCATGCTCGGTGGCTGTGCAACCACCCACAGTGCCTATCAGGATGGCCGTCAGCTGCTCGACCAGGGCCGCCTCGAAGAGGCGTTGCCACGCCTAGAAACTGCCCTGCGCGAGAATACCAACAGTGCGGAGGTGCGTCTCGCCATCGCCGCGACACGGGAACGTCTGGTTAACCAGTGGTTGCGGCAGGCGGATCAGGCCGCGGCAGCGGGGCGGCGTGACGACGCTGATGCGCTGATCGCGCGGGTGCTGGCCCTCGATCCAAACAACGAGCGTGCCCGCAGGTTCGGCGAGGCCGCCCGCCTCGAGCGCCGCACCGCCCAGTGGCAGAGCGAGGCCGAGGTGGCCTGGGCGCGCGGTGACGCCGATACGGCGCTTTCCCGTTTGCGGGAGATCCTCGCTGAAGCGCCTGCCGATCCGGCGGCGCTCAAACTACGCGAGGTGATCGAGGCGAGCCTCGCCACCCCGGCACCCGATCCGCAGCTGCTGGCGGCGCTGGCCAAGCCGGTGTCGATTGAGTTCAAGGATGCCAACCTCAAGCAGATCTTCGAGGTGCTGGCGCGCACCTCAGGAATCAACTTCGTGTTCGACAAGGACGTCAAGGCCGATCAGCCGACGACGATTTATCTGCGGCGTGCGACCGTGCAGGATGTTCTGAATGCGGTGCTGATGGCGCAGCAACTCGCGCAACGCGTGATCGATGCCGGGACCATCCTGGTCTATCCCAATACGCCCGCCAAGGCACGCGATCACCAGGTGTTGACCATCAAGACCTTCCACCTGACCAATGCCGAACCCAAGGTCATCGCAGCGATGCTGCGCACGATCCTCAAGGCGAAGGATGTCGTCATTGATGAAAAGCAGAACATGCTGGTCATGCGCGACACGCCCGAAGCGGTTCGGCTGGCCGAAAAACTCCTCGCCGTGCACGATCTGCCCGAACCCGAGGTGATGCTCGAAGTCGAAATCCTCGAGGTTAAACGGAGCCGTTTGCTTGACCTCGGCATCCGCTGGCCCGATCTTCTGTCCCTGTCGCCACTCCCCGCCGTGGCGGGTGGCGCGCTCACCCTGGCGGATATTCGTGGCGCCAATTCGCGCACCCTGGGCGCGACCATCTCACCGCTCACGCTGTTTGCCGGAAAAGGCGAGACCGATATCAATTTGCTCGCCAACCCGCGCATCCGCACCCGCAACCGCGAAATTGCGAAAATTCTCATCGGCGACCGCGTCCCCAATATCACCACGACCGCGACGGCGACAGGTTTTATCGCCGAATCGGTGCAGTACGTCGATGTTGGCCTCAAGCTTGAGGTGCAACCGACCATCTATCACGACAATGAGGTGGCGATTCGCATCAATCTCGAAGTCAGCAACATTGTTGACCAGGTCAAGACCAAGACGGGAACGCTCGCCTACCAGATCGGCACGCGTAACGCTTCTACCGTGCTGCGTCTCAAGGATGGCGAAAATCAGGTGCTCGCCGGCCTGATCAGCGATTCCGAACGCAGCAGTGCGAACAAGGTGCCGGGTCTCGGCGATCTTCCCGTGATTGGTCGTCTGTTCGGCAGCCGCAGCGACGACGGTCAGAAGACCGAATTGATGCTGTCGATTACGCCGCGCATGGTGCGCAGCATGACGCGCCCGACAAACGCGCGTACTGAATTCAGTTCAGGTACGGAATCCGCGTTGCGCGCCCAAGGGCCGGATCTTGCTGCCTTCACTGAAGTTGTACCGCTGAGCCAGCCGGCCGTGCCACCCCAGGAGGTTCAGCCACGATGACCCGGGCGCGCGGCTTTACGCTCATCGAACTCGTTGCCGTACTGGCGATTCTCGGCGTGCTGGCAGGCATCGCCCTGCCGCTTGCCGAAGTCGCGGTGCAACGGGACCGTGAGCAGGAGTTGCGCCGCGGGCTGCGTGAAATTCGCGATGCCCTCGATGCCTACAAGCGCGCCACCGACGAAGGACGCATCACCCATGCACCGGGCGCCAGCGGTTATCCGCGCGTGCTGCAGACACTCGTGGATGGCGTCGTCGATGCGCGCGATGCGAAACGCGCCAAAATATATTTCTTGCGGCGCATTCCGCGCGAGCCAATGCACCCTGACCCGGCGCTCGATGCTGCGGCAACCTGGGGCAAGCGCAGCTATGCAAGTGAAGCTGCAGAACCCAAGGAGGGCGAAGATGTTTATGACGTTTTCTCTCTCTCGACAAAAGTCGGCCTCAACGGCGTCGAGTATCGGCGATGGTGACCAGGAGGTCACGGGGCTTCACCCTGATCGAGTTATTGGTCGTGATGGCGATCCTCGGCCTGCTGCTGTCGCTCGCCGCGCCGAAATACTTTCACAGCGTCGACGCCTCGAAAGAGACCGTGCTGGCTGAAAACCTGCGCATCACGCGCGCGGCGATCGACCACTTCTATAGCGATCGCGGCCGCTATCCCGAGTCGCTGGCAGAGCTTGTGGCGCGCCGCTACCTGCGCGCGCTACCGGTAGATCCGCTGACCGAGCAACCGACAACGTGGACGCTGGTCGCGCCGCCGCAGGGCACTGCGGGAAACGTCGCCGATCTCCGCAGTCGTTCGCCCAAGCTTGCCCGCAACGGACGCCCCTATGCGCAGTGGTAAGCCTGCAGGCCAGGGGCAGAGCGGTTTTACTTATATAGGCCTGTTGATCATCGTGGCGATCATTTCTTTGGGTGCGACGGCATCGCTGGGCAGTGGTGTGGTCATCCAGCAGCGCCTCGCCGAGGCCGAACTGCTCGCCATCGGCCTGGAGTACCGCCAGGCGCTGCAAAGCTACTCGGATGCGACACCGCAAGGCCAGGCGACGGCGCCACGTGAGTTAGCCGAATTGTTGCGCGATCCACGTTATCCGGGGGTGCGTCGCCACTTGCGCCGGATCTATCCCGATCCGCTGACGGGCACTCCCGAGTGGGGCATTGTCCGTTTTCCCGATGGTCGCATCTCTGGCGTCCATAGCCTGAAGAAATCCCCGACCATCCGGCGCGTCGCTTTTCCCGCAGGGCTGGAGGGCTTCGCGAAGGCGGAACAGTACGATGAGTGGGTATTTGCGTTGATGCCTGAACAACCGGCAGCAACGCCGCAGTTCCCCCCGCTATTCCCGAACTAGCTTTCATGATGCGCAGGCTACGCCCCCGATCATGAAAGACGCCCGCCCCCCTTCGCCCCCCTCGCGGGGGGTTCTTTACTGCTCGCTGCGCTCGAATATCACGGGGCGCATTGTTTTTTCTGAGGTGCGGATTGCGGCTGGCGCCGCGTGCCGCGTTTGCTTGGGGCGGCCCGGCGCAAACGCTGCCTTTTTCACGTTAACCGCACTACACAGCCTCAACCGAGGCGGGTGTCGAGCCCGGACTCGGCCATCTCGGCCGCCCTGAGTTGCGCGCGTGCCTTGTTCAGTGTTTCCTGCCATTCGCTGTCGGGGTCGGAATCGGCAACGATGCCGGCGCCGGCCTGCACGTAGATGCGGCCGTCCTTGACGACGGCGGTGCGGATGGCGATGGCCAGATCCATGTCGCCGTTGAAGCCGAGATAGCCGACGCTACCGGCATAAATGCCACGCTTGGTCGGTTCCAATTCGTCGATGATTTCCATCGCGCGCACCTTCGGCGCGCCGGATACCGTGCCGGCGGGGAAGGTGGCCCGCAGTACCGAAACCGGGCCTTCGTCGTCTTTCAGTTCGCCTTCGACGTTGGACACGATGTGCATGACATGGGAGTAGCGTTCGACGGCGTACTGCTCGGTGACCTTGACGCTGCCGATCTTGGCGACGCGGCCGACATCGTTGCGGCCGAGATCGAGCAGTTGCAGGTGTTCGGCGCGTTCCTTTTCGTCGGCGAGCAGTTCCGCCGCCAGCGCTTCATCTTCCGTGACCGTGGCGCCGCGCTTGCGGGTGCCGGCGATGGGGCGCAGGGTGATGCGTTTGCGGTGCTGCTCACCGCTGCCTTCGCCTTCGAGGCGCACCAGGATTTCCGGCGAGGCGCCGACCACCTGAAAATCGCCGAAGTCGAAGAAGAACATGTAGGGTGACGGGTTGAGGGTGCGCAGTGCGCGATACAGCGCCAACGGGCTCGCAGTGAAAGGCTTGCTCATGCGTTGCGACAGCACCACCTGCATGACGTCGCCATCGATGATGTATTGCTTGGCGCGGCGCACGGCGGCCTTGAAGTCTTCCTCGGGGAATTCAAAAGTCGGCGCTGACGAGACGGCGACCTGGTCGGCGGGCAATTGCACCGGGGCGCGGAGCCGGGCGAGCAGTTCTTTCAGCCGCGCCTGCGCCTGCCGCCAGGCCCCCGGGAAACCGGGCTCGGCATACACCACCAGGGTTAGCTTGCCCGACAAGTTGTCGACGATGGCAATTTCTTCCGATAGCAGCAGCAGGATGTCCGGCACGCCGAGCGCGTCAGGTTTGTCCGAGTTGGCCAGCTTGGGCTCGATGTAACGCACCGTGTCGTAGCCGAAAACGCCGACCAGACCACCGCAGAAACGTGGCAAGCCCACCAGGTCGGGCACCTTGAAGCGGGCCATGAACTCAGAGATATAGGATATCGGATTGGTATGCTCGCGCCGTTCGGCGACGCGGTTGCCGGTCAGCAGCAGGATGGTCGAATCGGTGACGGCGATGCGCGTCGGCGTGGTCAGGCCGATGAAGGAATAGCGGCCGAAACGTTCGCCGCCTTGCACTGACTCGAGCAGGTAGGAATGCGGGCCTTCGGCGAGCTTCAGGTAGATCGACAGGGGGGTGTCGAGGTCGGCGAAGGTTTCGAGGGTAACGGGAATGCGGTTGAAGCCCTCGAGGGCCAACCGGTCAAATTCGGATTCTTTCATGACAACTCCACTACAAAGACTTGAACGAAGGTGCGCTGCTCATGGTGAAAACAGGCAGGCGCATTGGCGATGAAATTCGGCGCGGAAAATCAGTGCCAGGGTCGCCAGGGCCAAGCCTCCGCCTCGCTGGGGCGGACCGGCTGCAGTGTCGTGGAGGAGTTGCTCATTGTTTTTGGATCAGCTCAGTCAATCAAATGCGCGGCTTCAAGAATGGACGCGACTATAGCATCGGCGGCAAGGCCTTGCACGTCCTGGCCTTCGTTGTAGCCGTAGGGCACCAGGAAGACGCGACAGCCGGCGGCGTGGCCGGCCTTGAAGTCATGCACCGAGTCACCGATCAGCAAGGTGTCGGCAGGTGAGACGCCGAGCCGGCCACAGGCCCAGATCACCGGCATCGGGTCGGGTTTGGGACGCGGCAACTGGTCGCCGCTGACCGTCACGCTCATGAAGGGTGCCAGCCCGGTGCGTTCGAGCAGGGGCAGGGTGAAAGCTTGGGCCTTGTTGGTGATGACGCCGAGCGGCAAGCCCATGGCCTTGAGTGCCTTCAGTCCATCGACGACGCCGGGGAAAGGTTTGGCGGCGCGGCCGTTGCAGTCGGCATAGTGCTTCTTGAAGCTGGCGAGTGCCTCATCTGGCGGCGGAGTGGGGTCGTCGGCCGCTTCCAGCTGGCCGGCAAGCACGCGCTTGACGAGGTTCGGAATGCCGCGCCCGACATAGGAACGAATGTCCTCGACAGCAACCGGCGGCCGGCCGAGGTCTTCCAGCATGCCGTTGGCTGCGGCATGCAGGTCGAGCACGGTGTCGAGCAGCGTGCCGTCGAGGTCAAGCAGAACAGCTTTGACTGAAATCATGAATCACACTCCAATAGCCTTGCCGCCGGGCCACCCCAAGGCAGGGCGGCACGCGGCGCCAGCCGCAATCCGCGCCGCAGCCCGTAACGAAGCACCCCGTGATAGCCGAGCGCAGCGAGCCACAGTCACCTCCCCGCGCGGGGAGGCTGGGAGGGGCGGGCTTTAGGGCGGGCCTTATTTAACCTTCGCCAGTTCGGCGCGCATCGCGGCGATGACGCTGTTGTAACGCTGCGGATCGCTGTCCTTACCGGCGCCGAAGATGGCCGAGCCGGCGACGAAGGTGTCAACGCCGGCCTCTGCCACTTCGCGGATGTTGGCCGGGCCGACGCCGCCGTCGATCTCGATGTTTACCTTGAGGCCGCGATCGTTGATCATCTTGCGCACTGCACGTGCCTTGTCGAGCACGTAGGGGATGAATTTCTGGCCGCCAAAACCGGGGTTCACCGACATCAGCAACACCATGTCGAGCTTGTCGAGCGTGTATTCGAGCACATCCAGCGGTGTGGCCGGATTGAAGACCAGGCCGGCCTTGCAGCCGTTTTCCTTGATCAGGCCGATGGTGCGGTCGACGTGCTCGGAGGACTCCGGGTGGAAGGTGATGTAGGTGGCACCGGCCTTGGCGAAATCGGGGATGATGCGGTCCACCGGCTTGACCATCAGATGCACGTCGATCGGTGCGGTGACGCCATGCTTGCGCAAGGCCTCGCAGACCAGCGGGCCAATAGTCAAGTTGGGCACGTAATGGTTGTCCATTACGTCGAAGTGCACGATATCGGCGCCGGCTTTGAGCACGTTATCGACCTCTTCGCCCAGCTTGGCGAAGTTGGCTGACAGGATGGACGGCGCGATGCGAAACGACGTGGATGCGGCCATGGCGATCTCCTCTATTGATTAAATTAGAATAAGCCCGATTTTAACGGTGCCGCGTATTGGCTCGGCTAACATTTTTTGATGCCAACTATAAGCAAGGACGCCACAATGGCCGAATCAAAAAAGTACGAAATCACCATCGACGTGGCGACGCAGTATCTGCCCGAACAGTCCGCGCCCGATGCGGGCCGCTATTTTTTCGCCTATACCATCACCGTGACGAATAGCGGCACGGTGGCCGCGCAACTCATTTCACGCCACTGGATCATCACCGATGCCGATGGCAAGGTGGAGGAAGTGCGCGGTCTGGGCGTGGTCGGCCATCAGCCGTTGTTGAAACCGGGTGAGACTTTCGAGTACACCAGCGGCTGCCCGCTGGCCACGCCGGTAGGCACCATGAGCGGCAGCTATCAGATGGTCGCGGACGATGGCTTGCGCTTTGAAGCGGCGGTGCCCGAGTTCGTCCTAGCGATGCCCCGCACCCTGCACTGAGCGCTGTATCAGATCCTTGGCCGCGGCTACGGAGAGGACTTTCCACGGCAGGGGAATCAGCCCCGGCACTTTCTCCTTGTAGTCCCGGTAAACCGCGCCAAAATGGGCTTCCAGCTTGCGCTCTTCAAGGCGGGAGCCGATCACGAAATAGAGCGAGATGGCCACGGCCGATACGAGGAAGGGCGCATTCATGTCGCGCGTCCAGATCAGCAATAAGCCTAGCGCATACCATGGATGGCGTACCAGTCGATGCAGCGGGGAGATGCGAAACCCATCGTGCTCGGCGGCATCGCTGCGTTTGTCGCGCCACGGCCGCGTGCCGAGAAATTCCCCCATGTCGTAGGTGCCGGAGGATAACCAGAAGCCGGCGAGGGCGGCGACGGTGAGGATGTTGGCGATCCAGGCGGCGAAGCCGGTCCAGCGCCACAGCCAGTCGCCGGGGGTGGCGTAAGTGGCCCATGCCAGCGGCAGCAGCGCGACAATGGCAATGGCGTTGTAAGTCAGGCGATATGACGGGGCAAAACGCGGCCAGCGCTGCGTGACCCACGCCTTGACCGTCAGCGCGGCGAGCAGGGAATGCAGGCCGGCGTAAGCGACCCAACCGCAGGCAAGCCAGAACAGAGCCATCAGCTGCGGTAATCGGCGTTGATCTTCACATAATCGTAGCTCAGGTCGCAGGTCCAGACTTTGGCAGCCTGGCTGCCGCGCCCCAGGTCGACACGAATCCTGATCTCGGCGGATTTCATCATGGCGGCTCCGGCTTCTTCCTGATAGCTTGCGGCGCGGCCGCCATTTTCGGACACCAGGATCTCGTTTTCCCCGCTACCGAGCCAGACTTTGACGTCAGTATCGTCGAGGTCAGCCAGCGCGGGGTCGTTGTTCCAGGCGTAGCCGATGGCGGCGAGGATGCGGCCGAGGTTGGGGTCGGAGGCGAAAAAAGCGGTTTTCACGAGCGGCGAGTGGCCGATGGCGTAGCCGACGGCCTTGCATTCGGTGACTGAGCGACCGCCTTCGACGGCGATTTCGATGTACTTGGTGGCGCCTTCACCGTCACGCACGATGGCCTGCGCGAGTTCGCGCGCGACTTCGATCACGGCCTGCTTGAACTCATTCCAGCCCGGCGCGGTGACGGTTTCGAATTTCGCATTGCCCTGGCCGGTGGCGATCAGGATGAAGGAATCGTTGGTCGAGGTGTCGCCGTCGACGGTGATGCAGTTGAAGGATTCGTCGGCGGCTTCCTTGACGAGGCGCTCAAGCATCGGCTGGGCAATTGCGGCGTCGGTGGCGACGAAACCGAGCATCGTCGCCATATTCGGGCGGATCATGCCGGCGCCCTTGGCCATGCCGGTAATCGTCGCGGAAAAGTTGGCGTTGGTGATACGGCGCGAAGCGGCTTTGGCAACCGTGTCGGTAGTCATGATGGCGTGCGCGGCTGCGTGCCAGCCGTCCGCTTTGAGCGTCGAGAGCGCAGCGGGCAGGCCGGCCTTGAGGCGGTTGACCGGCAGCGGTTCGAGGATCACGCCGGTGGAGAAGGGTAGTACCTGAGTTGCGCGCAGTTCCATCAGCCGAGACAGTGCTGCGCAGGTCTGTCGCGCGGCTTCCATGCCGGACTCGCCGGTGCCGGCGTTGGCGATGCCGGTATTGATCACCAGCGCGCGAATGCCTTCCTGCTTGAGATGCTCTCGGCAGACCTGCACCGGTGCGGCGCAGAAGCGGTTCTTCGTGAATACGCCGGCGACGCGACTGCCGGCGGCCAGTTCGATCACCGTGAGGTCGCGCCGATTGGCCTTGCGGATACCTGCTTCGGTGACGCCGAGGCGTACGCCGGCCACGACATGCAGCTGGTCAGCGGCGGGGGTAGCGTAATTGACGGGCATGACTTTTCTTCTCCAGCAAAATCCGGGCAGTTGATGCGTCAGAGCTTGCGCGGCTCGATTGACGCGATTTTGTCGATGCCCAGTGAGCGCCACAAGCCGACCAGCAAGTAGTTGGCATTGTGAATGCGTACAAGCTTTTTCGCCGCCTTGAGTTCCTCGAGCAGCAGGCCGAAGGTTTCGGCACAGGCAATATCCATGCGTTGCAAGCCGCCGGCATTGACGGTCACCTGCTTGTTATTGTCCGCGTAAGTCAGCAGTGCGGCGAAAGACTCGCGGTTGCCACCGCTCAGTTCGCCGGAAAGTCCGCAACAATCTGCCGCCACGGCCTTTGGCTTTGGTGCTGGCGCGGCAACCGCTGTTGCCGTAGCGGATGCCTTCGGCGCTTCCCATGACGGGGGTGATACTTCGAAGGTGACGGCATAGCCGACCGCAGTATCTTCGAATTCCTCCTGCCGGTCGAGGTTCTGGTAGAGCTCGAGCAACAGCAGCCATGTCGCTTCATTCCGGCGTTCGCCCATTACGGTCTTGGGCGCCAGCATTGCCGCGATCCGCTCGCTGCCTACCAATACACAGGACTTTTTTAGGCGCTTGAAAACGCGCAAGGTTTCCAGCAATGCGCCGCAGCCGACATCATCGACATCGGCGACCTTGGCCAGATCGAGACGCACCCCCGGCACTTTGCTGGCCATGCTGTGCAACTTGCGCAGCGGTTGTACCGCGTTGGCGCCAAGTTCGCCCGACAGCGTCACCGTGGCGAAGCCGTCCTTGCCAATTGCCGAGGTGCTGTCTTCTGTCGGTGCCCAGGTGGGCGGCGATTTCTCGAATTTGTTGGCAAAGCCGATGGCTAGCGACTCAAAGGCCTGTCGCTTACCCAGAATTGCGTAAAGCTCGAAGAGCATGCCCCAAGCCAGTTCGGTGGCAGCGCCGAATTCTTCCTGATGCAAATTGCTTTCGAGCAGGGTGCAGGCCCGTGCCGCATCACCCTCGGCAAACAGCAGGGCCACTTCCTCGATCCGCGGCGGTACTGTGCTTTTGGACGGCTTGGGTTCCACCGCGACCGGGATAGCCCCGGGCCGGGTGAAGTCCAGATCCATCAAGTCGTTGTTCGGGTCTGCCATTGCCTAAAAGCTTGGCGCAGGGCGCCGCCGGGAAAAGGGGTCGTTTTTAACACATGCACCCTGCAGGTGCAATTCGGGATCACCGCTACTTGCGGGTATGCATCGCTTTCGCTGCAGTACCCTTTTTAATGGGAGACGGATGGCTGCCATGGTCGGTTTCCTCTTTTTTCTCAAGCACTGCGAGGCGCTCACGTTTCTGCTCGATCGAGGTCTCGATATTCTGCTTTGTTTCGCCTTTGACCGATTCCAGTTTTTTCTCAAGCTTGCCGATCTGTTCCTGCAGGTCGACCTTGGCTTTTTCCCGTTGCTCGACCTTTTCCGCCTTGTCGAAGACGATTTCCTCGTGCTCGGATGCATCGAGCGGCGGGACTGCGTGTAAAGGGGCTGGCAGGATCTTCGCGTCGTCGGCGACACGGCGCTGGTTCATGAAGGTTGGGGAGACGATTTCAATGCCTTCTTCATGTAGCGTGTCAAGAATCGTCCGGTGCAGGTTGGACTGCGCTGTGAGCATGCTCTTGATTTCCGTAAGCAGGCCACTAATACGGTAAGTGATCGCGTAATTGCCCAATTCGACGATCTGGACGAAAGGATCTTCAAGACCCGTTTTCTGGGCGGCGGCAATCAGCAGGGACTGCACCCGGGAATGATGGACATCGTAACCCAGCGACAAGGTCGCCGCGATGATCGTGCCGGAAGTGCGCACCACGGTAATGGGATGGGACACCAGATAGCTGTTCGACAGATAGACGAGATTCCGTCGCTCGGTCTGGATTTCGGTATTGAACAAGCCGCGCTCGGCAACCCGGCCAAAGTATTCTTCCACGCGGATGAAGTCACCGGCGCGAAACGAATTCGACATGCGCAACATGAGCCCGGCCATGAGATTCGAAATGACTGTCGTGGAGGAGAATGCCACAACGCCCGAAAGCAGCACGCCGATCAGGGCAATGATCTGATTGCGCGTACTGTCGCTAACGGGCAAGACAATCGCGACAGCCACGGCGCCCGTCACCGTCAGTCCCAGCATGACCAGTTGGCGTGGCAGCTTGCGTTCGTTGCCGAACTCGGGATAGCGTCCCAACAGCGCCCAGTTGGCAACGAATAACACGATAAAAACGCCAAACGACGTGCCGATCAGTGGCAGGTAGGTTGCGGCTTGATCAAATAATGTGTCCATACGTTTGCTGGATAGGAAAGACAGACTCAAACACCGCCACCCTCCCCCGAACACAGGGTACTACTATGACACAAGTATAGCTGTGAAATGTATTTTGCCGAAGCTTGAATCCTGCGGTAGCTGCAAGATGCTTACTACTTCTTCGGGGTAATGCTGGCTTCCTCAATCAGCAGGGGGTAAGCGTAGCCGCTGCCGAAGTCGCGATTCAACACCACCACCCCGCTAATGACGACCTTGTCGCCGACATTGGCGGTTTGCTTGCTGGTGACGATCAGGTTGTTGTTGTTGGCATCCGCCTTGCCTGTGCCATCCTGCACATGGACAAAGTTGCGGCCCATGATGTTGTTATTGACCTTGACCACATTGCCCTGGGCCTTGATCGTCTGGCCGGCGAGGGTTGACTTGTTCTGGTTAAGCGCGGCAACGGTCTGCAATTTTGGTTCTGCGGCAAGGGCATTGAAGGAAGCCAGCCCCAGGGTGGCAATCAGCCCGGCGAAAACGAGGGAGGGAACTCTCATGGGAAACTCCTGTAATTGATTTTGGTCTGTCGGCCCGGAACTGCAATGCCGGCTAGTGAAGCATTATAGGGGGCTGGCGGATTTGTACGGCAACGGGGTGCACGGGGGGCGGCACCCTTCATGCGGCAAACACGTGTTCCCACAGCGCGCGCACCGCTGCGGCGTAGTTCGTGAGTTGTGCTGCCTCGACGCGGCTGGCCAGATTGTTCAGCCGCTGCAGGTGTTGCAGGCGCCGGTATTCGCGGTAGGCGTCGCGCACCTCTTCGGCGAGCTGGGCGGGAACCAGTCCGCACTCGGCGGCGATGCGCAGCAGCGCGATGTTGCCGAGGTTGCCGGTGAGTTGCGGATGGTCGCAGGCGTAGGCAAGGATCAGGTATTGCACGATGAATTCGACATCGACCAGGCCGCCGGGATCGTGTTTCAGGTCAAAAGCTTCAGCATCGCCCCGGCTGGCCAGGTTGTCGCTCATTTTCCGGCGCATCGCCAGCACTTCTTCGCGCAGCTTGGCACGGTCACGCCGCTGCCGCAGCACTTCGCAGCGAATCTTTTCGAAGGCGGCGCCGATCATCGGGTCGCCAGCGGTGAAGCGCGCCCGGGTGAGCGCCTGGTGTTCCCAGATCCAGGCCGATTCGAGCTGATATTTGCGAAAGGCGGCCAGCGAGCTGACGACCAGGCCGGCATCGCCGTTCGGCCGCAAGCGCAAGTCGGTTTCGAACAGAATGCCGGCGGCGGTGCGCGACGACAGCCAAGTGTTGATGCGGGTGCCCAGCTTGGCGTAGATCTCGGCGGCTTCCGGGGCGGGGTCGTCGAAGAGGTAGACCAGGTCGAGGTCCGAGGCGTAGCCGAGTTCCTTGCCGCCGAGCTTGCCGTAGCTGATGACGGCGAAGGCGGGCGTCTCGCGGTGCCGCTTGAGCAGCTTGCGCCAGGCGAGCGTAATCGTGCGGTCGACCATGATGTCGGCGAGTTCGGAAAGGTGATCCGAAAGTTTTTCCAGCCGCAGAAGTTCAGCGACGTCCTGGCTGACCAGGCGGAATACCTGGGCGTGGTGCGCTTCGCGCAAGGCGTCCATCTGTTGCTCGGTGTCGGGTTCCAGCGCATCGGTCTGCTCGGTCAGTTGCTGACGAAACGCCGGCCAGTCCGGCGGCATTTGCAGCAGCCGCAGATCGAGCAGTTCGTCGAGGAGCACCGGGTGATTTAGTAGATAGTCTGCTGCCCAGGACGAGGCGCTGGCAATGCGCGCCACTTGCCCCAGGGCCTGCGGGTATTGCAGCAGGAGAGCAAGATAGGCGGCACGTCGGCTGATCGCTTCAAGCAGATCGAGCATGCGCGACAACGTCTCGTCCGGGTTGGGCGCGGCAGCGGCCGCCTGGATCGCACGCGGTACCAGCGTGTCGAAGAGCGTCCGAGTCTTTTCGCTCATCAGCCGGTAACGGCTGCCGTTGCGCAGCGCGGCGAGGCGCGCGCAGAGCGCGGCGGTGTCGTGAAATCCAAGCTGCGCAAGTTCCGTGCCATGACCATCGGCATCCGACCAGACCGGGTCCAGCGCATGATCGGTTTCGTTGGGGTCGGCAAAGATTGCTTCAAAATGACTGGACACAGTCTGGCGGTGGTCGTCCAGCTCCATCAGCAGCGCCTCGTAATTGCCGAAACCCATCGCTTGCGCTACGCGCGCCTGATCGTCGGGGTTTTCGGGCAAGGCATGGGTCTGGGCGTCGTCCAGATACTGCAGACGATGTTCGAGGCGACGCAGGAAACGATAGGCCGATGACAATTCGACGACAGCGTCGAGATCAAGCTGGTCGCGGTCCACCAACAATTTCAACACTTCAAGGGTTGGCTTGATCTGTAGCGTGCGGTCGCGGCCGCCGCGAATCAACTGAAAGACCTGGGCGATGAATTCGATTTCGCGGATGCCGCCCGGGCCAAGCTTGACGTTGTTGGTCATATCCTTTCGCGCCACTTCGCGGCGAATCTGCACGTGCAGGTCGCGCATGGCATTGATGGCGCCGAAATCGAGATATTTGCGGAAGACGAAGTGCTGGCGAATGTTATCAAGCTCTGTGCAGTGCTCGCTTGTGTTGCTGAGCGCAATGGGGCGTGCCTTGATCCAGGCATAGCGCTCCCACTCGCGGCCCTGGGTGATGAAGTAGTTCTCCAGCATGTCGAAGGAGCACACCAGCGGCCCGGAGTCGCCGTTGGGCCGTAGCCGCATGTCGACGCGAAAGACCTGGCCATCGCCAGTGATGTCGGCGAGTGCGTTGATCAGTCCCTTGCCGACGCGGGAGAAGAATTCGAAGTTGGAAATCGAACGGCTGCCCTCATTATTGCCGGCGGTGTCGCCGTCTTCGGGATAGACAAAAATAAGGTCGATGTCGGATGAGACATTCAACTCACGGCCGCCAAGTTTGCCCATGCCGATGACAATCAGCGGCTGACGCTCGCCTGTCGGGTTCTGCGGAATGCCGTAACGTGTCACCAAACTTGCTTCTGTGACGGTGAGCGCAGCGGTGACAACCGTTTCGGCGAGCAGCGTCATGCTTTCGACCACTTCGGCCAGGTCGGCAAGGCCAGCCAGGTCGCGGCTGGCGATATGGGCCATGGCACGCTGTCGCAGGCGGCGCAACGCCGGTTTCAGGGTGTCTTCGTTGAGTGGTGTTTCATCCAGCCAGCGTTTGAGTGCTGCAGCATCAAGGGCGCGGGCGTCAACGCTCAGCGCGGCGTCGATTGCGGCAGCCATCTCCGGCCTAGCCTGTACCAGTCGGGCCAGATAACGGGAATAATCGACCGGGATGGTTTGCAGGAGGGTCGGGGCTGTCATGGATTAAAATTCGCTTGGTTGGGGCTGCAGCTCAGGCCGCCGCCGTGAAATCCGCAGTTAGACCCGCAGTTAGACCCTTACATTCTAGCCTCCCCCCGCCCCTTGCCTGCACCACTTCTACGACCTTCGATGGGTCTTGCCAGCTTCCATCCAGCGCTGCGCGCGCTGATGGTGTGGGGCGGGCGTGTGTTGTTGGTAATTTACTTCGCGGCGGCCCTGCTGATACTCACCGGGCGCTATCTCATCATGCCCGAGATTGCCGCCTATCGTGGCGCGATCGAGCAACAACTTTCGCGCGCCATTGGCCTGCCCGTCAAGATCGGTGCACTGACTGCGGAATGGCCCGGGCTGCGCCCACGCCTGCACATCAGCAAGCTGCAAGTGCATGACCGCGAGGGGCGGCCGGCGCTGGCTTTCGACCTGGTCGATGCCGAGATTGGCTGGGCATCATTGTGGCGTTTGCAACCGCGCTTCCATCGGCTGGAAATTATTGCTCCGACGCTCGAAGTGCGCCGCACTGCCAGCGGCGAGGTGTTTGTCGCCGGCCTGCCAGTGAAGAATGATGGTGAGGGTAATTTTGCAGAATGGTTGCTGGAACAAGCCCGGGTTATTGTCCGCGATGCCAGCATCGTCTGGCATGACGAACAACGTGGTGCACCGCCGCTGGAATTGCAGCAACTGAATTTCGAACTGAAGAATTCTGGCAGTCATCACAGCTTTGGACTGAGTGCCGAACTCCCCGCCCAGTTGGCTTCGCGGTTTGATTTGCGCGGCAATCTGATCGGCCGCGATCCGGACGACCCGTCCGCCTGGCGCGGCGAACTGTATGCCGACGTCGGACGAACCGACCTTGCGGCATGGGCACCCTGGTTTGATGCGCCACTGGATTTATCCCGCGGCCACGGCGAACTGCGCCTCTGGTTAAGTTTCGACAAACGGCTGCCGACGAAATTCACTGCCGATTTGCGGCTTGCCGACGTTGCCGTACGCTTGCAGCCGGAGCTGCCGGTATTGACCCTGCAGCAGCTCGAAGGTCGTTTGGCCGGTCGTCGCACCAGCGACGGGTTTGCCGGGGAGATTCAGCGCCTGTCACTGGCTACGGACGACGGCATTGTGGTCCCGCCGACCGATGCCAGCCTCAAGATCAACACCGTGATCCGACCCAGGGGTGACGAAACTGGTGGCGAGTTCCGTGCGAATGGACTTGACCTGGCTGCGTGGTCGGCTTTGGCAAATCATTTGCCGCTACCCGATGAAGTGCGCCTGCGCCTGCAAACCTACGCCCCACGCGGTATTTTGTCCGGGCTTGAGTTGAGTTGGCGCGGTCCGCTGGAGGCCCCGGTACGCTGGCAGGTGAAAAGTCGTTTCGCTGACCTGGGACTGGTGGCGCATGAAAAAATGCCGGGTTTTGCCGGCATCTCGGGACGCCTGGAAGGGGATGAGCGCGCCGGCCAGATTCATGTCGACAGCCAAAACGCGCGGATCGAACTCCCCACGGTGTTTGAAGAACCGCTGCTGACGCTGACGAATCTCACTGCCGAAATCGGCTGGCAAGCACCGGCGGGGCGTACCGGTCAATTCGACCTGTCGATTGCACGGTTGGTGTTTGCCAACCAGGATGCCGGTGGGGAAATGAGCGGCCGTTATCGTTATACGGGCAAGGGGCCGGGGGACATCGATCTTTCGGCAAAATTGACGCGTGGGGAAGGCTTGGCTGTCTGGCGTTACATGCCTCTGGTAGTGGGCAAGGGAACCCGCGAATGGCTGCGTACCGGTATCGTCGGCGGTCAGGCCACTGGCGCCACGCTGCGGCTCAAGGGCCCGTTGGAGCACTTCCCTTTTCGCGACAACAAGCACGGGATCTTTCAGGTCAAGGGTGGTTTTCAAGGCGCGACACTGGATTACGCCAATGGCTGGCCAAAGATTACCGGCATCGACGGCGAACTGCTTTTCGAAGGGGTGCGCATGCTGATTCGTGGCCAGCGAGCGACCTTGTCTGGCGTCAGGCTGTCGAATGTGACCGCTGAAATTCCCGATCTTGAAATGCACGAAGAAATCCTTACCGTCGCCGGCCGAGCCAGCGGGGCAACCCAGCAGTTTCTTGATTTCATCGAGGCCAGCCCGGTCGGCGAGCGCATCGACCACTTCACGCAAGCGATGACGGCAAGTGGCAAGGGTGAGCTGGATCTCAAACTGGTGTTTCCCCTGCGGCATATGACCGACAGTCAGGTGCAGGGGCGTTACCGCTTTGCCGACAATCAGTTGCGCGTATTGCCTGAGCTGCCGCTGTTTACTTCTGCGCAGGGAGAACTTTCCTTCACCGGCGACCGCCTGCTGGCGAAGAATCTGCGCGCGCGCCTGTTCGGCTCGCCGCTGACCGTCGACTTGACTTCAGCACCCGGCGGCATCGTCCGGGTCAATGCCGCCGGCACCATGTCGGCGCTGGCCTTGCGGCAGGAATATAGCAGGCGTGCACTTGACCATCTTTCCGGTGAAACGTCCTGGCGCGCCAACGTGACGGTGAAGAAGCCGGGTGCCGAAATCCGTATTGAATCGAATCTCGTCGGACTGGCCTCAAGCTTGCCGGAACCTTTCAACAAATCCACTCTCGATGCCGCGAACCTGCGTGTCGAGGGCCGCATCGAAGCCAGTCGCGACGACTGGACAGCGAGTCTGGGACAGAATGCGGCCGGGCGTTTGCAACAAGCGGGCGATAAGGAGGGTTGGCGCGGCCGGGTTGCGCTGGGTGAATCTGCAGTACGGCAGTTGCAGGCCTTGCCAGCGGCGCAAAGCCTGCCTGAGCGTGGCGTAAGCCTGGCCATTGCCCAAACGCGCCTTGATCTCGATGTCTGGCGCCGTCTGCAGGACAGTCCGGCCACCGGTAACCGCAAGGCAAACGCGCCGGGCATGATGCTTTCCGCACTGGAACTGAAAAGCGCCGAACTGCGTGTGTTTGGCCGCAATTTCCATGATGTGCAGCTCACCGGCAGCCGCGCCGAGCAGCGTTGGCGCTTCAATGTCGATGGCCGTGAGGCGAAGGGACAGTTGCAGTGGGATGAGGCCGGTGCCGGACGCATTACGGGACGTTTCGCGCATTTGACTCTGCTGGCAGCCGAAACAACCCAGCCCGCTGTCGTCGAAGATGGCAACCAGGAATTGCCGGCAGTCGATCTGCAAATCGACAACTTCAGATTGCGCGACATGAAGTTGGGCGAGGTGCAGGTCAACGCCGAAAATCGCGAGGGGGCATGGCGGGCCAAGGTCGAGGTCAAGAATGATGCGGCCCACCTGACCGGCGAGGGGCACTGGCGACCGAGTTACACAGCGCCAGAAACCGCGCTGAAGTTCAAACTCGACGCCAATAATGCCGAGAAACTGTTGGTGCGACTGGGACTGCCTGACGCCATGCGGCGCGGTGAGGCAATCATCGAGGGTGACGTGACCTGGCGCGGTGGACCGTTTACTTTTGATCTGCCCAGCCTCGCCGGCAATCTCAAGGTCGATGCCGCAAAGGGACAATTCAAGAAACTCGAACCCGGGGTGGGCCGCTTGCTGGGCGTGTTGTCCCTGCAGTCGCTGCCGCGGCGTATCAGCCTCGATTTTCGCGATGTCTTCAGCGAGGGGTTTGCCTTTGACAGCATCACCGGAACGGCGAACATCGGGCGTGGCCTGATGAAAACCGACGAGCTGAACATTCGCGGCCCGTCGGCGCGGGTGTTGCTTTCGGGGCAGGTCAATCTGATCGACGAAACGCAAAACCTCAAGGTGCGGGTGCAACCGGCCCTCGGCGAGAGTATTGCCGTCGGCGCGATGATGTTGAACCCGGTGGCGGGCGCGGTGGCCTGGCTGGCGCAGAAAGCACTGAGCGATCCGCTTGATCAGGTTTTCGCATTTGAATACACCGTCACCGGTCCATGGAGCGATCCGAAAGTGGAAAAACTCAATCGCAACCCGCCTCTAGAGAACCGCCAACCATGATGGATAAGAAACACGCCGGGCCGCCCCAAGTGTTTATTGGCCCCCTGGGGGGTGAACTCCGCGCAGCGGAGTTTTGCGAGTTGGGCAGCAAGCTGCCCATCCCTGCTTACCACGTTGCGGGGGAGGCTCATGTTTTTCGTCTTGCCGCGCTCCAGATGATCTCCGGCCCCGAGCTGGCGCCCAATCTCGCCACTGCCGCACGCCTGATTGCCGAAGCGGCAGGGCAGGGGGCGCAGTTGGTGGCGCTGCCCGAATATTTCCCCATCATCGAAGCCAGCCGGGAAACGCGCCTGGCGGTGCGCGAAGCCCCAGACGTTGGCCCGATTCAGGACTTTCTGGCCGAACTGGCGCAGCGTCACGGCATCTGGATCGTTGGCGGTTCCATTCCCTTGCTGGCAGACGACCCGCTGAAATTCAGGAACAGCAGTCTCGTGTTCGATCCGGCCGGTCGCCAGGTGGCGCGCTACGACAAGATTCACTTGTTCGGATTTCGCAAGGGCGAGGAGTCCTACGATGAGGCGGCAACCATCGAGGCCGGCGCGCCGACGCCGGTGGCCTTCGATGTACCTCACGGCGGCGGACAGCTGCACGTCGGCTTGAGCATCTGCTATGACCTGCGCTTCCCCGAACTGTTTCGCCAGATGGGCGCATTGGACTTGATCGTGCTGCCGGCTGCCTTCACCGACACCACCGGTCGCGCCCACTGGGAGGTGCTGCTGCGTTCCCGCGCCATCGAAAACCAGTGCTACGTGCTGGCCGTGGCGCAAGGCGGACGGCATCCCGGCGGTCGCCTGACGCATGGCAACAGCATGATCATCGACCCCTGGGGCGAAGTGCTTGCCCGCATCGACAAGGGCGAAGGGGTCATCGTGGCGGAACTTGATCCCGCCCGGATTGCCGAAGTGAGGGAAAGCCTGCCGGCACTCAAGCATCGCAGGCTGTAAACTCGGCAGTTAATTGGCGCTGATAGTGGTTTGGCGTCCCCCTGCAAAAGTCGGCGCTGGCGGGACGGCGTCTCACAGAAAAATTATTCGGAACCCCATATGAGCATCGAACAAGACAGTCATTTCCTTACTGCAGAGCGGCATCTGCTGACCCCCTACGAACTCGGCGCGTCGCAATTGTCGAGTGTTTTTGGCGAGATGTTTGGCCACCGGCTGGATGCCGCCGACCTCTATTTCCAGTTTGCGCGCTCGGAGGCTTGGAGCCTTGAGGAGGGGATCGTCAAATCCGGCAGCTTCAATATCGAGCAGGGCGTTGGCGTGCGCGCCGTCAGCGGCGAGAAAACCGCCTTTGCCTATTCCGATGAAATCAGCCTGCCGGCGCTCTTGGGCGCGGCGCGGGCGACGCGGGCGATCGCCGCGCAAGGTGGCGATGGTCGTGCTCCGCTGCTGACGGGCCGCAGCGTGCCGGCCTTGTATGTCGGCACCGATCCGCTCGGTTCGCTCCCCGATGCGGAAAAGGTCAAACTGCTGGAGCGCCTCGAACAGATTGCCCGTGCCGCCGACCCGCGCGTCACGCAAGTCATGGCGCATATTGCCGGCAGTTGGGAAACCGTGCTGATCATGCGCTCCGACGGCCATCAGGCCGCTGACGTCAGGCCGCTGTCACGCGTGTCTGTGACTGTCATCCTCGAGGAAAACGGCAAGCGCGAACAGGGCTCGGCCGGCGGCGGCGGGCGTTTCGACTATGGCTATTTCGACGACACGGTGCTCGCCGAATATGCGCGGCTGGCCGTGCATCAAGCCTCCATCAACCTGGCGGCACGTCCCGCCCCGGCTGGCGAGATGACCGTGGTGCTCGGCAACGGCTGGCCGGGCATCCTGTTGCACGAGGCCATTGGGCATGGTCTCGAAGGCGATTTCAACCGCAAGGGCAGTTCCGCATTCTCCGGCCGCCTCGGCCAGCGTGTCGCCGCCAAGGGCGTGACCGTCGTCGATGATGGCACCCTGCCCAACCGGCGCGGCTCCCTATCCGTGGATGACGAAGGCAACCCGACACAGCGTACCGTGCTGATCGAGGACGGCATCCTCGTCTGTTACATGCAGGATGCCATGAACGCCCGCCTGATGAAGGTGGCGCCGACCGGCAACGGCCGGCGCGAGTCCTACGCCCACATGCCACTGCCGCGCATGACCAACACGACAATGCTGGCCGGCGACAAGGATCCGCGCGAAATCATCGCCTCGGTGAAGAAGGGGCTGTATGCCGCCAACTTCGGCGGCGGCCAGGTCGATATCACCAGCGGCAAATTCGTCTTCTCCGCCGCCGAAGCCTACCTGATCGAAAACGGCAAGATCGGTGCCCCGGTCAAGGGGGCGACGCTGATCGGCAACGGCCCCGACGTGCTGACACGCGTCTCGATGATCGGCAACGATCTCGCCCTCGATCCCGGCGTCGGCACCTGTGGCAAGGAAGGCCAGAGCGTGCCAGTTGGTGTCGGCCAGCCGACCTTGCGGATTGATGGGTTGACGGTGGGCGGGACTGGGAATTAATGGCCCGCCCCCTCCCATCCTCCCCCTCGCGGGGGAGGTGACTGTTGACTCGCTGCGCTCGTTTATTACGGGGAGCCCCCACTCAAGCCTGTGAGCGGATTGCGGCTGGCGCCGCGTGTCGCCTTGCCTTGGGGCGGCCCGGCGGCAAGGCTGCTGAGGGGATGACTTCTTCCCCTTTTGCCGTGGCGAGGGAGAGGGCGACTGCAAGGTTCCGGGATTAGTTGCGGCGACCTTAACGGCAGGCTGGGGAGTTTGTCGCGCTGCGGTAAAATCGCCTCCTTTTTCCGTTCCGGGCAGCCACCATGAAGCACATTGTTGATGACGTACGTATCCGCGAGATCAAGGAACTTTCACCGCCCGGGCACGTTTTGCGCGAATACCCCGTCACCGAGACCGCTGCCGCTACGACTTATGATGCGCGCAACGGCATCCATCGGATTCTCCATGGTGCCGACGACCGGCTGGTGGTGGTGGTCGGGCCGTGCTCGATTCACGATTTCGATTCGGCGATGGAATATGCCCGCCGCCTCACGGTCGAGCATGACCGCCTGGCGCAGGATCTCGTGATCCTGATGCGCGTCTATTTCGAAAAGCCGCGCACGACGGTCGGCTGGAAAGGCCTGATCAACGACCCGCGCATGGACGGCAGTTTCAAGATCAACGATGGCATCCGGTTGGCGCGCCGGCTGCTGTGGGAACTGACCGGCATGGGGCTGCCCTGTGCGACCGAGTTTCTCGACTCGATCACCCCGCAATACACCGCCGACCTGATCAGTTGGGGAGCGATCGGCGCGCGCACCACCGAGTCGCAGGTGCACCGCGAACTGGCCTCAGGTCTGTCATGCCCGGTCGGGTTCAAGAACGGCACCGACGGCAACATCAAGATCGCCGTCGATGCGATCCGCGCGGCGCAGGCGCCACATCATTTCCTCTCGGTGACGAAGGCCGGCCACTCGGCGATTGTGTCGACCAATGGCAACGAGGACTGTCACATCATCCTGCGCGGTGGCAAGCAACCCAACTATGACCACGCCAGCATCGAGGCGGCCTGCATCGAACTCGGCAAATCCGGCCTGGCCGCGCGCGTGATGGTCGACTTTTCGCACGGCAACAGCAGCAAAAATTTCAAGCGGCAAATGGAAGTGTCGACTGACGTTGCCTCCCAACTGGCGGCCGGCGAGGACCGCATTTTCGGGGTGATGATCGAGTCGCATCTGAATGAAGGTCGCCAGGATCCGCACCCCGACAAGCCGCTCGCTCACGGCGTCTCGATCACCGATGCCTGCCTGGGTTGGGACGATACCGTTACGGTGCTTGATCAACTGGCCGAAGCGGTGAAGAAGCGCCGCCTGGCGCTGGCGGCCCGCTAGTTTTATTCTTCACATGCAGTTCTCTGTCCAACGTCTGTTCCTTGCGGCCGTTGGCCTGACGCTGGTCTTTCGGCTCTGGCTGGCGACAGCCATGCCGATCAGCGGCGACGAGGCTTATTTCATCTGGTGGGGACAGATTCCCGACTGGGGTTTCTACGACCACCCGCCGCTGATCGGCTGGTTGCTGGCGGGATTGCTGGCCGTCGGCGATGCCGAATGGTGGTTGCGTCTGCCGCAGGTCGTGCAGCCGGTACTCTTGGCGCTGGCCGTCCGCTGGGCCTGGCCGCGCTTGTGGCCAGCGCAGGCAGAACGGCGCGACTGGGTGGCGTTGTTGGTCCTGCTGGCCCCGGTGAATGTCTGGAATGTGTTTGTCACCACCGATACTGCGCTGGTCTATTGCGCCGTGCTGTCCGGTCTGGCCTGGCTTTTCGCGGTGCGCGACGATACAGTTGTGGAGACGCGCAGTGGCGCTTGGCGCTGGTACGCAGTGGCCGGCGTTTTTCTTGCCGGCGCCATCCTCTCCAAATATTTTGCTGCGCTGCTGGGTTTTGCCTTTTTGGTGGATGTGTTGCGCCGTCGCAGCGTGCGCAGCTTTACCGGGCTGGCCATCACCTATGCCTGCACGGTGCCGGCACTGCTGCTGATGACCTGGTGGAACGCTGGCCATTGCTGGTCGAACTACATGTTCAACTTCGTCAATCGGCATGGTGCGAATACCGGGCTCAACTGGGAAACGCCGCTGCTGTATGTGGCGACGCTGCTGTATGTGCTGACGCCGCCGGTACTGTGGGTGATGTTCAGACGCCGTTCCGTCAGCGCCGACTTTCCGCTGGCGGAACCCCGCCCCAACGCCAGTCCCGAAAAAGGGATTTCCTTCGGTCACGCCGACTTTTCTCAGGTGGATCGCAGTCTGACCACCCTGGTTGTGGTGCCGCTGCTGCTGTTTGCCGCGCTGTCGCCAATCAAGACCATCGGCCTGCACTGGGTGCTGGCCTTCGTGCCGTTTGTCCTGCTGCTGGCGGTACGGCGTATCTCGGGCGTCGCCTTGCCAAAGTTGGCGCTGTTTTTCCTGGGCTTCGCCGCCCTGCATCTGGCTGTTGCCCTCGTGGTTTCCCGGCTGCCGCTGGAGACGTGGCGTTCGATGAAGATTTATCCCGGCCTGGTGCTCACCTTCGAAAGCCGCTCCCTTGCCGCCCGTGCCGCCGCCGGGCCGGCCCAAGGCGGCATGCGCCCCCCCGTGGGGGGCAGCGAGCCGGATTTGCGAGCGTGGGGGGGGCTAAACGCCGCGTCCGGCGACAGCCTGCTGGCTTCGGATGGCTATTCGAATGCGGTGATCCTCGGTTACAACCTGAGGCGCTATGTGCCGGTGTTGGGCATGGCTTCCAGCCACGCGCGGCATGACGACATCCTCACCGACTGGCGTACGCAGGATGGTCGCGACATCACTGTGCTGCGCAAGACTGAGCCGGGCCAGGATGAATACGCCGCCTGGTTCCAGAATGTCGAGATCGACAGCTTCGAGCAGCGTGGCGCGCGTTTCTGGGTGGTGCGCGGACGCGGTTTCGATTACGCTGCCTACCGCGACAACGTACTCACCGAAGTGCGCCGCCGTTATTACGCCCTGCCGACCTGGCTGCCGCAGACGGGTTGTTATTTTTGTGACCGCTACTTCCCGGGAATGACATGCATTCGCTGATCAGATTGATGCGGATCCACCAGTGGGTGAAAAACGGCTTTGTGTTTGCCGGTTTGCTGTTCAGCCACTCCTGGAGCGACCCCGATCTGCTGCTGCAGGGTCTCGCGGCGTTTATCGCGTTCTGCCTGATTTCATCGGCCGTCTATGTGATGAACGACCTAGTGGATCGGGAGCAGGATCGCCGTCATCCGGAAAAGCGTCACCGACCACTCGCCAGCGGTGCGGTGAGCGTGCCGGCGGCGCTTGTGCTGGCCGGTGTTTGTTTGTTGCTCGGTCTGGGGCTGGCACTTGGACTGTTTGCCCCGCTTGGCGTGCCAGCCTCGCAGGCGCCATGGGTGTTTGTCGCCTATTTCGTGATGAACGTCGCCTACAGCCTGGGTTTGAAGCATGTAGTCGTGTTGGATGTCTTCATTATCGCTACCGGTTTCATGCTGCGCCTGTTAGCGGGTACGCTCGGCTTGAGTATTTGGCCCTCGCACTGGTTGCTGTTGTGTGGCCTGATGCTGACGCTGTTCCTGGGTTTTGCCAAACGCCGCGCAGAACTGAATGTTCTGGCGGTGGAAGGTGGGAGCCACCGGCCAGTGCTCGACCGATACACACCGGCCATGCTGGACCAGTTCACCACCCTGTCGGCCGGCGCGACGGTGATGGCTTACAGCCTCTACACCGTCAGCGACGAGACCATTGCGCTCCACGGCACGCCCTGGCTGATTGTTACCGTGCCCTGCGTGCTCTACGGGCTGCTGCGCTACCTGTATCGACTGCATCATGCCGGCGGTGGCGATCCGGCACGCGAACTACTGACCGACCCTCATCTGCTAGCCATATTTTTCATCTGGCTCACATTGGTGGTCTGGCTGCTGGCATAATGTTTGTCTATATATTTGTCCATAGACATGAATAACCCTTCCCGATCCGATGTTTTTGCCGCGTTTGAAGCCCTCGGCGACGCCACGGGTTTTGTCGATCGTATCCTTGAAGTCATCGAACACATTCGCCTGTTCGAGGATTTTGAGCGTGAGGAAATCGATACGCTGGCGCGCTATCTGCGCTGCTATCGAGCCGCCGCTGGCGCCGAAATCATCCGCGAGGGCGCGGCGGGCGATTTCATGCTGCTGCTGATCGAAGGTGGCGTCGAGATCGTCAAGCTCGACCCGCGCGGCTTGCCGCAGCGGATGGGTGTTGCCGGTCCAGGCAAGACGCTGGGCGAAATGTCGCTGATCGACGGCGAGCCGCGTTTTGCCAGTTGCGTGACGCTGGAGCCGACGCTCTTTGCCGTGCTCGATCGTGCTGCACTGATCCGCGTGGTTTCCGAGGAACCCAAGGTCGGCGTCAAACTCCTAATGGAGCTTCTGATGCTGCTCAACCAGCGCTTGCGCTCGGTGAGCGGGGACCTGATGAAGCTGTCCCGCCCCTCCCATCCTCCCCTCGCGGGGAGGTGACGGTTGCTCGCTTCCCTCGTTTATAACGGGGAGCGCTGTTCGGGTTGTGGTGCGGATTGCGGCTGGCGCCGCGTGCCGCCTTGCCTTGGGGCGGCCCGGCGGCAAGGCTGAAGAGTGCACGGCTGATGTTAGTCCCGCCCCCCAGCCTACCCTTGTGGCTAGGCGTTGATGCCTTTTTGCCAGAGCACGTCGCCTTGCCCGGCGTGCTTGTTGAGCCAGCGCGCCAGCACGAACAGCAGGTCGGACAAGCGGTTCAGGTATTGACGGGAAGCTGGCGAAACCGGTTCGGTCAGCGCCAGCGTGACCACGCTGCGCTCGGCGCGCCGACAGACGGTGCGGGCCTGATGAACCACGGCAGCGGCGCGCGTGCCGGCGGGCAAGATGAACTCCTTCAGCGGTTCCAGTTCGGCGTTGAAGCGGTCGATCGCGGTTTCCAGGCGTCCCGGCTGCGTGTCCTTGAGAAAGACTCCGCCGGGCACTGATAATTCACCACCCAGGTCGAACAGGTCGTGCTGCACCCCGTTGAGCAAGTTGCGCACCTCGTCCGGCATTGCTTCGCAGAGCAGCACGCCGATGACGGCATTCAGTTCATCGACATCGCCGAGCGCGGCGATGCGCGGGGCGTCCTTGCCGACGCGCGAGCCATCGCCCAGGCCGGTGCTGCCGGCGTCGCCGGTGCGGGTGTAAATTTTCGAGAGTCGGTAGCCCATGATGTTTAAAAGTCGGCGCTGGTGAGACGGCGCTTCAAGAGTTGTTGGAGGGGTTGGCCCGCAGCATCATTTGCGACAATTCGGCAGCGGAGTGAATTTCGAGCTTGTCCATCAGGTGCAGGCGATGCACCTGAACCGTCCGCTCGCTGATTTCGAGTCGTTGGCCAATCGTCTTGTTCGGCAGACCTTCGGCAAGCAAGCGGGCGACTTGCCGCTCGCGTGGCGACAGTTTTTCCAGTCGCTCGCACAGCGCGCGCTGCACAGAATCTTCCTCGTGCCGCGCAACACTGCAGCGCACCGCCATGGCGACGGCATCGAGCAAGGTCTGATCCTTGAACGGTTTCTCAATGAAATCCCTGGCGCCAAGCTTCATTGCCTCTACCGCCATCGATACATCGCCGTGACCCGTCATGAAGATCACCGGCAGGGCAATTTCGCGCTCGGTCAGTACGCGCTGCAGTTCGAGTCCACTCATCATGGGCATGCGGATGTCGAGGAGCAGGCAACCGGGTGCCGCCTGGTCTTTCCAGCCAGCGAGGAATGCCTCTGCAGAGGCATAGGGTGCGACATTCCAGCTGGCTGATTCAAGTAGAAAGGTCACGGCGCGCAGCAATGCAGTGTCGTCGTCAATGACATGTACCAGCGGAGTTGGGGCATTACTTGGCATTGCGCTTGTCGGGCAAATTGAAATGGAAGACGAGACCGGGGGGTGGATCGCGCAGCTCGACCTGGAGCCGACCGCCGTGGGCTTCGATGATACTCTTGCAGATGGCCAGCCCAAGGCCGAGGCCGTCAAATTTGGTGGTAAAAAATGGCTCGAAAAAGCGGGTCAGTGTTTTCGCCGTCACTTGTGGGCCATGGTCGGATACCGCAATGGTCAGACTGCCGTCTACCCGATACAGGGCGACGTTGATCGTGCGCCTGAAGCGGGGCAGTTCGCGCATGGCTTCGGCAGCGTTCTTCATCAGATTGAGCAGTACCTGTTGCAGTTGCAGATGGTCGGCCTCTACCAATGTCCGTGGCGGCAAGCGATCGTCCATGACCACCGGGGGCAGATCTGGCATCAGGGTTGACAACAGACCGATGGCTTCGCGCACCGTGTCGGCAATGGGACGGACTTCACGAGCGGCAGCGCGTTTTCCGGCAAAGTTGCGCACGCGGCGGATGACGCCGGCAGCGCGCTCGGTCTGGGCGAAAATCTCGCGCAGCGTCTCGGTGATCAAGGTGCTGTCTGCTTTGCCGGCAGCGCAACGCCGCTCCATTCCCTGGGCATAGGCGGCAATGGTGGTCAGCGGCTGGTTGAGTTCATGGGCGAGGGTGCCCGACATTTCCCCCAGAACGGACAGGCGCGCCATGTGCTCGGTCTTCCATTGCAAATCGCGCGCCTGCGCCTGTGCCGCACGCAGCTCTATGGTGCGTCGTTTGACCAGATATTCAACACGAATGGCATGGACGACGATGCCGATGAAGAGCAGCAGGGCTGCCAGTATAAAAAGCCGATAATTTCGCAGTACGCCACGGAATGTCGAAGTGCGCAGGTCGATGTAGGGGCCAAGCATCAGTTCGCGGTAGAGCTCATTGACCGACTGGTAATCGGCTGGTACGTCCCATGCCAGCCCGGAAGCTGAGGGGGGCAGGGAAAGCAGGGCCATGGCGACCGATTTGGCCAGGTGACGATCGACGCCGCGCGCTGCAGCAAATGGCCAATCGGGATAAAGGGGTGTGGATGCGGCGCAGGGGAAGCCGGCGATCGGGCGCTGCGCTACCACCTTGAACTCTTCGGATTTCAGCAGGCCGGTTGCCGACAATTGTTCGAGCAGGCAGGTGCGGACAATCGCGGCATCGGCCTGGCCGGTGCGCACCGCCTCGACGGCCAGGCGCATCGGGAATCCGGTGAATAACAGGCGTGCGTCACCGACTTCCAGGTCGACGCCGACGCGCTGAAATTCGCGTGCTGCCACCAGATAGCCCCCGAAGGCGTCTGGCGCGCCGACGGCGATGCGCATGCCGCGCAAGTCGGTCAATCGCGTCAGGTCATCGCGGCTGGCCAGCGTCAGTATCGCAGAGCCGATGGCGCGTTCCGACGATAGCGCTTCGGGCAGCATCACCGTGGCAATACGCTGGATGCCGAACTGCGCAGCCAGATCGACATACAGACTGCTGTTGGCCAGCACAAAATCGAGCTCTCCCTTGCGCACCGCCTCGCGCAGCTCCTGGCCGCCATAGGCCTGCATAACGAAGCGGCGCCCGGGAATGGCGGCTGACAGTCGGTCGGGTAGCTCGCCCCAGCTGGCTACCGCTTCGTCAGGCCCGCGGTAGGCCAGTACGCCGATGCGTACCGTGGCAGGTGCGGCGGTCGGTGTGGCGGCCGGAGCGGCGCTGGCCACCCAGGAAGCCAGGGTGGCCAGCAGGCTCAATGCGGTGAAGAAAAGTAGACGAAACCTCATGTCGAAATGCCGGGATTGCCGGCGTTCCTGGAAAGACAGCTTTTCCCGAAACTCACAACTGCCGCCGCCGGCGGATATTGCACCGGAAAAATTCGCAACAGGGCGCGCATTGGGGTGGGGAAGCCAGTATTCATCGGGTGTTCCGGTAGGCATTGCACTATCGGCCATAGCGTACGCGATTATGCCCGACTACGCAGTTTTGCGTAGAGCACTACTGTGTCTACACAATTCACAGGCCGGGGTTGCTGTCGTAGTCTTTGGTGCGCTGCATCAGTACGTTTCAATGGTTGTCCGTGATGGCTGTGTTTCTTCTCAACCTGTGGAGGAATTTTGATATGACATATAAAATGCTCGCGGCACTGGCCGCCAGCCTGCTGCTCAGTTACCCGGTAGCGCATGCCGCCGATCAGGCCGCTCCCGCCGCTCCCCAGGGCGTGCCTGCTGCAGCGGCTGCCGCCATGCCTGCTGCCGCACCCGCAGTGGCGCCCACCATCACGGTCGACAAGACCAGTCTCGAAAACGGCGGAGTCATCACGGTTACCGGTCAGGGCACACCCGGCAAGCCGGTCTTCCTCGAAGTGTTCAACGAGAACAAGGTACGCGGTTCCCACTTCGATAAAACGCCGAACAAGGAAACCGGCAAGATTCCCTACAAGCTCTACCTTGCCGATGAGATCCCGGCCTTTTACCGCATTTATGTACCCACTTCAGCCCAACCCATTCTGGACAAGTTCAAGAAAGAAGGCCGGGGCTGGTCTTATTCCGGCGCATTGAAGGAAACGGGTGGTGACGTTGCCTATAGCGAGCCGGGCAAGCGTGCCATCATTGTCTATCAGGCTTCGCTGGCTGCCAGTATTGTTGGTTCGCGCGGGGAACTGCTGCCGGCTTTGGACGACAAGGAACGGGTGCGCCGCTCGATGCAGGTTGTCAAGGGCCGCTTCCGTAGCGTCGACCGGACCATCGTGGCCAGCGTTGACCAGAAGGACGATGGCAGCTTTACTGCCAAGGTGATGATTCCCCAGGGCGTTGCGCCGGGCAAGTATGTCATTACCGCGGTTACCGACAAGAAGGCGGTCAGTGCACCACTTGCTGTGGAAAACAAGATCTCCTTCCCGATGCGCTACATGAGCAACGCCGGCACCAGCCTCAATATCTTCATTCCCTTCTTCATCGTATTGGCTTTGGCTACTTTTGGTGTGCTGATGGGGGCGGGCGGTGGCTTCATCATCAACCCGGTCATGTTGATGCTGTTCCCCTTGCCGCACAATATCGTGGCCGGCACGGTCACCCCCACCGTCCTGTTCTCGCAGGCCAGTGGCGTCATCAACTACTCGAAGATCAAATTCATCAGCTGGAAGGTCGGCATCACGCTCGGCATCGCCATGCTGGCCGGCGGCTTCATTGGGCCGGTGCTGACATCGATGGTTACGGTTGATGAATTCAAATTCGTCTTCGGCTGGATCCTCTTCATCCTCGCGGCACTGATGTTCTGGCAGACCACGCCGGGCTACATGTCCAAGAACAAGAAGGAAACGGCGATTCTCAAGGAATTCCAGAAGCGCGCTGCAGAAGCTGCCGCTGCCAAGGCTGCCAAGGCCTGACCAGCACAATTTGAACAGGAGATAAAAAATGTATATGCACATTGAGTTCTGGGGCAACGAGTTCAAGGTCAACGTCATTATTGGTTGCATCGGCGCCTTCCTTATCGCGGTGGTCTCATCGATGTTCGGCTTCGGCGGCGGCCCCTTCATGGTGCCCCTGATGGCTGTAGTGCTCGGTCTGCCCATGTATGTGGTCGTTGGCAGCTCGCTGCTGGCCATATTTTTCAACACTCTGATGAGTACGACGCGGCACTACGGCCTCGGCAACTTCGACCTTGACCTGTTCCTGGTCATGTTCCCGGCCGCGCTGCTGGCTGGTTGGATCGCGCCGAAGATCGCCAAGCGGATCAATCCGTTGTGGGTGAAGCGTGTTGCCGTGCTCGGTCTGTCGCTGCTGGGTCTTTCGTTGCTCGGCGTGTTCTGATCAGGACGGAATCACTGACCAGAAGTACTTCCCAATGGGGGTGCGCAAGGGAGAATCTTGCGCACCCGCGACGGGAGCAAGGCAAGCAGTTGCCCTGCCAGTTGTATCGAGCAGTTTTAATTAAGCAAAGCTTCGAATGAGCGCGATGAGCGCCATGCCCTAACCAGATTGGCACGCTGAACACGCCGCCAAGGCAGAGTGAAGCGTCAGGCCATCAGAGATTAAGGACGAGACAAATGAGTTCGGTAAAAGCCCCTAATGCACGCGGTGTCGGTAGCCCCGGTCGCCGCACGGTATATAGCCTGTGTAGCATGTGTACCGCACGTTGCCCGATCCAGGTCGAGGTCGTCGATGGCCGCGTCAACTGGATTCAGGGCAATATTACTGATCCGGCTATTGGTGCGAGTTTGTGCGCCCGCGGTGCATCCGGCCTGCCATTCGAGTACGACGACGAGCGTCCGCAAACGCCGATGATCCGTACCGGCGAACGCGGTGCGGGACACTGGCGCCGTGCTTCCTGGGACGAGGCGCTCGACTATATCGCCGAAAAACTGCGTGAAGTGATTGCCGAGTTTGGCGCTCGCGGCATCGCGCTGTCCGATCGCGCTGGACTTTTCACCGACCTGAGCAAGTCATTTGTGCAGGCGCTGGGTTCGCCAAACTACGTCGATCACGACGTTTCCTGCGGACAGAATGCGCATAACGCAGCGCGCTCGATCTATGGTGTCGGGCGCGGCGGCGTCGGCTTCGACATGAAGAATACCAAGCACATGGTGCTGTACGGGCGCAACATCATCGAGTCGTTCCATGTCAGGGAAGCCAAGGGATTCATGGCCGCCTTGTCGAATGGGATGCGCTGTACCTACATCGACCCGCGTGCCACCGTGACGGCCTGCAAAGCTACCCGTTACTGGCAGGTGCGCCCGAACAGCGACTACGCACTGAACCTCGGCATCATTCACGAAGTGATCAAGCAGGGTGTCTACGACAAGGACTTTGTTGAAAAGCATTGCACCGGCATGGATTACCTGCGCGAGGCCGTCAAGGACACTACACCTGAGTGGCAGGAGCAACACACCGGCATTTCCGCTGCGGAACTGCGCGCCTTCGTCAAGGAAATCGCTGCCGATGCGCCGAACGTGATTTTCCACCCGGGCTGGATGGTGGCGCGGCACAAGCAGTCGTTCTACGTCAGCCGCACGGCGCTGATCCTCAACGCGCTGATGGGTTCGGTTGAGGTCAAGGGCGGCATCATTCTGGCCAAGTCGCCGGAAGATGTTGGCCAGAAGAGCCTGAAGAAACTGGTCGATCGCTCGCCCAAGGTGAAGGAGCCGCGGGTTGACGGCGCCGGCACTACTTTCCCGGGAGCCGATCCTGCTTGCGGTCTGCTGCACCAGATGTTCGCCGCGATCGAGACCAAGCAACCCTATGGCATAGGCGCCTATTTCGCTTACCGCCATGATCCGCTGACCGGCATGCCCGATCCCGAAGCGCTGCAACGCGTACTCGACAAGCTGAAGTTGCTGGTGGCCATCGACGTGCGTTATTCGGAAACGACCTGGTTCGCCGACGTCATCCTGCCCGAGGCGACCTACCTCGAGCGCGCCAACATCCTGGCGCAGATCAATGGTCCCAAGCCCGGTTTCAGCATGCGCGATCAGGCCATCGCACCGCGTTTCGACAGCCGTCCGGCCTGGTGGATCTTCCGCGAGATATTACGTCGCATGGGTGTCAATGAAGCTCTCGATTTCGAGACAATCGAGGAACTGTGGGATTACCAGCTCGAGGGAACCGGAGTCACCGTGGCGCAGATGCGCGAGAAGGGTTCAGTCTCACTCGCCAAGGTGCCTTTCATCCAGACGCGCGACAAGCTCAAGTTCAAGACACCTTCAGGCAAGATCGAGTTCGAGAGCGAAGTGTTGAAGAAGGGTGGCATTCCAAGCTTGGCGCCTTACCATCCGTTACCGACGCCCACGGATGAGAATTTCTTCCTGCTGTTCGGCCGGGCGCAGATGTTGTCGCACGGCCAGTCGCTCAACACCCCGGTGCTCCAGGACATTGCCCCGGAGCAGACACTCTGGATGCATCCCGACCGGGCCAAACCGCTCGGTATTGCTGATGGCAGCGAGGTGGAAATCGATGGCGGTGGGCGCTACCACGCCTACATGAAGGCCAAGGTGACACCGTTGATTCATCCCGATGCCGTATTCATGCTTCATGGCTATGGCGCCACAGTGCCGCTGGCCACGCGTGCCTGTGGGTACGGGGTAGCCGATCAGCGCCTGCAAAATGGCAAGCTTTTCGAGTTCGACCCTGTCGGTGGCGGCAACGCCATGACCGAAACTGTGGTCCGGGTGCGTCCGAAAACCGTTAAGGGAGCTGCAAAATGAGTAACTACATCCTGCGCCACGACGAGGCGAACTGCATCGGCTGCCAGGCCTGCGAAATCCACTGCAAGACCAACAAGGATCTCGGCCCCGGGCCTGCCCCGTGCAAGATCATCGCTGTTGGCCCCAACAGTGCAGTCCGTCCGCGGGTGCGTTTCGTGTTCATGCCCTGTTTCCATTGCGAGGATGCCTGGTGCGTCAATGCCTGCCCCACTGGTGCCATGCAACGGCGCGACAAGGATGGCATTGTTTTTGTTGAGCCCAATCTTTGTGTCGGCTGCAAGAGCTGCATTACCGCCTGCCCCTGGGGTGCGCCACAATGGGATCCGGCAACCCGCAAGGTCGTCAAGTGCGACTACTGCAAGGATCGCATCGATGTCGGTCTTGAGCCGGCCTGCGTTACCAAGTGCGTTACTGGATGCCTGTCTTTTGGCGTGATCAACGAAATACCCGATCCGCGTCGTGAGCGTTATGCACAGCAGATCGCTGCCGAACCGCCTATTCGTCCTGGCACATAACGAGCCGCAGAGGCAACCTATGGCCCCCACGCTCACTTTGTGCGGCAAAGCCGCATCCCGTTACGCGGGACCAGCCTTAGGCTGTCCTACGGCCTACGGCCTTGTATTCACTGCCCCCCTCGGGGCGGCCCGTCGGGAGACAGATTTATGAGCGAACTCATTACGTTACCGGCGTGGCTGGATGCGGGCGCCGTCTCGCCAGCGCCGACTTTGCTCGGCGCACTGCCGGGACTTGCTCGCGCGCAGTCGCTGAACCCCCTGCAGCGCCTGCAGCGTCTGCAGGAAAGTGGCCTGGCCGAATGTGGTTTTGCCGGCGAGCCGCTTTATCAGGCGTGGCGGCAATTCCTGCGCGGCCATGGCAATTCCGTGCTGGTCGTGGATGCGGCCGGGCTTGACCCGCGTTCGCGTGGCACGGCGGCCGTTCTTGACGGGGCGCCGTGGCGGCTGGCCGAGGGACTTTTGATCGCGGCCGGTCTGCGTGATACCTCAAAAATCGAGTTGCTGTTGCCAGCGGAATTAACCGGTCGCGAGGCTGGATTACTCAATGCCATCGACACAATTCGCGCACGCGGCTTCCTGGCTGGACGACGCATTCGTGTCGAGGTGCGGCGTGACTGTCTGCCAAGTCCATGGGGTGAAGGACATGCAATTGACGGTGCGCGGCTGATTCATTCGCCGGAGACCTGGTGCCGCGTGGCATTGCTATTTGCCGAACAGGGCGAAGTGAACAATGATGCCGCGTTACTCACACTGTTGCGTGGCCTTAACCAGCGCGGGCTGATCGAACTTAATCGCAGTGACATGCTGCGGCGCCTGATTTACGACTGGGGTGGTGGCGTCGAAGTTGAGGGGCGAGACGCGGTCTTGTTGTTCGACAACGGCATGGGCGGCTTCCTGCCGCTCTCGGAAGCCGACATGTCCTGCCATCCTTTGACGTTTGCCGCTGCGGGCATCGCACCCGCGCCCTCCAGCCTGATGGTGCTGGCGGAAGGTGTATGTCTCGTCGAGCAGACGCGCCGCGCACTGTATCGCTACTGGCAACTGGCCGAGAATGAATCCCAGCCGATTCGCTCGCTGTTGGCACGGGCCGCACGACTGGTGGCCGACATTACCGTTGGTCGCGGCGAGCCGCGCCATCTTGTCGAGCTTGACCAACTTGCACTTGAACTTGCAACACAGGGATTGGCTGCTGCCTGGCCACTGGGTAGCGCATTGCGCTATTTCCGTGGCCAATGGGAGACGCACATCCGCCGCGAGTCATGTCCCGAAAAATTGTGCCTGGAGCGTCGTGCCGCACCGTGTCACAGCACCTGCCCGGCCAACATCGACATTCCCAGCTTCATGGCGCACATCGGCTATGGCGATTATGACAAGGCTATCGAGGTCATTACCCGCGACAATCCCCTGCCGCTGACCTGTGGTTTGGTGTGCCCGGCACCCTGTGAATCGGCCTGCGTGCGCGGCGGCAGTAATGGCGCGGTTTTCATCCGGCCCATGAAAGCCAAAGCCGCCGAAGTCTGTCTTTCTGCGGGTGGCTACCCGAGGCCCGCGCTGGCACCACCGACGGGCAAGCGCATCGGCATTGTCGGCTCCGGCCCGGCGGGACTGACTGCTGCTTATTATTTGCGCATTCTCGGCCACGACGTGCAAATCTTCGAGTCGCAGAAACTGGCTGGCGGCATGTTGCGCTATGGCATTCCAGCCTATCGCTTGCCTCCCGAGTTGCTGGATCGGGAAATTGAACAGATTACCGCTCTCGGTATCCCGATTCACACCAGCGCCAAGGTGGACAGCCTTGATTCCATGCGCAAAGGTTACGATGCTGTGTTTCTTGGGCTCGGCACACAAATGTCGCGCTTCATCCCGATCGAGGGGGTGCATCAACCCATCGTGTTGGGCGGCATAGATTTCCTGCGCAATGTCAGAGGTGGCGAGGACGTTCAGGTTGGTCCGCGCGTCGTCGTCATTGGCGGCGGCAACGTTGCCATCGACGTGGCGCTGACTGCCTTGCGCCAGGGTGCCAAGCACGTCGATATGGTGTGTCTGGAAAAGCGTCGCGAAATGCCGGCAAGTCACCATGAAATCGAGACTGCCGCAGCCGAGGGCGTCGCCATGTATCCAGGCTGGGGGCCGGTGCGCATCGAGGAGGATGGCAAGGTTATCTTCCACCACTGCGACCGTGTCTTTGACGAAACCGGCCGTTTCAATCCTAAATTTGATGCTGAGCGGCTTCTGAATCTCGAAGGCGATCAGGTTATTCTGGCGGTTGGCCAAGGTACTGATCTCACCAGCATCGATGGCAGTGGGCTGGAGGTTACCCGTGGTTTCATTGTGACTGACCCGCGTACCTTGATGACAAAGGTTCCCGGTGTTTTCGCTGGTGGCGACGTTGCACATGGCCCGCGTACTGCTGTCGAAGCTATCCGTTCGGGCAAGATTGCTGCGCATTCCATCGACACTTGGCTGCGCGGGGAACCCTTGGGAGAACAAATTGGCAAACCTGTCCGGCGTGCCGATGTGACCCCTTTGCGTGTATTGGCTCATGAGCGCAGCTACATGCACCGCGCTGAAATGCCCGAAAAAACCGTCGAGGAACGTTTGGGCTTTGGCAGTTACGTGAAGATCGAGCAAGGACTCACGGATGCGATGGCGCGTAATGAAGCCAGTCGCTGCCTGCGCTGCGATGTCTGCATTGGCTGCGGCCTGTGCCAGCTTGCCTGCAGCGAAATGGGTGTTGAGGCACTGCGCATGGCCGACACTACGGCCGGCCGTCTGGCTTACTTCGATTTCACACGGCCGATGGATCTGTGCATTGGCTGTGGCGCGTGTGCGCAGGTTTGTCCCACTGGCGCCATTCGCATCGAGGATGAGGCCGGGGTGCGGCGTACCGTGATTACCGGCACAGTGGTGCGCGAGCAACCGCTACTCCGTTGTACGCAATGCGGGGCGGCAACTCAAACGCGTGCGCACCGATTATTTGTCAGCAGCCACCTTGCAGCTCAGATGAATGACCATATGGCAGCACATCTGGAAAGGGAACTTTGCCCCACTTGCGCGCGGCAGCAGGTCAATCGCTCGTGGTTGACCGGCAAGTCTGAAATTGCCGCGCTATGAAAGACTATGCTTATACCTGAGCAGGCAAACGCTCGCGTGAGCGGGAGTTCTGCGCTATCTTGAATTCACGTTCCTCCCGTTGCGTGCCTATGATCTGACCTTGGTCTCATTCTGGTCTCGTTCAAGAAAGGGATAGAAATGTTTGCTGAATTCATCGCGTGGACAACGCATCTGAATGAAACCAACCGGTTTGCTTTTGCTCTCGTCACCGTGGCGCTGATGGCCGGGGTAGGTATTACTTTTGCCGCGATTGCCGAGGTGGTGTTCAAGGCACTGGGAATCAAGTCAGGCAAGGGCGAGCATCATCACTGAGAATCCCAGACAAGTCACCGGGAGAATTCTGCATGTTTGACTGGATTGTGTATCTGCCCATTTCGGGTACTGAGATCAATGGCTTCGCCTTGGTGCTGCTTGGCTTCACCGTAGGGGTGATTGGCGGATTCTTCGGTGTTGGCGGTGCCTTCATGGTTACGCCGGCGCTCAATGTGTTCGGCTTTCCGATGGCCTACGCCATCGGCACCGACATGGCCCATATTGCCGGCAAGTCGATTGTCGCGACTGCCAAGCACAGGAAATTCGGCAATGTGGACATCAAGCTCGGCGTGCTGATGATAGTGGGTACGGTCATCGGCATTGAGCTGGGTGCTACGCTCATCATGTGGCTGGAGAAGATCGGGCGCATCGGGCCCATCGTCAGGACAACCTACGTCATTCTCCTGTTCGGCCTCGGCTTCTTTATGCTTGCAGAATATATAAAGAATGCCCGGGGACTGAGCAAACAAACCGCGCCGGCTGATGTTGGCAAATCAAAACTGGCGCTACGGATGCAAAGCATCAACTTGCCGCCGATGATCGATCTCAAGGTCTCGGGTTTCAAGATATCCTTGTGGATCATTCTGGGTGTTGGCGCGCTTACCGGTTTTCTCGCCGGATTTCTGGGTGTCGGCGGCGGCTTTATTCGCATGCCCGCCCTGATGTATCTCATCGGTTCGCCGACCAAGGTGGCGGTGGGTACGGATCTCTTCGAGGTAATGTTCTCCGGCGCCTATGGCGCATTTTCCTATGGAATGAAGGGCCGGGTCGAGATCCTGGCCGCCATCATCATGCTGGTCGGTGCCGCCATCGGTGCCCAGATCGGCGCCACTGCAACGTTGTATGCACGCGGTACGATCATTCGTCTCTATTTCGCCTACACCATGATCGCCGCAGGCGTTTCGGTCATCTTCAAGCACCTTTCCGAGCAAAACAAGGATGTTTATCAGGCTGCCCTCAACGAATGGGCCAAGGCAACCTCAGGCCTGACTGACAAAATCGAACTGGGCATCTGGCTGCATAACAACAAGGAAGCGGTCAAGCTGTGGTTGGTGCAACAGCCCGATGCGATTCAACAGGCGCAAGCACTGGCCAAGATGTGGTCGACCTATTCGGGTTACTTGATGCTTGGCTCCGCCTGCGGTTTGAGCGCAGTGATCATGTTCTGGCTGGTGCGCGGGGTGTTGCGCGAGCGCGCTGAGGCGCGTAGCGTTGAAGCGGTCGTGCAGGAGGCGGTCAAGGGGCAGATGGTCATTGCCGCAAGTTGTCAGCCAGCCGATTTGCCGGCAATCAGGATGGGCGCGCAGATTGCGCATGGCATGGGTGGACAGACCACGCTACTGGTTTGTGAAGAGGCGGGTGTTTGCGAAAGTTACATCCAGGAAGGCAGGAAGATCCTGGAGAAACATGGCATCACGCCTACCCTCAAATTCGTTCAAGGTGCGCCCTACAAGGAAATTCTCGCCGGGTCTGCCGGCGCGCATATCCTCGTGATGGGTTCGCGGCCACTTAACCCCGCGCGGCCGAGTTTTTATCTGGGTGATAACACCACCAGGGTGGTGCGCAGGATGACAACCTCCACGCTGGTGGTGAAGGGGCGCGACCAGGTGCGCAAGATTTTGCTCTGCCTCGATGTTCCATACAGCCGGGCTACGATCAACATGGCGAAGGAGGTTGCGCTGGCCACTGGCGCAACGCTGGAAATCCTTTACGTTGCTTCGGTGCCGGCACTCTACACAGCCTACTCTGCCGAGATGCCTGCTGAATTTGATCATTCGGCGGTAACGGATTTCCTTACCGAGTTTTATGCGAAAGAGCTGAAGGCGCTTGCCGATATCAAAGATGAATTGATTTCTGCCGGGGTGCAGCAGGTCACGGTAAGGCTGAGAGAGGGGATCGTCGAGGAAGAGATACTCAGCGAATCCGTCCAAGGTGACTTTGATCTTATCGTCTTGAAGGAAGGCTTCCTCAAGACTCCCTTCGGTCTGTTCCTCGGAAGGCTATCCACCAGTGTGGCAGCTCACTCGTCGCAGGCATCTGTGCTAATCGTGAAAAGGTAATTGATTGTAATTGTTCCTTGCCAAGGACCGGTCGCGCTAACGGGCGCCAAGTAATCAGCATTACGGTCGTCAGACAACAAATGCGGGGAGCGTTTGCTCCCCGCATTTGTTTTTATCAGCTCGTTGTTGTGTTCCGCACTGAGTTGGCGGTAAGAATCAGTCGGGCGATTTCGGCCGTGGAATGAATCTGTAGCTTTTCCATGGCGTTATGCCGATGCACTTGCACGGTTTTATCGCTGATGGACAGCTTTCGGGCGATTGTCTTATTGCTTTCGCCGGCGGCCAAACACTCGGCAACTTCGCGCTCGCGGGCAGTGAGTGAATTAAGGCGGGTATTCGCAGCGAAAACCTGCTGCTGACCAATGCAATGCTTGATGCTGTGCCTGACCGAGCGACCAACGACGTCAAGCAATACGTGATCCTTGCAAGGTTTCTCCAGAAAGTCGAAGGCACCGCGTTTCATCGCCTGAACAGCCATCGGCAGGTCACCATGTGCGGAGAGAAAGATGACGGGCAGGCAGAATTCCCGTGTATCCAGAATTTGCTGCACCTCCATGCCGCCCATCAGTGGCATCAGGACATCCAGGAGCAGACAACCCGGTACATGGCCATCGTACTGGTCGAGGAAATCCCGCCCGGAGGTGAAAGGCAGGGTCCGCCAACCGGCGGAGTCAAGGAGGTAGACGAGCGAACGACGCATCGCATCGTCATCGTCAACGACATAAATAATGGCGTCTTGTTCATTCATGTGCGCGCTCCTCAGGTAGCCAAAAACTGGCGCAGACACCGTCGGTTTCCTTAATCAATGTAAGTGTGCCCCCATGTGACTCGATAATCCCTTTACTGAGCGCCAACCCGAGACCGAGACCGTCCGCTTTGGTGGTAAAGAAAGGCTCGAAGAGGTGGGCAATGTGCTCATCCTTCAAGCTGCTTCCTTTGTCGCGTACCGAGACCTGGTATCCATGGTTAATGTAGGAAAGTGCCACCTCGACAGGCGACTGCGGCTTTCCCTGCGCTGATTGTGCGTCAAATGCATTCTTCAAGAGGTTGAAGGTGACTTGCTGGATCTGGATCGGATCGGCCATGACGCGGGCATCGCCAAGGTTGTTCATGTCGTTCCAGTTGATGCGCGCCTCTGGATGAGCCACGCTGAACAAATCGGCCGCTTCCTTGACGAAGCTGGCCAGATTCACCGACTGCACTACGCTGCCCCCTTTTCTTGCGAAGTTACGGATCTTTTCTATGGTGGCGTCGGCGCGGGCGCTCTGCTGCACGATTTCCTGGCAGCCCTCTTGCAACGCGGCTGGCTCCAACCGGCCGGCAACGATGCGCCGATCCATGCCACGGGCAAAATTGGCGATCGCGGCCAAGGGTTGCCTGAGCTCATGGGCGATTGCGCTGGCCATGCCACCCAGAACTGCAAGACGGCCGGCGTGGTCGAGGTCGTTTTGACGAGCCCGCATCGCTTCGGTCATGCGTTGCTTTTCTTCGTGCATCTGCTTTAGCTCGCGGGTCCGACGGGAAACGAGATAATCGACGCGGATGGTATGAATGATCCAGAAAAGGATCAGGAACGCAACCACCAAGAGCGCAATACGATGACGCCGCACCAGAGCCTCCAGGGTTTCCTGCTGCAAGTTGGCGTAATGACCCAGCTTGAGGTCGCGAAATAGCTCGTCGACGACGACGTAATGCGCCGGGATCGTCCAGCGATAGCCTTGCGGAGTGCGCGGCATTTCCAGCAGAGCAATAGCTACTTTTCTGGAAAGCTCGGCGGACGTGTGAGTCAGCGTAGCGAATGGCCAATCCGGGTAAAGCCGCGAAGAAGTTTGGCAGGGGAATCCCGGAACCTCTATGGGAGACAGCACGCGCAGCTCCTGCGGGCGGATTTCCCCTTGCTCAATCATCTGTTCGAGCAGGCAGGTTTTGATGATTCCGGCATCGGCTTTCCCGTTTTGTACTGCAAGGGCAATTGACTGAATAGGAAAGCCCATGAATTCCAGGCGACCTAGGTCACGCTCTGGTTCTATCCCGGCCAGGACCAACTCGCGGGCAGCGATCTGGTAGCAGCAAAAGGCCTCCGAACTGGCAGCTAAAAGATGTTTTCCCTTCAGATCTGCCAGTTGGGTCAGACCGGAATCTGCCCTCGCCACAATCGCCGAACCCACGGCCAGCGTTGGGGACAGCGCCAGCGGGGAATCGAGGGTCGCGATACGGGTAATACCATTGCTGTACCCCAATTCGCTGTAATTCCCCGCGTTGGTGATGACAAAGTTCACGCTGCGGTCATTAACAGCTTGCCGAAGCTCAGGATGGTCGAGTCCGACGAACACGAAGGATCGGCCGGGCATGCTGCGGTTGAGCCAGTCGAAGACATGAGCCCATTCCTGCTCAGCAGATTCGATCCCCTTGTCCGCTAGAACTGCCACGCGAACCACTTCTTTGGTTTCCGCATTCGCCAGGCCGGTCATCACGGCAAACCAGACAAGCAGTAGAAATATTCTGGGCATCGAATTCTGGGAGATCAAGAAACTCAAGGGAGGGTGAATAGGCGTCTAGCACACTACTGTTCTTTTGTAAATTGGCCAATTAGTGTAGTCGAGTAAAAGAACCGCCAATAGCAATGTTGACGCACGGGGCGCATTATCACGGCACTTTATGTAAAGAAAAGTAGCTTGAATTTATTTTAATAATGATAGGGGAAATCGTGAAAACATTTCTGGTGGCTTCCGATGGTTCTACAGCGTCTGACAAGGCAGTAGATGTTGCGGTTGCTCGTGCGCAACTGGCGAAGGCTCAGTTGGTCATCGCCAATGTTTCCGAAGTATTTTGCCCCATTGGCGTCACTGAACTGGATCCAAAGGTATTTGAGGATGCGTCGCGCCGGGAGTCTGCAGTGATCATTGCTGCCGCAGTGGCCCGGGCCAAGGCGGCAGGTATCGAAGCAAAATCTGTGCAGGAGTCTGGTTCACCAGCAGACACCTTGGTGAATATTGCCAAACGTGAGGGAGTGGAGGAAATATTCATCGCTTCGCATGGACGCCATGGTCTGGCACGTGCTGCGATGGGCAGTGTATCGGCGCGTGTGGTCGAGTGGGCGCCCTGCACGGTTACGGTTGTCAAATAACTATCGGAGATGGAACATGAGTGAACAATCAACCCATGATGCATACGAAGCAAAGGCAAAATCGACATTTTCGGCCGAGCGCAAGGAAGACTATTTCGTGCTCATCGTCGCTGCCATCACGGTGGCACTGGTGCTGACTGGAGCCATCGGCCCCGGTTTCTTCAAGTCCCTGTTCTTCTGATTCGGGAGATATAAAATGAGCGGTGGTGGAATCGGTGTCGAGTTCAGTCTGAAAAACCTGCCCATTATGTTGCCGGGGCTGATCCTTTGTGCGGTCTTCGGCTGGATGGCGCTCCAGTGGGATGCCACGATGAGTGGTTGGAACCGCGACTTCAAGGAGGCCGAAAAGGTTTTGAAGGCGGTCAATGACGGCAAGGCTCCTGCGAGCTTTGCCGAATACAAGCAGAAGCACACAGACAGCTTTGCCAAAAAGACGGAGGAGTTCAAGGCCGCCGAGGCAGCGTTCAAAGCTGCGGCTGCGAGCGGTGACGAGTCCGTCAAGGCGCCGAAGAAGCCCTCGAAGCCGGTTGTGCTCCAGGAGGCCGATTTCAATCAGATCGCGCAGGCCAAGGCAATTCCCGGCAAGCTGAACTTTGGCAGCCTGATGATTTCCTTCCAGCTGACCTATGTCGCGATGTTGCTGCTGATCGGCATGCTGATCCGCAATACCGTCGGTCTGCCAGAAATCTTCAAGGCGGGCACGGTGGCAGCGCGGCCGCTGATCAAGCCCGGCATCATCATTCTCGGTGCCTACTACATGTGGACCGACGTGCTGAAGGTTGGGTTCTTCGGCCTGGCACTGGTGGTGGCCTTCGTCATGGGTACGCAGGTGCTCATTTCTTTCTGGGCCAAGCGCGCCAAGGTTGATCCTGGTCTTGCCGGAGTGATGGGCGCTGGTGTCGGTGTTTGTGGCGTCTCGGCAGCTGTGGCAGTAGCGCCGGTGGTTAATGCCAAGCCGCGCGACTTCTTCTATGCCATCGGCACCATCCTGTTGTTCGGCACGATCGGGCTGTTTACCTTCCCCTACATCGGCAAGGCACTCGGCATGAGCGATCCGGTATTCGGTGCGTGGGTTGGTACAGCCATCCTCAACACTGCACAGCTCGTCGCGGCAGCGTCCTGGTATAGCCACGAATCGTTGTTGACGGCCAACGTCATCAACATTGTGCGTGTCGGCTTTATTCCGCTGATCGTGCTGTGGGCGATTTACTTCTATGTCGTCAAGCCCGCAGTCGATGCGGGACACGAAGGCCAGAAGATCAACGTCTGGGAAGTCGTCACGAGCAAGTTCCCGATTTTCGTGTTCGGCTTCTTCATCATGGTGACGATGAACGAAATGGGTTTCTTCGCCCCCGAGCATCGCAGCATCCTGGCTGCCGACCTGCTGAAGCTCTTTTTCGCTCTTGGCTTCGCGGGTGTCGGTCTCAACATTGCCTTCGATGATCTGAAGAAAGCTGGCGGTTCCGCCTTTATGATCGGCGTGGTTTCTGCGACGCTCAAGGCTGTGCTGGCTGCGGTTGCTGTCATGGCCATCGGCGCAGACGCCTTCAAGGTCAAGGGCTGATTCTTCTTGGTAACCTGAAAACGGGGCATCTGCGGATGCCCCGTTTTTTTTCAGGCTAGTCATTCCGGCATAATGTTAGCCAATCCACGTGCTAGCCCTTCGAAACCCAGTTTTCTCTCCATTGGTTTTTATGCCCTTTTCCAGAATTCTGCTTTGCATCGATGGCGAGCCACATACCGAGGCGGCCATCAATTTGGCGTTAGATGTCGCACGCACGCACGGAGCGGCTCTCGACGCGCTTTACGTTGTCGACCCCTATCTAAAAAAATTCACCGATGAAATCTATGCGATAAATCGTGACGAGTGTCGCGCCCACCTCGATCGCAGTCTGGCTGCCGAGGGTGAGGCCGCGCTGGATCAATTGCTTGCACGAGCGGCAGTAGCGGACACTCCTGTTGGCCGTCTGTTGGAAAGCGGCCCGCCGGAAGAGGTGATTCCCCGGATGACGATTGCCGGCGGCTATGATCTGGTGGTGCTTGGTGGCAAACGCTTCAATGGCCGCTACGATCGCTGGACTTCCCGTGATTTACCTGGCCGGCTGGATGGCAAGCTTTCTGTGCCGGTGCTGCTGGCCCGTGTCTGAATATCTGTTTGAGCGCAGCCGCCTGGTAGCAGCGCCGCCGGAATTGATGGCGCAATTCTTTCAGGATGGGGTGGCATGGTTTCGCCTGAATCCCGAGTGGGAAGTGCTGACGCTGAAAAAGGATGCAAACGAGTGCACATTGAAAGTGCGCTACGAGCGCAGCGAAGTTGAAGCCGAGTACCGTATCGCCAGCGCCGACTTTTCAGAGACAGGGGGGATTGTCGAATTGAAGGGGGATTCACCCCGGTCGATCACGCTGAACTGGAATCGACAGGATGACAAGCTGACGCGGCTTGACTACCACGAGGGGTTTGCCGAGCAGCCTGAGATCGGGCGTGTAGCCGAACTCAATCTCTGGATCGATGCCGCTGGCGGTTACCTGACTCTTGCTGCACGGTCTGACCGCAAAGCGCGCTTAGGCCGCTGGCTGCTTGACCGGTTCTGGCTACGCATGAGCCCCATGTCACGCCGTATTTCGCTCATCATTGTCGGCATGGAAGCCTTGGCACTTCTTTTGTTTATCGCTATCTTGCTGATCTACAAGTTTTTCGGGTAAGTGCAATTTATTCTGGCGGTGCTTTTCCCGAGCGCGCCTTGAGCGGAAAACCGATTACGCCGGATTGTCTGCATCCTTGCAGGCGATGATGATCTTCTCGACCAGTTCATCAAGTTCAATCGGTTTCAGGCAATAGTCGCTGGCCCCGTGCTCAAGACCCTGGATGCTCGCCTGCAGCGAGGCGTGTCCGGTAAGCATGACTACCGGTAGTTGTGGAGATTGCCGCTTGATGCGGCGCAAACACTCCATTCCATCAGTGTTACGCAGCATGACGTCCAGAACGACCACATGCGGCCAGCCGGCAATCACTTCTGGCATCGCCTCGGCGCAACGGGTTGCTGTCTTTACGTCAAAAGACCTGCGCCGAAGTCGACGCGAAGTCGTTTCGAGGAATTCTTCCTCATCGTCCACCAACAATATATTTTTTGGTTGCTTCATATCCGAATGATTCAGTTCGCTGCAGACGTGCGCTTGTCAATCCAGAGAAATCTGCCTGCTGACCGATTGGCTACTGTATGTAGTTAATGAGGCCCACTAATATTTTAATGCGCCGCTACTTAAGAGTATTCTAACATTCTGCGCGCGCAGATTCTTGTATGGATAACATAACGGCATTTTATAGCGGCTTGTCCATGTTCGCGAGCAAATTGTCGGAAGTTGCAGTACTGGAGGATTTGCAAGGGGACTCCCCTCTTGCTTTGAATTTTCTGCTGGCCTAGCGGAGTGCCCTAAAGAGGTGCCGGTCAGCATGTAACTGAGAATTGTCATGGCCGTATGGTCCTGTCGGGGGGAGGCTGTCATTCTGTTACCGGAAAGCTGGTACGCAGAGGGGTGTCTGCGTGAGTAGTGAAAATTCTCACTTGGCCCACTCCACGGGAAACTCTATCCGTGCCGAGTTGCGGGATGCTTACTATGCCCGCCAAAAATACCTGTTTGCGCTTGTGTTCGTGGTTGTATCGATTGTTCCGCTGCTAATCCTTAACTACAACGCAGCGCGCTTTTATCGGGCATCCTGGATTGAGAAGACGTCTGTCGAACTCTCCAATCTGGCCACCGACCGCAAGGAGCTGATCGACCGATTCCTGGTCACGCAGGAAGATCAGCTTGCCGGTTTTCTTTCGCTTTACGATCCTCAGGCGCTACGCGAAGGCAAACGACTTGAGGCCTTGTTTGCCGCCATGAATCGTAGTGGCGTGATTACCGATCTTGGCGTGATTGACCGTTACGGAAACCATCTGGCTTACCGTGGGCCGTTTGAAAAAGAACTTGCCGGCAAAAACTACGCTGGGAGCGAATGGTTTGCCGAGGTCATGCAAAACGGGCGTTATGCGAGCGATGTTTTCACCGGCTACCGCAAGGTTCCGCACCTTATCGTGGCTGTTGCAGACCCTGCGCGGACCGGGATTTTGCGGGCCACGATCAACTCGACCCTGTTCAACAGCTTGCTGGCAACCGCCAATGTGGGTCCAGATGGGGATGCATTCATCGTTAACCGGCGCGGGGAATTTCAGACGCCGAGTCGTCTGGGCCGTACCGCGGTGTCGCAGGAAGAGCTTGAGCATTTTGCCGCCCTGGCTGAGTCGGAGGGTATGGCGACCTGGCAGGATGATCGAATTCATGGCGCCATCGCATTGAACGGCGGGCAATGGTTGTTGGTGCTGGAAACCAATGTGGCATCTTCACTTGCCTCCTATGACAAGGCGCGTCACCTGGATACCGCACTCGTGGCTTTCGCTGCGGCACTCATCATTCTCGTTGCGGTATTGCTGACCCATTCCATGGTGGGGCGGTTGGCGCGCGCGGATCGCGAGCACAGCATGCTGACGAACCAGGTACGCGAAGTGGAGAAACTTGCCTTGATCGGTCGTCTGTCCGCCAGCGTGGCCCATGAGGTCAACAATCCTCTGCAGATCATCTCAGACCAGGCTGGCCTGATCGACGAGTTGATGGATGAAGAAGATCCCCAAAGCATTATTAACTTTGCGGATTACCGCCGGTCGATCGGCAAGATACGGACGCAAGTAGGGCGTACCAGCGTAATTACCCGGCGTCTGTTGGGCTTTTCACACCCGCTGGACAATACGCGCTCCAATATCAACATCAATCAGGCCGTGGAAGAAACGGCGGCCCTGCTTGAACACGAAGCCGACCGTCAGCGGATCGCCATCATCCGGCATTACCAGGAAGATTTGCCCGAGGTTAATACTGATATTGGCCAGTTCCAGCAGGTCGTCCTGAACATTCTCCACAATGCGCTGGATGCCATTGGCAGCGACGGGCAGATCGATATCACCAGCCGCCGGGATGCTTCGCACATCGTGGTTGATTTTGCAGATACCGGTCCCGGTCTTACGCCAGAAGTGATCGAGCACTTGTACGATCCATTTTTCACGACCAAGCCCAAAGGCAAGGGTACCGGACTCGGCCTGTTCGTGTCGCGGGACAATATGACGCGACTCGGCGGTGAATTGACCGTGGTTAACCGCACTGGAGCGTGCGGCGCGGTGTTCTCGGTGCATCTGCCATTGACGGTGCCGCCGTCGGATGGCGTTGGGGAATGAACTGGCGTGGATCAAAACAGCGTGGGCCGCCAGATGCATAAGCGTGGCAGGTCCGTCAATGAATTATCGTTCGCAGGCTATTGCGGCCTTGCGGGGGTGTGGAGCAATTACTAATCAGGAGAGGGCTGGGCAATGAAAGTTCTGCGGGAGTTTTACGAATTAATGATGTTTGGTGCGCGAAGTTACGCAAAGTGGGATATCGACACGTCGCAACGGATACTTCACGATCGTCGCCGCATGGCGATTCTCGGCCTGCTGATGCTGCCTATTTTGCTGATTGGCGTGGCCTTTGCAGATCAGGTCAGCGAAGCATTGCCCAGCATGCTGGGCAGCAAGCAGGCCTACGGCCCGGCTTATTACACGACGACGATTTTCCTGGCCTCGATCGCGGTTGGTGTTGTCGCCGGGTTGATCACCGGTTGCATCGGTGCCGGTGGTGGCTTCATCATCGCGCCGGCATTGATGAGTGCTGGTGTCAAGGGCATTCTGGCAGTAGGCACAGACCTGTTTCACATCTTTGCCAAGGCCATCATGGGCAGCGTGTTGCATCGCAAGCTCGGCAATATCTCGGTCTCGCTCGCAGTTACCTTTCTGGTTGGATCCATTGCCGGTGCGACATTGGGCGGTTATATCAACCGTACGCTCTACGAGTTGAATCCGGTGCTTTCCGATACTTTCATCACCACGATTTATGTTTTTCTGCTCGGATTTCTTGGCTTCTATGGCATGGCCGATTATTTCAGGATGCGCAAGGCCGCCGCAGCGCCAGCCAAGTCGGCTAAGTCGGCTAAGTCGTCCAAGTCAGCTGGAGCGACCAAGAAAGCTGCGGTGGTTGACGACATGACCGGCCTGGCCAAGAAAGTCCAGTCCGTCAATTTGCCACCCATGATCCACTTCGATGAGGGCGTGGTGCCGGGCGGTCGCAAGGTTTCCGCGTATTTCCTCGTAATCAGCGGCTTCATCGTCGGTATTGCCGCCGCCATCATGGGCGTGGGCGGTGGCTTTCTCACCTTCCCGATCTTCGTCTATGTGCTCGGCGTTTCGGCTTCCACAACGGTGGGCACCGACATCCTGCAGATCGTGTTCACCGCTGGCTATGCCGGTATCGGCCAATATGCGATCTACGGCTTCATTTTCTACACCCTCGCGATGGGCATGCTGCTGGGTTCGTTGTTCGGCATCCAGATTGGTACCCTGGTCACCAAGGTGGTTTCCGGCGTGACCATCCGCGGTTTCTTTGCTCTGGCCGTGATGTCAGCCTTCGTCAACCGGATTTTCGCTCTGCCCGGCAAACTCGCCAGCATGGGCTACATCCCGATGACCGCGGAGACCGGCCAACTCATCGAGCGCATCGGCATCGGCATCTTTTTTGTCGCGCTTAGCAGTTTCACCGTCTGGGTATTCTGGACGTTCTTTGCCAACATCAAAACGCTCAAGCGGGAGGACTGATCATGATTCACGACAAAAAAGAATTCGGCATTGGGCTCGTGCTCCTGACGGGCTTCTTCATCGTTCTGTTTGCAATCTTCAGCCCCTTGCTCGAAGGCGGCAAAAACACCATCGATTATCTGGACGGCGTGTTCAACTCCATTTCCAAGAACTCGGCCTATTACATTTCCGATATCGCCGAAAAAGCCAAAAAACACGATGGTTCGACCGTTACGCTCAGTGTCACAGCAGCGGACGCTGGACAGGCTGACCGGATGAACAAGCTTTTCACTGTCGCGGGCAGCACCGTAGTTGTCGACGCTACGAAACTTAAAGTTTCGGGTGATCTCGGTCAGATACTCAATGCGGTTCTTGCGGATGCCGATCTCATGTTCAAGAATGAAGGGACGGCGGTGTCGGACAAGTACGGTGTCGAGGCCAAGCTCGCGCTGTACGACTGGCATCGTGCGCTTGGTGCAATGAGCAAGGATCTGGACAAACAGGGCAAGTTCGCCGCGAGCAAAATCGTCCGTGACGCACAGACCAAGGGCGTGGAGCCAGCCTACAATTATTATGGGATCGAGGCTGTGCCCATGAGCAGCATGTTCTGGGTGGTTCTGGCAGCCTTGGTTGGCTATGTGGTGTACACGATCTGGTATGGCTACGCTATCCTGTTCCTCTTTGAAGGTTGGGGACTTAAGTTGGAACACTGAGGCTGGGGCACTGAACCCAGCGGTTTTTCCGGGCCGGTGAGATCCCTCTCCCCGGCTCGGTGTATTTCCCGGTAGCCATGTTCGAATTTCTTGCCAAATTATTTCGACCGCGTCCCAAGCTCGGCGCCGAGGCGATCCAATCCGCTTTCCGGGAGCAATTCCGCAACTTTCGCGCCCTCCTCACCGCGAACAATAACGCGCTGGAGTTGATGTCGTCGGCGGAAGAGACGCTCCATTCGGGCAAGCCATTCGGCATGGCTTTTGTGCGGGGCGAAATGACGGCGCTGACGGTGAACGTCTACAAGATGGTGCACAGTCTGGTGGTGCTTTCCGACGGACGCTATCGCGGTCTCTACGACCAATTCGCGCTCATCACCGCCCAGATCGAGACCATCCTCTCGCGGCAGCCTGTAGTCGCTGGCACCGCTCTGGTGTTGGGCCTCGATGCCATCGACCGTAGTGTCGTCGATCAGGTTGGCGCGAAGATGGCCAATCTCGGGGAGATGCGCAAACACCTTGGGCTGCGGGTTCCCGATGGTTTTGCGGTCACAGCCACTGCTGCGCGGCAGTTCATGGAATCTACTCATATTCAGAATGAAATCAATCGCCGCCTGAAAACCCTCGACATCGAAAACCTGGAATCCCTGTACACGGTAAGCGCGGATATCCAGGACCTGATTCGGGCCACCCTGTTGCCCGACGATCTCGACCGGGCGATCCTGCAGCAAGTCGAGTGGCTGGCCGAACGGGCGGGGCGGCCGCTTGCCGTGTCCATGCGTTCGAGCGCGCTGGGCGAGGATGGCATGCAGGGCTCCTTCGCCGGACAATATCGCACCCGCCTGTGGGTCGATGCGGCGGATATTCCGGCAACTTACCGGGATATCGTGGCCGGCAAGTATCAGAGCCAGGCCATTGTTTATCATCAGCAGCGTGGCTATCGACATCAGGACGTGCTCATGTGTGTCGGCTGCCTCGTCATGATCGATGCCCAGACCAGCGGTGTCGCTTACTCGCGGCCCGCTGATGATCCGGAAAGTACCGCGGTGGTTATCTACGCAGCGCCGGGGCGGGGCACCCATATTGTTGATGGCAGCTCCAGCTACGACCTGCTGTTCGTATCGCGCGAGGCGCCGCACGCTGTTACGTTCTCCCACCTGGCTGATACGACTGGCGGCAGGAGTTGTCTGACCGAGGAAGAGGCGCGCGAACTGGCGCTGGTGTCGTTGCGTATCGAGAGCCATTTTGGTTCGCCGCAGGATATCGAATGGGCGATTGATCGCCATGGCACCCTATTCATTTTGCAGGCGCGACCACTCGATGCCGCGACGGGTTGCGGGGTTGCCGGGCCGGAAGCGGAGCGATTGGCGCCAGAGGTGGGACAGCCCGAGGACCAGACACCCCTGCTGGCGGGTGGGGTTACGGCCAGTAGGGGTGCAGCAGCGGGCGAGGTATTCAAGGTCCTCTGCGCACTCGACATGCTCGAGTTTCCAAAAGGCGCGGTCCTAGTGGTGGAGACGCCCTACCCGGAATGGGCCGTGCTCATGAATCGCGCCGTAGCCGTGGTGAGCGAGACTGGCCAGAGCGCCACCCACTTGGCCACTGTGGCGCGAGAGTTCGGTGTGCCGGCCCTGTTCGATCTTCCGGGCGCCGTGGCCGGGCTCGAAAACGGCCAGGTCGTGACGGTGTGCGCCACGGCGCGCCGCGTTTATGATGGGCGCGTCGATGCGCTGCTTGCGGCTGCGCCCCGTCTGCCCAATCTCATGGCGGGCAGCCCGATTCACAAGCTTCTCAAGGATGCGCTTACCCACATTACACCGTTGCACCTGACCGTGCCTGACTCACCTTTCTTCAAGCCATCATCCTGTCGCACTCTGCACGACATCACGCGATTCTGTCATGAGAAAGCCTTGGCCGAAATGTTCAACTTCGGCCGTCGTTACGGCTCGCGTGACAAGTCCGCCAAACAGCTATATGTGGTCGATATGCCATCCCAGTGGTGGGTCATCAACCTGAAGGACGGGTATCGGGAGGAAACGGACCTAGCCAGCCCCTTCATTCGCATCGAGGACATCGTTTCCGAACCCATGCTGGCGATCTGGAAGGGCATGACGGCAGTGCCTTGGGAAGGACCGCCGCCGGTCAGTCTGCGCGGCTTCGGCGCCATCATTGCGCAGTCGGCCATGAATCCGCAGATCGACCCTGCGGTGCGCTCGAACATGACTGGTCGGAACTATTTTTTGCTGTCGAAGAAATATTGCAATCTGAGCGTCCGCCTCGGTTATCACTTTGCCCTGGCCGAGGCTAACTTTTCGGAGCTGCTCACCGAGTCCTATGTGAACTTCCAGTTCCAGGGTGGCGCCGCCGACGAGCGGCGGCGCCGGCGGCGCGTGCGACTCCTTGGCGAGATGTTGCGCGAACTGGATTTTCGCGTTGATATCAAGAACGACTCACTCACTGCGCGCATCGAGAAACGACCGGTTCCCTACCTGAAGGAGCGTCTCGTTGTTTTGGGCTATCTGCTCATCCACACCCGTCAGGTGGATATGGTGATGAATGAAGACGCATTTATTTCCAGATATCTGGAAAAAATCCAGGCAGACATTCGCCTGATTCGGGAAGGAATGATCGAGGACGAAAAAGCCGGGCAGGAATAATGGAATGGTCGCCCCTCCCTAAACGGCATCAATGTGCCAAAGTGAAGTCGTGACACTTACACTTAAACGAAAGGGGCGACCGATATGAATCTTAAGACGATTGGTATGGATTTGGCAAAGAACGTAATTCAAGTTCATGGTGCGGATGGCAAAGGAAATACCGTGCTCAGGAAGCAGCTCAAACGGGCACAGGTGTTGCCGTTCTTTGTAAATTTAGTCCCGTGTCAGGTAGGCATGGAAGCTTGCGGCAGCGCGCATTTCTGGGCGAGGAAGCTGGTGGCGATGGGACACACGGTGCAGTTGATTCCACCCCAATACGTCAAGCCATTCGTCAAGCGCAACAAGAATGATGCAGCCGATGCCGAGGCCATTTGCGAAGCAGTGGTGCGACCGAACATGCCCGGTGTGCCGATTAAAACGGTTGAGCAACAAGCCATCTTGAGCGTGCATCGTGCGCGGCAGGGCTTTGTCAAAGCACGCACTGCGCAGGCCAATCAGATTCGCGGCTTGTTGGCCGAATACGGCCTGGTTATTCCCGTTGGCATTCGTCATATTCCGTCGTGCGTCGCGCTCATCGTCGATGATGAGGAGAATGAGCTACCGATGAGCTTTCGCCATCTGTTGCAAACGCTCGTCGAGCATTTCAAAGCGCTCGACGAGCAGGTTGGCAAGCTGGAGCTGGAAATCAAGTGCTGGCATCGCGACTGTGCCGCGAGCACACAATTGGCTACAGTGCCTGGCGTAGGACCGATAACCGCCAGCGCACTGGTTGCGTCCATCGGCGATGCCAGGAACTTCAAAAACGGTCGGCAGATGGCAGCTTGGATGGGGCTGGTACCGCGACAACATTCCACCGGTGGCAAAACGGTTTTGCAAGGCATCAGCAAGCGCGGCGATAGTTACTTGCGGACCTTGCTCATCCACGGTGCGCGAGCAGTGATACGCGTCAGCGAACACAAAATCGGTGCCGATCCGTGGCTCAAAACCCTCGTCGCGCGACGCAACAAGAACATCGCTGCCGTCGCACTGGCAAACAAAAATGTGCGAGTCATCTGGTCGATGCTGACCCATGAGCGCGACTATGTGCCAACTTATGCGCACGCCTGAACCCGGGTTTCCCACGGTGCCGCGCATCTTCCGTTATAGAAGGACTCACGATGCGCGGCACCGTGGAAAACCCTAAGCTTTAGCGCTTCACTACCACCTTCGAAAGGAGACCCTCAACGATTGCACAGGCACTCACAACTTGTTGGCAAAACAGGTCAGACCGTGGTCGAAACACCCTGTACTCGTCATAGCGCTTCTAGCGCGTCGGAATGATAAGGATTCGACCAGCGTATTCCATCAGGGACAGGAACTCACCTTCCACTCAAAGTCCGGATCTATGGCTGCAATCTTTACCTGCTTAACAACATCGAATGAAGGCTTGGCAAAATGGGGGCGACCATCTATGATGGGCGACGCTTTGACGAGCGTCGCCCATTGATACCTCTAACTCAGCTCGGCAGCAGAATCTGCATTCCGAGCAGCGGCCAGAGTGTTACCAAGGCTATGCCGAGCACCACCAGCAGGATCAGGCTCATCGCAATGCCATGCTTGAAAAATTCGCCCGGCGTGAACTGCTTGGACTCGTAGGCGATGGCGTTGGGCGCCGCGCCGATCAGCAACATGAAGGGCATGCCGGCGACCACCAGCGCGGAGAAGAAGATCACGTCGGGCGCGACGCCGAGATAGCGGGCCATCACCAGCGAAACCGGCAGGGCGATAGCGATGGCGGCGACGTTCATGATGAAGTTGGTCATGAGTAGAATGAAAGCGGACACGCCCATGACGAACACCCACCAATGCCCGCCCTGGAGCGCCGTAAGGAAGTTCACCGCCATCCATTCGGCGGCGCCGGTCTTCCACAGGCAGAAGCCGATGCTCATGGCGCCCGAGAACAACAGGATGATGTTCCACGGCATCTCTTCGAGGTCTTGCACTTTCAACACGCCGAAGATGAAGAACAGCAGCGTCGAGGTGAGCATCAGACCGGCGCGGTCGATGCCCTTGAGCGCCGGCACCATCGATTGAGCCGCCATCACGACGACGACGAGGCCGACGCAGGCGATTACGAATTTCTCTTTCGCGGTCATCGGTCCCAGGACGCGCGACAGCTTGGCTACCTTGTCGCGCAGGCCGGGGATGGTGGCCTTGGACGGCTTGAAGACGACAGCGATGTAGGCCCAGATGATGAAGACCATGAGCCAACCGATGATGCCCATGTAGAGGGGAAAGTCGAAGAAATCGACCTGGCGGCCGGTGAACTCGGTGAACATCGCCGCCGCCGCCGGGCCGCGCGCGGCGCCGAGCAGGGTGATGATGCTGCCGGCGCCGGCCGACCAGGCCATGCCGATGAACAGGCCCTTGCCGAAGCGCGACGGTCCTTCGTCTTCCTTGTAGAGGGCGAGGATGGCGAGCAGGATGGGGAACATGGTGGCGGCGACCGCCGTGTGTGCCATGACGTGGGCGAGCAGGGCGGTGACGACCATGCTGCCGAGCAGGATGGTGCGGGTGTTTTCGCCGACCACCGCCAGCATCTTGTAGGCAATGCGCTTGGTCAGTCCGGTCTTGGTGAAGGCCATGCCGATGACCATGGAGCCGAAAATGAACATCACCGACGGGTCCATGAAGTCGCGGAACGCCTCCTTGGCCGGGCGGATCAGGAACAGCGCCTGGAACACGCCGATGGCGATGGCCGTGATGCCGATGGGGATGACCTCGAACACCCACCAGATGCCGGCCATCAGGAATAGGCCGATGGCCGCCTTGCCTTCCTGGGAAAGAACGAATTCCTTGCCGCCTGGATCGATGGCGACGCCCCAGGGCGGGGAGAAATAGATCAGCAAGAAGAGGCCAAAGCCGCCGAGCAGCGCGACCCATTTAGTCCAGTCGAAGCTTGCCGGAGGCGCTTCAACAAGGGTTGTGTCGCTCATCGTGTCACCTGTTGGCAGAGAACTTCGCTGGTCACTTCGTCGAACAGGTCGACCAGGCGCAGCACGCCGACCAGTTTTTTGTTGTCCGTCACCGGTAATATGTTGGCTGCCGTTGTAGCGAAGAGGAACACCGCTATGGTCAGCGGGTCATCGATCTTGATGGTTGCGGACACCGGCGTGAGATAGTCTTTGACAATAATCTTGTGGGCCGAACGGCAGGCTTCCTCGCAATCATCCTGCCACAGCGAGGCCAGGCTGCTGAGATCTTCTCCGGCGCCCTCAAAATGGGAAGTGCTTTTCAGGTAGTCCGGCAGCAGGGCGTTCAGCAGGTTTTTCAGGCCCAGTATGCCGATCAACCGGTCCTTGTGATCGACCACCAGAACGTTGCGAAAAAGTTCTGCCGTGCCGGAAAGGGCATGCATCTTGGCAAACACGTCGCGCAACGAGGCGTCGCTGCGGACATGGGGGAAATCGGCCAGGGGAATAAGGAGTTCCCTGGTGGTACCGGTGAGTGACATGAAAATCTCCTGGGTGGAACCGTTATCGATGGGCGGAGGATTAACCCTGCAATTGGGTAGCGGGAACGTTGGTGCGCGGTGATACTTTAAATGGGTCATCCTTGTCGACGTACTCGGGACGCGCATAGATATTGGCTAACGCCTCGTCCGCGGTAGCGAAAAAATGTTCCGCGCCGATCTTTTCCCAGAGCCCGGTTGACCGCAAAACGTCGAGAACCTGTTTCTTGAGGCCAGCAAACATTACGTAGGTACCGCCTTCGTTGAGACGGTCCACAAGGTGATGGATGACTTCCTCGCCAGAGGCGTCGATATCATTTATGGCGTCACCGACAATCAGCAGATAGGGGGCATCAGGGTTTGCCGCCACAGCTTCGAGAATGGCGTCTTCGAAGTAGGAGACATTGGCGAAATAGAGCCTGCCGTCAAAGCGCACTGCGGTGACCACATCGGACGGAGGCAGGTTGTTCACGCTTGCATCGCGCAGTGTGCCATCTCTGAATCGGCCGAGAATTGCCACGCGCGGTGACATGGTACGGTAGAGATGTATGACGATGGCCAGTGTGGCGCCAATCATGATGCCCTTGTCGAGATGCGGCGCGAAAATGAGAGTGGCGATAAAGGTAATCAGTGCCGTAACGCCGTCGTAACGGCTGGCCTGCCAGGTGTGTTTGAGTGCGGCAGGCGTGATCAGCCCCGCTACCGCCAACAGAATGATCACAGCCAGCACTGCCTTGGGCAGATGGTAGAGAAGGGGGGTCAGAACCAGCAGCGTAACTGCGACAAACAGGCCATTGAATACCATGGCGAAGCCGGTCTTGGCGCCTGCCTGCAGGTTGATGGCAGAGCCGGTAAAGGATCCGCACGCCGGATAAGCCTGAAAGAAAGCGCCGCCAATATTCGACAGGCCCTGGCCGATCAGTTCCTGGTTGGGGTCGATGCGCTGCTTGGACTGTGCTGCCATGGCCTTGGCCATTGAAATCGACTCCATGAAGGCGACCAGTGAGATGATCAATGCCGCCGACAGCAGAGACAGGATGGCGTCCAAGCTTAGTGTGGGGATGCGAAATGATGGCAGGCCGGCGGGTACCAAGCCGATGACATCGCCGCCGCCGACAATCTTCAGTTCACCCTTTTCAATCTTCTTGATATGCCAGTGGCGACCGTCGGTTTCGACATCGGCCGGGACATGTTCCGTCAGGTAGAGTGTCGCCGGTTCGTTTTCCGGCACCTTGGTGCGCTCGAAGTAGACGCGGCGGAGTTGGCGCATGCGTTCGATGTTTTGTTTCTCTGAGCTTGTCAGTTCGATGCGCAGCAGGTCAATCTGGTGCGACAGATTGACCGAGGTGCGCTCCTTGTGTTCTTTGTCAGCCGCGCGCAGTGCAGCCGAGCGGGTTGTGATGACATTGTTCAGCGCGGTGATTTGGGCGTCGGTCTGAATGTAGCTGGACACCAAAGCCTGAACTCCGGGATCGGCGATCTCTCCAGGCGTACTCTTGGACTGATGCTCGTAGCCAACGGAGTAACTAATCAGAGTGGTGACAACCACGGCGATCAGTACGCTGGGCTTCGATAAAAAAGAGATCTTTTTCAATACCAGCATCAGCACCAGAGCAAAGACCGACATGGCGAGTGTGGGCAGATGTGTCAGCGGGAAGTGGCCGAACATCTCCCAGATGTCTTTGAGAAATGAGTCGCTGCGCCCCTTGGGGATGCCCAGCAGCATGTCGACCTGCGACAGGGCAATGATGATTGCTGCCGCATTCATGAAACCAAGAATTACCGGGTGCGAGACGAAGTTGACGATGGTGCCGAGGCTGAGGGCACCAAGCCCGAACTGGATGAAACCGACCATCAGGGTCAGCAGCAGCACCAGGCCAACAAATTGATCGCTCATCGGTGCCGCCAGTGGTGCCACGGCTGCGGCAGTCATCAGAGAGACGATAGCGACGGGGCCGGTTGCCAATTGCCGGCTGGAACCCCACAGAATGCCGAGAATGGCCGGGACAAATGCGGTATAGAGGCCGAAATACACTGGCAGGCCAGCGAGTTGCGCATAGGCCATGGCCTTTGGCACCAGCACCAGTGCGCCGGTCACCCCGGCGATCAGATCGCCGCGCAGGATAATCGAATTGATGGGAAACCAGGCGAGAAATGGAAAAAAGCGCAACAACAAGGGCTTGGTAAGCATTGAGTCAATTCGATCAGCGAGGGTGGAAAATCACGCCATCCTCGGCTAATAAATAACTCGCCGGTTTCGATGCAGGAAACAATGGTGGCGTTGCAAAATGTAGCTTATTGTAACGTGGATCTAAAATATTAGAATAAAGTAATATTATTCGCATTATTGGAGCCTTCTATTTAGCTTATGCCAATCGTTAACTAAAAGCGCGTCACCAGTCGCAGTTGTATAAGAGAAGCGCTAACTGCCGTGTGGCCATGCATATTCAGGTCTTTTCCAGTTCGTAGCGCTTGAGTTTGCGCCACAGAGAAACGCGGTCAATGCCGAGAATCTGGGCTGCCAGGGTCTGGTTGCCGCCGGCCTCCTGGAGTACCCAATGGATGTACTCGCGTTCCTGCTCGCCAAGAGATGGCAATCGCCCATCTTTCTTGCGAAAGGTGCGAATTGCCAGTTCGCGCAGGTCGTCGGGCAGATTTGCCGATTCGATGGTATCGCCATTGGCAATGGCGACGCCGCGCTCGATGATATTCTCAAGTTCGCGAACGTTGCCCGGGAAGTCGTAAGTCCTGAGGATATCCATGGCCTGCGGGGCAATTTCGGTTACCCGTTTTTTCATGCGTGCCGCACACTTGGCAAGAAAGTGGTACGCCAGCAGCGGGATATCCTCGCGCCGTTGCGACAGTGGCGGAATGTGCAGGTTGACTACATTGAGACGGAACCAGAGATCTTGTCGGAATTCGCCATTCCTGATCATTTCCGGTACGTCGCGGTTTGTCGCAGCGACGAAGCGCACGTTTAACTTGATGGGGCGGGTGGCGCCTAGCGGCAATACTTCGCGTTCCTGAAGCGCGCGCAGCAACTTGACCTGCATTGTCGGGGACATCTCGGTGATTTCGTCGAGGAACAGGGTGCCGCCCGCTGCCGCTTCGAGTAAGCCTTTTTTGTCTGCCGCAGCGCCGGTGAAGGCACCTTTGACATGGCCGAATAGTTCGTTGGCCAATAATTCCTCATTGAAGGCGCCGCAATTGATGGCGAGAAAAGGACTTCCGCCACGATGACTGTGGTGATGCAGGTAGCGGGCAAACAGTTCCTTGCCGGTGCCGGATTCTCCGGTGAGCAGCACGTTGCAGTCGGTTGGTGCGATTTGTCGCGCCATCTCGAGCAAGCGTTGCATCTCTGTATTCTGCGTGATGATGCGTACCTTGCCCTGGAAGTTTTCAACCTGCGCGCGCAACGCGCGATTTTCGGCGCGCAGATGAACCTTTTCCATCGCTTCGGCCACCACCTTGCGCACCTCGTCGAGCCGAAATGGCTTCGCAATATAGTAAAAGGCGCCGTGCTTCATGGCCTCCACCGCAGACTCGAGCGTGGCAAAGCCCGTAATCAGGATCACCTCGGTGTCAGGCTGGTTTTCGCGGCATTTTTGCAGGATCTGCATGCCGTCGATCTTCTCCATCCGCAGATCGGTGAGGACCACGTCGAAGGCTTGCTTGTCGAGCTGGGCCAGTGCGTTAACCCCGCTCTGCGTGGCGACCACATCGTAGCCTTCCTTCTTCAGTACGTGCTCCAGGTTTTTAACGGCGACCTTTTCGTCGTCAACGATCAACAGTCTTCCCTTGCTCATGACTTCTCCAGAGGCAGGCGAATAGTGAATGATGTTCCGCAGCCGGGCTTGCTTTCGACTGCAATGCATCCGCCATGCTCCTCAATGATCTCGAATACGATGAACAGCCCCAGTCCCATACCCTTGCCGACGTCCTTGGTGGTGAAAAATGGATCGAAAATGCGCGGTAATGTTGCGGATGCAATGCCGCAACCGTTGTCGCGCACTTCGATTTCTACCGCCGCCGCCTCACTGCTGCAATGACCGAAGACCAGCCGGTCAGGCGGTTGCGCCACGCACACCTCATGCGTTAGCCGCGCTGTGATGCGTACTTCGCCGCCGTCCTGCATGGCGTCGGCAGCGTTACGCACCAGGTTGAGCAGCACCTGTTGCAGACGCTGACGGTCGCCGGATGCTTCCAGCCCTTCAGGAATCTCCACGGCGACGGCAATTGATCCCGGAATCTGTCTGCGGATCAGGCGCAGGGTATCCTCGACCAGAGAGGCTAACGGCAAGGTCTCGCGGTGGAAATCGCGGTCGCGCGCATAGTCAAGCAGCGAACGCACGATGCGTCGGGCCCGCCATGTTTCTTCGTCAATTTGGGTGATGAGTTCGCGACGGAACTCGGCTGCCTCGCCTGTCTTGTCTTCACCGCCGGCTTCCTCAGCGAGAATCTGGGTTGAGGTGGCGATATTCGACAGTGGGTTGTTGAGTTCGTGGGCCACACCTGAGAGCAAGGTGCCGAGCGCAGCGAGCTTCTCGGAGTGCAAGAGTTGTCGCTGGTGTGTTTCCAATTCGTGAAGCACGTGGTTGAAGGCGCGGGTCAGCGATTCAATCTCGCGTTCGTCGCTCGACATCTCAAGTTTGGCCAAATGCCCGCTGGCCACCTCCTTCATCTTCCGCTCCATTTCCTTGAGCGGGCGGAGCACTCGCCGTGCCAGCAAGCCACCTATTGCGATCACCGCCAAGCCGATGAAAGAGACGGAGCCAAGCAGAATCAGGCGGTGCCGGTCAAGTTGCGCCTGCAACGCCTTGCGCTCGGCCTTGGCCCAGTCTTCGGCGATGGTGACGATTTCCTTGCCGATCTTGCGGATTCCCCCAGCCGTACCATTGTCACCTGCAGTTGGGGTTGCAGCGTATTGATCCATAAGACTGGTATAGCGATCGAGGTCGCCGCGAAGTTGTGACACCCGGGCAGCATTGCCAAGTGCAGCGAAGACCTCTGTGTGCTCGCGCAGCATGGCGCTCGCGCGGCGGACATAGGTGCGATTTTCAGTGAGATCGGCGTCCTGATGGTAGAGAAAGAAGTTCTTCTCGAAGCGTCGAATCTCCAGCGAGATGTCGAAAAAATGGGCGATGCGCTCGCCAGCGACAATTTTATGCTCCAGCAGTTTCAGCTCAATAAGCGAGAGTAGCGAAAGCGCGACCACCAGCGCCACGATCGTTGCATAACCAAAAAAGAGTTTCTGGCGGAGTGAGTTCATGCGGACGAATATCAAGAGAAATTGCATTATGCAACAATAGACATGCCTAATGCAATGTGTCATTAGTCCTCATGCTGTAGAGGTCTTCGCTGTTTGCGATATTTCTAGTTGCATCAAGCAACAGTCCTGCCGTTTAAGCAATTGATGCGCGTAGCGATATATCTCCAGATATTTCATTGGCTTGAGCAGTTTACGTGAGCATGGCACGGGGTTTGCTATGCTATAGATGTCTTTTATATCCGGAAGGACCGCTGTGCATCACCCGCTGTTGCTTACCTTTGCCATCTGCCGTTTATGGCGGAAGCTTTGAGCTGTGATGGGGAACCGTTCCGGACGCAAGGTGCTCCTTGCTGTGCGCGCGAGTCAACTCGATCAGCGATTGCTGATTTCGGCGCGCGGCCTGTGCCAGCGCATGGCTGCAGGACTCGACATCCTCGTGCTTGCCGGGAGCGATTCGCTGCCGGTCGCCATAACTGACTTTGCGCGTGAAATGCGCGACGCGGGCGTAATCTGTACCTTGACGCGCATGCCCGAGTTACAGCGGCAGGACATCGTCAGGTATGCCAATACACACGAATGTATTGTCACCGTGATGATCGATTCCCTCGCCGGCTGGGGTGCTGATGCCCCGCTCAAGGGCGACAATCCATGGCGTCAGTTGGCTTGCCCGCTTGTGACGGTTGTGCCGGCCAAAACCAAAGTTGATCCACGATTCTGATATTTAGGATGTAGCCATGACTGTTTCAATCAAAAAAATCTTCCCTTTTCTCCGCTGGTTCCCGTTGCGCCGCGACACGCTCAAGGCCGATTTCTTTGCCGGCCTGACCGTTGCCTTGGTGCTGGTGCCGCAATCGATGGCCTATGCGCAGTTGGCTGGACTGCCAGCCTACTATGGCCTCTACGCATCGTTTCTGCCGGTGATGGTGGCATCGCTGTGGGGCTCCTCAAGCCAACTCGGCACCGGACCGGTGGCCGTCGTGTCGTTATTGACCGCTTCAACGCTAGCCCCATTGGCCGTACCGGGCTCCGAACAGTTCATCGCCTTGGCGATCCTGATGGCGCTGCTGGTCGGGGTTGTCCAAATAACCCTCGGTATCTTCAAACTCGGCGTGATCGTTAACTTCCTCTCCCACCCGGTCATTGTGGGCTTCACCAACGCAGCAGCGATGATTATCGGTTTGTCCCAGGTGAACAAATTGCTCGGCGTTGCGATGGGGCGCTCCGAGTCGTTCATTAATGACATATGGGAGGTCATGAAGCAGGTAGGGGATACGCATTTGCCGACCTTGGCGATGGGGGTTGTGGCAATCATCATTATCTGGTCTGCGCGCAGATGGGCGCCAAAATTGCCAGGAGTGCTGATTGCAGTGGCAGTGACCAGTGTCGCTTCATGGGCGCTGCACTTCGAGAGAAATACTTACGGCACGATCGATCAGATTGCCGACCAGGAACTCAAGACCCAGGTCGCCCGTCAGGCGGAAGCCAATCGGCGGATCGACAATGCCAACAAGGTCGTGGCGGTAACCGCAGCCGAAGCCAAGCAGGCGCACAAGATCAGAGGCGATCACAGTGCTGAAGCGGTGACGCGCGACGCCATTCTTGAAGCGACACGAATTTCCGTCGAAATATTTGAAATGGAGGCTGGCGAGTTGAACAAGTCCCTGCGGAGCGTTCAAGTGGTTCGCGCGGTGGACGATCAGGGGAAGTTCGTCGGCATTCATGCAGCGAACCGGTTGCCGGCCGGCTTGCAAGACGATGGTGCGACTTATCACCTACGCGGCGTCAAGGACGGGAATTTCAAACTCGTCGGGGGTGGCGATGTGGTTGGCAAGATTCCCGAGGGGCTCCCCTCGATCAAGATGCCGACACTGAACTGGGATATGATCAAAAGCCTGCTTGGTGCCGCCTTTGTGATTTCCCTGGTGGGCTTCATGGAGGCAATTTCCATCGCCAAGGCCATCGCCGCCAAGACCAAGGACAAGGTTGACCCCAATCAGGAACTGATTGGGCAAGGGCTGGCCAATATTGTCGGCGCATCGACTCAGGCTTTCCCGGTTTCAGGCTCTTTTTCGCGCTCGGCGGTGAACTTCAATGCGGGTGCCAAGACTGGTATGTCGGCGGTGTTCACCGGCCTTATCGTGCTGCTGACCTTACTGTTCCTGACGCCGCTGCTTTATTTTCTACCGCAGGCGGCGCTGGCGGCCGTGATCATCATGGCCGTCGTCGGTCTGATCAACTTTAGCGCAATCAAGCATGCCTGGCTTGTGAACAAGCATGACGGGATCGCCGCCATTGTCACTTTCGTCGCTACCCTGGCTTTTGCGCCCCACCTGGACAAGGGCATCATGGTCGGTGCTGGATTGGCTTTGGTGCTTTATCTCTATCGCACCATGACGCCGCGGGTTGCCATCCTCGGTCGTTATCGCGACGGAACCTTGCGCGATGTCAAGGTGAACAACCTGCCCGCCTCCGACATCGTTACTGCCGTTCGCTTCGATGGCCGGTTGTATTTCGCCAATGTTTCATATTTTGAGGATGCCATTCTAGAGGCTGTGGCGGCCAACCCCGAAGCGCCCTATTTGCTTGTGGTCTGTGATGGTATCAACGAGGTTGACGCATCTGGCGAGGAAGTCATTCATCATCTGGTCGAGCGGCTTCACGATATCGGCGTGGTGATGATGTTTTCGGGGTTCAAGAAGCAGGTCCTGGATGTCATTCGCAAGACTGGTTTGAGCAAAACGATCGGTGAAGAATGTTTTTTCGCCACATCCGATCAGGCGCTTGAGAAAATCTACTCAGCAGTGACAAAAAATGTCGATGCACAGGATGCGTTGCGACCGCTTTCCCTGACACCGGTGGCGCCCGCCGTGCGCCCGGCGCTGGTCGCCGACGCCGGTCATGACTGAATAGAAATTGCCGGTGATCAGCAATATTCGAAGATGTTAATATTCCCGGATGCTGAGCACTCTGTTGCTATTACCGCTGGTGGGAGCCATTCTGGTTGCCTTGCTACCGGTGCTAGATCCCGCCTTGATCCGTCGGATAACGCTGATGGCGACCATGGTGGTAGCGGCCTTTGCCTGGTCGCTGCTGGTTTATTTTGATCCGGCCGTTGCCGACATTCAGTTTTACGAAGTCCATGCCTGGCACGATCGTCTCGGCTCAAGTTTCTCTCTCGGTGTCGATGGCTTTTCGTTGCCGTTGATCCTGCTGGCGACATTATTGATGCCGGTGGCCGTGGTTGCCTCGGGTACCGTCAAGCAGGGCGCCAAGTTTTACTTCTCGCTGCTCTTGCTGCTTGAGACCGCCATGCTGGGTGTTTTCATGGCGCGCGACTGGTCGCTGTTCTATGTTTTCTGGGAACTGACGCTGATCCCGCTGTTTTTCCTTATCGACCGTCTGGGCGGTCAAAACCGTCAGCGTCGGCAGAAGGCAGCACTCAACTTTGTGCTCTATACGATGGGCGGTTCAGTGTTCATGCTGCTCGCGATCCTGTTGCTTTACGATGCGGTGCCGACGCACAGTTTCAGTATGAGCGCGATTGCCGAAGCGTCGCCGGGGTTGCCGGTGGCGACGCAGGTCTGGATCTTCCTCGGCTTGTTGATCGGTTTTGGCGTCAAGATGCCGATCTTCCCTCTGCATGGCTGGTTGCCGCTTGCCCACGTCGAGGCGCCGAGTGCCGTCTCGATCCTGCTCTCGGGCATCCTGCTCAAGATGGGCTCGTATGGCCTCCTGCGCGCGGTCGAGACCTTGCCTGGTGCGGCCTTGCTGTTGCAGTCGCTGCTCGTCACGCTCGCCTTCGTCAGCATGATCTACGGTGGTGTGCTGGCCTGGAGAAGTCGCGACCTCAAGGAAATGATCGCCTATTCGTCGATCAGCCATATGGGGGTGGTGTTGCTGGGCATTGCCGCGCTCAATCCCGCCGGGTTTGCGGGCGCGACGATGCAGATGATCGCCCACGGCTTGGTCGCGGGCGCGTTGTTCTTTCTGGTTGGACTGCTCTACGAGCGTACGCATACGCGTGACATCGGCGATTACGCATCCCTGGTGCGGACCATGCCGCGCTTCGCCTTTTTCATGGTGCTGGCGCTCACTGCAGCCGTTGGTTTGCCGGGCACGGCAGGATTCATCGCCGAGTTGCACGCGCTGCTTGGCGGTTTTGCGCGCTGGGGTTTATGGATGGTAGTGCTGTCGCTATCACTCCTGATCAGTGCCGCCTACGCTTTCCGTACCGTCGGACGGCTGTTCACCGGACCGGTCAGTGCGACCATGAAAAGCGTACCCGATCTGAGCCGCACCGAAATGACGGCGGCCAGTGCGCTTGCATTCGGCATTGTCGCCATTGGCCTCTTCCCCGCCCCGGCGCTTAATCTCGTCGGAGCCTCGGTAGCGCGGCTGGCGCAGTACTTCGGAGCCTGATGTGGAACCGCCGCTGGAGATGCCGCAAGATACCCGCCAGCGCCTGGCACACTGTGTTCATCACCTCGAACATGTGCTGCCGAGCCAGGCAGCGCTCCGCGACTTTGTACACCACAATACGCTGCATGGCTTTCAACACCTGCCGTTTCCCAAGGCGCTGGTCGCCGCCAGCCAGCTGACCGGTGCGGCGGCGTGGCTGCCCGAGGACGAGTGCCGGCGTTTGTATGGTGTTGGGCGTATCGATGCTGGCGATCTTGATGCCGCATTGAATCAGCTTGCGCCGGACTGGGGTGTCGACATCGATGAAGTGCTGCTGACTGCGCCGGCGGTTTCCAGTCGCGACGTGCTGCGCGCGGGTCTGATTTATCCGCTTGGCTCGATTCCACTTCCCCTGCTCAAGTGGCAGATCGAGGAGCGTCAGGCGCTGACCCGGCTTGCCGACGAAGTGCCTGCTGCGGCACGGAAACGACTGCTGGCCAGCGGCGCTGGCGAAGTGCTCATCGTTGCCGATCTCTGGGCTGCCTGCCTCGACGTTTTCGAGCTTGACCATGCCTTCGATCATCCCGAGGAACTGCTTGAACTTTCGGTCCGTGAAGAAGAGGGTCATGCCGCCATTGCAGAGGCCAGACAGCGGTTTGCCGCTCCCGCCGCTGCACTGTGGCAGGAGCTCGCCGCAAAAGTCGGCGCCGGGCCGTCCCAAGCGGACGCCAGCACCCCCGTGGGGGGCAGCGAGCCGGGGTTGCGAGCGTGGGGGGCCAACAAAGTCGGCGCTGGCTGGACGGTGGGTGCACTTCTCAAGGCGCTCACCGCCGAAGACGCATTGGAGCGGGTGCGCTCGCTTCTGCTGCGTCATCTCGGGGCGCATCTCGATCAAGGCCTCGCACCATGGAACAATCCGGCACGGCCACAGGGTTTCTATGCTGCCTGGCGGGCAAGTGCCCAGCGCGACATCATCTGGGAACTGGAGTCTTTGCCCGAAGCGCGATCAGAAATCTCCCGACTGCCGGACGATGCGGGCGACTGTGTCATTGCCGTATTGACCCGGCTGGGTTTGCCCGAAGACCGCTGGCCAGCCTACCTTGAGTGCTTGGCGCTGGAACTGCCGGGCTGGTCGGGCATGTTCCTCTGGCGCCACAATCATCCAGGGTATGCCGGTACCAAAGATGTGCCGGTGGCGATGATGGACTACCTTGCCGTGCGGCTGGTGCTCGAGAGCCTGGTTGCTGCGGATTGCGCGCGTCGCCACTGGAATGTCGAGCTGAATCTGACCGATCTCGGTGAATATTTTCATCGCCATCCTGCCGAGTTATGGGTGCGTCATGCCGTGCACAGCGGCGAATTGCCGGAGTATTTACTCGACCTGATTGCCCCGCATCTGCCGGCTACGGGTGATGCCGCGCTGCCACAGGTGCCCGGTTTGTGGGTGTGGCTGGCCAGGCATGTCGAGGCTTGGCGCGCGACGCCGACGGTCGAGCAGCAGGCGAGCCACAGCTTGCCGCGTTCAGTCTGGCCGCTGTTCCGGCTGGTTCAGCACCTGGGATTGTCCGGCAATGAATTGCGCGCGTTTGGTCGTAGCGGAGCCGAAGCGATGCTGGCTTGCCTTGACCGGCTCGACCAGTACCAGCGTGGCTTCGTCTGGCTTAACGCCTACGAACGACATTACCGCGAACAGATTTTCGCTGGCCTGGCCGCGAACCATGGCCGTTGGCCGGGACACCAGGCTGGCGGTGGCCCGACCGCGCAACTGGTTTTTTGCATGGACGACCGCGAGGAGGGCATGCGCCGTCACCTCGAAGAGGTCAATCCCCAGCTCGAAACGCTTGGCGGCGCGGCACACTTTGCCGTGTTCCAGAATTACTATGGTTTGGACGATAGTGAGCCGACGCCGCTGTGTCCGGTGGTGCCTGAAGTGATCGTGCCATCGCACAATGTGCATGAAGTGCCACGTGCCGATGCAGCAGCTGTGGCTGAAGAGCACCGCCGGCGCAACCGGTACCGGTTGCGCTGGCAGGACCGCCTGCATCAGGTGACGCGCACACGCCTGGTCGGTGGCACGCTGCTTTCCATTCTGGCGTCGCCGCTGGCCTTTGCCGGTACTTTGCTGCATTCATTCGCTCCGGGTGCCTACGGGCGCATCAGTGCCAATTTGCGCCGCAGCTTCGACTTGCCGGTTGCGACGCAGCTCGACCTCAATGCGGCCGCGGATGCCAGACCGGCGACGCCGGCACTTCCCCGTGATGGCTTCACTGACAGCGAACAGGCCGAGCGGATTGCCGGCTTCCTTACCAGCCTGGGCCTGACGAAGAGCTTTGCACCGCTGGTGGTCATCATGGGCCACGGTGCCAACAGCCTGAATAATCCGCATCTGTCGGCCTACGATTGCGGTGCCTGTGCCGGTCGCCATTCCGGTCCCAATGCGCGCCTTTTCGCCGCCATGGCGAATCGCTCTGAAGTGCGCGCTCTGATGCGCGGGCGCGGCATCGACATTCCTGACACGACCTGGTTTCTCGGTGCCGAGCACAACACTACCGATGACCTGATCACCTGGTACGACACCGAGGATATCGCCGTCTCGCTAGCGCCGACTTTTGCGCAGCTCGACCGTGATCTGGTCCTGGCGGTGCAGGCCCACGCGCAGGAGCGCTGCCGCCGGCTCTATTCCGCGCCGCTGGATCTGGACCAGGCCGCCGCCTTGCGCCATGCCTGGGAGCGCCGCAACGACTGGTCGCAGGCCCGCCCCGAACTCGGGCATGCAACCAATGCCTGTGCCTTTTTCGGTCGCCGCGCCATGAGCCGTGGCGCCTTCTTTGACCGCCGCTCTTTTCTGATTTCCTATGATCCAACGCAGGACCCGGATGGCAAGGTGCTCGAACGCCACCTGCTGATCAACGGCGCGGTCGGCGCCGGCATCAGCCTGGAATATTTTTTCTCGACGGTGAACAACGAACAGTTCGGCTGCGGCAGCAAGGTCACCCACAATGTCGCGGGTTATTTCGGCGTCATGCAGGGCGCATCCTCTGATCTCGCGACGGGGCTGCCGAAACAGATGATCGAGGTGCACGAGGCGATGCGGCTGCTGGTGGTGATCGAGCAGACACTCGACATCATCACCGCTGTTTACCAGCGCCAGCCGCCGCTGCAGGAACTGGTCGGCAACGGCTGGGTGATCGTTGCGGCGAAGGACCCGCAAACTGGGGCGATTCACCAGTTTGACCCGGCCAGCGGCTGGCTGCCGTGGCAAGGCGAGCTTGCGGTGGAGACAGTGAAACAGTCAGTCGACTGGTTCGCGGGCCATCGCGAGCCGTTGCCGCCGGTGTTGCTGGAACGTCCGCTGGAGACTGTCACGCCATGAACTGTCTGTTCATCCTTGTCATACTGATTCCCCTGTTGCCGCTGCTGGCGGCGGGCGGCATTACGGCTTACATCCTTTCCGGACAGGCGCGGGGCGATGCTGGTGAGCCGCCGACGGCACGGCTTGCCGAAGCTGCGGTTTGGCTCGCGCTGCTTGGCCTCCTTGGCCTCGATACGCTGGCACTGATCGAGGGGGCGCCCGGCCACATGGTCATTGGCACCTGGTTCGCCAGTGGCGACTTTACTATCCCGATCTCCTTTGTCCTTGATGGCCTTTCCCTGTCTTACGCAACGCTGGTGGCGCTGATTGGCCTGGTGACCTTGCGCTTTTCGCGCCACTATCTCCATCGCGAACCCGGCTTTCACCGTTTTTACATCTTCATGTGCGTGTTTCTCGCTGGCATGCTGTTGATCGTGTTGTCGGGCAACGCGGTACTGACCTTCGTTGGCTGGGAGTTTGCGGGTATCAGTTCGTTTCTGTTGATTGGCTATGCTTATGACCGGCCAGTGGCGACGGGCAACGCGTTGTGGGCCTTCATTACCAACCGCATTGGCGATGCCGGGTTCATTCTGGGCATCGCTCTTGCCGCGTGGTGGCTGGGCTCGGTCGAGTGGGCGGAGCTGGGGAACTGGGCAGACAATGCCAGTGTCTTCGACAAGGTCACGGCGCGGCTGGTTTTGTTTGGTTTTCTGCTGGCTGCCGTGATCAAGTCAGCGCAGTTCCCTTTTTCAACGTGGATCGCCCGCGCCCTTGAGGGGCCGACACCGTCCTCGGCCATTTTCTACGGTGCGGTGATGGTTCATGCTGGCGTCTATCTGGTGCTCCGGCTCGAACCGGTGTTGTTGCATGTGCCGGGCGTGATGGTCGCTCTCGCTATAGTTGGCGCGCTTACTGCGCTTTATGGTTGGCTGGTGGGCCTCGTCCAGACCGACGTCAAATCCTCGCTGATTTTCGCCACCACGACCCAGGTCGGGCTGATGTTCCTCGCCTGCGGCCTTGGCTGGTTCCAGGTCGCCGCCTGGCATATGGGACTGCACACGATCTGGCGCGCCTACCAGTTTCTGTTGGCGCCGTCCTACATGCATCTGGTCACGGAAAAAGCCAGGCCGGTACCCGCCTGGCTGGCCGGCCGGCAGTGGCTGTACACCGCTGCACTGCAGCGTTTCTGGCTTGACCAGTTGGTGGTGAGTACCCTGGTTCGCCCTACTCGCGCAGTGGGCAGGGACATGCGCGATTTTGACGATAACGTGCTCGCCCACCTCGTTGGCATGCCGGCGCGACACCGCGCTGGTGCATTCAACGAGGTCGACCGGGATAAGGTGATTCTCGGTCACGGACTGGCCGGTGCCTTACTCGTTTGGGTTGCCGAGCGTCTGCACCGTTTCGAATCGCGCCTCGTCATGCGGCAGGGTGCCGGGCCTTTGGTGGGTGCGATGCGTCGCGCCGGAGAGTATTTGCTGGTCCTGGAGGCACTGCTGGAACGGCCACGCTATTTGATATTGCTGGTGGTTGCCATCTTCGTCATCATCCTATGACCACCCAAACCTTTTTTCTTCCTGTTCTGTGCGCCTTCAGGTGCATGGAAATGTTGCTGGTCACAAACGATCAGTTGGAGGCAAGGTCGTGACCGAGATTCTCTGGACACAGCAGGCTAGTTGGCCGATTCTTGCGTTGCTGCAGTTGCTGCCGCTCGCCGGAGCGATCATCATTCTTGCGCTGGGCGAACGCACCATTGCTGTGGCTTTGGGGCGCGTTGTTGCACTGGCAGAGTTGTGGCTTGGTTTCATTCTCTATCAGCATATCGACGCGGCAGAACCGGCAATGCAGTTGGCCGAGCGCATCGACAGGCTCGGCTACCATGTCGCCGCCGACGGCATCACGGCCCTGTTCGTGTTGCTGACAGCGCTGATCGCCGTGCTGATGACTCTTTACGGTCTGGTCCGTGGCCTGGCTCAGCCCGGCCGGTTGATGGCGCTGATCTTGCTTGCCGAGGCGGCATTGATGGCCATGCTGGTCACGATGAATCTATTGTGGTTCGTGCTGTTCTCGGTAGTCGAACTGGCCTTGGCCGGTTATTTGATTGGCCACTGGTCGACTTCAACCAGGGAAAATCGCCTGTTGGCCATGACCCGCTTCCTGCAGTTCCAGGGTGTCGGGGTGCTGCTCCTGGTGGGGGGCGTGTTCATCCTTGCCTGGGATCATGCCAGCGTTACCGGCTACTGGAGCTTCGACTTGTTTGACCTCAGCAAGGCGTCGGCGCAAAGGCGTTTCCAGTCAGTCGCCTTCTTTCTGCTGTTCTTCGGTCTGGCAGTACGAACTCCGCTGTTCCCGCTGCACGGTTGGCTGCCACATGTCGCCCATCGCGGCATGGTCGCAATCGCTCCCTCTCTGTTGCTGGGTGTCAAGATCGGCATCTACGGCATGTTGCGGTTCCTTTTGCCACTGACTGCGGAGGCCGTGCAGGTCTGGCAGAACGCCATTGTCGGCTTCGCCATGGTCGGCGTTTTCTATGCAGCGATCCTGGCCTTCCTGCAAACCAACCTACGCCGCCTGCTGTCATTCGCCGTAATCAGCCACACCGGGCTCATCGTGATCGGGCTATTCAGCCTGCATCCACTGGGCTTGACCGGAGCGGTGTTGCTGACAGTAAACTTCGGTCTGGCTGTGACGGTGATGCTGTTCATGGTCGGTTTCGTATACCGGCGGACGCGCACGACCGACCTGGCCAAGCTTGGTGGCCTTTTCGAGCGAATTCCCTTCATTGCGTTCTGCTTTCTCGTTGGGGGGTTTTCCATTGTCGGCATGCCCGGCACACCGGGATTCGATGCCGTTCATTTCGTGCTTGAGGCAGCCATGGAACGCTTTGGTGCATTGCCGACAGTCGCGGCGGCGCTTGGTAACGTCATCGCTGCCGGCTTCCTGCTCTGGGCATTTCAGAAAGCCTTCCTGGCACCGCGGCCAGAAGGGGAGAGTTCAGCCATCGAACGTACCTTGCCAATGGAATACCTGGTGGGGGGCATTGTCGTCTCGGTATTGTTGGTGGCTGGCTTTTACTTCGAGCCCTGGCTCAACCTGATCGAGCCTGCGCTCCATGCCCTTGCTGCGCGATTTGGCGATGGATAATTTTCCTGTACTTTCCCTCCTGTTCCTGACGCTGCCTGGCGGTGCGCTGCTGGCTTGGCTGCTGCCGCGGCCGGGGTGGGCGCGCGGCATCGCGCTTACCACAGCGCTGATTGATCTGGTTATTGCGTTAGCGGCTGTGTATCTTTTCGATCCCCAGCAATCAGGGTTCCAGCTGGTTGAGAAATACGACTGGATTCCTGGCCTCAATGTCCACTACCTGGTCGGCGTCGACGGCATCTCGATTCTCTTTTTGCCGGCTGCGGTGCTGCTGTTCATCGGCGTCATACTTGCTTCCTGGAACAGCGTGCATACGCTGCCGCGGCTTTACTACAGCTTGCTGATGCTGCTTGAGACGGCGACCCTGGGTGTGTTTTGCGCCCTTGATACGGTGCTGTTCTTCCTCTTCTGGGAATTTACGCTGGTGCCGCTGTATTTCCTGGTGAGCCTCTGGGGTGTCGGTGCCAACCGCCGCCATGCCGCGATGAAATACACCCTGGTGATGCTGGCCGGCGGCATTCCGTTGCTGTTTGGCATCCTTATCCTCGCCTTTGGTGCGGCGGCTGCCGGAGGCCCGTTGGTGTTCGATCTGCCGACGCTGCTGGCGACGCCGCTGCCGACCAGTACCCAATACCTCGTGTTCCTGCTCCTATTGATTGGATTCGGTGTCAAGGTGCCCCTGTTTCCGCTGCATACCTGGTTGCCCTTGATCGCGATGGAAGGACCGGCTGCGGTGGCTGCGCTGCTGACCGGCATGAAACTGGGTGTCTTTGGTCTGATTCGCTTTGCCATACCGTTGGCGCCAACCGCGGCACAGGATCTGCATTGGCTGCTGGCGGGGCTCGGCGTGGTGGCGATCATTTACGGGGCGCTTGCCGCGCTGGCACAGACCAATCTCAGGCGCATGCTTGCCTATGCCAGTCTCTCTCATCTCGGTCTTGTCTTGCTCGGGCTGGCTTCCTTCAACATGCAGGGGTTACAGGGTGCAGTGCTGCAACTGCTCAACTTTGCCATCGTTGCCGGCGGACTCTTTCTGCTTGCCAGCCATCTGCATCACCGGACCGGTTCGACCGACATCGCCAACCTCGGCGGCGCCGCACGCAGCATGCCACTGTTGGCAAGTTTCTTTTTGCTTTATGGCTTGGCGAGCATGGGTTTGCCAGGCACTTCGGGTTTTCCTGCGGAACTCCTTATTTTGATGTCTACCTTTAAAAGCCACGCCGGTGCAGGGCTTGCTGCCCTTTTTGGTATGGTGGTCGGGGCGGCCTATTTCCTCAGCATCTATCGTCGTGCATTTTTTGGTCCGGCATCCCGACAAGCCGTAATTGAGGCAGAAGATTTGCGGCCGCGGGAATACTGGTTAGCGCTGACTTTTGCGCTCCTGATCATTTTCTTTGGGCTTTTCCCGGCGTTGCTACTCGACCTGATGCAACCGGCGGCGGAAGCCTGGATCAGGCGACTGGGTTGACCAAAAGAAAAGGGCGCCGCTGTTGCGGCGCCCTTTTGCTGGGGGATGCGGTCTTATCCTGCCGCAGGCGTCATTTTATCGCCGAACAAATTGAAATGGTGGCGTGCGACATTTGCACGAGGCTGCCGGCGTTCCGGCGTTGCCGCACGGCCTTGCTCGGTGTACATCTTGCCAAGTTGCAGATGAGCCTCGCGACGGGTTGACATGATTCCGCCTGCCACAGGGGAGGCTTGTTGTTCAAGACTGAGCCGACTTTCTGTTACCGCTTCGATGTCGGGGGCGGCATAGAAGTTGCCAAGTTGCAGATGCGCCTCGCGATGGGTTGGGAGCGAGGCAAAGGAGCTTTTCAAGGCATGTAGTATGGTTTTCATGGCGGCGGTCCTTAGTGATGTATACGTAAATAAACGCACAAATCGTGCCAGCATGAGATATCCATTTATGTTGTTGAAACGAAATAGAAATGTAGCATGGGCAACATTTCTATTTCGCGTTGCGAAATGCAGCTAATGTGCGGATAAGATCATAACCACCTGATTTATAAAGTATATAAACTTCGTTGCAATTTGCTCAATTTGTTGCGAATTGCATCGCCACTTTTCTGGGTGCAATTGCTTCCAGCGTGCGCGAGCGCCAGTCAAGAACGGCGGTACGCGTCGCCATCTTGCTGGCGAGTTCCGGAAAGTCGGCCTTGATGATATCGATGGCGAATTGCGCCAGGAAGCGGCTCTTGATTTCGGCGCGAGCCCGGTCGACGCCGATGTCATCGTAGAGCACCGAACTGAACAGCAAAAAGCCGTCGTCCGGAATGCGGCCGGCTTGCATGTTGGCCTGGATGATGCCAGCGGCACGGCGGATCGGCTGACCGAGATTCGGGCTGTAGGGACCGATGATCAACGCCAGGTTGGGGGTGTGCAGGAAGTCGAAGCCGCGACCGACGCAGATCATCCATTCGCGGTGTTCAATGTCCAGATGGCGTTCGTTGCGCTGAATTTGCTCACGCACCGAATCAATTCGTTTCAAGTTGCCGTAGAGCAACGGCAGGAGATCGTTGCGCATCTGCTCCGGCATGTCAGGCAAAATCGTGGCGAGTCGTGGTCCCAATTCGCCACGCTCCTTTTCCGTGAGCGTGGATAGGTCCAATTTCTCGCCATTGACACCATGCACGATCAACGCATCCTCATCGGTTTCGAAGCCGCATACCAGGGGATACACGGTACGGTGTGCCGCCCCGAAGATGTGCTGGATCTGGCGGCGGATATTGTACATATGCGCAATGGCCGCCTCGGTATCGTAATTGAAGCCGGCACAGCCACGCTCGGGACTGCCCTTGGAGTAATGGTAATTGATGAGAAACAGTACACGACGACCGCTGCTAACCATGCGATGCACATGGTGCGCTACGACTTCGCCCAGATGCGGCCAGCCCAGATCGAAAATACCGCCGAGGTTGCGGAATGGCAACAGGATGCCTACCGGAGTATTGGTGGCGGCAGGGATGTTGACACGCCCGTCCATGCACTTGAGCGCGGCGATGGCAGTGGGATGCTCGGCAAAGTAGCGCTCTCTTGCCAGGCAGGCCTCCGGGCTGCGGAAGTCGGCGCCGTGGCGATCAGCGAGATCGAATACCCAGTCGATGCGCTGCTGAATGGGTTTGCTGTGGATGTCCATGTTGTCTCCTAAAGTTGCGCTTCAAGGATGCTGGTAATTTCAGCATCGGTCAGCGTGATCGGGTTGGTTTTCATGCTGTTGCCGCGGCTGGCGGCGACTATGCGGGGCAGGTCGCTGCGGGTGATGCGGTAATCGGAAAGACGAGGCAGGGCGAGGTGGGCCTGCCATTGAAACAGGGTATCGAGCAGAAAGGCGCGTGCCGCAGCACCATTCAGCCCCTTTTGCATGGCGAAGCGACGGCCGATCTCGGCATATTTCGGCAAGGCCGGATGATCGGGCGCGCGCTCTTCCAGCGCCTTGATATTCACCGCCGTGGCGCTGGCGAGCAGTGCGCCGCAGGCCACCCCATGCGGAATCGGGAAAAAGGCACCGAGCGGGGCGGCCAGGCCATGCACGGCACCCAGACCGGTTTGCGCGAGGCAGATGCCCGATGTCAATGAGGCATAGGCCATCTTCTCGCGGGCTGCCGCCGACTGCTCGTCATACAGGGAGATAAGTGCATCTTTCACGGCCATGATGCCGGAGCGCGCCAGTGCATCGGTCAGCGGATTGGCGCGTGTCGACACGAAGGATTCGAGCAATTGGGTGAAAGCGTCCATGCCGTTGGCGGCGATCTGTTGTGGCGGACAGGTGGCGATCAGGTCGGGATCGACGATGGCCCACTCCGCGACCAGTTTGTCGTCACGGAAGGATTTCTTGAACTGGCCTTCGAGCGACAGTACAGCGTTCCTGGTTGCCTCTGAGCCGGTGCCGGCCGTGGTCGGCACGGCGATAAAGGGTGTCGCCGGGCCACGGTAGGTGAGTTCGGGACCAACCCCTTCGAGGTGATCCATTATCGAGTTGCCGGGCTTGAGCAGGCCAGCGATCGCCTTGGCCGCATCGAGTGCGCTGCCGCCGCCGATCCCGATCACTGCGTCAAATGGCGTGTCGCGCAATGCGGCGACGGTGGCGTCGATAAAAGTCGGCGCTGGCTCGACGGCGACTTTGATGATTTCCCAACTGCAGCCGCGCTGACGCAGGGCATCGAGCAGTTTGCTGGTATGGGACGAAGCGAGAAAGCTCTGTGCGCCGGTGACCAGCAGCAGATGCGTGCCGTAACCAGCAGCAATTTCGGGGACTTTGGCCAGGCTGCCACTGCCGAATTCGATGCGTGGCAAACGGGCGATGGAGAAGGCGGAAATCATGTGCGGTTCATGCGTGAAAATGCGCAGCTCGGGTATCATCGCTGCAACCCAAATCCCGAAAGGAATCGCGATGCAAACCACGCCAGATGATGCTGCCGCCAGCAAGTTGTACACCGCCACCCTCGTGCGCTCGCAGCGCATCACTCCACCGGATTCCCCGGAAGAAGTGCGCCACTTGGTGCTGCACCGCGATGGCAAAGCGTTTGACGGCAAGATGGGGCAGTGCATCCGCGTCATGGCGCCGGGGCAATATGGCAACAAGTATCACCCGCGCCTGTACCTGATCGCCGAGCCGGGCAGCGAGCACGATGATGGCACCGAGTTTGCCATTTGCGTGAAGCGCCACAACTACATTGACGACTTCAATGGCGAGCGTTATCCGGGTATCGCTTCCAACTATCTGTGTGATCTGCCGGTCGGCGCAACGGTCGAGTTTTCCGGTCCCGTCGGTTATCCATTCACCATGCCGGAGAGCCGCAAGGCGGGCATCATCATGATCGGCATGGGAACGGGCATCGCGCCGTTCCGGGTGATGATTCGCACGATCTATGAGAAGTATGGCAGTTGGGAAGGCAAGGTGCGTCTCTTCTACGGCGCGAAGAGCGGCCTCGAAATGCTTTACATGAACGATGCAAACAAGGATCTGGCGCAATATGTCTATCAACCTACTTTCAAGGCTTTTCAGGCCATTAGTCCGCGTCCGGCGTTTGACGTTCCAGCCGAACTGGACAAGGCGCTGGAGCAGAATGCTGCCGAGGTGTGGGAAATGGTGCAAAGCCCGGATACCCATGTCTATGTGGCAGGCGTAAACGACATGTTGCCGCTTGTTGAAAAGGCGCTGGCCGGGATTGCCGGTTCCGTTGCCGCGTGGGCAAAAGTGAAAAAATCCTTGCAGGACAGTGACCGCTGGCATGAGGTGCTGTTCTGATTGACGCTGTTTCTGGCGGTCGGCGGTCGCGCAAAAACCAATAAACGCAACACCGTTTATTAAGGACGAAAAAAAGCCCGCCCCGCGATGACCAGCGGGGCGGGCTTTTTGTATCAACGGCCGGTAATGGTGTACTTGCCGTCCGCGAACTTCACGTTCGCATCAAGGAAGTAAGCGTTGAATTTCCCATCGAGGAAGTTCGTCGTGTCATACGCTTCGCCGGAGCGGGCACCGGTTGCGCATGTGAATACCACGGGCTTGCCTCGCGGTATGGTGGCGAACTTGTCCTCGACCTCGGCTACCGGGATGTTGATCGCGCCAGGGAAGGAACCCAGCGCGAATTCTTTGGCGGCGCGGACATCCACTATCAGAATCTGCGAGGGGTTCTCTTTCAGGATGCGCTCGAAGGAAGCGACGCTGATGCTGCCCTTTTCCTTGCCGGGCTGGATGTCCAGCGCACCGGTTTTTGCCGGCGCAGCGGCGGCAGCGGCTGGGGCGGCGGCAGGTGCAGCAGCAGCCGGTGCGGCGCCAAATTTGGCGGCCCATTCAGGATAGCCTTCGGTGTATTTCCTGACATTCGTGTAGCCGAGGGCCTTGGCCTTCTTCGCCGATTTTTCGGAAAGATCGCACGCCAGGCCACCGCAGAAGAAAACCATCGGAGTTGCCTTGTCCTTCGGCAGCTTGTCGGTCATCTTGTCGAACTTGGAGTCCGAGATGTTGATGGAGCCGGGGATGGTGCCTTGCGCGAAGGGGCGCTCGGGACGTGAATCGATCAGGACGAGGTTGGCCTTGGCGTCGAGCTGCTTCTTGATGTATTCGGCGCTGACCGACAGAAGCTCGCCTTTGGCAGCCCAGTCGGGTTCGCCAGCCGCATAGACCTTGATGTTCTTGTAGCCAAGCTTGTCAGCCTTGAAGGCGGAGCTGTGGGACAGTTCACATTCAAAGCCGCCACAGTAAAAGATCAGTTCCCGGTTCTTGTCGGCCGGCAACTTGGCGGTCATCTTGTCAAAGCTCGAATCCGGAATGCTGATAGCGGCGGGAATGTGGCCATCGTCATAACGGCGTGCGGCCGGGCGCGAGTCGATCACCAGTGCGCCGGCGCTTCTTTCGCGGGGCAGTGAAGCATGCGGCTTGACATAGGCGTAGTCGACTATGTTTTTCCACTGGGTGAACTTATGCGCCGCCGCTGCAGGAGCCGCAGGCTTGGCCTCGCCACCGGGACTTTGCGCCATCTGCGCGCAACCGGCAGAAAAGGCTACGGAAACAACAACGGCAAGTAATTTAAGCTTCATCATGTGTTAGCTCCTTGGTTGTGAATCACAAAACAGTGAATTTTTCAGTCGATTCGTTGTAGCGCACGAGCGCGTACCAAGCAAACAGCAGACCGCCGCCGATGAACAGCGTCCAGCCCCAGCCGTGCAGCATTTCGGGCCAGTAGGCCTGGAAGCCGACGGCGGTGGCTTCGTAGTTCTCCATGTTCTCATCGTCAAACGAGGTGATGCCGGTGCTTTTCAGCACTGCGCTGGCGATCGAGCCAATCCAGGCGAAGAAGAACATCGCCACCCACAGCTTGAGGTGGCCCTCGCCCATCCGCCACAGCGAGCCGGAAGCGCAGCCGCCAGCGAAGATCATGCCGATGCCGAAAATCACCCCGCCGACCAACGAGCCGATCCAGAAGGTGGCTGGGACTGCGCTATAGGGATCGATCACACCCTTCTGGAACAGCAGTGCGGCGATCGGAATGCCGATCGCCAGCGCGAGGATGACGGCCTTGGTCATGTCGCCCTCGGCAGTCATGAAGGGTTCGCGGAAGGCGCGAGCGAAGCACAGGCGCGAACGGTGCATGACGAAGCCGATGGCGAAGCCCAACAGCACGATGATAGCGCGGGTGGCCAGCACGGTGTCGGGCGAGCCAAACCAGCCGACCGCCCAAACGATCACGCCGACCAGGACGGCCAGGCCGATGAACGGGTAGAGATTGACAAGTCCCTGCGGGGCATTCAACGTGGGCGGCGCTTTCATACCCCATTCGATATTCTCGAGGGTCCAGAGCAGCAGTTTCAGGCCGACCACCGCGCCAACCAGTAGCCCGACCCCCATGGTCCAGCCAGCGGGGGATGAATGGAGGACGGGGTTGAAAAAACCACCGGTCGTGCAGCCGCCGGCAAACGAAGCGCCGATGCCCATCAGGCTGCCGCCCAGTGCCGCCCAGATGACTTCGAGTTTGGGCGGACGGCTGATCTGGAATTGCCGGGACATTAGCGCCGCAGCGAAAGCGCCCACCAGCAGCATGATGTTCATCAGCGACATGCGGTGGGAGAGTATGTCTTCCTTCGGTATCGGCACATCCAGCAGCGGCCCCAACCCGATTGCATGGTTGATGATGTCGCCCCAGTAGCGGACGCCGCCAAAGACGCCCCAGACCATACCGCTGACCATCAGTCCGACAACCACCATCACCAACAAGATCGCGCCCAGAAAATGCGACCACTCTTCGACGAAGATTTTTTCGTAATCGGCCTTGAAGCCCGACAGCCAACCGCTTTCTGTGCTCATGCACACCCCTCCGGAATGATTATTTGCTAACAAAAACCTGCCCGATCCGCTCGGGCCGGCGGAAGATTAGTCGACAATCAGGTAATGATCAACAAATCAGTGCTTAGCTGCAACTGGCGGGGGCTTCGCCGTCCTTGGAGCTCCTCATGATGAAGGTTTTGACGTCAGCAGTCAGTTCCTGCTCTGGCCGTTCGGCAAATTTGGCAGCGGCCTTGTTGGTGGCCTTGATGCTGTCACGATACTGCTTGCTGAAGTACTGGCTCACCGTATCTTTGCCCTTGTTGTGCTTGTCGGCCAGCAAGTAAGCCGTCCACTCCGCCTTGGTCCTGTCGATCGGCTGAACCGTGATCTTTGCGGTGGTGTGGCAGGCCGTGCAGATGCTGCGGTAATAGATTCGGCCAACTTTCCAGTCGGGCTCGTAAGCTTGCGCGACGGGGGCGAACATGACGGCAGCAAGTAAAGGCAGGGTAAGATGAATTCTGTTCATGCGCTTCTCCTTTAATGGTGGTGCAAGCGGTACATTAGGTTAATAACAATATCATCAGTGCGGCCAAAAATAAATCGGCCAATCAGGTCAACTATTTAATTCTAACCCTTGTAATACTGATTCTCAGAGGGCTACCCACTACCCATACCCCCAAAGGCATACCCCTGAAGAGTAGGGGCATGCTGTAACCCCTTAGGCTAGCTATAGCCCCGAAGGGTAGTTGCATTGCAGCAACTAGAGGAATAAATTCGCCCCGCTTGGCTATCTGAAAGGGAGACATCATGCTGCGCATGCGTTCTGCAGTCGCAATATTCGCCGGGGCTCTGTTGGGCGCCGTATTATCTGTTACAAATCTGGCACAGGCCACGGTTGCGCGACAGACCGCACCGAGCCCCACGGCTGACCATAGCAAGTTCAAAGAATTGCAGAAGGAATTCAAGTCTGGCCCCGAGGTTACCAAGGCTTGCCTGTCTTGCCACACCGAGGCCGCTAAGCAGGTGCATCTCACCAAACACTGGACCTGGGAGTTCATCAATACCGAGAAGAACCAGAAACTGGGCAAGAAGAACGTGCTCAACAACTTCTGCATCTCGACTGGTAAAAACACGCCGTACTGTACTACCTGCCACGTCGGTTATGGCTGGAAGGACGACAGTTTCGATTTCTCATCCGAGGCGAATGTCGACTGTCTGGTCTGCCACGACACGACCCTGACCTACACGAAACAGCCCGGTCTGGCTGGCCATGTGGTGGGACAGGACATGGAGTTTCCTAAAGGATCGGGCAAGATTATCAAGGCGCTCAATTTGAGCAATATCGCCCAGAATGTAGGCAAGTCGAGTCGCGACACCTGCGGCGTTTGTCACTTCTTTGGCGGCGGCGGCGATGGCGTCAAGCATGGCGATATGGATAGTTCGCTATACGCGCCCGAAAAAAATGTGGATGTCCACATGGACGTGGATGGCCTTAATTTCGTCTGCGCCACCTGTCACCAGACGTCGAGTCACGACATACCGGGCAGCCGTTACACGCCGACGGCCAAGGACAAGGGCGGCGCGCACATGCGCGGCAAGAGCGAGGGGCAAAACCCGGCGACCTGTGTGGCCTGCCATGATTCCAAGCCGCACAAGGACAGCAAGAACAAGCACGCGGTACGCTTGAATAACCATACCGAAAAGCTCGCTTGCCAGACCTGCCATATTCCTGCCTTCGCTCGTGGCGGAGTTGCTACCAAGATGAATTGGGACTGGTCGACGGCGGGTCAGATGGGGCCGGATGGCAAACCCATGGTCAAGAAAGACGACCACGGCCATGCCATTTACGACACACGCAAAGGCGACTTCATCCTGGGTGAAAACGTCAAGCCCGAGTATTACTGGTTCAATGGCGGAGTGACCTACACGTTGCTGGGCGACAAGATCGAGAAGGGCGACAAGCCGGTTGGCATCAACAAGATCGAGGGTAGCCCGACAGATGGCAAGTCGCTGATCTGGCCGTTCAAGGTGATGCGTGGTAAGCAACCCTACGATCCGGAAAACCATACCTTGATCACGCCGCACACCGCCGGCCCCAAGTCTGATGGCGGCTACTGGACCAACTTCGACTGGGAACGGGCCGCTGCGCAAGGTATGAAGGACAGAGGCGCACCGTTCTCCGGTAAGGTTGACTTCATTAATACCGAGATGTACTGGCCGGTAGCGCATATGGTGGCGACCAAGGATAAGTCGGTGGGCTGTAACGAGTGTCACGCCAAGGACGGCCGCCTGAATGGCGTCAAGGGCATTTACATTCCCGGCCGCGATGCCAACCCGCTGATCGATAAAGCCGCCTGGCTGCTTGCCCTGCTGACCCTGGTCGGCGTACTGGTGCATGCCGCGATCCGTATCTTTGCTAGCAAGAAACACTGAGGAGAAAAAGATGGTTGAACGTGTATATATCTTCAAGCGATTCGAGCGCTTCTGGCACTGGGCTCAAGCCGCGCTGATCATGTTCCTGCTGCTCACCGGTTTCGAGATTCACGGCACTTATAGTAATTTCGGCTTCGAAAAGGCTGTAGAGCTCCACACCATTGCTGCCTGGTCGCTGGTCGGTTTGTGGACCTTCGCCGTGTTCTGGCACTTCACCACAGGTGAGTGGAAGCAGTACATCCCGACAACCAAGCGGGTCACCGAGATGGTGCGCTTTTACACGGTGGGCATTTTCAATGGCGAAGCTCACCCGTTCAAGCAGACGGCGCTTTCCAAGCACAATCCGCTGCAGCGTCTGGCCTACCTTGGGGTGTTGCTCGTCATGAACCCGCTGATCTGGATTTCTGGCTGGTTCCTGCTCTTCTACGGCAGCTGGGCTAGCTGGGGATTCGGCGATCTCACTCTGGAACTAGTAGCCACTGCGCATGTGCTGGGTGCCTTCATGATCCTGCTGTTCCTCATCGTCCATGTTTACCTGACCACCACGGGTCACACCCCGCTGGCGCACATCAAGGCGATGATCACCGGCTGGGAAGAGAAGCACTAAGGATTGCTTTGCAGCAGTTGTAGAAATAGCGAACAGAGTCCCCGCCAAGGCGGGGATTCTGTTTTATGGAGACGGATTTGCGCCGTACCCCATGCGGGGCATTTCATACCCGCTGCGGGGCACTCCGTCCCGCCAGCGCCGACTTTTGTATTTAGCTTGAAACCTTTTGCTGCGCTTCTTTTTCATGGCGGCGGAAGGCGACAAACAGCGCCAGGTCATAGGCGATCTTCAGCGCACCACAAGCGACCAGCGGTGCCGCTAACCAGCCGGCGGCGAACAGGGCGCCACCTAGCGACGGGCTCAAAGCGGCGGCCAGGCTGCGCGGCACGGTGGTGAAACTGGCGGCAGCGGCGCGTTCCGGTGGTGTGACGACGGCCATGACGAAAGCCGAGCGGGTGGGCACATCCATTTGCGACAACGCGCTGCGCACCAGTAACAGGCCGAGAGCCACGGGCAGGCTGTCCGCGAACGCAGCCAGGATCAGGCAGATACTGGCCGGCGTGTGGGTAAACACCATGGTGTTGATCAGACCGATGCGCTTGGCTACCCAGGGTGCGGCCAACTGCGAAGCGGCGGTAAGCAAGCCGGCCCAGAAAAAGAACGATCCGGCAGCAGCCAGCGAAAGCTCGAAGCGTTGAAAGAGCCACAGGGCCAGCAGTGAATTAACCACCAGCCCGCCGGCAAAGGCATCCACCGAAAACAGGGCGGCAAGCCTGATGACGACGCCGCGCGAGGCGCCCAGCGGAGCGGGCGGACGAGGTTGCTCATGCGGCTGCGGCTCGGGCAGTTTCCGGTACAACAGCCAGACCGCCAAGCCAACGCCGCCGTAAGCCACAAACATGGCGCGCAAGGCGGTGAGCCGGTCGATGCCAAGCCCCGCCAGTGCATCCGGCACCCCCGGCAGCCAGCGCGCCCACAGCGCCGCACAGGGCGCCGATCAGGCTGTAACGGGCGAACAAGGTAGTGCGCAGCAAGTCCGGCGCAGCATCTGCCAGACGCGCATGTTCCACCGGCAGAAATACGCTGACATCGCCAGAGCTGGGATTCAGCGTACCGACAAAGGCGATCAGCAGCAGGGGCCAGATCGATGACAGGCCGGCGAAGGCCAGCCCCGTTGCCGCCATCAGCAGGGCGGCGGCAAGCAGCAACTTGCGGTGATGGAATTTATGCCCCCAGGCCCCGACCGCGAAGGTGGCGAGTGCCGAGCCCAACAGGGTAGCGGTGCTGAGCAGCCCGACCTCCCAGGTACCGAAACCCAGCGCCAGCAGATAGGCGGGCAGCAATATCGCGACATAGCCGTCGACGAAAGCCCGCAAGGCCTTGCCGGCGAGCAACAGTCCCGCTTCGGGCGCAACGCCGGCAGGGAGAAACATTATTGCAGGCCGACGAGACGGGCGATCTTCCTGGCCGGCGTGTCGGCGCACCAGGCATACAGTGCGTCGTACAGCACCATGCCGTGCTTCAGCATCTCATGATCGTCGCTGAAGTTGAGCGAGAGCCCCTTGGAAATCGCCAGCAGGCCGGCGGCTTCCTGCGCCAGTTGCGGTGCACTGGTGTCGGCGGCACGCACGATCAGGGCGAGCTTGTCGAGCGCGTTGTCACGCAGTGCATACTTGGCGATGAATGCGTCGAAGCTGCAGTGGTCGCCGTGATGGCCAAGTTCCACGCCCGAGACGTCGTAGGGAATGGCACCGGTGGCGGCGACCTTCATCACTTCGCCGCCGGGTACATAGAGGAACTCCGGACTCTCATCGACGAAGCGCGCCACCAGCCAGGGACAGGCGATGCGGTCGATTTTCGGCCGCTCGCGCGTCACCCATTTCATTTTGCCGAGACCTTGCCGCCGGCGGCTTTCCAGCCTTCGATGCCACCCGCGATGAAACGGGCCTTGAGACCCTTGGCGTGCAGCGCGTCAATCACACCGTTGGAGACCGAGCCGCTACGCACGCAGTAGATGACGATGTCCTTGTCCTGCGGCAGCTTGCCTACCCAGTCGGCAAGCTTTTCCGGGTCTTGCCAAAGCGCGCCGGCCAGTTGTTCGGACGATGCGGCGAGATCGCTGCTGCGGCGCACGTCGAGAATGAGTTTGTCGGCGTACTCGGTTTGCAGTTGTGCAGGGGAAATGGTGCGTTCCATGGTTATTTATCCTCACTTGACGAACGAAAGGGCCAGGCCAAGCAGGGCGCAGACACCGATCGTCTTCATGATGTCGACTTTGTATTTCCACAGGGCGACGAACGACGCGATGGCGATGACTACCGCAATGATGTCGAACGGCCCGGCGAAGGGTGCGATATCTTCAGCCCCGGGCCAGAAGGTATGCCAGGCAAAGAAGGTGGCGAGGTTCAGGATCACCCCGACCACCGCGGCGGTAATCGCCGTGAGGGGCGCCGTGAACTTCAGTTCACCGCGCGTTGCCTCGACGATCGGGCCGCCGGCAAGGATGAACAGGAAGGACGGTAGAAAGGTGAAGAAGGTTGCCACCGCCGCGCCCGCCATGCCGGCAGCGATCGGGCCGGCAAAGACGCCCTGGTCGACGCCACCGAGATAGCCGATCCAGGTGACGACCTTGATCAGCGGTCCCGGTGTCGTTTCGCCGAGCGCCAGGCCGTCCATCATCTGCGGACCGGTCAGCCAGCCAAACTGTTCGACCGCCCCTTGATAGACGTAGGGCAGCACGGCATAGGCGCCGCCGATGGTGAGGAAGGCCGCCTTGGTGAAGAACTCGCCCATGTCATAGAGGACGGGCGAGCCCTGGAGCGCCAGCATGGAAGCAGCCCAGATCGCCACGAAGATCGTGACCATCATGATGGACTTGCCCCAGGAGAACTTCGCGTGCGCCGGGGGTGGTGTGTCGTCGTCGAGGATGGCCGGTCCGTGCGACTTGCCGGCGGCGCCATGCCCGCCGCCTGCCTTGAACTTGGCCGGTATCAGCTTGCCGCCGATGGCGCCCAGGATGCCGGCGGCGAGCACGATCCACGGGAAGCCAATCTTGAAGAAAAAGATGCCGATGAAAGCCAGTGCGGCAATCGTCATCAGCACCTCGTTCTTCAGCACCTTGCTGCCGATGCGCCAGGCCGCAAAGAGCACCACGGCGACCACGGCAGGCTTGATGCCGTAGAAGATTCCCTGCATGGCCGGCACATCGCCGTAAGCCAGATAGACGCCCGCCAGCACGGTGACCAGCACGAAGGCCGGCATGAAGAACAGGATGCCAGTCATCACCGCACCCTTCACGCCATGCATCAACCAGCTGATGTAGATGGCGAGCTGGATCGCTTCTGGCCCGGGCAGCAGCATGCAGTAGTTAAGGGCGTGCAGGAAGCGATGCTCGGAAAGCCAGCGCCGCCGTTCGACCAGCTCGTTGTGCATCATGGAGATCTGCCCGACCGGGCCGCCGAAGGCGATGAAGCCGAGCTTGAGCCAATACTTGAAAGCCTCACCCAAAGTCGGCGTTGGCGGGGCGGCGTTGGTGATGTCGGTCATGGCAGATCTCCTCGTGCTGGGGGTGGTACTTGTCGTTGTAGTTTTGGTTATTGCGCTGTGCTGCCCATCAGTCCCTGAATTTCGCGGTGATAGCCGAAATAACGCTCACGGGTGATGTCGTTCTTGCCGTACTTGATCTCGTTGCTCAGAATGTCCTCGAAGCGTTTCTCGGCATCGGCCGCGCCGTCAACCTTGACCAGGCCGTCGTAAATGATATCGACGAGACGATCGGCGTAGATGATGATTCTTTCTTCGAGTTTGTGGAGGGTGTAGTCCTTGACCGGCAGGCCAAATTCCGTGGCCTCGGCAGCGGTCAGGCCGCCACGGATGTGTTTTTCCATGATGACGTTGATGGTGTCGGGTAGTCCGAGGGCCTTGCCCATCTCGGCACCGATCAGGCCATGCTCGATAGCATGGGTCTTCGCCTTGCCGAGGTCGTGGAAGAGGGCACCGCGGCCGACCAGTTCCATGTCGACGTCCGCCTTCACGCGGCGCGCAATGTCCAGCGCCCGGCCGGCGACCTTCAGCGAATGGTCCAGGTCCTCCGCTGACATGCCGGCATCCTGCAACAGCTTGATATCGGCCATGTCGAGGGAATAGTCGCGCCCCTTCTTGCGAATGCCGTAATAGTCGAGTGCTTCGTCGCGCACGGCCGCGTCCTTGCCCCAGATCTTCATGAGCTTGACATCCATGTCCTCACGCAGGTGCTCGATGTATTCGCGCAAGCCTTCCTCGCCATACTTCGCCTTGATGGCGGCACCGAAATCCCAGATGTTCGTGAAGTCGTGACGTTCGTTCTTCAGTACCGGATCGTCGATCCAGCTGTGCAGTTCGGCGTAGTCCTTGCCGGTTCTGGAAATGCTGGTTTGTAGATGTTTTGTGGTGGGCGGCATGGCGCAATCTCCTTCTGGATAGAGGGGTAACGGGGGGTGGGCGCTGCTACTGCTGGTAGTTTGTATAGAGGCCGTCGAGGACGCGGCCGGCTTCGGTTAGCCGCGCTTCGTCGTTGATTGCGCCGGCACGCAGGCCGGCCAGTACGGCTTCGATTCCCGCTGCCTCGGTGACTGGCGTGCCGCCGACATCGAGGTAATGCACGATGGTGCCGATGCGGGCAATGGCTGGGTCGGCATCAAGGCCGAAACTTGCCGCCAGCACCTCGAAGGACACGAGTTCGGGCGAACTGTTGGCCGGGGCGACGTGGGTGAACGCTGCGTTGTCGAAATCGAAGCCGAGCGCGTCCGGCGGACAGTCGGCCGGTGTTTCCAGCCAGAGAAATTTTGCCGCGGGGTCGATGAAGCGGCGAATCAGCCAGGCGGAGGACATGCGATCCACCCAGATGTTTTTGCGCGTCGCCCAGGTGCGCCCGACAAAGTCGGCGCTGGCGAGACGGCGGATCGGACTGGGATGCGCCTGCGGCTCGTTGGGTGACAGCTGTGCGGCAAGATCCGCCAAGGCTTGTTGCGCCTGATGGCGGGCTGCATCCGGGAAGTAGTCGCTTGCGGCCAGCGCGTTAAATTCACGCGTCAGTCGGCGCAGGGCTTTTTCATCCGGGAAGGTGGTCTGCATCCCGGCAATCAAGGCGTCGTAGTCGGTGCTGCGGTCGAACAGACGGCGAAACGCTTCATCCTGAGCGCCATCGGCAGCCACATACAGCACCTCGGCGCTGCCCTCGCTGTCCCGCACATCATCGGCCAGCGCGCGCAACGCCGCGCCGGTTTCATCGCGTGCCGGCAGCAGATAGACACCATCCCGCAGGGCAGCGCAGCCGAGCGCCTTGATCGCGCGCCACAAGCGCATGCGTGCCGCGGCATTGCGCGTGGGGAGGGTGGTTACGAGTACGAGCCATTCGACGAGTTGTATCATGTAGAGAACTTTACATAGTTGTTATAAGTATTGTAATAATTATTTTAGTAACGTAATCTACATTATCGTAGATATCACTACAAACAAATTAATATCATGAATATAAACGACAATGATAGAAAGCGGCTCTATTCAGGTGCCTTCCTGCGAGCGCTGGCCACAGGCATGGCAGGCGTGCTCCTCGGGCTTTATGTGGCACGTCTGGGTCTGTCGGCGACCTGGCTGGGGCTGATTCTGAGTGCCGGGCTGGGTGGCGCAACACTGTCGGTGGCGGTGGCCACTTGGTGGGGCGACCGGATCGGCCGGCGGCGCGCGCTGCTGTGGCTGACGGCTCTCTCCGCAGGCGGCGGGGTGTTGCTGGCGCTGGGCAGCGAGGGCTGGCTGATTGTCGCCGCAGCGTTGCTGGGCATGTTGAATGGCATGGGCCGCGACCGTGGCGCGGCGCTGGTCATCGAGCAGGCCATCCTGCCGGCAACCACCAACGATGCCGGACGCACCGCGGCCTTCGCCCGCTACAACCTGTTGATGGATATCGGTCACGGCCTCGGAGCCTTGGCCGCTGCCTTGCCGGAACTGCTGGTGTTTGCCACCGGGATGGAAGAGTTGACCGCCTATCGCGCCGCCTTCCTCGTCTACGCTGGATTGCTGGCCGCCGGCCTGCCGCTCTATGCCGGGCTGTCGGCGGCGGCCGAAGTGCCGGCGCGGGTCGAACGACTGGTGATGTCGCCACAAAGCCGCAAGGTTCTGCTGCGGATTTCGCTGCTGTTCGCCATCGATAGCATAGCCGGCGGCTTTCTGGGCGCGGCGCTGGTGTCGTGGTATTTCTTCGAGAGTTTCGGCGCTTCGGCAGCGATGATCGGCTTGCTGTTTTTTGGCGCCCGTTTGATGAATGCCCTCTCGCATCTTGGTGCGGCCTGGCTGGCGGTGCGCATCGGGCTGGTGAATACCATGGTGTTCACCCACATTCCGTCGAGCTTGTTACTGCTGACCATCCCGCTGGCGCCAAATTTTGCAGTCGCGGCAATCCTCTTCCTGCTGCGCGAAGGACTCGTGGAGATGGACGTGCCGACGCGCCAGTCGTATGTCATGGCCATGGTGAAGCCGGAAGAGCGTACCTTCGCCTCTGGCCTAACCCATCTGGTGCGGCTCGGCGGCTGGGCCGTGGCGCCGGCGTTTGCCGGCTGGCTGATGAGCGCGGTGGCCTTGGGCGCGCCGCTGGTGGTCGGCGCGGCGATGAAGATCGGCTACGATCTGGCGCTATGGGCGTCGTTCCGCAAGCTCAAACCGCCGGAAGAGCGCTGAGCGGAACGCGTTTGCTCAGGATTGCTTGGCCTTAGGATTGCTTGGCAATGGCGGCTGCAATGTCGCCGGCTTCCGAGGCGGGTTTGACCACCAGAACGGGGCAGGTGACCGCACCGATCACCCGGTCGGTAACGCTGCCGGCGACCATGCGATTCAGCCCCTTGCCACGGTGATGGCCGACCACGACCAGGTCGGCGCCGAGCTCCCGCGCGGCATCGATAATGGCCTGGTCGGGCGGGCCGCTGACGATGCGGACATCGCAGGCGACCCCCTCAAGCCTGATCAGGCCGACCTTGTGCGCCGTATCGAGTTCGGCTTCATGGCGATCCTTGTCGTTCGCAATTGCGGTGACGATGGTCACCGGGACTCCGGTAACCTTGGCAATCTGGGCGCAAAGTTCGATGGCGACATCACCGGTTGCCGAAGCTTCGCTGGCAAGGAGGATGCGCTTGCTCCACATGCGCGATTGCCAGCCGGCGATCAGCACATGGCAGGGCACCTGATCCAGGATGTTGGTGGCGATGTCACCGACCAGCCGTTCCTTGAGATCGCCGCGCGGCGGGCGGCGGCCGATGATCAGGACTTTGGTAGCGGCGGCGACCGTGGCGGCGACGACTTCCGCCACGGGCTGTTTGCCGTGACGAATGATTTCCTCGGTATCGACGCCTGCCACCCGCGCGGCGTGACTTGCTATTGCCAGGCGGGCTTTGGCGAATTCTTGCTCGTCCGGCGAAGGGACCGAGGTCATGACGTCAAGCGTAACCGCGAAGCTGCGGGCCAGTGCAATGGCGATTTCCTGGGGTGCGTGGCTGAACTCACTGCCGTCCGTGGCCAGCAGCAGGCGCTGCCGGCGGAAGCCATCCGGCAGGAAGCCGCTGTTGCATTCCTTGAAAATGCGCGCTTTGCAGTTGCGGCAGACGTGTGGGTCGAATGTCCAGTACAGGGCCCGGGTGACATCGGTCATCACCGGGAAAAAGGCTCCTTCGCCGATGTCGCGCGTGTAGCCCCCCTGGCGCAGAAGCTGGTAGCTCGACTGGTTCAGCCGATAGAAGTAAAGGCCACCGCCGAGACGCCGCCGCCGCCGCGCTTCCTGGGCCAGGACCTCGGCCCCGGCGATGTCGATGGTATTGAGGCTGTTGGCATTGATCAGGACCGATTTCTGCAGCGGGTTATCCTCGTCAACTTGCTGCAAGACCCGCTGTACAAAGTTTGCCGCACCAAAATAGACGGAACCATTGATGCGCAAGATGCGCATCTGCGGGCATTCCGGACGACCCTTGGCATTGACGAAGTGGTAGGCGCCTGCCTCGGGCGCCGGTACCACGGGGACCATCTCGGGTTTCGAAGAGCGGTACAGATAGATCACCAGTGACAGAAACACGCCAAGGAAGATGCCCATCTCGAGGTTGATCAGGGTGCCGATCAGCGTGGTGGCAAGGATCAGTGATTCGGACTTGCTGGTGTGCCAGATATGGCCGATGTGATGGAAGTCGATCAGGCCCCAGGCAACCAGAAAGAGGATGCCGGCCATGGCCGCAGTGGGCAGGTAGGCAGCGAGCGGGGCGACAAGCAGCAGTACCAGTACCAGGAAGATCGAGGCGAACACCGGGGCCAGCGGGGTTTTGGCGCCACCTTCGTAATTGACGCCGCTGCGGTTGAACGAACCTGAGGATGCGTAGGCTGAGAAGAATGAGCCGACAATGTTGGCCAGACCCTGACCGATGAATTCCTGGTTGCCGTCGATGCGTTGTTCGGAACGCACGGCGATGGCGCGGCTGATTGAGACTGCCTCGGTAAGCGCCAGCATGGTGATGATCAGTGCCGGGCCGAGGGTGTGGCGCAGCGCGTCAAGCGAGAAATTCGGCGCCGAGAGCGGCGGCAAATGTGCCGGCAGGGCACCGAGGGTTGTAATGCCAGTGGCACTTTGGCCCAGCCAGCGATTGAGAATCTCGGCGACGAGGCTGCCGACGATCATCGCCAGGATCATGTAGGGCAGCTTCTTCAAGTAGCGCCGCGCCAGGATGCCGCTCGCCAGCGTGATGACGGCAATGGCCGTGACCCAGGGATTGATGTTGGCGAACTGCACGTAGAGCTGGTGAAGCGTCTCGTAGAAGGGAGTGCCGCGCGGGATATCGATGCCGAAGAAACTCTTGACCTGGCTGGCGCCGATCAGGATGGCGGCCCCGGCGGTGAAGCCGATCACCACGGTGTGTGAAATGAAATTCACCAGCACGCCCATGCGTGCCAGACCCAGGATGAGTTGAAACAGGCCAACCAGGAATGTCAGCGTGAGGACCATACTGATGTACTGCGCCGAGCCGGGCACCGCCTGGTGCGCGAGCGAGGCAAACACCACAATGGAAATGGCGGTGGTGGGGCCGGAGACGAGGTGCCAGGATGAACCGAACAACGCGGCGATGATGGTCGGCACCATGGCGGCGTAGAGGCCATACTGCGGCGGCAGTCCGGCGATGGTGGCAAAGGCTACGCCTTGCGGCAGTACGATCAGTGCGCCGGTGAAGCCGGCGATGAGATCGTCGCGCAGGGTAGCGCGTCCGACCGTCGGCCACCATTTCAGAAAGGGTAGCCAGAAGTGCAGGGGTGGCAGGTGACGTAGGTAGCGCATGGGCGCGATTTGTTGGTGTAGTTGGCCATTTTAGCAAATGGTCATCATTGTCTAAAAATTGAAATAATCAACAATCGCTGAGAGAATGAAGATATATAAGAGAGTGTACGGAATAGCAGTCAATCCTCTGGAGGAGCTAATGTGTCACATTTGCTGACGGTTTCACGCGCGGCGCATCTGACCGGCGTGACACGCGCGGATATGCAAAAGCATATCGCCAGCGGCGCTCTGCCATCGCACGATGGGATGGTGACAACCGAAAATCTGCTGAAGGTATTCCCCGATGTGCGGTTGGAAGATTCCGGCGCCTTCGAGCGTATCGCCAAGATTCGCGAGGAAGCATTCGGCCGGCGCATCCGCGAGCGCATCTTGCCCAATCAGGAGGTGCTGGCGCAGCGACTGACCGCGCAGAGCGAAGAACTGGCCGAAGTGCGGCGCCATCTCACCAGCTACCATGATCTCATCGGGGCCTTGCGCGAGCGGATTGACTTGATGGTGGCTGCTTCGCCCTCGGAGCAGCTCACCGCGCTGGGTGAGTTCATCGACCAAGGACTCGCCGGGGTACTGGGCAGTGATGAGCCCGCGGATACACTGGAGGTGCTTGATGATGTACTACGTGTCATGACGGCCCATGTGAAGGTCAAGCCTTCGGGCCGCGAATTCTTCGTCGAGGGCAATGAAACGGTTCTCGAGGCAGCATTGCGCGCTGGTCTGGCGCCATCGTATGGTTGCCGCAACGGCAATTGCGGCTTGTGCAAGGCGCGGATTGTCTCGGGACGCACCAAGCAGGTGCACCACACCGACTACCCGCTGTCGGCCAGCGAACGCGCCCAGGGGCATACGCTGCTCTGTTCGCACACGGCGGTTACCGATCTGGAGATCGAGATGCTCGAAGCGAACCTGCCGTCCGACATTCCCGAGCAGGAGATTGTCGCCACGGTGAGGAAGATCGAGCCGCTGGCGACCGATATCATGCTGCTGCATCTGCAAACGCCGCGCACCAGCCGGTTGCGCTTTCTGGCCGGGCAGCGCGTCACGTTGAGCGTGTCGGGACTTTCCGCCAATTTCCGCGGCGATTACCCGATTGCCTCATGCCCTTGCGACGATCGCAATCTGCACTTCCACATTTGCAATAACCCGGAGGACGATTTTGCGCGCAGCCTGTTTGCCGGGGTGATCAAGGCCAATGATCCGGTCAGTCTGTTCGGCCCGTTTGGCGATTTCGTCCTACGGAAAGATGTGGTCACCGATATTGCCTTTATCGTTTGCGACTCTGGCTTTGCGCCGGCGAAGAGCTTGATCGAGAGTGCCGTCGCCGCGGACATGCCGGGTGCGTTGCAGCTGATCTGGGCGGCGACCCGCGACAACGGCCATTATCTCGAAAACCAGTGCCGCGCCTGGGCAGACGCGCTCGATACCTTCAGTTTTTTCACGCTGAAAGCGAACGACCGGCCCGCAGCCGGTGCGGCTGCCGTAACGCGCCTGCTTGCCGAGGCAGGTTCCGTCCGGCGCGAGGTATATGTTTCCGGCCCTGCCGATTTTGTCGAAGCGGCATGCAAGGCGCTGATGGCTGGCGGGTTACCCGCCGCACAACTGCACTATGAGTCAAGCTAAATGGCCCTCCACGCTCATTCCGCGGGGATCTTCTGTGCTCACAAACCCTTTTCGTTGCCCTCCACTGGGGCGCGCCGTCCTCTCGGGGCGGCCCTTCGCGGACATTGACCCTTATGCGCCCTGCCCAACTTTCCTTTGTCCTCGATCGTGAATTTCAGAGCACTGCCGCCGGTCACCACACTCCTGTGATGTTGTGGGGGCCGCCGGGGGTCGGCAAGTCGCAGATCGTCGCCCAGGTCGCGGCACGCCACGACGTACCGGTGGTCGATATCCGGCTGTCGCAGATGGAACCCTCCGATCTGCGCGGCATCCCCTTTCGCGTCGGCGATCATGTCGAATGGGCAACGCCGTCCATGTTGCCCGATGCCACGCGCCACGGCCCGGACGGCGTGCTCTTTCTCGACGAGATCACCTCGGCGCCGCCGGCCGTTTCAGCGGCCGCCTATCAGCTGATTCTCGACCGGCGGCTGGGCGACTACCGGGTGCCCGATGGCTGGGCGATCTTCGCCGCCGGCAACCGCCAGGGCGACCGCGGCGTCACCTATGCGATGCCGGCGCCGCTGGCCAATCGTTTTTCTCACTACGAGGTGGATGTCAATCTCGATGACTGGGCGGCCTGGGCCTACGCCAACGGCATTGACGAGGGGTTGATCGCCTTTTTGCGCTTCAAGCCCGAACTGATTTTCGCTTTCGACCCGGCGAAGAACGCCGGCGGCGAGATGGCTTTCCCCAGCCCGCGCTCCTGGGAATTCGCCCACCGCGCGCTGCGGAAGTTCGGTGATCATCCCGAATTGCTCGGCGGCGCGCTGGCCGCCTGCGTCGGTCACGCGGCGGGTATCGAGTGCGCCGCCTTCATCGACAGCCTTGACCGGCTGCCCGACCTCGATGCCATTTGTGCTGGCCAGACCGTGTCCGTACCCACTGAGATCGATCTGCAATATGCCGTTGCCGCCGCGCTGGCGGGTCGCGCCCTGCGCGTCAAGGACACGCCGGACGCCCAGGCCATCTGGGGCAACATGCTCGATTACGCGCAGCATTTCCCCCAGCGCGAAATGGGCGTGATGCTGGTTTCCGACATGCATCGCGGCATCGGCCAGGCCTTATTTTCCGTGCCGCAGTTTTCCGGCTGGGCCAACGCGGTGGCCGACTTGATGCTGTATGAGTGATGCCGAGTCCAGGCTTGCCGCGGCCAGAACTCGGCTGATTCTCGACAAGCCCTTTCTCGGCGCGCTGGTGTTGCGCCTGCCCCTGAAACCCGCTGGCGCCTGGTGCCGCACCACGGCGACCGATGCCCGCGCCATCTACTACAACCCAAGCTGGATCGAGAACCTGACTTCAGCTGAGGTGCAGTTCGCGCTGGCCCACGAGGCACTGCATTGCGCACTGGGCCATTTCGCGCGCCGCGGTCATCGCGTGCAGCGCAAATGGGATCTGGCCTGCGATTTCGCCATCAACCCGCTGCTCATGGACGAAGGCCTCATGCCGCCCCTCGATGCGCAGGTGCTCGACTTGTATCGCGGCATGGCTGCGGAAGAAATCTACCCCTGCATCGATGACAATCTAGACAGCGAAATGCTCGACGACCACGTCTGGGACAGCGATGAAGGTGGCGAAGGGGGCGGGCAGGGCGAGCAGTCGGAAGCGCAGGGTAAGGGTGGCAGCGATCCGCAGGAGATCGATCCCGATGCGGGCGGCAACTCGCCGGAAAAAGTCGGCGCTGGCGGGACGGCGGGTGACGAGGAAAACGGCCCGCCACCGCCGCTGACCGCGAAAGAAAAGGAACAATTGCAGCAGCAATGGCAACGTCATCTGGCCGCCGCCGCGCAACGCGCCCGCGAGGCAGGCAAGCTTTCCGGAAGTCTGGCGCGTCTCAGCGAGGCGGGGCTGGCCGCGCAGGTGTCGTGGCGGGCGCTGCTGGCGCAATACCTGACCCAGGTAGGGCGCGATGACTACACCTGGCTGCGCCCCTCGCGCCGCGAAGGCGAGGTGATCTGGCCGAGCCTGCGCAGCCACTCCGGTGACATTCATGTCGCCATCGATGTTTCGGGTTCGGTGAGCGAGGCGGATCTGGCCAGTTTTCTCGGCGAGATGAACGCGCTCAAGGGAACGATGCCGGTGCGCATCACGCTGTTTGCCTGCGACACCGCTTTGGCGGCCGATGCGCCCTGGGTGTTCGAACCCTGGGACGAACTGCGCCTGCCGCGCCAGTTTGCCGGTGGTGGCGGGACCGCATTTACCCCGGTGTTCGAGTGGATCGAGCGCAGTGGCCAGCAGCCGGACTCGCTGGTTTACTTCACCGATGCGGAAGGCGAGTTTCCCGCCCAGCCGCCGAATTATCCGGTGCTGTGGCTGGTGAAGGGCAAAGCGCCGGTGCCGTGGGGCCGGCGCATACAACTGAATTAAGGCCCGCCCCCCTTCGCCCCCCTCTCGGGGGGTTCTTAACCGCTCGCTTTGCTCGTTTGTTACGGGGCGCTTCTATTGGCAGCGGAGCGGGTTGCGGCTGGCGCCGCGTGCCGCATTTGCTTGGGGCGGCCCGGCGCAAACGCTATATTTCCAAGCTTTTAGCCAGGGCAGAGATGGATCTCGATCGTGGCGTGCACGATCTCTTCATGCTGGGCCAATTGTTCATGGACCTGTTTGGGCGTTAGCGCCGCGTCGTGCGTGACCAGGGTGATCGCGCACGAGTAGGTGCGCTTGCCGACGCGCCAGACATGCAGGTCGGCAATTTGTGTGTCGCCGGCTTCAGGGCCGGTTTCGACCGCCTCACGAATCTCCTGCACCACCGGATGATCCATCTCGCGGTCGAGCAACACCTTGCTGGTTTCGGCGAGCAGGTTTCGCGCCCAGCTGGCCACCAGCACTGCGCCGACGATGCCCATTGCCGGGTCGAGCCAGTTCCAGCCATACATCCAGCCGCCGGCCAGCGCGACAATCGCCAGCACCGAGGTCAGGGCATCGGTGATGACATGGATGTAGGCAGCTTTCAGGTTGAGATCATCGCCGTGCGCGTGCTCATGCCCGTGTTCGTGGTGATCATCATGGTGGTGGTCGTGCGCCTTGCCGAGGATCACCGCACAGACGACATTGACGACAAGGCCGACCACGGCAATGACCAGCGCTTCCTGATAATGGATCGGTTGTGGCGAGAAAATCCGCTCGACCGAGGCAAACACCATCATCGCCGCCACACCGAGCAGGAATATCGCGCTGGCGAAGCCGCCCAGCACCTCGATCTTCCAGGTGCCAAACGCAAAGCGCGGGTCGTTGGCATGACGGCGGGCCGCCGCATAGGCAAACACGCTGATGCCGATGGCCACGGTATGCGAACTCATGTGCCAACCATCGGCCAGCAGCGCCATCGAGTTGTACCACCAGCCGGCGAAGATTTCGATCACCATCATCACGGCGGTGATCCACATGACGGCACGCGTGCCGCGCTCTGCGGCAAGGTTGCCTTCGTCAAATACGTGGTCGTGCGACCAGTCGGACAGGTTGTGATTGTGCATGGCGGATTTTCTCATCTAAAAACCAAATTGCTCGCCCGCGCCGAGCAGGGTGGCGACACCGAGGATGGCAAAGATTGCGGCGGCAATGGCATGTACCGTGCGGACCGGCATGCGGTGGGCGATCCGGTCGCCCAGCAGCACTGCCGGCACATTGGCGATCATCATGCCCAAAGTGGTCCCGGCGACCACGGCAGCGAATGCCTGATACTGGGCTACCAGGGCCACCGTGGCGATCTGGGTTTTATCACCCATCTCGGCCAGAAAGAAGGCAATCACCGTTGTGCCGAAGACGCCAAAGCGTGCCAGCTTGGCGTCTTTCTCGTCGAATTTATCGGGAATCAGCGTCCAGACTGCCATGCCGATGAACGAAAGGCCAAGCACCCAGCGCAGCGTTTCCGGTCCCATGAGCAATGCGAGCCACGCTCCTAGCGCGCCGGCGAAGGCGTGGTTTGCCACCGTCGCGACAAAAATGCCAAGGATGATGGGCAGCGGCCGGCGAAACTTGGCGGCCAGGATGAAGGCCAGCAATTGCGTCTTGTCGCCAATTTCGGCGAGGGCGACGATACCCGTAGCAATGAGGAAGGCTTCCAATGTGACACCCCTTGGCCGGAGAAGACGAATGACCACGGCGCCTCTCCAGCCAGTCTGAAGGCGCAATGGTCAAAGGTCTTGCCAAGTTTGGGAAACCGCTTGCACCATGGCCGGATGGCCAAGTGTGTTGACGCAAGCCCCTCTGGATGGAGGGCGGCTACTCCCCAATGACGGCGGCGATTCTAGCGGGACGCCTGGCAGGCGTCCATCATCTGCAGAGAAAAATCGGCTACGGCAATCAGCGTGATACGCGGGTTGCCCCTTGCCCGGAAAGCACGCGCACGCGGTCGCCGGGATAGAACTGCTCATCGGCTTCCTGGGTGACGGCAATCAGCTGGCCGTTATCCAGCTTGACGGTGATTTCCAGGCCATCCTTCTTGGTGACGCCTGCTTCGATGGCTTGCCCGGCAACGCCGCCGGCGACCATGCCAAGCACTGCGCCCACCGTCGAACCGCGGCCGCCGCCCAGATTGCTGCCGGCAATGCCGCCAATGACCCCGCCCGCAACCGGGCCAACCGGCGATTTGCTGCCTTCGATGGCGACCTGGCGAACACTTTCGACCACGCCGAGTCGAATGTTCATTTCTCCACGCGTTTGTTCGCGGGAATAACTGGAGCCGGATTGACTACTCGCGCACCCGGCCAGCAGAGCGACGGAGGCGGCCAGGGCGAGCCAGGTCGAGCGGTGTAATTTATTCATGTGATGATCTCCAATTACGGCAACTCGTCATTAGCGAGACAATACTGTTTTGATGTTTGCTTATCCTGATCGTTCCAAAACTTCTCGGCTCAGTATAAACAACAGGGGCTGGTGTGTTATTTTAGTTTCGGCATAACACCCGCTAACGCGGGGATTAGCCTTCTCTGAAACTGCGTTTACGACCGATGAATTCTACAAGTCCAGACCTGACGCCCGAAGATGCGCTGCGCCTCAATGTGCTGCTGGCGGGTGATTTATTGGCGGTGCGGATCGACGAAGGAGCGCGTACGCTCCATGGGCTGACCGCCAGAGGCGAGGCGCGCGTTTTGCTGAATCCGGTCGGCCGCTCCGAGCGCTATTTCATGCGAGTGCGCGAATTGCTGGGTGGCCATGCACTGGATTCGCCCGGCGGTTACCCGGTGCATCTGCGGTGCTGGACGCGCATGGGGCATTCCAGTCCGAAGAACCTTGAAGTCCTGCTGAAGCTCGGCGAACCAGAAGCGGTGCTGGCGGTGGCCTATGCGCCGACCCTGACCGACGAACTGGCGCGGCGTGCCTGGTGGGCGCTGCCGACCATGGAAATGGCCCGCGTGATGCTGGCCTGTCCGGCGGTGCGGGAGGGTGCAATGGGCAAGGTGCTCGTCGATTATCTGATCGAGCACCTGCCCTTTGAGGAAGACCCGGTTGCCGCCATGAACACCGTGCGTGTGGTGCTGGCGACTGGGCTGGTCGAGCCGGAGGCGTGTGATCTGTTGTGGCGCAAGGCCCGCCGCCGTCCGCACTATCTGATCGGTTTTCTTGAAAGTCGTCCCGACTATTTGCCGGACGAGCCGCCGCGTGTCTTGCCGGCGGAGTTGACGCAGGACGCGCCCGCCGCGAGACTGCTGGCGCGTTGCTGTACGGGGAGCGGGCAGGCTTATCTCAAGGCTGCGGAACTGGTGCTGGAAAAACCGCTTACCCACGAAACGGCCTATTTGTTGCTCGATTTGCTGGGCGGCTATTTTCGCGAGGAAGGCAATGTCGCCGATATTGATGGCTTCCCGGCTGAGGCCGCCGCGCTGGCGGCGCTGTCACGATTGAACGCCAGTGTCGCCGAGCCGATTCTGACGCGCACCACGGCAGTGGGCCCGCTGATGCGCCGCCATCTTGAGCCGTTGTTCGCGCCGATCATTGCGAACATCAACATCCTGCGAGGTGTGTAATTTGCCCCCCCACGCTCACAAACCCTGCTCGCAGCCTCCCTTGGGACGGCCCGGCGGGAGGCTGACATGAAAGGCGGCGTCTATCTTGATGCCGAAGCACCGCATCTGGTGCGACAGTATTTTGCATTGGTGCAGGCGACACGAGGCAAGCGCAAACGTTTCCCCGAAAACTGTGTCGAGGTGGTGACGTCGGCTGAAGAAGCGCTGGCGCGTGCCCTACCGGAGCATAATCTGCATGCCGCCGAGGTCGTGGGTCCCTCACGTTCGTCGGAGGGTTTTCGCCTTTATTACCTGTTACGTTGGTTATCCGAGTAGACCATGAACGATAAAAAACCTTTCCCCATTCCCGTAGTGCCAGCCGCTCTTGCCGACCCCGCAACCGATGCCGCGCTGGAAGGCTGTAGTTCCGGCGAATCCTTTGCCCTCATGGTGCTCGGTGACAGTATGGAACCCGAATTTGTCGAAGGCGATATCATCGTCATCGAGCCGGAAGGCTTGGCGACCAACGGTTCCTATGTCATGGCGTGGCTGGACGACGAGTGGATATTTCGTCAACTGGTCCAGGCGGGCGCGAACGGGGGCTGGAAATTGCAGCCCCTCAACCCCAATTATCCCTCCGCGAACATTCCCGACCTGTCGGTCATCAAGGGGGTGATCATCCAGAAATCCAAGCCTGGTCGCCGCAAGGCCGCCAAGTTTTACGTCTAACAGGAGCACCATGCCTTACTACATCTATCGTGTCAGCCAGCTTGGGCCGATCAAGCAACTCGAAAAGCTCGCCGCCTTCCCTATGTTCAAGGATGCCTCGGCAGATGCCAAGCGCCTGCGCAAGGAGACCGACCTGACGAATTGCCAGATCAAGATAATTTTTGGCGAAAATGAACTGCAAGCCGAAGAGGCGCTGCGTACCGTGCGCGAAGCCGACCCGCGCACCGGCGAGGAGTCGTAACACTGATGCCCCCCCAGGCTCGTCCCACAGGGATTTCCTTCGGTCACAAACCCGGCTCGCTGCCCCCCACCCCCAGAGGAGGCAAGCCGCGCATGTCTCCTTGGAGCGGCCCGGCGGAAACATAATCTCCTGTCGCGATGGACGAGACCAGCTACCACCTCACTCGCAAGCAGGTTAATCAGCTGCCCTGTGTCTTCGAGCAGGCCATGCTGGCGCGGGCAGCGGTGTGCGAGGCGGTGCAGCGAATATCGCTGGCGGAACGCGAGGTGGTGGCTTGTCGCGAACCCTTGGTGCGGGCGGCCTGTGGCCAGTTGCTCTCGCTATTGCGGGCGAACTCCGCCTTTGCGCTCAAGATCAAGGATGCCCAGCGCATCCTGCCGCATGCCATGTCAATGAAGGTGCAATGCGGCGGATTAATTGGCCTGCGCGACTTGCTTGACCCCGCAGCTACCGCGCCCGATGTCATGAAACTGGTGCGCCTGGCCCAGGCCGAATATGCCAGTTTCGAAGCGCTGCCGTTTTCGCGCATCGTGCAGGGCGTGGCGCACTGGCAGGGGCGCAAGCGCCGGACACCCAGTGAGCCGAAGCCATGACGAAAGAGCTTCATCGGTTGATTGGCGCCGTCCAGCGCAACTGCTACATCGCCGATGCGCGTCATGCGCGCGAGATGTCGCTATGCACCTACCTGCTCGAAATGCGCGAGTTCTACCGCTGGGAGCAGGGCATTGCGCTGGGCGAGACCCTGGCGCGTGGCGATGTCGGCGCCTGGCTTTCCGCGCGCGAAGCCCTCTGGGAAACCCTGGCTGAAGACAGCTATGATCCGCTGCCCGTCGCCGGTGAAGAATTCGATCCGTTTGCCAGTGTTGCAATCAACCAGCGGCTCGCGCCCCATGGCCTCGTTTATGGCGCCGGTATCGGGCGGTTCGGCAAGCCGCATTTCTTCCTCGGGCAACTGGCGTATCGAGAGGAAACGGATGGGCTGACGGTGCTGGTCTGCGAACGCGAATATGCGCGCGACCTGACCGCCATCCCGGCCGCCCTGCAAAATGGTGTCGTGATTGTGCGGCGCGAAGCTTTGCGGCAGTGGTTGTGGGAAAAGGCCGAAGGCTGGAGCATGAAGCAAACACCCGGCACCCTGGCGCGGGCACTCGCCGCGCACGGCTATGCCGATGACCCCCAGGCGGCGCTCCAGCGCATGACCGATGCCGAAACCGCAAGCCTGATCCTGCATGAACGCGGCGAGCATGCGGCGAGCGGCCTGCTCGGCCCCGACTGGGAAAGGATGCTGGCCGGCTTCAAGAAACGACGCCCGGAAATTCTTGCTCGTGCCGTGCGCGACAATCTTGCCGATTGCCTGGTGACCTTGCCGGCCCTGATCGAACGTGCCGCCTGGCCGCAACTGCATTTCTGGTTCACCAATTTCGACGGCATGCGCAAGGAGATGTTTCCTTTGCTGGCTGCGTTCGATACGGCAAAAGTCGGCGCCGGCGGGACGGCGGTTTTATCTGAAATCGTGCAGCGAGGCGCGGAACACTGGCGTGCCGTCGCCAGCAACTTTCTTGACCGCTACCGGAAGGATGCTGTTGACACACAGGACGCGCTGGAAAACTTGAGTCACGACCTGACAACAATCAAGCTATAGACCACCACATGACGCCACAACACATGCTTCCCGCCTGCAACGTCGATGCGATATTTGTCGGCGCGGTCGCAGTGCTGGCCGACGACAGCCGCTCCAGCGCCATCGTCAAGACCGCCGTAACCGGGGCGGTGCAACTCAGCGAGGAAGGGCTGGCGGGCGACACGCACGCCGATTTGCAGGCGCACGGCGGCCCCGACAAGGCCTTGCACCTCTTTCCTGCCGAGCACTACGCCCGCCTGCTGGCGGCGTTTCCCGCGGCGCGCAATCTGCTGCCCGGCGGCCTTGGCGAGAACATCACGACCCGCGGCCTGACCGAGGAAACGGTCTGCATCGGCGACATCTTTGCGCTCGGCGCGACGCGCATCCAGGTGACGCAGCCGCGCACGCCGTGCTGGAAGATCGATCGGCGCACCGGCTGCAAGGGCGTCGCGGCTTATATTGCCGAACATGGCTGCACCGGCTGGCACTACCGGGTGTTGACGTCGGGCGCCATCTGCGCCGGCGACAGTCTGGTGCACCTCGAACGCCCCGCCGGATCGGTGCCCCTGGCCCGCTTCTGGCGCACCGTCCGCTCCCCGCACCCGCTGCCAGCAGCGCTCGCCATGCTGGCCGCCGCTCCCGGTCTGAGCCCGGAATGGGTGCGCAAGCTGCAAGAGCGCATTGAACGACTGACTCGCAACGAAGATTGAAACCGTTATCCCTCCAGCCACCATCGTAGAGATGGCGGCCTGCCATCGGTATGTCATACAATCCCGGCCATGGTCGCCAAAGAAGCCAAAGCCCGCATCAAGATCAACAAGCTGCTGGAGGAGGCAGGCTGGCGCTTTTTTGACGCCGCCACGGGCAAGGCCAACATTGTCCTCGAACCCAAGGTCAAGCTGACCAAACTGGCTGTCGATGCACTGGGCGAGAACTTCGAGGAAACCGGCAAGGGCTTCATCGACTTTTTGCTGCTTGATGAATCCGGCTTTCCGCTGGTCGTGCTCGAGGCCAAGTCCGAAGACAAGAATCCCTTGGTCGGCAAGGAGCAGGCGCGCAAGTACGCCAAGTCGCAGAACTGCCGCTTCGTCATCCTTTCCAACGGCAACCTGCATTATTTCTGGGATCTGGTGCAGGGCAACCCCCACATCATCACGCGCTTCCCGTCGCCCGACTCGATCAAGGGCTGCCACCGCTTCCAGCCCAACCCGCAAAAACTCATCACCGAACGGGTCGGCAAGGACTACATCGCCCTGACGCAGATGCCCGGCTATGCGGCCGAAGCCGGCTGGAATAACCCGGCCGAACGCGACACCTTCATCCAGAAGAATCGCCTGCGCTTCCTGCGCGATTACCAAAAGCGGGCTATCCAGGCGATTCAGGACGCCGTAGCCGAGGGCCACAGCCGCTTCCTGTTCGAAATGGCGACCGGCACCGGCAAGACTCTCACCGCCGCCGCGGTCATCAAGCTATTCTTCCGCACCGGCAATGCCCGGCGCGTGCTGTTTCTCGTCGACCGGCTGGAACTCGAAGATCAGGCCAACAAGGCATTTATCGCCCAACTCAAGAACGATTACACCTCGGTGATCTACAAGGAGCGGCGCGACGAATGGCGCAAGGCGGAAATTGTCGTCACCACCGTGCAATCGCTGCTGTTCAACGACAAGTACCGCCGCCTGTTCTCGCCGACCGACTTCGACCTGGTGATTTCCGACGAAGCGCACCGCTCCATCGGTGGCAACGCCCGCGCCGTATTCGAGTATTTCGTCGGCTACAAGCTGGGCCTCACCGCCACGCCGCGCGACTACCTCAAGAAATTCGACACCAGCAAACCCGGCACCCGTGACCCACGTGAGGCCGAACGCCGCCTGCTGCTCGACACCTACCGCACCTTCGGTTGCGAATCCGGCCAGCCCACCTTTCGCTATTCGTTGCTCGACGGCGTGCGCGAGGGCTACCTCATCAATCCTGTCGTCGTCGATGCCCGCACTGACATCACCACGCAACTGCTCTCCGACAAGGGCTATGCCGTAGCCATTCCCGTAGTGGCAGGCGATGCGGAACAGGAAAGTTTCTTCCATAAGGACTTCGAGAAGAAGTTCTTTTCCGAGGCGACCAATCGGCTGTTCTGCCAGACCTTCATGAACAATGCCCTGCGCGATCCCATCAGCGGCGAACTCGGCAAATCCATCGTCTTCGCCGTCAGCCAGAACCACGCCAGCAAACTGACGCAAGTCCTCAACGAACAGGCCGACGCTCTTTGGCCCGGCAAGTATCAATCCGATTTTGCGGTGCAGGTCACTTCGCTGATTCCCGATGCCCAGCAATACACTATCAACTTCACCAACAATAATCTGCTTGGCTCGGCCAACTTTCTCGAAACCTACAAGACCAGCAAGGCGCGCGTCTGCGTCACCGTCGGCATGATGACCACCGGCTACGACTGCCCGGACATCCTCAATCTCGGCCTGCTGCGGCCGATCTTCTCGCCATCCGACTTCGTGCAGATCAAGGGGCGCGGCACCCGCAAGCACGACTTTCTCGAACAGCTTTTCGACAAGCCGTTGAAAGCGGAATTTCTGTCTGCTGGCAAACAGGAAAAGACCCGCTACAAGCTCTTCGACTTCTTCGCCAACTGCGAATATTTCGAAGAGAAGTTCAGCTACGACGAGGTGTTGAAGTTGCCCAATCCCCGGGCTGGCGCGGGTGAAGGCGTGAATGCCGGCGGCACGACGATAGGCCCCGCGGGCGAATACATCCATGGCGGCGGCGACGCCATCGCCCATCTGGTCGAGGAACCGGTCGGTGCCCAGGGCATGAAAGTCGACCGCATGTTCTTCGAAGGTTTCGAGAACGCCGTCAAGGCCGACCCAGTCTTGCAGCAGCATGTGGAGTTTGAGCAGTGGAATCAGGCCATCGATTACGTCGCCACCCGCCTGCTCGACAAGCCGACAGAGTTCTATACGCTCGACAAACTGCGCCGCGCGGCCGGCGTGGATCGCCGCCTCACCCTGCGCGAGATTCTCGAAAAAATCTTCGGCCTGATTCCCCACTTCAAGGGCAAGGATGAACTGCTCGAAGACGAATTCCAGAAATTCTTGCTCGATGCATCGACGGAAAATATCGAAAAGCAGGCCGCCGCGATCGGCGCCATGAAATACTTCTTCAAAGCCTACGCCACCGACGGCAACTTGCGCGACATCATCAAGCAGGGAAGATATACCGACCTCAACGTCAATCCCGCCTTCAGCATGGCCGACTTCAAGGCCGTGCCCAAGGAATGGCGCGAGAAGATTCCGGAGTACGTGAAGGACTATGTATCCCTCAACCAGTTCATGTAGCAGTCTACATACGAAGCACAATAAGCTACAATCGAAGCATTAAAGGCTACGAAAATTCATTCCCGTGTTACTCGATCTTCTTTTTGGCAGCTACCGCCAACGTGCATTGACCCAATTGCTGTTGCATCCAGACAGCAGCTATCACGTGCGCGAACTGGCGCGCCTGACCGGCACCACGCCCGGCACGCTGCACAAGGAACTGGCCCGGTTGGCGCAGGGCGGGCTGTTGTTGCGCGAGAAACAAGGCAACCAGGTGCACTATCGCGCCAATCGCGACTGTCCGGTGTTTACCGAACTGGCCGGGCTGTTTCGCAAGACCAGCGGAATGGTTGGCGTGCTTGCCGACGCCTTGCGCACGCTCGACCCGGTGCCAGAACTGGCGTTGGTCTTCGGCTCCATGGCGCGGGGCGAAGAAAACGCGCGCAGCGATGTCGATCTGCTGCTGATCGCCGATTGCACCTTCGGCGCGGCTGTCAAGGTGCTTCATCCAGTGCAGGAGCAACTGCAACGCGAAATCAACCCAGTGATCCATACTGCCGCCGAGTTCGCCCGCCGCCTCGCCGCCAAGGATTCTTTTGTCGGCAACATCCTCGCCAACCCGAAACTCTTTGTCATCGGAACCGAACATGACCTTGGAAAACTTGCTGGCCATTCATCGCCTGCAGGCATTTGAAGCCACCGCTGAAGGCGTGCAGCGTCTGCTGGACGCGGCAGCACGCAACCTGCTCGATGCGCGCCTGCCGGGACTCAGCGCCGATAATCGCTTCGACGCTGCCTACAAGGCCATCATGCAGTGCGCGATGATCGGCCTCTGGGCCAAAGGTTACCGCACCTCTACCAGTCAGCCCGGTCATCATCAGACGGCGCTGCAAGCCCTGCCAAAAACCATGGGCATTGATCAGGACACCGTGATCATCCTTGATGCCCTGCGCAAGCAGCGCAACCTCAATGACTACGAAGGCGATCCTGTCACCGCTGCCGCTGTCGCCGAATGCCTGGCCCAAGCCGAGGCCCTCATCGCCCACACCCTGAAATGGCTGGCGCGCCAGCGTCCCGATCTGCTCGCAATCGCACCATAAACCCATGCTCGACACCGACACCAAGCGCCGCATCGACACCTGTCGCGACATCCTCGTCGGCAAGGTGCCCGACCCAAAATCGCAGGTCGAGCAGATCACCATCGCGCTGATCTACAAGTTCATGGACGACATGGACGCCGAAGCCGAAGAACTCGGCGGCAAACGCAGCTTCTTCGCCAATGGCTACGCCAAGTACGGCTGGGCCAGGTTGATGGCCCCCAAACTGGGCGGCTTTGACGTGCTGACGCTGTATTCCGAAGCCATCGGCAAGATGACCGCGAACCCCGGCATCCCGCCACTGTTCCGCGACATCTTCAAGAACGCCTACCTGCCCTACCGCGACCCGGAAACCCTGCGCGGCTTCCTCAAGGAAATCGACGGCTTCACCTACGACCACTCCGAACGCCTCGGCGACGCCTTCGAATACCTGCTCTCGGTGCTTGGCAGCCAGGGCGACGCCGGCCAGTTTCGCACCCCGCGCCACATCATCGACTTCATGGTCGCGGTCATCGACCCGCAAAAGCACGAAAGCATTCTCGACCCCGCCTGCGGCACCGCCGGCTTCCTGATTTCGGCCTGGAAGCACATCCTCAAACACAACAGCGGCAAGCACGCGCTCAAGCCCGACGAGCGCAAGCGCCTCGCCACCAACATCCGCGGCTACGACATCTCGCCCGACATGGTGCGCCTCAGCCTGGTCAACCTGTACCTGCACGGCTTCACCGACCCGCACATCGTCGAATACGACACCCTGACCAGCGACGAGAAGTGGAACGAGACGGCCGACGTCATTCTCGCCAACCCGCCCTTCATGTCGCCGAAAGGCGGCATCAAGCCCCACAAGCGCTTCTCGATCCAGGCCAAGCGCAGCGAAGTGCTCTTCGTGGACTACATGGCCGAGCACCTCAGCCCGCAAGGCCGCGCCGCCATCATCGTGCCCGAAGGCATCATCTTCCAGAGCCAGACCGCCTACAAAGCCCTGCGCAAAATGCTTGTCGCCAACAGCCTGGTCGCCGTCGTCTCGCTGCCGGCGGGCTGCTTCAATCCCTATTCCGGCGTCAAGACCTCCATCCTCATCCTCGACAAATCCATCGCCAGGAAGAGCGACAGCATCGCCTTCTTCAAGGTCGAAAACGACGGCTACGGCCTCGGCGCCCAGCGCCGCGCCTTCGACAAGAACGATCTGCCACAGGTCAAGGCCGAACTTGCCACCTACGTTCAGGCACTGCGCAGCGGCCAAGCCGTTGATGAACTTCTGCCAACCTGCGGGCTGATCGTGGCGAAGGCAAAGATCGCCGCGAATGGCGACTACAACCTCAGTGGGGAGCGGTATCGGGAGGGAGTGACGTCCGCTACGGCGGCGTGGCCATTGATTCCTCTTGGAGAATTGACACGCCGAGCCAGTGGCGGAACGCCGTCGAAAGAGAACGACGCGTTTTGGCGCGGTACCATTCCGTGGGTGTCACCGAAAGACATGAAGCAGGACGTGCTTCACGATACCGAGGATCACGTTTCAAAGGCTGCGGTCGAAGGTAGTGCTACGAGCATCATTCCCGCCGATACGTTGTTGTGTGTTGTGCGGTCGGGGATTCTGAAGCACTCCTTGCCGCTTGCCATTACCGCCCGGGAGATGTGCTTCAACCAAGACATCATCGCGCTCATACCGACGGACGGCAGACTCGAAGTGCGTTTCCTGTTTTGGATCCTGAAAGCAAGACGCACCGAGATTCTTGAAAAGGGCATCAAGCCCGGTGTCACCGTTCAAAGCTTTCACACTGGATTCTTCAGCCAGTTCCAGATTCCCCTGCCGCCGCTGGAGGTGCAGAAGGGAATCGTGGCGGAGATCGAGGGCTACCAGAAAGTCATCAACGGCGCCCGCGCCGTCCTCGACCACTACCGCCCCCACATCCCCATCCACCCCGACTGGCCGGTGGTGCCACTTGCAGATCTCTTTGAGACGAAATCGGGGACAACACCATCTCGCAGTCGCACGGACTATTTCAAGGGCGGGACAATCCCATGGGTAAAAACACTCGACCTCAGAGACGGGCCAATCAGATTGACTGACGAGAAAATTACTCCGCAGGCATTGGGCGAAACTCACCTCAGCATCCTGCCTGTGGGGACCGTGCTGATCGCGATGTATGGAGGTTTCAATCAGATCGGAAGAACTGGTGTTCTTGAGATCGAGGCAACTCACAACCAAGCGATGACCGCACTTCTACCAACGCCGAAAGTGAGCCCCTATTTTCTGAACGCCATTCTTATAGCGTCGAAGGACTATTGGAAGAAGGTCGCAAACAGCACGCGGAAAGACCCAAATATCACCAAGACGGATGTTCTGAACTTCAAGCTTCCCCTCCCACCCCTCGCCACCCAGCAAGCCATCGTCGCCGAGATCGAAGCCGAGCAGGCGCTGGTCGCCGCCAACCGCGAACTGATCGCCCGCTTCGAGCAGAAAATCCAGGCGACGCTGGCTCGCGTCTGGGGCGCGGAGGAAAAGTCGGCGCTGGCGGGACGGCGATAAAGAGGAAATGACAGCGGCCATGCGATGGTGACCGCCGGGCTGCAGAGTCAGCAGAGGGTGTCGCCACGCCCATCCCTGTACCAAGGTTTTCATGGCGCGCCAGTCCGGGGTGTGGTATTTTCAGAAAAACAAGGCTGCTTTCCTGAAGGAATGCTTCGGCATCGATCATGCAACCGATTGAACAAAAGATACTTTCTCGGATATATGGACGCGGCAGGGGGTGGGCGTTCACCAAGACGGATTTCGTCGCCGAATTCGGCGAAGCGAATATCCATCAGGCGCTCTCCGGGCTGGCACGGGCGGGAACGATACGCCGGGTTTGTCACGGGGTGTATGACTACCCGCGCCATAGCGAACTGTTGGGGCAATTGAGCCCGGACATCGACCAGGTAGCGCAGGCGCTGGCGCGCAAGTTCAATTGGCGCATCCAGCCTTCGGGCGATACGGCGTTGAATCTGCTTGGGCTCTCCACGCAGGTGCCGGGCAAGTGGCTGTATCTTTCCGACGGCCCGAGCCGGCAATACACCATCGGTCAGCAGGTGCTGGCGTTTCGCCAATCGGCCTTGAAGGATACGGGGCTCAAACTGCGCGAAAGCGGCTTGCTGGTGCAGGCGCTCAAGGCGCTGGGCAAGGCGCATGTCGATACGGCGGTGGTCGCGACCTTGCGGCAGTGGCTCGATCCGCAGTTGCACGCACGCGTTCTCCGGGATACGCGCATGGTGACGGGCTGGATATACGAGATCGTCAAGCAGGTTTGCCAAGAGAGCGAGGGGCGCGCCTGATGGATCGCGTTGCCCGTTTGTCGGCTGCCGAGCGCTCGGCGTTGTTTGCCGAAACCGCCGCTGGGATGAGGACGACCCCGGCGGTGGCGGAAAAAGACTTCTGGGTGACCTGGGTGCTGGATCGCCTGTTCACCGATGCCGAACTGGCACGTCTCTTGATGTTCAAGGGCGGCACCAGCTTGTCGAAAGCCTATCGGCTGATCGAGCGCTTTTCCGAGGACATCGACCTGATTCTGGATTGGCGGGTGCTGGGTGAAGGATTGGGCAATGAGGACCCGCTGGCCGAGCGCTCGAAGTCCGGGCAGGAAAAGCTCAACGCAGCGATCAACGCGCAGGCGCAGGCCTTCATCGGCGGCGAATTGTTGACGCGAGTGATCGCGGCATTGGGTGATGTGTGCCAATGCGAACTGGACAAGGTCGACCCCCATGTTCTTAATATCCGTTACCCGGCGGCTTTCCCTGATCGCTATCTGCGGCCCGAACTGCGGCTGGAGGTCGGGCCGCTGGCCGCATGGTTGCCTTATGAGGAACGGATGATTACCTGCTATGCCGCCGAGGCGTTTCCCCATGTATTTGCGCGGCCGGAATGTGCGGTGCGAGTGATCAAGGCCGAGCGGACGTTCTGGGAGAAGGCAACGATCTTGCACCACGAGGCGCATCGGCCGGAGGGCAACTCCCAGCCCTCGCGCTACTCGCGCCACTATTACGATCTGGCGCGGATGGCTGCGGCGCCGGTCAGGGACACGGCTCTGGCGAATCTCGATTTGCTGGCGGATGTGGTGGCATTCAAGCAGCGTTTTTATCCGCGTGCCTGGGCGCGCTACGATCTGGCGATTCCCGGTAGTCTGCGCCTGATGCCGGAAGCGCATGTGCTGGCGGCGGTCGAGGCCGATTACCGGGCCATGGCGAACATGATCTTCGGCAAGGTGCCGAGCTTCGGCGAAATCATGGCAAATCTGCGAGCACTGGAGAACGAGATCAATGGCAAGTAATGCGACGATGCCGAAACCCCGCGAACTCCTGCGCGGCCTGTTCGATGTGGCTTGCGCCGCCGCCCCTGGCTTGGGTTCTGAATGGCTGAGCAGGCTGCATGACCATAGCGAACTGTTCTGAAACCGGAATCCATCCATGCTAAATTTTTCCGCCAACCTCACTTTCCTTTTCAATGAGCACGACTTCCTCGACCGCTTCGGTGCTGCCGCGCGGGCCGGCTTCAAGGGGGTCGAATTCCATTTTCCCTACGACTTCGACAAGGCGGTGCTGGCCGAGGTGGTGCTGACTTCGGGTGTTGAGGTGGCGGTGTTCAACCTGCCGGCAGGTAACTGGGCGGCGGGGGAGCGCGGCATTGCCTGCCTGCCGGAACGCAAGGCGGAATTTCAGGATGGCGTCGGGCGGGCCATCGAGTATGCCGAGGCGCTGGGTTGCACGCGGCTGAACTGCCTGGCCGGCATTGCGGCCGGCGACCGCGACCAGGCGCTGGAAACGCTCGTCGACAACCTGCGCTTTGCCGCTGCGGCGATACAGCGCGCGGGCATCCGCCTGCTGCTCGAACCGCTCAACAACCGCGACAATCCGGGTTTTCTCGTGCCGACCACCGCGCAGGCATTGCAGGTGCTCGATGCCGTCGGCAGCCGCAATCTGCAGGTGCAATACGACGTCTATCACGCCCAGGTGATGGAGGGCGACCTGAGCCGCACGCTGGAGACGCATCTGCCGCGGATCGGCCACATCCAGATTGCCGACAACCCCGGCCGCCATGAACCGGGTACGGGCGAGATCCGCTTTCCCTTCCTGTTCGAGCGTCTTGAGCAGTTCGGTTACGCCGGCTGGATCGGCTGCGAGTACAAACCGAGCGGCGCGACACTCGACAGCTTCGGCTGGCTTGCCGAGTTGGGCTGAGATGCGGCGCTAAGTTGCGGCACTAAGTTTCGGCGATAATGGCGTCACCCCTTGCACCATTGCCATTGAACGCCCGACATGACCGCTGCCCTTTCACCCGCCCCCGATCAGGACGATACACGCCGCGTCGCCTTGCTGGCACGGTTGCTGCCGCTGCTGCCGACCGGCGGTTTGCTCAGCGATCCTGAAGACATCAAACCGTATGAATGCGACGGCCTGACTGCCTATCGCTGCCTGCCTTGGTGCGTGGCGCTGCCGGACAGCGAGGCACAGGTGATCGCCGTGCTGCGCGTCTGCCACGTTCTGCAGGTGCCCGTGGTGGTGCGCGGCGCCGGCACCGGCCTGTCGGGCGGTGCGACGCCGGTGGCGGCGGGCGTCGTGTTGTCGCTGGCCCGCTTCATGCGCATCATCGAGATCGATCCATTGGCGCGTCTGGCGCGCGTGCAGCCCGGCGTGCGCAATCTGGCCATCTCCGAGGCGGCGGCGCCGCTGGGTCTGTATTACGCCCCCGACCCGAGTTCGCAGATCGCCTGCACGATCGGCGGCAATGTCGCGGAAAATTCCGGTGGCGTGCATTGCCTGAAATACGGCCTCACCGTGCACAACATCCTCAAGCTGCGCGTTGCGCTGATTGATGGCGAAGTCATCGAGATCGGCACGCATGCGCTGGACAGTCCGGGTTATGACCTGCTGGCGCTGTTGATCGGCTCCGAAGGCATGCTCGGCGTGGTGCTCGAAGCGACCGTCAAGCTGACCCCCCGGCCGACGGTCGCGCAGGTGGTGATGGCCAGCTTCGACGATGTCACGCAAGCCGGCAATGCGGTGGCCGCGATCATCGCCGCCGGCATCATCCCCGCCGGGCTGGAAATGATGGACAAGCCGGCGACCGCTGCCGTCGAGGCCTTCGTGCATGCCGGCTATGACCTCAGCGCCACGGCGATCCTACTCGCCGAATCCGACGGTACCGAGCAGGAAGTGGCCGAGGAAATGGCCGCGATGTGCCAGGTGCTCGAAACCAGCGGTGCGCGCGATCTGCGCGTTTCGCGAAGCGATGCCGAGCGGCTGAAATTCTGGGCCGGGCGCAAGGCGGCTTTTCCGGCCGTCGGCCGCCTGACGCCCGACTATCTGTGCATGGACGGCACCATCCCGAGGAAGCACATCGCCCATGTGCTGACACGCATCGAGGAACTGGCGCAGCAGCACCGGCTGCGCGTCGCCAACGTCTTCCATGCCGGCGACGGCAACCTGCACCCGCTCATCATGTTCGATGCCAGCCGTGACGACGAACTCGACCGCGCCACGGCGCTGGGCGCGGCCATCCTCGAACTGTCGGTTGAGGTGGGCGGCACGATTACCGGCGAACATGGCGTGGGCATCGAAAAAGTGCAGCAGATGTGCCTGCAATTTTCTGCCGACGAACTCGCGGCGTTCCGTGGCGTGAAAGCGGCCTTCGATCCGCTTGGTCTGCTCAACCCCGGCAAGGCGGTGCCGACGCCACGCCACTGTTCCGAATACCGGCTGACCGGGAGCGCGCGATGACCGATTTGACCGAGCAGCTCCGCGAACGCATCCTGGCGGCAAGCAGCGCCGCGCCGCTGTGCATCCGTGGCGGCGGCAGCAAGGACTTCTACGGCTGCGAATTGCGCGGCGAACTGCTGGAAACCCGCGCGCATACCGGCGTGTTGGCCTACGAGCCGACCGAGCTCGTCATTACGGCGCGCTGCGGCACACCGCTTGCCGAGATCGAGGCGGTGCTGGCGGAACACGGCCAATGTCTGGCCTTCGAGCCACCGCGCTTCGCTGAAAACTGCACCATTGGCGGTGCCGTGGCGGCTGGACTGTCGGGGCCGCGCCGGGTCAGCGCGGGCGCGGTGCGTGACTTCGTGCTGGGCGTGAAGATTCTCGATGGCGCGGCGCGTGAGCTGAGCTTCGGCGGCCAGGTGATGAAGAACGTGGCCGGCTACGATGTCTCGCGGGTCATGGCCGGCAGTCTTGGCACGCTGGGGCTGTTGCTCGAAATATCCATCAAGGTGCTGCCGCGCCCCGTTGCCGAAGCCACACTGAGCTTTGCCATGCCCCAGGCTGTGGCGCTGGACAAGCTCAATCAGTGGGCAGCCCAGCCGCTGCCCATTGTCGCCAGTGCCTGGCAGGACGGCATGCTGAGTGTGCGCCTCGCCGGCGCGCGCGCGGCGATTGCCGCGGCAGTGCAAATGCTGGGTGGCGAAAAAGTCGAGGATGGCGCGACGGCGGCATTCTGGGATGGCTTGCGCGACCAGCATGCGAGCTTCTTCGCCGGCATGCCCCTCTGGCGCCTGTCGGTGCCTTCTGTCGCCCCGGTTATCGCCTTGCCCGGAGAAACCCTGATGGAATGGGGCGGGGCAGAGCGCTGGTTGCACAGCGATGCCGCCCCCGCAACGATTCGCGCCGCTGCGGCAAGCGTCGGCGGCAGCGCGACGCTGTTTCGTGCCGATTCCACGCTCAAGGCGACCGTCGGCGCGTTTGCTCCACTGCCACTGCCCTTGCTGAATCTGCAGCGCCGTCTCAAGCAGATCTTCGATCCACACGGGATATTCAATCCCGGCCGCATGTACGCTGAACTCTGAAATGGAAACCCATCTCGCCGACTTTATCCGTGACACCAGCGCCGGCCGCGAGGCCGAGGCCATCCTGCGCAAGTGCGTGCACTGCGGATTCTGCACGGCCACCTGTCCGACTTATCAGTTGCTCGGCGACGAGCTCGACGGGCCGCGCGGGCGCATTTATCTGATCAAACAGGTGCTGGAAGGCGTGGCGCCGACCGAGCGCACCCGCCTGCATCTGGACCGCTGCCTGACCTGCCGCTCCTGCGAGACAACCTGTCCCTCAGGCGTGCATTACTCGCGGCTGCTCGACATCGGCCGCGCGGTCGTCGAGCAGCGCGTGCCGCGCAGCGGGATGGATGGCGTGCTGCGTGCCTCCCTGCGCGAACTTTTGCCACGCCCCATGCTGTTCGGTACGGCAATGAAACTCGGCCAGATGGTGCGGCCTTTCCTGCCGGCCGTGCTGAAGGCCAAAGTGCCGCCGCTGTCGTCGGCCGGGGTCACCCTGCCCGGCGGGCAGGCGCGCAAGATGCTGGTGCTGGCCGGTTGCGCCCAGCCCTCGATGTATCCGAACATCAACGGTGCCGCCAGACGGGTGCTGGCGCGGCTGGGCATTGCACTCGATGAAGCGCGGAACGCCGGCTGCTGCGGCGCGGTGCGGCTGCATCTCGGTGATGAAGCAGGTGCGCGTGACAACGCGCGCCGTAACGTCGACGCCTGGTGGCCGCAGATCGAGTCGGGCGTCGAGGCAATTGTCATGACGGCTTCCGGTTGCGGCGTGCAGGTCAAGGATTACGGTCATCTGCTGCAGGACGACCCGGCTTATGCAGCGAAAGCGCTGCGGGTGGCTGAACTGACGCGCGATGTTAGCGAGGTTGTGGCCGCTGAGCAGGCGCGTCTGCTCGAATTGCTGGCCGCTCTGCCGTCCGGAACCCCGCTGCCGCTGGCGTTCCATGCACCGTGCACGCTGCAACACGGTCTCAATATCCGAGGCGTGGTCGAAACGCTGCTTGGCGCGGCGGGTTTCAGTCTGATGCCGGTGGCCGACAGCCATCTGTGTTGCGGTTCAGCCGGCACCTATTCGATCCTCCAGCCGGAACTGTCGAGCCGCCTGCAAGCAAACAAGATCGCCGCGCTGACGGCGGGCCAGCCCAGCGGTATCGCCAGTGCCAACATCGGTTGCATCGCCCATCTGCAGGCGGGTACCGAGCTGCCGATAAAGCACTGGATCGAATGGCTGGATGAGCGGCTGACGTCCTAGCTGTTGTTCTTCACCATCAGTTTGGCCGTGGCATCGGCTACCGCCGTGCCGTCCTGATTCTTGCAGATACCGGCGAAGCTGACGATGCCGCCGTCGTGCTTGGGCTTGTCATCCTTGGCGGTGACCGTCCAAGTGACGTGCAGCGTGTCGCCTGGTTTGACCGGGGCGGTGAAGCGGATCGAGTGTTCCATGTAGGCGATGGCCGTGCCATAGAGCAGCATGCCCATCTGTGCCGCCATGACGTTGCTGGTCAGGTAGCCATGGGCGATGCGGGTGCCGAAACGGCCGGTCTTCGCCCAGCTTTCATTGACATGCAGGGGGTTGAAGTCGCCAAACAGGCCGGCGCCGAGCACGATGTGGGTTTCGGTCAGGGTCATGGCGGAGTCGTAGGCGTCGCCGACTTTCAATTCGTTGTATCCGCGTCCGGGCAGCATGAATGATTCCTCTATGAGAAAAGTTAAGCCTTTGGATTCTAATCGTATAATCCCGTCATGCCCTTCACCATCGAAACTTGCACCGCGCAGCATATCGGCGACCGCGAGGAGCAGCAGGATCGCGTGGGCCTGTTTACGCACCCGATCCAGAAGGGCGCCTTGCTGGCCGTACTGGCCGATGGCATGGGCGGTCATACCGGTGGTGCGATGGCGGCCGAGCAGGTCATTCATTCGGCCCGCAACATCTTTCTGGCCAACCCGCCGGGAGGTGTCAACATTGAAGAGATGTTGGCCGAGGGCATCAACGATGCCCACGACGGCATCAATCTGTCGCGCTTCACCACCGAGCAGGATCCGCACAGCACCGCCTGCCTGCTGATTCTCCAGCCGGGACGCGCCGACTGGGCGCACTGCGGGGACTCACGCCTCTACCATTTTCGTAATGGCATCAAAGTGTCGCAAACTTGTGACCACTCGCATGTGATGAACCTGGTGAAGATGGGTTATCTCACTCCTGAGCAGGCCGAAACCCACCCGCAGAAGAACCTGCTGATCTCCTGCCTGGGCGACACCTCGGCACCACAGATTGATTTTGGCGGGACGCTGCCGCTGGTTGGCGGCGATTGTTTTTTGCTCTGTTCCGACGGTTTGTGGGCCTACTTTAGCGACGACGAGATGGGGCGAGTGCTGAATGATTATCCAGTGCGCGAGGCCGCCGAGATTCTCATCAACACAGCCCGCGAGCGAGCGCAAGGCCGCGGCGATAACTGCACGCTGGCCATCGTTCGCCTGAAGGAAGTTGAACCGGAAAAAAATATGCCGCTATGGAAAAAAGCTGCGGCTAGGTGAGTGTGAGTGCAAACAGGAAGGAAAAACATGTCATTGACTATCGGAGTGCCAAAGGAATCATTTGCAGGTGAGAAGCGTGTCGCGACCGTTCCAGAGGTCGTCGAGAAACTGATCAAGCTGGGATTCGCCGTCAACGTCGAAAGTGGCGCCGGCGCTGCTGCCAATTGCAGCGACGAAAGCTATCGCGCTGCCGGGGCGCAGATCATTGCCGATACCGCGGCGCTGTGCGCCCAGTCGGACATCATCTTCAAGGTGCGCGGTCCCAGTGCCGCCGAAATCGGCTTGTTGAAGGAAGGCAGCACCCTGGTCAGTTTCATCTGGCCGGCGCAGAACCCTGAATTGCTGCAGCAACTGGCCGCCCGCAAGGTCACCGTGCTGGCCATCGACGCGTTGCCACGCATGCTCTCCCGCGCCCAGAAGATGGACGCGCTGACCTCCCAGGCCGGCGTTGCCGGCTACCGTGCCGTGATTGAGGCTGCCAATGCCTTCGGCCGTTTCTTCAACGGCCAGATCACGGCTGCGGGCAAGGTGCAACCGGCCAAGGTATTCATCGCCGGTGCCGGTGTGGCCGGGTTGGCCGCGATCGGCACCGCCGCCAGCCTGGGCGCCATCGTGCGCGCCAACGACACCCGTGCCGAAGTGGCCGACCAGGTCGTGTCGCTCGGCGGCGAATTCGTCAAGGTCGATTACGAGGAAGAGGGCTCCGGCGGCGGCGGTTACGCCAAGGTGATGAGCGAGGGCTTCCAGCAGGCCCAGCGCGAGATGTACGCCAAGCAGGCCCGGGAGGTGGACATCATCATCACCACCGCGCTGATCCCCGGCAAGCCTGCGCCCAAGCTGATCACCGCCGAGATGGTGCAGAGCATGAAGCCGGGCAGTGTCATCGTCGACATGGCGGCTGAGCAGGGCGGCAACTGCGAGTTGACCGAACCGGGGCTGGTCGTCGTCAAGCACGGCGTCACCCTCATCGGCTACACCGACCTGGTCAGCCGTCTGGCGAAGCAGTCGTCGACGCTGTACGCCACCAACCTGTTTCGCCTGACCGAAGAGCTGTGCAAGACCAAGGACGGCATCATCGACGTCAACATGGACGACGAAGCCATCCGTGGCCTGACTGTCATCAAGGAAGGCGCCATTACCTGGCCGCCCCCAGCGCCGAAGATTTCCGCGGCGCCGCCCGCCACCGCCAAGCCGGCAGCAGCGCCGGCGGCCAAGGCCAAGGGCAAGGGTCACGGTGCCAGTAGTGCGCCAATGGCCGGCACCAGCCTGGCCATCGTGTTCGGTTGTGCCGCTGCCCTGTTCTGGTTCGTTGGCGCCCACGCCCCGGCATCCTTCCTCGCCCACTTCACGGTGTTCGTGCTGGCCTGCTTCGTTGGTTACATGGTGGTGTGGAACGTCACCCCGGCGCTGCACACGCCGCTGATGAGCGTGACCAATGCGATCTCCAGCATCATCGCCATCGGTGCGCTGGTGCAGATCGCGCCGCCGCTGGCCGATCTCGGTACGGGACGTCCGGATGACTGGATCCGCTGGGTTGCCTTCATTGGCCTGGCGCTGACGGCGGTCAACATGTTCGGCGGTTTCGCCGTTACCCGCCGCATGCTGGCGATGTTCCAGAAATAAGGAAAACGGTTATGTCCGAAAGTCTCGTTACCGTCGCCTACATTGGCGCCATCATCCTCTTCATCCTCAGCCTGGGCGGCTTGTCCAACCCGGAAACCTCCCGGCGCGGCAACCTCTACGGCATCATCGGCATGTCACTTGCGGTGCTAGCGACAGTTTTCGGCCCGCGCGTCACCATGGCCGGCATTCCCTGGATCGTTGCCGCCATGGTCATCGGCGGCAGCGTCGGTCTGTATGCCGCGCGCGTCGTGAAAATGACGCAGATGCCCGAACTGGTTGCGCTGATGCACAGCCTGGTCGGTCTCGCTGCCTGCCTGGTCGGCTTCGCCAGTTACATCGATACCTCGATTGCCTATACCGGCGTAGAAAAGACCATCCATGAGATTGAAATTTACATCGGCATCCTGATTGGCGCCGTGACCTTCTCCGGTTCGGTGATCGCCTTCGGCAAGCTCTCGGGCAAGATCAGCGGCAAGCCGCTGTTGCTGCCGGCGCGCCACTGGCTCAACCTGGCCGGCCTGCTGCTGGTGATCTGGTTCGGCCGAGAGTTCATCAACGCGCCGACCATCAGCGACGGCATGGTGCCGCTGGTGATCATGACCATCATCGCGCTGCTCTTCGGCATTCACATGGTGATGGCAATCGGCGGTGCCGACATGCCGGTGGTGGTGTCGATGCTCAACAGCTACTCGGGCTGGGCGGCTGCCGCGACAGGCTTCATGCTGTCCAACGACCTGCTGATCGTCACCGGTGCCTTGGTGGGTTCTTCGGGCGCGATTCTCTCCTACATCATGTGCCGGGCGATGAACCGCCACTTCATTAGCGTGATTGCCGGTGGTTTTGGCACGGGCGGCGGGACGGTAGTGGCCCCGGCCGACGGCCAGCCGGCGGGTGAGGTGACGCCCATCGGCGCACTGGAGACGGCAGAGCTGCTGCGCGATGCCAAGCACGTGATCATCGTTCCCGGCTACGGCATGGCGGTTGCACAGGCCCAGCACACGGTCTTCGAGATCACCAAGCTTCTGCGCGAGAGGGGCATTGAGGTTCGCTTTGGCATCCATCCGGTGGCCGGCCGCATGCCCGGCCACATGAACGTGTTGCTGGCCGAAGCCAAGGTGCCCTACGACATCGTGATGGAGATGGACGAGCTCAACGATGACTTTCCGACCACCGACGTATCGATGGTGATCGGTGCCAATGACATCGTCAACCCTGGTGCCGAGGACGACCCGAACAGCCCGATCGCCGGCATGCCGGTGCTGCAGGTGTGGAAGTCGAAGACCTCGATCGTCATGAAACGCAGCATGGCCTCCGGCTACGCCGGCGTCGACAATCCGCTCTTCTACAAGGAGAACAACCGCATGCTGTTCGGTGACGCCAAGAAGATGCTCGATGAGGTGCTGGTGGCGCTGAAGGCCTGAAGTTAAGTTGCTCGCAGGAACAAAAAACGCCACGGTTCGCCGTGGCGTTTTTCTTGGTATCAAGAATCGGCGTGACCGAAGGAAACCCATTTTCAGGACTGGCGATTCAAAATGCCTCGCATGGGGTGCGGCGAGATAACGTCGAGCGTCATCGCGTCAACCATCGCAACAGCGTCTCGAACAGCCTGTCCGGTTCCACCGGCTTGGCGACGAAGTCGTTCATGCCCGCCGCTGCGCAGTCACGGCGGTCCTCGTCGAAAGCGTTGGCCGTCATCGCCAGGATGGGCGTGGCTGCCCGTCCCGGCAGGGCGCGGATCGCCCGCGTTGCCGCCAGACCGTCCATCTCCGGCATCTGCACGTCCATCAGGATCAGGGCGTAGTCGTTCTGCTCCGCCAGACGCACGGCTGCGCGACCGTTCTCGGCCAGGTCGGGGGCCAGACCGACATCGTGCAGCAACAGCAGGGACACCTCCTGGTTGATCGGATCGTCCTCGACGAGCAGGACGCGTGCGCCGGCATGGTCGCGCCTGAGCGCCGCTTCGGCGGCGCCGGAAGTCGGCGCTGGCGTCACGGCGGCGACCTCGGTCTGGCTGCGTCCCAGGCGCGCGGTGAGCCAGAAGGTGCTGCCCTGCCCCAGCGTGCTGGTGACGCCGACCTCGCCGCCCATCAGTCGGGCGATCCGGCGGGTGATGGCAAGCCCCAGTCCGGTGCCGCCATATTTTCGCGTGGTCGTGCCATCGGCCTGTTCAAATACCTCGAACAGGCGCACGCACTGTTCGGCCGTCATGCCGATGCCGGTGTCGCTGACCTCGAAGCGGACGCGGTATTCCCCATCCCGGTCTTCGACCAGACGCCCCTTGAGGGTGATGCTGCCGTGTGCGGTGAATTTGACGGCGTTGCCGAGGTAGTTGAGCAGGGCCTGGCCGAGACGGTTGACATCGCCATGCAGGGCCTGCGGCATGCCGGCAATGTCGATATGCAGGGAGAGTCCCTTGGCTTTGATGCTGTCGCCGATGACGGCGACGACGGACCTGATCAGGTCGGGCAGCACGAAGTCGCGCTGATCGAGGACGAGCTTGCCGGCCTCGATCTTGGCGAGATCGAGGATGTCGTTGATGACGCCGAGCAGGTGCTGTCCGGAGGCGGCGATCTTGTCGAGTTTATTGGCCTGTTGTGGGCTAACCTCGCTGCGGCGCAGCAGGTGGGCCATGCCGAGGATGCCGTTCAACGGCGTGCGGATCTCGTGGCTCATGTTGGCGAGGAAGGTGCTCTTGGCGCGGTTGGCCGCTTCGGCCTGGAACTTCGCCTGGGTGAGCAAGCGGTTCGCGGTTTCGAGCTCGGCGGTACGGGCGAGGACGCGATCTTCGAGTTCGGCGTTGAGCCGCTTGATTTCGAACTCGGCCTGCTTTTGCTCGGTAATGTCATGGGCGACTGACAGCAGGATGGGCTCGGGTTCCTGTGTCAGATATCGCGCTGACATCTGCATGGTCCTGATCTGGCCGTTACGGCGCCGCAGCTTGAATTCGAAATTGTCTACGCGTCCATCACGCAGCAGGATTTCCCGCATGGCGGCACGTTGTTCGGGGTTTTCCCACAAGTCCAGTTTCAGTGTGTCGGTGCCCAGCACCTCGTCCCTGGAAAATCCCGTTGTTTCGCAAAAGGCGTCACTGCAGTCGAGTAGATCGCCATCTTTCGTTTGGAGCGTCAAGGCGATCGGGATGAGCCTGAATGAGCACCGGAACCGTGCTTCGCTTGCGGCTAGCCGAATTTCAGCCTGCTTGCGTTCTGTGACGTCGAAGAAGGCGGCGAGGAAGTCGTCGCCCATGATGGTGCCGGTGATCAGCACCGTGCGCACCATGCCGTTCTTGCAGCTCACCTGGTATTCGATGGGCGCGATGTCGACATTGTTCTGCTGGGCACGGAGCACGGCGGCGTCCCAGGTAGCGAGGACCCAGCGCCGATAGTCCGGGTCGGGATAGGCAAGTTGCCACCACTCGGCCAGGGTCGGCACCTCCGCATGGGTGTAGCCGAACAGTTGCTCGAAGCGGTCGTTGAAATCCACCAGGACGCCGTCTTTGTTGACGAGGCACAGCGGCACCGCCGCAACATTGAAGAGTTGGCGAAATCGTTTGGCACTCTGCTCTGCTACCGCTTCAGCAAGTTTTCGCTGGCGGATTTCCCGGGACAGCTTGCGCATCCATAACGCCAGCCCGAGGAGGACGAAGGCGAAGACGGCCAGCGATTGCCCAAACTGGACATAGTTGAACGCGGGTTCATAACGGACTGGCAACCATTTCTTGAAAATGTCGTTGCGTTCCGTTGCGGTAATCGAATCCAGGGCTTTGTCGAGTATCCCGGCGAAGATCGCCCAGTCCTTGCGCACCGCCATCGACTGGGCGTTGACATACGGGGTCTGTCCGGCAATCTTCACCGTCGCCTGCAATTTCGCCTGGTAATAGTCGACGACGAGCATGCTGTCGACAAACGCGTAAACTTCCTTCCGTTGCAGGGCCTCAAGGCCTTCCTGCACTGTTTTGACCCGGACCAGTGAAATCTCGGGGAAGTCCCGCGGTATCCATTCGTTCACCGCGTAGCCTGCCACCACGGCAACTCTTTTTCCGGCAAGCGCCCCCATATCGGCAAGATAGGCGACATCCGGGTTCGTGACGATGACGACGGGAACTTTCAGGTACGGCTGGGTGAAGGCCCAGAATTCCTGGCGCTCGGGTGTCACGGCCACGGAGGTCGTCACGTCGATCTCCCAGCGCTGCAGGCGGGCATAGGCCTCTTGCCAACTGAGGTTGCGCACGCGCTCGAACGTGATACCCAGCCGCTGTTCGATGAGTTTCAGATAGTCTTCGGACATGCCGAAGGGTTCCCTGTCGCTGTCGGTAAATTCGACTGGCGGCCAGCCTGGATCCTGGGCCACACGGATCACGGGATGATCGCGTAACCAGTCCCGTTCAGCCTTGGTCAGCGATGGCAGGTGGGTAAACGCTGTCTGTGCTGCACCCGTGCGGGCTGCCTGGGGACCTTCTGCCACCGCCGCCAGTGGCGAAACAAGTGCCAGCAGCAGGCCCAGCAGCGCAGGGCGCCACGCCAAACAAGCCTTCCATGAATTGGCCATTACCCTCCCCCGATCCGCAGCGTTTTGTTTCGGTAGGTGTACTTTAGCCCAGTGGGATAGTGATGGGTAACCCCCAATCAATTATCTGCAGCGCCGTTGATTCACTGCCTCTGGCTGAAAATGGGTATTGCCGAATTTAGTGAAAGTCGGCGCTGGCGGGACGGCGCCGACTTGAAATCATTGTCAGTTTTGGCGATCAATAGGTCTTGTAAGGCAGGAACTTGCCCGACATCACGATATTCACGCGATCGCCCGCAGCATTGGGTTCGCGCTTCATGTCCATCTTGAAGTCGATGGCGGACATGATGCCGTCGCCGAATTCTTCGTGGATCAGTTCCTTGAAGGTCGTGCCATAGACGCTGATCAGTTCGTAGAAGCGGTAGACCGTCGGGTCGGTCGGCACGGCCGTCGGCAGCGCGCCACGGTAGGGAACGACCTGCAGCAGGGCGACGGCCTCGGCTGGCAAGGCGAAGATTTTGCCGATCGTTGCCGCCTGCTTCTTGTCGAAGGTCATCTGGCCGAGGCAGCCGGCCGTCACCCACTCCTTGGACAGGCCGACCTTCTTGGCGACATCCGCCCACTTGATACCTTTCTGAATCTTGGCGGCGACGATCATTTCGGTGACATCATTGCGGTTCATGGTGCTATCTCCTTGGAAATTACTGGTTGATGACTTTCTTTAATTGAGGGGCCGGTTTGTCTGCGGGCAGGACAAAGATGTTTGCGGTGGGTTCCTCCGCTTCCAGCCCGGGCCGCACCAGCGGCGGCTGCTTCGCGTCGTGCAGCGCCTCTGCCTCCGCGCCGGCGTAGGTCTTCGAGCGATTGACGAGGAAGTCGACCAGGTGGTTGCGGATGCGGTAGTACTGCGGGTCGTGGTGGATGCCGGCGCGGGTGCGGCTCCTGGGCATGGTGATCTCGACGATCTCCGCGATCTTGGCGTGCGGCCCGTTGCTCATCAGCACGATCTTGTCGGCGAGCAGGATCGCCTCATCGACATCGTGGGTGATCATGAAGACGGTCTGGTGCGTGGCCTGCACGATCTTCAGCAGCTCGTCCTGAATCGTGCCGCGCGTCAGCGCGTCGAGCGCGCCGAAGGGCTCGTCGAGCAGCAGCATCTTGGGCTGGATGGCAAAGGCGCGGGCGATGCCGACGCGCTGCTTCATGCCGCCGGACAGTTCCGCCGGCTTCCTGTGGATGGCGTGGCCGAGGCCGACCATCTCGAGGTGCTGCGTGCAGTGCGCGGCGACCTTGTCCTTGCTCCAGTCCGGCCATTTCGACCTGACGGCGAAGGCGACGTTGCCGAGCACGCTCATCCAGGGCATCAGTGCATGGCTCTGGAACACCACGCCGCGGTCGAGGCTGGGGCCGCGGACCTCGCGGCCGTCCATGATGACGGTGCCGGCGCTGGCCTCCTCGAGACCGGCGAGCACGTTGAGGATGGTGGTCTTGCCGCAGCCGGAGTGGCCGATGATGCAGACGAACTCGCCCTTGTCGATATGGAAGTGGATGTCCTCGAACACCGGCGGATTGGCCTTGTCGCCGGCGGCTGGATAGATCTTCTTGAGGGCCTCGATGGTCAGGAAATGAGCACTCATCGCGTTACTCCTTGTAGGTGACGAGCTTCTGCAGCCGCCCGAAGATCATGTCCAGGCCCATGCCGACCAGACCGATCATCGTCACGGCGAAGATGACGTTGGGAAGGGCCAGGTTGTTCCACTCGTTCCAGACGAAGTAGCCGATACCGGTGCCGCCGACCAGCATCTCGGCGGCGACGATGACCAGCCAGGCGATGCCCATCGAGATGCGCATGCCGGTCAGGATGGTCGGCGCGGCGGCCGGCAGGATCACCAGGAAGGCCTTGCGCAGCGGTTTAACCTCGAGCGTGCGGGCGACGTTGATCCAGTCGCGCCGCACCGCTGCGACGCCAAAGGCCGTGTTGATCAGCATCGGCCAGATCGAGCAGATGAAGATGACGAAGATGCCGGAGACGTTCGAATCCTTCAGCGTGTACAGCGCAAGTGGCATCCATGCCAGCGGCGAAATCGGTTTGAGCACCTGAATGAAAGGGTCGAGCGCTTTGTAAAGCAGTGGCGACATGCCGATCATGAATCCCAGCGGCACGGCGATGACGACAGCGAGAAAGAAGCCGAGCGCCACGCGGCCGAGGGAATGTCCCAGCTGGATGCCGACGCCCTTGTCGTTGGGGCCGCGGTCGTAGAACGGGTCGGACAGGTAGGTGACGAAGGCTTGGCCGACCTGCGCCGGCGGCGGAAAGCCGCCGGCCTTTTCCGCGCCCTTGCCCATCAGCGCCGCATATTCGGCGTCGGCCCCGGCCAGCGCCGTCGATTTCTTGGGCAAGGTGGCCAGGTGCCATGCCCCGATGAAGATCAGGAACAGCAGGAGCGAGATCAAAGCTGCCTTGAGGGTTTCGCTGCGCATGGCAATTTCCTCAGGTGCGCCGGATGGCGAAGCTGTTCACATAGGGCTCGGGCTTGGCCGGGTCGAACTCCTTGCCCATGACTTTGAAGGTGCGATATGACTCCTTGGGCGCGGTCAGTCCCACCTCCGCCATGCGCTTTCTGGCGTCGGTCAGCAGATAGACCTGCTCGGCGATGTCCTTGTACCTGACGTCGCCCTTGATATAGCCCCAGCGCTTCATCTGCGTGAGGATCCACACCGCCATCGAATACCAGGGGAAGGGATCGAAGCCGGCGCGGTCGGGCACGTTCTGCACGCCGCCGAGGCCGTCGGCGAACTTGCCGGTCAGCACTTGTTCGAGCACGGTCTTGGGCTGGTTCAGATAGTTGGCCGGGGCCAGCACCTCGGCCATGATTGAACGGTTCTTCGGGTCGTTGGCCATTGCCGCCGCGGTGAGCACCGCGCGATAGAGCGCCGCAAAGGTGTTGGGATTCTCCTTGACGAACTGCGTCGGCACGCCGAAGGAGCAGCAGGGGTGGCCGTCCCAGATATCCTTGGACAGGATGTGGATGAAGCCGACCTCGTCATAAACGGCGCGCTGGTTGAAGGGGTCGGGGCCGAGGTAACCGTCGAGGTTGCCGGCGCGCAGGTTGGCCACCATCTCCGGCGGTGGCACGACGCGGATCTGGATGTCCTTGTCCGGATCGAGGCCGTGTTCGGCGACGTAATAGCGCAACAGGAAGTTGTGCATCGAATACTCGAACGGCACGGCGAACTTGAAACCCTTCCACATCTTGGGATCGCGCTTGTCCTTGTGCTTGACGTGCAGGGTGATGGCCTGGCCGTTGACGTTCTGGATGGTCGCCACGTTGACCGGCATGGGTGACGAACCCACGCCCATCGACATGGCCAGCGGCATCGGCGCGAGCATGTGCGAGGCGTCGTATTCCTTGTTGATGACCTTGTCGCGGATCAGCGCCCAGCCGGCGGTCTTGATGACCGAGACATTGAGGCCCTGCTTCTTGTAGAAACCCAGCGGGTCGGCCATGATCAGCGGACTGGCGCAGGTGATGGGAATGAAGCCGATATTGAGATCTTTCTTCTCCAGGCTGCCCTTTTCCTGGGCCATCGCCTCCAGCGTGCCGAAGGGGACTAGCGATGAGATCGCCGCCCAGGCGGTCGAGGCGCCGACGACGGAAAGGAAGCGGCGACGCTCGGCATCCTGAGGGAACAGGGCGCGCATCACTGCGGTCTGCACTACCCGGCTGTTCAGGGCGTCGACGTCGCCGACAGAGCACGCGCCGTCATGCTCGGCCTGGGAAGCGTGATGGCCGCAACTGCAGCGTGAGAGGGGGCGATCGGGATCGAAGGGGTTGTTCAGCGATGACATGGTGTGCTCCTTTGCGTTCAATTGACGCAGTGCTTACAGCACGGAACGTGCCATGTCTGGTAACAATATGATCTGAATAGAAATGTCTATCTTTTCACGCCAGCCAGCCACTGGTTTGGCTGGCCTGAGCGGCTGGTTGCCGTCCTCTTTTAGTGCGGGGAAAATTCAGTCTTGCCGTATTTTGGTGCATCGGCAGTGTGCCAGCCTTGAGCCCGCTTCGTCCAAGAGGCTGGCTCTCGCCGACAAAACTGCGTTGGCGGGATGTCAGTTGCCGGACGGAGGGTGCAGTACTGTGAAATTGAGCGCGGAATCGACGAAGTGGAAAAGCAACGTTGGCGGGCGCCAGCCGGCTGCCGGACGCAGTACTTTTTTGACCGAATCGTTCAGTTGCAGTTCGACGCGATAGCTGGCCGGGAAGGTGGTGTCCCAGCGCGGCAGGGCCTGCTTCAGAAACTCCATTTCGTGATCTTCACGGATAATGACCCCCATGGTTTCGAGCAGGCTCAGCTTTGGCCAGTGTTCCCCGCTTGGCCGGCCATAGGTGACGACGCCAATGAAGCGTTGAAAGTCATTGTAGAAGGGCATGTCGGGTTCGACGAGCTTGCCGTTCGAGTAGATGGCGTCCATGAAGTAGGTCACCGTCAGGTTGCGCGGCGCCTTGCGCGCCCATTGGTAGAGTACATCGTGCAAGGTGGCGGACAGGCATAGCTCAAGATGCCCGCCGACAATGTAGAGATGGGTCGGAGTGACATCGAAGCTGATTTCACCACCCTGCGAGGACACCCAGTAGTCGGGCGTGCAGTCCTCCATGAAGTAAAACGCTTCCGGCGTGTCGTCCTGGAGGTAGATGACCGGAATTTTGTTGCTCTTGGCAAAGCGCACGGCTTCGTCAATTCCGCGCTTGGTCGAGAACCGCGCATCGTGCGTCGAGGTCGCATGCGTGACGATCATCACCGCGTCGCCGCTCAGCCTGAGCTGCGCTGCTTCGGTGAGTTTATGCGGCGCACATTCCGCCTGGCAGGCGTTGGCGAACAGGAGCAGGGGCAGCAATAGCAGCAGGCGCAGCATGTCGACTTCTTGTGAAGGGGGAGGTCTCAGTAGAGCCTGAACGGTTTGATTTCCTCGCGCCAGCCAGCCTCGTCGATAGAGGCCAGCGTGTCGAGATCGGCGGGGGTGGCCGCCGGGTCGTCCACCCACTGCCTGAGCAACTCGCTGCCATTGATGAGGTCGATCGCCAGACGGTCGCTTTCGTACTCGTAGGGGAAGTCGCGCCACAGCGGGTAGTCCGGCCGCAGGCGGCGCAGCGCCTTGAAGGCGAGCGCCAGCAGGCGCCAGGGGCGGAAGGCGGCATGGTCGTAATGGGCCGGATCCTCGACATGAATCTGGATGCCCTGGCAGAGCTGGCCGGCATGTTTGTGGAAGGTCGGCTCGAACCAGCAGGGACGTAGCTTGCAGCCTGTCAGCCAGTGCGGCGCAAGCTTCTCCATCTCCTTCAGCAAAGCCGCCGCATCAATATCGGGCGCGCCGAACAGTTCCAGCGGGCGGGTGGTGCCGCGGCCCTCGGACAGCGTCGTGCCTTCGAGCATCACGGTGCCGGCATAGCAGCGTGCCATCGACAGATTCGGTGCGTTGGGACTGGGGTTGATCCAGCTGCGTTCATTGAGCGGCCAGCCATGGCCGGGAGCGGCGTCCGGCTGCCAGCCTGCCATCGTGATCACTGCGCAGTCGACATCGAGTTTCAGTGTGGCGATGAACCAGCGTGCCAGTTCGCCCATGGTCAGTCCATGGCGCAGCGGCAGCGGGCCGGCACCGACAAAACTTTCCCAGCCGGCTGTCAGGCGCAGGCCTTCGACGGGACGGCCGACCGGGTTCGGCCGGTCGAGAATCCACACTGTTTTGCCGTGGCGCGCAGCAGCTTCGAGCAGGTAGCGCAGCGTGGTGATGAAGGTGTAGATGCGGCAGCCGAGGTCCTGCAGATCGACCAGCAGCACGTCGAACGTGTCCAGCATGGCATCGGTCGGACGCCGTACCGCACCGTAGAGGCTGAAGACGGGGATGCCGTGCTGCGGATCGACGAAATCCGGCGATTCGATCATGTTGTCCTGCTTGTCGCCACGCAGGCCGTGTTGCGGACCGAAGGCGGCGCTGAAACGGATTTCGGGCAGAGCGGAGAGGGCGTCGAGGCTGTGTGTCAGGTCGCGCGTCGTCGAAGCCGGATGGGCAAGCAGGGCGATGCGCCGCCCGGCCAGCGGCTTGCGCAGCGCGGCATCTGAGATGAGGCGGTCGAGGCCGAATTTCATGAATGGAAACCTGCCGGGCCGAGATTCAGCATGAATCCGCCACGCTGATGAAAATCCGCCGGGCCGGCTGGATGGGCGAGCGCCCAGTAGCCGAGGCTGCCGTCGTCCGCCTCAAGCACGACCGCCAGGGCAATGTGCAGTGCGTCGGCGGGTGGCAGCGCCTCCGGGGCCAGCATGACATCGAGCTGCAGCAGATCTTCCATACAACTGACCTGAATTTGCGGCGGCGGACAGTGTGGAGCGGCGGGCGCACGCTGGCGATAGTCGAAGAAATCGTAGCTTGCCCACTGACCAGAGGGCGAAAAATTGAATTCGCGGTAACTGGGGTCGCTCGCCGTGCCGATGAATATTTCGCAGCAGGTGTGACGCCACAACGTCGCAGCGGATGCCGGGGCATGTGGTGTAGGGATGCGCAGCTGACTGATCCGGCCACGCACGGCATAGCCGAGCGTCAGTCCGCCCGTCGCGCTGCGGGCGGGCGTGACGTCGATGCGTTGAGTGAAGCACGCCGGGTTCGCCGGGTGACCGGCAAGTTCGGCATGCAGCGCAAGCACCATGCTGCAATCAGCCGGCGATAACCTTCTGGCTCTGCTCGCCGAGGCCTTCGACACCGAGGCGCACGACATCGCCGGGCTTGAGGAACTGCGGCGGATTCATGCCGAGGCCGACTCCGCTGGGCGTGCCGGTGCAGATCACGTCGCCGGGCAGGAGCGTCATGAATCCGGAGATGTAGCTGATCAGGTGCGCGCAGGAGAAAATCATCTGCGCGGTGGTGCTGTCCTGCCGGCGTTCGCCGTTCACGTCCATCCACACGCGCAGGTCTTGCGGGTCGCGGATTTCATCGCGGGTGACGAGCCAGGGACCGATCGGCGCGAAGGTGTCGCAGCCCTTGCCCTTGTCCCAACTGCCACCGCGGTTCTTCTGGTAGTCGCGCTCGGAGACATCATGGAAAGTGACGTAGCCGGCGAGATACGACAGCGCCTTGTCCGCGCTGACGTAGCGTGCTTCGCGGCCGATGACGAGCCCGAGTTCGGCCTCCCAGTCGGTATTCACGGAGCCGCGCGGCAACTTGACGTTGTCGAACGGCCCGTTGATCGACGTGGTGGCCTTCATGAACAATACCGGTTCCGTCGGGATTGCTGCGCCGGTTTCGATGGCATGGTCGCGATAGTTGAGGCCGACGCCGACGATCTTGCTGATGCCGGTGAACGGCACGCCGAGGCGGGGCTTGCCCTTGACCAGCGGCAGCTTGGTTGGGTCGAGCGCGCGCAGGCGCTTTTGTCCGGCCGGGGAGAGTTCTTCCCAACCGATGGTGGCACAGTGACTGGAAAGATCGCGCAGTTTGCCCTGTGCGTCGATGAGGCCGGGTTTTTCGCGGCCTTTGCTGCCGTAGCGGACGAGTTTCATGTTATCTCCTGGTTTTGATTTTAAGGGCGTTTGCCGCGATAGATTGCGTCGGGCTGTCGTTCGAGCAATTCGGCCAGCAGTCGCAGCGCATCGGCGGCGCGCGCGATCTCCTTGAGCGTGGCATTGATGTTGGAGACGGTCGGCGAGTCCTGCTCAGCCAGGTTGCGCATGGCCAACGCCGCTTTGGCCAGTTCGTTGCTCGCTTGTGTCATGTTCCGGGTCATCTCCGAGCCGTTGTCGGCCAAAGTGACGACGCGGTCGGCAGCGGTTTCGAGTCGTGCCAGTGCCGTCTGGGCCGCCTCCAATGTCTTGCGTATCTGCGCAAGGTCGTAGCGCACGTCCTTGAGGATGGGCCCGCTCTGCGCATCAAGGCGCTTCGCAAGCGATTCGAGGTGGCGCAGTGTCGCCTGCAGGCGGCGCGGCAGCTCCTGGGTACCTTCCGCCGTCATCAGCGTGCTAATTGCACCGCTGATCGCCGCGACGTCGGTGAGGAATTTCTCCATCGGGAAACCTTCGAGCTTGGAGCTCAGTTCCTGCACGGCGGTGGGGATGGTCGGAATTTCGCTGACACCGGGATCGAGGGCGACGAAGTGCGCCGGCTTGTCCGGGTGGAAGTCGAGGTCGACGTAGAGCTGACCGGTGAGCAGGCTCTGCATGCGCAGCCGTGCGCGCAGGCCGCGCTCCACGAGGTCGCGCACGGTGGTGTGGTCGCGCAGGTCGACATTTTCGCCGCCACGTCCGCGCACCACGTGCGGCAGCACCTCGATGGTTACCGGCACGACGAAGTGGTGCTCCTGGCCGCCTTGATTGTTCAGGCCGAGCTGGATCTGCTTCACCGTACCAACCTTGACGCCGAGAAACATCACCGGTGCGCCGACCTGCAGGCCCTGCGACGCACCCTCGAAATACAGCACGTGGAGACGCTTCTCGCCAAACCAGTTGCCGCCGGCGAGTAGCAGCGTGGCGATGACGACCAGCGCAATTGCGCCCAGCACGAAGGCGCCGATCAGCGTGGGGTTGGCCTTGCGGCTCATGCCGCCTCCGCAGGGCCGCCACGCGGCGGCGGCGAATCACCATCATGGGGTGAAACATTGCCTCCGCGCGTCAGGAAATGGCGTACCTTGGGATCGCCATGTTGCAGTGCGTCTCGCGGGTGTCCGGTGGCGATCATGGTATGGGTGTCGGCGTCGAGAAAGATCGAATTGTCGCCGATTGCCAGGATACTGGCCAGATCATGTGTCACCACTACCACCGTGGTGCCGAGGCTGTCGCGCAACTCGACGATCAACTCGTCGAGGTGTCGCGCGGTCAGCGGGTCGAGACCCGAGGAGGGCTCGTCGATCACCAGGATCTCCGGATCGAGTGCCATGGCGCGCGCCAGCCCGGCGCGTTTTTTCATGCCGCCGGAAAGCTCGGAAGGGTAGAACTCCTCGAAACCGGCCAGCCCCACCAGCGCGAGCTTGAAGGCGACGATTTCGTCGACCTGCGCTTTTGTCAGCGCGGTGTATTCGGCAAGCGGTAGCGCGACGTTCTCGGCTAGTGTCAGCGAGCTCCACAGCGCACCGCCCTGGAACAGGATGCCCATCCGGCGCTTGAGTTGATCGCGGTCTTCCTCGGCGGCGCTCCAGAAATCCTCGCCGCTGAAGAGTACCGTACCCGTGAGCGGGCGCTGCAGACCGACCAGCGCGCGCATCAGCGTGGTCTTGCCGCAGCCGTTGCCGCCCATCACCACGAAGATGTCGCCCTTGTTCACCACGAAATCGAGGCCGCGCTGGACGACGAAATCGCCGTAGCCCATGGCCAGATCGCGCACCTCGATGTGCGTCGCGCCGTTCATGTTTCCGCCGGGCCGCCCCAAGGAAACTCATTTGCCAATTGAGGCCCCCCTGTCACCGCTTCGGGTGATTTCATGGGGGGCAGCGAGCCGGTTCTGCGAGCGTGGGGGGGCATTATTATCAGATACCCAGTTGGTAAAAAACGATGGTCATCACCGAGGCGGCAATGGTGATGAGCAGGATCGCGGTGACTACCGCGGAAGTGGCGGCGTGGCCAACGGACTCGGCGCTGCGGCCGCACTGCATGCCGCGCAGGCAGCCGGCGAAGGCGATCATCGCGCCATAGACGCTGCCCTTCGCCAGGCCGACGAGAAAGTGCTTGAGTTCAAGTGCGCGCAGTGTCTCGGTGTAATACTCGAAGACGCCGATGTCGAAGATGGTCACCGACACCACCAGGCCGGCGAGCATGCCGATGAAGCCGGCGTAGAGCGTCAGGAGCGGCACCATCAGCATCAGCGCGAGGATGCGCGGCAGCACCAGGAAATCCACCGGTGCGATGCCGAGCGTGCGGAAGGCGTCGATCTCCTCATTGACCTGCATGGTGCCAAGCTGGGCGGCGAAGGCTGCGCCGGTGCGGCCGGCGATGATGATGCCCGTCATCAGCGCGCCGACCTCGCGCACCATGCCGATCGCCACTAGATCGGCGATGAAGATCTGCGCGCCGACCAGTTTCAACTGGTCGGCACCGAGATAGGCGAGGATGAGGCCGACGAGAAAACTGATCACCGATACGATGGGCAGCGCGCGCGGGCCGACTTCCTCGATCTCCAGCCAGAGGTCGCGAACGCGAAAGCGTGCGCGGCCGGTCATCAGTCGTCCCAGCGACTGCGCGATCTCGCCGAGGAAGGCGAGCATCGCCGGCATGCCGCGGACGAATTCGATCATGGCCGTGCCAACCTGTGCGCAGATGCCCGTCGGACCGTTGTTGCGGCCGGGCACCGTTTGTTCCGGCACCGTCAGCGCCATCGTCAGGAGGCGTTGCGCGCCTGGCGGCAGGCCGGTCGTATCGGCGGCGATGCCGCGTGCTGTGCAGGTTTTCAGGAGGCTGTCGAGGAAGCTCAGCAGCCCGGTGTCCCAGTCGCTCAGCCCCGTGGTGTCGAAGCGGACGCGGCGCACGCCGGCGGCAAGTTGGGGCGCGACGCTGTCGGGGGAAGGCAGGGCCGCGGCCATGCACCAGCGGCCGCCGAGAGCGATGGTCAGTTCATCCGCGCCAGACGGTCGCGCATCGAGTTGCCATGCGGCCTTGTCCATGGCGGCAGGCGGGAACGCTACTTCTTGCCCAGTCCGCCGAGCAGGGCGGCGACCGGACGCAGTGGGCGCCGTGGCGCCAGCGCCGACTTTTCGGCGAGTTTGTCTGCGCTGCTTCCTGTTGTTTCCCGCGAGTCGTAGGGCTTTGAAAAGTCGAAACCATCGGCGGCGATCATCTGCGCCTTGGGCGCCCGGGTTGTCCTGGGTGCCACGGGCACCGAGGGCAAATGACTGGCGGGCGCCGGCAGTCGGTCTAGCGAGGTTTTCGGGCCGTGGCCCACCCGCGCTTCGCGCTTGTGACCATGGCCGCGTTCGCTGCGTTCATGCTCATGCGGCGGCGCGACCGAGCCTGGCTCGAAGCCGGGCACGACGACCTGCTCGATCTTGAACTTGGTGAGCCTTTCGATTTCGGTCAGGCGGGGTTTTTCCTCGGGGGCGACGAGCGAAACGGCCTCGCCGGTCTTGCCGGCGCGGCCGGTGCGGCCGATGCGATGGATATAGTCTTCGGCGACGCGCGGCAGTTCGTAATTGATGACCAGCGGCAGGTCGTCAATGTCGAGTCCGCGTGCGGCGACATCGGTGGCGACCAGCACGCGCGATTCGCCGGACTTGAAGGCTTCGAGCGCCTTGGTGCGTTCCTGCTGGGTCTTGTCGCCGTGGATGGCCGTGGCGTTGATGCCCATGCGTTCCAGCCAGAGCGCCAGCCGGCTGGTGCCGAACTTGGTGCCGACAAAGACCAGCGCCTGGGCGGTGGGTGATACTTCCAGCAGTTGTTTCAGCAGGTAACGCTTGCGGTCGGTGGCGACCGGATACACGCGGTGCGTGATGGTCTCGGAGACCATGTTGCGCCGGGCGACCTCGATGAGTTGCGGGGCCTTCAGCATCACGTCGGCGAGCCGCTTGATTTCGTCCGAGAAGGTTGCCGAGAACAGCAGGCTTTGCCGCGTCTTCGGCAGCAGCGCGAGGATGCGCTTGATGTCGGGGATGAAGCCCATGTCGAGCATGCGGTCGGCTTCGTCGAGGACGAGGAATTCGACCGAGTTGAAGCTGACGGTTTTTTGCTCGACGTGGTCGAGCAGTCGTCCCGGCGTGGCGACGACGATCTCGCGGCCCTCTTTCAGCTCGGCGATCTGCGCCCGCATGTCCACGCCGCCGTAGATGCAGACCGAGCGCAGCGCGAGATGTTTGCCATAGGTTTTGGCCGATTCATGCACCTGCATGGCCAGCTCGCGCGTCGGCGTGAGGATCAGTGCGCGTACCGGGTGGCGGGCGGGCGAGGGTGAACTGCTGGCATGGCGCGCCAGCTTGTGCAGCAGTGGCAGGACAAATCCGGCGGTCTTGCCGGTGCCGGTCTGGGCGCCGCCCATGACATCGTGGCCGGCGAGGATGATCGGAATGGCCTGTTCCTGGATCGGCGTCGGGTCGGTATAGCCGGCATCATGCACGGCTTGGAGAAGTTCGGGCGCTAGCCCGAGATCGGTGAATTTCACAATGAGCTCCGGTTCTTGTTGCGCGCCCATAAGCCCTCTAGAAAGGGCGAGGCCGGCTCAGGCGGGGCAACTAATGACTATCGGGGGTGTGTCGATGCCGAAAGACTGCGCCCAACCGGCGGGGCGCGGGGAGGGATTCTACGGCTAAAACGACATTAGTGTCATTTTGGCTGCGGACTGGCCGGGTTTCAAGTCCTTCAGGCCATTTTACCGCCGCCGGGTGTGCGGGGATTGGTGGCGGGTGAGGGAAGTTCGGCAGCGCTGCGCTTTGCGCCTTCCTTTTTCACCGGCGGTGTCTCGGCCGGAATGCTTGTCTCGACCGGCACCTCTTCGACTGGAGCCGCCTTGCTCTTCCGGCTGGAGTCATTGGGTCGCGAGATGATCGGGTCGATGATTTCGAGATTGTTTTCGCGCATGTAGGCGTCCATATCGCGCCAGCCGGTAAAGATGGCGGCCTTCTGCGCGCGCGGATTCAGAAAATAGCAATCCTCGAGTGCCCGCCCGCTGTGGCGGCAGGCACTGCCGACGGCGCGGCCCTCCGCTTCCTTGGCGGCGGCGATCTGGGCCGGGTTCTCGATGCCCAGCTGTTCGCAACCGGCGAGCAGAAGGGTGAAGAGCGGCAGAAAAAAGGTCAGGCGCACAGCTTTTTGCATGGAATGATCCCGGACGCGAATTGCGCTAAGCGGAGTTTACGGCAAAACCACATGTTTCTTTATCCAAATGGCCTCCAGGCCGCTTGATTGGGCGCTATGCGTGACATATGGACAACTCCGGATCATGCGATTTCCCTGTCGGGGTAAACTAACCATCCACCTTGCCTGAGCCATAACCCATGAAAAGTTCAGTTTCTACCTTGGTCGCCTCACTGTTGCTGGTCGTGGTTACCGCCGCCTCCGCTGCCCCGTCCAAATCCGATAGACAAGCCAAGGTCACGGCCGCACCGCCGCCCCCGCAGGAAATCATTCTGCGTCACGGCCTGTCGGGTGCGCCGCTCGATGCGCTGGCAACCCTGGCGTTACGGTTCAATGATCAGGAGGCGAAACTCAAGACGGGGGGCGGGCGCATCAGCCTTGAGGATGTCCAGGGTATCAGCAGCGGTGAGCGTACGCGTTTGCCGCATCTGGCCCTGTTCGACCAGGACGATGCCATGTCGATGTTCGATACCCGGCCGCGCTTTCGGCAATTGCATCAGGTGATGGCAACTGGCAAGGAGCGTTTCGATGCCAAGCTGTTTTACCCGCAGATGATCGATGCGGTGGACGATCTGACCGGGAAAATGCAGGCATTGCCGCTGGCGCTGTCGCTGCCGGTGCTGTTTTTCAACAAGGCGGCGTTTGCCAAGGCCGGGCTGAATGTTGATGCGCCACCGAAAACCTGGTGGGAACTGCAGGAGGCCGCAGGTGCGTTGCGCGAAGCCGGCTACAAGTGTCCGCTGACCAGCTCGCGGTTCGCCTGGGTACACCTGGAAAACGTGGCGGCCCAGCAGGGCGAGCCGCTGGTGGTGAAGAACGGCAAGATTGATCAACTGGCACTCAACAACATGGTGAATGTGAAGCACCTTGCCTTGCTGACCAGTTGGCAAAAAAGTTTCTATTTCATTTACTCCGGTCCCGGCCGCGAGGGTGACGAGCGTTTTGCCTCGGGCGAATGTGCCATGCTGACGGGGGAGTCCTCGCTGTATGCGCGGTTGGCGAAAATTCCGGACTTCCCCCTTGGCATTGCTGCGCTGCCCCACTACGAAGACGTGTATGTCGTGCGCGCGGCGAGCGTGTTGCCGGATGGCGCCGCGTTATGGGTGCTGGCGGCCGACAAGAAGCCGGAGCAACAGGTCATTGCGCGCTTCATCACGTTTCTGCTGAAACCGGAAATCCAGCGCGAGTGGGTGCGGGCTACCGGCTTCCTGCCAATGTCGCCGGCTGCTGTGCAGGCCCTGCGCGAATCCGGCGCCAATCCCGTCCTGCTCGACCGGGCCGAACGGCGCCTGTCGATGAACAAGCGCGACTCGGCGCGCACCCGCAGCGGCTCTGGCAAGAGCCGCATTCGCGCCATCCTCAACGAGGAAGTCGAATTTGTCTGGGGTAACCAGAAGCCGGCCAAGGAAGCGCTCGATACCGCCGTGCTGCGCGCTGCACCGGTGCTTGCCGCCCCCCCCACCTTCCTGCGTTGATCGCCTATCCGCGCATCATTGCCCACCGCTGCGGCGGTGCCCTGGCCCCGGAAAACTCCCTGGCCGGACTTGCGGTAGCCGCCCGCCTGGGTTGCCGGGCGGTTGAGTTTGACGTCATGCTCACCGCCGATGGCGTGCCGATCCTGATCCACGACGAAACGCTGGAGCGCACCACCACCGGCGCAGGTCGCGTCGCGGACAGGACGCTGGCCGAGATTCGCCGCTTCGATGCCGGCGGCCCTCATCACGTCGCGTTCGCCGCACCCCATGCGGAGCATTTCATCACTCCAGTGCCGACTTTCGCCGAGGCGATGGCGGCGTGCCGCCGCCTCGGCTTGTGGCCCAACATCGAGATCAAGCCGGCTGCGGGGCACGATGAAATCACGGGAGAGACGGTGGCGCGTTGGTTGGGCGAGAATTGGAACGGCACGGGCGTGATCTCCAGCTTTTCCGAAAAGTCGGCGCTGGCGGCACGGCGCGTCCTGCCGCAATTCCCGCAGGCGCTGCTGGTTGAACATTTGCCTGGCGATTGGCAAGCGCAGCTTGAACGCCTGGGTGCCGTTGCGCTGCACCTGGCAGCGAAACACCTCACACCGCAGCAGGCGGCTGCACTCAATGACGCTGGCGTTCCGTGGGCGGCTTACACCGTCAATGATCCTGCCAGCGGGGCGCGCCTGTATGGACTCGGAGCGGCAGCGGTGTTTACTGATCGACCGGATCTGTGGTTGCCGGCAGAGATGTAGACAACTAAAAAATCGTGCGCGGGGCTGTTGCGCGCATGAGCAAATCTGCTAGAATCCGCGCCCTCGATGTCGATGAAGAAGTGTCGAAGTACGAGGTCGATGCGGAGTGGTAGTTCAGTTGGTTAGAATACCGGCCTGTCACGCCGGGGGTCGCGGGTTCGAGTCCCGTCCACTCCGCCACTAATTAGAGTCGCGCAGGGCTTGCAAGCCTGCCTGATCAGTACCCGGAACAGGGCGCCTGAGTGATCCGGCGCCCTGTTCCTTTTGGAGTCCTTGAAGATGCCGGTGATTACGCTACCTGATGGTTCCCAACGCGAATATCCGCAACCGCTGACCGTTGCCGACGTGGCCGCCTCGATTGGCGCTGGCCTGGCAAAGGCGGCGCTGGCCGGACGGCTCGATGGCCGGCTGGTGGATACCGGGTTTCGCATCGAGCAGGATGCGCAACTGGCGATCGTCACCGACAAGGACCCCGCCGGCCTGGAAATCATTCGTCATTCAACCGCGCACCTGCTGGCCTACGCGGTCAAGGAACTGTTCCCCGAAGCACAGGTGACCATCGGCCCGGTGATCGAAAACGGCTTCTACTACGACTTCGCCTACAAGCGCCCGTTCACGCCCGAAGATCTGGCGGCGATCGAGAAACGCATGCTCGAACTGGCGAAAAAGGATTTTCCCGTCAGCCGCGAAGTCCTGCCGCGCGACAAGGCGGTCGAGTTCTTCAAGTCGCAGGGCGAGCACTACAAGGCCGAGCTGATCGCGGCGATCCCGGCGGGCGAAGACGTTTCGCTCTATCACGAGGGCGACTTTGTCGACCTGTGCCGTGGCCCCCACGTGCCCTCCACCGGCAAGCTCAAGCATTTCAAATTGATGAAGGTGGCCGGCGCCTACTGGCGCGGCGACCCGAAGAACGAGCAGCTGCAGCGCATTTATGGCACGGCCTGGGCGAAGAAAGACGAGCTCGATGCCTATCTGCACATGCTCGAAGAAGCGGAAAAGCGTGACCACCGCAAACTCGGGCAGCAACTGGACCTGTTCCATTTCCAGGAAGAGGCGCCGGGTTCCGTGTTCTGGCATCCTCATGGCTGGCGCTTGTTCCTCGACCTGATTGGCTACATGCGGGCGCGCCAGGAAGATGCGGGCTATGTGGAAGTAAATACGCCGGATGTCATGGATCGCGCCCTGTGGGAGCTTTCCGGCCACTGGTTCAACTACCGCGAACACATGTTCACGACGCAGACCGAGGATGAACGCGTTTTCGCCCTGAAGCCGATGAATTGCCCGGGCGGTGTCGCCTTGTTCAAACAGGGCATCAAGAGCTACCGCGACCTGCCGTTGCGCATGGCCGAATTCGGCAAGGTGCATCGCTACGAGCCGTCGGGCGCGCTGCACGGCCTGTTGCGGGTGCGCCATTTCACCCAGGACGATGCCCACATCTTCTGTACCGAGGAGCAGATGGAGGATGAGTGCAAGAGCGTGGTGGCGCTGATCCTCGACATCTACAAGGACTTCGGTTTCGATAGCGTGCGCATCAAGTTGTCTACGCGTCCGGAAAAGCGCATCGGTTCCGATGCAACCTGGGACACGCTGGAAGGCGCGCTATCGAACGCCCTCGACCACATGGGCATCGCCTACGATCTCTTCCCTGGCGAAGGCGCCTTCTATGGTCCCAAGCTGGAATTCGTGCTGCGCGATGCCATCGGCCGCGACTGGCAGTGCGGCACGCTGCAGGTCGACATGAACCTGCCCGAGCGCTTCGACATCCATTATGTGGCGGCCGACAACACCCACAAGCGTCCGGTCATGCTGCACCGCGCTTTGTTTGGTTCCCTCGAGCGTTTCACCGGGATTTTGATCGAAAACCATGCTGGCGCCATGCCTTTGTGGTTGTCGCCGGTGCAGGTGGTCGTGATGAATATTTCCGAAGCGCAGACCGACTACGCTGAAAGTGTGGCGAAAATGTTGCGAAAGGCTGGTTTGCGCGTCGAAAGCGATTTGCGCGGCGAGAAGATTAACTATAAAATCCGCGAACATAGCTTGTTGAAGCGGCCTTATATTGTCGTTGTCGGTGACAAGGAAAAGGCTGCTGGGTTGGTCGCTGTGCGTGCCCGAGGCAATCAGGATCTCGGGCAGATGTCCCCCGATGCCTTGATTGAGCGCCTGCTGCTGGAACGTAGCAGCAAGGGCGTAGCGGCCTGATTTTTATAGATTTTTAGGAGATTTTAGCCATAGCCCAAGATAAGAAGCAGCGCGTCAATGCGGAGATCACGGCCCCCGAAATTCGTTTAGTCGGGGTGGATAGCGAGCAACTCGGTATATGTTCAGTTCGTGAGGCGCTGCTGAAAGCGGAAGAGATCGGAGTCGATCTGGTCGAAATCGCGCCGATGGCAGACCCGCCGGTCTGCCGGCTGATGGACATTGGCAAGTTCAAATATCAAGAAGCCAAACGCGCTGCAGAGGCGAAGAAAAAGCAGAAAATCGTCGAGGTCAAGGAAATCAAGTTTCGTCCGGGCACGGATGAAAACGACTACCAGATCAAGATGCGCAACATCGTCAAGTTTCTCGGGGAAGGCGACAAGGCCAAGATCACCCTGCGCTTCCGCGGTCGCGAGATGGCGCACCAGGAAATCGGCATGCGCGTGCTGGAACGGATCAAGGCCGACCTGGAACAAGTGGCACTGGTCGAGCAGTTTCCGAAGATGGAAGGCCGGCAGTTGGTGATGGTGCTGGCGCCGTCGAAGAAAAAACCGCTATAGGCGGTGCGTTGAGCAGTTGAGTTGGCAAGTTTTTTGTTTCGCGCCGGGCAACCGGGGGCGGGACGAGAAGAAGTGGCTGCAGGTTAACAAGTGTTCCCGAGGCGGGAGTCACCTGGCAGGCATGTTATAAAAAGGAGATCTTCGATGCCGAAGATGAAGACCAAGAGCGGGGCCGCCAAGCGCTTTAAAGTGCGTGGGTCAGGCAGCATCAAGCGCGCTCAGGCGTTCAAGCGCCACATCCTCACCAAGAAAACCACCAAGGTGAAACGTCACCTGCGTGGCGTGCTGACAGTGCATGCAGCGGACACCAAGTCCGTGCGTGCCATGTTGCCCAACGGTTAAGGAGAACACAATATGTCACGAGTCAAACGCGGTGTAACGGCGCGCGCGCGCCACAAGAAAGTTCTCGATCAAGCCAAGGGGTATCGCGGTCGGCGTTCCTCGGTTTATCGCGTCGCCAAAGAAGCGGTGATGAAGGCCGGTCAGTACCAGTATCGCGACCGTCGTCAAAGAAAGCGTCAGTTTCGCGTTCTGTGGATTGCCCGGATCAACGCGGCAGCCCGCGAACTGGGCATGAAGTACAGCACCCTGATGAATGGCCTCAAAAAGGCCTCGATCGAAGTGGATCGCAAGGTGCTGGCCGATCTGGCCGTGTTCGACAAGCCGGCTTTCGCCGCGATTGCGAACCAGGCCAAGGCACAACTGTCGGCCTGAGCCAGGCCCGGTTTCAGGCTGAATCGACAGAAAGGCCGCTCCGGCAACAGTGGGCGGCCTTTCTGGTTTTTGCCAGCAGGATTTTGCGTTTCATACTTTTCGCAACCATGCCGCTTCATGAATAATCTGGAACAACTGATCGCACAGGCAACGGCCGACTTCACGGCGGCCACCGGAATTGCCCGGCTCGAAGAGGTCAAGGCCGCCTATCTGGGCAAGGAAGGTTCGCTCACCGCCCTGCTCAAAAGCTTGGGCAAGCTGCCGCCGGATGAACGCAAGACGGCGGGTGCGGCGATCAATATCGCCAAGGCGCAGGTAGAGTCGGCGCTGGCGCTACGGCGCGAAGCGCTGAAGAATGCCCAGTTGGAAGCCCAATTGGCTGCTGAGGCGCTTGATGTGACCCTGCCGGGCCGTGGCCCGATCCGGGGCAGCATCCATCCGGTGATGCGCACGCTCGATCGCATCGAACAATTATTCCGCTCGATCGGTTTCGAAGTGGCCGATGGCCCCGAGATCGAAACCGACTGGCACAACTTCACCGCGCTCAATACGCCCGAGAATCACCCGGCGCGCTCGATGCACGACACCTTTTATCTGCTCGATGCCGCGGGCAAGGTGCGCGAAGACGTCCTGTTGCGCACCCATACCAGCCCGGTGCAGATTCGCACCATGCTGGCGCACGCCGAAAAATACCGGCATCTCGACAGCATGCCCGAGATTCGGGTGATCTGTCCCGGACGGGTCTATCGCGTCGATTCCGATGCCACGCACTCGCCGATGTTTCATCAGGTCGAAGGCCTCTGGGTGAGCGAGAACGTGAGCTTCGCCGACCTGAAAGGCGTGGTCGCCGATTTCCTGCGCCGCTTCTTCGAGAGCGACGACCTCAAGGTGCGCTTCCGTCCGTCCTTCTTCCCCTTCACCGAACCGTCGGCCGAAATCGACGTCGCCTTCATGCATGGTCCGATGGAGGGCCGCTGGCTGGAAATCGCCGGCTGCGGCATGGTGCATCCCAACGTGCTGCGCTGTGGCGGCATCGACCCGGAAAAATACACCGGCTTCGCCTTTGGCATGGGGCCGGACCGCCTGACCATGCTGCGCTATGGCATCAACGACCTGCGCCTGTTTTTCGATGGCGATTTACGTTTCCTTTCGCAGTTTCAATAAAAAAAGAATATGCAATTCCCCGAATCCTGGCTGCGCGCCCTCGTCAATCCGCCACTGTCGACCGAAGAACTCTGCCATTTGCTGACGATGGCGGGGCTTGAGGTCGAGGAGTGCCGTCCCGCCGGCGCCGACTTTTCCAATGTCGTCGTGGCACGCGTGCTGAGCGCCGAGAAACATCCCGATGCCGACAAGCTGAAGCTGTGCTCGGTCCAGGTGGGTGAAATGAGCGGCGCACACGGCGTGCTGCAAATCGTCTGCGGCGCGCCGAATGTCGCGGCCGGCATGCTGGTGCCCTGTGCCCTCGTTGGCGCGAAATTGCCCGGCATCGAGATCAAAAAAGCTCAGGTGCGTGGCGTCGAAAGCTGCGGCATGCTCTGTTCGGCGCGCGAACTGGGGCTGTCGGAAGATCATGGCGGCCTGCTGTCCTTGCCGGCCGATGCGCCCCTCGGTCAGGACATTCGCAGCTACCTCAAACTTGATGACAACCTCATCACCCTGAAGCTCACACCAAACCGCGCCGACTGCCTGTCGCTCTCCGGCATTGCCCGCGAAGTGGCGGCGCTGACTGGCGCACCCCTGCAGTTGCCCACGGTGGCACCGGTCGCGCCCGTGCTGGAAGACACGCGCGGCATCATTCTCGACGCTCCCGCCGCCTGCCCGCGTTACTGCGGCCGCATCGTGCGCGGCGTCAATGCCCGCGCCGCCACACCCGACTGGATCAAGCAACGCATCGAACGCTGCGGCGTGCGTGCCATCTCGGCGCTGGTCGACGTCACCAACTATGTGATGCTCGAACTCGGCCAGCCGCTGCACGCCTTCGACGATGCCCAGTTGCAGGGCAGCATCCATGTGCGCTATCCCGCCGCGGGCGAACAGATGCTGCTGCTCAACGAGCAGACCGTCACGCCGACGGCCGATACCGCCCTGATTGCCGATGACGCCAAAAGCCTGGCGCTGGCCGGCATCATGGGTGGCGAGCATTCCGGCATCAGCGATGCAACGACCGACCTGTTCCTCGAAAGCGCCTTCTTCAATACCGCCGCCATCGCCGGCAAGGCGCGCGCGCTCGGCTTTTCGTCCGACGCCTCCTACCGCTATGAGCGCGGCGTCGATTTCGAACTGCAGCGCAGCGCCATCGAGCGGGCGACGCAACTGATCATCGACATCTGCGGCGGCCAGCCCGGCCCCGTGGTCGAAGCGCTCGCTGCCGACCATCTGCCGACGCGCCCCCCGGTGCGCCTGCGCCTGGCGCGTGCCGCCAAGGTGCTCGGCATCGACCTCGGCTTCGATCAGACCGAAAAACTCATCGCCGGCCTCGGCTTTGCCTACACCCGCACGGCCGACGAACTGGTCGTGACGCCGCCCGCCTATCGCTTCGACATCACCATCGAAGAAGACCTGATCGAAGAAATCGCGCGCCTGCACGGTTACGACAACATTCCCGCGCCGGCGCCCACCGCGCGGCTGGAAATGCTGCCGCTGCCCGAAGCACGGCGCGGAGCCATGCAGGTGCGCCGGCTGCTGGCCGAGCGCGGCTACCATGAAGTCGTCAACTACAGCTTTGTCGACGCCGACTGGGAAGCCGACTTTGCCGGCGCAGAGCCCGCGCAACTCGTCCGCCTCGCCAACCCCATCGCCAGCCAGATGGGCGTGATGCGCAGCACCCTGATCGGCGGCCTGGTCGGTGCGCTGGCCAGCAACCTCAAGCGCCAGGCCGACCGCGTGCGGCTCTTTGAAGTGGGGCGCTGTTTCCTGCCTGACCTGACACCCGCAGGCGGCGGCCAGAACGGTACCGGCTATCACCAGCCACTGCGCCTTGCCGCCCTGGCGGCCGGCTCGGCATGGCCCGAACAATGGGGATCGCCAGCCCGACCCGCCGACTTCTTCGACGTCAAGGGCGAACTCGAAGCCATCCTGGCGCCACGTCGCCTGCGCTTCGAACCCACCAGCCATCCGGCCTTGCATCCCGGGCGTGCGGCCCGCGTGCTGCTTGATGACCAGCCCATCGGCGTCATCGGCGAAATCCACCCGCGCTGGCACCAGAAATATGAACTGGCCGCGTCTGCCGTGGTATTCGAAATCGAACTGGCACCGCTGCTGGCAGCCCCGTTCCCGGTATTTCGGGAACCGTCGCGCTTCCCCGCCGTGGTGCGCGACATCGCCCTGATCGTGCCCCAGCACTGCGCCGTACAGGCGCTGCAAGACGCTTTGCAGGCGGCGGCGCCCGCCCATGTGCGGGAAATACGACTGTTTGACGTCTATCAGGGCAAGGGAATTGAGCCGGAAAGCAAAAGCCTTGCGTTCCGGGTGACGATGCAAGATACTCAGAAGACTCTGGCTGACAACGACGCCGACGCGGCGGTAGCCCAATTGGTAAACACGGCAACCGAACGCTTCGGCGCAGTTTTGCGCAGATAAGGGACAACAAAAATGACAATGACGAAGGCCGAACTGGCCGATCTGCTGTTTGAAAAAGTCGGGCTGAACAAGCGCGAAGCCAAAGACATGGTCGAGGCCTTCTTCGAAGAAGTGCGCCTGGCGCTGGAAACCGGCGACAGCGTCAAGCTTTCCGGTTTCGGCAACTTCCATCTGCGCGACAAGCCGCAGCGGCCTGGGCGCAACCCCAAGACCGGCGAAGAAATCCCGATCACCGCGCGGCGGGTCGTCACCTTCCACGCCAGCCATAAGCTCAAGTCCATCGTCGAGACCGCGGCGCATGACAATTTCCAGCCAGGATAAGGTCGAACTACCGCCGATACCCGCCAAACGCTATTTCACGATTGGCGAAGTCAGCGAGTTGTGCGGCGTCAAGCCGCATGTGCTGCGCTACTGGGAGCAGGAATTCACCCAGCTCAAACCCGTCAAGCGGCGCGGCAATCGCCGCTACTACCAGCACCACGAAGTGCTGCTGGTGCGCCGCATCCGGCAACTGCTGTACGACGAGGGTTTCACTATCAGCGGCGCGCGCAATCGCCTCGACGAACCGGCGGCCAAAAAGCCCGCCAGCACAGCCGCCGCGGGCAATGGAATATCACTGCGCATGGAGTTGATGGGCATCATCAAGTTGCTGCATGCCTGACAATCGCTCTGCTATAATCCGCCCCCAGTCGGGGTGTGGCGCAGCCTGGTAGCGCACTTGCATGGGGTGCAAGGGGTCCCGAGTTCGAATCCCGGCACCCCGACCAGTAATACCAAGGGCTTCAGTCGAAAGACTGAAGCCCTTTTTAATTTCTTCTTTCTGTCGCCATTCCTGCCGTTAGAGAGCAAGCGGTCGAATAGCGGAGATAGTTCGCAATGCAGCCCTTATATTGGGGCCGGCTGCATTGTCCATAGCTAAATGCGCTTAGTCGACCGAACCATGCCCCCTTCATCATCTATCGTCGAAATCCCGGTCCATTTATTTCACTGCACTTGCCTATACATCTCTTGCGCTGCGCCTGACCCAAATCCACCCTTCGACATAAGACGCATCCAAGTCTTCCGGTGGAACAGAAACTCCATCGACAAAGTCCTTGGCTGCGATCAGGCATAGGCAGGCATCAAAGACATCGGCATTTCCATCGGCGTAGCGTTTTAAATCGGGGAGGTCGCCTGATAATGCATTGGCGATTGCGTGACGAACATCCGCTTGCTCATCCTTCTTGTAGCTTGAATGAGGCAGATCACGCGCGATCAGCGTACCGGCGGGATATACCTCGATTGCAGCCACCCCCGAAAACTGCGCGGACCATGCGAGTGGAATCGATTTTCCACTTGCCCGCCGTAGGTGTTGAAGCACGTCAAGCGCACGATGTGCCGCCCGCGCGATCCGGTCGGCGCCAACCTCCAGAGGTTTCTTACCGAGGCGTTTGTGTGTGAAGAGATCGGTCTGGCGTTGAAACAGTGCGTCTTTCTCGGTGGAGAATGCTTCACCTGCACGATGTATTTTTAGTTCTGCAGCAAGGGTCGCCGGCCATCCCAATGGGGCGTCGATTGCAATAAGTGCTTTATCTGCTTCACGCAAGGCTGGCGCAATATGAGCGTCGATTGCGTTTGCCTCGGCTCTGCTCTCGATGAGCCCCGCGGACTCGATTCGCAAGCAGCCTGCATCATAGCGGCCGATCGCATAGCCAAACTTGCTAAGGGACGATGCCGCGTCAAGCCCGATTAGCACCATTTAAGGCTATGCGAAGTGATATCCGCGGAGTTTGTCATGCTCATGTTTCTGCTGCGCCAACACCGAGATCATTCGCGATCTCCCGGAACTGTTCCAACGCTGCCTCCAAGTCCTCCACAATCTCAGCCGCAATCACCTCCGGCGCGGGCAGGTTGTCGGAATCCGACAATGATTCATCCCTTAGCCAAAAAATGTCAAGACTGGCCTTGTCGCGGTTGACTAATTCTTCGTAGTCGTACTCACGCCAGCGGCCATCGGGGTTTTTCTCCGACCAGGTCGCCTTCCGGTCATGCCGATTCGCCGGGTTGTAGCACTGCACGAACTCGTCCAGGTCTTCCCGCTTCAACGTGCTGGTCTTCAGCGTGAAGTGCATGTTGGTTCGCAGGTCGTAGATCCACAGCTTGCGGGTCCACGGGGTTTCGGCGGCGGGCTTCTTGTCGAAGAACAGCACGTTCGCCTTCACGCCCTGGGCGTAGAACAGGCCGGTGGGCAGGCGCAGCAGGGTGTGTACGTCGCAGTCGTGCAGCAGCTTGCGGCGGATAGTCTCGCCTGCCCCGCCTTCGAACAGCACGTTGTCCGGCAGTACCAGGGCGGCGCGGCCGTTCTGCTTCAGCAGCGTCTTCACGTGCTGGACGAAGTTGAGCTGCTTGTTCGAGGTGGTGGCCCAGAAGTCGTCGCGCTCGACGGTGTCGCGCTCCTTGCTGACCTTGCCTTCCTCGCCCACGATGGTGGTGCTGCTCTTCTTGCCGAAGGGCGGATTGGTCAGCACCACGTCGAAGCGCTCGCCGGGGTCGGCAGCCAGCGAATCCCCCACCGCAATCGGCTCGAACTCTTGGCTGCCAATACCGTGCAGCAGCATGTTCATGGCACACAGCCGGGCGGTGGCCTGCACCAGTTCCCAGCCCTTGAAGCTTTCCCCGCGCAGTTTCTTCTTCTCCGTCGAGGTCATGTTGGGGTAGTGCTTCACCACATAGTCATGCGCCGCCAGCAAAAAGCCGCCGGTGCCGCAGGCCGGGTCAGAGATGGTCTCGCCGGGCCGGGGCGCCATGGCGTCGACAATCGCCTGGATCAGCGGGCGCGGCGTGAAGTACTGGCCCGCGCCGGACTTGGTGTCCTGCGCGTTCTTCTCCAGCAGGCCCTCGTAGGCGTCGCCCTTCACGTCGGCGCTCATCGAAACCCAGGTTTCCTTGTCGATCAGGTCCACGATCAGCCGCCGCAGCTTGGCCGGGTCCTGAAACTTGTTCTGCGACTTGGTGAAGATCAGACCGAGCAAGCCTTTCTGCTTGCCCAGTTCCTCCAGCGTGTGGCGGTAGTGGTCGAACAGTTCGTCGCCGTCTTTCTTTGTCAGGCTGGGCCAGTCATAGCCGGCGAGCACCGGGCTGGGTTGTTTATAGGGCGGCCGGCTACGCTCGTCGGCCATCTTCAGGAACAGCAGATAGGTGAGCTGCTCGACATAGTCGCCGTAGCTCATGCCGTCGTCGCGCAGGACGTTGCAGTAGTTCCAGAGTTTTTGGACGATGGTTGCGGTATTCATGTTTGGTATTTTCCTGGGGCTAAGCGCGACTACCAAACCTGCTCACTTGACTGAGTTTGAGCACGAAAAGCTGCGATAAAAACGCTCCGATCATTGAGCTCTACTTGTACAGGGTTCTCAGAGCTCGAAGCACGGCCAAAGAAAATAGCATTCCGTTCGGGTAGGCTCGGCAGCAGTGCGGCGTACTCGCGTCCAATGTAATTCGATAAGAACTCTCGGCCTGTATCGTCGAAAGATCGCATAGCAAAGACTGAATTACATTGATTCAAGATTGTCTTCGTTACGCTGGCAGTTCGTTGTGTAATCAGGAAACAACCAAGTCCGTACTTTCTGCCTTGAAGAATTGCTCTGGCGGTGCCGTTTGATGCCGCTCGATCCCCCTCGCCAACGGTTGCGTTCCACTCAGGCACCAGCGAGTGTGCTTCCTCATAGACAAGCAACAGACGCGCTTGGTCAACTCGGCCCATTCGCTGAACAACCTTCAGCGAGGCATCAGAAATAATGTTGGTTAATTCACAACTAGTGAGACTCGCCATAGATGCAGTTTCGCCATACGGCTTGCTGTCTTGTTTCCATACATCAAACGAAGCCGGGTTCAAGATGAGCAAGCTGTGGTCCGATTTCATGAAATTTTCAATATTCTCCTCAACAACCTTCGCAAACTGGCTACGGCTGCCGCCTTCTTCAACATTTTTCTTTACGTTCGCTTTCCCATTGACACAGATCGCCTGAAGCGAAGCAATTACGCCATCGTTGAATGTTGAATCGAATAGTCCAGCCAATTCGCTTGCATATTGATCGGTTAAGTCCAATACGATCACCTTGCAGCCTTCACGCAGGACACGTTCAACCAATTCCATTGCAAGCATTGATTTACCAACCCCCAATATTCCAAGGATGGCCGTGTTGTGTGTTACCAAATAATTCACATTTCTCAAACGCACGGCGAAATTGGAACCCGGAAATGTTCCGATACGAGATAAATCAAATTCAGCCGACTTCGGCTCCACAAGTAAGACTGGTGAATTTGGCGCAGCTACCCAAGTAACCGGCTTGAAGCGGCCTTCATCTTCTTTCCATATCCCTACGCTACGAGCTTGTGCAGCGACGAATCCGAAGGTGTTTTTCTGTTGAACGATCTCCTCCTTCGTAAGCCCATTTGTGAGCTGGTAAAACACATCCTCCGCACCACACCTCGCCTGCACAAGGCGACCAGCAGCCAGGTCTTTTTCAGCAACCACTTCGATAATCAATTTCCCGATGTCCGAATCTGGCGCAACGAAACCAATGCAATCCTCTTTGAGCGATTCAGCACGTTGCCTCTGTTCGTGAGTTATTAAGCTCTCAGAGATTCCCATTGCCTGCATGGGATCAAGGAAACTGTAATCAGAGCCCGCATCCGAGCCATATAAGCCGAGATCAACTGCACGCATGAGGGTGCCACTGTCACGGCCTGCATGGCCAACAACACTCGCAATCCGTAAATCTGCAGTTGTGTCGCGATAAATCATCGTGCATCCAGAGGGAATAGACTCTGGCCGTTCTGTACGGAAAATCACGAGGCTGGGTACTTGATGTGCAGCAACCTCTGCAACAGGACTAGAACTACTCCCCAAAGTAATTGCGCGTCTGATACGACGCCATAACGCATAGAGATAGTCCAAAAGCGAGAAAGGTACCGTTATTGCCCAAGCAGCACCAATAAGCAGCAACCCCTCCACCGCACTTGGTGGAAAGGCAAGCAGCAATAAAAAGAGGACCACTGAGAAAAAGGCACGGGGATTACCAAGTGATCCACTCAGTTGAGCTGTCACCGCACTTAATTTCGAGGCCGCACCTCCTTGGCTATTTTGCAACCACACTGCAAGAGACGCAGCGACCAAGACCAACACGATCCAAGCCACCAATAATGTTCGTGCGGTTAGGCCCCATTGTGAATTGGCCAACCATGACACATCCGCAATCTGTAGTACGGCAAGCAACGCGGGAATTGCATATAGCACCGCGTCCTTAGGTGCAGTAAAAAACGGTGTATCAAGCCGCTGCCCCAACAGCAACCCAAAAAGTGCAGCGTAGAACCAAAGACCAGATGGATCAGATGTTGGGAGTAGTGAGCCAAATGCAAAGAAATTTGCTGCCAGTAGCCCGGCGAGTTCAATTAGCAGAAAGGTATAGCGAACTGGTTGAGGAACATTGGCTTTAGTCATGACGATACTCAATTAGCTCCGATGTGTTCAGCCGTGAAGGCCCTTGCAAGTAATGCGTGGCGCAGACGTTCAGCACGCTGAAGGTTGGAATTGACCTGGGCTTCGGCAACGACTGTGAGAGTGAGATGACGCTCGACATCGGCAATGATCTGTTTTTGTTCTTCCAATGATGGAAAGGGAACGACGAACTGTCGGATGTGTGCAAGCCCCAAGTCCGGTTGTGCCGTGGCCCGGACGTCACGTTTGATCTGAGACTGAATAACGTCCGATCTCAAGACCGTTGCGACAAAGTCCGCGGTCTCGAAACTGTTGATTGGCTTCAGAATTGCAACACTGTAAGAGGCTTGGAATGGCATATCTGTTTTGACAGTCCTGACTTCTCCAACAGTCCCGTATCGTGACAACAGGATGTCACCGAACTCTGGGCGGACTTTTTTGCATAGTGCGGCGTAATCAACCGGGGAGATGCGCTTCGCACCTGCAAAGTTGATGTCGTTGTCGCCGTTGAAATCCTTGGTACTAACGTATGGAATTCCACCTTCAAAGGCCTTGGGCATCTTGTGATCCACGTCAGCGATTTGCGTGGTTAGCTGCTCAAGAGTTGCCCACACCCACCCCTCCGGCAATTCTGGCAGGCCAGTGGTGTCGGGCGCGGCGGGTTCTTTGTATTTGCCCTTGCCTTGCCACTGGCTGCGGCGGATTTCGAGGATGTGTTGCAGGAGTTGCTCGCCGGTTTCGTAGCTGCGGCCTTCTCGGCGAACGAGTTCGGCTTCGGTTTCGACGAGGCGGCCTTCGACGGCGGCTTTGAGGACGGCGGCTTTGTAGCGCTTGAGGTTGGCCTTGACGCGCTTGAGGTTGGCGACGGCTTCGTCGAGGCGGGAGAATTGTTTTTCGATTTCCGCGACGATTTCGTCTTGTTTGGCCGGCGGTGGTAATGGAACTGAAAGCTGTCTCAAATACTGATAATGCCGCCCATAACCTCGATCAGGAATGCGCGCAGATTTCATCCAGTAATAAAGGTACTTCGGACGCACACCCTCCGCTGGCCGAAAAATCTTGATTCCGTCTGCGCCAACCGCAAAGCGATGGCTGACCAGCTTAACGGCACGCGTGTGATCACCAAATAGAACTACCGGCAATTCTCCAGAGAAGGCAGAGTCTTCATCATCCGTATATCCACCAACTGGCGCTTGCCCTTGATCGATTACCGGGATTCGACCTTCTGGCAAATAGTCTCGCTGCTTTATGCGTTTTCCCCGATCTGACTGAGGGGTGGCTGCCTGCTCAAACGGGACTATTGGCCATTCGACAGGAACCGTAGATCGTGCAGCGGTGTAGGCCGTGCGTTGTTCCTCGGCCTTCATGCCGCCAAGCTTTCGTTCAATTGTTCAATCAGCGTATTCAGTTCATCGCCGAAAAGCTGATAGACCTTGCCCAAGCCGCCTTCCTGGGCGAAGGGCGCGTATTCGAAGTCGTCCGGCTCGATGCCGAGGTTGGCGGCGATGTGGTCGCGGATCATTTCCAGCCAGCGCAATTGTTCCGCATCGAATGGCTTGCCCGCGCTTTCCTGCCCTGCCAGCCAGGCTTTGAAGTTGGCGTTAACCCGCTCGGGGAACGGCACGAGTTCGTTGTCCTGATGGATGGCGAAGCGCACGAGCGAAACCAGATCGGTGAGGATGCGGCGGCCGCTGGCGCCTTTGACCTTGCTCGCTTCCAGCGAGGCGTAGGCTTGCCAGAGTTGGGATTCGTTCCACAGGTAGGGCGGCTTTTCGATGGCGTCGGCGAGTTCCTTCACCGCTTCGAAGGTGAGGCGCTGTTTGTAGGGCTTGGCGTAGAGGATTTGCAGGGCGGTGATTTCGTCTTTGTGGTCAGCGATGAATTTTTCAAACGATTGCACGAGGCCTTTGGCGCGGTCGCGGGCGGCTTGGCTGAAGCCGGCTTCGATGACTTGATCTTGGCTGACGTGGTCGATGGTGAGTTCGTTTTTGGCTTTGATGTCGAGGATGAGCTGGCGCAGGGCTGGGTCGCACAGGGGTTTGGCTGCGTTGATGCGTGCGGCAACTGCTGCGCCCTCTCCCCCGGCCCCTCTCCCGCTTGCGGGCGAGGGGAGCGAATCCAGGTCGGGTGAGAGTGATTGAACTAGCTGGTGTGCAAGGTCTTTTAGGCCGAGGCCGCCGCTTAAGGTCCGAATCTTGGCGTCGTCTTCGGCGCTGATGCGGTGTTCCATTCTGGCCAGGCGGCCGGCGATGCTGGTGATGACGTCGTCTTCGGTGTTGCCGAAGCTCACCGCCTTGAGCAAATTCTCGAAACTGACGCTGGGCTTTTTCTCCATGGGGCGGGCGTCGGTCTTGTCCTGCTCGCACACGCCGACGGCGTCGATGATGACGAAGTGGTCCTTGGCCGTGGCGTCGGGGGTGACGGCCCTGAGGTCATCGGGCTTGATGACGCGCACGCCGCGGCCTTTCATCTGCTCGAAGAAGCCGCGCGATTTGACGGCGCGCATGAAGAAGACGATTTCTACCGGCTTGATGTCGGTGCCGGTGGCGATCATGTCGACGGTGACGGCGACTCTTGGGTGGTAGCTGTTGCGGAAGGCCTTGATGAGTTCCTTGGGCGTGGCGCCGGTGGTGCGGTAGGTGATCTTCTGGGCGAAGTCGTTGCCCTTGCCGAATTCCTCGCGCAGGATTTCGACGATGTTTTCGGCGTGGTTGTCGTCCTTGGCGAAGATGAGGGTCTTGGGCACTTCGATGCGGCCGGGGAAGATTTCGCTGAACAGCTTGTCGCGGAAGGTGCGCACGATGGTGCGGATCTGGTCGGGGGTAACGACGTCACGGTCGAGCTGGTTGGGGTCGTAGGCGAAGTCGTCGTCGAGTTCTTCCCAGCGGGTCTTGCGGGTGTCGCGTTCCTGCTTTTCCACGTAGTAGCCGGCTTCGACCTTGGAGCCCCCCTCGGTGATGGCGGTCTTGATGCGGTAGACGTCGTAGTTGACGTTGACGCCGTCGGCGACGGCCATTTCGTGGTTGTATTCCATCACCAGGTTCTGGTGGAAGAAGCCGAAGGTCTGCTTGCCGGGCGTGGCGGTGAGGCCGATGAGGTAGGCGTCGAAGTATTCCAGCACCTGCGCCCACAGGTTGTAGATGGAGCGGTGGGCCTCGTCGGTGACGATGATGTCGAAGGTCTCGATGGGGATGCTGGGGTTGTATTCGATGGGCTCGGGTTCTTTGAACAGTTTGCCCAGTTGGTCGACCGATTCTTCTTCCAGGTCGGCCGGCAGGTCGCGGCCCTTGAGCATGGAGAACATGCGCTGGATGGTGCAGATGCAAACGCGGGCGGTGGTGTCGATCTGGTTGCCCTGCAGGCGCTGGACGATGTATTCCTCGCTGAACTTGAAGTTGTTGTAGGGCGAGACGTATTGCTGGAATTCCTTGAGGGTCTGGTCGGCGAGGTTGCCGCGATCGACCAGGAACAGGATGCGCCGCGCACCGGCGAACTTGATCAGCCGGTAGATGAACGAAATCGAGGTGAAGGTCTTGCCCGAGCCGGTGGCCATCTGGATCAAGGCGCGCGGGCGGTTTTCCTTGAGGGATTTTTCCAGGTTGTGGATCGCTGTGATTTGGGCGGGCCAGAGGCCTTCTTCCTTGAGCGGCGGCATCGCCTGAAGCCGGCTCAGGAAGGTGGCGGAACCCTGCGCCACTTTGTTGCCGCCGAGTTCAAAGACATTGCCGTAGGCAAGCCAATCGGCCAGCAGCTTGGGCGTGTGAAAAGCGAATACCGGACGGGAGCGGGGCTGCGGGTCGAGGCCGTTGGTGAAGCGGGTTTCCACCCCAGTCGACTGGTAGGAGAACGGCAGGGGGGTGCTCCAACGCGGCAGGCTGGCGGGCAGGCCTTTGGTGTATTTGTCGGATTGCGTCTCGACGCCGGTGAGGGTAACCCCCTCTTTCTTTGCCTCGATCACGCCGGCGGCCTTGCCATCCACGTAAAGGAGGTAGTCGGCGAAACCGTATTGGGGAAGAGGAAATTCACGGATAGCTACGCCACGGGCCGCGTGGATGTTGGCCTGATTCGCATCGCAGATATGCCAACCGGCGGCCGTGAGTAATCTGTCGATTTCTTCTCGAGCTTGTTGCTCTAGTTGTGCCACGCTGCTCCCTGAATTCCTAGTCAATTCAATGACAAATGGAATCATAACACCCCGATTATCACGGCAGCAGCTTTTCATAATCATGCTGCCAAGCGCTGCCGCAAAAGTCGGCGCTGGCGGGACGGCGATAATTCGCTACGTTGCCCGTGGCTCACTCAATAAACCTGGGTGCAGATCCAATATCTTGAGTGGTTTCTCCAACGCCAGCGAGGGCTAGCAAGGCTAATCGAATAGTGGGTGGTTTGCGGTGCTCGCGGGAGGGGGTTTGTCTCTTGTTCGTTTCAGTGGCGTGCTTAGCTACGGGCGAAGGCGAGTAAGGGCGCGATGTCGCGGCGGTCGGCGGCTTGCAGGGCGGCGATTTATTGCTGACGTGTTTCACTGGCATCGACCAGGCTGCCATTGGTCAAGCTACGCTGGCCCCAGGTGAAGCGGGGCTGGCCCAGGCGCTCGACGAGCAGATCGGCCATCAGCCGGGCATGGCGGCCATTGCCGTTGGGGAAAGGGTGAATGGCGACCAGGCGGTGATGGAAGCGCACGGCGATTTCGTCAGGCGGATAGCTGGCATGCTCGATCTGGAAGTGGACATCGTCGAGCAGTTTCTTGAGTTCGACGCCGGTCTTGTGCCAATCGACGCCGATGTTCTTGTCCGTCTTGCGAAACTCACCTGCCCACTTCCAGGTTTCGCCGAACATCTGCTTGTGCAACTGGCGCAGGAAAGCCTCGTTGAGGATTTCCTTGCGGTGTTTCCGCGCCCGGTTCTCGCCCTGGGCGATGTTGAGCTGCTCCCATTCGTTCAGTTCGCCCTGTGTGGTGATGTGGCCGGGAATCAGGCTGGCGAGTTCGTCTGCATCGAGCGGCGTGGCGCCAGGGGGATAGTCGAGATTGATCGCCATGCCTATTTGGGTTCCCGCCACAATGCACGCCGCGAACCCTTGAGCAGGTTGTCGGCCAGGGCGCGCGTCTGTGCCTCGACGGTTTCGCGTGAGGTGGCCTGGTCTTCCAGCGCCATGGTGTGGCTGACGGTGGCCATCTGCTGGCGTGCCAGAGCCAGTGCGCGAGCGTCCAGGATTTCGGCCAAGGACTGCCTGGGCACCAGGGCATAGTGCAACTCGCAGCCCAAGGCTTCGGCAGCGCGGCGCAAGGTGGTCAGGCTGATGGTGTCATCGGCCTCGGAGGTCTCCAGCCGGGTGACGGTGGAGGTGGCGACGCCCAGCCGGGCGGCGAGGTGTGTCGCGGCCATGCCCAAGCCTTCGCGGACGGACTTGATCCAGCCCGATGGCGGACGCGGCGGCAAGTCGGCGCTGCGCCAACGGCTCAGGTTGGCATCGAGTTGGCGGAGCTTGAGTTCAGAGAAGTTCGATTTCATGACTTTGCATCTCAATGCAAGATAGAGAATTCATATATTGCATTAAAGAGCAACATTAGTAAATATATATTTGCGTTATGGTGCAAAAATAAGTTGAACCGACCCGTCGTGCAGAAAACGGTGCGACGGGATGGCCGGTTTCAGCTTGGGTTCGATCTGATTGATTGTGAACAAACCCAAAGGTAAGCACTGATCAAATCCGTCACACCGGTGAAGGCCGGTGTCCAGCTTGTTGATATTTCTGGATTCCGTATATGGACTTTCGTCGGAATAATGGAATGGTCGCCCCTCCCTAAACGGCATCAATGTGCCAAAGTGAAGTCGTGACACTTACACTTAAACGAAAGGGGCGACCGATATGAATCTTAAGACGATTGGTATGGATTTGGCAAAGAACGTAATTCAAG
>VMSX01000028.1 GCA_013791905.1 Rhodocyclaceae bacterium | reverse complement strand
CAGTAGTGTCCGGTTAAAACGCGAACAGATTCAGTTGGTTGCTGGTGCTGTGCTGTTCAAAAATGTAGTCGCTGCCTGCAAAGGCTTGCTGGATGGGCATCTTCTCGAACAGGGTGAGCGAAAAGATCTGTAGCAAAGTGTAGAGCGAAGCGTCGAGATTCAGGCGCTTCTTGATGATGGCGACAAGGACATAGACCGATACGGCGATCCAGATCTGCGACTTGACCGCATTCTCCGACGTGCCGTAGAACTTTTTGATACGAAGATGCTGCTTGATCCACTTGAAGAACAACTCGACCTGCCAGCGTGCCTTGTAAAGGGCGCAGATGGTTGCTGCCGGCAACGTGAAGTTGTTGGTGAGGAACACCAAGGTCTTTCCGGACTCGGCATCCTTGAAGCGGATGCGGCGCAGATGCGCCGGGTAGTCCCGATGGCTGTAGTAGCCATTGAGTGCGATGGTCTGATCGCAGATGATCCCCGAGCCCCGGTTGGTCGTCGCCGAATAGACGCGCCGGCCATCCATGTTCGACTTGGCACGCGTGACGAAGAAAGCCTGCGCCAGATGCATTGCATGCAACCGCTCGAAGTCGAGATAACCTCGATCCATAACGTAGATTGCCCCGGCTTCCGGCACCAGGACATCGAGCACATTGACGTCGTGCAGCTTGCCGTCGGAGATGTGGATGAAACTTGGAATGTTGCCGCGCAGGTCGAGCAGCGTATGCATCTTGACGGCTGCCTTGGTGGTTCGAAACGGCGCCCACGGAAATACCGACAGGCACAGGTCGATGGTCGTCGAGTCCAGCGCGTAGGCCGTGTTCTCCAGCTCGAAACCCAAGCTCTCGCCGATGTAGAGCTTCCGGGCCTGCACAATCAGGCGCTGAGCAAACTCGGCGTGAATGCGCCAGTCCCGCAGTTCGTTGGCATCGGCCAGCGTCGAGCGTTTGATCTCCTGTCGGAATCCCATGTGGTAGAGCTTGGCCGACTGTGCCGAGAGGCAGACCTCGATGTCGCGCAGACTCTCGCGGTAGGTCAGTTGCGCGAAGGCCATGATGCGGAATTGCTCGGCGCAGGTCAGCGACTTCACGTAACGATCGCCGCCATAGCGATTGACCAGGCGCGTGAAGGTCGTCCAGGGCAGAAAGTCCATGAGTTGAGCGAACAGGGTCTTGCCGGTGTTCATGGTTGTCGTCTCCGAGATAAAACCCGGAAGACTGCCCGAACCGCTCGCCGCCGTTCAAATCGACACCACCCTTCATTGCTTCAAATCCCGCTCCAGTTCTGGCTTTCCAGTTCATGGGGTTCGTTTTAACCGGACACTACTG
>VMSX01000025.1 GCA_013791905.1 Rhodocyclaceae bacterium | reverse complement strand
CTTGCCGATTCCCGCGCTGCTGCCTTGCGGAGCGAGTTTGCCATCAAGGCTGACACCGGCGCCGAGGGTGACGCCGGCGGCCCGGGCGTCGTAGCTGGCCTGGTTGTGGATGTCGCTCGTCGTCAGCGTGCCACCGGTCTGGAAGCTGCTCCGCTCCTGGTCGAGGGCGCTCTGGGTGCTGGTGATGACGCCACCCTTGAGGTCGGTGTTGCCCTGGACATTGACCTGAAAGCCGCCATCGCCGGCTTTGATGCCGGCTTGTTCGGTGACGCTGGCGTAGCTGCTGTCGATCTTGCTCTTGCTGGCGCTGGCGCTGCCACTGACGCTGGCGCCCACCGTGATGCTGCCACCACGGCTTTGTTGTTTGCTCTGGTATTGGCTGGTGTCTTGCAGGCTTTCAATATTGAGGTTGCCGCCGACCGTGGCGACGACTTGCTGGCCGCTGACGACGGCGCCTTGGAGGGTGGTGTCCTGTCCCGAGCTCAATTGCGCCGTCCCGCCAGCGCCGACTTTTGTGATGAGGTGTGTGAGGTCGTTGCCGTCGGCGTTGCCGCGTCCGGCGCCGGCGGCGACGGTGACGCCGAAGCCCGCAGTGCCGACGCTGATGCCGATGCTGCCACTGCTGTTTTTGTTGCTGCTGTGTTGTTCTGCGGTGTTTCTGGCGGCGAGCAGTTGGATGGCGTGGTCGGCTTGCAGGGTGAGGTCGCGCCCGGCGCTGATTTGGCTGCCCTGGATGGTCAGGTCGGATGCCATGCCCGCCCCGCTGGCGGTGAGGCTGATGTCGCGCCCGGCGGCCACGGTGCTGCCCCGGGCGGTATCGCTGGTTTGCACGCTGTTGCTTTGGCTTTTGCTGCCGCCGATGCTGATGGCGAGGTTGATGCCGCCCACTTGCTCGGCGGCGGTGGCGTCGCGGTAGCCGGTGATGTCGCCCTGGTCGTTTTTGATCGGCATCTGGTTGGCCGTGCCATCCGGAGCTGTGATGCCCTGCCCGGCCTGGATAGCGTCGTAACCGCTCTTCGCCGCCAGCCCGGCGCTGGCGCCAGCCAACGCCTGCATGCGGCCGTCGCTGGTGTTGCCGGCGGCCTGGCCCATTTGCTGCACGGTCTGGATCGCGCTGATGACCGGGCTGGTGATGTCCAGGGTCAGGCCGCTTTGCTTGAATTTGCTTTCGGTTTGCTGGCGGCTGTTTTCCCTGGCTTCCTGGATGGCGATCTGTTGCGCGGCGATGGCGATGTCGCCTTGCGGGGCGAGGAGGTCACTGCCGGTCTGGGTGTAGCTCTGGCCGGCCCGGATGTTCACGTCGCCGTGGGTGCTGCCGAGGGTTGCGGCGGCGGCTGTCGTGGTCACGCCTTGTTGGTCGGTGCTGTGTTGCTGGGTGCCGAGGGTGATGCCGATGCCGCCGCTGCTGAAGATGCCGGATTTCTTTTGTTCACGGAAGTGGGTTTCGGCGCTGGTGTGGGTGGCGGCTGCGATGGTGATGTTCTGGCCAGCGGCGAGGCTGGTGCCCTGGGTGGAGACGACGTTGCTGCCGCTGACGTGGATGTCGCGACCGGCTTCTACGCTGACGCTGTCGCCGCTGAGGGTGGTGCCGAGGGCACGGGTTTCGGCGAGGTTGTCGCGGGTGGTGACGGTCTTGCTGGAGAGGAAGCCTTTGCTGGTGTGCTGGTGGGCTTCGTCCAGGCTGCGGTTGGCTTCGCCTGCAGTGAGGTTGAGGTTGTTGCCGGCGGCGGCGTGTAACACGCCCCGGTCGCTGGCGATGCTGGCGGCTTTGGCATTCAGGTCATTACCGGCCTGCAACAGTATGTCGCCTTGCGTTTGCATGACGGTGCCGATGTCGCTGCGGCTGCTGTCTTTACGGTAATTGTTGCCGTCCCAGACGATGCGGTTGCTGCTGGCGTCCGTCACGGTGTCGAGGTTGAGGTTGTTGCCGGCGACGAGGGTGGTGCTGCCTGCGCTGGCGGTGTTTATGATGCTGGCGGCGGTGAGGTTGAGGTCACGCCCGGCAGCGGCCACCAACATGCCGGCGCCGCCACTCACATAGAGCCCGGCGACACGGTCGAGGTTGCTGCGGCTGCCCTGGGCGTTCGTCTGGGTGCGCGTGGTGCTGACGAGGTTGAGGTCGCGCCCGGCCAGGGCGGTGAGGCTGTTGGCGGCGTCGATGGTGCCACCGATGTTATCCAGGTCGGTGCGGGCGGCAACCGCCACGTCGTTGCCGCTGATGCGCCCACCAAGGTTTTTGACATTCTCGGCGGTCAGGCTGAGGAGCGTGCGCCCGGCGATGGTGCCGCTGTTGCTGAGGTCGCCGGTGAGATCGAGGTTAACGCTGTTGCCGGCAAGCAGTCCGGCGGCGGCGCTGATGTCGCCTTCGCGCACGCGAACGTAGAGTTGCGGTACCAGGGCTTGGGTGGTTTGGCCGTTGGGCAGGTTGATGGTCTTCTCCACCAGCCAGACGATGTCGCTGGTGAGGGCGGCCATTTGTGTGGCAGTCAGCGCAATGCCGGGGTCGAGCTGGTGGGCCTGGGCGTAGGTGAGGGCACCGGCCAGCAGCGCCTGGTATTGGGCTTCGTCGCTTGCATAGCCGTCGAGAAAACGCCGGCCGGTGAGTTGGGCGACTTGTTCGCGAATGAGCTTTTGCTCATAGAAACCATCCCCCAGGCGTTTTTGGGTGGCGGCGGGGTCGATGGACAGGGCGTTGAGCAAATAGTCGGAGCTGAGCCAGTTGCGGTAGCTGGCAAAGCGCGGGTCGGTTTCGATCAGGTAGCTGGCGTTCGGGTTGGCGCTGAGACCGAACAGGCTGTTGTTGGGCAGGACGGCGTGGCTGACGTTGCCGGTGGTGAGCGCGCCAAGCTGTGTGCCGCTACCGCTGGGGGCGGTGTTTTGTTGATAGACGGTGGGTGTGAGATCGATGGCCTGAATGACGGGGGCAGGGGTGTAGGCGGCAGTGCTGTAGGTGGTGGTATCGCGCCCGCTTCTGCGCTGCCGCCAGAAGGCAGTGGCGCTGCCGGCGTCGGTGATCGTGCGCTCGCCCGCGACCGCGGTGTTGTCGAGTGTGCCGATGGCGCCGCTCAAGGCACCACCGGCGATGATGTGGCTGTTGTCGTTGCGCAGATGGTCGGCGTCGATGTGCATTGCGCCACCGGCGAGGATTTGCGCCGGATCTGAACTTTGCACCTGGGTTTCGGTGATCGCGCGGGTGAAGTCGTAGCGGGTAAACGCGTCGCTGGTATCGCCCGTGGCGATGACGGTGGCGCAGGTCGCCTCGCAGTCGAAGAGGCGTATCGCGCTGGCCGCGTGGCGCGTCACCAGATCGATGCCCCGATAAACGTCACCGCCGCTGAGTGTGTATTCGGTAAAGGATTGTGCCACGCCCACGGCAACGACCTGGGTACTGAAGTGCTCGTTGCTGTTGTTGAGCCGGGTGGCGGCAATGTTCAGGTTGCCTAGCGCTTCGATGGTGGCGCTGGCGTTGTTGAGCGTGCCGACCTGGCCGCTTGCCTGGCGGTTGGCGTCGATCGCGCCGCCGATCGACAGGTCGCCGGCACTGAAGATGAGGGCGCGTTCGCGGTTATCGATGGTTTGTGCGCCGATGTCGAGGCGGTCGCGGGCGGCGATGACCGGGGCAACGCCATTCTCGGCGGTGTTGGTCAGGGTGGTTGCCGCTATCGCGAGGGTGTCGCCGTAGATGCGGCCGGTGCCGAGGTTGTTGACCGTGTCGCCTTGCACGAGGGTTTGACCACCATCGATGAGGCCGCGGTTGCGCAGGGTGTTGCCGGCGACGAGGGTGGTGCCGGTGGCGCTGATTTCGCCATTGACGGTATTGTCGATGTTGGCGGTGGTTACGTGCAAGCTGTTGCCCGCTTGCAGCAGCGCGCTGTTGACCAGGTCACCGGTGGTGCTGATGCTGGCGTTGCGGTTGGCGATGACTTCGCTCGCGTTGCTGAAGTCGGTGTTGAGCTTGATCTGCAGATCGCCCAGCGAGAGCACCTGGCCGTCGCCGCTCAAGCTGCTGCTGTCGACCACCAGGCTTTGGCCGGCAATCAGGACGCCGTCAGTGTTGGCGATGGCAAGGGTTTTGCTGGCCGGAGTGGCGGCGTTGGGGTCGCTTATTTGCAGGTTTTGCAGCGCGGCAATCAGGCCGGCGCGGTTGTCGATGGCGCCGCCCGTGTTGATGGTGACGTCGCCCGCGGCTTGCACTTGTCCGCCCGGGTTGTCGAGGCCGGCGGTGACGATTTGGATGTTGCCGGCGCTGATGATCAGGCCGGCGTTTTCCAGTCGGCCGGCGGCGGTGACGATCACTGCGCCGACGCTGGCGCCAATGTGGCCGGCATTTTTCACGCCGACCCCGGCTTCGGTGCCGATCAGGGTGATCTTGCCGGCATACATGCCACCCAACTGGGCGACATCGATAGCGAATGCCGGCGCGCCGCCGCTGCCGGTACCAAGGGCGACGCTCGTGTTGTCGGCGCCCACCTGATTTGGCCCCGTGATGACCTTGAGGTCTTTGGCCCACACGCCCGCGTTGATGGCCACCGAGCGGGCGATCAGGTCGGTGTAATCGGCCTGACTGGCGTCAAGGCCCGCGCCTTGCACCGCTATCTGGCCGCGCTGCACGACATAGCCGTCGAGACTGCCGCCGTTGATGGTTGGGGTGCCCGTGGTCAGGGTGGCGCGGCTGGCGTTGATGAAGCCGCAACCGTCACAGGTGACGCCAGCCGGGTTGGCGATGACGACTTGGGCGCGTTGGCCGGCGACTTCGACGTAGCCATGCAGCAGGCTGGGGTTGCTGGCGTTGACTTCGTTGAGGATGACGCGCGCGCTGCCGGCGGCGAGCCACGGATTGCCTTGCACCCAGCCACCGAGCTGGGTTTGCGCGTTGCTGCGCGCGTTGTTGAGAATGGCGCCCTGTTGCTGCACATCGAACTGGCTGTAGGTGTTGCGCGAGACCCCGGCGGCGCTGGGGGTCTGGATGTTGACGAGCGGCACGCCGTTCGGCGCATTGAATATGGTCGGCCGTTGATTGCCCAGCGCGCCGGGGTCGGCAACGATCTGCGCTTGCCCCGGCGCAGGCCACATGACCAATCCGAAAGCCGAACACAGGGCAAGGGTGAGGGCGCGCACGCTAACCCACTTTGGCGCAGAAGCACTACCAGGCGTCGCGCCGGGCGCTTTGCCATGACTGGTTGCGGTTTCGGCCACGGGCATGAACTGGCCGCGAGACGGGTTGAAGACGATGCGATAGCGGTTGGCGTTCATCAGGCGGTCTCCGGCGGGTTGGCTGCGTTTACTGTGCGGGCGGCGTGTCGGTCGGCAGCGCAACTTCGCTGGCCGGATCCGGCGGTGCGGCCGTTTCCGGCAGCGGCGGTGCGCTGGTGGCAGGTATCGCCTGGGCCAGGTTCAGTGCCCGGGCAAACTCTTCATGGCAACGCAGTGCGATTTCCTCTGCGGCTTGGGCGATGGCCTGTTGCTCATCGCGCTGCCAGTCTTCCAGCGGCATTTTTTTCGTGTGCTGGTAGGCGCAGGTGTTGCGCAGGTGAATCTTGTCGGCCGACTTGTCCAAGAGTTCGAGGGTAAGCGCGGTTTTTAACGAATAGTCACTGGAGAGCATTTCGAAGTCGAGCTTCCATTCGCGCTGTAACAGTTTGAGTTGCAGCGCCGGCGCGGGGCCGGCGCCTGCCGCAATTAGCTGCGTCTGATTTTCGAGCAATGCCTGATTCAGACTTTTCGCCAACAGCGGCAATGGGCCACGTTGTGCGCGTTCGGCTGTCTCCGCGCCGGCGGCGGCAGCAGAAAGATCCCTGACTGCGCCCTGGATATGCAGATTGGCTTGCTGGGCGATGTCCATGTTGGCCTGCACCTGGCGCTGCATCTGCGCGGCATTCTGCACATTGCCGCCGCCGGATGAGGCCATGGCGCTGCTCAGGACCATGCCGACGAAAAAGCCACCGATGGCGGCGCCCTTGCTGTGGATGTGGAGCGCTGCGCCGCCGGCATTGAAGGACAGGGCTTCGTTGCGCAGCCGCTCGCCGACCTGGGGCGGTGACAGCAATTCAACATCCGGGCCGAAGAGTCCGGCGGCAGCGGGTCGGGCAATCAGTGTGGTAGCGAGTAGTGCGAGAGTCAGGCTGTGGTGGAGGCGCATGTCGTTTTGGGTCTCGTAGAGGGTGTTGAAAATGGGTCGGAAAACGTGCCGGACTTCAGAATGCCCAAATCAGGTTGAAGCCGCCGATGGTGTGGGCGGTTTTGAAACCTTCCGGTTTGTCCAGCGGCCGGCCAGTGTAGATATCCCAGGAAAAACCCTTGTGACCACCGCGCAGGCCGAGCACGGCACCGGTCAGGCGGCGGCCAATGAGCAGGTCGGCGCTGCGGCCGCCGACTTCGCCGTGATCGAGCCCGAGGTAGAGCTCTTGGCCGCTGTTGCCGAGCAGCAGCCCAAGGTCGTTGCGGATCAGCCAGCCGCGTTCGGCCGCGAGGACGCTCTCGCCATCGAAGCCGCGCACGGTGTAGCGTCCGCCGATGGCAAAGCGGTCTTGCGGCACCAGCGGGGTGCGCTGCCACTGCGCGCGCCAGGCAGCGGTGTAGCGCAGGCTTTGCCCGCCAACGGCAAACGGCAGGCTGAAGCGCGCATCTGATGTGACGATCCTGGGGCGGGACGTACCTTCACCAAAAGCTTCTTCCGGCGCCGGCAGGGCGTTCATGGCGCCGGTGCCGCGCCGATAGTTGAGATTTGCGTCGAGCGTGGCGGTGCCGATGAATTCCCGGTGGGAAACACCAAAATCCCAGCCGGCCATGCGGCGGCGCTGCACTTCCACTTCGGTATCGTCGATGAAGTTCTGCGATGAGCGCGTCCAGCCCCGCAGCGACAGGGTAGTTTTGCGTACCGCGTCACGATAGACGAGGCGCGACAGCTTGATGTCGCTGTTCTGACTTTCTCCGCTGTAAATGTAGGTTTGATTGGCTCCCGCGACGGACTGGTGATAGCGGTTGGCACTGCTGGTAAAGCCGAGCAACCAATAGCCGAATGGCAGCGAATAGTGTGCGGTGTAGCCTTGGGTGCCGCGCCGCAAAGGATCGCCGCCAACCAGGTCGCGATTGAAGCTGACATAGAACAGGTCGTTCAGCGTCCACCAGTGGTCGTAAGAAAGCGTGAAGGCGCCTTGTTGCTTTCCCGTCGCTTTGGTGCCCGAGTCATCCACGGCAACGCTCAGCCGGAACGGAAAGCTTTGCTGCCAGGCGATCAGCAGGTCGCTTTCGCCCGGTTTGGCGTCCAAACCGTCGGCGGGGGTGATTTGAATATCGGCTTCGGCGGTGGGCACGCGCTTGAAGTTTTCCAGCGCCTGTTCAATGTCGCGAATGTTGAGCAGATCGCCCGGACGGGCGGGCACCGCGTTCCATTGGGTGGCGCGCGCTTCTGTTCCTTCGGCAAAGCGAATGCTGCGAATGCGTCCGGGGATCAGGGTCAGCTTGAGCGTTCCGACGTTCAGGTCTTGCGGCGCCGCGAGCACGCGGGCCGTAACGAAACCTTTGCTTACGATGGCGTTTTGCAGCCGCCGCATGACCAGGTTGATGCCATTTGCGCCCAGACAGCGTCCGCTGGCCGCATCGGTCGTCCCATCTGCTGCGCGATTGGCTGCGTCCAGAGCCCACTGAAATTGTTCAGCGGCATCGCCGGTCAGCAGGATGCGTTCGATGTTGAAGCAAGGGGATTCAGCATTAGGCAAGCGCCCCAATTCTGTTGGCGCACGCGGGCGTTCCAGTCGCACATCGGGTGCCGCTTCATGCTGCTGGCGGAATACGCGCTCGCGTTCCTGCTGCCGCAGCAATTCCAGATTGTCCACCACCGCTGGCAGTACGGACTGTGCCCACGCCCCAGTCAGCGGCAGGGATCCCAGGCAGAGGGCGCACAAGATTCTGCGCCCTGTCTGCGCGAGACAGCGTGTATGAGTTGGTTGAAACAAGTGCCGCACCTCCCAGTGCCAAAGCCAAAGCGGATTACGTTTTTGAAATTCTTATTTGATCGGCAATAGCCAGCACTCCGCTCTTTAGCAACCGTCATGCGGTTTCGACAGTTGCAGAGACATGGCGCTAAGGCCCATACGGCATTAATGTCGTATCACTACGACCCATGCATCATATCCAGAGATGCCAACACCCTATAAGGATTTTCTTATGGGCCAAGAAAATATGTGCATGCCCTAATTGGCAACCCATGCTTTCAAGGCACCGACGGGTGAGTTGCCAAGCTCGATATCGCCACCCGCCGCGGCTGGGTAGAATCAGCCCACCGACAACAAGGGGAGCCACATGGACAGCCAGGCATTTCAGGATTACTACCCGGAGGAATTGAGCCACTGCTACGGCTGCGGCAAGAACAACCCACACGGCCATCAGTTGAAAAGTCATTGGGATGGCGATGAAACGGTCGCGCATTTCACGCCCACGCCTCATCACATGGCGATTCCCGGCTTTGTCTATGGCGGCCTGATCGCCTCGCTGGTTGATTGCCACGGCACCGGCACGGCTTCAGCGGCCGCTTACCGTGCTGCGGGTCGGGAGATGGGCACCGCGCCCGTTCTGCGTTTCGTGACCGGTTCGCTCAAGGTGGACTATCTGGCGCCAACCCCGCTCGGCGTCGAACTCGAATTACGCGGCACGGTTGCCGAGATCAAGGAAAAGAAGGTCGTCGTCGACATCACGGTTTCCGCGAACGGCAAGCTGTGTGCGAAAGGGCAGGTCATCGCGGTGCGCATGCCGGAGAGCATGGCGCCCAAGTAATCCGGGGGGCTGACGATTTCGTCACACCGGCGCAAGCCGGTGTCCAGTTGATGGTTTTCCTGGATTCCGTATATGGACTCCTCCCGATTTGCAAGAGCGAGCTGAGATTTGGCAAATGGGTGCGACTGCGACCGTATATCCGACCTGTGGGTGGAACCATGCTGCTGTTCCTGGCCATGATGGGCATCCGCGCGG
>VMSX01000029.1 GCA_013791905.1 Rhodocyclaceae bacterium | reverse complement strand
TGTCGCCTCTATAGCCATGCCTTCGATCTCGGCATGCCTACGTGTCGCTCGCCTAAACCCAGCAAGCACCTACACCTATCGGTTGTTTAGTTGTTAAAGATCAGTCGCCACCCAGCAGCGAGAGGGGCGCATTATACGTATCGATCTCGATGCGTCAACAACTCCCCCTCAAATATTTCAAAATATTTTCACTGCACTTAAAAACCATCACCATTTTTTTTCTAACTCATTGGAATGATTAGAAAAACAATAGAAATACCAAAAAAGATACTAGCGCCAGAATATCGTTGGCACACTCTAAAGCTAGAACAGAATCGCCAGAAACCCAAATTTATCTACCTGCGGCGCTCAAACTTATTGCATACATGCCTCATCTCCGGAGGCTGCCTCAAGGAGCGGCCAACGTGCCAACACTTTGTAATTGGAGCCAGCAGCTTGCAGGGAGGACTCAACGAGGGTTATGGCATCCACCCGCCAGCCAATTGGCTTCCCCAACTCTGCCAGACCTTTGCAACGCCCATTGCGCAGCAGCGTGATATGGGGGAAATACGCGCGAGCATCGACCGTAAAACCCCTGGCAATTAGATCGCGCGACAATTCATCGAAAAATCGGCGCTGGCAGGGCGGCACTGCTCGGCTGCCCGCCCAAACAATGCCGTTACGTGGCCACCAGCCCAGTTGATCAAGCGTCAGATCAAAAGGCTCTGCCCGTAATTCGCTGGCGAGATTAAGCAAATCATCCAGTTGGGCAGGTGAAACAGCACCAATGAAAGCCAGCGTCAGATGCATATTTTCGCGGCGCATGCGCCGTCCACCGCAACATCCGGTCGCAGCGGCAGCGGCAGCTTCCAGTGCATCAAGCGCGGCCGCATCCGGCCAAAGGGCAAAGAATACCCGCCGTAGAGGCGTTGATTCAGGCACGCTGCAGCAGAGCGACGGCCTCGGCGGCGATACCTTCGCCGCGTCCCACGAAACCGAGCCGCTCGGTGGTCTTGCCCTTGACGTTGACGCGATCCGGTGCGATGCCGAGATCGGCGGCAATGTTCGCGCGCATTTGTTCGACATAGGGCGCGATGCGCGGCGCCTGGGCGATCACCGTGCAGTCGACGTTGCCCACCAGCCAACCCGCATCACGCACTGCGTCGAGTGCGCCGCGCAGCAGCACGCGGCTGTCGGCGCCCTGCCAGCGCGCCTCGCTGTCGGAAAACATGCGGCCAATGTCTCCCAGTCCAGCTGCGCCCAGCAAGGCATCGGTGATGACATGCAGCAGGACATCGGCATCCGAATGCCCATGCAGGCCCATGCAGTGGGGAATTGTCACGCCGCCAAGAATAAGTGCGCGTCCCGGCACTAGCGGATGCACGTCGTAACCCTGCCCGATGCGGATGTCCATGTCAGCGTTTCCTGTTCTGAAGAATCCATTCGGCCAATTGCAGGTCGAGCGGGTAGGTTACTTTAAGATTGGTGACATCTGCCTCGACCAGGCGCGGCTGCAGACCGAGCGCCTCGATGGCGCTGGCCTCGTCAGTCACCGCTGGGGCATATTGGAGTGCATCGATGAGTTGCGCGTGACGGAACATTTGCGGTGTCTGGGCTTGCCAGAGTCGTTCACGCGGCACGGTGGTCGCCACACGACATCCTTGTGAAGTCAAAGTGTGCGCGCGTTTAAGAGTATCGGCTACCGGCACGGCGAGCAGGCCACCGACCGGGTCATCGCCAACTTCGGCAATTAGTTTCTCGACATGCGCCGGCGTCAGGCAGGCACGCGCGGCGTCATGTACCAGCACCCAGTCTTCAGCCGTCACCGGGTAGCCAGGCCATGCCACGTGCGTCATGGCCTTGAGGCCGTTGGCAACGCTTTCCGCGCGTGTTGCACCGCCGCAGCGCAGCACCGTCAGGCGCGCTGCCAGATCACTCCAGTCAAACCCGTCCCAGTACCGATCATCCGGTGCCAGCACGACAAAGGTTCGCGCAATGGCAGGCACGACAGCCAGGGTCGCCAAAGCATGGCGAATCAGTGGCTGACCGGCCAGCGGCTGATATTGCTTGGGGCAGTTACCACCCAATCGCGCGCCACCGCCTGCCGCGGGAACCAATGCGAAATAAGTCATGGCCCGATTCTATAATGCCTGCATGATCGAATTTGAGCCCGCCGCTTACGTAAATGTGCAAGCTTTTGCCGTGAGTCTCGGCATCGGCCTGCTGATCGGTCTGGAACGCGAGCGCAAACCGGACGCAAAAGCCGGCTTGCGCACCTTCGCGCTGACAGCGATGCTCGGCTGTCTTGCCGCCATGCTCGGCGAAAAATCCGGCGGCTGGGTGCTGGCGGTGGGTCTGCTGATGATGGCGGCCATGATGATTGTGGCGCTCGCCCGCGACCCGCAGGACGACGGCGATCCCGGCACCACCTCGGTCGTCGCCTTGATGCTCTGCTACGGGCTTGGCGCTTTGGTCTGGTATGGCCACGCCACGCTGGCGGTCATGATCGCCATCACCACGACGGTGCTGCTTTATTTCAAGGGACAGCTACAGGTCGTGACGCGCAGCCTGACGCACAAGGATCTGCTTTCCATCCTGCAATTCGCCGTGCTCTCGCTCGTCGTGCTGCCGATTCTGCCGGACCGCGATTTTGGCCCCTACCTAGCACTCAACCCACACCAGATCTGGTGGATGGTGGTCTTAATTTCCGGCCTTTCGCTGGCGGGCTATGCCGCATTGCGCTTCGTCGGCAACCGACACGGCGCCCCGCTGCTGGGCTTTTTCGGCGGCCTGGTGTCCTCGACGGCCACCACGATGGTGTTTGCCCGCCACGCCCGTGCCGACGCTGGGCTTACTGATACAGCCACACTTGTCATCCTGATCGCCAACCTGGTCGTCACCGTGCGGCTCGGCATTGTCGCCTTGGTGCTGGCGCCAAGCCTGTTCGTGCCGCTGGCCAGCGTGCTGGGGGGCGGCCTGCTGCTTGGCCTGGTCGTTGCGCTGTTTAAATGGCGCACCCTCACCGCTGCCGGCCAGTTGCCATTGCCGGAAGTAAAGAATCCGACCGAGATTTTCACCGCCCTGTCGTTCGGACTGCTCTACGGCGTCGTACTGCTGCTTTCCGCCTGGCTGCAGGATATCGCCGGCAGCCAGGGGCTTTATCTCGTCGCGCTCGCCTCCGGCCTGACCGACGTCGATGCCATCACCCTTTCGACACTGCGCCTGTTCAACCAGGAAACCTTGACCGCCACGCCCGCCGTCATCGCCATCGGGCTGGCAAGCCTGGCGAACCTGATCTTCAAATCCGGCCTGGTCGTCGCCATCGGCGGCAAGCGGCTGGCACTTCAAATACTGCCCGGAATGGCAATAATTGGACTAGGATTTGTAGGAGGCATTGCCCTGTTGGCTTGAGTTCGCTCTTCTCAGCCCGATCGCAAGGACGGCCAGAAAGGATCGCCGCCATGGAAGCGCAAAATATCCGTACTGCGGCCGTTGCCGGCATGTTCTATCCCGGCGAGCCCGCCACCCTCATCCAGGAAGTCGGTGCCATGCTTGGCGCCGTTCCGCCAGCGCCGACTTTTGCAGCAGCGCCGCCCAAGGCGCTGATCGTGCCGCATGCCGGTTATGTTTACTCCGGCCCGGTCGCGGCGAGCGCATTTGCACTGCTCGCGCCGCACGCGGCAACTATACGGCGCGTCGTGCTCCTCGGCCCCTGTCACCGCGTTGCCGTGCGTGGGCTGGCCGTGCCGCAGTCCCGCTTCTTCGCCACGCCGCTCGGCAAGGTGCCGCTCGACAGTGCAGCCATTGATCAGGCACTGCAACTGCAGCAGGTGGTGCGGCTCGAGGACGCCCATGCCGACGAGCATTCGCTGGAAGTCCAACTGCCCTTCCTGCAACAGGTGCTGGGCGACTTCAGCTTGGTGCCTTTTGCCGTCGGCTATGCGACCCCCGACGAGGTTGCCGAAGTGCTGGAGCTGCTGTGGGGCGGGCCGGAAACACTGATTGTCATCAGTTCCGACCTCTCGCATTACCACCCCTACGCCGACGCCCAGCGGCGCGACCAGTACACCGCCGACGAAATCATGCACCTGCATCTGCTCCTCGACCATGAGCAGGCTTGCGGCGCGACACCGATCAACGGATTGATCGAGGTCGCCCAGCGGCGCGGCCTGCAGCCCCATCTGCTCGACCTGCGCAATTCCGGCGACACCGCCGGCGACAAGTCGCGCGTCGTCGGCTATGCGAGTTTCGCTTTCACGGCAGCCGGCCATGCCTGACGAAGCAAGCGCTACCCTCGGCACCGCGCTACTGGTCCGCGCCCGCAACGCCATCGGCAGCGAATTCGGCGAAGCGGCGCAAGCCGAACCAGAGCACCCAGCACTCGCACAACCCGGCGCCACCTTCGTCACACTGATGCTGGACGGATGCTTGCGCGGCTGCATCGGTTCACTGGAAGCCTGGCGGCCGCTCGACGCCGATGTGCGCGAAAACGCCCGCGCTGCCGCCTTCCGCGATCCACGCTTCAATCCGCTCCCGCACGATGACTTCGCTCGCGCACGCGTCGAAGTATCGTTGCTGACCCCGCCCGTCGAACTGCACTTCAGCGACGAAGCCGACGCGCTGCGCCAACTGCGACCGAACATCGACGGTGTGATCTTCGAATGCCATGGCAAGCGCGGCACATTCCTGCCGCAGGTTTGGGAAGGACTGCCCGAGCCAAGTCAGTTTTTCAACCACCTCAAGCAAAAAGCCGGGTTCGCCACCGACTTCTGGTCGCCGGAGGTGAAGCTCTACCGCTACGAGGTACAGAAATGGAAAGAGAACGAGAGGAATTAACGGGTTCACCCGCCCGCTGGTGGCACAAACTCCCCGATGGCCGCATCCAGTGCGACCTCTGCCCGCGCGACTGCAAACTGCATGACAGCCAGCGCGCCGCCTGCTTCGTCCGTGCCAATCAGGGCGGCCAGATGGTGCTCACCACCTACGGCCGCAGTTCCGGGTTCTGCATCGACCCGATTGAAAAGAAACCGCTCAACCACTTCTACCCCGGCTCCAGCATCCTCTCCTTCGGCACCGCCGGCTGCAACCTCGCCTGCAAGTTCTGCCAGAACTGGGACATCTCGAAATCACGCGAGATGGACACCCTGATGGACAGTGCCAGCCCGGCAGACATCGCGCAGGCGGCAAAGCGTTATGGCGCGCAAAGCGTCGCCTTCACCTACAACGACCCCGTGATCTTCGCCGAATACGCCATGGACACAGCCGACGCCTGCCACGACCTCGGCATCAAGACCGTCGCGGTCACCGCCGGCTACATGTACCTGCCGGCGGCGCGCGAGTTCTACGCCAAACTGGACGCCGCCAACATCGACCTCAAGGCCTTCACTGACGCGTTCTACTTCAAGCTCTGCGCCGGCCACCTGCAACCGGTGCTCGACCTGATCGCCATGGTGCATCACGAAACCGACTGTTGGATCGAACTGACGACCCTGCTCATTCCCGGCAAGAACGATTCCGCGACCGAAATCAAGGCGCTGGCCGATTGGTGCTACAAAGAACTCGGCCCCGACGTACCGCTGCATTTCTCGGCATTCCACCCCGACTACAAACTCCTTGACGCCACCGCCACCCCGCCCACGACGCTCACCCAGGCCCGCGAGATCGCCCTGCAGGCAGGGCTGTGCTACGTTTACACCGGCAACGTGCACAACCGCAGCGGCGACACGACGACTTGCCCCGGCTGTGGTCAGGCCGTCATCGAACGCGACTGGTATGAAATCCTCAATTATCGGCTGGACGCCACCGGCAAATGCCAGCACTGCGGCACGGCGATTGCCGGCCGCTTCGGGCAGTTCGACAAGCCCTTTGGTGCGCGGTGCATTCCGGTGCATCTGGGCGCCTGAGCGGCATTTGAAAAGTCGGCGTGACCGAAGGAAATCCCTTTTTCGGGATTGGTGATACGGCGCCCTCAAATAGAGGGGAGAAAAGCTACCCCCGCCGCCAGGTCGTCCCCTGCGGACCATCTTCCAGCACAATGCCGGCGGCCTTGAGTTCTTCGCGGATGCGGTCGGCTTCGGCAAAGTTCTTCGCCTTTTTCGCCGTGTTGCGAGCGCCGACTTTTGCGTCGATTGCTGCCGGACTCAGGCCTTCTTCTGCCGCCGGGGCGGCCTGCAGGAATTCGACCGGATCGCGCTGCAGCAGGCCCAGCACGTTGCCGAGGCCCTTGAGTTGCGCGGCCAGCTTGGGGTCCTTGTCGCGGTTGAGCTCATTGGCGAGGTCAAACAGCACGGCGACGGCTTCGGGGGTGGCAAAATCGTCGTCCATGGCGTCGTGAAAGCGGCGCGCATGGCCCTCATTCCAGTCGACTGCCGACGTGACATCGAAACCTTTCAGTGCTGTGTACAGCCGCGTCAGGCCGGCGCGGGCGTCGTCGAGGTGGGCGTCGGAGTAGTTGAGCGGGCTGCGGTAGTGGGCGCGCAGGATGAAGAATCGCACCACTTCGGCGTCGTATTTCTTGAGGATGTCGCGGATGGTGAAGAAGTTGCCGAGCGACTTCGACATTTTTTCGTCGTCAACGCGCACGAAGCCGTTGTGCATCCAGTAATTGACGAAGGTATTGTTCTCATCACAGCCCATTGCACCTTCGGATTGGGCAATCTCGTTTTCGTGGTGCGGAAACTGCAGGTCCTGCCCGCCGCCGTGGATGTCGAAGTGCGGGCCAAGCAGTTGCGAACTCATCGCCGAGCATTCGATGTGCCAACCAGGGCGGCCCGTGCCCCAGTTCGATTGCCACTTCACCTCGTCCGACTCTTCCGCCTTGGCGTGTTTCCAGAGCACAAAGTCGAGCGGGTCCTGCTTGCCGGCCATGACATCGACGCGCTCGCCGGCGCGCAGGTCTTCGAGCGACTTGCCGGAAAGCTTGCCGTAACCGGCGAATTTGCGCACTGAATAGCAGACGTCGCTGTTTGCCGCGACATAGGCATAGCCGTTCTTTTCGAGCGCGCCGATCAAATCGAGCATCTGTGGCACGTATTCGGTGGCGCGCGGCTCGTGGTCGGGCGGTTGTACGCCCAGCGCGGCAGCATCTTCGTGCATGAAAGCGATGAAGCGGTCGGTCAGCGCGCGCACCGTTTCGCCGTTTTCGGCGGCACGCTTGATGATCTTGTCGTCGATATCGGTGATGTTGCGCACATAGGTCACCTTGAACCCGCTGGCCTTGAGCCAGCGCACCACCATGTCGAACACCACCATCACCCGGCCGTGGCCGAGATGGCAATAGTCATACACCGTCATGCCACAAACGTAGAGGCGCACCTTGCCGGGTTCGATGGGCGTGAATTCTTGCAGAGCGCGGGCGAGTGTGTTGTAGATTTTCAGCATGGGGGTGGGGCCGAATGTTGGATTGGCCGGCGAAAACGCATAAAGGGAGGTAAAAGTGTCGTATTAGGGCTTTAGACACAGCCCGAACGGCGCGTCGGGCTGCGCATCTTTGTTAGAATGATACGTTGAATTTTTCAGTACTGACCAGCATAAAATGTCAATTTTGCCTGCCTTGCCGACCGCCGCGTCTTCGACCACCTTTCGTTTTCGACTCAGCGCGCAAGCCTTCGTCCTGGCCCTGGGGCTTTCTGTAGTCAGCCTGACCGCCTTGCCGGTGCGTGCCGACAGTTACAGCGAAGCGAGCCAGTTGCTCAAGTCCGGCCAGCATGCCGAAGCGCTCAAGCAGGTCAACCGCCATCTCTCCGCCAAGCCAAAAGATGCGCAGGGGCGCTTTCTGAAGGGCATCATCCTCACGGGGATGAACAAGCAAAAAGAGGCCATCGAGGTCTTCCAGAAGCTCACCGAAGACTATCCCGATCTGCCCGAACCGTACAACAACCTGGCCGTCATCTACGCCCAGCAGAAGCAGTACGACAAAGCCAAGCAGGCACTGGAGCTGGCGATCCGCACTCATCCGGCCTACGCCACCGCGCACGAGAATCTGGGCGACATCTATTCGCGCCTGGCCAGCCAGGCTTACGGCAAGGCGCTGCAGATCGATTCATCCAATGCTTCGGCGCAGACCAAGCTGGCGATGATCAGCGATCTGGTCGATGGTGCAAAAGCCGGCAAGGGTAAAGCGGCGGAAAGCAAGCCTGCTGCTCCGTCCACTCCGGTCACCCCGGTCAAGCCACCCGCTGCAACACCCGTCACCCCACCGACGCCCGTCGTGATCGCCAGCGCTGATACCAAGCCAGCCCCGGCTCCCGTTGCCCGCCCTGCCGAAGTCAAGCCGGTGCCGGCTCCCGTAGTTGCGCCAGCTCTCGCACCTGCACCGAAGGCTGAACCCGTCAAGGCCGTTGACGTCAACAGCGAGATCACCGCCGCCGTCGATGGCTGGCTGGCCGCCTGGTCGAAAAAGGATGTCAGCAGCTATCTTGCGCATTACGCCAAGGACTTCCAGACCTCCGACGGTCAGTCGCGCAAAGAATGGGAAGAAGAGCGCACCCAGCGGGTCGGCAAGCCCGGCAAGATCGATGTCAGCCGCGACAAGCTGAGCATCAAGATCGAAGGCGACAAGGCAACTGTACGTTTTCGCCAGGGCTACAAGTCGGCCACTTTCAACTCAAACTCCACCAAGACTCTGGTTTTGGTCAAGCGTGACGGCAAATGGCTGATCCAGCAGGAGCGGGTCGGCGGATGAACGTAGGCTCACCCCGTAGCCGCAGCTGCGCTGCGTCCTCCCCTCAAGGGGCCAAGAAACACTTGGGGCGGCCCGGCGTGTTTCTTGTGGGCCCACCCCGTAGCCGCAGCTGCGCTGCGTCCTCCCCTCAAGGGGCCAAGAAACACTTGGGGCGGCCCGGCGTGTTTCTTGCGAAAGCAATGCGCAAACTGATCGGCATTCTCTGCGTTACGCTGTTGTGCATGCAGGGCGCGGTAGCGAATACCAGCATTCCCGCACGCTATACCGATTCCGGCCCCGATCCGCTGTTGGCGCGAATTTTCGAGCATATCGAGAAGAATCGCTGGGAGCCCGCACTCAACGAGACCGAGGCACTGCTGAAGGCCTATCCGAAATTCCGGCTCGGCCACCTGATCAAGGGCGACTTGCTGCTCGCCCGCACCCGGCTGCTCAAGAGCTTTGGCGAAGGCGGCGTGCAGCAGGTGGCTGCACAGACCGGCGCGCCGGTTGCCGATCAGGTCGCCGACTTGCGCCAGGAAGCCATCGCCCGCCTGCGTGCCTACCAAAACAAGCCGCGCGAAACGCAGGTGCCACGCTACCTGTTGCAGATGCGTCCGGACCAGGAGCACGCCGTGGTGGTCGATACGCAGAAGGCACGCCTGTATCTTTACCAGAATGACAACGGCACACCGCGTTTCGTCGCCGACTATTACATTTCACACGGCAAACTCGGCTCGGACAAACTCAAGGAAGGCGACCAGAAGACGCCCATCGGCGTTTATCACGTTACCGCCAATCTGTCGCGCAAGAAACTGCCCGATCTCTACGGCAGTGGCGCCTTCCCCATCAACTATCCCAACAAATGGGACAAGAAGATGGGCAAGAACGGTCACGGCATCTGGCTGCACGGCACGCCTTCCGACACTTTTTCGCGCCCGCCGCAAGCTTCTGATGGTTGTGTCGTCCTCGCCAACACCGATCTAGACGCACTGGCGAAGAACCTGCAGATCGGCACCACGCCCGTCATCATCAGCAACAGCATCGAATGGTCGTCGCTCGACGACTGGCAGGCCGAGCGCAAGTCGCTGCTCGCCATGATCGACGCCTGGCGCAGCGACTGGGAAAGTCGCGACATCGAGCGCTACGCGCACCACTATGCGCGCGACTTTTCTGGCGATGGCAAAAAACTGGCTGAATGGATTGCCCAGAAGAAAAAGGTCAATGCTGGCAAACAGTGGATCAAAGTTGCCACCCACAACATCAGCATGTTCCGCAATCCCGGCAAGGACGAGTATGTCGTCGTCACCTTCGAACAGGACTACCAGAGCAGCAACCTGTCGAACCGGATGCAGAAGCGCCAGTACTGGATCAAGGAAGACGGGCGCTGGAAGATCGTTCACGAAGACGCCGCATAGGCGTAACCTTTTTTTTGCCGCATAGGCGTCACCTTGTCTTGTCGCATAGACGTCATTCTGATTTCACCCCGGAGTCTCTCAATGAATAAACTGCTGGTATTGCTATCCACATTTTGTCTCGCGCTTTCTGCGCACGCCGCCAACCCGCAGGTCGAACTCAAGACCAGCCAGGGCGTGATAGTGCTGGAACTCGACGCCCAGAAAGCGCCCAAGACGACTGAAAACTTTCTGCAATACGTCAAGGACGGCCATTACAACGGCACCGCCTTCCATCGTGTGATCGATGGTTTCATGATCCAGGGTGGCGGCTTCACCCCTGACATGCGGCAAAAACCCACCCGCGCGCCGATTCAGAATGAAGCGAAGAACGGCCTGCGGAATGTCACTGGCAGCATCGCCATGGCACGCACCGGCGATCCGCATTCGGCCTCGGCCCAGTTCTTCATCAACCTCGCCAACAACGCCGCACTCGACTATCCTTCGCGGGATGGCTGGGGCTATGCCGTGTTCGGCAAGGTGGTGCAGGGCCTCGACGTCGTGCAGAAAATCGGCAAGGTCGCCACTGGCAACGCGGCCGGCCACCAGAACGTACCCACCACCCCCATCGTCATCGAATCAGCGCAACTGATCGAACTGAAAAAATAAGGAAACCACATGATCAAGCTCACCACCAACCACGGTGTCATTACCCTCGAACTCGATGCCGAGAAGGCCCCGAAAACCGTCGAGAACTTCATTTCCTATGTCAATTCAGGCCATTACGATGGCACCGTATTCCATCGCGTCATCAACGGCTTCATGATTCAGGGTGGCGGCTTCGGCGTTGGCATGCAGGAAAAGGCCTGCAACGCGCCGATCGCGAACGAGGCTGCGAATGGCCTGAAGAACGATCGCGGTACGGTCGCCATGGCGCGCACCGGTGACCCGCATTCCGCCACCGCCCAGTTCTTCATCAACGTCGCCGACAACGACTTCCTCAACCATCGCGCGCCAGACGGCCAGGGCTGGGGTTACTGTGTGTTCGGCCGCGTTGTCGAAGGTCTGGATGTCATGGACAAGATCAAGAACGTCAAGACTGGGAACAAGGGCTTTCACCAGGACGTGCCGGTCGAGGATGTGGTGATCGAGAAGGCCGAAGTCGTCGCCTGAGCCCGATTCAACGCCGTATCACCAGCGCCGACTTTCATGTCCAGCAGCAACGACAAGTCGGCGCTGTTTATTTCCGACATCCATCTCTCACCGCACGATCCGGCCACGGCGGAGCGTTTCCTCGCCTTTCTCGCCAGCCCGGCCCGCTCTGCTGCCAGCCTGACGATCCTCGGCGATCTGTTCGACTACTGGGCCGGCGACGATGACCTGGACGACCCGTTCAACGCACGGATCGTCGCTGCCTTGCACGCCTTGGCCGATACCGGCGTGGCAGTCTCCTTCATGGCCGGCAATCGCGACTTCCTGATCGGCAATGATTTTTCCGCCGCCGCCGGCCTCACCCTGCTGGCCGACCCCTGCATCCGGGACATTGCCGGCACACCAACGCTGCTCACCCACGGCGACTTGCTGTGTACCGACGACGCCGACTATCAGATCTTTCGTCGCCAGGTTCGCGCCCCGGCTTGGCGCAGCCAGTTTCTGGCCAAGCCGCTTGGCGTGCGCAAGGCAGAAATCGAGGCGCTACGGGCTAGTAGTGAGCGCGAAAAGAAGATCAAGCCGCTGGCCATCATGGACGTGAATCCCGCCGCCGTCGCCGCCATGCTGCGCCAGCACCAGGTTCGCACCCTGATCCACGGTCATACGCACCACCAAGGGCAACATACCCACATGCTCGATGGACAAGCCTGCGCACGCTGGGTATTGGGCGACTGGGGCGCCAGTCGCGGCACCGCCCTCGCCTGCCTGGCAACGGGCTGGTGCTTCGTAACCTGACGCTTGCCGAAATTCCCAAGGACAAAGACGTCGTGATGCACTGCTCGGGAGGGATGCGGGCCGAGATGGCACACAATCTTCTGAAAAACTCCGGCATCAACAGCCGTCTTTTGCCGCCGCCATCACCGTGGCAAAAGACGGCAGCTTTGTGATCAAGGAGTAAGACAAAACTAGCCGCTCCGACCCAGGTCGGCAGCAGCGCTGAAAACGGGGAGAGGCGGCCATGTAGAATGCGCCGCCTCTTCACGTTCACCGGTGTCCACAACACCAAACCGCAGCCTCACTCCCTATGGCACTCAAATCCACCATCTTCAAGGTGTCGGTCAGCATTGCCGACATGGATCGCCCCTATTATGGTGAGCACGCGCTCACACTGGCGCGCCACCCGTCCGAAACCGACGAACGCATGATGGTGCGCCTGCTTGCCTTTCTGATGTTTGCCGCCGAGCGCCTCGAATTCGGCCGCGGTCTATCAACCGACGATGAACCTGCGCTGTGGTTGAAAAGCTATACCGGCGAGATCGAGCGTTGGATCGAGGTCGGACTACCCGACGAACGTCTGCTGCGCAAGGCCGCCGGACGCGCCAGGGAGGTAGTGGTCATCGTCTACGGCGGCAAGGCTGCCGATATCTGGTGGGGCAAGGAAAGTCGCGCACTGGCGCGCCTCGATAACCTGCGCGTCTTCGCACTGGACGTCGAGCAGTCAAGCGCCCTTGCTGCACTGGCCGCACGCAACCTGCAGTTGCAATGCACGATCCAGGATGGCCAGATCTGGCTCACCGCGGGCGATGGCGCACAAACCGCGCTGATCGAACCACGCCTCTTGAGCGGGTCGCAATAAGCCGAATCGAAACTGCTCGTCGCACCCTCTACGACAGGCCTTGACGTTAACCTGAGTGGTTACGCCGGATCAATGTTTTTTCGGCTTGCCGGAGAATTTGTTGAACGGCTTGCCCGCTGGCGGAGCGCCTCGCTCCGTCCTGCCGCCGGTGTCGCGCGGCGCTGGTTTCTTTTCGCTACGATAGGGCGGCTTGTCGGAAAAAGCAGGTTTGGGCGTCCCTTCACCGCGTCCATACTCGGCGCGGGCGGCAGGCTTTGGCGTCCCACTGGCGCGCCCAAAGTCGGCGCTGGCGGGACGGCGCTCGCGCGCCTCACTTGACGGTGCGCGGTCGTTTTCCCAGCGTGGTTTGGCCGGCGGTCTACTCCGTGACTCACCCTCGCCCGCCGCCGCGACACGTATTTTCAGCGGCAACTGGCGCACGCGGGTGCGCTGCAGGATATCGAGCACCTCGGGTGGCAGCTCGGGCAGTTCGACGGTGCTGTAGTCGTCGAACAGGTTGATCTGGCCAATCAGCTTGCCCTCGATGCCGCCCTCGTTAGCGATGGCACCGACGATTTCTTTGGGAAGCGCGCCCTGGTTCTTGCCGACTTCGATGCGATAGCGCACCACCTGGCTGCTGCTGAAATTGCGGGGTGCGGGGCGCTCCTTGCGTTCCGGACGCTCCTCGCGGTCAGCCCGTGGCTCGCGCGCCGGGCGTTCGGGACGATCCCCGCCATCGGGACGCGCGGGGGCCGGACGCTCAAATGAAGCCGGACGCTCGGCCCGCAGCGGCGCGGCAAATACAGGTGCCACTGGCACATCAAAGCCGGGGGGCTGCAAGGGCCGTTCGCGCTGTGCGAGAAAAGCCAATGCTGCGGCGATCTGGCGGGCAGCAAGGTTGTCCTCGCTTTCCATGCGCCGCACCACTTCGAAGAAGAACTCGAGGTTTTCCTCGGCGAGCACGTCGACGATCTGCTGCTTGAATTGTCCGATGCGGCGCTCGGCCACCTCGCCGCGCGTCGGCAGGCCAATCGCCTCGATGGGTTGGCGCGTGGCGTGTTCTATTGCTTTGAGCATCCTCATCTCGCGCGGCGCGACAAACAGGATGGCATTGCCGGGACGCCCGGCACGGCCCGTGCGGCCGATGCGATGCACATAGGACTCGGTGTCGTAGGGCACGTCATAATTGATGACGTGGCTGATACGCGGCACGTCCAGCCCGCGCGCGGCGACATCGGTGGCGATGACAATGTCGAGGCTGCCGCTCTTCAATCGCTCGACCACCTGCTCGCGCAGGCCCTGCGTCATGTCGCCGTTCAGTGCCGCGGCTTCGTAGCCGCGCGCCTCCAGCTTTTCGGCGAGGTCGACCGTCGCCAGCTTGGTGCGCACGAATATCAGGGCGGCCTCGAAATCCTCTTCGACTTCGAGCATGCGCGTCAACGCTTCGAGCTTGTCCGCGCCGCGCACCTGCCAGTAGCGCTGGCGAATCGTCGCCACCGTCGTGGTAGCAGAATGTATCCGCACTTCCTGAGGATCGCGCAGGTAGCGCTGGGCGATGCGGCGGATCGGTGCGGGCATGGTCGCCGAGAACAGCGCGGTCTGGCGTGTCGCCGGCGTATGCTCGAGGATCCATTCGACATCTTCGATGAAGCCCATGCGCAGCATCTCGTCGGCCTCGTCGAGCACCAGTGTTGTGAGGTTCTCGAGCTGTAAACTTTTACGCTCGAGGTGGTCCATGATGCGGCCCGGCGTGCCGACGATGACATGCACGCCGCGCGACAGCGCACGCAACTGGATCACCATGCTTTGCCCGCCATACACCGGCAGGACATGGAAACCAGGCATGTTGTGGGCATATTTCTGGAAGGCTTCGGCGACCTGGATGGCCAGTTCGCGCGTTGGCGTCAGCACCAGCACCTGTGGCATCTTTTTGGCAAGATCGAGTCGTGCCAGGAGCGGCAGCGCGAAGGCTGCCGTCTTGCCGGTGCCGGTCTGCGCCTCGCCAAGGATGTCGCGCCCCGCCAGAAAATGCGGGATACAGGCCGCCTGGATCGGGGTCGGGGTTTCGTAGCCGACGGCCGCCAAGGCCGTCAATAGGGGCGCGGGCAATTGCAGCGCGGCAAAGGATTCGATAGTTTCGGTCATGGGGGCTCCCGTTTATTACGGGTGGTAAAGACAGGCCAGTCTGGCCACGGAGGTAAGCATTATCGCAGACGTGTCAAGTAGACTGTCAGCCATGCAAAGAAAAGGGCTAATCATCGGCGGTGGGCCGGCCGGCTTGATGGCGGCAGAGGTGCTGAGCCAGGCCGGCTTGAGTGTCGAGGTTTACGACGCGATGCCCTCGGTTGGCCGCAAATTCCTCATGGCGGGCAAGAGCGGCCTCAATCTCACGCATGCCGAAGCCTTGGACACTTTTGTCAGCCGCTATGGTAAGGAACGCGACTGGGTAGGGCCTTGGCTCGCCAGCTTTGGCCCCGTGACCTTGCGCAGTTGGGCGCGCGACCTGGGTGTCGATACCTTCGTCGGTTCTTCCGGTCGGGTGTTCCCGGCCGAAATGAAGGCCGCACCGTTATTGCGCGCCTGGCTTTCCCGGCTGCGCGCCGCCGGGGTGCGTTTTCACATGCGGCATCGCTGGCTGGGCTGGGATGAGGATGGCGCCCTGCGTTTCGCCACGCCCACAGGGGAACAGAAAGTCGGCGTGACCGAAGGAAATCCCCGTGGGACTGGCGGTACGGCAGTAATCCTCGCGCTGGGCGGCGGCAGTTGGGCGAAACTGGGTTCCAACGGCGCCTGGGTTCCGTTGCTGCAAGCACGCGGCGTGGCCATCGCGCCGCTCAAGCCCGCAAATTGCGGTTTCGAAATTGCCTGGAGCGAACATTTCCGCACCAAGTTCGCCGGCCAACCGGTCAAATCGGTGGTGGCGACATTTGACGATGCACAGCGACAAGGGGATTTCGTCATCACCGAGCATGGCATCGAGGGCAGCCTGATTTACACCTTCTCCGCGCCATTGCGCGATGCTATCGAGTCGCACGGCAGCACCAAGCTGCAGCTCGATCTTGCCCCCGGCAAGACGCTGGAACGCCTGACGCGGGAAATCGCCCATCCGCGCGGCGCACGCTCGATGGCCAGCCATCTGCAAAGCCGCGCGGGCATTGCCGGCGTCAAGGCCGGTTTGCTGCGTGAATGCGCGGCCAAGGACGACTACGCTGATCCGGCGCGCTTGGCTGCCGCGATCAAGGCGCTGCCGCTGCGACTTGACGCACCGCGCCCACTCGATGAGGCCATCAGCACTGCCGGAGGGGTGATGGCCTCATCACTCGATGACCGGCTGATGCTGAACGCCCTGCCCGGCACGTTCTGCGCCGGCGAAATGCTGGATTGGGAAGCTCCGACCGGCGGCTATCTGCTCACCGCCTGCTTTGCCAGCGGCTATGCCGCAGGACACGGAGCAATGGCCTGGCTCCAGTCAAAGCGATCCAGCAGCGCCACGAACTGATCCGGCGCCGTACCCGCCGTACCCGCTACGGGGCATTTCATCCCGCCAGCGCCGACTTTTGCCCGGTGGCGCAACAGGTTGCCGTCAATGGCAATTCTTGCGCCGTTGACCGGATGGCGGAAAATCATCCCGATACAGGCCAGCAGCAGACGGTGGCAGCCGAACTCGCGCTGAAAAAAACGGTTGTGCAAACCCTTGCCATGCGTGGCATCGCCAATGATCGGATGGCTGATGTGCTTCAGATGGCGGCGCAACTGATGGTAGCGGCCCGTGAGTGGCTTGAGTTCAACCAACGCATAGCGTGAGTTCGGGTAACGGTCGATGGCTACCGGCAATTCGATCGTTGCCCGACGCCGGTAATGCGTGAGCGCCTGCTGGGCTGTGGCTGCGGGAAGTTTCCGCCCATAGTCATCATGTTTGCGGGTTAGTGCGTGGTCGATGACGCCGGACTCCGCCGGCCAGCCACGCACCACTGCAAGATAGGTCTTGTCGACTTCACCGCCCTCGAACTGGCGCCCCATCTCCCGCGCCACTTCTGCATCGAAGGCAAACAGCAGCACGCCGGAAGTGCCCTTGTCAAGCCGGTGTACCGGCTGCACGCGGCGGCCGATCTGGTCGCGCAGCAGTTGCACGGCAAAGCGCGTTTCGTGACGATCGATGTCGCTGCGATGGACGAGCAGGCCAGCCGGCTTGTCGATGGCGATCAACTGATCGTCGCGGTAAAGGATGTCGAGCATGGCGGGTTTGCCTTCGCCGGGCCGCCCCAGGGAGGCGCAGTCAATTCATGTGAGGCATCGGGGGCCGTTGCCAGTGTGCCTATATCAAGATCTTGCTTGCTGCGCGGCCTTCTGTTCGACAGCAAATACGGCAGCCTCGACACGCGAAGTGAGATTGAGCTTGGCCAGAACGTGACGCACATGCAGCTTGACGGTATCGTGACTGATATCCAGTTCCCGTGCGATGGCTTTGTTCGACAAACCACGCGACAGGTGCTCGAGAATTTCGCGCTCGCGCGCCGTCAGCTGCTGCAAGGCTTCAACCTTGGGCGGCTGTGATCCGCCCTGCAGCAAGTGCACCAGCTTAAGGGTCATGGCCGGCGCCACCACCGTTTCACCACGCACGGCACGCTGCACGGCATCCACGACGTCGTCGGGCTCCATATCCTTGAGCAGATAACCCTGAGCCCCGGCGCTCATCGCATTAGCCAAGTCATCCTTGGCGTCACTGACGGTCAATACCAATACCGGAACCTTCCATCCCTCGGCGCGAATTTTTCGCAACAGCGCCAGGCCGCCGTGTGGTGGCATGTTGAGGTCGGTGATGACGACGTCTGCTTCAATCGATTTGAGCAGTTCCATCGCTTCGTCGCCATTACCGGCAATTCCGGCAATATGGATCGAACTGCGCTGCTCAAGCAACTCCGCAAGGCCCTTGCGAAACAAGGTATGGTCATCGACGAGCACAACACGGATTGGTTTTGTAACGTTCATACCGCTGCCTTGGGGTTGGATGGGCTGATCGCCGGGAAAGTCAGCCGCACACGAAAACCGCGCTCCGGCAGGTTGACCATTTCGACGCGGCCACCGACCAGACGGGCACGCTCACGCATGATCGACAAGCCAAAGTGGTCACGCTCATAAGGGAGTTCGTCTGAATCACCGGTACGGTTGGCAATCGGGAAAAAACCCTGGGCGCCACGCCCATTGTCATCCACCGTGATCATGTAATGATCGCAGGTGCCTTCCAGGGTCAGCCAGGCTTGTGTGGCTTTGGAGTGACGTCTGACATTGGCCAGCGCCTCCTGGACGATGAAGAATACCTGCGCTTCCTGATCGACCGACAGGCGCAGGTCGACAACGCGATTGTCGAATTCCAGCGCAATGCCGGTGCGATCAAAAAAACTGTCCGCCTGCCGCTTCAGCGCCTGCTGCAGACCCAGCGGATCCATGCGGCTGCGGAACTGCGCCAGCAATTCACGCAACTGGATGTAAGCATCGTCGAGCGCCTGGCCGATATCGCCAGCGTATTTGCCGGCTTTTTCTTCATCGCAGTCTTGGATTGAATCCACCAGCAACGCCATGCGCATTTTCATGTAGGACAGCGCCTGCGCCAGTGAATCATGCACTTCGGCGGCCATCATCTGCCGTTCGTTCATCAGCGTGATGCGCAGATTCTCGCGCTTGAGACGCGTGTTTTCAATTGCCATGCCCAGGTGTTCGCCAATCGAGCGAAACAACAGGACCAGTTCCTCGGGCAGTTCGAAGCGCTCGGACAAAAACAGGTTGTAAACACCCAGCAACTTGTTGCCATGCTGCAACGGCACAACCACCATCGCCTTGCAGTCACGATCGAAATATGGATGCTTGGTGCGCAGCGCACAGGCGTGCAGGTCGATCTCGTAACGGCAATGATTGTCGCGCACGGCGACACCGCACTGACCACAATCAATCGACACGAGACGCTCTTGTTCGACCACCTCGTGCGGCAAGCCGCGCGCCGCCACCAGCCGCAAATGCTTGCCATCGGTCGTCAGCACGCGCACGGCACCTGCGCTAGCCTTGGCCAGGCGCAGCATGGTGCCAAGGAAGCGTCCAAGCAGTTCCTCGACATCATCTTCATCGACCAGGTCCGCCGACACTTCGGAAAAAACGTTGAGCGCAAGCAGCCGCGTGCGCTCGTCGCTATCCACATCCGGCACTGCCCCATGGGGCGCGGGGGTGGAATTCATGAAATTCTGCTCCTCAATTGTCGCAGCCAGCTGGACGACGGTCTATTCTGCATGCAGCGCATTCTACCGCCTCGGCAGCTTGGCCTGAGGTTCACTCCTTAGAGCGGCAAAGGCCATGTGCCAGACAATGTTTTCTCGGCCCACATCAGGGCCGTGATGGTCTTGGCATCGGTAATTTCGCCGTCACGCACGGCGAGCAGCGCATCGGCAATGGCCAGTTCCGATACATCGAGAATTTCGTCATGATCGAGCTCTGCGCCAACATAACTCAGGCCCTGCGCCCAGAAGATTTCGATGCGCTCGTCAGCATAGCCAACGCACGGGTGCATGACACCCAGATGACGCCACAGCGCTGCCTTGTAACCGGTTTCCTCGCGCAACTCACGGCGCGCGGTATCGAGGATGTGCTCGCCCGGATCGACCTTGCCGGCCGGCATTTCAAGCAGCACGCGGCGCAGCGGATAGCGGAACTGCCGCTCGAACAGCAGTTTGCCGTTGTCGAGCACGGCAATAATCACCACCGCACCGGGATGCCGAATAATTTCGCGGGCCGTTTCACGCCCATCCGGCAGGCGCACCTTGTCGGCAAACACCTTGAGCAGCCGACCGTCGAAAACCTGCTCGCTTGCCAGCGTTTCCTCTATAAAATCGGACTCGTTCATGTTGTGCACTTAAGTTTGTTGTGGCTTGAACTCTAACAGAACGCCACCATTTCATAGTCATCACGCAACCGTAAAGGAGCATAGTGATGTCATTCATTCCCGGCTTCGACAGCGACGGCATTGTCACCGTCAATCGCATCATCCTTAAACCAGAATTTACCGTCGATGATCTCGAAGAGCGCGTTGCCATGCTTTGCGAGAACGTCAAGACCTATCACTCCGACACCGGCTTTGTCGGCGGCATGGTCGTCCTGAACAGTGGCCAGGTATCCAACGAAGGCAGCACCATCGGCAAAGCAGTCAAGAGCAAGCTCAAGGACCGCGAGGCGCTCATCATCACCTTCTGGCGCTCGTTTGAAGAGCACGAGGCATCGCACCGCAGCAAGACCTTCCAGCCGCTGTTCCAGCAGGTGCTGGAATTGTGCGAGAACGGCAACGAAGAAATCGCCTACAGCATGATGTGGTCCGGCAAGGCCTATTCCGAAGAAGAGGCCGCCACGGCACGCGAAGCCAAGGAATCCTACGCCAACGCACCCTGAGCGATTTCAAAAGTCGGCGCTGGCGGGACGGCGTCAAAACCACCATACAACAGCAGTCCGGGCGCAGGGCCGCCCCAAGCCCGGACGGCACGCGGCGCCAGCCGCAATCCGCTCCCAAGTATGAACGGGGGCTCCCCGTAACAAGCGCGCGCAGCGCGTCTAACAGTCACCTCCCCCGCGAAGGGGAGGCCGGGAGGGGGCGGGTCTATATTTTTAGATTTTTTCCCAGATCGTCGTGATGCCCTGGCCGCCACCGATGCACATGGTGGCCATGCCGTAACGGGCATTCACCCGCAGCATCTCGTGCAGCAGCTTGGTGACAATCACCGCGCCGGTAGCACCGACCGGGTGGCCGATGGCGATGGCGCCGCCGTTCGGGTTGGTCTTGACCGGATTGAGGCCGAGGCCCTTGGCGACGGTGATGGACTGGGCAGCGAAGGCTTCGTTCGACTCGATGACATCCATCTGGTCGAGCGTCAGTCCGGCCTTTTGCAGCGCGGTTTTGGATGAGGGAATCGGACCTTCGCCCATGATGTCGTTGGGCACGCCGGCAATGGCATAGGCCACCAGGCGGGCCAGCGGCTTGTGACCGGCAGCCGCAGCCTTGGCAGCATCGGCCAGCACCAGAAAGGCGGCGGCGTCATTAATACCGGAAGCATTGCCGGCGGTGACGGTGCCATCCTTCTTGAACGCGGGGCGCATCTTGGCCAGCATCTCGAGGGTGGTGGTTGGCTTCAGGTGCTCGTCGGCATCGAATACCACCTCGCCCTTGCGGGTCTTGAGGGTGATCGGGGCGATCTGCGACTTGAAATAGCCAGCCGCCTGAGCCTTGGCGGCGCGCGTCTGCGACTCGAGAGCAAAAGCATCCTGTTCTTCGCGGGTGATCCCCCACTTGGTGGCCAGATTTTCCGCGGTGATGCCCATGTGGCCAACGCCAAAGGGGTCGGTCAGGACGGCCACCATGGCGTCGATCGCCTGGGTATCGCCCATGCGCGCGCCGGAACGCAGTGCCGGCAACAGATAAGCACCACGCGACATCACTTCGACACCGCCCGCCAGCGCATATTCTGCATCGCCCAGCATGATGGCCTGTGCCGAACTGACGATGGCCTGCTGGGCCGAACCGCACAGGCGGTTGACGGCGAACACGGTGGAGTCCATCGACATGCCACCCTGAATCGTCGCGACCCGCGCAACGTAGGCATAGCGCGCTTCCGTCGGGATGCAGTTGCCGACCGTGGCAAAGCTGACCTGCTTGGCATCGACCCCGGCGCGGGCAATCGCTTCCTTGATCACCATGCCACCCAGTTCGGCGGGTTCCAGATCCTTCAGTGAGCCACCAAAGGCCCCCACTGCGGAGCGCACCGCGCTCAGTACAACGACTTCATTATTTGACATTTTTATTCCACTCCTTGTTTTGATGAATTACGGCCCGACCCAGCTTGCCACGGTCAATAAGGCCAACAACAACAGACACAACACCAAAGCGCGCCAGACCAGGCCGACCGCACTTTGCAGATGCTCGATATCGGCATCGTCGCCCAAGCCGAGTTCTGGCCGGGCGTCGATGCCTGTCTCATCAGGCAAGGGCAGGCCGAGTTTGACGCCAAGCGCGCCAGCCCCGCTGGACAAAAGTATTCCGGAGGCCATATCGGCGCCCTGCTCCGCAGGGACCGCCTGCGCCCACTGGCTGGCCTGCGTGCGCCAGCAATACACCGCATCCTCGAAATCGCCAACGATGGCGAAGGTCACCGCCGTCAGGCGCGCCGGCAGCCAGTCGAGCACCTGGAAAGCCTGTTGGGCAAAACGCGGAAAGGCACTGGCAGACAAAGAGCGGTCTGCATCAGGCGTGATTGACGTCGCCCAACGTTGCATCACGCTCAATCCAAGCCGGTAAAGCACCGCACCTGCCGGTCCGAGCACCACAAACCACAGCAACGGCGCAAACACATGACGATGCGTTGCGATGATCCCCTGCTCGATCGCCAGGCGTGCAATCTCTGTTGAATTCAGCCGTGCCGCACTCTGGCCGCGCCACTCTTCCAGCAAACGACGGGCGCGCTCGATCTCGCCCATGCGCAAAGCCATCTGGATATCGGTGAAGAAATGGCTGAACTGGCGCAATCCCATGGTCAGATATAACACTGCCACGGCGGCTATGAAACCCAGCACCGGGTGAACCGAATCCAGGGCTCCATGCAGTAACAGAACCACCAGCGCAGGCAATGCCACCCCCAGCACCCAGGCTGTGGTGCCATGTTGCCGCTCGCCGCCGTTGAACTGACGCTCCAGAAAGTCAGCGTAACGCCCCTGCCAGAGCGCAATACGCTGTATGGGCAGCGCTTTGAGCTGCTCGAGAACAAGAGCGCAGATAATGCTGAGGAAGGTCATGGCTGATAGCGGGAAACTGGCAGGTCGAAGATATCACACTCCCTGCAACCGCACCGTTGCGATGCCGCTATCAATCCTGCGCAAACAGGCACTGGCGCAGCGTGACCAGCATGCCCGCAGTCGCCCCCCAGATGAAGCGCCCCTGCCATGGCACTGCCCAATACTGGTGAATCGTACCGTCTCGCTCAAGCGCGTGCTGGTGGTAACTCGCCGGGTCGAGGAGAAACTCCAGCGGCGGCTCGAACACTTCGGCCACCTCGAAATCGTCGAGATGCAAATTGAGCGGCGGGGTCACCAGGCCGACCACCGGCGTAATCCTGTAGCCGGTGCTGGTGAAATAATCGGGCAAATTTGCCAGGATCTCAACCTGGTCCGGCGCAATCCCCACCTCTTCATGGCTCTCGCGAAGCGCCGTCGCCACCGCCGACACATCGACAGGCTCGCAACACCCCCCTGGGAAACAGACCTGCCCGGCATGATCGCGCAAATGGGCGGTACGTTGCGTGAGCAGAACAGTCAAGCCGCTCGGCCGATTCACGATCGGTATCAGCACCGCAGCGGCTACCGGCGACCCCGTTGCCACGGGCGCCTCGTGCACCACGATCTGTGGTCGTTCAGCGGAGCATCGGTGGCGCAGCCATTCCACTGTCAGCTGCATGGTCAGCTACCCGCCGGGCCACCCCAAGGAGGCAGCGAACAATAGTGCGCGCGAGGGGCCATTCAATAGCGTTGCGTCAGCGTCATCGCAGATCCGTCGCGGTGGATTTCCATTCGATTGAGAAAGCTCATGCCGAGCAGCACCACCGGCATGTCCTGCTCATGCACCGAGGCTTCGACATCGCGCAGCGTGATACCGCCCAGCTTGACGCTCTCCAGCCTGACCCGCCAGACACGTGCCGGACCATTCGCAGTCATGGTCATGCCGGGCGTGCCTTTCGATGCATCGATGCGTGCCCGGCGGGCATCTGCTGCTCCCAAGGAAACCAAGGTTGCACCGGTATCCACCAGAAAACGCATCGGCACGCCATTGACGCTGCCAGGTACCACAAAGTGGCCACGCGAGTCTGCTATCAGGGTTGTGGCGGGCCGCTCGGCACCGGGTGTGGACACCACACTCTGGCCGAGTGCCACGCGCCGTGGCCTGCCGTCGATCTCGAAAACAGCCGCGCCGGATTCGATGGTCATCAATTTCACCCCTTCGAGTGTCGTCGCTCCCACCGCCAGGGTCTGGCGCTTGCCGCCATCGATCACCACCAGTGCCTTGCCGGACATCAGGCCGACCAAGGCAATATCGGCCGCCATCACGCCAAAACTCCAGGCACACAACATCAGGGCGAGGCAACACTGTACCAGCGCCATGTCGCTGCTCAGTCCCTGAAGTTGCCGTACTGCAGCGGATAGTCGGTAATCGCCTGCTTCACCAAGGCGATCACATCCTGCAACATGTCGCGCTTGGCGCCGGTGATGCGCACGGCGTCACCCTGAATGGTGGCCTGCACCTTGAGCTTGCTGTCCTTGACGAGTTTGACGATCTTCTTCGCCAGCTCCTGCTCGACTCCGGTCTTGATCTTCAGTTCCTGCTTGGCCTTGTTGCCGGACACGCTCTGCACGGCGCCAATATCGAGACGCTTGGTACTTTCGCGTTCCTTTTTTTCCATCTCCGGGAAGAGGATGTCCTTGACCTGACTGAGTTGGAACTCGGAATCGCCAAACACCGTGATGAGCTTGTCCTTCTCGTTGAGCTCGGCCTTGGCCGAGGTCCCCTTGAAGTCGTAGCGATTGCCAATGTGGCGGCCCGCTACATCGACCGCATTCTTCAGGGCAACCAGATCGGCTTCGGAGCTGATGTCGAATGAGGGCATCGCGTTTTCCTTTTAAGCAAAGTGGCAAACGTAATGGTAGGGCTCGCCCGTCACTTCGATGTCGAAGGAGGAGTTGCCCGGCACGGCGAACGACTCGCCAGCGGCGCAGACTTTCCAGTCGGCCCCTTTGAGGCGATAGCGGCACGCGCCGGCAACGGTTTCCATGACCTCGGGCGCCCCGGTGTTGAAGACCAGCGTGGCCGGCAGGATCACGCCGACACTCTTTTTCGTGCCATCGGCAAACTGCACGGTATGGCTAACGCACTTGCCGTCAAAGTAGACATTGGCCTTCTTGATCACGGCAACATTGTCGAATTGATTTTCCATCTGTGTCACCTCAAATTCCCCACAATTTTTCGATAATCGTTTTGGCGATAAAACCCAGCATGCCGAAGGCGAGCACGAAAAACAGCGCGAAAGTTCCGATCTTGCCGGCCTTCGAGCGATACGCCAACTCGCCGATGATGAACAACATGTACAGGATGAAGGCGCCAAGCCCGAAGGTCACTCCGAACTCGGCGACCTGCGCCTCGGTAAAACCAAACAGCGTACCTGGCATGCCCGGAAGAACCGTCAACCCTTGCGTGACTTGCTGCTCGCCTTGCTGTCCGCCTTGGCCCGCCCGCCGGCGCTGCGCTTCAGGCGTGCATTTTCTGCAATGCGCATGCGCAGGGCGTTGAGCTTGATGAAGCCGCCCGCATCCTTCTGGTCGTAGGCGCCGGCATCGTCCTCGAAGGTGGCAATGGTCGAATCGAACAGCGAATCGGTCTTCGAATCGCGGCCCACCACCGACACACTGCCCTTGTAGAGCTTGACGCGCACCCAGCCATTGACAGCCTGCTGGGTGTGGTCGATCAGCACCTGCAGGGCCTTGCGCTCCGGGCTCCACCAGTAGCCGTTGTAGATCAGGCTGGCGTAGCGCGGCATCAGGTCATCCTTGAGATGCGCCACTTCGCGATCGAGACAGAGCGACTCGATGCCGCGGTGCGCCTTGAGCAGGATGGTGCCGCCCGGCGTCTCGTAGCAGCCGCGCGACTTCATGCCGACATAACGGTTCTCGACGAGGTCGAGACGGCCGATGCCATGCTTGCCGCCCAGCTTGTTGAGCTCCGCCAGCAGCTCGTGCGCTTTCATTTTCTTGCCGTTGATCGCCACCAGATCGCCATGGGCGAATTCAAGGTCGAGATACTCCGGCTTGGCCGGCGCTTTTTCCGGGGCGACCGTCCAGCGCCACATCGACTCTTCGGCTTCGGCGGATGGATCTTCGAGGTGCCGGCCCTCGAAAGAGATGTGCAGCAGGTTGGCGTCCATCGAATAGGGCGAACCGCCCTTCTTGTGTTTCATCTCGATGGGAATGCCGTTTTTCTCGGCATAGGCCAGCAGTTTTTCACGCGACAACAGATCCCATTCGCGCCACGGCGCGATGACCTTGACGTTGGGCATCAGCGCATAGGCGCCCAGTTCGAAGCGCACCTGATCGTTGCCCTTGCCGGTCGCGCCATGAGAAATGGCGTCGGCGCCGGTCTTTCTGGCGATTTCGACCAGGCGTTTGGCGATCAGCGGCCTGGCGATCGAGGTGCCGAGCAGATATTCGCCTTCATAGATGGCATTGCAGCGAAACATCGGGAAGACAAAATCGCGCACAAACTCTTCACGCAGATCGTCGATGAAGATGTTCTTCTGCTTGATGCCGAGCTTGACCGCTTTGGCACGTGCCGGTTCCAGTTCCTCGCCCTGACCGAGATCGGCGGTAAAAGTCACCACTTCGCACTGGTAGGTGTCTTGCAGCCACTTGAGGATGACGGAGGTATCGAGGCCGCCGGAATAGGCCAGGACGACTTTTTTGGCTTGGTTCATTGCTGTTTCCCGAAAAAGATTATTGGGTGCGGTAACTGCGATGACAGGCGACGCAGGTGCCGGTGATGCCCTGCAGCGCATTCAGTGCGGTGGCAGGATTACCCGCTGTGGCAACCTTGGCGAAATCGCTGGCGGCGACATGCGAGGCACGGCCGATGGCATGCATCTCATCCGTCATGTACATGCCCGGACGGGCATTCGATGGCAGCTTGCGATGCTTGCCCATCGCGCCAATGCCAAGTTCCTTTTCGGCGATGGCGGCAGCCTCGGCATACTTCCCTTCGGCCAGCGCACCGATGATCTGATGCAGCGCCAGTTGATTGTCGAGCATCTCGGCACGCAGGGTGGCGCGCGCTTCGGGCGCCATCTCCACGAACTGACGCGGGTCCGTGTCAGCGGCAAAAGTCGGCGCTGGCAATACGGCGCAAAACAAGGCGATAAACACCGACAGAGCAGGTAATTGCTTCATGATTGCAGTCTGCCAAGTAACAGGAATTCGAGCAAGGCCTTCTGCGCGTGCAGCCGGTTTTCGGCTTCTTCCCAGACCACGCTGCGCGTCCCGTCGATCACCTCGGCGGCAACTTCCTCGCCGCGATGTGCCGGCAGACAGTGCATGAACAAGGCTTCCGGCTTGGCGACCTTCATCATGTCGCCATCGACCTGCCAGTCGGCAAAGGCCTTGCAGCGGGCCTCGTTCTCGGCCTCGAAGCCCATCGAGGTCCACACGTCGGTGGTCACCAGGTCGGCATCGCGCGCGGCATCCATCGGATCGGCGAACTCCTCGAAGTGGTCGGTACCATACAGACCGGCGCGCTCGGGCTCGACTTCGTAGCCGGGCGGCGTCGACACATGAACGTTGAAATCAAGCACCTCGGCGGCTTGCAGCCAGGTGTTGCACATGTTGTTCGAGTCGCCGATCCAGGCCACGGTCTTGCCCTGAATCGAACCATGGTGCTCGACGTAGGTGTAGATGTCGGCAAGGATCTGGCAGGGGTGGTACTCGTTGGTCAGGCCGTTGATCACCGGCACCCGCGAATGGGCGGCAAAGCGTTCGATGATGTCCTGCTCATAGGTGCGGATCATGACGATGTCGCTCATGCGCGAAATCACCTCGGCGGCATCCTCGACCGGCTCGCCACGGCCAAGCTGTGAATCGCGCGTATTGAGGTAGATCGCGGTGCCGCCGAGTTGATGCATGCCGGCCTCGAAGGACAGCCGGGTGCGCGTGCTGGCTTTCTCAAAGATCATCACCAGGGTGCGATCGGTGAGCGGCCAATACTTCTGGTAGGCCTTGAATTGCTGCTTGATCTGGCGTGTGCGCTCGAACAGGTACTCAAACTCGGCGCGGCTGAAATCCTTGAATTGCAGGAAATGTCTTGGGGTTGTCATAGGAAAATCTCAGCCAGCTAGAAAGACTTTCAGCACCACAGCCAGTTTATCGACAAGCTCGTCGGCCTCGGCATCGGTCATCACCAGCGGCGGCAACAAGCGCACCACCTTGTCGGCGGTGACATTGATCAATATGCCAGCTTCCAATCCGGCCGCCACCAGAGCAGCACAGGGGCGATCCAGTTCGATGCCGAGCATCAGGCCGCTGCCACGGATCTCGACAACCGCCGGCAGGTCGGCCAGCCGCTCGCGCAGCCGCACGATCATGCGCTCACCGAGCGCAGTTGCCCGGGCCAGCAACTGGTCTTCTTCCAGCACTGCCAATGTTGTCAGCGCAGCGGTGCACGCCAGAGGATTTCCGCCAAAGGTCGAGCCATGATTGCCTGGCTTGAATACATTAGCCGCCGGACCCGCCGTCAGGCAGGCGCCGATGGGCACACCCGAGCCCAAACCCTTGGCCAGGGCCATCACATCGGGCTTGATGCCGGCGTGCTGATGGGCAAACCACATGCCGGTGCGACCAATACCGCATTGCACTTCATCAACCATCAACAGCCAGCCACGCTCGGTGCAAATGCGCCGCAGGCCGCGCAAGAAGTCATCGTCGGCGACGCGAATGCCGCCCTCGCCCTGCACCGGCTCAAACAGGACGGCGACAACATTTGAATTATTCGCTGCGACCTGTTCGATCGCCGCCAGATCGGCAAAGGGTACGCGCACAAAACCGGGCACCAAGGGTTCGAAGCCGGCCTGGACCTTGCGGTTGCCGGTCGCCGACAGCGTCGCCAGGGTGCGGCCATGGAAGGCCTGCTCCATCACGACAATGGCGGGCTGGTCGATATTCTTCTGGTGACCGAACAAGCGCGCCAGCTTGATCGCCGCCTCGTTAGCCTCGCAACCGGAGTTGCAGAAGAACACTTCATCCATGCCGGACAACGCCGCGAGGCGATCGGCCAGCACTTCCTGCTCCTTGATGCGATATACATTGGAGACATGGATCAGTTTGGTGACTTGCTGAGTCAGAGCAGCGACCAGGCGCGGGTGGTTGTGCCCGAGCGTATTCACGGCAATGCCGGCCAGCCCGTCAAGGTAGCGGCGGCCCTGTTCGTCAAACAGTTGGCTGCCGGTGCCATGGGTAAACACCACGTCTTGCCGGGCATAGTTGTTCATCAGGTGCGACATGCTTCACTCCGCGAAATAAACGTCCGCAACATACGGTGATTCATGATCAGAAAAAAAGACGGCGGCCCTTAAAGTGGCCGCCGTACTTTCTGCGGGAAGCCATAATAAGTGAAAATTCAAGGCCTGTACAGACTCCGGACAGCGTGCTACCGGCCGGCAGCCCCGCCACTTGCCTTTCCAGTCTACAATTAACCTCCATATATTTTATATGCATATATACCGGATTAGCCGATGCATGAAATGTCGCTCGTTGAGGGCGTTCGCCAGTTGATTGAAGAGGCTGCGTTGCGCGATGGTTTCACCCGGGTGCACAGCGTGCGGGTGGAGATCGGCCAACTTTCCGGGGTGGAACAGTCGGCCTTCGAATTCTGCTTCGATCTGGCGATGCAGGACAGCCCGGCAGCCGGCGCGCGCCTCGACATCATCGCAACGCCGGGACGCGGACGCTGTCAGCAATGCGGACAGGAAAGCGCGCTGGCTGCCGTGTACGACCCGTGCGAACTCTGCGGCGCCTATTCTGTCGAAGTCATCGGTGGCACGTCGATGCGCGTCATCGACCTTGAAGTGGAGTAACTCTATGTGTACGACCTGCGGATGCGGAGAAGGTGAAACGAGGGTGGCGGGCGAGCCACTGCATGACCACGACCATGGCCACGCAGGCAACACCCATACCCACGCTGATGGCACGACGCACAGCCATGCCCCCAACCATGCCTACACCCCCGGCTCCGGCCGCCGCGTCAAGCTCGAGCAGGACATTCTGGCGAAAAACAACAGCTATGCCGCCAAAAACCGCGCCTGGCTGGCCGCACGCGGCATTTTCGCGCTGAACCTGGTTTCCAGCCCCGGCTCCGGCAAAACCACGCTGCTGGTCAAAACCATCGAGGCCCTCCATGCCGCGGGCGGAGAGCTCGCCGTTGCGGTGATCGAAGGGGATCAGCAAACCAGCAATGATGCCGAGCGCATCCATGCCGCAGGCGCCCCGGCCGTCCAGATCAACACCGGCAAGGGTTGCCATCTGGACGCCCACATGGTCGGCCACGCCCTGGAAAAATTGCCGCTCGCTGGAAACAGCGTGCTGATGATCGAAAACGTCGGCAACCTGGTCTGCCCCGCCGCCTTCGACCTTGGCGAAGCTGGCAAGGTGGTGATTCTTTCGGTAACCGAGGGGGAGGACAAGCCGCTCAAGTATCCGGACATGTTCCGTGCCGCGCGGCTGATGCTGCTCAACAAATGCGATCTGTTGCCGCACCTGCAATTCGACACCGAGCTAGCCATCGCCAACGCACGACGGGTCAATCCGCACATCGAAATACTGCAAGTGTCGGCCACCAGCGGTGCGGGAATGACGGACTGGCTGGCCTGGATCAGGCAAGGTGTCCTGGCAGCACAAGTGCGTGACTGAAGCGGCACACATTCGCGTCACCGGCGTCGTCCAAGGCGTCGGCTTTCGGCCCTTCGTCTGGCGTTTGGCAAACGAACTCAACATCGCTGGCTGGGTGCGCAATGACGCACAGGGTGTTGACCTGCACGCCGAGGGCAATGCCGGGGCGCTGGCAGAACTGCTCCGCCGCCTGAAGTGCGATGCGCCCCTGCTGGCACGTATCGACACGGTCAACGCACAAACGGCACAACCGACTGGCTACAGCGACTTCACCATCACCATGAGTGGCGGTGGCCAACTGATGACGGCCATCGGTCACGATACCGCGCCCTGTGCTGCCTGTCTCACCGAACTGTTCGATCCGCACAATCGGCGCTGGCGCCACAGCTTCATCACCTGTACGCACTGCGGCCCCCGTTTCACGGTGACGTACCGACTGCCCTATGACCGCGCCCAGACCAGTCTCGCGCCATTTCCACTGTGTCCAGACTGTCAGCGCGAATACAATAACCCCGCCGATCGGCGCTTTCATGCCGAAACCACCTGCTGCCCCGCGTGCGGCCCACACCTGGCTTTGCTCGACGCAACCGGCACTGCCCTGCCGGGCGATCCAGTTGCCGCGACCCTGGCGCTGCTGCAGGCGGGAAAAATTGTCGCCATCAAGGGACTGGGCGGTTTTCATCTGGCCTGCGATGCAACAAATTCCGAAACTGTAGCCCGCTTGCGAGACCGCAAGCAGCGCGAGGAAAAGCCGTTTGCCGTGATGGTGGCCAGTGCAAACGCCGTCCTGCCAGTCCCGAAAAGGGGATTCCCTTCGGTCACGCCGACTTTTGCAGCATTAGGCAACGCTGACCGAGCTTGGCTGGAAAGCGCGGAACGCCCTGTAGTGCTGGTGCCGAAGTCACCCGACACCGATGCACAGTTACCCGGCATTGCGCCCGGCCTTGCCGAACTGGCGCTGATGCTGCCGGCCACCCCGATTCAATACCTGCTGTTTCACGAAGCTGCCGGCCGCCCGGCGGGCACGGCATGGCTGAACCAACCACCGCCGCTGGCGCTGGTGATGACCAGCGCCAATCCACATGGCGAACCGCTGGTGATCGGCAACGACGAGGCCCTGACCCGCCTTGCCAGGATTGCCGATGCCTACCTGCTGCACGACCGCGCCATCACCGTGCGTTGCGACGACAGCGTGCGCCGCGGCGCGGCCCTGGTGCGCCGGGCGCGCGGCTATGCCCCGCGCGCCATCAAATTGCCCAAAGCCGGTCCGTCCGTCCTGGCGGTCGGCGGCTGGTTCAAGAACACGGTTTGCCTGACGCGCGGCAACGAGGCCTTTGTGACGCAGCATATCGGCGATCTCGACAACGCGGCTACCTGCGGCTTTTTCGAGGAAACCATCGCCCATCAGCTGCATATTCTCGAAATCGAGCCAGTAGCCGTCGTGCACGACCTGCATCCGGATTTTCATTCAACCCGCTTTGCTGCTCGCTTTGCGGCCGAGCATGGCATTCCGGCCATCGGCGTACAACATCACCACGCGCACATCGCGGCGGTGTGCGCCGAACATGGCATCGCCACTCCCGTGCTCGGGCTGGCGCTCGACGGGGTCGGCCTGGGCAGTGACGGCATGGCCTGGGGTGGCGAATTGCTGCGCGTCGACGGAGCGCACTGCGAGCGGCTCGGACATTTCATGCCATTGAGCCTGCCCGGCGGCGACGTCGCAGCGCGCGAGCCCTGGCGCATGGCCGCCGCAGCCCTGCATTTGCTCGGGCAAGGTGAAACAATTGCCCCGCGCTTTTCCGACGAGCCGGCTGCCGCCACGGTGACACAGATGCTGCAACGAACCATCAACTGCCCGACCACCTCCAGTGCCGGTCGCTATTTCGACGCGGCGGCCGGCCTGCTGGACCTGCGGCGGCGCAACGCCTTCGAGGGGCAAGCCGCAATGCTGCTGGAAGGTCTGGCAACACGCCATGGCACTGCTACGCCATTGATGAATGGCTGGCGGATTGCGACGGACGGTACGCTTGATCTGCGTCCAATGCTGACAATGCTGGCCACAGCGCCACCGCAAGCGTTAGGATTGATGGCAGCACGCTTCCATGCATCGCTGGCCGCTGCACTGCTTGACTGGGTTGTACAGGCGGGACTGCGCACCGGTCTGCAAACTGTTGTCGCCGCCGGCGGCTGTTTTCTGAATCGCTTGTTGTCTTCTGCCCTGCGCAGTACCCTGCCAACACGTGGATTACGTTTTGTCGAGGCCCGTAATTTCCCCCCCAACGACGGCGGTTTATCGCTGGGGCAAGCGTGGGTCGCCCTGCACCAATTGGAGAAATCATAAATGGCCCCCCACGCTCGCAAACCCGGCTCGCTGCCCCCCCCACGGGGGGCACATGCCTCCTTGGGGCGGCCCGGCGGAGGCATAACATGTGCCTAGCCATTCCCGCCCGGGTCGTTGAACTGCCTTCCACCGACACCGCCATTGTTGATCTGAGTGGCGTGCGCAAGGAAATCTCGCTGGCGCTGGTCGACGGCGTGAACATTGGCGACTACGTCATCGTCCACGTCGGCTTCGCCCTCAACAAGCTGGATACCGACGAGGCAGAAAAGACGCTCGCGTTGTTTGCCGAAATGAGTGCAGAAATAACTGCCGCGACAGACACCCCAGCTAGCTTGGTCAGTCGCTAGTCGGGTTATCCCTGCTCAAACCACGCAAGCCGGTCTTTCAGCCTGACCACTTCACCAACAATAATCAATGTTGGTGCCTTGAGTTGCGCCGCCTCGGCAAGCGCAGGCAGCGTGGCCAGCGTTCCCGTGACGGTGCGTTGATCAGGCGTCGTGCCTTGCTGCACGATGGCGGCAGGCCAATCCGGCGGCAGACCGTGGGCGACCAACTGCGCGCACAGATGCGGCAGGCCATGCAGACCCATGTAGATAATGACGGTCTGGCGGCGGCGTGCCAGCCCTGGCCAGTCGAGGTTCATGCTGCCGTCTTTGAGGTGGCCGGTGACGAAAACACAGGCCTGCGCGTAATTCCGATGGGTGAGCGGAATGCCGGCATACGCAGCCACTCCGGCAGCCGCGGTAATGCCAGGAACCACCTCGAAGGGGATGCCGTTTTCCTTGAGGGTTTCGACCTCTTCACCACCGCGACCAAAAGTATAGGGGTCGCCGCCTTTCAGGCGCACCACCCGCTTGTTTTGCCGGGCAAGCTTGACCAACAGGAGATTAAGATCCTCCTGCGGCACGGCGTGGTTGCCGCGTTCCTTGCCGGCATACATCCGCTCTGCCGCCGGATTAACCAGATCGAGAATCGGCTGCGAAACGAGGTTGTCGTAAACGAGCACTTCCGCCTCGCTAATAATTCGCAACGCACGCATTGTCAGCAGTTCGGGATCGCCAGGACCTGCCCCGACCAGATAGACCGTTCCGGGAACGGTCGCACCACGGGTAGGAAAATCGGCAAGCAAAATCGTCATCTCAGCCACATCCTCCACCACCGTTGCCGCCAGTGCTACCGCAAGATCCGCAGCCATTACTACGACTGACGCAGCCACCCCCGGCGGGGGGTAGTTCGTTCGGATTGATAAAAATGAACTGGAATTCCCCCGGCTGGAACTCGACGAAATCGAGCGTGGTGCCCTTCAGCAACGCTTGGCTAGGGGGAGATATCAGCAATGTCACGCCTGCGACCTCGATCACCGCATCATGTTCACGCTCTTCGTCAAAACCCATGCCATAAGTGATTTCACCATCTTCAATTTTCGCAGCTACTCGCAAGCAAGGAAGTTCTTGCGGGTCATCAAGTTCTGCAGCGGCATGAATGATCTGTTCGGCAGCGGTAGAAGTCAGATTGAACATGGTACGGTCCTTCAAGAAGATGGGTGAGCCCGGCAGCTGCGGGCAAATTGCACGAAACGCGATGGCCAGTCGCATCCGGCAGTGGCACGCAGATGAGCATAAGAAGCAAGCAAGTTGTACACCACGATGCCGTCGTGCTTGCCATCGACGCCATGACCGCGCTTGACGGCGTATGCGTATTTGGTGTTATCCGGTAGACCTTCAAGACCGGAATAGTGGAATTCGTGCGCATGGACTTGTGGCAGCGCGCCAATCTCATTGGATAGCGGAGTCGGATGCCACGGATGATCGCTCACCGGCTCCAGGACCACATAACCGCGGCCGACCGGTTTTTGGTGCATCGTCACAACCCCGTCAATAATTCCGACCATCGGCTGGGTCTTGCCATGCCAGGAGATGCTGTTGGCCAGATACATCAGACCGCCGCACTCAGCGTAGGTTGGCAAGCCACCTTGAATGGCCCCGCGAATGTCTGTGCGCATTTCAGTATTGGCAGAGAGCTCGTCGAGAAAGGATTCCGGGAAGCCGCCACCAATAAACAAAGCATCGCAAGCGGGCAGACACTTATCCTTGAGCGTATCAAACGGCACGAGTTCCGCGCCGGCCGCGACTAGTGCTTCAAGATCGTCGGTGTAATAAAAGCCAAAGGCGGCGTCTTGGGCAATGGCAATCCGCAGCGGTGGTTCGCTGGCGGCCGGAACGGTTGTTGGCTCTGGCAAAGAGACTGCCGTGGCAGTGATCGCCAACAACCGGTTAAGATCGACCTGACTGGCAACCCGCTCCGCAATGCTGTCAATCAGATGTTCCGCTTCGGCAGATTCATTGGCCGGCATCAGGCCAAGGTGGCGCTCGACCAGAGCGAGCTGAGCGTCCTCCTGAACGGCGCCAATCACCTGCACATCCGTGTAGTGTTCGATGATGCTGCGGAGTTTTTCTTCGTGGCGCCGCCCGCCCAAGCGGTTAAGGATGACCCCGGCGATGCGAATATTCCGGTCGAACGCCTGGTAACCGAGAATCAGCGGGGCAATGCCGCGCGTCATGCCGCGCGTATCAAGTACCAAGATTACCGGCAAATCTAGCAAGCGCGCCAGTGCAGCATTGCTGTTGCTGCCATCCAGTGCCAAACCGTCATAGAGCCCCATGTTGCCCTCGACCAGACAGACATCGGCATCATGACCATGCGCGAACTGCGCGCGTATTTCGTCGTGTGGCGAGAGAAAGAAATCGAGATTGCGACAACCACGCTTGGCCGCGAGTCCCAGCCAGAGCGGGTCAATATAGTCCGGCCCTTTTTTAAAGGGCTGCACAGTCAGTCCACGACGCTGCAAGGCAGCTGTCAATCCGATACTGAGTGTGGTCTTACCGGAAGATTTGTGTGCGGCGGAGACGAGAAAGCGATGCATGTAAAACGTTGCGAACGCTTTGGCGCTCCGCCGTCGATATGGTCAATCGTGCAGATACCCGGCAGACTTCAGCTTGGCAGCGTCGTCCTGCGGCATGAATCTGAGTACGCGCACGCCCAGCAGCGTGCCGGTAAAAGCAATCCCGACGCCTCCCAGCGACAACAGGATTTCCGGCAAGCTCGGTGTGTAACTGTCGATCTTGCCATCGAAGAAGCTGCTGGACACCTGCATGCCCGGGAACATGTCCAGCGGATATGCCTGACCGCCGATGATGAAGACGAAGAGCAGGAAAAGGCCGCCGGCAATGACCAGGAAAGAGGCTGCTGTCACGGAACCCTTGGTTTCGCTGAAGCTGGGTACATATAGCAGCAACAGGGGAACGATGGTGCCCATCAACACAAACCCACCCCAAAACAACAATGGGAAGATACCGCCGCTGACCAGGATGAAATGCACAAATTCCGTCTGTTTGGCGTAATAGACATTTGTCAGATGATAGACGACGACGAAATAGAAGACGGCAGCGACAAACACACCGAGCAGATTTTTCATGCGTGCGCGTAGTTGCGGGTGCAGTTCCATGTTGGCCCTTGAATACATGGTCTCCTGCACAATCAGAAAGATCGCCAGGCCCCAGGCAAAGGACATGATGATGAACATCGGGGCGAGTATTGCCGACTGGTATGCCTGCCGCGCAATGATGAAGCCGAAGATCGAGCCGGTACCGGTAGTCATGACCAACCGCCAGATAAAGGCCGAAACACCGGCAGCCTTCGAATAGCGGTTCATGCTACGGTCCATCAAGGTCCATACGTACAGCCCAACCAGACCGAAGAATACCGGATAAAGGATCATGTTCCAGCCGAACACCGACGTCAGATTGACGTGCGTTGCCGCGATAAGGACGCGATCGGCGCGGCCCAGATCGAGCATGATGATGGCAAGACCAGCAGCGAGCAGGACAATCGCCAGCAAACCGGACAGTGGCGCACGTGGCTTGTAGGCTTTCTTGCCGAAGACCGAGCCAATCGAGGCGACGTTGAGAACCCCCGATGCGGCGACAATCAGAAAAATGCCGAAGACGTGCGGCAGACCCCAGAACACCTGGTTGTTCATGCCGGAAACATGGTGTCCCATGTGTTCCATATAAAACGCAGCGGCAACGCCGATCGCGCTGATCAGGCCGCCGATAGCCAGTGCGGGATAAAAAGCGGGGTTATCTGGTGTTTGAGTCTGTTGCTGGATCATCATGGCCGTCAGATTCCTTGGTAGCGCACGCCAACATTAAGCTTGAGGTCAGCGCGAACCTGGGTGGTTTTAACCTGGGCAACACGTTGCGCTATTTCGCTGTTCGGGTCGTTAAGGTCTCCAAAAAGCATGGCGTTATGCTCAGCATTGGCACAGGCTTCAACGCAAGCCGGGATCTGGCCTTTATCGACGCGCTGCACACAGAAGGTGCATGACTCGACACAACCCTGGCCACGCGGCACTTCCGGATTTTGCTCGGTGAGCGGTATATGCACGAAAGAGCGCGCCTTGTAGGGACAAGCCAGCATGCAGTAACGGCAGCCGATACAGGTATGCCTATCCACCAGCACGATACCGTCGGCACGCTTCATCGAGGCGCCGGTTGGGCAAACATCAACGCATGGCGGATGCTCGCAATGTTGGCACAGCATCGGCAAGGAGTGAGTCAAACCGCTCTTGGGATCCTTGAGATCAAGCTTGCGAATCCATTGCGAACCTTGCCGCGGATCCTTGACCGTCTCAGTAATGCCATTTTCTGTATTGCATGCCTTGACGCAGGCGTTGCAGTCACTCGCGCACTTGGTCGTGTCAATCAGCATGCCCCAGCGCACTTTGTTCGAAACGCCAGCGCCGGGCGCGCCGGCTTGCGAAACTTCAATCAGATGGAAACCCGGAGCTATTGCCGCAACGCCCAGGCCGGCAGCACCGACAGCGGCTACGCCGAGAAAACCGCGGCGGGATTTATCGTTAGGTTCAGTCATTGTTTTGCTCCAGCGGCACCATTGGCACCCGCAGTCTTGTGACCGGCCTTGGGTTGGTGGCATTGCCAGCAATCTACCTTGACGGCAGCGAAGGAATGGCAACTTTCACAAAAACCATCCTTGCCGAGTACAGACCCGGTCGTCTTGCTGGCGTGACAGTTGACGCAGCCAATGAGACTGGCCTTTTCGCCGCGAATACCTTGACGCAGGGTACGGTCACGCTGATGACCAAGCATGTTCATGTGGTTAAGGCGCATTTCCTCAGTCGCGGCAACACACTGGCCGGAACCTTCAACCTTCACCATCGGCTTGGGTACACCAGCGGCATGTGCCGCAAGTGACGCGACCGCTCCCATTATCAGAAAAGCCATCAACGCAAGCAGTCGCACCATCAGTCTCCCATCCCCTTGATTCACTTGATTCTCTCGCGACCCAAAAACCTTGTCACTCGCCCAAACCCATCTGGATGTAGCCGGTTGGGCAAACATCGCGACAAATATGGCAGCCGATGCACTTGAAGTAGTCGGTTGTTACATAGCGGCCCGTGGTTGCTTCGGTCTTCTTAACACGACTGACAGCAGTCTGCGGGCAATACACCACGCAGTTGTCGCACTCGAAGCACAGGCCGCAACTCATGCAACGCTTGGCTTCCGCAACGACCTGCTTATCGTCGAGCGGATCAAGCCGCTCAATGAAGTTACCCAGCGCCGTTTCCTTGTTGAGGTGCGTAATGTGGCGCATGTTGCGCGGGGTGTATTGGAAGTGCCCGAGGTACAATTCTTTATGGGTAATCACATAACGGTCCGACCGGTTGTCGTAGTTGTGCACCGCCCCCTTTGAGTCACTCGTACCGCGCAACGGCTCTTTGATTTCCTCGACGGCAATGCCCTTTTCGACATACTTGCGCATCAGGTCGAATACATGCACGTCAATCTTGGGACGGCGGCCGGCTTCTACGCCACTCATCAGGAACTGGTCAATGCCGTCAGCAGCAATGGCGCCATGTCCTACTGCGGTAGTCAGCAGATGCGGCCGCAGTACGTCGCCACCGGCATATACGCCGGGCTTGCCCTGCACCTGATAGCTACGGTCTGCATTGAGGCCGCCTTTACCGTTGCTGAATTCCTCAAGACCGGTGAGGTCGAGCGTCTGGCCGATGGCTGAAACGATCAGGTCGGCCGGTAGATCTTTTTCCGTACCTTCGAGTTTCTTGATCTCGAGGTTGGTGCCGACCATTTTGGCTTCACATTGGCAGACGCGCAGTGCCGTGGCTCTGCCATCTGCATCTTTGACCACGGCAACCGGCATCCAGCCGCCCATGATGTCGATACCCTCGGACTGGGCGTGCTCCAACTCACCCTTGCTGGCCAGCATCTTGTCGATCGGGAAAACCGAGGTCAGGACAACGTCGGCACCCTTGCGCATCGATATATCGGCAACGTCCTGCGCCATTTGTCCGGCGATAGCACTTTCGAAATCGGTCGGCTTGGCATTTTCAATATGACCAAGGCGACGGGCAACAGTTGCAACGTCCATCGAAGTATCACCACCACCTACGACAACAACATTGCGGCCGACGGCCTTCAGACGACCATCGTTATAGGCCTTGAGAAATGCAGTTGCGGTAACGACGTTGGGGGTATTGTCTGCGCCTTCGGCAGGCAGGGCACGGCCACCCTGAGCACCAAGACCGAGGAACACGGCATCAAAGTCCTTGTGGATTTTCTCCATGGGGAGATCGACGCCTACCTTGGTATTCAGCTTGACCTCAACACCCAGGTTGATAATGCGCTGAATTTCCGCATCGAGAACATTGCGTGGCGTACGATATCCTGGAATACCGTAACGCATCATGCCACCGAGATGTTCATGGTCGTCAAAGATCGTGACGCTGTGGCCCTTGAGGGCAAGCTGATAGGCTACCGACAGACCGGCTGGGCCGCCGCCAAGTACGGCGACCTTCTTGCCAGTAAGCTTGGTAGGCTTGATGAATTGCAGGTTATTCTTGATTGCATACTCGCCGAGGAAATGCTCGACGGAGTTGATGCCAACGTGATCTTCAACCTGGTTGCGGTTACAGCCGGTTTCGCAGGGCGCCGGGCAAACGCGCCCCATGACCGCGGGCAGCGGGTTGGCTTCGGTAAGACGACGCCAGGCGTACTCTTCCATCGGCATGACAGGCTTGCCGTCTGCACCAACCGGAGGCTTCTCGACACCGCGCACGATATTCAGATAACCGCGGATATCCTCGCCAGACGGGCAAGAGCCCTGACAAGGTGGCGTGGACTGAACGTAAGTAGGACACTTGTAAGACCAGCTGGCCTGAAAGATCTTGTCCTGCATGCGCTTGTATTGAAGCGAATCACCTTCCTTGTATTTGCGGAAGGTCAACTTTTCGGTTTGGATTTCAGTAGTCGCTGACATTATCGTCTCCGTAGTAATTGTTGTATGGTTGTTTGCGATTTACTGCTCATCGCCAAGGCGGATGGCAGTACTGACCAACTGGTGCACACCACCCACCAGCCGCATATCAAAATTGTAATAAGGCAGCACCTTGGTGAATTGCGCCTTGCAGATGGCGCAGATTGTGGCCATGTAATTGACGCCATTCGCATCAACTACTTGCTGCAAAGCTTCCATCCGCGGGAATGCACCTTTGACGCGCAGCTCAATCAGGTCATCGGTCAGCACACCGCCGCCGCCGCCGCAACAGAAGGTGCTCTCGCAAATCGTGTCGGGAGCCATCTCGACGTAATTATTCGCCACCGCCTTGATGACATTGCGCGGGATCTCGAATTGTCCGCCAGGGTAGTTACCCATGCGCGAAGCGCGCGCGACGTTGCAGGAGTCGTGGAAGGTGATGATGCGGTGATCATTGGCTTCTTTGTCGAACTTCAGTCGCCCCTGCTGAATCAAGTCCCAGGTAAATTCGCAAATATGCGAAGGCTGCATATAGCGCGGGTCAAGCTGATTTTGCAGCTCTATGGCAAAGGGATCCTTGGCACCCGCGCCCAGACCGGTCAGCGTATTCCAGAAGGCATACGCGACGCGCCAGGCGTGGCCACACTCGCCAACGACAATGCGCTTGACGCCAAGTTCCAATGCCGCATCGCGGACGCGAATGGCGACCTGACGCATATGCTCGTAACTGCCATTGAATAGACCGAAGTTGCCAGCCTCTGAGGCATAGGACGAAAGCGTCCAGGAAATACCTGCTGCGTGAAAGACTTTACCGTAGCCAATCAGGCTCTCGATGTGCGGTTCAGCGAAGAAGTCTGCAGAGGGGGTGACCAGCAAAACCTCTGCACCCTTGACGTTAAGGGGATACTTGACATCGACACCAGACTCTTCTTTTACGTCTTCTTCAAGACCTTCCAGCGTATTTTCAAGCGCCGGGCCTGGCAAACCGAGGTTGTTGCCGATCTTGTTGAGCTTGACGATAATCTCGTTGCAATATTTCTGGCTATGACCTACCGTGTCCATGATGTGACGAGCCGCCATGGTAACTTCAGCAGTATCAATACCATAGGGGCAGAACACTGAGCAGCGACGGCATTCCGAGCACTGCCAGAAATAAGAGTACCACTCGTCCAGTACATCCTTCGTCAAATCCCGCGCGCCGACAAGTTTCGGGAACAACTTTCCGGGCAAGGTGAAATAACGGCGGTAGACACTGCGCATCAAATCTTGGCGCGCAACCGGCATGTTCTTGGGGTCACCGGTACTGATGAAGTAGTGGCATTTGTCGGTACAAGCACCGCAATGCACACATGAGTCCATGAATACCTTGAGCGAACGGTATTTACCGAGCAACTCGCCAAACTTCGCGATGGCTTTTTCTTCCCAATTATCGACGAGCTTACCGGGGAAGCCCATATCTGCCTGGACCTTCTCGTTGGCGATATAAGGCTTGGAGTGCGCCATCGAGCCCGGAACCAGAGCGGGAATAGTGGGGTACTCGCGGTACTCAGGAATCTTGAATGCTTGATCAGCCATGTCAGTTCTTCTCGATCTGGGCGGCCCACGGTGCCAAGTGGCGAACCTCGCGGGGATTGTCTGTCTGGTTGCGGGTCGGGCTGAAAAATACGCCTGGAGCATGCAGCAGCTTGCTGAACGGGAAAATTATCATCAACAGGGCAACAAGGAGCAAATGGACATACAGACCGATATGCGACGGCAGCGGCTGGATATCGAACATCATGAGACCCAGGAAAAACACTTTGACTGCGATGATGTCGGTATGCATTAGAAACTTGATGCCGAGACCGGACAGGGCAATCAGCAACAGCAAGGCCAGCATCAAATGATCGGATGGTGTCGAAATGTAGCGGATTCGCTCAACCAGGAAACGCCGCCCCCAAAGACCGGCAAGGCCAGCCGCCATGGCGAAACCAGCATACATGCCGAAGGGCTGGAGAAAGGCGACCCAGCCCCAAACCGGCTCGGTAAAATAGCGCAGGTGGCGGATCAGCACCAGGAAGAGGGCCATGTGGAACAGCCAACCAAACAGCCAAATCCACAAGTTACCTTTGAATAGACTCTCGAAGAACAGCACTTCCCGAAACATGCGGAAGGCAACGCCTCCCTTGGTAATCGGCGCCGGCGTCGTCGGAATCGACAAGGGGGCGGGCGTTCGTGCGTAATCGTAGATCTTGTAAGCTACACCTGCGATGAAAATCGCGAAGGCGAGGTAAAACAGGATCGCGAAGAACATTGTCATTGGTAGTGCACCACGGCGAATATTGCGATCGAACCCGTGACTCAACCCGGCATGAATTACTGCCAGCTAACTTGAGCAGTTACTCTGTTACCGTGTCACGTCATAAAATCTGAGCAGCGGAACTGCGCACTACGCTGTCCCGCTGGCCACAAGAATGCTTAAACGCAACCAGTGGGCTTGGGCAGGCCGGCGATTTTGCACGCCTGTTTGGCCGGGCCATAAGGAAACAGTTCGTAGAGGTACTGGCTGTTACCTTTGTCAGCGCCGAGCTTCTTACCAATGGCCTTGGTCAGCACACGCACCGCAGGGGCGATCTGAAACTCGGTATAGTAATCGCGCAGAAAGTTGATGACTTCCCAGTGCGCATCGGTCAGGTTGATACTTTCTTGCTGGGCAAGGAACTTGCCAACTTCTTCATTCCAGTCGCCAAGGCTGACCAGGTAGCCTTCTTCGTCGGTTTCGTATGACTTGCCATTAACTTCGATTGCCATGTTTATTCTCCTTGAGTAATCTTTATTTCTATTAAAGCCACGATTGACTGGTCTTGTTTTCAGCAACGAGGTCGACAAAGCCAGCGTAGTCAACCTGTGTAACGCCATCTATGACGCGATCAGCAATACCGCGCGCGTCGATGTCAGGCGTCAGGGCATAAATCTTGAACTTGCCCAAAGCAGTCTTAATCTTGGCTTCGACTGCACCACCCTTGACGGCGGCATAGACACCATCCTCGATCAGCAGGATCGCGCCTTCGCCTGTTTTGAGCACCGAGTCGAGTGCCGGGCGATCATACGGGGACTTGTTGATGATATGCAACATGTGTTTTTCCTCAGAACGACAGGACGATGTCCTGCTCTTCCATCCGCTTGCCGATTTCGGCACGGGAGAGCACTTCGACAGCGATAGTAAGATCATCAGCGGTGAGACCACGCTCCGTCAATGATTCCTGGTCGACGTAGATCTTGGTGACATCGTAGTCCTCGAGCGCACCAAAGGTCTTCTCGAACGCCTTGATTTCAATGCCCTTGGTCTGATGCCCCTTCTTGAGCTGATAAACACCGTCATCAAGGAAAGCCATCGAAACATCCTGCTCAAAGGCGGCGGCGATCAGTACAACCTCAAGTGCCTCCCATCCATAAATGGTGCCGTAAGGTGCCTTGCGGTTGACGATCATGAATTGCTTTGTAGTCATGGTACGCCCCCTTAATCGCCGAACACAACGAGACGGTCAGCCTGAATGCCCGCCTCGATCAACTGGCCAAGACCAGAGATGCGGAAGGGCTCCGCCAGGTTGGTTGCATCTTTGCCGTTGCGCTTCATTTCACCATCATCAACGATGCCGCGCCGCTGTGCTGCTGCCACGCAAACCACCATATCGAGGTTGTTTTCCTCGGCCAGCTTTGTCCAGCGCTTGACGATGTTGCGATCATCCTGCGGCGGAGTAGTCAGCCGCGTGGCGTTATAAACGCCATCGTGATAGAAAAACACGCGGAATATCTCGTGACCCTTGGCCAACACCGCCTGCGCAAACAGGAAGGCGGTGTCGGTGGCCTGATGAGTATATGGCCCTTCGCTTACCAAAATTGCAAACTTCATCGCGGCGCCGTCCTCAGAAACGTAAGTGAGCCGAAGCGTTGAGGTTTGCGCGCCCACCACGCCAATCGTCAATCATGTACTTGGTGAAGGGCAAACCGGTCTTCTCGAAGAAACGGGGCCAGCCAATGCGATCAATCCAGTCGGCCATGCGCTCCCAAGGCCGTCCATCCGCCTTGTAGGTCATGAGAATCTTCTTGACCACCTCATTTACCTCAGGCCAACGCGGGGCGTTGTTCGGCAGGCCTGCCATGACCAGCTTGTGGAAGGTCGGCTTGGAACGGGCATTGGAGTTTTTGCCGCCAACCCAGATCGCCAATTTTGAATGCTCTGGATCGTTGATCTGCATGGGCGGGCAAGGAGGATAACAGGCGCCACAGCAAATGCACTTCTTCTCATCAACTTCAAGCGAAGGCCGGCCATTGACCAGCGCCGGGCGAATCGCCGCAACTGGGCAACGGGCAACCACTGTCGGGCGCTCGCAGACGTTGGCAACTTGCTCGTGATTGATTTTCGGCGGCTTGGTGTGCTGAATGATGACCGCGATGTCAGCTTGCCCGCCGCAGTTGATCTCGCAACAGGAGGTGGACAGACGCACGCGATTGGGCATCTGTTCGTTTTTGAACTCCTCGTAAAGGGAGTCCATCATCGACTTGACCACGCCGGAAGCATCGGTGCCCGGAATGTCGCAGTGCAGCCAGCCCTGGGTATGGGAAACCATCGATACCGAGTTACCTGTGCCGCCTACCGGGAAGCCATTCTTCTCCAGTTCTGCAATCAGCGGTGCAACCTTATCTGCAGCGGACACCGAAAACTCGATGTTGGAACGAATGGTAAAGCGAACAAAGCCTTCGGCAAACTTGTCGGCGATGTCACACAGCTTGCGAATGGTGTAGTGATCCATCTGACGCTGGGTGCCGGCGCGGACCGTCCACACTTCGTCGCCCGAATGGGAGACGTGGTGCAAAACGCCTGGACGCGGGCGGTCATGACACTTCCAGTTGCCATAGTTGGCGACGAATTTCGGGTGCAGAAATTTCTTGTTGTCGAGGAACCCCTCGACAGGCTTGCGCGCTTGTGGAGCTTGAGCCATTTTGATTTTCTCCGTCTCTTATTTCGTTATCGTTACGGTCAGGCAGCCGCTTTTTTGGCGTTCATGCGCGCCACTTCCTCGTCCCAGTCGCCAGTATTGACGTAGGGGTTCGAGCGCGGACTGGACACCATGTTGGCATCGACCTCAAGACCGATACCTTCGAGGAAGTTAGCCATGCCGATACGCTCGATCATTTCACCGGTGCGCTCGTGCTCCAGCGCGTTTTCGGCAAAGAAATCGATGACAGTCTGCGCCAGATCGGTAAGCTTCTCGTAGTCTTCGTCAGTTTTCAGCTTCATGAAGGGAACCACTAGGGTGCCCATCAGTGCGCCGATCTTGAGATGGCTCTTGCCACCGATCAAAATTGCCGCGCCCTTGTCCTTGCCAGTGGCCAGTGCGCCAGTCATGACGTTGATGCAGTGCATGCAGCGCACGCAGTCCTTGTTGTTGATTTCGAGGGACTGGCTGTCGCTGACCTTGACGCTGGTGATGTGCGCATCCTTGCTGACAGCGCCGGCATCCTTGATCTGGATGGCGCGACTCGGGCACAGGCTGATGACGTCGTTCACCAGTTCATTCATGCCATGCTTGGCGAACCAGGCGCGAGCCATCGTTTCGTCGCTGCGCATGTTGTCGCGCCAGGTACCAATAATGGCCATGTCGGAACGCTGGATGGCGTTCATACAGTCATTCGGGCACCCGGAGAGCTTGAACTTGAACTTGTAGGGCAGTGCCGGACGATGGATGTCATCGAGGAAGCGGTTGGTCAGCAGATAGTTGCCCTTGGCTTCGTCGTAGCAGGACTGCTCGCAGCGCGCAGCACCAACGCAGGACATGATGGTACGCACGGACGGGCCGGCACCACCCATGTCGAAGCCCAGCTTGTTGAATTCATCCCAGGCTGGTTGCACGTTCTCGCTGGTGCACCCCTGGAACATCATGTCGCCTGTCTGGCCGTGCAAGGCAATCAGGCCGGAGCCGAACTTTTCCCAAACATCACAGAGCTGACGCAGGGTGCTGGTATCGTAATGCATACCCGCTGGCGGCATGATTCGAATTGTATGGAACTCGGCGGCATCCTTGAAGGTCGCCTCGCCCTTTTCGTTCTTGATTTCGGTAAAGCGGGGGATAACACCACCGCCATAACCAATCACACCAACCGTGCCGCCCTTCCAGTAGCCCTTGCGGGTTTTGTAGGAATGCTCGAGGTGACCGAGCACATCGACGACGTAATCCTTGTCCTTGGCGAGACGCTTTAAACCCGTAACAAAACTCGGCCAGGGACCTTTTTCGAGTTCGTCTAGTAAGGGGGTTGCATGAGGCTGTTTGGCCATGTTGTCTCCTTTATTTGTGGCTGTTGGGGAACTGATCGCGTGGCATGCGTCCAGAACCGGATTGCAGAGCATTGTCGGTTTGATCCGGTCCGCACGCCATACTTCCGGAGGGTAGATTAACCCTTTTAGATGGGTTAAGTGAACCTACCCGAAAGGGTTAGATTCCCTCACTCCCACCAGGGAATGGTTACTTGCACCTTGCGATGCGATAGTCTATCCCCATATGTCGGCCAGTAGTTGCTACCCGGGGCTGCTGGCAAATCTTTGCTGGCTGCCAGAAATTTCTAACTGCCTTGTGAACCTTATATCGTGGACAATAAGATTACCAGCTTAGACAAATTTCGTGTGCCCATCGGCAATCAGGAGATCGAATTGCAGCAGTTCGAATTCCAGGGTGGCGGTATGCCTTTGTTGCGCCTGCGCATCCGCGAGGGAACCCGCTTTACCATTTTCGATATTGACCCGCTGACCGCCGGACGCTGGGCCGAAGTGATGGCCCTATGGTCGAAGCAGCAGCTGGAAGCGGCGAAAGAACAACTGTAGTGGATTCCCTTTTGACCGACCCAGCAGAACAATTCGTCGATCTGCAATTTTCCTTGCAGGGTTATGCAGTGCCCCTCGAATATGTCGATGCACTCTGGGCTGAAGTGCGCAGCATTTTGCCCTGGATGGAAGGCGACCCGTTGGCGGGCATGCACCTGCTGTCAGGACTCAGTCCAGGCAATGGCGAATGGTATCTCTCACGCCGTTCGCGTCTGGCTTTGCGTCTTGCTCGCCAACAGGCTGACACTGCCAGCGGAGCGCTGTCAGGCGCCAATTTGCAACTGGGCGCCAACAAGATCGAGATAGGCGCTGCCAACGTGCGCGAGCTAACGCATACCTCAGTTCTCTATGCCCGGTTTGTCACGTTTTCTTCCATTTCCCCGGCGAGTTTGGCAAACGAGCCGGTCAGCGAGGTCGATTTTCTGACGATCTGCCAGCAACAGTTGGCGGCTCTGGACATGGCGCCGCGCTTGATCTGCGGCAAATCGCAACGCGCACAGACTTCTGCCGGTACCCTGAACGGCTTCAGCCTCATGCTGGTCGGACTCGGTGCCGATGCCACCCTGAAAATACAGAGGCATGGACTCGGCGATGAACGCAAGCGCGGCTGCGGAATTTTTGTTCCCCATAAATCAATGGCCGCCGTAGGAACGCTAGAATAAAACCTGAATTATTTTTCACAATCCAACCCACAGTCAAAGGAGGAGCCCATGAGCTACGTCATCAATGGTGTCGAAAAAGAAGCAGACGATTACGGTTATCTGCTGGAGCCGGATTACAGCGAAGAGGCGGTGCAAGCTATTGCGGCCGCCGATAACATACAGCTGACCGACGACCACATGAAAGTCATAAATTTTCTGCGCGAAAAATTCAAGGAAGACGGCCACACCCCGAATTTGCGCAACCTGATCAAGGGCCTGCAGGACGAGGGCGACATGCCCCATGCCGACAGCGCACTCCTGTTCGAGTTGTTTCCGGACGGCGGCGCCGCCAAGCAGGGTTGCCGCGTGGCCGGCCTGCCGCAGCCAAAAGGCAAAGGTGGTTACTGATCTATCCGCAACAGTCGGCGCTGGCGGGACGGCGGTAGTCTGAGATGGCCATCAAAATCCGTTCCCGCTTTCACGCCGGCCAGCCACGCACTCCGGCAGTACTGGCCGGCGTCGTGGCAGTTCTGGCTTGGAAACTCGCCATCGAGGCCATCAAGCGCATGCGTAGCGCCGACTACGATATCGACATAGGCCGCCCCTACTTCGACTTCATGTGCGAATTCACGGTGTTTTTGGCTCAGTCGGCAGACCGCATCGCCTACCGCGACCTTGGCGCGGATGAACGGGTCGCCTTCACTACCGCGCTAGCCAAGAAATTGGCTGAAATGGTCGAGGAGAACCGCCACATGCTGCTGGGTGAGGCGCAACCAGGTGAATCGGCGCGTCATTTCCTCGATCTGTTCAATCGGCGCAGTGTTGATTACGCAGAATTCGGCTATGGCAAGGACGGTCCGGACTTCGGCTTCAAGCGTTATTTTGCCGCTTGCCTGCGCGAGGGTTTACCGGAAAAGGACAAGCTCTGGGTCGTCGATCAGGCCATGGACATCGAGGCGCCAGAAGCCTTGAAGCTACTGGAAAAGACTCTGGCCGGGCTGTTTCATCCCGAAAAATAAAAGTCGGCGCTGGCGGGACGGCGCTTGCCGACTCGCTGCCATCATGGTGACGGCGCCAGGAGCGCCCAAGGAAAGAGCATGTCAGGCTGCTTCGATCTTGCCGATGCACAAGCTTACGCGCAGTGGCGGGAGCGGAAGCTCGATACTGCCCCCCGGCGACTGGCGGATATCGTCGTCGAAATCGACGATCCGCGCATTCTGCAAACAGCCGAGCGTCAACGCTTTAGCGACCTGAATGCCAGCTGCAACATGACTGTTTATGTCGGTAAAACCGGCACTGACCCCGACAAACAGATACCGCGCCAACTCGGTGCCCAACTTGGATTATTGCGCATCGACAGCCACTGGCTCACCGACGATGATGCAGTTTCACCGATCTCGGTGAGCGGGGCTGCGGAGCGTGGCGAGCGCAAGGAGTTCATTCCCTACACGGACAAGCCGATCAAGTGGCACACCGACGGCTATTACAACCCTCCCGAGCGCACCATTCGCGGTCTTCTGCTGCATTGTGTTCACAGCGCGGCGACCGGGGGAGCGAACCAGTTGCTCGACCACGAAATCGCCTACATTCTGCTGCGCGACGAAAACCCGGATTTCATCCGCGCACTGACGGCCCCCGACGCCATGACCATCCCTCCGCGCATGAGCGAAGAAGGGGTGGCACGTCCGGCACAACCCGGCCCCGTCTTTTCGGTCGACAGTGCCGGTTTTCTGCATATGCGCTATACGGCGCGCACGGTCAGCATTTTCTGGCACTGCGACCCGCTGACCCAAGCTGCCGTTACTGCGTTGGCACGCATCCTCGCGACATCGACGTGGGCACTGCAAGGCCGACTGGAGCCAGGCATGGGGCTCGTTTGCAACAACGTGCTGCACGACCGCAGCCGATTTACCGAAACCCCCGACCAGCGCCGCTTGCTTTATCGTGCGCGGTATTACGATCGGGTAGCGGCAGTCTGACCGTTCCTGCCGATATAATCGAGACAGCTTCATTCAAACCTGTCTCCCCCGATGCCACAACTGACGCTGGAACTCGAACGCAAGCTGACCACCGCCGTCGAGCGCATGCCTGCCTTTCCGAAAAGCGTGCAGGTGATTCTGGAAATGACGCGCGACATCAACTGCCTGCCCAGAAACCTGGTTGGCGTCATCGAAAAGGACCCGGTGATGACCATCAAGATTTTGCGCGTTATCAACTCGGCCTACTACGGCCTGCCCAACAAGATCACCTCGGTTGGCCAGTCGGTCGTCTATCTGGGCATCAACACCATCAAGAATCTGGCATTGTCGTTTGCGGCTGTGGGCATCCTGCCCCGCTTCAATACGACCGGCTTCGATATCCAGCGCTATCTGCTGCACTCACTCTCGGTGGCCTCGATTGCGCGCCTGCTTTGCGAGAAACATGCACGCGCTGAAGCCGATCCGGGTGATTGCTACATCGCCGGACTACTGCATGACTTCGGCAAGGTGGTGTTTGCCCAGTTCATGGTCGGCGAATTCATGAAGGCTCTGGCGATTACCGTCGACTGCGGCAAGCCGCTCTATGAAGCCGAGATCGAGGTCATCGGTGCCGACCACGCCTTTGTCGGAGCGCTGCTGGCAAAAAAATGGAAATTTGCCGAGCCGCTCGTCAACTGCATTCGCGACCATCATGCCACCGATGCGGCACCTTCGGCGATGCTCGATTGCCTGCGCATGGCTGATGCCATCTGTCGCAAGCTTGCCTTCGGCGATTCTGGCAATCCCTGGCGCGAAGTAGAGCTGGCATCACTGCCTACCCGCTTCGGCGAGAACATCGAAACGGTAATCACCGCTTTGGGTGACCTGCAGAAAATCGTTAACGACGCTCAGGCCTTCGCGCAGATTGGCACGGAAAAATGAAGGAGCAACAATGAAAGTGACCATGTGGGGCGTCCGTGGCTCGATCCCTTCGCCAGGACCCCGTACGGTGCGCTATGGTGGCAACACCACCTGCATTGAGGTGCGTAGCGACGATGACAATCTCATCATCCTCGATGCCGGCACCGGCATTTTCCCTCTCGCACAAACTCTGCTCGCGCGCCTGCCCATTACCGCGAACATTTTCATCACCCATACCCACTGGGACCATATTCAGGGACTCCCCTTCTTTGTCCCGCTCTACATTCCGGGCAACACGGTACGGATCCATGGGGCCTACGATCTTGTTTCGATGCAGGGCATCGAGCAGGTGATGAATGTACAAATGCAATATAGCTACTTCCCGATTCGCGAAGCGGAATTGCGTGCCGGTGTTGAATATGAAACGCTCACCGTGGGGAATCCCGTCAGCGTCGGTGATGCGACCGTGACACCCGTGCTGCTCAACCATCCGGTCCCCAACCTGGGCTACCGCGTCGCGTGCAATGGCCGATCGATGTTTTTCACCGGTGACCATGAACCGTGGACCAACATCTACCCCCCCGATGACCCCGAGCACGCCAACTATCAGGCAATGATCGACCACCGTTACACCGAACTGTATGCCGCCCTAGGTGAACTGGATCTGCTGATCTGCGATACAGCCTACACACTGGCCGAATATCCGCCAAAGATCGGTTGGGGGCATGGTTCTTTTGACCATGCCATAAATTTGGCGCAGCGCATTGGCGCCAAACGACTGATTTGCACGCACCACGAACCAACCCGCAGTGACGATGAACTGGAAAGAGTTTTTGCAGAAGCCATGAGTCGCCATCCGGAGCCCGGCTGCGAAGTCATGCTGGGGCGCGAGGGTCTGGAAATCCTGCTTTAACTCACCGCGACTGGATCCAGCCGGTCCAGTTCGTTATTGGCCTGCTCTATCTGGCCGTCCAGCCGTTGGGCCATTTCCTGCAATAGGTCACGCCCCTGTTTTGCGGCGACGCGTACAGCGGCAAACAGTTCGTAGAGTTTCGAACCATAGAGCCGATCGAGTTCGGTAGTGATGGCGACAAGGCGCTGGCGGATTCTTGTCACCTCGGCAGCCAGCGCATCGACGCCTGCGGAAGTCGGCGCTGAGGGGACGGCACCCGACAGCGTTGATCGGTTACCGTGCTGACCTTCGAGCCAGAGAGCAAATACCTCATCCAGACTACGAATGTCGCCAGCGCGGTAGGCGCGATTGGCCTCGCTCATCAGCTGGGTGCGCCAAGCCCGATCAGCTTCATTACAGGCACGATCAGGATGAATTTTTTGCGCCAGCTGGCGAAAGCGCTTTTTCAGGTCGTTACTGGGTTTAAAAACTTGTTCCGTTGAGTGTTCGCCACTGGCATCGCGGTTACCATAGGCGGCGCTTTCGCGGCGAGTTTGTTGAGCACGTGCCGCAGCTTGTCGGGCGGCCATATCAAGGGCCGGGTCGTCAGGGGTGCGCTGCATTTTGGCTTGCGCCAAGTCGGCTTGAATGCGATCGAGGTCGGCTATCCGTCCGGCGATCAGCGCGTGGTAGCGCTCGGTAAATCCGGCCAATTCGCCTTGCGCAGTGGCGAGTTCCAGTTCCATTTCCGCCAATTCCTGGCCCAGCACCTCGATTTCGGCACGTAGACGGATAGCTTCATCAACGACAACCAGACTGGTTACACCACTGACAAATCCTGTGGCGAGCATCAGGGTGCATCTTGCATCTGGCCATGGCGTACGGACTGTTTCCGGTAACTGGCCGGATTGAATCAGCATCACCCAATCGGCGGGAGCGGCAAGGCGCTCGGCCAATGCCCACGGACCGATGCGCACCGGAAACAGGCTGCCGATTGCCGCTGGCGGCGTCTCGCGGTCGAGTCCGCGTGCACTCCAGGCTAGACAGGAGCGCCAGAGTGCATCATCAACGCGCAGGCGGGTACGCATGGCGGCCCAGGCCGGGCCTTTGCTATCCTCGGCAGCCCGCGTCAGGCGACTTTTCAGAAGCGACAGAGTGGCGCGCAGGGCAATGCTGCCAGCGTAGTCGGCCCCCGGCAGGACCAGACAAAGCGGTCTCAAGCGCAGGTCGAGGGCATTGGAGATATCGGGCAGCAGGCTATCGTCGGCAGTGACGATCCAGAGCGTACGATCACGTGCCAACGCCTCGGCAGCCAGCGCGGCAAGGGCTGGCACGACAAGGGAAAGATCGGCTGGTGCGCCAATTTCGCGAAAGACAGCAACCGGTGCCAGCGCAGCATGCGCGGCGGGATAGGCAGCAAACTGCCTGAGCCAGTCATCAACAATATTGGCAATATCCGGGGCGGAATCCATGCAGTCATTGTATGCGCCAGACTTGGCGCAGAATTTCATTTCAAGCGAAGACAACAGGGGGGAAACCGCTGTTTTTCCGCATTGCCGACGCAACATGGCCTGTCCCGGTTCGTAGTAAAGTGCTGGCTCTGCTAGTAGTGTCCGGGAGGACTGCCCGTGTTTTCAATCATTCAGGCTGCCGGTTGGCCGATCTGGTTTCTGCTGATAACTTCCGTCATTGCCGTTGCACTCATCATCGAGCGCAGCACGGCATTGCGGCGCGCCAAAATCGTACCGCCCGGCCTCTTGCAAAGCGCCATTGCCGAATATCAGCGTGGCGGGATCACTGAAGAATTTCTGGCGCGGCTGAATGCCCATTCGCCACTCGGGCGCATCCTCGCGGCAGGTCTCAAGAATAACAACAGTTCCCGCGAAATAATGAAGGATGCCGTCGAGGAAGCCGGCCGCGGCGTGGCCCACGAACTTGAACGTTTCCTTACTACCCTTGGCACCATCGCCTCAATGGCACCGCTGATGGGCCTGTTCGGCACCATCGTCGGCATGATCGAGATTTTCGGCTCGGCCACCGGCGTCGGTCACAATCCCCAGCAACTCGCGCATGGCATTTCCATCGCGCTCTACAACACCGGGTTTGGCCTGATCATTGCCATTCCGGCGATGATCGCCTACCGGCATTTTCGTGCGTTTGTCGATAGCTGCGTGATTGAAATGGAGCTGCAAGCCTTGAAGCTGATCGAGTTACTGCACGGGGAACGCAAGTAACAATGGCCCCCCACGCTCGCAAAACCGGCTCGCTACCCCCCACCGGTGGGCGGATACCTCCTTGGGGCGGCCCGGCGGAGGCATCATGAACTTCCAGCGTGGCAGTCCCCGCGCCGAACCGGAGATCAATCTGATCCCGATGATCGACGTGTTTCTGGTGATCCTGATTTTTCTCATGGTCACCACGACCTATTCCAAATTCGCCGGTCTTGAAATAAATCTGCCGACTGCTGACGTTCAGTCGCAACAGGACAAATCCAACGACATCGATGTCGCAGTCACCGCCAGCGGCAGCGTGCTGGTGAACAAGCTACCAGTGACCGGCGGCGTTGAGGCGATTGGTGTTGTGTTGCGCCGCGCCGCCGAAGGGGCACGCGAACCGGTCATCATCATCAACGCCGATGCCAAGGCCACGCACCAGAGCGTGATCGACGTCATGCAGGCCGCACGGAACGCCGGCCTTTCGCACATTTCCTTTGCCACCCAGCAAACGCAGCAGTGATGCCCTGACCAGCCTCTGGCGCAAGCGCGGGCCTGCTGCGCTTGCGTTATGGCCTTTCGGTCTGCTGTTTGCCCTACTCTCACGCTTACGCCGTACCGCTTATCAGCTGGGTCTGCTAACCACCGTGCACCTGCCAGTGCCGGTAATCGTCGTCGGCAACATCATCGCCGGCGGCGCGGGCAAGACACCCCTGACACTGTGGCTCGCAATACAATTGACTGCAGCGGGACGCAAACCAGGCATTGTCAGTCGCGGCTATGGCGGCAATAGTATGGCGGTAAGAAAAGTCGGCGCTGGCGCTACGGCGTCCGACGTGGGCGACGAACCATTGCTGCTGGCGCAGCGTACCAACTGCCCGGTTTATGTCGGCACAGATCGCGTAGCGGCGGCACAAGCCTTGCTAGCGGAAAATCCTGATTGCGACCTGATACTTTGCGACGATGGCCTGCAGCACTATCGCCTGGCGCGCACTGTTGAAATAGCCGTGATCGACCGACGCGGCCTGATGAACGGCTGGCCGCTCCCGGCTGGCCCGTTGCGCGAGCCGGCGAGTCGCCTTGGGTCAGTAGATGCAATCGTACTGAACGGGGAGGCAAGCGCCCCGGTAGCGGAGGTACCTGTATTCAGGATGCAACTGGCTGGCGAACGCTTCCATCGCCTCGAAGATCCGGGCATCACCTGTATGGCGAGCGACCTGACCGGCTGCAAACTTCATGCAGTCGCTGGCATCGGCGAACCACAGCGCTTCTTCGACCATCTGACAGCGCTGGGTCTGGATTTTGTAGCCCACGCTTTTCCCGATCACCACCACTACACCAGCACCGATTTAAGCTTTGCTGGCGATGCGATCCTGATGACGGAAAAGGACGCGCTAAAATGCGCCGGCCTTACCCCGCTGCCGATCTGGGTGTTACCGGTCGAAGCCCGCATCGAACCCGACCTTGCCCACTTTGTTCTGGAGAAAATCGATGGACCCCCGTCTGCTTGAAATCCTCGTCTGCCCGCTCTGCAAGGGCCCGCTCGATTACCGCAAGCCCCAGGCCGAACTGGTCTGCAAGCCTTGTCGACTCGCCTACCCGGTCAAGGATGACATTCCGGTGATGCTGGAAGACGAGGCCCGCCAGCTCACTCCGACGGAAGAATAATTATTGATGTCGTTTCGCGTCGTCATTCCGGCCCGCTACGCTTCGACGCGCCTGCCCGGCAAACCCTTGGCCGACATTGCCGGCAAGCCCATGGTCGTGCGGGTGGTGGAAGCAGCACTTGCCAGTGGCGCCAGCGAGGTCATTGTTGCGACTGATGATGTTCGGGTAAGGGACGTTGTTGCCGCGCATGGTCATGCCGTGACGCTGACGCGCGCAGATCACCCGAGCGGAACCGATCGGATTGCCGAAGTTGCTCAACAGCTCGGCTGGCCGGAAGATGCGGTCGTGGTTAACGTGCAGGGCGACGAGCCACTGATCGATCCGACCGTGATAACCGCCGTGGCACGAGCGCTGGAAAACGATCGCGCAGCTGCCATGGCCACCGCTGCGCACACGATCACCGACATCACTGAGTTCATGAATCCCAACGTCGTCAAGGTAGTAACGGCTGAAAACGGTCGCGCACTGTATTTTTCGCGGGCACCGATTCCCTGGCACCGTGACGGATTTGCCAAACAAGCTGACAGTTTCCCGGCGAACTTCATTGCACAACGGCACATCGGCCTGTACGCCTATCGCGTAAACTTTTTGCGCCAGTATGGCGCCCTTGATCCGGCGCCCCTTGAAGGATGGGAGGCACTGGAACAGTTACGCGCACTCTGGCACGGCTTCGCCATTCAGGTTATAACCTGTACCCATCCCCCCTCCCCTGGCGTCGATACGCAGGAGGATTTAACGCGGGTGCGGGCCATTTTTGCTGCACCGCACTAATCAGGACAGCTATCCTGTAATAGATAAAATCTAGGGAATTCTCCTGTCAGAAGTGGGAGAATTCGCCGGTTTAGCAGATAACCATCGCAAACGGACGATAACAGAGGAGACACGCATGCGTTTGATTCTATTGGGCCCACCCGGTGCCGGCAAAGGCACCCAAGCCAATTTCATCAGGGAAAAGTTCGGCATTCCGCAAATTTCCACCGGCGACATGTTGCGCGCCGCAGTCAAGGCTGGCACCCCGCTGGGCGTTGAAGCCAAAAAGATCATGGATGCCGGCGGCCTGGTGCGCGACGACATCATCATCGGCCTCGTCAAGGATCGCCTGAAAGAAGCCGACTGCAAGGATGGTTATATGTTCGACGGTTTCCCTCGCACCATTCCGCAGGCGGATGCGATGAAGGATGCTGGCGTAGCCATCGACTTCGTGCTTGAAATCGACGTACCGGATGCCGAGATCGTCGGTCGCATGAGCGGTCGCCGCGTGCATGTCGCCTCGGGTCGCACCTATCACATCAAATTCAATCCGCCCAAGGCCGAAGGCAAGGATGACGTTACGGGAGAGCCGCTGATTCAGCGCGCCGATGATGTGGAAGAAACCGTGTTGAAGCGTCTTGAGGTCTATCACCAGCAGACCGAGGCGCTGGTCGGCTACTACACCAAGTGGGCCGAAAGCGGTGCCGCCGGCGCACCCAAATACCGCAAGATCAATGGCATGGGCAAGGTCGAGGACATTCGCGACAATGCCTTCTCCGCTTTGAAATAAGCCACGGGAGAGCTAATTCATGGCAGCCAAGAAGATTAACGCCTTCTACGCACAATCGGGCGGCGTTACAGCCGTCATCAACGCCTCGGCCTGTGGCGTGATCGAGACTGCGCGCAAGCACAAGGACCGGATTGGCAAGGTCTTTGCCGGCAGAAACGGCATCATCGGCGCGCTCACCGAGGATCTGATCGACACCAGCAAGGAGTCTGCTTCTGCTATCGCTGCCCTGCGCCACACGCCGTCCGGCGCCTTTGGTTCATGCCGTTACAAGCTGAAGAGCCTGGAAGCCAACAAGCGCGAGTACGATCGCCTGATCGAGGTATTCAAAGCCCATAACATCGGTTATTTCTTCTACAACGGTGGCGGCGACTCTGCTGACACCTGTTTGAAGATGTCGCAACTGGGCAAGGCCATGGGTTACCCGCTACAGGCTATCCATGTACCCAAGACGGTCGACAACGACCTGCCGATTACTGACAACTGTCCCGGTTTTGGTTCAGTCGCCAAGTACATCGCCGTGTCCACGCTGGAAGCGACCTACGACGTACGCTCGATGGCCAAGACTTCGACCAAGGTGTTCGTGCTCGAGGTGATGGGGCGTCATGCCGGCTGGATCGCTGCTGCCGGAGCGATGGCCTCATCGGAAGGAACAGAACTGCCGATCGTCGTGCTGTTCCCTGAGGTGCTCTTCGATCAGAAGAAGTTTCTCGCCAAGGTCGATGGTCTGGTCAAGAAATTTGGTTACTGCACCGTCGTCGTCTCCGAGGGTTGCCACTACCCGGATGGAAAGTTCCTCGCCGAGCAGGGTACGCGCGATGCCTTTGGCCATGCCCAGTTGGGCGGCGCTGCACCGGTTGTCGCCAACATGGTGAAAGATGCGCTGGGACACAAATTCCACTGGGGCGTCGCAGACTACCTGCAACGCGCGGCACGTCATATCGCCTCCAAGTCGGATGTAGACCAGGCTTATGCCGTAGGCAAGGCAGCAGTCGAGTTCGCTCTCCAAGGCCATAATTCGGTCATGCCGACCGTCGAACGGACCTCGAACAAGCCATATAAATGGAAAGTTGGCATGGCGCCGCTGGCCAAGGTGGCCAACGTCGAGAAGATGATGCCAAAGAGCTTCATCACCAAGGACGGCTTCGGCATCACCGCCAAGTGTCGCGAGTACCTCGCGCCACTGATGAAAGGTGAGGACTATCCGCCTTATGGCGCAGATGGTTTGCCAAAATATGTAACGTTGAAGAACGTTGCTGTGACAAGAAAGTTGCCGGAGTTCAAGCTTTAATCTCGTTCAGTTTTAATTCATCACATTTCATTTTGGAAACAGGGGGGTCTATGTCATGTCAGAAGGTCTGATTTTTGCGTTGGTCTGTGCCGTTGGCGCTATTGCCTACGGTCTAATTTCTACCCAGTGGATTCTTGGGCTGGCAACCGGCAACGACCGGATGCGGGAAATTTCCGCAGCGGTTCAAGAAGGTGCGCAAGCATATCTGAAGCGTCAATACACCACCATCAGCATGGTCGGCGCAGTACTGGCGGTGCTGATCTGGATGTTCCTGGGTACTGCCACGGCAGTCGGCTTCATCCTGGGCGCAGTACTGTCTGGCTTGGCCGGCTTCATCGGCATGAACGTTTCCGTGCGCGCCAACGTGCGTACCGCCGAGGCCGCAAAGCAAGGCATCAACGCCGCGCTTAACGTCGCCTTCAGGGGCGGTGCCATCACCGGCATGCTGGTGGTCGGCCTCGGTCTCCTCGGCGTCGCGGGTTACTACGCCTTCCTCAAGTCGACCATGGGCGATGTCCCGATGACCCAGATCCTGCATCCGCTGATCGGCCTCGGCTTCGGTTCCTCGCTGATCTCGATCTTCGCGCGGTTGGGCGGCGGCATCTTCACCAAGGGCGCTGACGTTGGCGCCGACCTGGTGGGCAAAGTCGAAGCCGGCATTCCCGAAGACGACCCGCGTAACCCCGCTGTTATCGCTGACAACGTCGGCGACAACGTCGGCGACTGCGCGGGCATGGCTGCCGACCTGTTCGAGACCTACGCCGTGACCATCATCGCCACCATGCTGATCGGCGCGCTGATTCTCAAGGGCTTCGAACAGCAGGCCGTGATCTATCCGCTGGTACTGGGCGGCTTCTCGATCATCGCCTCGATCATCGGTGCAATGTTCGTCAAATATACGCCTGGCCAGAAGATCATGACCGCGCTGTACAAGGGCCTGATCGTCGCTGGCGTCCTGGCTTTGATCGCCTTCTACCCGATCACCACCTACTTCCTCCCCGACAACATTCTCGATGCCGTCATGGGCATCAGCGGCGGCGGTCATCTACGTCTTTACGGCGCAGCGGTGATTGGTCTGGTGCTGACGGGTCTGATGGTCGTGATCACCGAGTACTACACGGCAACCGAGTACGCCCCGGTGCGTCACATCGCGCAAGCTTCGACGACGGGCCACGGCACCAACGTCATCGCCGGCATTGGTGTCTCGATGCGCTCCACCGCACTGCCGGTTCTGGCCGTTTGCGCAGCCATCTGGTCGTCCTACCTGCTCGGCGGTCTCTACGGCATTGCCATCGCTGCGACCTCCATGCTGTCGATGGCCGGAATCATCGTTGCGCTTGACGCCTACGGTCCGATCACCGACAACGCTGGCGGCATCGCTGAAATGGCCAATCTGCCGAAGGAAATCCGTGACGTAACCGACCCGCTCGACGCCGTGGGCAACACCACCAAGGCAGTGACCAAGGGTTACGCGATCGGTTCCGCCGGCCTGGCCGCGCTGGTGCTGTTTGCCGACTTTACTCACGCGCTTGAAGCCTTCAAGCCGGGTGTCAAGTTCCTCTTCGACCTGTCCGACCCCGCAGTCATCATCGGCCTGTTCATCGGCGGTATGGTGCCTTATCTGTTCGCCGCCATGGGCATGGAAGCCGTCGGTCGCGCCGCCGGCTCCATCGTCGTCGAAGTGCGTCGTCAGTTCCGCGAGATCAAGGGCATCATGGAAGGCACAGCCAAGCCGGAATACGGCACCTGTGTCGACATGCTGACCAAGGCCGCCATCAAGGAAATGATGATCCCCTCGCTGCTGCCCGTACTGGTGCCAGTCGTTGTCGCCCTCGGCATGAACTTCCTCATGCCCGAAGTGGACGGCGTTGGTGCAGGCGTGCGTGCTCTCGGCGGCGTGCTGATGGGTACCATCGTTACCGGCATCTTCGTGGCGATCTCCATGACCACCGGCGGTGGTGCTTGGGACAACGCCAAGAAATACATCGAAGAAGGCAATTTCGGTGGCAAGGGTTCGGACGCGCACAAGGCGGCCGTTACCGGCGACACCGTTGGCGATCCCTACAAGGATACGGCCGGCCCGGCGATCAACCCGCTGATCAAGATCATCAACATCGTGGCACTGCTGATCGTGCCGCTGGTTGCGTGATTCTGAATTAATAGCAGTAAGTAAAACGGGCAACCTTCGGGTTGCCCGTTTTTTTTGTATGAGACCAGTTACAAAAGTCGGCGTGACCGAAGGGAATCCCCGTGGGACTGGCGAGACGGCGAGTAGGCAGATTTTTATCCCGACATTTGGCGAAGGCTGACCGGCTTGAGCCGGTTAAGCGCAATGGCGCGGCCGAAACCAAAAGTCGGCGCTGGGCGGTCCGCCGCCTGCAATATTGGACGGCGCAGGCACCCGCCAACAACAACCGGAACGGCAAAGACAGATCAGGTAGATCCGCGCTGGCGAAAGTCGTTCAGACGAAATCCTAGCAGCCAAAGAACTGCCAGGTAGACCGCCATTCCGGCTCCCACCAGGCCGGCAAGCCGCGCCACACGCTCAAGTGCAGGTGCAACCAGCCAGTCGGCCTCCTTGCCCATGCCAAACCAGAGCGTGGCGACCAATACAGCCAGTGCCAGCATGATCTTGAGCAGGAACAACCCCCAACCAGGACTGGGCGTGTAATGCTTGCGCTGGCGCAGCCCATAGTAGAGCAGGGCCGCATTCAGACAGGCGGCCAGCCCGATGGACAGCGCCAAGCCGGCGTGCTTGAAAGGCACGATGAAGGCGAGGTTCATCGCCTGAGTCGCCACCAGGGTCAGCAAGGCAATCTTTACGGGCGTTTTGATGTTTTGGCGCGCATAAAAGCCGGGCGCCAGAATCTTCACCAGAATCATGCCGGTCAGGCCGATGCTATAGGCCACCAGCGCCAGCCGGGTCTGCAGAACGTCGGCAGCGGTGAACGCGCCATGCTGAAACAGGGTGGCGATCAATGGGACGCCCAGCATGGCAAGACTGACGGCCGCTGGTAGGGTTAGCATAAAGGTCAGGCGCAGCCCCCAGTCAAGCAGGGCGGAAAATGCCTGTGGATCGTCACTGGCGTGAGCTCTGGCAAGACTGGGCAGCAGGATCGTGCCCAGCGCCGCGCCCAGCAGACCGGCCGGAAACTCCATCAACCGGTCGGCGTAGTAGAGCCATGACACGCTGCCGGCAACCAGGAAGGAAGCGAAGATGGTATTGATGAGCAGCGACACCTGGGATACCGAAACGCCCAGCACGGCGGGCGCCATCAACTTGAACACCCGCCTGACCCCAGGATCGCCCGGCGCGAAGTCGAAGCGCGGCAACATGCCGATGCGGCGCAAGGCGGGCAGTTGGATTGCCAATTGCAACAAGCCACCAAGAAACACCGCCCAAGACAGCACCAGCACCGGCGGGTCGAAATAAGGCGCGGCGAACAGTGCCATGCCGATAAAGGACAAGTTGAGCAATACGGGCGTAAAGGCCGGCAGCGCGAAACGGCTCCAAGTGTTGAGTATCCCGGCCGCAAGAGCGACCATGGACATAAACAGGATATAGGGGAAGGCAATGCGGGTCAGCGTCACCGTCAACCCGAATTTGTCCGCATCTGGCACAAAACCGGGGGCCGTCGCATAGATCAGCAGTGGCGCACCGATCACGCCGAGTGCCGCCACCACCAGTACGATCATAAACAGCAGGGTGGCGACGCGATCAACGAGTTGGCGGGTTTCATCTGCACTTCGTTGATTGCGATACTCTGCCAAGAGAGGCACAAAAGCCTGTGAGAAGGCCCCCTCGGCAAACAGCCGGCGCAACAGGTTGGGCAGCCGGAAAGCAACAAAAAAGGCATCAGTCAGCATGCCGGCGCCGAAGGTGCGGGCAATGACGAAGTCGCGAACGAAACCGAGAACGCGCGACAACAGCGTCATGCTGCTAACCGTAGCAAGGGTGCGAAGCAGGTTCATTCTGCGATGGTAACGGTTCCGGGCGCAACGAAGCGGGAAAGCACCAAAAAGGAAAGCGAAGTTGCAGGAAAGGCTGATGCCTGTGAAAGCAGGCAAACTCACCCTGCGCCGGAACTAAAAGCACCTTGCAAAGGCGCGCAGCCCGCATTATAATCTCGCGCTTTTCACCGATCACTCAATAACGATCATTTAGCCGGAATAACACATGGCCAATACCGTACAAGCCCGCAAGCGCGCCCGTCAAGCTGTCGAGCGCCGCGCCCAGAACATGAGTCAGCGCTCCGAATTACGCACCGCAATCAAGAAGGTGCGCAAGGCTGTTGCTGCTGGCGACAAGACTGCCGCCCAGGCCGTCTTCAAGGAATCGCAGTGCATCATCGATTCCATCGCTGACAAGCGCATCATTCACAAAAACGCTGCAGCACGTCACAAGAGCCGTCTTTCCGCAGCTGTCAAGGGTCTCTGAACCCTCGACCCTTCGCGGTTCGCGCAGTTGCCGAACGGCGCTGGCATCCTCAAGATGCCAGCGCCGTTTATCCGTTCACCGACTCACTGGTGTTCTGCGGCGTAGCGCGTCCGTAAGTATAATGCGCAGCACAGGCTCCCTCCGATGAAACCATGCAGGAGCCGACCGGATTTTCCGGGGTGCACACAGTACCGAACAGCTTGCAGTCGCGCGGCTGTTTGACCCCGCGGAGAATGGCCCCGCAGTCGCATGACTGGTGATCAGTTACGGCACGATAGACTAGCGCAAAGCGCCGCTCGGCATCAAACCCGGCATATGACGGTCTGATTGCCAGCGCCGAATCCGCTATTGTCCCCAGACCGCGCCACTCGAAGCTGGGGCGCAACTCAAACACATCAGCGACGAGATCTTGCGCCTTGCGGTTTCCTTCGCGCGTCACCGCACGCGTGAATTCGTTTTCCACCTCGGCGCGTCCCTCATTCACCTGCCGGATCAGCATCAGAATCGCCTGCATCACATCAATCGGTTCGAAGCCAGCAATGACCACTGGCTTACGATATTTAACTGCGCACCCCTCATAGGGTTGGCTGCCGATCACCGTCGACACATGCGCCGGGCCGATAAAACCATCAAGTAGCACCACATCAGCCTTGCTCAGCCCGGGTGATTCGAGGATGCTGACAATCGCAGCGGGAGTCAGCACGTGGCAGCAGAGCACACTGAAATTCTTCAGCCCTTCTGCCGCAGCCTGCCTGATCACCACTGCCGTCGGCGGCGTCGTGGTCTCGAATCCGATGGCGAAAAACACCACCTGCCGCGCAGGCTGCTCACGGGCAATCTTCAAGGCGTCCACCGCTGAATACACCATGCGCACATCGCCGCCGCGCGACTTGGCCTTCAGTAACGAGCAGCCATCAGAGGCCGGCACGCGTAGGCAGTCGCCATAACTGCACAGGATCACATCATGTTCGAGCGCCAGCGCAATGGCCATATCGATGCGGCCAATCGGCAGCACACAAATGGGGCAGCCCGGTCCATGCACCATTCGCACGTTGGTCGGCAAAAGGTCACTGACACCATAACGCGAAATCGCATGCGTATGACCGCCACAAAATTCCATGAAGGCGTAGCGCCGGTCTGGCCTAGCCTCCGCTGCAATCGCCGTCGCCAGGACACGCGCCAACTTGCCGTCACGAAATTCGTCGATATATTTCATTTGATCCAGCGCAAAATTCAGTAGCGTGAATGGAGTAGCCTGCCCCGATGGTCTAGCGTGTTTTTTGAATGGAAACACATGAACGATACCGATGCAATCAATGAAGTGCTGGTCCGTCATGGCAAAGACGGCACGCGCCTGATGCAGATTTTGCGCGAAACGCAGGAGGAGCTTGGCTGGCTCTCGCCAGCAACCCTCACCGCGATCGCAGCAGGCATCAACTGGCCCCGCTCCAGAGTGGAGAGCACCGCCGGTTTCTATAGTTTCTTTCATACCACGCCACTCGGTCGCTACCGCGTGCTGTGGAGCGACAACATCACCGACCGCATGCTTGGCAACATGGATTTGATGCAGGCCATGTGCAAAAAACTCTGGCTCGAACCTGGCCGCGTCTCGGCTGATGGTCTGGTCAGTGTAGACACGACCTCCTGCACCGGCATGTGCGATCAGGGTCCCGCCATCTTGGTTAATTATCGTGCCATCACGCACATGACAGCGGAGCGGATCGATCAGATGGTGGAACTGATCCACAACCAAACGCCGATTACCGAATGGCCGGCTGAATGGTTCAAGATCGAGGACAACATTCGCCGCGCCGACATTCTGCTCACCAACACCATGCCCCCCGGAGAAGCGCTGCGCATCAGCTTTGCGCGCGGTGCGGCAACCGAGGTTGAAACCTCCTTCAGCGAGCGTTCATGGCATGAGTCCATGCAGGCCAGCGACATCGGGGCCTCGGCGACACTGGATGAAATCAAGAAGTCCGCCCTGCGCGGTCGCGGCGGCGCCGGCTTCACCACCGGCCTGAAATGGGAAGCCTGTCACAACGCACCGGGACGCACCCGCTATGTCGTCTGTAACGCCGACGAAGGCGAGCCCGGCACCTTCAAGGACCGTGTGCTCCTGACGCGCCAGCCCGATCTGGTGCTTGAGGGCATGACCGTTGCCGCCTACATCATCGGCGCCAACAAGGGTTTCGTCTATTTACGCGGGGAGTATCGCTATCTGCTGGAACCGCTCAATGCCGTTCTGGCAAAACGCCGCAAACTGGGACTGCTCGGCGAGAACATTCTGGGCCGCGAGGGCTTCAACTTCGACATTGAGGTACATCTGGGCGCCGGCGCCTATGTCTGCGGCGAGGAATCGGCGTTGATCGAGTCGCTGGAAGGTAAACGCGGTGTGCCGCGCAACCGCCCGCCCTACCCCGTCACCAACGGCTTTCTCAATCAACCGACCGTCGTCAATAACGTCGAGACATTTGCCTCGGCAGCACTGATTGCGGCAAAGGGCGGCGACTGGTATCGCAGCTTCGGCAGTGCGCGGTCCACCGGGACCAAGATCCTCTCCGTCTCAGGCGATTGCGAGCGGCCAGGCATTTACGAGTATCCATTCGGCGTCACGGTGCGTCAGGTACTGGAGGAATGCGGTGCCCACAATACTCAAGCCGTGCAGGTTTCCGGTCCATCGGGCATTTGTCTCAACCGGGACGAATTCGATCGGCGCATCGCCTTCGGCGATGTTCCCACCGCTGGCGCCTTCATGGTTTTCGGGCAGCAGCGCGACATTTTTGAGGTGGTACGTAACTTCGTGCATTTCTTCGCCCACGAATCCTGCGGGTTCTGCACGCCGTGCCGGGTCGGCACCACGCTGCTGAAAAACCTGGTCGACAAGATTGCCGATGGCAATGGCACGCGTACCGATATCGACGAGATATTCCATCTCAACCGGTTGTTGCAGACGACCGCTCATTGCGGCCTGGGTCACACCGCCTGTAATCCCCTGCTCTACACGCTGGAGAAGTTTCGCCCGGCCTATGAGCGTCGCCTCAAACTGCTCAAATTCGTGCCCGCCTTCGACCTCGATGCCGCCTTGTCGCAAGCCCGGCAGATGACCGGTCGCGACGACGCCGGCGCGCACCTGGAAACGCAATCGGAGATCGCCCAATGAGCGAGACCAATACTTTTATCCTCGATGACCAGGAAATTCCCTTCACCCCAGGCCAGAGCGTGATGCAGGCCGCGCTGAGCGCTGGCGTGTTCATTCCACATCTGTGCTACCACCCAGAGTTCCGGCCACATGGCAGCTGCAAGCTATGTACCGTAAAGATCAACGGACGCCCGGCTACCTCTTGCACCACGCCAGCCGCCCACGGCATGGAAGTGGAAAGCAACACCCCCGAGATTCTCGACAAGCGCCGCACCCTCGTGCAGATGCTGTTGATCGAAGGCAACCATTTCTGTCCTTCCTGCGAAAAAAGTGGTTTTTGCAAGTTACAGGCCTTGGGTTATGAACTGGGCGTGATGACGCCGCGCTTCAACCTCATGTATCCCACCCGGCCAGTGGATGCTTCACACCCTGACGTGCTGCTCGATTTCAACCGATGCATCCTCTGCGAATTGTGCATCCGCGCCAGCACCGAGGTCGATGGCAAATTCGTTTTCGCCCTCTCCGGACGCGGCATCAAAAAACACTTGGTGGTCAATGCCGAATCCGGCAGACTGGCCGACACCAACTTCAGCCTCACCGACAAGGCCGCGCAGGTCTGTCCAGTGGGCGTGATCCTGCCGAAGCGCATGGGGTTCGCCGTGCCCATTGGTCAACGTCACTTCGACGACGCACCGATCTCCGCCCATGTTGACGAATTCAAGCCGGTCATGCCTGGTCCGGGAGGACGGTCATGAACGCCCCGCGCAAACCAGTCAAATTGCGGGTGGCGACCACCAGCCTGGCCGGTTGCTTCGGCTGCCACATGTCGTTTCTCGACATCGACGAGCGCCTGCTCGAACTGCTCGAATTCATTGAATTCGACCGCTCACCGCTCACTGACATCAAGCATTGCGGCCCCTGCGACATCGGCATTATCGAGGGTGGCGTCTGCAATGCGGAAAACGTGCATGTGCTGCGCGAATTTCGCGCCAACTGCAAGATCCTGATTGCGCTGGGTGCCTGTGCAGTGAATGGCGGTCTACCCGCGCAACGCAATCACCTCGACCTGCGTGACATCCTCGCCGCGGTGTACGTCACTGAAGAGGGTCTTGTGCAAGGCACGCAGATTCCTAACGATCTTGAACTGCCGCTACCGCTCAACCATGTGCATCCGATCCATGAAGTAGTCAATATCGATTACTTTCTGCCGGGCTGCCCACCATCGGGTGATGCCATCTGGAAATTTCTCACCGACCTGCTTGCCGGACACACGCCACGCCTCGGCCACGGCCTGATTCGTTACGATTGAGGAAAAACCCAATGCCCTTTGCACTGGAAACCGCCAGCCACCCCGAGAACCTCAAACGCGTCGCCATCGAACCAGTATCGCGCGTCGAAGGCCACGGCAAGGTCACCCTCCTACTCGATGACGACAACCATGTTCAGCAAGTGCGCCTGCACATCACCGAATTCCGAGGCTTCGAAAAATTCATCGAGGGACGTCCCTACTGGGAAGTGCCGGTAATGGTGCAACGCCTCTGCGGCATCTGCCCGGTGTCGCACCATCTGGCTGCATCGAAGGCAATGGACATGATCGTCGGGGCAACACTCACGCCGACCGCCGAAAAGATCCGCCGGTTGATGCATTACGGCCAGATTCTGCAATCGCACGCCCTGCACTTCTTCCACCTGTCCTCACCCGACCTGTTGTTCGGCTTCGACTCCGATGTCGCACACCGCAATATCGTCGGCGTGATCGCAGCGCATCCGGACATAGCCAAGAAAGGCGTGCTACTACGCAAGTACGGTCAGGAAATCATTCGCATGACAGCCGGCAAGCGGGTGCACGGCACCGGTTCGATTCCCGGCGGGGTAAACAAGTCACTGACCGCCGAGGAACGTGCCACGCTGCAGAAGGACATCTACCAGATGATCGCCTGGAGCCGCGATGCAGTGAACCTGATCAAGCAACTGTTCGAACAGCATCTGGAGTTCTACAACAGCTTCGGCCGCATCAGCGCCCACAACATGGGACTGGTGCGTGCCGATGGTGCCATGGATCTTTACCATGGCGGCTTGCGTGCACGCCGTGCCGACGGCAGCACCCTGTTCGACCATTTCGATTACAGCCGCTACTGGGACGTCATCTCCGAGGACGTGAAATCCTGGAGCTACATGAAATTCCCCTTCTTCAACGCGATGGGCTCGTCGGATACCGGCTGGTATCGTGTCGGTCCGCTGACGCGCGTAACGCAATGCGATTTCATTCCGACACCGTTGGCCGACAAGGAGCGCAGCGAGTTCATGGCCTTCGATAATGGCAGTGCGACGGGCGCCACGCTTGGCTACCATTGGGCGCGCATGATCGAGATGCTGCATGCCGCCGAGGTGATCAAGGATCTGCTGCACGACGACGATGTGTGCGGCAAGGAACTGATGTCCAGCGGTAAACGTCAAGAGCGCGGCGTCGGCGTCATCGAAGCCCCGCGCGGCACCTTGATCCACCATTACCGCGTCGACGAGCACGATCAGGTCATCCGCGCCAACCTCATCGTATCGACCACCCACAATAATCAGGCGATGAACGAGGCGATCCGCGTTGTGGCAAAACAGTATCTCGACGGTCGCGAATTGACGGAGGGACTGCTCAACCACATCGAAGTCGCCATTCGCTGTTTCGATCCCTGTCTCTCCTGTGCCACCCATGCTCTCGGGAAGATGCCGCTGGAAGTTGAATTAATTGGCGCTGACGGGACGGCGATCGATCGTATGACACGCAACATGAACGACAGTTGTCCAAGGTCCTGAGCCAGATACATCTTGACAGCACCCATATTGATTTTCGGCTGGGGCAATCCGAGCCGGGGCGACGATGCGCTCGGGCCGCTGTTCATCGAACGCATCGAGTCGCTCGGCTTGCCGGGTGTCGAATGCCTTACCGACTTCCAGTTGCAGGTGGAAAACGCGCTCGACATACAAGGCCGCCAGTGCATCCTCTTCGTCGATGCAAGTTTTTCTGCCGCAGCACCCTTCAGCACGAGCCTGCTTGCGCCAGCACACGACGCCAGTTTCAGTACCCACGCCATCACCCCTGAAGCAGTGATGCAAGTTTATGTCGATCTCTACGGCGCAGCTCCGCCGCCGTGCCATCTGCTCGCGATTCGGGGCGAAAGCTTCGAACTGGGTGCCGGATTGAGCCCCGCAGCGGCTTGCCATCTGGAAGCCGCGCTACTCTGGACGTTCAACTGGTTGAAGGAAAAGCTCAGCCTTGATCAGTGAGGGCCCTGCACCATCCGTCCACGCAGCTATTTGGTGCGTAAACTTCCGTCCCGCGGGACGCTTCCGATGGGCTAGCCAGACACGTTAGAATGGACTAATATGCGATCCTCGTTGGCTAAATGCCAAACGATACCCCATGAACATTTCTAAAGGATTCCTTCCATGAAAGCCTCCCTCCTCGTATTGACCTTGACCGCTCTTGCTCTTGCTGGCTGTGGCAAAAAAGAAGCTCCTCCGGCTCCGGCTCCCGCACCTGTTGCTGCCCCGGCTCCGGCCATGGCACCGGCTCCCGCACCTGCTGCCGATGCCGCTGCGGCTCCCGCTGCTGCTCCGGCTGATGCCGCCAAGCCGACCGAAGGCGCTGCTCCGGCCATGGCACCGGCTGAAGTGAAGAAGTAAGTCTCTTTCTTCATGGCAAAAAAAAGCCAGCCTGCGGGCTGGCTTTTTCATGGCAAGTAAAGTTTACCGGCAACGACTGCCGGCAAAATTAAGCAGCTTATTTTTTCTTCACGGCCTTCTTGCCGGAAACGGCAGCCTTGAAACCCGCACCAGCAGAAAATCTTGGTACGGTAGTAGCGGCAATTTTCAACGCTTCGCCGGTTTTGGGGTTTTTGCCAGTACGAGCAGCACGTTTAACTGGTTTGAAACTTCCGAAGCCAACCAAAGTGACGGCGTCGCCCTTGGCGACCGCATTGACCACTGCATCGATCAAGGCGGAAAGCGCGCGCTCAGCTGCTGCTTTTGAAATGTCAGCTGCCTTTGCAGTGGCTTCGATAAGTTCAGACTTATTCATGGCATTAACTCCTCGGGGTATGGTTTTTTGATTAGGAACAACTAAAACGGGTCACCGGAAAAACCCATCCGGCACCCGGCGATTATTCATATATGGACGCACCAACCGCACCATCAGGCAGTCGTATTAATGATGGTACCTGTTTTTTGCCCTTGCGCATTCATCACAGGCTTGGGTGGCTCCGGACGCTCGATCTGTTCGGGTTGCTGCATGCGTTGCACCGGCTCAGGCTGCCTGGCTGTTGTCTGTGCTGGGGGGGTTCTGTTTGCATCGCCATCAGGGCGCGAACCCTCGACCGTCCGGAATTGTGCCTGATTGGCCGCCACTTGGAGTTGCTGCTGCTGTTGTTGAACTGCACTACTCGCTGAACTCACACTATTGATCGCCATATCACCTCCATCTAAACTCACCAGTCAAGCCGTGGTGTTCACTACAGTCCCCGTAAGTTGCCCGGATGTATTGATAACTGGCGTGGGTGCCGAGGTCACTTCTGCACTCTCATTCGTCACTGGCACAACACCTAATTGAACACTAACTTGATCGACGGTAGCAGACAACCGCGACTGCATCTCCCCGACGGACCTGAGAGCCGCCAACCCTTGTCGAACCCGGCCCGCAATATTCTGCGCCTGTTCCGACTGCACCGCTAGAGACCGGGCACTCGCTTCGGCACGGTCCACATCGCGCTGTGCATCAGCGGCCTGCCGCTGCAAGGAGCGGGCAACCTGTTCAGCCCTCCCGGCATTCTGCCTGGCCTGCTGCAACCGCAACTCCTGCAGCGCACTTTGCGTAACAGTTTGCGAACCCGCAATAGAAGAAGTGGCAGCCATAGACAAGATCCGAAACAGACTCCTTCGAGCCAATATAGCCCCAATGCATTTATAAAACAAGACGCTGTACTTTGCCATGCAGGGAAATATTCATTGCATTAATCTGAAATCCAGTGCATAGTTCGCGCCAGCGATTTTCAAGCAGTGTCATTGTTGTTCGGTTCAGTACCCGCGGCTCCCGCAGTATTTCTACCTTCATCACCCAGCCGTCTTGACTATCGTCCCTCCGGGGTTCGCCCCTTTATTTGTTTTTTTAGGATATTCAAGACATGGCAACAGGTACTGTAAAGTGGTTCAATGATTCAAAAGGTTTTGGTTTCATCACACCCGAAAGCGGTGGCGACGACCTTTTCGCGCACTTCTCCGCAATTCAAGGCCAGGGTTTCAAGACTCTGAAAGAAGGCCAGCGGGTCAGCTTCGACGTTACCACGGGCCCCAAGGGTCTGCAGGCGTCGAACATTAACGCGGCCGACTAAGTACTGACGGCATGACGCATGCGTCATGCGCTAAAGATTAGCGCCGCCTTACCGGAAAAGCCCGGCGCATGCCGGGCTTTTTTATTTTCAATCTTCCATGGAGGCATGCTTATGGCTAAGGAAGAACTTATCGAAATGAATGGTGTAGTACTTGAAGTGCTCCCTGACTCACGCTTTCGCGTGCAGTTGGATAATGGTCACGATCTGGTGGCTTATTCCGCAGGCAAAATGCGCAAACATCACATTCGCATTCTCGCTGGCGACAAGGTTTCCCTCGAATTATCTCCCTACGATTTGAGTAAGGGGCGCATCAATTTCCGTCACATTGAAGGCCGCACACCGAACGCCCCACAGCGCCGCCGGCACTGAACGCCTTCGCTGCATGCATAGTCATGTAGCAAAAGTTCCTGAGGGTCGATTGCGTCGACGCCACAACTCCGGAAACCCGCTCCTGTTCGCTTGAAGACACAACGCCGGCTAGCGCCGCTTGGCACTGCGCTCAAACGGAAAAGAATAATTTCGGTGTAGGGGTGCAACCCAGCAAACCCTGCCTGCAGGCCTCCTATGTGCCTGCTTAGCGCTTCACGCCTGCCGCATCAAGCGATCGCTACGGGAATTGCGCCCGATCCGACTTTTTAGTTCGCCTTGCCATCGACGCGCGGCGTCAGCAAAAATGGCAAGTAGCGCCACAGCAACAATCCGAAGGCGACGAGCCAGCAGACGGACGCGAGATGCAACCACATCGTGTAGCCGGCCGGATAAAATTGCGGCGCGACGACGCGCGCGACGAAACCTCCCAGCATAATCCACAACACCAGTTTATCCGCGCGCTCGAAGACGACGTTGCGCCCGGTATGTCCCTTGGAGATGCGCACGATCATGGCCGGCAGGATCAACCCCATGACACCGACAGTGAATACATGTGCGGAGACGCTGCCGACCCAAGGCAAATCGACAAATTGACCGATGGCGTTGATTAGCAGTTGCGTGACGATAGCCAAGTAGCCCAGATACATGATGCCGATATCGAGCCGCGTAAATGCCTTGCGTGGATACCACCCAACGAAGCGGCCCAGCAGCAGCAGCGCGAGGACAAATTCAAGCGTCCCGGTGAGTATGGCGGGCAGTAACTGGCCGAAAACGAGGATCACCGCCAGCCACTTGATGGCAAGGTCCAGGTGCGGATTGCGCAGGATATCGACCTTGAAGGCGCCACGCATGAATTGCACCTGCGTGCGTTCCAGCATGATGAGGAACGCCACGCGAAACAGCGCGAGCGTCATGCTCCAGCCCAGGGCGAAATAGTCGCCTTGCACGATGAGAAACTTGGCCGGCAGGAACAGCGGCAGGATGATCCAGAAGAAGTAGTTGTCGCTGTTGTTTTCTCGCACGCGCTGGACAAACAGCGTCCACAGCAGCATGGCGACGATTGCTGCCTGGAACAGGCCGTGCGCCAGCCAGAAGAGTTCGGGTGGCCAGCCAGCACCCAGGCTCATGGCAATGCGGTCGAAAACCCACGCAGCGGCCAGGAGGATCAACGCGCCACCGTGCCAGCCACGTACCCCCACCCAGTTCTTGCTGGCGGTCAGCAGAAAACCGCCCAGCGCCGCCCAGCCGAAGCCGTAGAACATTTCGTGGGCGTGCCACTGCAAAGGGCCAACAAAAGTCGGCGCTGGCGGGACGGCGCCGGTATACACCAACACCCACCACAGCGGCAGACTCAGGCCCGCCAGGCAGGCGAGGGCGAAAAAGGGGCGGAAGCCAACCAGCCAGAGCGGGTGTGCGACGATTTTCATCAGGGAAGTCATGCCGCACAGTGTGCGGCGCCTTTGCAACTCTGTCCTTGATGCAGGTCAGGCGGTACAGGCAATTGGCGGAGGGGGTGGGATTCGAACCCACGGTACCTTGCAGTACGCCTGATTTCGAGTCAGGTACATTCGACCACTCTGCCACCCCTCCGGCGAGCGCGATTATAACCGTGCCGCACTTGCGTGGCACAATGCGGCCTCCTCCAGCGCATGAAGAATTGATGATTCGCACTCTTCGGCTGTGGTTTGGCCTGATTATTCCCGTTGCCCTGATCCTGCTTGCCGGCTGCACGCGCCTCGACCCACCGGGACCGGAGCAGCCGCTGGTCGTCGGCTTGCCAGCCGATCCGGTGTTTCAGCAAGCTGCGCCGCCCAGTGAGGGAATGGACGGCTTCAGCCGCGATCTGGCCGAAGCTTTTGCCGAGGTGCTGGGCGTCAAGCTGCGTTACGTCGTTGCGCCGAATTATCCTGCCCTCCTGGAGATGGTGCGCAATGGAAAAGTGCATCTGGCCGTAGCCGTACCAACACTGGGCGCCACCGTTCCCGCGGCGGGGGACGATCCGCAATTAATCTATAGCCCGCCCTTGCTTGAAACGCGCCAACTGATCGTCCAGCACGCCAGTGCCCTGCGCGTCGATAGCGCCACCAAGCTGGCCGGACGCGAAATCGCTGTTCCCGCCGGCGCATTGCAGGCGCAGGTGCTGCGCGCCATGAACATTGAGCCGCCGCCCGTGATCGTCGAGCGTGCCGACATCAACGAACTGGAGCTATTGGGCGGCGTCGCCCGCCGCCACCATGAACTGGTGGCCAGTACCGAACTGCACTTTGCCGTGGCATCGAACTATTACCCTGATCTGGCCATCGCTTTCGAACTTCCGGAAAAATTGTCCTATGTCTGGGCCATCTCTTCCGCCAGTCCCACCCTGATCGATTGCGCCACGCGCTTTATCGAATCCGCCCGACAGGAAGGCTTGCTGCGCCGCCTCAATGATCGTTATTTCGGTCACATCCGCCGCATGGATGCGCGCGATAGCCAAGTTTTCCTCGAACATGTACGCAGCCGCCTGCCGACATTCCGGCAGGAATTTCATGCGGCGCAGGAAATCACCGGCATCGACTGGCGCCTGCTGGCGGCGCTGGCCTATCAGGAGTCGAAATGGGACCCGCTCGCCACCTCACCCACCGGGGTGCGCGGCATGATGATGCTGACCGAAGATACCGCCGACCGACTCAAGGTCACCAATCGGCTTGACCCCAGCCAGAGCATTCATGCCGGTGCCAGATATTTGGCAATGTTGCGGGATGACCTGCCGGCCGGCATCGAGCATCCCGATCGGCTCTGGTTCGCGCTGGCCGCCTACAACCTGGGCATGGGTCACATGAACGGCGCACGGGCTTTTGCCCCGGGCCTGAAGCGTGATCCCGACGACTGGTACGACATGAAACAGGTATTGCCGCTGATGGCGCGGCCCGAGTATTACACCCGACTGAAAAGCGGTCGGGCACGCGGTGGCGAGGCGGTGATCCTGGTCGAGAACGTGCGCAATTATTTCGATGTGCTGTCGCGCTTCGAACCCATCCACACGCCTCCCAGCCTGGGCGGGTCCTTGCAGCGCAAGCTGCGCGGCCTGAACCAGAACAGTCAGGTTCCCGAGCTCAGCAGCTCCAACCCGCCCATGTAGCTGCGCAGCACCTCGGGCACGACCACCGTACCGTCGGCACGCTGATAGTTCTCCAGCACCGCGACCAGCGTACGGCCGACCGCCAGACCGGAACCGTTGAGCGTATGCAGGGGCCGCGGCTTGCCGCCTTTGTCGCGGCAGCGCGCCTGCATGCGGCGCGCCTGAAAGGCTTCGAAGTTGGAGCAGGAAGAGATTTCGCGGTAAGTGCACTGCGCCGGCAGCCAGACCTCGAGATCGTAGGTCTTGGCCGCCGAGAACCCCATGTCACCTGCGCACAGCGCCATCTTGCGATAGGGCAGTGCAAGTTTCTGCAGGATCGTCTCGGCATGGCCGGTCAGTTCCTCAAGGGCCTCCCAGGACAGTTCTGGCGCGACGATCTGCACCATTTCGATCTTGTCGAACTGATGCTGGCGGATCATGCCGCGCGTGTCCTTGCCGTAACTGCCCGCCTCGGAGCGGAAACAGGGCGTGTGGCAGACGAACTTCAGCGGCAGGCTGGCGGTGTCGAGGATCTCACCGCGCACGATGTTGGTCACCGGCACCTCGGCGGTGGGAATCAGGTACAAATGACTGCCGTCGCTGCGCTCGACACGGAACAGGTCTTCCTCGAACTTGGGCAACTGGCCGGTACCGAACATGCTGTCCGGGTTGACGAGATAGGGCGCATAGATTTCGGTGTAACCATGCTCACGTGTATGCGTGTCGAGCATGAACTGCGCGAGCGCGCGATGCAGCCGCGCCATCTCGCCCTTCATCAGTGTGAAGCGGCTGCCGGCGATCTTCACTCCTGCGGCGAAATCCAGCCCGCCCAGCCCTTCGCCAAGCTCGACATGATCCTTGGGTGGAAAATCGTAGACCTGCGGTGTTCCCCAGCGCAACACCTCGACGTTGGCAGTTTCATCACGGCCTTCCGGCACACTCTCATGCGGCAGGTTGGGGACCTGTGCGACGAAGGCATCCAGTTCGGCCAGCAATACTGCCAGCTTGTCCTCATTGGCCTTCAGCGCATCGCCCAAGCCAGCCACTTCGGTCATTACCGGCGCAACATCCTCGCCCTTCGCCTTGAGCATGCCGATCTGCTTGGACAGGGTATTTCGCTTGGCCTGCAAATCCTGGGTCTGCGTCTGCACCTGCTTGCGTTGTGCCTCGAGCGCCTCGAAGGGGGCCAGGTCAATGGCGGCCCCGCGCCGGGCCAGTCCGGCCGCAACCAAATCGGGCTGGTTGCGCAGCAATTGAATGTCGAGCATTGAAATGTCCTTGAAAAACTGATCTGGTGTACTGAGATTAGGATGTGTTGCTGAAGTTGGCTATTTTATGGGGAATACCTGTGATCTCCATCAAGGAATGCCTTGATTACAGCGATCTGACCGAGGACGAGGTGACCATCATCGCGGGCTTGGAACATGTGCCGTTCGCCACTGCGGCAGAGTTGGCCTGTTGCCTGGCGCAATCGGAGGATGGTGTGGAGGTATTGCGCGAGCTGCTGAAGAACGCCATCAACGACGCCAAAAGCGGCGGTCATACCACAGCGCTAAGGGCTGCCCGGCGCGCCTATCGTCAGTTTGTCGCCAATCACCCCGAGCAGTGATCAGTCCTTCTGCTGCTTTTTATGTTGCGCGTCGAGCGTCCGCAGATGGGCGAGTTTTTCGCCAATCTTCTGTTCCAGTCCGCGCGGTGTGGGGCGATACCAATTGATGCCCGGCATGTTCTCGGGTAAGTAGGTTTCGCCCGCCGCGTAGGCTTCCGGTTCGTCGTGCGCGTAACGGTATGCGCTGCCGAAACCCAGCTCCTTCATCAGTTTGGTCGGCGCGTTGCGCAGGTGTTCCGGCACCGGCCGGCTCGTGTCCTGCGCGACAAACTTGCGCGCGGCGCCATAAGCCAGATAGCCGGCATTCGATTTCGCCGCCACCGCCATGTAGAGCACCGCGTTGGCCAATGCCAGCTCCCCCTCCGGCGAGCCGAGCCGCTCGTAGGTTTCCACCGCGTCGAGCGCGATGCGCAGGGCGCGCGGATCGGCGAGACCGATGTCCTCGCTGGCCATGCGGATGATGCGCCGCCCCATATAGAGCGGATCGGCACCGCCATCGAGCATGCGCACCAGCCAGTAGAGCGCCGCATCCGGGTTGGAGCCGCGCACTGACTTGTGCAGGGCGGAAATCTGGTCATAGAAGGCATCGCCGCCCTTGTCGAAACGCCGCAGGTCGGCCGCCAGCGCCGCCTGCAGAAAGTCGGCGCTGACGAGACGGCGATCATCCGGAAATTTGGCTGACGCCGCCGCCGTGCGCAGGGTTTCCAGCACGTTCAGCAAGCGCCGCGCATCGCCATCCGCATAGGCGACGAGACGCTCCACCGCCTCGGACGAAAATTCGAGATCGGGGAAAGCACGCGCTTGCGCGTGCGCGAATAGCAGCTGCAACTCTTCCGCCGTGAGACTTTTCAGCACATACACTGCTGCGCGCGAGAGAAGCGCAGAGTTCACTTCAAAAGAGGGGTTCTCGGTGGTGGCGCCGATGAAGGTCAGCAGGCCCCGTTCGACGAAGGGCAGAAACGCGTCCTGCTGGGACTTGTTGAAACGATGCACTTCATCAACGAACAGTAGCGTGCGCCGCCCGTTCTGGGCGAGCGTCAGTTCGGCCTGCTCGACGGCGGCACGGATGTCCTTCACCCCGGAAAGGACTGCTGACAGGGCGATGAATTCCGCCTCGAAAGCCGTGGCCATCAGCCGCGCCAGCGTGGTCTTGCCCACCCCCGGCGGCCCCCAGAGAATCATCGAATGCGGGGTACGCGATTCAAACGCCAACCGCAGTGGTTTGCCGGGGCCAAGCAAATGCTGCTGCCCGATCACCTCATCGAGCGTGGCGGGACGCAACTGCTCCGCCAACGGTGCATGGGCAAGGGCGCCTCGGTGGGCGAACAAGTCAGTGTTCAATTAACGTGAAAATACAGCGTTTGCGCCGGGCCGCCCCAAGCAAATGCGGCACGCGGCGCCAGCCGCAACCCGCTCCGCCGCCCAAAGAAGCGCCCCGTGAGCAACGAGCAACGCGAGCCGGTAAGAACCCCCCGCGAGGGGGCACCAGGCCGCAGGCCGCAGGACGCTGCGCAGCAGCGGTCCGGAGCAAAGCGAGGGATGCGCCAACGGCGCACAAAGGGGGGCGGGCGTTTAATTCTTCCATTTGATCGAACAACCGATGCCCGGAATCTGCTCGCGCGGCCCCTCTCCGGTCTGGGCGACCAACTGCATCGCCTCGAACAGGTCACGGCGCGCATCAGGCGGTGCAGCCTCCTTGCGCGATTCGTCGAGCCGGCCGCGATAGTGCAATTCAAGCTTGCTATTGAACCCGAAAAAATCCGGCGTGCACACGGCACCATAGGCTTGGGCAACCTTCTGCGTGTTGTCGAGCACGTAGGGAAAGGGGAAATCGAAAGTGCGCGCGACCTTGATCATGTTGCCCCAGGAATCTTCCGGATATTCTTTCGGGTCGTTGCTCATGATGGCGATGCTGCCGATGCCGAGCGTCTTGAGTTCGCGGGTGTCACGCACGATGCGGTCGAGCACCGCTTTGACGTAGGGGCAGTGGTTGCAAATGAACATCACCAGCAGGCCATTCGGCCCACGCGCTGTGGCAGGACTGTGGTGCCGGCCATCGACGCCGGGCAGGTTGAAATCGACGGCTGGCCAGCCGAAGTTACAGACGGGGGTGGGGGTGCTAACCATGGCGTATTCTCCTCATGATGTGTTGATATTTCAATTTGCCTTGCTGCCAGTCTTGGCCGCTTCGAGCACCAGCTTGACGGGTATCTCGCCGTCCCTGCTTTCGCTGGCTTCCGGCGCCAATGCTTGCAGGCGCTCGTCCGCCACGCCGGCAGCCTTGAGCGCTTCAATCATGTTCTTGCCGCGCGTTTGCGCCAGTGTTTGCAGGCGCTCATCCGTAACCACCTCCGTCGCGCGCAAACGCTCGAACAGGACGCCATGAAAATCCGCGCCGCTGGTTTGCGTGGCGTTCTGTGCAGTGCTGTCTTCACCCGGAGCAGCTCTCTCCGACGCTGGGCCGGAGTGTCTGGAGATCATTTTTCCGCTCGCGCCCTCTTCTTTCAGGTCCGGGTTGGCGCGCAGGAAACCGGTTCTCAGGGCCTCCAGAAAGGTTGCCCCGATGCGCTCGGCAAACAGGCTCTCCAGCGCAGCCTGCACCTTCGGCTGACGCGTCGACACGGGGCCGGGGTCACCGCGTTCTGCCACCTGCTGGCCGGCGCGCGCCAGCACAGCGCGACGCAATTGCACGCCCTGCAGCGCAACGCGATCTGCCTCGGCATAGTTTGCGCCCAGTGCCAGGACCAGGCCCGGGCGCTTGGCCAGAACCTCGGCAAGGCGGACCAGTTTCTCGCGTTCAGGCGGCGTGAGCTGTGCCGCACCAGCCTCGAAGGCAATGCTGTCAGCCTGTTCACCGCCACCGAACAAAGCCGCCAGCGCACGGAATGGGGCGGTGACAATCTTGCCCAGAGCACTGCTGATCGTCTTGCGAACGATCAGGCCATAGTCGAATTGGGGATCGTCGAGGTTGCCGGCAACCGGCAGTTCAAGCTCGATGCGTCCATCCGCGTCCTGCAGAATGGCGATGGCCAGATCGAGCGGCAGGTCTTCGGCAGTTGAACTTTCAATGCGTTCGCCGAGGATCATGCGGTGGATGACGATCTGGTTTTCGCCCTGCAACTGGCGCTGTTTTATCTTGTAGCGCAGATCGAGCGAAAGTTTGCCGGCCTCGACCTTGCGGCCGGCAAAAGTGGCCACGTAAGGCGTCAGTCGCGACATTTCGACATTGCGGAAAATCACCCTGAGATCCATGGATTCGGTGGGGTTGAACAGGTCAACCTCTCCAACGGCGCGCGCCAGACCGTATTCGTCCACCTCGCCATCGAGTTCCACCTGGCCCGGCGCACCGGGGCGACTGGACAGGTTGTTGACGCTGCCTCGCAATTTGTGGATGCGCGTACCGAACGGCTGGATCAGCGAATGGTCGGCAAAATCCATGGCACCGTTACGGAAGCGAATCCGGTCTATGTCGAAGCGGAAGGCTGGCGTGCCATGTTGAGTTGTTGCGGCGGCGGGTGGCGCCGCATCGATGGCAGCCGGCTTGATCAGTTTCTTGATGTTGCTGTTCTTGTTCTTGTCGATGATCAGCCGGGTATTCAGGCCGTCAACCCGCAATTCGTCCATTTTGAGCTGCTGCGCGTTCAGCGATATCAGACGGCTCTCCAGTGTTTTCCAGGCGAGGATCAAATTGTCGCCCCCTGCTTCGTTCAGGCGCAGGTTGGCGAGGGTGAAGTCACCGCGATAGTCGACGCCCTTTGCGGCGCTGTAGCCAATATGACCCTGGCTGGAAAAACGCCCATCGGCAATTGTCAGATGCGCCTTTTTCGACAGATAAGGCTGCGCTGGTTTGAGTACCAGGTCGGTCAGCTTGAGTTTGAAATCGACCGACGAAGAAGCGGGGATGACGCTGCCTTCGCCTTCGAAACGCCCGCCTTCCCTGATATCAAAGGCGAGCCGGACAGGCAAGGGCGCCGTAAGATCATCTGTCACCCCGGCGACCTTCAGCCTAAGGTTTTCCAGTGCCAGATCGGCCGCGGGCTGCACACTGGTATCACGCAGGACAACATTCAGATTCCCCACGTCCAGCGCGTCGAGCCGGTAGCGCCAGGGCGTTGTGCCAGACGCTGGTTCAGTTGCGGGTGGCGTAGCCGGTCTGGTCTTGACAGCGTGAAGCAGGTCGATCTGCCCCTGTGCATCGTGGGTTGCGTACACGCGGGCATCTGTCAGCTTGACCTGGCCAAGAGTCGCCAGACGTTCGACCAGGTTGATACGTGCATTTTCAAGCGTGAAGGTGGCAAATTGCGGTGGGGATTCGATTTTCGGCAGTTCCAGCTTGCCGTTGCCGATCCGGACAGCGCCGACTGTGAGTTCCTGCTTCGCCAGCTCGAAGCGCCCATCCTGTAGTTCGATCTGCTCAATGGCCACGACGGCCCCCGCCGGCTCTTTCAACGGCAAGCGGAGTACGGAGAGTTTTGCGGTGATCTGATCGATAGTCGCAGCCAGCTTGTTGCCGTCATTGCCGACCCGATAACTGGCGGACAGCGCGGCCGTTCCCTGCGGTGTCTCTGACAGCACACTCTTGAGATAGGGCGCCAACTGGGCCAGTTGCAGGTCCTCCAGATTGAAGGTGCCGGTAGCCGTCACGGGGTTCAGCGCCATGTCACCCTGCAGCAGGATCTTGGCACCCAGCGCAGTGCGAGCCGCAATCTTGAATTGCCCTGTATCACCCGACAGAGTGGATAGCCCGCTCAAATTCAAGTCCAGCGGTTCCAGGCGCGCCGCGAAACCGGGCGCAGTGCGCTGATCGGCAAAATCGAGGCGACCGCCGGCCAGCACCAGGCTATGAACGTACAGACGGAGCATTTCAGCATCCGGCTTGGCCTCTTTGTCTTTCAGCGCGTTGATGAAAGGCAGCCAGTTGAGGCCACCCGCGGGCAGTTCGACCAGCGTCACTTCCGGGCTGCTCAACTTGATGGCGTCAAAAACCAGCGCGCGCTGCGACAGGCTCGTAATGGAAATGTCGACCAGCAATTCATCGAAGGCCAGCAGCGGCTTACCGTCAGGCTCCGTCAGACGCAGCTTGGGTACGCGCAGGCGCAAGTCGAAAGGATTGAATTCCGGCCGTTCCATGCTCAGGCGATGGCCGGTCTTTTCGGCGACGATTCTTTCCGCCTGCGACTGGACGATGCGCGGCAGGGCGAGCCACAGGAACAACAAGGTGGCAAGGCTCAGGCCAATCAGGATGAGCGCCAGCTTCTTGAGCCGGGATAGTCGGGAAAGCGCGGGGATTTTCATGAGCAGGCGCCTCTAACACGGGAGCATTGTGAAATAATCAGCCCATGATACCGCGCTTCCATTGTCCCTTTCCCCTTGCTCCGGGCGCGCAGGTCGATCTGCCCGAGGCAGCGGCCCATCATGCAATTCGGGTACTGCGCCTGAAAGAGGGCGCACCATTGATTCTCTTCGATGGCCGCGGCGGCGAATGGCAGGCAACAATAGTCGGCGCTGGCGGGACGGCGTCCCGGATGATGCGCGTGGCCTTGCAATCCTTCGACGCGACTGACCGGGAATCCCCCTTACAGATCACCCTGGCCCAGGGCCTGCCGTCCGGTGACAAAATGGACTGGGTAGTGGAGAAAAGCGTTGAACTGGGAGTCGCGGCGATTCAGCCGGTGGCGGCAAAGCGCAGCGTGATCAGGTTATCTGGCGAGCGCATGGACCGCCGCATCACCCACTGGAACAACATTGCCAGCGCCGCCTGCGAGCAGTGTGGCCGCAATCAGGTGCCCGTGGTCGCACCGGTGCTTGATTTACCCCGCTATCTGGCCCAGACAAAGGGGCAGAACACGCTACGTCTGCTGCTATCACCTGACACCGGCATCGCGCTGCACGAGCTGGCCAAACCCTCGACACCGCTGGTTACATTGATCGGCCCGGAAGGCGGCTGGGAGGAAGGGGAAATGCTGGCTGCGCAAGCCGCCGGCTTTCAGCCGATCCGGCTGGGACCGCGTATATTGCGCACAGAGACCGCCGGCGCCGCCGTACTGGCGGCAATGCAGGCCATATGGGGTGATTTTTAGTTTTTGCATGACATTCGCTGGCGTTAAAACCAGCCAATACCGTTTCTTTGCAATGAGGGCAACGAATGTTTGAATCCGCAGAACTGGGCCACAAGCTGGACAAGGAAACCTACAAGAAAGCAGTGACCACCCTGCGCGCCGATCTACTTGAGGCGCAATTCGACCTCAAGGAAAACAAGAAGATCCCGGTGGTCGTGCTGGTCAGCGGCCAGGACGGTGCCGGCAAGGGTGAAACGATCAATGTCTTGTACGAATGGATGGATCCCCGCTTCATCTCGACGCTGGCCTTCTCCGAACCGACCGACGAGGAGCGCGAACGCCCCTACATGTGGCGCTACTGGCGCGCGCTGCCGCCCAAGGGACGGGTCGGCATCTTCGCCGGTTCCTGGTATTCGGGCCCGATCCACGATCGCATCGACGGCGGCATGACGCAGGCGCAGATGGATCAGCGCATCGACCAGATCAATCGCTTCGAGGCGATGCTGGTCAATGAAGGTGCGCTGGTGCTCAAGTTCTGGTTCCACCTGACCAAAGACGGCCAGAAACGCCGCCTGAAGGCGTTGGAGAAAAATCCGCACACTGCCTGGCGCGTCACCAAATGGAACTGGGACCGACTCAAGACCTACGACCAGCTGCAGGAAGTGGTCGGCCATGTGCTGCGCATGACCAACACGCCGTGGGCGCCATGGATCATCGTCGAAGGCGAGGATGATCGCTACCGTTCGCTCACCACGGGCAAGGTTATCCTCGACGCCATCCGCCAACGCCTTGCCGATCCCGACAAGCAGGTGACCCCGGTGGCGCCGCCGATACTGCCGAACATCGACGGCCGCGACGTCATCTCCGAGCTCAATCTGGAACACACGCTGACGAAGAAGCAATACGATAACCAGCTCGCCAAGTGGCAAGGGCGACTCTCCGAACTGGTGCGCGACCCGCGCTTCAAACAGCATTCGGTGATCTGCGTGTTCGAGGGATCGGACGCTGCCGGCAAGGGTGGCGCGATCCGGCGCGTTACCGCGTCGATGGACGCGCGCAACTACCAGATCGTGCCAATCGCCGCGCCGACCGAGGAAGAGCGCGCCCAGCCCTACATGTGGCGTTTCTGGCGGCATGTGCCGCGGATCGGCCGCTTCTCGATCTTCGACCGTTCGTGGTATGGCCGCGTACTGGTCGAACGCGTCGAGGGGTTCTGCGCCGAGGCCGACTGGCTGCGCGCCTACACCGAGATCAATGACTTCGAGCACGAGATCTCAGAAGCCGGCGCGATCGTCATCAAATTCTGGTTGCAGGTCAGCAAGGACGAGCAGTTGCGTCGTTTCAAGGAGCGCGAGAAGATCGAGTTCAAGCGCTTCAAGCTGACCGACGAAGACTGGCGCAACCGCGAGAAATGGGATGCCTATCACCAGGCCGTGTGCGACATGGTCGATCGCACCAGTTCGGGCCTGGCACCGTGGACGCTGGTCGAGGCGAACGACAAGGGCTATGCGCGCGTCAAGGTGATCCGCACCATCTGCGAGCGGCTCGAGGCGGCACTCGATGCCACGTTACCCACCACTGCAGCTACCCCGGCCAAGGGAAAATGCCGCGGCAAAAAAGGCGACAAGAAGGGCTGACGCATGGCAGAAACTGAAACCAACGCATTGACGGATGCCCGCCTGGTAGCCTGGGTACGCCAGGCGGCACCCTACATCCACGCCTTTCGCGGCCGCGCCTTTGTCATCGCCTTCGGCGGCGAAGTCCTGCAGACCGGCGTCGCCCAGGCACTGATTCACGACATCGCATTGCTCGACAGCATGGGCATCCAGTTGGTGTTGGTGCATGGCGCCCGCCCGCAGATCGACGCCGAGATGCGCGGACGGGGGCTGGAGCCGCGTTTTCACAAGGGCCTGCGCGTCACCGATGCCGCGACGCTCGAATCCGTCAAGCGGGCAATGGGTGTCACCCGCATCGAGATCGAGGCGCTGCTGTCGCAGGGACTGCCGAACACACCACTGGCGGGCGCCTTTCTGCGCGTCACCGGCGGTAATTTCATCTCCGCCAAGCCGGTCGGAGTGCTGGATGGCGTCGACATGCAGTTCGCCGGCGCGGTGCGCAAGGTCGAAGCGGATGAAATTCGCGCCGATCTTTCGCAGGAAAACGTCGTCCTGATCACGCCGATTGCCGCCTCGCCCTCCGGCGACATCTTCAATCTCGCCTGGGAAGAAGTTGCCGAGGCGGTGGCTGTCGCCATCAAGGCCGACAAGCTGATTTTTCTTGGCGACGCGCCGGGACTGGTCGACCGCAAGGGCCACCACATTGATGCGCTGACCGTCGAGGAATGCGAGCAGTTGCTCGCCAAGAAAATCAAGCAGTCGCCCGAGGTGACCCGCGTGCTGCCGGGCGCCATGCGCGCCTGTCGCAACGGCGTCGGCCGCGTCCATTTTCTCGACCGCGCAATGGACGGCGCGATGCTGATGGAATTATTCACGCGCGATGGTGTCGGCACTGTGATGACCCGCGCCCCGCTGGCGCGCCTGCGCGAAGCAACGCCGGACGACGTGGCTGCCGTGCTGGCGCTGATCGCGCCGCTGGAAGCGGATGGCACATTGGTCAAACGCGGCCGCGAACGCCTGGAGATGGAAATCTCCCGCTTCACCCTGCTTGACCATGATGGCGTGGTGGTGGGTTGCGCCGCGCTCTATCCGCTGCCGCGCGTCCGTGGTGAACCGGCGGTTGCCGAACTCGCCTGTCTCGTGGTGTTAGCTGAATACCAGCGTGCCGGTTTCGGCGATCAGTTACGGCGCCATCTCGAAACGCGCGCCAAGGCGCTGAAGATCAAGCGCCTCTGCGTGCTGACCACGCGCGCCGCCCACTGGTTCACCGAGCGCGGCTTTGTCGAAGCCGGGCTGGATGCCTTGCCAAAGGCACGGCGTGAACTCTACAACTTTCAGCGGCGCTCGAAGGTACTCGTGAAGTCCCTGTAAAATCGCATTTTTTAAAGACTGAAGGATTACCCCATGACAAGAACTGTCAATTGCGTGAAACTCGGCCGCGAAGCCGACGGTCTAGACTTTCCTCCGATGCCCGGCGAACTGGGCAAGCGGATTTTCGAGAATGTTTCGAAAGAGTCCTGGCAACAGTGGATCCGCCTGCAAACCATGCTCATCAACGAAAATCGCCTGAACCTGGCCGATGCCCAGCATCGCAAGTATCTTGCCGAACAGGTCGAGAAGCATTTCTTTGGCGCCGGCGCCGATCAGGTCGGTGGCTTCGTTCCGCCGCGAAGCTGATAGAAGACCCGCCCCTCCCAGCCTCCCCGCGCGGGGAGGTTACTATTGCTCGCTGCGCTCGAATATTACGGGGCGCGCCGATTTTGGTTCTGGTGCGGATTGCGGCTGGCGCCGCGTGCCGCCTTTCCTTGGGGCGGCCCGGCGGAAAGGCTACATTAATAGGCTAAACGAGCAACTTTGCGCCGTTAACTCCATTATCAAAAATCAGTCTTTTTCCATTGCGCGTTCCAGCCCGGCCAGGCCGAGGTGGCGGACATCGCGGCCCTTTTCCATGTAAACCACATACTCCGAGATGTTCTTGGCGTGGTCGCCGATGCGTTCGATCGCCTTGGCGATGAACAGCAGTTCCAGCGCGCGCGAGATGGTGCGTGGATCTTCCATCATGAAGGTGATCAGCTGGCGCATGCCCGCCTTGAATTCGGCATTGACCTCCTTGTCGCGCCGCGCCACTTCCGCGGCTACCGAGCAGTCGGCACGGGCGAAGGCGTCAAGCGCCTGGCGCAACATCGAGACAACGGTGTCGGCGGAATGGTGCAGTTCGATGCGCGGCACATAGGCAATGTCGCTGGAGTACATGGCACGCGTCTTCTTGGCGATCTTCTTGGCCTCGTCGCCGATGCGCTCAAGGTCGGTAATCGTCTTGACCACCGTCATGATCATGCGCAGGTCGCGGGCCGCCGGCTGACGCCGGGCGATGATGTGGACGCAGTCTTCGTCCAGTTCGACCTCCAGCCGGTTCACTTCGTGGTCGCCAGTGATCACCTGCTCGCAGAGGGTCAGATCAGCGTTGCGCAAAGCCGTCATGGCCTGGATGATCTGGCGCTCGACCACCCCGCCCAGCCGCAGTACCTTGCTGCGGACATCTTCCAGTTCGGTATCGAACTGTTTGAGGATATGTTCGGTCATGACACGGCGCTCCTGAAAGAATCGACAAGTATTACATCAAGTTTACGGTTTTTTGATGACGGATTTATTGCAGTCGCCGCGTCACCAGCATAGTGTTGCGCTCACCGCGTCATGTGCTTGACGCCGTGCGGGGTGGCCAGCAGCAACAGGTCGGCGCCACGACAGGCGAACAGGCCATTGGTGACGACGCCGACAATCCCGTTCAATGCGGTTTCAAAAGCCACCGGATCGGCGATCCGCAAACCCAGCACATCGAGAATGTCATTACCGTTGTCGGTAACGAATCCCGCGCGCAGGCGGGGCTGCCCACCCAGTTTGACGATTTCGCGGGCCACGTAGGCACGCGCCATCGGAATCACCTCGACCGGCAATGGAAACTTGCCGAGCGACTCAACCAGTTTGCTGTCGTCGCAGACGCAAACGAATTTATCGGCCACCGCCGCGACAATCTTTTCGCGCGTCAAGGCGCCGCCGCCGCCCTTGACCATGGCCAGCTTGCCGGTGATTTCGTCGGCGCCATCGACATAGATCGGCATGCTGTCGACCTCGTTCAGGTCAAGCACCCGGATGCCATGCCCTTCCAGACGTTTTTTCGTCGCCTCGGAGCTGGCGACGGTCGCGCCGATCCGATCCTTGATGCTCGCCAGCGCGTCGATGAACAAATTGGCGGTCGAACCGGTGCCGACCCCGATGATGCTGCCCGCCGGCGCGGTTTCCGCCACGTAATCGCGGGCGGCATTGGCCACCTGCTGTTTGAGTTCGTCCTGGGTCATGCTGTCTCCTCGGCCTTACAATGGATGCACGCAGTTTAGCGCTTGCGCTGCGGCGGCAGATCGGTGCAACTGCCGTGCGCCACTTCAGCCGCCATGCCGATACTTTCGCCCAGCGTCGGGTGCGGATGGATGGTCTTGCCGATATCGACGGCATCGGCCCCCATCTCGATGGCCAGCGCAATCTCGCCGATCATGTCGCCGGCATTGGGACCGACAATCGCGCCACCCACCACGCGATGGGTTTCTGCATCGAAGATCAGCTTGGTGAAACCATATTCGGCACCGTTGGCAATGGCGCGGCCGGAAGCCGCCCAGGGGAATTTCGCCACCTCGACCGGCCGTTCGGCTGCCTTCGCCTGCTCTTCGGTGAGGCCGACCCAGGCGATTTCGGGATGGGTGTAGGCGACACCGGGAATGACCGTCGCATCGAAATGGGCCTTCTGTCCGGCGGCGGCCTCGGCGGCGACATGCGCCTCATGCACGGCCTTGTGCGCCAGCATCGGCTGGCCGACGATGTCGCCGATCGCAAATATGTGCGGCACGCTGGTGCGCATCTGGCTGTCGACCGGAATGAAGCCGCGCGCATCGACCGCAATCCCCGCCTTGGCAGCCCCGATCTTATTGCCGTTGGGGCTGCGCCCGGCAGCCTGCAGAATCAGGTCGTAACGCTGCGGTTCGGCGGGCGCTGCGGCGCCCTCGAATGTCACCCAGAGGCCATCGTCCTTCGCCTCGACCGCTGTCGTCTTCGTCTTCAGCATGATCTTGTCGAAGCGCTGGGCATTCTGCTTCTCCCACACCTTCACCGCATCACGATCCGGCCCCTGCATCAGGCCGTCGAGCATCTCGACCACATCGACCTGCGCGCCCAGCGTCGAATAGATGGTGGCCATTTCCAGGCCGATGATGCCGCCGCCGATGACCAGCATCTTCCGCGGCACAAAGCTTAGTTCGAGTGCACCGGTCGAGTCCACGATGCGCGGATCGCGTGGAATGAACGGCAGATGGAAAGCCGCCGAACCGGCGGCGATGATGCACTTTGCGAAGCGGATGACTCTTTTCTCGCCGGTTTTCTCCTGCGCCGCGCCGGTGGTCGTCTCGACTTCGAGATGATGGGCGTCGAGGAAGTGGCCATAGCCGCGCACGATTTCGACCTTGCGCGCCTTCGCCATGCCGGAAAGTCCGCCAGTCAATTTGCCGACAACCCTGGCCTTGTGCGCCCGCAGCTTGTCGATATCGACCTGCGGTGCGGCGAAGCTCACCCCGGCAACGCTCACGTGCTGTGCTTCATCCATCACCGCCGCAACATGCAGCAGCGCCTTGGATGGAATGCAGCCGACATTGAGGCAAACGCCACCCAGCGTGGCGTAGCGTTCGACCAGCACCGTCTTCATGCCGAGATCGGCACTGCGGAAGGCAGCCGAGTAACCGCCGGGTCCGGCGCCAAGCACGAGCATTTCGGTTTCAATATCGGCCTTGCCGCTGTAACTACCCGCTGCGGGAGTAGTGGCGGGAGCCGGGGGCCGGGGGGGTGCAATTTCCTGCGGAGCGGCCGACGCAGGAGCGGCTGCCGCCGTATCGCCAGCACCGACTTTTATCAGGGCGATCAGCGCACCTTCGCCGACTTTGTCTCCCAGGCTGACCTTCACGGCCTCGACTGTGCCGGCCACCGGGCTCGGCACATCCATCGACGCCTTGTCGGATTCGAGCGTGATCAGCGCATCCTCGGCCTTGACCACATCACCCGGCTTGACGTGGATCTCGATGACCGGCACATCCTTGAAATCGCCGATGTCCGGTACTTTGACTTCAACTGTGGGGCTCATGCTGCCTCCGTAGGGCCGCCCCAAGGAGGCAGCGAGTCAACGCAATGGAGCGGGCGTAGCCCGCGAACCTGAGTCACCCCCTGCCTTGGGAAGGGGGATGGGGGGAAGGGGGTCATAAATTTACCCTCCGGAAGTCGCCGAGCAGTTGCGCGAGATAGGCATTGCAGCGCGTCGCCAGCGCGCCGTCGACAACACGGTGATCGGCCGACAAGGACAGCGGCACGATCAGGCGCGGCACGAACTGCTTGCCATCCCAGACCGGTTTCATGCTCGACTTGCTGACGCCGAGGATGCCGACCTCGGGCGCATTGACGATCGGTGAAAACGCCGTGCCGCCGATGCCACCGACGCTGGAGATGGTGAAGGTGGCGCCCTGCATGTCGGCGAGCGGCAGCTTGCCGTCACGCGCCTTTTTCGCCAGATCGGAGGTTTCCTGGGCAATTTCGAACACGCCTTTCTGGTCGGCATTTTTCAGCACCGGCACCATCAGGCCGTGCGGCGTGTCGGCGGCAAAGCCGATGTGCCAGTAGTTCTTGTAAACCAGATTGTCGCCATCCAGCGAACTGTTCAGTTCGGGATATTTCTTCAGCATGGCCACCGCGGCCTTGATCATGAATGCCAGCATGGTGACCTTGATGCCGGCCTTTTCATTTTCCTTGTTGAGCTGCACGCGCAGGGCTTCGAGGTCGGTGATGTCGGCGTCCTCGTGATAGGTGACCGCCGGGATCATCACCCAGTTGCGCGCCAGGTTGGGGCCGGAAATCTTCTTGATGCGCAACAACGGCTTGACCTCGACGGGGCCGAACTTGGCGAAATCGACTTGCGGCCACGGCAGCAGGTTCAAACCGGCGCCACCAGTGGCAGCGGGCGCTGACGGTGCAGCCGCTCCACTCATCACGTTCTTGATGAAATTCTGCACATCCTGCTGGGTGATGCGGCCCTTCGGCCCGCTGCCGCTGACCTTGAGAATGTCGACGCCCAGTTCGCGGGAAAAACGGCGCACCGAGGGACTGGCGTGCGCCCGGATGCGGTCCTTGCCACCCTGGATTTCGGTCGCGGTGGCGCCCGGCGTCGGCATGGTAATCCGCTGCGGGGCCGTGGTAGGTTCGGCCTCGGTCGGGCGCAAATCGCAGACCTCGCCCTCGGCGGCCGGTGCGACAAAAGTCGGCGCTGGCAAGACGGCGGCGGCGGCGGCGGCAGGGGCCTTGGCTGGCGCGGGCGCTGTTGCCGGTTCCGGCGTCGCCGCAGGCGCGCCAGCAGCGGCATCGAGCAGCAACACCAGCGTGCCCCTGGCAACCTTGTCGCCAACCTTGACCTTCACTTCCCTGACCGTACCGGCGGCCGGGGCAGGCACGTCCATCGTCGCCTTGTCGGATTCCAACGTGATCAGGGTATCTTCGGCCTTGATGACATCGCCGGGCTTGACGTGCACCTCGATCACCGGCACGTCATTGAAGTCGCCGATGTCGGGAACCTTGACTTCCATCATTGCGGACTCCTTAGACTTTCACGGGATTGGGTTTATCGGGGTCGAGGCCGTATTTCTTGATGGCCTCGCCAACCTTGGCGGCTTCGATCTGACCATCGTCGGCCAGTGCGCGCAGGCTAGCCAGAGTGATCCAGTAACGATCAACCTCGAAGAAATGGCGCAACTGTTCGCGCGTGTCGGAACGACCGAAACCGTCGGTGCCGAGCACGACATAGCGGCGGCCGCCAGCGGTGACATAGGGGCGGATCTGCTCGGCAAACAGGCGCACATAATCGGTCGCCGCGATCACCGGGCCACGCGTATCGCCAAGGCAGCTCGCGACATGGCAAACCGACGGCGCTGCGTCGGGATGCAGCAGATGATGGCGCGTGCAGTTGTGGCCGTCGCGGGCCAGTTCGGTGAAGCTCGGGCAGCTCCACAGGTCGGCTTCGACGCCCCAGTCCTCCTTCAGCAGCGCGGCGGCGGCGATCGACTCGCGGAAGATCGTCCCCGAGCCCAGCAGTTGCACGCGCGGGCCGTTGTTGGCGGCTCCCTTGCGGAACTGGTACATGCCCTTGAGAATGTTCGGTGCGGCGCCCGCCGGCATCGCCGGATGTTCGTAGTTCTCGTTCATCACCGTCAGGTAATAGAACACGTCCTCCTGCTCGGCCACCATGCGGCGCAGGCCGTCCTGCACGATCACCGCCAGTTCGTAGGCGAAGGTCGGGTCGAAGGAGATGCAGTTGGGGATCGTCGCCGACAGCACATGCGAATGGCCGTCCTCATGCTGCAGGCCCTCGCCATTGAGCGTGGTGCGTCCGGCCGTGCCGCCGACGAGAAAACCGCGGGCGCGCGAGTCGCCGGCCGCCCAGCACAGATCCATGGTGCGCTGCAGGCCGAACATCGAATAGAAGATGTAGAAGGGCAGCATCTGCACGCCATGCGTCGAGTAGGCGGTGGCGGCGGCGATCCAGTCAGACATCGCACCGGCCTCGTTGATGCCTTCCTGCAGCATCTGGCCGTCCTTCGACTCCTTGTAGAACATCAACTGGTCGGCGTCCTGCGGCACATAGTTCTGGCCCTGCTGATTCCAGATGCCATACTGGCGGAACATGCCCTCCATGCCGAAGGTGCGCGACTCATCAGGGACGATGGGCACTACGCGGCGGCCGAGTGTCTTGTCCTTGAGCAGCACGTTGAGCATGCGCACGAAAGCCATGGTGGTGGAAATCTCGCGCCCCTCGCCGGTCGCCTTGAGCAGCGCGTCGAAGGCGGACAACGCCGGCACCGGCAGCGGCTCGACGGCACGACGACGCTGCGGCAGGTAGCCGCCCAGCGCCATGCGATGCCCGCGCATGTATTCGAGTTCTGGAGAACCGTCGGCAAACTTCAGATAGGGCAGATTTTCCAGCTCGTCGTCGCTGATCGGCAGCTTGAAACGGTCGCGGAAGGCGCGAATGGAGGTGGTGCCCATCTTCTTCTGCTGATGGGTGATGTTCTGCGCCTCGCCCGACTCGCCCATGCCGTAGCCCTTGATGGTCTTGGCGAGGATGACGGTCGGCTGGCCGGTGTGATTCATGGCGGCCTGATAGGCGGCAAACACCTTGTGCGGGTCGTGGCCGCCGCGATTGAGACGCCAGACATCGTCGTCGGTCCAGTTGGCAACCATCGCCTTCAATTCCGGCGTATTGAAGAAGTGCTCGCGCACATAGGCGCCGTCCTTCGACTTGAAGGTCTGGTATTCGCCATCGACGCACTCCATCATGCGGGTTCGCAACAGACCCTTCTTGTCCTGGGCCAGCAGCGTATCCCAGTAGCCGCCCCAGACGACCTTGATGACGTTCCAGCCGGCGCCGCGGAAATCGCCTTCAAGCTCCTGAATGATCTTGCCGTTGCCGCGCACCGGGCCATCGAGGCGCTGCAGATTGCAGTTCACCACAAAGATCAGGTTGTCGAGCTTCTCGCGTCCGGCCATGCCGATGGCGCCCATCGATTCCGGCTCGTCCATCTCCCCGTCGCCCATGAAGGCCCAGACCTTGCGGCCGGCGGCGTCGACGTGGCCACGATCGTGCATGTATTTCATGAAGCGGGCCTGATAGATGGCCTGCAACGGACCGAGGCCCATCGACACGGTGGGAAATTGCCAGAAATCCGGCATCAGCCAGGGGTGCGGATAGGAAGTCAGCCCCTTGCCGTCGACATCCTGACGAAAACCGTCAAGCTGTTCTTCGTTCAAGCGACCGAGTAGAAAGGCGCGGGCATAGATGCCGGGCGCCGAATGGCCCTGGATGAACACCAGATCGCCGCCGTGCTGCTCGGTCGGCGCGCGCCAGAAATGGATGAAGCCGACGTCATAGAGGGTCGCGGCCGAGGCGAAGCTGGCGATATGGCCGCCGAGGTTGGAGCCGCCCTTGTTGGCGCGCAGCACCATGGCCAGCGCGTTCCAGCGCACGTAGGCGCGGATCTTGTTTTCGATGGCATAGTCGCCCGGCGCGATGACTTGATGGTCGGCCGGGATGGTATTGACGTATTCGGTATTGGCGCAGTAGGGCTGGTTGATGCCGGCGCGGCGGCCGAGCTCGACCAGACGCTCGATCAGAAAGTGCGCACGCTCCGGGCCTTCCTGTTCGATGACCGCCTCAAGGGCGTCCAGCCATTCGCGGGTTTCCTGGCTGTCGGCGTCGAGGGGCGCCCCGCTGTTATTGTCGGTGGCCATGGTTTGTTTCCTCCGGTCGGGAACTGCAAAATGCCGCTTGTCGCGATTCCCGACGAACACCGTCAGGAATCTGCGATTTTACACAATGCGGCATGCCTCCCGGTAGCCCTGTGCTGGACATCCTGGCAGGCCGGACAATCAGCATGACAAGCAGTTTATTGATATTTGTGATGGCACAATCCAGGATAAAGGTGCGATCATTACCTGTTCCATATATATCCTATGGAATATCCCCTGCACACTGACGAACTTCTTGCCACTGCCATGAGCTTAGCCACTTTGCTGATCGTCGATGACATGCCTGAAAATCTGGCGGTGCTGGGTGTTTTGTTGCGCGCTGCGGGCTACCGGGTGCGGGCTGCCAACTCGGGGCCAACCGCCCTGCGCTATGCCCTGCAGGAACCGCGTCCGGATCTTATTCTGCTTGACGTGATGATGCCGGAGATGGACGGTTACGCGGTGCTCGACCGGTTGCGCGCCGACCCGGCCAGCCGCGACATTCCGGTCATTTTTCTCACCGCCCTCGCCGATACCGCCGACGAACAGCACGGCCTGGCGCAGGGCGCCGCCGACTACATCGCCAAGCCCTACCAACCGCCGATCGTGCTGGCCCGCGTCAAGACCCAGCTCGAACTCAAGCGCGCCCGTGACTGGCTCAAGGACCAAAACACCTTCCTCGAAGCCGAGATCGCGCGGCGCATGGCCGAAAACGAGCGCATCCAGGCGGTCAGCATCCTGGCGCTGGCCAACCTCGCCGAGACAAGAGACCCCGAGACCGGCAACCACATCTTGCGCACCCAGACCTATGTGCGCCTGCTGGCGCAAAAACTCGGGGACCACCCGCGTTTTGCCGACTTTCTTTCCGAACACAACATCGAACTGCTGACGCGCTCCGCACCATTGCACGACATCGGCAAGGTCGGCATCCCCGACAACATATTGCTCAAGCCCGGCAGCCTCACCGCCGATGAATGGCTCATCATGAAGACCCACGCCAGGCTCGGTTCGGACGCCATCGAGCACGCCGAGACAGCGAGCGGAGAACCTTTGCCTTTTCTCATGCTGGCCAAGGAAATCGCCCACTGGCATCACGAAAAATGGGATGGCAGCGGCTACCCGGACGGATTGGCAGGCGAGACGATTCCGCCCTCGGCCCGGCTCATGGCACTGGCCGATGTCTTCGATGCCCTGATTTCGTGGCGGGTCTACAAGAAACCCATGCCTTTCGAGGAGGCGCGGGACATCATTGCGGCCGGACGCGGCACGCATTTCGATCCCGACATCACCGACGCCTTCCTCGCCAACTTTTCGACGCCTTCGTGACCATCGCCGAGCGCCATGCGGACGCCTGACCCTGGCACCGCCACCCGCGCCGTGCAGGGCGGCACGCTGCTGGCGATATTTCTCGCCTTTACCGTGGCGATCATCGCCGCCGGCGGCTTTCTTTATCGGGCGCTGTCCGAAGATCTGCTGCGCGATCGCCACGAGGAACTCGCCGCCGTGGCCGAACTCAAGGCCCGCCAGGTCGAAAACTGGCTGGCGGCGGAACGCAAGTACATGCGGGGGCGCGCCACCGGGTTATTTTTTGCCGAGGCCGTCCGTGCCTGGCTGGATTGTCGCGACCCGCAGATCAAGGAAAAACTCCACGACCGCCTCACAAGCGAGCTGAGTGATCCTGCTTACGCCGGCGTTGAATTGCTGGACATGCAGGGCAAGCGACTCCTTGCCGTCGGCCAGGTCGAGCATGACGCCGAAATGTTGCGCCCGCATATCGCCAAGGAACTCGAAGACCACGCTCCCCTGCTACTCGATTTGCACCGCCATCAGGATGGCGATGCGCACCTCGGCTTTCTCGCCGCAGTGCGCAACCCGGCGACGCCCGAGCGCCCCCCGCAGGCCGTACTGCTCTACAGCATCAACACCGAGCCGGGCCTGCTACCGCTGATCGCTGCCTGGCCGCGCCCCTCGGCCAGCGGCGAGATCGTGCTGGTGCGCCAGGACGGCGACCAGTTGATGCATCTCACCGGCATGCACAATGGCGAGGGCGAACCGATGAGTCTCGGCATTCCCATGGATCAACGCCTGCGCCCCGCCGTCCAGGCGGTGTTGCACGGCACCGGCATCTATGCCGGCCCGGACTATCGCGGCGTGGAGACGCTGCTGGCCGCCCATCCGGTGGCGGGCACATCCTGGATGCTGCTGGCCAAGATCGACGAGGCGGAGGTGACGGCCGGGCTGCGGCAACTGGGCGCAAGCAGCCTGGCCCTGATGCTACTGGCGATTGGCACAGCCGGTGCGCTCATCTTCATGTTCTGGCGCCAGCAGCACCTGCGCACCGCCCTGATTCAGGCCGAGCAGGCGCAGACCATCGGTCTGCTCGAGCAACGCTTCGGCGTCACCCTCAACAGCATTGGTGATGCGGTGATTGCCACCGATGCCGCCGGCAATGTCGAATTCCTCAACCCGATCGCGGCACAGCTGACCGGCTGGACGCTCGACGAGGCGCGCGGGCGACCGCTGGAGGAGGTCTTTGTCATCGTCAATGAAGAAACGCACCAGCCGTTGGAAAGCCCGGTACGGCTCGTGTTGCGCGAAGGAAAGATCGTCGGCCTGGCCAACCATACCTTGCTGATCGCCCGCGACGGCAGCGAACTGCCCATCGCCGACAGTGGCGCACCAATTCGCGCAGCGGGTGAAACGAATGAAGTCACCGGAGTGGTGCTGGTGTTCCGCGACCAGAGCGCCGCGCGTGCGGCCGAGCTGAACCTGCGCAAGCTCTCGCTGGCCATCGAGCAAAGTCCCGAGAGCATCGTCATCTCCGATCTCGACGGCAACATCGAATATATCAACACCGCCTTCGAGCAGGTGAGCGGTTATGCGGCCGAGGAACTGCTGGGCCAGAACCCCCGCATCCTTAAATCCGGCAAGACGCCTGCGGCAACTTATGTGGCGATGTGGGACGCATTGACCCACGGCCAATCATGGCAGGGCGAATTCATCAATCGCAAGAAAGACGGCAGCGAATACGTCGAATACGCCATCATCACCCCGCTGCGCCAGCCCGACGGCACCATCACCCACTACGTCGCGGTCAAGGAAGACATCGCCGAGAAGAAGCGCAACGCTGTCGAACTCGACCTGCACCGCCATCATCTCGAAGAACTGGTTCTGCAGCGCACCACCGAACTGAGCATCGCCAAGACCCAGGCCGAAACGGCCAACCGGGCCAAGAGTGCGTTCCTCGCCAACATGAGTCACGAAATCCGCACGCCGATGAACGCCATCCTCGGCCTGACCCACCTGCTGCGCCGCGCCGGCGCCTCGCCGGAACAGACCGACCGGCTGGGCAAGATCGACAGTGCCGGCCGGCACCTGCTCGCCATCATCAACGACATCCTCGACCTGTCGAAGATCGAGGCCGGCAAACTGCAACTGGAAGAAAGCGACTTTGCCCTCGGCACCGTCCTCGACCACGTCCGCTCGATGATTGCCGACAGCACCCAGGCCAAGGGTCTGATCATCGACATTGACGACGACCACGTGCCCCTGTGGCTGCGCGGCGACCCGACGCGGCTGCGCCAGGCCCTGCTCAACTACGCCGGCAACGCCGTCAAATTCACCAAACAGGGCCACATCAGCCTGCGCGCCAAATTGCAGGAAGAACAGGGCGACGCACTTCTGGTGCGCTTCGAAGTGCAAGATACCGGCATCGGCATCGCCGCCGCCGACCTGGCCCGCCTGTTCGACCCCTTCGAACAGGTCGACACCAGCACCACCCGCCAATACGGCGGCACCGGCCTCGGCCTGCCCATCACCCGGCGGCTGGCGCAGATCATGGGCGGCGACGCCGGCGTGGACAGCACGCCGGGCGTCGGTAGCACCTTCTGGTTCACCGCCTGCCTGCGGCGCGGGCACGGCATCATGCCGGCCGTTCCGGCAGAGGAAACGGCGACGCGCAATGCCGAAACCCTGTTGCGCCAGTATTACGCTGGCACCCGGCTGCTGCTGGCGGAAGACAACCCGATCAACCGCGAGGTGGCCCTGGAACTGCTGCATGGTGTCGGGCTGGCGGTGGATGCGGCGGAAGATGGTCGCGCGGCGTTGGCGCTGGCACAACACCAACCTTACGCCCTGGTTCTGATGGACGTGCAGATGCCGCACATGGATGGTCTGGATGCCACGCGGGCGATCCGCGCCCTGCCGCATTGGCAGGACACCCCCATCCTGGCGATGACGGCCAACGCCTTCGAAGAGGATCGACGCGCCTGTGAAGCGGCGGGCATGAACGACTTTGTCGCCAAGCCGGTGGAACCTGAAATGCTGTATGCGGCGCTTTACAAGTGGTTGTCGCAACCTGGGGCGGCGCCCGCCGCCCCGGATTTACGCGGCGGACCGTCTGACGCCGTCCCGCCAACGCCGACTTTTGCCGATACCGAGTTGCAGTACCTGTCCGCCATCCCCGGCATCAATCTGGCGCGCGGCCTGGCCATGGTGCGCGGCGATGCGACGAAATTTGTCCGGCTGCTGACCCTGTTCGCCAACAGCCACGACCAGGACGCGGCAAACCTGAGCAGCGGACTGGCGGCCGACGACCTGGAAGGGACCAAGCGTCTGGCCCACAATTTGAAAGGTTCGGCCGGCAACTTGGGGGCGACAGCGGTTCAAGAGGCTGCCACGGCGCTCCATGCCGCCATCGCCCATGAATCCGGGCGCGCCGAGATAGACCAACACTGCGCGGCACTTGGCACCGCACTAGCGCAACTCATCAACGCGATTCGCCTGCTGCCACAAAATCTCCCGTCGACCGCTGCCGTTGATCCCGAGCAACTGGCGACAGTGCTCGACCGGCTGGCGGCCTTTCTGGCCATCGGCGACATGGCGGCCGACGATTTGGCGCGGGACGCAGAGCCGCTCCTGCGTGCCGGGTTGGGCACGGCGACAGCGGCCGCACTGCGCGCCCGCATCGACGCCTGCGATTACGAGGCGGCGCTGGCCGTGCTGCGTGCCAGCCGGTAAGAACACGCCTCTTGCCCTCTTGAGGGGATCACTCCGAATGGGGGATAATACGAAGGTTATCTTTTAGCCGGTCTGTTCGATTGTCGGCGATTGGCAGTCAGGAGGTACAGCGTGTTCCAGGTTCGCATTCACGGCCGGGGCGGCCAAGGCGTAGTAACAGCGGCGGAGATGCTTTCGGTTGCCGCCTTCGACGAAGGGCGCCATGCCCAGGCTTTTCCGAGTTTTGGTTCCGAACGTACCGGCGCACCCGTGGTGGCGTTCTGTCGCATCGACGACAAGGAAATCCGGCTGCGCGAGCCGATCATGGAGCCGGATGCGATCATCATCCAGGACCCGACCCTGCTGCACCAGGTCGATGTCTTCTCCGGCCTCAAGAACAACGGCTACATCCTCATCAACACCAGCAAGAGCTACGCGGAACTCGGGCTTGCCGATCTGGCGAAGGTCTGGGATCCGGCCCGCTTGCGCACCGTGTCCGCCACCGAACTGGCAATGAAACATGTCGGCCGTCCCGTGCCGAACGTGCCGCTGCTGGGCGGCTTTGCCGCCATCTCGAACGTCATCCAGCTGGCCTCGGTAATCAAGGCGATCGAGGAACGCTTCTCCGGCAAGGTGGCCGCCGGCAATATCGCTGCGGCAACCGAGGCCTATCAGATCGTCCGCGGAGAAATGGGGGAAGTTGCCAATGCTTAAGCAAATGGAAGGCTCGCGCGCCGTCGCCGAGGCCGTGGCGCTGTGCCGCCCCGAAGTGATCTGCGCCTATCCGATTTCACCGCAGACCCACATCGTCGAAGCACTGGGCGAAATGGTCAAGGACGGTTCGCTCACCAACAGCGAATTCATCAACGTCGAATCCGAATTCGCCGCGATGTCGGTGGCGATTGGCGCCTCCGCCGCCGGCGCGCGCAGCTACACAGCCACCGCCTCGCAAGGGCTGCTGTACATGGTCGAAGCGGTCTATAACGCTTCCGGCCTTGGCCTGCCGATTGTCATGACGGTGGCCAACCGCGCCATCGGCGCCCCGATCAACATCTGGAACGACCATTCCGATGCCCTGTCGCAGCGCGACTCGGGCTGGCTGCAACTGTTCGCCGAGACCAACCAGGAAGCACTCGACCTGCATATCCAGGCCTTCCGGCTGGCCGAGGAACTGTCGCTGCCCATCATGGTTTGCATGGACGGCTTCATCCTGACGCATGCCTACGAGCGCGTCGATATGCCGACGCAGGAACAGGTCGATGCCTACCTGCCGCCCTACTCGCCGCGCCAAGTGCTCGATCCGGCCGAACCGGTCTCGATTGGCGCGATGGTCGGCCCCGAAGCCTTCATGGAAGTGCGCTATCTCGCGCATGCCAAGCAGATGGAAGCACTGACGCTGATCCCCGCCTATGCCGCCGAGTTCAAGGCGGTGTTCGGCCGCGATTCCGGCGGCTTGCTGCACACCTATAGCACCGAGGATGCCGAAACCATCATCATCGCCATGGGTTCGGTGCTCGGCACCATCAAGGATGTCATCGACGAGATGCGCCAGGGTGACAATGGCGGCCACAAGATCGGCGTGCTCGGCATCACCTGTTTTCGCCCCTTCCCGCTCGCTGGCGTCGCGGCCGCCCTGCAGCATTGCAAGCGTTTTGTCGTGCTCGAAAAGAGCCTGGCCATCGGCATCGGCGGCATTGTCGCAACCAACGTGCGCATGGCCGTCACCGGCATGGGCCTCAAGGGCTACACCGTGATCGCCGGCCTCGGCGGTCGCGCCATCACCAAGAAGTCACTGCACGCCGTGTTCCGCAAGGCGGAAATGGACAACATCGATCCGGTGACCTTCCTCGACCTCGACTGGAAAGTGGTCAACAACCAGCTCGAACGTGAAAAGGCGCACCGCAAGAGCGGCCCGGTGGCAGAAGCACTGCTGCGCGATGTCGGCGTCGTCGCCGCACGCAACTACTGATGGCCCGCCCCCCTTCTCCCCCCTCGCGTGGGGTTCCAAACGGCTCGCTGGCGCTCGTGTATCACGGGGCACTATTTCCAGCGCAAGTGCGGATTGCGGCTGCGCCGCGTGCCGCGTTTGCTTGGGACGGCCCGGCGCAAACGCTGCGTTTTTCACGCTAAAGGAAAGGAAGACCGTTATGTCATTCCAACCCGTCAAGTTCTACCAGACCGGCACCTTCACCGTCGGCAACCGCCTGCTGCCGCCCGAAGAGCGCAGCGTGCAATCCAGCGACAAGCGCTTCAACTCGATCAATTCCGGCCACCGCGCCTGTCAGGGTTGCGGCGAGGCGCTGGGCGCGCGCTACGCCATCGACGCCGCCATGGAAGCGACCAACGGCCAGGTCATCGCCGCCAACGCCACCGGCTGTCTTGAAGTGTTTTCGACGCCCTACCCCGAGACCTCGTGGCAGATTCCGTGGATCCATTCCCTCTTCGGCAACACGGCTGCCGTGGCCACCGGCATCGCCGCGGCGCTGAAGGTCAAGGGCCAGACGCAGACGCGCGTCGTTGCCCAGGGCGGCGACGGCGGAACAACGGATATTGGTTTCGGCTGCCTGTCGGGCATGTTCGAGCGCAATGATGACGTGCTCTACATCTGCTACGACAACGGCGGCTACATGAATACCGGCGTGCAGCGTTCGTCGGCAACGCCTTCGGCTGCGCGCACCAGCACCACGCCGGCGGTCGGCAGCGCGCCCGGCAACGTCTTCGGCCAGGGCAAGTTTTTGCCGGCCATTGCATTGGCCCACGACATTCCCTACGTCGCCACCGCCACCGTGGCCGACCTGCGTGATCTGGAAGCCAAGGTGCGGCGGGCCATGGAAATCCGCGGCGCCCGCTACATCCACATCCTCGTCCCCTGTCCGCTCGGCTGGGGCACGGCGGCGCACGACACCATCCGCATGGCGCGGCTGGCCAAGGAAACCGGCACCTTCCCGGTGTTCGAGGCCGAGTACGGCGAGATAAAGTCGGTGCTGGCGATACGGCACCCGCTGCCGGTGGAGGACTATCTGAAACCGCAGAAGCGCTACGCACACCTGTTCGGCAAGCAGCCCAAGGTAGACGTGATCGCCCACCTGCAGGCGCAGGCCGACCGCAACATCAAGCGCTACGGCCTCCTTGAACAAGGAACCCGCTAAATGGACAAACCCTTCGCCATCACCCTCGACCCCGGTTCATCGCTGGCCAACCTGACCGGTTCATGGCGCACGCTGCGCCCCGAGTATGTCGACCGGCTGCCGCCCTGCAACGCCGCCTGTCCGGCGGGCGAAAACATCCAGGGCTGGCTGTTCCATGCCGAGAGCGGCAATTACGAAAAAGCCTGGCGCTCGCTGGTCGAGAACAACCCCATGCCCGCCATCATGGGCCGCGTCTGCTACCACCCCTGCGAGGGTGCCTGCAACCGCGAGCAGGTCGACTCGGCAGTCGGTATCAACTCGGTCGAACGCTTTCTCGGTGACGAAGCCAACAAACATGGCTGGCAATTCGCGCCGGCCGCCCCCCCCACCGGCCGCCGCGTGCTGGTCGTCGGTTCCGGCCCGGCCGGCCTGTCCGCGGCCTATCACCTGACGCGCATGGGTCACCAGGCGGTGATCTACGAGGCCGGCCCGCTGGCCGGCGGCATGCTGCGTTTCGGCATTCCCAAATACCGCCTGCCGCGCGAGGTGCTCGACGCCGAAATCAAGCGACTCACCGACTTCGGCGTTGAAATCCAGCTACAGACCAAGGTCACCAACGTTCTCGAGGCGATGAAAGACGGCTTCGACGCCGTGTTCCTCGGCGTCGGCGCCCACATCGCCAAGCGGGCCTACATCCCCGCCGGCGATGCCTGCAAGGTGCTCGATGCCGTCGCGGTGCTGCGCGACATGGAAGGCGAATCCGCACCGCTGCTCGGCCGCAAGGTAGTGGTCTATGGCGGCGGCAACACCGCCCTCGACGTGGCGCGCACCGCCAAGCGCCTCGGCGCGGAAGAAGCGATCATCGTCTACCGCCGCACCCGCGAAAAGATGCCGGCGCACCACTTCGAGGTCGAAGAGGCGCTGCAGGAAGGCATCTCGATCAAGTGGCTGACGACCATCAAGGAAGCCGGCATGAGTGAGGACGGCGGGGACATCATGGTCGAGAAGATGGCGCTCGACGACAAGGGCTTCCCGCAGCCAACCGGCGAGTTCGAGCGCATCGAAGCCAATTCGGTGGTGCTGGCGCTGGGCCAGGACGCCGACCTCTCCCTGCTGGATAACGTGCCGGGCTTGGTCGTCAACAAGGGAATGATCGAGATCGATGCCGGCATGATGACCGGCCATCCGGGCGTCTTCGCCGGGGGCGACATGGCTGGCAACGAGCGCACCGTCACGGTGGCGGTCGGCCACGGCAAGCTGGCCGCGCGCGCCATCGATTCATGGCTGCGCGGCGAGACCTGGGTGCCGCCACCGCGCCATGAACTGGCCACCTTCGAACGCATGAACCCCTGGTATTACTCTGACGCACCGAAAACCATGCGACCGGTGCTCGACATCATCCGCCGCCAATCCACCTTCGACGAAGTGCTGGGCGGGCTGGACGAAACCAATGCCCTGTTCGAGGCGCGCCGCTGCATGTCCTGCGGCAATTGCTTCGAGTGCGACAACTGCTACGGCGTCTGCCCCGACAACGCCGTGATCAAGCTCGGCCCCGGCAAGCGCTTCAAGTTCAACCTCGACTACTGCAAGGGCTGCGGCATCTGCGCCACCGAGTGCCCCTGCGGAGCCATCAAGATGGTGCCTGAGGGGAACTGATCCGGAAAGCACGGGGGGCACATGAAAAACCAGAGCAATAACACCGTCTCACTGCTGCAAAATGCCCTCTCCATACTGCGCGAGCTGGATCTCGCCCTGTCGAAGCACCTGCATTGGCTGAAGGAACTGCATCGGACGCTGATTTGCGCCGAAGCGCCGAAACCCGGCGACCTGGCTGTCGATGCGTATCGCCAGTGCTGTTTCGGCAAGTGGTTCTACAGCCTGCCGGAGTATTTGCGCAACAGTGAATATTCCCTGCATGGCATGGAAAGCCCCCATCAGGACATGCATGACGCTGCCCGCAAGCTGCTGCTCGCCCATCAGCAGGGACAAGCCATTTCCTCCGTGGACTATGAGCACTTCATGGAGGTGGCCATGGACTTCAAGATGGCCTTGGTCAGCTGCCAGAACCACATCATCAGCCAGATCTGCACGGTAGACCACCTGACCGGCGCCTGGAACCGGCACGCCATGAGCATGCGCCTGGGCGAAGAGCTTGAACGGTCACGCCGCTCCGGGGCGCCCTGCTGCCTGAGCCTGATGGATCTGGATCACTTCAAGCAGGTAAATGACACCCATGGCCACGGTGCTGGCGATGACGTGTTGCGGGCCGTCTCACGCTTCATCAAGGACAAGATTCGCCCCTATGACAGCTTTTTCCGCTACGGGGGCGAGGAATTCATGATCTGCCTGCCCGATACCGGGCCAGAAAACGCCATGGCCATATTGAACCGCTTGCGCGAAGACCTTGCCGACTTCGCCATCCCCATCAGCGAAGGTCAAAGCTTGCAGATAACCGCCTCTTTTGGCATTACCGTGATGGATGTCGATGAAGACCTGGAAGGCAACTTCAGGCGCGCCGACCACGCCTTGCTATGCGCCAAGGCAAAGGGACGCAACCAGGTCTGCTACTGGGAACTGATCCCTGCCTGACTGCCCGATCGGCCGCCCGGGGAAATTCGTGCGCCAGACACGCCGCCCAGGTGTGCGGCGCTCGACGCGGATGGTGGCGGAGGAGACCTGAGGCCGTCCCAATGCTGGTGGCGATCCGGCTGACGCCGTCCCGCCAGCGCCGACTTTTTCCGTCGGCTGTTGGCGTGGGGCGGAGCGTCGCCTGACTTGGGTGTGTTCTGAATCATCCGCCGGATGATTCAGAACACACCCTAAAATCTAGCCCATGTCCCACGTTCTCTGGTACCTCTACCTCCTCGAATGCAGCGACGGTTCCCTCTATACCGGAGTCACCACCGACGTCGCGCGCCGCTGGCGTGAGCATCTTTCCGGCAAAGGCGCGCGCTACACCCGTTCACATATGCCCTTGCACTTGGTAGCATCCTCTCCCGTCGGTTCGCGCTCAGATGCATTGCGGGTCGAATTGGCAATCAAGAGGTTACCGAAGACAAAGAAGATTTCCGCCGTCCAGTCACTTATCCATCACTCACACAGGAATGACACCATGAATAAATCCGAACTGATCGAAGCCATCGCCAAGTCTGCCGATATCACCAAGGTCGATGCCGAGAAGGCACTGGCCGCCACCATCGCCACCGTCGTCAAGGCCGTCGCCAAGGGCGATAGCGTGACACTGGTCGGCTTTGGCTCCTTCAAGCCCTCCAAGCGTGCCGCGCGCACCGGCCGCAATCCGGCCACCGGCGCTGTCCTGAAAATCGCCGCCACCACCGTGCCGCGCTTTACCGCTGGCGCCACCTTCAAGACCGCCGTCGCCGGCAAGAAGGCCGCCAAGAAGAAGTAATCTGGGAACCGGTACCCGACGACGTCGGGTACCGGGCTTTCCGGTCCGACGGTGCAACCGTCAGCGCGGAATTACATGGATGCTGCCCTTGGCCAGGGCGATCTCGCGCAAAAAGAACACCAGCCCGGCGACCAGCGCGAGCATGGCCAGAATAAACAGGATCGCGATAACCGCCGGCATCTCCACATTCGCTATCGAGCCGACGAAGAGGGTGGCGATCACCAGGCACACCAGCAACGCGCAGCCGGTGCACAATCCGATGGCCCAGTGGATCATGCGGGCACGCTGCGTGAGATTGGCCATTTCGATTTGCACCGAAACCAGCGCAGCCTCCTTCACCGCCGGCAGGTTTTGCTCAAGGGCGCGAAAGCGATCCACCACCCGGCCCAGGCGATTGACCAGCACGGCCAGAATCGCCCCGACCCCCGTGAGCAAAAACACCGGGGCGACCGCCAACTGAATGACATGGGCGACGTTGGTAATGCCGGCTAGCGTTTGCATCTTGATTCACTCCCCGGTTATTGAATCGTAATGATGCGGCCATCATTATCAAAGGCAACTGAGCTCGCGCCGCCACATGCCCTGACAGCAACTACATGCGAAACTCCACGTAGGAATAGATGTAATTCGCGCCCCCGTTCACATTGCCGAGCAGGCGTGAGGAGCCGAATATGCCCGAGCGGTGTGACACACCCAGGCCGACATAGGTTTCTCTCATGGACTTCGCGCCGATCAGATCACCCAAACTGAAGTCAATGCTCGGATCGAGGTAGTTGAGCAGCCTTGAACTGTTGCGTCCGCGTGCCGCCTGGTCGCGCTGTTCGACGAAAGGCACGCGCTCCGCATAGGAGACGCCGACACCGAAGCCCAGGCGGGTGCGCACGCGTTCGCTCCAGGGAAATCCGTAGTAATAAGCCTTCATATAAATGTTGGCTTGCCAGATGTCATCCTGCAGTCCGCGTTCGTTGTGGTGCAGGAGACCAACGTAGCCGACAAAATCGAGCGGCCAGCCGTTCAGGCGCTCAATGAAGGGGCGACCGAGTTCAATCGAGCTAATGCGCGTCTGGTCAATGGTATTGGTGGAAAAGCATTTGAGCAGCATCACCTTGGCCACATCGCAATCGGTGGCCTTGCCGTACATCGCCTTGACGACCAGCGGCCGACCCTCGGGCCAGGCGTCATGTTTCGGTGAAAAATCGTAGACCAGGCCGAGTTGCCCGGCAAGTTGCGTGCGATTCTCGACAACCGGGCTGGCGCGCACACCTGACGGCCAACGCTTGGCGGATACGCCACCAATCAGCCGCCAGCGTTCGGAGAGTGGGTACGACGCAGACAAGCCGAGCTCGACATTGACCCCGCTGCCCGGTTCGTAGGCAGGGCGCGTCAGCGTCGCTTCGGCCGGCCGCACCCCATAGTAGTAATTATTCAGCTTGGCATCGCGCGCGGCGAATACGAGTTGGGGCTGCAACTGCAGCTTGCCGATTGTCCAGTCATGGCGGTAGCCAAACCGAACTTCGTGGCCGCCCGATCCACCGGCGACGTCGCTCAGCACTTCGCCAAACAGCGTGCCCCACGGTTTGCGTTGTTGATAAGCAAGTCCCAGATCCACTCCCGGCTCACGCGTGGCCATGCCGGCCAGGCTCGCCGGGATCAGGTCGGACGGGAAGCCCTCGAAACGATAACTGACGAACACGTCGAAACGTGATTCGGGTGTTTCATTGAGTTTCAGACCGATACGCGAGGCCTCAAGAAAGACATGCTTGCCCTCGTAGAAATAGAGCGGAACAAAATCATGGCGCGTCCCCCCACCACGATAGGGCGAGTCTTCAAACCGCGAGGCAAAGCCCAACCCCGCTCCGCCATTGGCCACCGGCACTGTAGCTGCAAGGATGGGCAGGTCGGCGTCTGCCGCCACCCCATACCCAGAGAAAAAGCTCAGGCACAGTGCAAGAGCCGCAGTTGCCTGCAGCGAATACCCGGGACCGAAAATCATTGTTTAACGCTCCGTTTTTATTCTGCTGTTCATGGTCGGTAATTTACCTGCACAGGGGAAACGATTCCATACACCTTGTGCAAATCATCAATCGCGATCGGCACCCGCAGCGCGGGGCGGAAGCATCGCACGTCAGTTACCCTATTATTATCTGTCGAATCCTGGATTTTCTTTGTGCGTTAGCGCGCATTGCCCCGGTTGGCGTCGTACCCCATGCGGGGCATTTCATACCCGCTGCGGGGCACTCCGTCCCGCCAGCGCCGACTTTTCCCAATGACCGCTGCAACCTGGCTGGCGGATCGAGTCCCAAATCTGTCAGACACAGCAACCTAGTGACCTATACTGGTATTAGAAATATTTCACACACCAAGAGAGGGGTTGCATCATGGAATTCTCAATTGCGGATGTTCTTGTCCATATTGACGAGTCGCTTTCCAAAGAAGCACTGGTGAAATTGGGAGAGGCAGTACGGACAGATGAATGCGTGATCAGCGCTGGCGTGCCGTCAGGAAATATGCATCTGATGTTGGTGGCATACAATCCGGAATGCACGAGCGGGAAAAACATCTTGTTGAAAGTAAAAGATACGGGAGTGCATGCCGAGTTGGTCGGTTTGTAGGCGTCCGCGTCCCGCAGACTTCCAAGCATTGGTAGTACGAAGATTGCGGGCGGCGTGGCAAACTGTTGTTTCACTTTCTGTTCGCTGCGTTTTCTCATGCTTTGGCATGCATGGGTGGGTGGTTCGCCTGTTTGTCTTTTGCCAAGAATATAGCCCATCAGGTTTCGTCAAAAGCACAACAATTGCTCTTGGCTGAGTAGCGTTCGCGTTTTGCCATCACCATTCCAGCCTTGCTCGTGGCATGCTTACTGTTATGCTTTTGGCGGTTTCCCCTGCAGAGCGGGCTTGGCATGCAGTTGGTAACCCACAATACTCGCCAACTTGAACAAGGTGGATGAGAAGATGAAGACAGCGGTGATGGGCGCAGGTGCAGTGGGTTGCTACTACGGTGGCATGCTGGCGCGTGCCGGCAATGAGGTGGTGTTGATCGGCCGGCCACAGCATGTGGCGGCGGTCCGTCGCGACGGCTTGCTGATGGATACGCAGTCATTCAAGGCGCATGTGCCGGTTCAAGCCAGCACCGAAGCCAGCGCCATCAAGGGAGCGAAGCTGGTGCTCTGCTGCGTCAAGTCGACCGATACCGCGCACGTCGCTGCGGAAATGGCCCCGCATCTTGATGCTGACGCGGTAATCCTGACCTTGCAGAATGGCGTGGATAATGCCGAGCGGCTGCAAACCCTGTTGCAGCGCGAAGTCATTCCTGCGGTGGTTTACGTTGCCACCGAAATGGCCGGGGCCGGCCAGGTCAAGCACCATGGCCGCGGCGAACTGGTCATCGGCGCGTCGGCATCCAGCGCGGAACTGGTGAAATTGTTTGCCGCTGCAGAAGTCCCGGTGGATATCTCCGCCAACATAATGGGTGCGCTGTGGGCCAAGCTGATCCTCAATTGCGCCTACAACGCCCTGTCCGCGATCACGCAACTGCCCTATGGTCGCCTCACTCAAGGTGAAGGCGTGGAAGAAGTAATGCGCGCTGTCGTGCAGGAGTGTCTTGATGTTGCACAGGGTGCCGGCGTCACCGTTCCCGGCGACATGTGGGAGGCCGTGCAGAAGATCGCGCGCACCATGCCGACCCAGCTTTCATCAACCGCCCAGGATCTGGCGCGCCACAAGCGCAGCGAGATCGACCATCTGAACGGCTACGTGATTGCCAAAGGCCAGGCGCTGGGCATCCCGACACCTGCCAATCGGGTCCTGCATACCCTGGTCAAGCTGCTGGAATCCCGCTAAGGGAACCTGACGTCCTTGCGCATTCAGCGACTTGCTGCGCACTCACATGAATGCAAGCCAGATGCCCAGGGGCAGGCAAACCAGGCTGGCGACGTGACCGACGATGACCATGGAGGCCACCTTGTTGGGCTCGCAATGAAAGCGATCCGCCAGCATGAAATTGAACACGGCAGCGGGCATGCACGCAAAGAGGATGAGGGCGCCCCGTTCAATGCCGTGCAAAGGCAGAAATTGCAGTATCAGCCATGTTGCGACCAGCCGTGTCCCCAGCACAATCAAGGCTGACAGTATCCCGACCTTGACATCGCTGACCTGGCTGGATGACAGTCGGGCGCCCAGGGACAGCAGCATCATGGGCACCAGGATGCTGCCGATCATGTTCAGGGGCGCCCCTGCCCAGCTGGGCAGGCTCCATTGCAACTGGGAAAAGCCAATGCCCAGCAGCGTGGCCCACACCAGGGGGTTGGCGTAGACCATGCGCCAATCGACGCGCCCACTCATCAGACCCGCACCCAGCGTGAAGTGCAGGATGTTGGACAGCACCAGCAGCACCACGGCCGGCGCCAGGCCCGCCGGACCATAGGCCAGCACGATCAGGGGGATGCCGACCGGCCCCACATTGGTGAACATCACACACGGCAGCAAAGCCCGCCAGGATGCGCCGGACAACCTGCTCAAGGGGTAGGCCAGCAAGCCGCTCAGCACGATCAGCAAGACGGCGGCAGCGCTGAATAGTGCTGCCGTTTGCGGGTTGAACTCCTTGGTGGACAGGGAAGTGAAAATCAGGATTGGCAGCGCGATATCCACCACCAGTTTGTTGGCCCCCGCCAAATCCGGCTTGACGGCACGGGCGTAAAAAAAACCGATCAGTGCAACAACAAAGATGGGCAGGGTGATTTCGACAATTTTCTCAATCATGTGCGGCTTGCCTGACGTCAGGTGACGAGCGATATCGTGAAGTGCGGTTCACCGTTCTCGGCGTATTGCGTCCGGCAATTCGGCAGCAGGCTGGCTCAGACCGCCGCAAAACGCCCGCGCAGATAGGCAATGACCTTGCCGGATTCGTACAGCCATTCGCTGGAACCGGACGGGTCGGTGATCTTCAGGCAGGGCACCATGACCTGCCCGCCGCCTTGCAAGAGGGCGGCGCGATTCTGTGGGTCTTCCTGCGCGTCACGGAATTCGATGTCGAGTGACAGGCGGCGCATTTCCTGCCGCACCTTGATGCAGAACGGACACGTCCTGAACTGGTACAGGACGAGGCTGCGGCAGGCCTGATCGACCTGCTGCTGTAGCGCCGGTGGGCGCACCAGCCCCTTGGGCCGCCTGACAAATTCCCACAGCAGCATGAACGGGCCGATCACAACCCGCAGGGTGCGGAAGAAAGTTCTGATTACAAATTTCATGGTCTCTACCTGTCGGCATCGTCGTATGGGGGGCGATTGTGCCAGATTCGTCGCGTGCCCCGCCAGCATCCTGATGGGATACGGCTGCAGTGTGCCTGTCATTCGACACTCAGACGCTGGCCTTAGCGGCGGCATGCATACAAGTTGATGACTTGCAGAACTGCTCGGAATGACCATGATGACAACAGCGTTGAACAGGATGCTCCAGCGGCGTACCCTAAATTTACAGGTCGCATTCAAGGACCGACCACAGAGGAGATTTGTTATGACAACATGGAACCTGAAAGGAAGTTACTTCGAAGCCTGCAATTGTGATGTGGCTTGTCCGTGTGTGTTCCTCGGCGCGCCTACTGCTGAAGAATGTACCGCTCTCGTTGCCTGGCATGTCGACCAGGGAAACTTTGGCGACGTCAAGGTAGACGGGCTGAACGTAGCCCTTGCGGTGCACTCGCCCGGCCACATGGCCGAGGTGAAGTGGAAGGTCGCGCTCTATCTGGATGAGAAGGCCAGTGAAGCCCAGCGCGATGCCTTGACGCAAATCTTCGGCGGCAAAGCTGGCGGGCACCCCGCCCTGCTGGCTGCGAATATTGGCGAGGTCATTGGCGTGAAGAACGTGCCGATGACCTTTGCCGCCACAGGCAAACAACGCACCCTTGATATGGGGAAAATCGGCGCAGCCACTATCGAGAGCATCGAGGGCCAGGGCGGCGCGGAGGTCACCATCAGCAACCACCCCCTGTGCATCGCACCCGGCCACGCCGCAGTGGCGTCACGATCGAAAGAAGTGCGTTACGAGGATCACGGCCTGAGCTGGCAGTTCAGCAACAAGAACGGCTTCCACTCCCCGTTCACCTATCAGGGTGCATAGGTCTGACCAGGGGCCGGCACAAGGCTGCCGGCCTCGCTTCTGTCAGATCACAAGTGGCCCATCGCTACGCTACCTCACCAGCTGGAATAGTTCCTGAATGTCGGCCATCGATGTGAACGCGATTTACCGCCGCGACCGGCGTATCGTGCTGGCCGGGCTCGCCGGCATTACCGCGCTGTCCTGGGCCTACCTGATATATCTGGCGTGGCGCATGGCCGCGATGCCGATGCAGATGCAGATGCCGGGCATGGCCATGCCCCAATGGCAACCCTGGGGGGCGGTCGATTTCGTATTGATGTTCCTGATGTGGGCGGTGATGATGGTGGCCATGATGGTGCCTTCCGCCTCGCCGATGATTCTCACCTTCACCACCGTGCAACGTGATCGTCTGGCAAATGGAGATGCCGTTGTGCCGACTGCGGTTTTTCTGGCTGGTTACGCTATCGTCTGGAGCACCTTCAGCCTGGCCGCAACACTGGCCCAGTGGTGGCTGCACCAGGCCGCACTGCTCTCGCCGATGATGGTCAGCACCAGCCCCATGCTGGGTGGCCTGCTGCTGGTCGCGGCCGGGGCATTTCAATGGAGCCGGCTCAAGCACGCCTGCCTATCAAAATGCCGCTCGCCGCTGGGCTTTCTCCTCACCGAATGGCGCGACGGCCACCGTGGCGCGCTGGTAATGGGCTTGCGCCACGGTGCATTCTGCGCAGGCTGCTGCTGGGCGTTGATGGCGCTGCTGTTTGTGGGTGGCGTGATGAACCTGCTCTGGGTGGCCGCCATTGCCGCTTTCGTACTGATCGAGAAGATTGCCCCGCAAGAAATACCTGTCGCGCACTTGGCCGGATTGGGACTCATGGCCTGGGGTGGCTGGCTGTTGCTCGGCGGGATTCTCTGACATGGACATGCGATAAAGACACGCTTATTGACCTTGAGCGCATGGTGCGCATGACTTGTTCTGGGTCATGTCGCCGTCCCGCCAGAGCCGACTTTCAGGCGCGGCGCGGGACCGCGTCCCGCGCCCGCAACTGACCACAGCCGCCGTCGATGTCCTGCCCGGCCGACTGGCGCAGTTTGGTCAGGATGCCGTGGCGGTAGAGGTGGAGCGACATCGCCGCGGCGCGCTCCGCAGCGGGGCGGCGGAACGCGAGGCCGCTGACGGCGTTGTAGGGGATGAAGTTCATCACGGCGTATTTGCCCTGCAGCAGTCGGACGATGCCGTCGAGTTCAGCGTCGCTGTCATTGACGCCATCGAGCAGCGTCCATTGATACTGGATCGGGTAGCCGGTGGCGCGGGCGTAGGTTTCACCCAGTGCGACCAGCTCGGCCGGATCGATGCGCGGGGCTTTCGGCAGCAGGCGCGCGCGCAGCGCAGCGTCGGTCGAATGCAGCGACAGCGCCAGCGCCGGCTTGACCGGTCCTTGTGGCAGCCGCTCGAACACGCGCCGGTCGCCGACGGTGGAGAACACCAGATTCTTGTGGCCGATGCCGCCCGCCGTGCCGAGCAGTTCGATGGCCTCCAGCACGTTGTCCAGGTTATGCGCCGGCTCGCCCATGCCCATGAACACGACGCGCCTGACCGGGCGCCGCGCCCGCGCCAGCACTACCTGGGCGACGATCTCCGTGCTGTCGAGCTGACGCAGCAGACCCCCCTGCCCCGTCAGGCAGAACACGCAACCGACCGCACAACCCACCTGGGTCGACACGCATACGCCATCCTTCGGCAGCAACACGCTTTCCACCGTCTGGCCATCGGCCAGTTCGACCAGCAGGCGCGCGGAACCGTCCTCGCCAGCATGTTCGTCACGCAGGCGCGTCAGCGTTGCCAGCTCCGCCGCAAGGGCGGGCAAGGCGGCGCGCACCGGCAAGGGGAAATATTGATCGGCAGGCACCGGGCCGCTGTCGAGCGGCAGGGCCTGCAGCCAGGCGCGCAGCACGCGCGCGGCATGGCAGGGCCTGGCGCCGTGGTCGTGCAAGCGCTGACGGAGTTGTTCGATGCGCATAAGAGGGGGCGAATGCTAGCACCGGACAACTAGCGCCGGACAATCCTGCCTGGAACAGGGCGCGGCAAACAGCCGCGCTGCAGCAGGATTACAGGGGGTGATCGGTACTGCTACCTGCACCCGGCGGTGGCGCCGAGCAGCACGCTGAGGGTTTTGCCCCGGCGTGGGCTGCCGCATTGCGCTTGCGCCAGGCGCGGAAACTGTCGCGCAGGTGTTTCAGCCAAAGCAGCATGGGTGACTCGCCGCGAGACTTATTGGCTGAAGTCTGGCCGCAGCTGACCGGTACCGTGACATGTGCGAACTAATGCGCCAGATCGCCGCGTCGCTTGAGGTACTCGTCGCGCTCAAACTCGCCACGGGCATAACGCTCGTCGAGCATTTCCAGCGGGGTCTTGCGTGGCCGCGTGTCATCCGGTCCGGCCGACCGCCCGATGAAAGCGCGCACCAGCAGGACGACCAGCAGTATCGGGACCAGCCAGACCAGGAGCATGCCAAAGCCACCCAGTCCCCAGCCCATGCCATGTTCGATTCCATACATGATCCGCCTCCTGTGAGTTCATTGAAATAGCTATGCAGCTCAACCCTCACCCGCATCACGCCAGCGAGGGATGAGATGAAATGCCCTTACTTTGCCGGCGTCGCCGGCATGTTCGGCATGGGCATTGCACCGCCCTTGCCCACGCCAGCCGCCATGCCGCCGCCCATCATCATGCCGCCCTGCGCGCCACCCATCTGGCCCACGCCGCCCTTGCCGTCAGCCATGGGACAACCCGCGTTGGCCTCCTTCATCATGGCCTGCACTTCCTGCATGTCCTTCATCTGTGCCTGCATCAGCGGCATGCGTGCCTGCGGATCGGTGATGCTCTGCATGGCCTGCATGCGTGCCTGCATCGTCTGCATTCGGCCCTGCATTTGTCCTTGGTAGCCTGGCATCGCATTGGCGGGAACATTTGCCGCTTGTGCCATGCCGGGTTGATGGGTGGCATTACCTGCGGCAAACAGGGCCAGAGGTGCTGCCAGGCCAACGGCCAGCGCGATTTGCATTGCTCTGCGGGAGAGAGTGTTCGTATTCATGGTGGTTCCTTTCCTTGGTTGTTAGAAAATTAATCAAGCTGTTTCCTGAATTCTTTTTCAATGGCGTGCGTAGGTCGTCGTTGCACCACTCTTTCCGATCAGCACGACTTCGTAGGGAATATTGCGCGGGCTATCCATGCCGGGCGAACTGGCCGGCATGCCCGGTACGGCAAGGCCCCTGGCGGAAGGCTTTTCCGCCAGCAGCCGTTTCACATCCGTCGCGGGCACGTGGCCTTCGACCAGATATCCGCCGACCTCGGCCGTATGGCACGAGCCCATCGCCACCGGCACGCCCAGACGCGTCTTGTGTTCGACAACATTGTGGGTATCGTGGGTGATGACATCAAAGCCGCTGTCTTTCATGTGATCAACCCATTTGCCGCAGCAGCCGCAGGCCGGACTTTTATACACATGCACCGGGGGCAGCGGCGCTGCCGCCCAGGCGACGGGTGCCAGCATGGAGAGAAAGACAGCCGTGCGGAAGGGTAATTTCATGCGAAGCTCCTTGAGTGAGGTTGTTGCCAGTATGCGCAACGCCTCCCCACAGCAAGCTGACGCAAACATGACATTTCTGTCATGTTCGGTCTGCGCACGCCCTTGCAGCGCACACTGCTTCGCCTCTCCGGCTCTACCGTGAGGTTTTGTGAAAAGCCAATGAGAACGCCGGCCCGTGGGCCGGCGTCAAAGCCTTGCTGCCGAAAGCCTTACTTGCTGGCGTTCAGCGTACTGACGGCCCGCAGGAGTCGTTCGCGTGCCTCGCTTGCAATCGCCTGCAACTCCTTGTCATGGCGGAACTCGCCGACCTGCAGAAAGACATCCGGATCGGCGATACGCACCATTGAACCACCGGCCGGCGTCGCTTCCACCGTGACATTGCAGGGCAGCATCAGGCCGACCACGGCGTCATGCGAGAGTGCCCGATGCGCGAGCGGGGGGTTGCAGGCGCCAAGGATGGCGTAGGGCCGAAAGTCGGCATCGATTTTTTCCTTCAGCGTGGCGCGCACATCGATCCGGGTCAGGATGCCGAAGCCTTCGGTTTTGAGGGCGGCGGTCACCAGTTCGATGGCTTTTTCGTAGGGGGCGTTATCAAGTGCCACTTCAAAGGCAATGCTCTGGGTGCTCATGGATGTCTCCTGGTTGATGTGTCAATGACTTGAGAATATATGGGCCGGCAACAAATAATCAATGCTTGTGCGGCTTGGCACCGGGCTTGTCGTCATGCGGCTGAGCGGCTACTGCAGCCGGATCGCCCATCATGGCAGAGTGATGCGCATGCCCGTCACTGATCGCCACCAAATTCAAATACTGTTCGGCAGAAAGCGCCGGCAACTGCCCCAGGAAAGCCGTCAGATCCCAAATGGAGGCGTCATCCATGCCGCCCTTTGACCAGGCCGGCATGCCGGATGCCTTGATGCCATGTCTGATGATCCAGAATTGGCGGGCTGCAACCGTATCGGCAGATTGCCCCGCAGCAGCAACACGGGTCAGGTCGGGGGGCGTCGGATAAAGCCCGAGGCGAATCTCTGAGTTCGCCACTCCGGGCGTCAAATGACAATCCGCACACATTGCCGCGTAGTTTCCCGCGCCGCGCCGCACCCGTTCCGGGTTGGCCAAATCGCCGGGTGGCTTGATGTCGCTGCTGCTCCGGGCAATGGCGCGCTCACGCGCACCTTCGATCAGGTCATACACCAGAGGGCTGTGCGGCGCATCCGCGGCAACATCGATGAGTCCAAGATAGTAAATGGCTGCAGCAGCGGCAATGCCGGTCGCCGCAAGCGCACCGAGTGCCGCGAAAAGTCCCAACAATAATTTTTTCATCTTTCCTCTCCCTGTCAATGAATACCTGGTTCTGTTCAGGGCATCCGGTTCAGCGTATCAGAACCAGAAACGCACGCCGGCCACCAGGCGCGTATCCCGGGTCCGCTCTCCGGCGGCTGCGGCAAAGTCGGCAGTGCCGCGATGTTTGTTGCTCCACTCGACGCCGACATAGGGGGCGAATTTTTTCGACACCTCGTAACGCAGACGCAGTGACACATTCGTGGATGACAGACCCGAACCGATCTCGTTCGCGGGATCGGCCTTGCCGTAAAAGTTCGCTTCGAACCGTGGTTGTAGAATGAGCTTCTGGGTCAGCAGCGCCTCGTAACTTGCGCCTAGCCTTAGTGCGGTCCGGCCATTCTCGCCCAAATAGGCAGTCGCCTCCACATCGAACCAGTAGGGCGCCAGACCCTCGATGCCCACCGCAGCCCAGGTACGCCCCGGGCCACCCCCATCATCGTGCCGGATGCCCAGCTGGGTGTCCCAGAATGGGGCGATCGCGTGCCCCCACAGCAGTTCCGTGCGCGACTCCTGAATTCTTCCACTCTTGACCTCCCCTTCCGCCTTGACCACCAGGCGGTTGTAATCACCGCCGATCCAGGCCCTGGCGTCGTATACCGTCAATGTCTGCTTGTCGCGGTCGCGCACATGTTCCAGTCGCTCGACGACAAACTGGGAGAAGTTGAGATCGTCGGCCATTTTCTCCCTGCCCAGTGGGCCGAAATCCTGCCCCTCCGAATAATCCGGCGAGCGGGTGCCCTTGTCTGATGATCCATGCTGCATGCCGGTCATGGATGAACCTTCTTGCGGCGCCATGGCCGGCTGCGCGGGCGTGGCCGGCTTTGCTGCGGGCATGGCGCCACCCTGCATGCCGGGCATCATGTTGTGGCTGGAGTGGTCCATTTCCGGCATGGTGGCGGCCGTCTGCGCCAGCACGCCCGTAGCACCCAGTGCTGCGACAAGTGAAATGCCGATTTGATTCATGCGAATATTCATTGCGATTCCTTTCCGTTACTCGATGGGGGCGCTCAAACGACGACCACTTGACGGAACATGCCGGTAGCCATGTGGTACAGCAGGTGGCAGTGGAAGGCCCAGCGTCCGGGCGCGTCGGCCGTCACCGCATAGGTGATGCGCTGCGCCGGCTGGACGCTGATGGCGTGCTTTCTGACCTGGAATTGCCCGGCAGCGTTTTCCAGGTCGCTCCACATGCCATGCAGGTGGAACGGATGCGCCATCATCGTGTCATTCACCATGACAATGCGCAGGCGCTCGCCCAGACGAAAGCGGATCGGCGTCGACCGGCCATACTCAAGGCCATCGACCGACCAGATATAGCGCTCCATGTTGCCGGTCAGGTGCAGTTCGATTTCCCGTTCGGGATCACGCTTGTCGATGGCCCCCCCGGCGGTATGCAAGTCAGCATAGCTCAGTGCGCGGCGGCCATTGTTGCGCAGGCCTGCCCCAGGGTCGTCCAGATTGACTCGCGGGGTGTCGACGCGGGCATCGACACCGGGCCCATACTCGGTGCTCGCGTGGCGCACGCTAACCGGCGGCGGCACGGCAGCGCCGTGGTTCATCTGGCCAGCGGGCATATTGTGCATGCTGTGCATGTCATGGCCGGACGCGCCTGCCATACCACTCATGCCTGCCATGCCGCCCATGCCACCCATATCACCCATCATGTCCTGCATCTCCAGCCAGACCGGTGGGTCGACGGCGGGAACCGCCGCCGCCATGCCGGGACGCGGTGCCAGCGTGCCGCGCGCATAGCCGCTGCGATCGAGCGATTGGGCAAAGATGGTGTAAGCCTCATCCTGGCCGGGGGCGACGATGACATCATAGGTTTCGCTCGGCGCGATGCGAAATTCGTCCACCGTGACCGGATCGACCGGCTGGCCGTCGGCAGCCACTACGGTGAGCTTGAGGCCGGGAATGCGCACATCGAAAAAGCTCGCCGCGCCACTGTTGATGAAGCGCAAACGGATGCGCTCGCCCGGTCGGAACAGCCCGGTCCAGTTGCCGGCCGGCGTCGTGCCATTCATTAGATAGGTGAACGTGCTCGCCGAGATGTCGGAAAAATCGGTGGGGCTCATGCGCATCTGATTCCACATCTCGCGCTTTTCGCGGGCTTGGGCCACGCCCATTGTCGACACATCGGCAAGCAGGTCGGCAACCGTGGGCCGGTTCTGGTTGTAATAGTCGCTCTGCCCTTTCAGGTTGGCCAAAACGGTCATGGGATCGTCGTCGGTCCAGTCAGAAAGTTGCACGACATAGTCCTGTTCAGTGGCATTGCGCTCACTCGTTGCAGGATCGATGATGATGGCCCCGTACATGCCGGTTTGCTCCTGAAATCCGGAGTGGGAGTGATACCAGTAGGTGCCGGTCTGCTGCACCTTGAAGCGGTAAGTGAAAGTTGCGCCGGGCGGGATGCCCGGGTAGCTGATATGCGGCACGCCATCCATCTGGTAGGGCAGGAGGATGCCGTGCCAATGGATCGAGGTCGTTTCGGCCAGGCGGTTGGTGACGCGAATCGTGACGGCGCTGCCTTCTTTCCAGCGCAGCGTCGGGCCGGGAACGGAACCGTTGATCGCGGTTGCGATGCGCGGCGCTCCGGTGAAATTGACCGGCTGCGGGCCGACGACAAGATCGAACTCGGTACCGGACAGGGTATTGGCCTCGCCAGCTGCGGCCAGCGCCCATGCCGGACGGATGGCCGGGGCCAGTCCCAGCAAGGCGCCGCCCGCGGCGAGCCCCTGGACAAATTTTCGGCGCGATAGGCCGGGGCGCATGATTTGGCTACCAATTGGTGTCATGTTGTTCCTTCCATCAGGGTTCTCTGTGAGCGGGACATTCCGCATTAGGCAAAGGTCATACTAGGAAAATCCGCTGGTCCGGAACCTGACAGGAAGATTACATTTCCGTAATGCGCCCGGTAATTCGGTGTCATCATGCACAATCGAACCCTGGGGAAATCAAGGAGAACAATGCGATGCGGATCCTGGTTGTCGAGGACGAACCGAAAACCGGCGATTACCTCAAAAAGGGGCTGGTCGAGGCGGGTTTTGTCGTCGACCTGTGCCGTAACGGCATTGACGGCATCCATCTGGGGAGCACCGCAAGCTACGATCTGGTGGTGCTCGATGTGATGCTGCCGGGCGCCGATGGCTGGGCGGTATTGGCGGCCCTGCGCCAGGCCGGCCAGGAAATGCCCGTCATGTTTTTAACGGCTCGCGACCAGGTCGAGGACCGGGTCAAGGGACTTGAACTCGGGGCGGACGACTATCTCGTCAAGCCCTTTGCCTTTTCGGAGTTCCTCGCCCGCATCCGCACCCTGCTGCGTCGCGGGAAAACCGTGGAACCGGAGCAACTGAGCCTCGCCGACCTCTCCCTCGACCTGTTGAAACGCCGCGCCACGCGTGCCGGCAAGCGCATCGACCTGACTGCCAAGGAATTCGCCCTGCTGGAACTCTTGATGCGCCGGCACGGCGAAGTGCTGCCCCGCTCCCTGATTGCCTCGCAGGTCTGGGACATGAATTTCGACAGTGACACCAACGTCATCGATGTCGCGATCCGGCGCCTGCGCGCGAAGATCGACGACGGTTTCGCGCCCAAGCTGATCCACACGATACGTGGCATGGGCTACCTGTTCGATGAGCCGGAACAGCGCTGAAACCACCATGCGGCGGCCAGCTTCGCTCGCGCTGCGCCTGACGGTTTCGCTCGGTGTCCTGATTTCACTGGCGTTTCTCGCATTTGGCTGGCTGATTCAGCGCTCCATCGAAAACCACTTCAAGGAACTCGATGCAGCAGAACTGGCAGTACTGGTGCACTCGACCCAGGATGCCTTGCTGGAGTGCCGGGGTAATGTGGCTGCGCTGCCCATGACAGTAAAGCGGCTTGCCGAAGCCTCGGTCGGCCATCACGGAATATTCCTGCACGTCGCCGGCGCCGATGGCCGGCCAGTCTTTTCCAGCGCCGACATTGGCCTGAGCGCACAACTCCACGCCGTCGCACCGGTCGACCAGATCGACCCGGCAACACTGCAAACCTGGCGTGCGGCCGGGCATCATTATCGCGGCACGGTGCTTAAGCTCGGCATGGATCCAGCTGCTGCGGATCGGCCGTTTCTGGTCCTGGTGGCAAAATCCATGGACATGCATATGAGCTACCTGGCGGGGTTTCACCAGGCACTCTGGCTTACCGCCCTGGGCAGCATCCTGATTGCATTTGTCGTCGTCTGGTGGGTGGTGCAACGGGGTCATGCACCGCTGCGTCGGATTACAGCGGAGATCCGGCAGACCACTTCAGACCGGCTGAACGTCCGGCTATCTCCGGGAACGGTGCCGATCGAGCTGGCGGAACTGGCCGCCTCCTTCAATGAAATGCTGGAGCGCATCGAGGAATCTTTTGGCAGGCTTGCCAATTTCTCTGCGGACATCGCCCACGAGTTGCGCACGCCGATAACCAACCTGATGACGCAGACCCAGGTTGCCCTCTCCAATGCCAGAAGCATTGAAGAGTACCGGGAAATCCTCTACTCGAATCTGGAGGAATACGAGCGCATGGCGCAGATGGTGGGTGACATGCTGTTCCTGGCCAAGACCGATAACGGCCAACTGAAGCCAAGCAACACCAGGGTTGATTTGACCCAGGAGATTCAAGAGCTTTTCGAATACTTCGAGGCGTGGGCAGAGGAACGCGGCGTCCACCTGGCACTGGCAGGCACAGCCCCGGCAGTCACCGGCGACCGATTGATGCTGCGCCGGGCAATTTCCAACCTGTTATCCAATGCAATCCGTCATACGGCGCACGGCAATGCCGTCACCGTCAGATTAACCGCCCACGGCGATTACACCAGCCTCACAGTTGAAAACCCCGGAGACGAAATACCCACCGCGCACTTGCCGCGTCTATTCGACCGTTTTTATCGGCCCGACCCTTCACGACAACGCGATGGCGATGGGGCCGGACTGGGGCTGTCCATCGTCAAGTCCATCATCACCGCGCATGGCGGCACAGTCGAGGCGTCCTGGTCGGATGGCAGCGTCCGGTTCCGGCTGACCCTGCCGAATCGCGGCACGCCTGATTGACCCGCCAGCGCCAACTATTGCTTCGGCATGTTGCCCGGCACGTCAGTGCTTGGCCATGCCGCCAGGTTGGGCCTGCGGCTTTCTCAGCCACTTCAACAAGATTGCGAACAGGACAGCAGGGGCCGCCGGCTTGGGAACAAAGTCGTCCATCCCCGCCGTCAGGCAATTGCGGCGGTCCTCGTCGAAGGCATTGGCCGTCATGGCCAGGATCGGAATCGTTGCATAGCCCGGCAGGGCGCGAATGGCGCGAGTTGCGTCGAGACCATCCATTTCTGGCATTTGCACGTCCATCAAAATCAGATCGTAGGGTTGCGCGCGCGCTTGTTCCACCGCTTCGCGGCCGTCTTCGACGGAATCCACAGCCAGTCCGACCGAATGCAGCAGTTCCAGTGTTATTTCGCGGTTGATGAGGTTGTCTTCGGCCAGCAGCAACCGGGCATTACCATGGCGCTGGCGCAGTTGGGTCTCGACATCGGTCTCACCCGCCGCTGCCGTCTGCAACACGCCGAGACCACGACCGATCCGCGCGGTCAGCCAGAAGGTGCTGCCCTCGCCAAGCTTGCTTTCGATTCCCACCGCGCCGCCCATCAGTTGGGCCAAGCGCCGGGTGATGGCCAGGCCGAGGCCGGTGCCGCCGTATTTGCGGGTGGTCGAAGCGTCGGCTTGCTCGAAGGCTTGGAACAGATCGCGCTGCTTGTCGGCGGCAATGCCGATCCCGCTATCTTGTACCTCGAAGCGCACCAGCAGTTCGTCGCCGCTGTCTTCAAGCAGTCTGGCGCGCAGGATAATTGCGCCCTGCTCGGAAAACTTGACGGCGTTGCTGGCATAGTTGAGCAGGGCCTGACGCAAGCGGGTGGGGTCGCCACGCAGCCAGACCTGAACGTTGCTGTCGGTATCCACCTCGATGGTGAGACCCTTGGCCCGGGCTTGCTCGCTGATCAGGGAGGCGACATTGTCGAGGATGGTGGAGAGGTGGAAATCGGTGCTTTCAAGTTGCAACCGGCCAGCCTCGATCTTGGAGAGGTCGAGAATGTCGTTGATGATCGACAACAGGTGCCGCCCTGCACCATCGATCTTTTCCAGCCGCTGGTCTTGTTCGGGCGTGGCGCCGGCACGCCGCATCAGGTGGGTGAGGCCGATGATGGCGTTCATCGGCGTCCGGATTTCGTGGCTCATGTTGGCGAGGAAGACGCTCTTGGCCTGATTGGCGGCTTCAGCCCGCCCCTGTGCGATAGTCAGCTGCACGGTGCGTAGTTCGACCAGTTGTTCGAGATGGTTGCGGTGACGATCGAGTTCTTCACCGAGGCGCTTCTTCTCGGTAATGTCCTCTTTCACGGCAACATAATGGGTGATGCACCCATCGGGCTGGCGGATCGGGGTGACGATGGCGAACTCGGTATATTCACTGCCGTCCTTGCGGCGATTGTGGAATTCGCCTTTCCAGGACTTGCCGCGGCTCAGTGCTTCCCACATGGCGCGGTAGGTCGCGGGTGGGGTGTTGCCGGAATGCAGCAGGCGCGGGTTCTGGCCGATGACATCTTCGCGTGCATAGCCGGTGACATGAAGGAAAGCTTCGTTCACATACTCGATCACGGCATCCACATTGGTGATGACAACGCTCTCCGGGCTCTGCTCCACCGCCAGGGAAAGCTTGCGCAACTCGGCCTCGGCCCGCTTGAGATCGGTAATATCGCGCGCTGTGCCAAACATGCCGATAACCGTGCCGCCAGCGTCGTGCATCGGCCCCTTGGTCGTCAGGTAGGTACGCGGCCCGTTGGGAGTGACTAAAACTTCCTGGAAGGTGATGACCCGATCCTCAACCATGACCCGGCGGTTATCGGCGATCAGGTTTCTGGCTATCTCGGGGGGGAACAGGGCCATTTCATCCCGCCCGAGGGCATCTTCGGCACACTTGCCCGTCAGGCGCTCCGATGCCCGATTGAAGACGATGAAGCGATCTTCAATGTCCTTGGCGAAAATCGCATCGGTGGAACTCGTGGTGATGGCAGCAAGCAGTTGCAGGGCGTGCAATTTTTCAGCCTGTGCCAGTCGGGCTGCCTCACCCTGCCGGTGCGCGCGATGGAGCAGCTCGGCCAGTATGCTGACAAGAACACCGTTTGTGATCAGAGTGGACCATAGAAAAAGGTCATGCGAGAGAGCAATACCTATTCCTGCCGGGGGCAAATGCCAGGCCGCAGAAACGGCGGCAATTGTGGTTGAAAGCAGACCAGGTCCAAGGCCGCCAAACAGTGCGCTAATGATTATGGGGAGCGCGAGCAATATCAGCAGCGAGTGATCATCGAAGTCAAACGCTATCATTGCCTGGACAAATAGCATTGCCAGGGTAAGCGCGACAGCCATGGCATACACCAGCCAGCGCGGCCAGCCCAAAAGTGTCCTCCAGACGCGGCTGGCAGCAAATGGCTGGTGTATCTCTGAAGTCATAGGACGCTTTCCAATGATACGGTGATCAGGCAGTATCATAATGACGAGCACCGATAGCAACGATTCAACCATCACGATGCGGGGCAAATTGCCGGGCACAGCGTGGAGAAAGTAAAGCTGGACTTTGACAGGACCTGACGCAGGTCGTCCGCATCATGTTATACCAATAATAACTTGCACAACCTTTAGGGCCGGAGTCGTCCATGCGCCGTACCATCATTGTTGTTCTTGCCCTGCTGGCACTATCACACTTTGCCCGCGCCGCGGAGGTCCATGTCGCCGTCGCGGCCAACTTCGCCGCGCCGATGAAGGTCATAGCGACGGAATTCGAGAAGGCCACCGGGCATAAGGCACAGCTCGCATTCGGCGCTTCGGGCAAGTTCTACGCGCAGATCAGGAACGGCGCGCCATTTCATGTGTTGCTGTCGGCGGATGTGGCTGTGCCGGCAATGCTGGAACATGACGGCCATGCGGTCGCCGGTAGCCGGTTTACCTACGCCATCGGCACGCTGGTGCTGTGGTCGGCACGACCGGGTCTGGTGGACGACCAGGGCGCGGTGCTGGCGCACGGCGGCTTCAAGCACCTGGCCGTGGCGAACCCGAAACTGGCGCCCTATGGCGCGGCGGCGCTGGAAACGCTGGGCAAGTTGAAGCTGGCCACCGCCCTGCAACCGAAATTCGTGTACGGCGAAAACATCGCCCAGACCTACCATTTTGTCGCCTCCGGCAATGCCGAGCTCGGCTTTGTCGCCCTCTCGCAGGTGATGCAGGACGGCCGGCTCACCGGCGGCTCGGCATGGGTCGTGCCGGCCGGCATGCATCAGCCGATCCGCCAGGATGCGGTGCTGCTGCTGCCCGGCCGCGACAATGCTGCCGCCACCGCCCTGTTGCGCTTCCTGCGCGAACCCGCAACGCAGGCAATCATCCAGTCTTACGGCTACCGACGGTAATGTAACGCCCGCCCCCCTTCGCCCCCCTCGCGGGGGGTTCTTAACAGCTTGCTGCGCTCGTTTGTCACGGGGAGCCCCCGCTCATGCTTGGGCGCGGATTGCGGCTGGCGCCGCGTGCCGTCTCGCCTTGGGGCGGCCCGGCGGCGCGACTGCTGCGAGGGGGTGCTTTGCTCCCCTTGCCCCTGGCGTCCCCGGCGCAAACGCTGGGTTATTCACGTTAATATCCGCGCCTGCCCATGTCCGACGCCGCCAACCTCACCGCCATCCTGCTGACCGTCAAGCTCGCGACGGTCGTCACCATCCTGCTGCTGCTGATCGGCACACCGATTGCGTGGTGGCTGGCCCATACCCGCTCGTGGCTGAAGCCGCCGATCGAGGCGATTGTCGCCCTGCCGATCGTGCTGCCGCCTTCCGTGCTGGGTTTTTACCTGCTGGTGGCGATGGGCCCCAACGGCCCGGTCGGCCAATTCACCCAGTCGCTGGGGCTGGGCACCCTGCCCTTCACTTTCACCGGACTGGTGGTGGCCTCGCTGTTCTATTCGCTGCCCTTCGTCGTGCAGCCGATCCAGAATGCCTTCGCTGCCATCAACCCCGGCCTGCTCGAAGCGGCGGCCACGCTGCGCGCGCGGCCATGGGACCGGTTTTTCACCGTGGCCCTGCCCCTGGCGCGGCCCGGTTTCATTACCGCGACGGTGCTCGGCTTTGCCCATACCGTGGGCGAATTCGGCGTGGTGCTGATGGTCGGCGGCAACATTCCCGGGCAGACGCGTGTAGTGTCGGTGCAGATCTACGATCACGTCGAGGCAATGGAATATGGCCTGGCACATGAACTCGCACTGATACTGATGGGCTTTTCCTTCGTGACGTTGCTGGTGCTGTATGCCTTCAATCGCCGCGTGGTGGCGTTTGGTTCATGAACGGCTCCGCAAACGCACTGAGCGCACGTTTTCGGCACCGCTATCCAGCCTTCAGCCTGGATGTCGATGTGCGCCTGCCGATGCGCGGCGTGACGGCGCTGTTCGGCCCCTCCGGTTCCGGCAAGACCACCCTGCTGCGGCTGATCGCCGGACTGGAAAAGGCGGCGGACGGACAACTTACCGTGGGCGACGCGGTCTGGCAGGACGCCGGCACTTTCATGCCGCCCCACGAACGGCCGCTCGGCTATGTGTTCCAGGACGCGCGACTGTTCCCGCACCTCGATGTGCGGCGCAACCTCGAATATGGCCTGCAGCGCATTCCGGCGGCGGCGCGGCAGGTGTCCCTCGACGAAGTCGTCGAACTGCTGGGCATCGGGCCATTGATGCAGCGCAAGCCCGAGCGCCTGTCGGGCGGCGAACGACAGCGCGTTGCGATTGCCCGTGCGCTGGCCGTCAGCCCGCGCCTGCTGCTGCTGGATGAGCCGCTGGCGGCACTGGATCAGGCGCGCAAGCAGGAAGTGCTGCCCTATCTGGAACGCCTGCACGACAGCCTGGAAATCCCGGTGCTGTATGTCAGCCACGCCATCGAGGAAGTCGCACGGCTCGCAGATCATCTGCTGCTGTTGGAAGCCGGCCAGGTTGTGGCGGCAGGTGCGCCAGCCGAGTTGATGGCGCGCGTCGACTTGCCGCTGGCGCAGGGCAATGAAGCCGGCGCGCTGATCGAGGCGACGGTGAGCGGCCACGACGAGGCCTACCAGCTCACCGAAGTCACTTTCTCCGGCGGCCGGCTGAGCCTGGCGCGACAAGCGGCGGCCATCGGCCAGCGCGTCAGGGTCCGGGTGCTCGCCCGCGACGTCAGCCTGACGCTGGCGCCGCAAACTGGCACCAGCATCATCAACATCCTCCCCGCCCGGGTCGTCAGCATTGCCACCACCAGCCCCGGGCAAAGCGTGATCGGGCTCGACCTCGGCGGTACGGCGGTCCTCGCCCGTGTCACCCACAAGTCGGTCGCTGCGCTCGGCCTGAAGCCGGGGCTGGACGTTCATGCGCAGATCAAGGGTGTCGCGATCCTGAAGTAGGCCGGCCCGCTACACGCGCTCTGCTTCGCAAATCCCGGTCAAGGGCACAAAGGCGACCCGCAGCACGTCCCGGATTCGCGTGGTGCCATCCACGCGTTTTTCGACAACCTGCAACTGCTGGACACGACCCGGCAAGCCAACCGGAATCACCAGCCGCCCGCCCGGCTTCAACTGCTCGATCAGCGGCGGCGGAATGTGCGGTGCAGCCGCTGTCACGAGAATGCCGTCGAAGGGCGCATGTTCCGCCCAGCCCTGATAGCCGTCGGCATGCCTGACCAGCACATTCGCATAGCCGAGCCGGTCCAGCACCTCAGTGGCCGACGCCGCCAGCGCCGGGATGATCTCGATGCTATACACCTGGCGCACGATCTCCGCCAGCACCGCCGCCTGATAGCCCGAGCCGGTGCCGACTTCGAGGATGACGCTGTCGGGTCGCGGCTCGACCAGATCGGTCATCAGCGCAACGATGTAGGGCTGCGAAATGGTCTGGCCATGCCCGATCGGCAGCGGGCCATTGACGAAAGCGTAGAGCCGGCCTGGGGCGGGAACGAACTCTTCGCGCGGCACCTTGGCGATGGCCGCCATCACCTGCGCATCCAGTGCGTCCTTGCCGATTTCGGCACGCGTATACGCAACCTCTTCCGCGATCTCCCGCAGCATGGCGGCGCGGTCATTCATGGCAGTCTCCAGCAACGCCATCCGCGAATGGGTCTGCTAACGCTGCCAGTGCACCCGCAGGCGGTTCTCTGCCTCGTTGTAGTGGAACGCCAGATCACCCTGATAGGCGTGGTGCAGAGCCTCGCCCAGTTCGCGTGCCAGATGGAGATCCGTGGTGGTGATGAGCACACCCGTCGGGGTGTCCGCGATGGTCATGATGCGGGCGAGCGGATGTTCCCCCTTCTCCCGGCCTTCATGATGGCGGAAAAGGCTGATGATCTCCTCCCGGTGGGCAGCAAAGAACTCGCCGCCCACTTCGACATAGCCGGCCGGATAGTCGTCGCGGATGCGCTGACAGGCCGGGCAGACAACCTGCTCGGCGCCCCCCGACGGCGCGCCCCACGCCCAGCGCCCGGCATGATAGACAGCGCCGCATTCCGAACAAACCGTCGGCTCAGCCAGCTTTTTCTGGAGCTTGTAAGTGTCATGGACGCGTTCCGGACGCAACTGGTCACGGCGCACCGGCTGGAAACCGGGCAGATCTGATCTCATGTTCATGATCCGTTCCTCTTTTAATTAACAATCGACTCCACCGCTACAGTTGGCGTGGACTCTATATATTCCAAGCCCTACGCTATCAACGTAGAACAAGCAGGATCGATTGCAAGAGAAATCCCCGTTCAGTTGCGTTGCCTGCGCAATGCAGGCGCCCCGCGCAGGCCGTCGCTCAGTGATCCTCGAGGTGGGGAACGGATTCCTCGGCAGGTGCGCCAGTTTCCGGATCGATCCAGTCGGCGATGCCGATCTCGTCCTCGGCTTCCTCGAGCGATTCGCCGACTTCAAAATCCGCATCAGCGCCTTCCGAGTCAGCAACTGCTTCGCTCAGGGTGGCAAAAGGCCCGAATTCCTCGTCGCCTTCCATGCGTTGCCAGTAGAAGCCGTCCGGACGCTCGATGATGCGCGCGGGGTCTTTGCTGGCAGTGGTTTCGGTGATTTTTTTCATCTTGATAGCCCTCCGCTTTGGTGTTCCACCGGCTCCTGCCGAACCAGGACTCGCGGCACGACGGCCGGCCAACCAAGAATACTCCTTTCGGACACCGACAGTTCTGCCACAATAAAACCGGAGGCGGAAAAAGATGGGGGGCATATCTCGGTTTGCGGCTGGAACGGTTTCGGCGGGCGATGTGCACAGGTATGAACCTGCGGCTGCTGGTGGCCGCGTGTTCAGCGCACGCGGGTTGACCAAGGTCTACAAGATGGGCGAGGTGGAGGTGCCGGCGCTGCGCGGCATCGACCTCGAACTCGTCGCCGGCGAACTGGTGGTGCTGCTGGGTCCGTCCGGCAGCGGCAAGTCCACCCTGCTCAACATCCTCGGCGGCCTCGACACCCCCACCAGCGGCGAGGTCTGGTATCTCGACCACCAGCTGACCGGCGCGACCGAGAATGATCTGACGCGCTTCCGCCGCGAGCACGTCGGCTTCGTCTTCCAGTTCTACAACCTGATTCCCAGCCTAACCGCGCGGGAAAACGTCGCCGCCGTAACCGAGATCGCCACGGCGCCGATGCGCCCCGAAGAAGCCTTGCAGATGGTCGGACTGGGGGACCGGCTGGACCATTTCCCCGCCCAGATGTCGGGCGGCGAGCAGCAACGGGTGGCCATCGCCCGCGCCATCGCCAAGAAGCCGGCGGTGCTGCTCTGCGACGAGCCGACCGGCGCCCTCGACTCGCAAACCGGCGTGGTCGTGCTGGAGGCCCTGGAAAATGCCAACCGGACGCTCGGCACGCTGACCGTGCTGATCACCCACAACGCCGGCATCGCCGACATGGCCAACCGCGTGATCCGGCTGTCCGACGGCCACATCGTCGATATCCGCACCAACGCGACCCGCAAGGCCGCGCGCGAACTGAGCTGGTAGCCGCCATGCGGGCCCTCGATCTCAAGCTGTTCCGCGATCTCTGGGCCATGCGCGGCCAGGTGCTGGCCATCGCGGCGGTGATCATGGGCGGCGTGGCGACGCTGGTGATGTCGCTGTCCACCTACGACTCGCTGGTGATCACCCGCGACCGCTTCTATCGCGACTACCGCTTCGCCGATGCCTTCGTCAACCTCAAGCGCGCGCCGGAGTCAGTGGCCGCACGGCTCGCCGCCATTCCCGGCGTCGAGCGGGTCGAGACCCGGGTGCGCGCCGGGGTGAAGCTGGAAGTGGCGGGCTTCACCGATCCGATCACCGGGCTGCTGTTCTCCCTGCCCGACGGGACGGAGCCCCTGCTCAACACCCTGCACTTCAAGCGCGGCCGCTGGGTGCAGCCCGACAACACCGACGAGGTCGTCGTCTCCGACACTTTTGCCGACGCCCACCGGCTCAATCCGGGCGACAAGATCAGCGCCATCATCAACGGCAAGCGCAAGCAGCTGACCATCGTCGGCGTGGCGGTGTCGCCCGAATATGTCTACCAGATCGCCCCCGGCTCGATGTTCCCGGACTTCAAGCGCTACGGCGTGCTGTGGATGGGGCGCAATGCGCTGGGTGCCGCCTACGGCATGAAAGGGGCCTTCAACAATGCGACGCTCAGCCTGACCCCGGGCACGCCGGTACAGGAGGTCATCGACCGCATGGATGCGCTGCTGGGGACTTACGGTGGCACGGGAGCCTACGCGCGCAAGGACCAGTTCTCGAATCGCTTCATCAACGAGGAACTGAATCAACTGCAGATCACGGCCACCATCTTCCCGGCCATCTTCCTCGGCGTGGCGGCCTTCCTGCTCAACGTGGTGGTGGGCCGACTGGTCGCCCTGCAGCGCGAACAGATCGCCATCCTCAAGGCCTTCGGCTATTCCGGCCTGGCCATCGGCGGGCACTACGTGAAGTTGGTCATGCTGCTGGTGCTGCTGGGGGTGGCGGGCGGCGTGGCCCTCGGCGCCTGGTTCGGCCAGGGTCTGTCCAACGTCTATATGGAGACGACCTTCCGCTTTCCCTATCTCGACTATCGGCTCGAAACCGGGGTGATCCTGATCGCCCTGGCGGTGAGCGCAGTGGCGGCGGTGAGCGGCACCCTCTTCGCCGTGCACCGCGCGATCCGCCTGACGCCCGCCGAGGGCATGCGCGCCGAGACACCGGCGCTGTATCGCGCCACCGTATTCGAGCGCATCGGCCTGCAACGCTGGTTCACCCAACCAACGCGCATGATCCTGCGCAACATCGAACGGCGCCCGGTGAAATCGCTGCTCACGGTGTTCGGCATCGCCTGCGCCTGCGGCCTGATGATGGTCGGCAACTACCAGAAGGGGGCCATTGATTTCATGGTGGACGTGCAGTTCCGCCAGGCCTCGCGCGAGGACCTGGCGGTCACCTTCATCGAGCCGACCGGCAGCCGCGCGCTGCATGAACTGCAGGCCCTGCCGGGCGTCCGCCACGTCGAGGGCTTTCGCGACGTGCCGGCGATCCTGCGCTTCCAGCATTATTCCTATCGCTCCGCCGTCTATGGCATCCAGCCGGAAGGCGAACTGCACCGCTCGCTGAATGCCGCCCTGCAGCCGATTCGCGTGCCGCCCGACGGCGTGGTGCTCACCGAACATCTGGCGCGCGAGATCCTGCATGTCAAACCCGGCGACCTGCTGACGGTGGAAGTGCTCGAAGGCAGCCGGCCGGTACGCCAGGTGCCGGTGCTCGGCATCACCCAGCAATATCTCGGCGTGTCGGCCTACATGCAGCAGGATTCGCTGAACGCCCTGCTGCGCGAAGGCAATGTGGTTTCCGGAGCCTATCTCGATCTCGACCCGGGCATGGAAAGCACCGTCTACGCCGAACTACACAAGCGTCCGCGCGTCCTCGGCATGATCGCCAATGCCGCCGCCGTCAGAAGTTTTTACGACACCATCGGCGAATTCGTCCTCTTCTACAACATGGTCGCCACCCTGCTCGCCGGCTCGATCGGTTTCGGCGTGGTCTACAACAGCGCCCGCCTGGCGCTTTCCGAGCGAGGCCGGGAACTGGCGAGCCTGCGCGTGCTGGGCTTCACGCATGGCGAGATCGCCTACATCCTGCTGGGCGAACTGGGCCTGCTCACCCTGATCGCCATCCCGCTGGGCTTTCTGGTCGGCGTCGGGCTGTGCGGCATCCTGGTACTCGCCTTCACAAACGACCTCTATCGGCTGCCGCTGATCATCGAACCCAGCAATTACGCCCTCGGGGCGACAGTGGTGGTGATTTCGGCGCTGGTTTCCGGCCTGCTGGTGTGGTACCGGCTGGGCCGGCTCGATCTGGTGGCCGTGTTAAAAACAAGGGAATGAAAACAGGCTAGGATGAAATCATGACGCGCGGACGCTTCGGTTTGCTTCTTCTGGGTCTGCTGGTGGCAGCAGGCCTGATTTATGGCTTCATGCCGCGCCCGGTGCCCGTGGATGCGTTCACCACGGTCAAAGGGCCGCTGGCGGTCACCGTGGAGGAAGAAGCCAAGACGCGGGTGATGGAACGCTATGTGATCTCCGCCCCCATGTCCGGCTATCTGCGGCGCATTGACCTCAAAGTGGGCGACGCGGTCGCCCGCGACCAGGTGTTGGCCGTGCTGGAACCCGTGCGCGCCGATGCGCTCGATGCGCGCAGCCGCGCCCAGGCGACGGCGCAGGTGAGCGCGGCTGAAGCTTCTCTGGCCGCAGCCCGCGAAAATGCCCGTGCCGCCGGTGCCGCAGACAAGCTGGCCCAGCAGGAACTACTGCGCATCGAGAGCCTGACAGCGGCACGCTTCCTTTCCGCTCAGGCCGCAGACCAGGCACGCAGCAACGCCAGCCGCAGCCAGGCCATCCAGCAGGCCGCCGAGCATGCCGTCAATGTGGCCCGTTTCCAGCTGGATACCGCCCGCGTTGCGCTGACCGGCACCGCCAGCCTGCAGTCCGGCGCCAAAGCCGAAACGTTGAGCGTGCGCGCCCCGATCCAGGCTCGGGTGCTCAAACTGCTGCGCGAAAGCGAAGGCACCGTGCGGGCCGGCGAGCCGCTGATCGAGGTGGGCAATCCGGAGACCCTGGAAATCGCCGCAGAAGTGCTTTCCAATGCCGCAGTGCGCATTGTGCCGGGTGGCCGGGTGCTGCTCGAACGCTGGGGCGGCGCGCCCCTGCAGGGCACGGTGCGGGTGGTGGAACCGGCCGGCTTCACCAAGATCTCCGCCCTCGGCGTGGAAGAGCAGCGTGTGCTTGTCATCGTCGATGTCACCTCGCCGCGGGAAGCCTGGCAGCGCCTCGGCGACGGCTATCGGGTCGAGGCGAGCTTCATCGTCTGGGAAGGCGGCGAGGTGCTGCAGGTGCCCACCAGCGCGCTGTTCCGGCATGACAACGGCTGGGCGGTCTTCGCCATCGCTGCAGGGCGTGCACGACTGCAGCCGGTGCGGATCGGCGAACGCTCCGGCCTGCGGGCGCAGGTGCTGGACGGCCTGCAGGCCGGCGACCAGGTCATCGTGCATCCCGACGACAAGGTCCGGAATGACGTGCGCATTGAAGTACGTTAGCGCGGAAACTGCCAGGCGGCGAGGCCATAGAGGGCCACGGCCAGCAGCACGACCAGCGAGTGGCCCCAGTGGATGCCCAGCAGGGTTGCCAGCAGCACCGCCACCACCGAGGCGAAGCCGTTGATACCCCAGGCCCACGGCACCAGCGCTTCCGCGCGGTCAGCCACGACGGCCAGCCCGAGCGGAAAGGGTAGCCCGAGGCAGAAGGCCAGCGGCGCGATCAGCAGCACCGTCAGCAGGATCTTCCAGCCCTGCGCCAACCCCATCAGTTCAGCGAGCAGCGGCGGCAGCAGCACCACGTAAAGCAGCCCGATGGCGGCGATCGCCAGGAAGGGCCAGCGCACAGCGGGCTGCAGCCGCGCGGAATATCGCGCGCCCAGCCCGGCGAAGACGAGGAAGGCCGCCAGCACCACGGCCGCCGCGTAGAGCGGGTGGCTGAGAAAGAGGCTGAAGCGTTGCAGGAAGGGAATCTCGATCGCCATGAAGCCCAGCCCCAGTGCAAGGAAATACACGGCCACGCGCCGCCGCAGCACGGGCGGCGCGGCGGCAAAGGCCTGGCGCGTCTGTCCGAGCGCGAGCGGCAGCAGGATCAGCAGCAGGCTCACCACCACCGCCTGCAGCAGCGCCATCACCAGCACCGGGTAGCCCCAGTCCAGCGGCGGCAGTCCGCCGTGCGCACGCATCTCCAGCAGTTCGGGCAGGGTGCGCCACTTGAAGAAATGGAAGAAATAGGGCCGCTCGTCGCTGGCCGGAGCGAGATTGAACTTGTAGCGTTCGATGAAGTCCTGTCGCCCGGGCCCGAGCAGCGCCTGGGTGCCGACGAAGAAGTCGTCATGCTCCAGGACGTTGAAGACGTTCGACTCCGCACCGGTGATGCCGGGGACATGCACGCTGTCGAACGCGCGCTGCCGCGAAAAGTCGCGGATGGCGGCGATCTCGGCCAGTGAAAACGCGCCGTTCTTCACCAGCAGCGTGGTCGTGCTCCAGCCACGGATCATGGCCAGCGACTGGCCCGGCTCGGCCACGCCGCGATGCTCCAGCGCGGCGCTGGCGGTGGCGAACAGGCGCAGGCTGTCGCGCGGCGGCAGTGTCACCCAGCGCGTGAAGGCGAGCAAGCCCCCGGGGGCCAGCCGCTGCAGGTAACTGTCGAGTGCCTCGACGGTGTAGAGATGGCTCTCGATCAGCGAGCCGAGGCCGGCGGCGCTGGAACCGAAGGCATCGAGCAGCGCCACCTGGATCAGGTCGTAGTGCTCACTGCTGGCGGCGACGAAGCCGCGCGCCTCGGCAATATGCAACTGCACGCCGGGAGTGCTGAACGGTTGCCCGGAAAAGTCGGCGAGGTCCTCCTGCACCAGCGCCGCCACCTGCGCATCGAGTTCCACGGCATCCACGCGCCGAGCGCCAAGCAGCAGCGCCTGCAACACATCGGTGCCGGTGCCGGCGCCGAGCACCAGCACGCGCGGGCGCTCCAGCAGGCGATAAGGCAGGGCCGCGGTGGTGTCGGCCAGATAGGCGAGCGGCGCCATGCCACCGTCGTAGCGGGTGACGGCGCCCGCCGCCTGGCCGTCCACGAACAGCGCCAGTTGCGGCGGCGGCCCCGCGACGGCGTTGAGGCTCAGACCCGGCGCATGACGCAGCGGCGCCAGCGGGCTGTCCACCACCGTCACCACGCCCAGCGGGCTGGTGCGCTGCGCCGCGACACGGGCATCCTTGACGCGCAGCGCCTGGCGCAGATCCTTGTAGTCCGAAGCCACGAGCTCGATCATCGGCGCCGGCAGCAGCCAGGGCCCGGCAAGCGTGGCCAACGCCAGAACGGCGGCCCCGCGCCGCGCCGCGGGCCAGGCCGCCAGCGCCGCAGCCGCCAGGCCCAGTCCGAGAATCACGCGCAGCACATCGGCGGGATGCAGGACGAACAGCACGGCCAGCAGCCCGAGGCTGCCCAGGCCCGCGCCGAAGATGTCGGCGCCGTAAAGCCGTGCAATGTGCGCGCCGAATCGGCTGTAGGTAATGCACAGCGCCGTGGCGGCACAAAAGAATGGAATGAACAGCAGCCCGTAGATCGCCGCCAGCCCCAGAAATTCCGCAGGGTTCCAGGCGATTTCGAGGGCGTTGAAGGACACCCGCGCGGCAACGGCGAAGCAAGCGACGGCAGTCACGCCGAAGGCCGCCGCAGCAAGGCTGAAGCTGTAAGGGTAAAGCGCCAGCAACCGGCGCCGGGCCAGGGTGACGAAGGTGCCGGCGGCACCGATGCCCAGCAGCGCGACGCTGATGGCAAGGTAGGCGAAATGATGCCACTGGATGATCGCGAACAGCCGCAGCAACAGCACCTCATAGCCCAACGCGGCGGCCGAGAGCACCGCGACGGCGGCGAGCGGCGGTCGCTGCGTCATGGCCGCCTCAGTGGCTGCCTCAGTGACCACCTCAGTGACCACCGGTGAGCGGCACGAACCTCACCGGCATCATCTGCCGCGTCGTCACCGTGCCGTCGCCGCGCTTCTCCACCAGCAACAGTTGCTGCGTCTGGAACGCGGCGCCGACGGGGATGACCATGCGGCCGCCGGGCTTGAGTTGCCGCACCAGCGGCGGCGGTACATGGCTGGCGGCGGCCGTCACCACGATGGCATCGAAAGGCCCATGCTCCGGCCAGCCATGGTAGCCGTCGCCAAACTTGGTCGTCACGTTGGCGTAGCCGAGCCGCAGCAGCCGTTCGGTGGCTTCTTTCGCCAGCGGTTCAACGATCTCGATGGACCACACCTTAACGCCCAGTTCGGCCAGCACCGCGGCCTGGTAGCCGGAGCCGGTACCGATCTCCAGCACCGCCCCCGGTTCACGCGGCGTGCCGTCTGACGCCGTCCCGCCAGCGCCGACTTTCAGCAGATCGGTCATCACGGCGACGATAAAAGGTTGAGAGATGGTCTGGCCGTGGCCGATGGGCAGCGGGCGGTTGGCGTAGGCAGCGAACCGCAACGCGCCGGAGACGAATTCGTGGCGCGGCACGCGGCCCAGCGCGGCGAGCACGCGCGGGTCCAGCGCCCCCCTGCCCGCACCGGCGCCAAAAGCCCGCGCCATCGACGCCACCTCGTCCACCATCGCCTGCCGTTCCCTGGCCATGTCATCGGCGGCAACGGCGGCGTTCAAGAACAGGACGAGCACCGTAACCAGCCAGCGCGCTGCCTTGCGCCAGCCGCGCCTGACTGTCATCGATGAGCCAGCGTTGATCCGCATTGTCGTTTGCACCGGTTCAGCAGGTCACATGGAAAAGCCCGATCGCTGCGCCCTTGGCCTGGTTCCAGCGCGCGATGGCAGCGGGCGTGGGTGCCAGATCGACCGCCACCTGCTTCTTTGCGAAGTAGTCCGCCGCCTCGGCGGAAAGCGCCACCATGCCGTTCTGGCCCGCGCCGACAATCAGCCGTTCGGCACCCGTTTCGTAGATGTATTCGGCCTCGGCGAGCGAGATGGTGTGCGACGTGCCATACACCGCCTTGGAGAGCTTCTTCTTGCGCTTCGCCACTTCGCCGGAAAGGCGGATCAGTACGTCGTGCTCAATGCGCTCGCCGTCGATGGTGATGAAGCCGAACTCGCTGCCGTCGATCCCGGGTTTCATGGTCAGGCCCGCCGCTGCGTCAGGGAGACTTGTGCTTGCCCCGGCTCACGCGGTTGGCCTGCAGCCCCTCGCCGCCCATCTCTTCGAGGAAGACCACCTCGTCGCCGATTTTCAACTGGTCGAAATCGGGATGGACGCAGTTGTAGAGGTGAAAGTACAGCTCGCCACCGTCCGGCGTCGCGATGAAGCCGTAGCCTTCCTCCGCAAACAGTCGCGCAACGCGTCCGTGCGCTTCGACTTCATGCAGCTTGACGTCGCCGCGGATGCGCCGGACCTGTTCCTCGAGCTTGCGCTTCACGGCGTCGAAAGCGTCGCGGATCGCGACGTAAATGTCCTCCGCCTTGTCGCGATTGACGACGATTTCGGCGCCCGGCACCGTCAGGTCGATGCGGATGTTGAACAATTTGCCCTGGTGTTTGTGTTTCTGGATCATGCCCACCATCACCTTGCAGGACATGATGCGCTCGGAAAAGCGCTCCAGCCTTTCGGCCTTTTCGCGGATGGCGGTTTCCACGGCCTCGGACTTGGCAATGTCGCGAAAGGTAATTTGCACTGGCAGTTTCATGGCGGTCTCCAATTTGGCAATCAGCCGGCTGCGGCTGCCGGCGCTATCCGCAACGAGCATCAGAGCGTATGCGTGCCTTCGTGGGCATAAAGCCGTTCGCGCTGCTGCTGGCAAACCAGACAACGCTTCGCGGTGGGATAGGCCTGCAGGCGTTCGAAGTCGATTGCGTTGCCGCAATCGATGCAGTCGCCGAAGCTGCCCGCCTTGATGCGCGCCCGGGCCGCTTCGATGTCGCGGATTTCCCTGATATGTCTGTCGATAATGGCGAGATTGATGTCGGCCAGCGCATCGCCGATCGCCGCGTCGGCACTGTCGGCCGGTCCGCGATCGATCAACTCGATGTACTGCTGATGTTCCGGCAACTCCAGCTCATCCCGAACCTCCTCGATCAGCGACTGGTAGCGCCTGTCGAGGTTCTTGGTCAGCTTCGACAACTCGCTTTGCTTAAGGCTCATGATCATTCCCCTCCGCGCTATGGGCCGCTCTCCCCATAACTTCAAGTTAGCTGCTGGGCGGGCGAAGGGCAAGCTGACAATTCACGGGTTACGACGACATTGACTGATGGCCCGGACAGAACTAGACATGAAGCTATGGCGTATCGCGCGTTGCGTGACGCAGGCCGGACAAATACGGAGGAAGATCATGCGGAATGCAATCGAAGCCGATGAACGGGTCAGCCGGGAACTGTCGGCAGTGATCGAGGCGCTCTCCGGCGACCCCGACAGCGACGAAGCGGTGACGCTCGGGGTCGTGCGTGACAGGATTCAGCAGACCCTGGTCGACTTTGCCGAGGCGGAGCGCCTCCACCTGTTCGGCGACGAAGAAATGCTTTGTGCGGAGGTCGATGCGCTGATCGACGAATACGGCGAGGATGTCATGGCCATTGATCTGGCCAGCGTGAAGGCGAGCGATGACCTGTCCACCATCATCGAGGCCTTGTTGGACGACACCGACGCGGACATCGCGCTGACCCTCGGCGCAGTGCGCCAAGCCATGGCCTCTGGCATCGTTGCCGGCCTGGCCGGTGACGGGTTGATCGAGCCGGACGAGGAGCAGACGCTGCGGGCCGAGATCGATGCGCTCATCGAGCGTTGGGGGGAAGACTCGCTGGCCGAGAGCGTGCTGCGCTTCGAATAACCCGGGCGGCGTCAACGCCCTTGGCCGTTGTGATGCAGGGAGAAATTGTGTTGGCAAACATAGCGGGTCTCCTTGGAACTTACCGCGAATTGAGGGGCCACCGACATAAACAAATCCCCGTACCACGCTGGGCGGACGGAGGACAAGCCGACAGGGAAACTGCTCCGTGGCTGTGTGATCGGGATAGGTCACGCCTGACGCAACCTAAAACCCCACCAGGTCATCCACCGGCAGCGCCAGCTGCGCCGCGCCGGTGATCCGCCGTAGCGTGGTGGCGACCATCTCGACGTTGTTGTCGAAACCGCCATGGGAGGCGTCTTCCTTCTTCTCTGCCACGTCGGCGCCATTGCCGATGCGGCTGACGACCTTCTCTTCCGCATGCACCGTCAGGCGCTCTGCCAGCCCGTTGATCTCCACGGCCGTGCGCCAGTTGACCAGGTCTTCAGCCGTGCTGGCCGCACCGTCCCAGCCGACGTAAGCGGGGTCGAAAACATTCGCCATGCCGAGCACCGGCATGCGCTGGTCCGCTTCCAGTGCGTTGGAAACGAAGTAGAGCAGCGACTTGCGGTACACAAAGGCGACGTTGTCGTCTTGCTCAACAGTGTCGGCGAGGATGTCGAGATGCAGCCTCCTCATGATTTCGGCATACGGCGCGAAATAGCGATTGGCAAAGCTCACGGTGCAGGCCGGCGCATAGAGATGCACCGACTTCACGTGGGGGATCAAATCCTTCTGCGCCAGGCTGCAGAGCAGCCGCCCCAGCGCGATGGACCCGGCGGAATGGCCCACCAGGTGCAGCTCGAACTTGTCGCCCCAACTGCCCGCCAGCGCGCGTAGCGCATCGGTCAGCAGGTCGCCGCCGCGGCCGCTGGCCGCGGCCAATTCGGCGTTCTCCTTCATCTCGCTCCACAGCGGGCGGGCAAAGGGCCGACCGATGGTCTTTTCGATCACCGGGTCGGTGAGCTTGTCGGTGATCCAGTCGAGCGGGCCGCCGGCTAGGCCCGCCGGCCCGGCCGTGGCCTGGTCTTCGAGGATGTGGCCCAAGGATTCGAGCAGGCCGCTCTTCCACACCAGAAACAGCGGGTAGCAGCCATTGCCGAGAAAGTAGCGTCCCATGGCGCGGGCGCGCTTGATCGCATCCGCTTCGCTGTTGAGGCCGCCATGCACGTAGAGCACCAGCCGCTTCCGGTCCGCGGCGTTCGCGCGGAACCACTTGTCCGGCTGCACGCAAGCCTGGTTTTGCAGGGTACGCGTCACGCCGTCCACCGTGTCGAAGCGCGCGACATGGCCGTTGTTGCCAAGCACGATGCTGTGCGCGTAGGCCTTGTCGTCGTTCCACCAGTCGGCCGTGGCGCCGGCATAGCCGGCGCCGCCCGCTACAGCGATGCCCGCCGCCAGCCGGCCCCCAACCACCCCCGGCACGCCCGTCGCCGCCACCCACGCATCCATGCCATGCGCCAGCCAGTCGGCATAGCCGATCACCGCGAAGCCGCCCGCGCCCCATCGCGTGCCCCAGGAGTTCTGGATGACGAAGCCGGTGCGGTTGAAACCCACCAGTGCAAAGGCATGACCGCCGCGGCGCGACGGCCGTCCCGCGTACTCGATAATTGGCAAATCGACATGGCTCTGCGGCGCCTTGGCGGCAGTTGCCACCTTGTCCCAGCCCCCGTGGGTATAGGACGAAACGAAGATCGCCCCCACCTCCATGATCGCCGCCTGCAAGTCGGTGATCGCCTGCGGGTCGATGCGGTAGTACACCCCCAACGTCTGTTCGGTGGCGTCCTTGTCCCAGCCGGCAATCGGCAATGCCTCCGCACCGGCCGCATAGGGCCAGCGCGATTCCAGGCACACGCCGTTGTGATACCAGCCCTTGAGTGCACCACGGCAACTGGAGCCGTCGTAGTCCTCGCCCTCGTATTCGTCATAGCGCCGCGCAAAATGGTAGAGCATGCGCGGGCTTACCGACTCCAGTTTTTTTGACTGCCTGGCGCCGCGCCAGCGCAGATAGTTCACCACGCAGGCCAGGCCGAAACCGGTGCACGCGCCTTCCTGCCCCTGGTCGAGTATCAGCCCGGCCTTGGTGTAGGCGCCCATGAAACGCTTGATGTCGCCATCCGCCGGAAAAATCGCCGGCAGCGAATGTGGCGGCGGCTGGTAGGGCCGGTCGCGCAAATCGGCCGGGTCGGCCTTCACGTTCAGGCTGGCGCGCCGTACTGCCAGCGCCGACTTTTCTTCGCGCGCCACAGCCTCGCCGGCGGCCTTGGCCCGCGCTTTTGCCCCCGCCCTTTTACCGAAGGCAACTACCGGCAGCGCCGTCGCCCACGCTTGCTGCGCCGCGCGGAAAGTCTCGGCAAAGCGCTCCAGGCCGTGGCTGCCGCCGTTCACCACCTTGCGCGCGGCTTTCAGGTCGTCCTTCCCCAAAGCCTTGCTCAATGCCAGCTTGTTGGCCGCGAGGTAAGCCGCCAACAGGCAGGCCGCCACCTCCGGCGCACACGCCGCGTCCGGGTTGTCGGCCAGCGCAATGTCGAGCGCCTTGCCATACTTTTCATAATTGGCGCGTCCCGTCAACTGGACGAAGCCGCGCCCGCGAAATCGTGCACCGTCGCCAACCTGGGTATTGCCCAGATTGCTTCTCTTTTCGTAGGCACTGAAGGCCGCCTGGCCGGGCAGGGTGTTGAAGTGCGACGGCAACTCGGCGATGGGCACGAAGCCCTCGGTCTCGGCGCGTATCGTGCCCAGCGCGACGGCGATCATGTCGGCATCGGTGAGGTCGAAGGCCGCCAGCGCCGCACAGACATAGGGCAGGTTGCGGGCGATGCTGGAGGTGCGGGTGTAGGGGAAAATCTTGCCCACCAAAACCGTATCGACGCTCACCGCCAAAGTCGGCGCTGGTAAGACGCCGAGCGCTGCCAGCGTGCGCGGCCCGGCAATGCCGTCGGCCACCAGGCCGACGCCGGTCTGCCATGCGCGCAGCGCGGTTTCGGTATCGATGTCGAATTTATCGCCGCGCGCCAGTCCCTGGTCGGCCGCCGCATCCTTGCCCAGGGCCTTGCGCAGGGCCTGCTTCAGTTCTGCGACCGTCTTGCCGGCGTTACCGCGCATCAGCAGCGGGGTCTTGGTTTTTGCGCTAGCCATTTTTCATTCTCCTTTTATGATCGCGACCTGCGGGAATTGTTTGCGGCTGTACTCTCTATCCTCCAGCCAACTTGGGTTGGCGACTTTTCCACCATGTGCCGATTGCGCCGGCCAGCGCGGTGCCGATACCGCCCAGAATCCACTTCCAGTACTTTTCCCAAAACTCGTCGAGCAGCCAAAGGAAAGTGACTTCCACGTGAATCAGCTTGTCCAGCTTGAGTACTTCGTAGGGTTCGCCAAGTTCTGCGGGCAACACGGCCCAAACCCGGAGATGCATGGGCAGCTTTTCGCCGACGTGCTGCGCCTTGATATCCCAGCTCCATTCCGTGCGACGACTGGCAGAAAGGATCTTCTGACCGTCGAAGTTTTTCCCTTCTGTCGGGGTGATCTCGAAGTCGTCGCCGGTAAGCGTGGCGCGCATCTTCGGGCTCCAATCAAGCCGCCCTGACTCTGCCTGCGGCGCTTCCCCGGGGTGCATTTTCAGCATGGCGGCCTTCAACTCCTCCGCCAGACGCAGGGGTTCGGCGACGGGGTCAATCCAGAAAAAGACCGTTACCGGTGTGGCGACCTTGATTGGGGAAAGCGGATTGAAGGTGTAGGCAGCCTGCTTGAGCTGCTGGTGATAGGCGTCGCGACGGGCGAGCAGCGCCGCGTCCGCATCGAATTCCGGCGAAGTTGCCGCGTCGGCGCTGACTTCAGGCGCAACTGCCGCGGCGGCGCCGTTTTCGGGCGAAACCCTCTTGGCAGAGACAAGCTCGGACCGACTCTCCGCCAGCATCATCAGGCGCGTTGTCTCTGTCCCGGCCGCAGAACTGCCATTCTTCTTCGCCTTGGCCGCTCGCCTTTTGCTTGGCGCCCCGGCCCTCTCAGGCGCCGCTGCCGGCACTGCCATGTCGGCGCGCTCCGCTGCCGCGCGCTTTTCCAAATTTGGAGGCGCGGCTCTTTCCGCATACTCGGGCAACAATATTGGTCGCGGCAGCACGGCGGAAACGGGCTCTATAGTCACAGTGCGCACTTCTGTGACTGGACGATCTGTCGCGCAACCGAAGAGAAAAATGGTCGAGACTCCGGCAGCGAACCACCATGCACGAGTTCCCATGAAGTTCCCCACATCGTTTGTGTGCGACTGGTGCGTCCTCACCACCTCGCACGTTATCCCTTCAACTCCCGTGGCCTGGCGTGATCGATCCGCACGGTCACACCTGCTCAATGGGATATATAAATTCAGGCTAGTGCCGATTCATCCCATGTACAAGAAATTTTTTGGTGTGGGGGCCGCAGTCCGGATGGCGTCACCCAGATCATCGAACACGCCCCACCCACCATGACGTCAGCAGTCTCCCAACAGCGGGCGGCTCGTGGATCGGCTGCATGAGCAGACCATTTAGCCCTTGATGCATACCAGCGGCGCCAGGCGCGCGACCTTGCCGGCCAGCCCGGCGTGCGCGGAGGCGTCGACCACGGCGCCGACGTCCTTGTAGGCGAGCGGCGCTTCCTCGGCGACGCCGCGGGCGCTCGGGCTGCGGATCAGGATGCCGCACGTGGCGAGCGTGTCGATCAGCGCGCGTCCCTGCCAGCGGCGCGTCGCCTCATGGCGGCTCATGGCGCGCCCCGCGCCGTGGCAGGCGGAACCGAAGGCGCGTTCTTCCGTGCCGGCGGCGCCGGCGAGGATGTACGAGGCCGTGCCCATGCTGCCGCCGATCAGCACCGGCTGCCCGACCTTGGCGTATTCCGGCGGCAGTTCGGCATGCCCTGGCCCGCAGGCCCGCGTCGCGCCCTTGCGATGCACGAACAGCCGGCGCTGCTGGCCATCGACCCGGTGCGTTTCTTCCTTGCAGGTGTTGTGCGAGACGTCGTAGAGCAGCGGCAGTTGTGCGCCGGGAAACACGGCGGCGAAGGCCTGGCGTGTGAGGTGGGTGAGGATCTGCCGGTTGGCCAAAGCGCAGTTGATGCCGGCGCGCATGGCGCCGAGATAGCGCTGGCCGAGCGCCGACTGGATGGGGGCGCAGGCCAGTTCGCGGTCGGGCAAAGCGATGCCCGCCGCTGGCGCCGCGATTGCCATCTCGCGCAGGTAGTCGGTGCCGATCTGGTGGCCGAGGCCGCGCGAGCCGCAGTGGATGCTCACCACCACGTCGCCGACGGCGAGGCCGTAGGCGCGGGCGGCGGCGGCGTCGAAGATCTCGCTCACCTCCTGCACTTCGAGGTAGTGGTTGCCCGAACCCAGCGTGCCCATCTCGTCGCGCTGGCGCTTCTTCGCCTGCTCGGAGACGGCCGTCGGTTCGGCCCCGGCCGCGCAGCCGTGTTCCTCGATGTGCGCGAGGTCGGCTGCCAGTCCATAGCCTTCCTGCACCGCCCAGCGCGCGCCACCCTTGAGCATCGCTGTCATGCCGGCCGCGTCGAGGCGGATGCCGCCGGTGCTGCCGACGCCGGCGGGGATGCGCGCAAAGAGCAGGTCGGCAAGACGTGCCTGGTGCGCCACGATGTCGGCGCGCTTGAGCCCGGTAAGCAGGGTGCGCACGCCGCAGGAGATGTCGAAGCCGACACCGCCGGCCGAGACCACGCCGCCATCTTCGGCAGCGAAAGCGGCGACGCCGCCGATGGGAAAGCCGTAACCCCAGTGGGCGTCGGGCATCGCATAGGACGCCGCGACGATGCCCGGCAGGCCGGCGACGTTGGCTACCTGCTCGGCCACCTTCTCGTCCATGGCCGCAACGAGTTCGCGCGAGGCGAAGATCACCCCCGGCACGCGCATGCGGCCCGTCGCCGGCAGTTCCCACTCGAAATCGCCATGTTGTCTCAATTTGTTCAGGTCCATGTTGTCCTCACACATCCACCACGCATTGCGCGAGCCACTGGCCATCCGCTTGCTGTCGCACCGCCAGCTCGCAGAATGATGCGCCCTTGACCTCCGCCGCGGGTTCGTGCCGCGCCACATCCACCGGTTCGCCCCATGCCGTGGCGACCAGGCGATGGTTCTCGATGCTGACCTCGAAGCGCGCGAACAGCATGCGCCGCGTCGCCATCTCATAGACCAGCGCATTCAGCCAGTCGACCAGCAGTTGCTCGTCGTCGGGCGCCGCGCATTCGATATGCGCCGTCGCGCCAGCGCCGACTTTTGCCGGATCGCAGATCGCCGCCGTCAGCGCCGTCGCCGCGCCGGCGAAGGCTTCGGCCAGCGTGGCACCGCGGCCGCGCACACCGATATCGGCCTCGTGCGGAAAGGTTTCCCACTGGATTGACGAATTCATCCCCGCACCTGCGCCAGTAGCCGCCGCAACTCAGGGAGCGGCCGCGTGTTGAGCACGTCGGCGGCGGCCAGCCAGCCGCGCCGCGCCTGGCCGACGCCGAAGCGCAAATTCGCCAGGTCGTCGCGGCTGTGCGCGTCGGAGTTGATGGCGACCAGCACGCCCTCCTCCTTCGCCATCAGGCAGTGCGTATCGAGCAGATCGAGCCGTTCGGGGTGGGCGTTGAGTTCGAGATAGCAGCCGCGTTGTTTCGCGTGACGGATGATGCGCAGCATGTCGACGTCGTAGGGGGCGCGGGTTTCGATGAGGCGGCCGGTCGGATGCGCCAGCAGGGTGAAATACGGATGGTCCATGGCGCGCAGGATGCGCTCGGTCTGCTTGGCGCGCGACAGGTCGAAGCGGCTGTGCACCGCGCCGATGACGAGATCAAGACGAGCCAATGAACTGTCGGGCAGGTCGAGGCTGCCGTCGTCAAGGATGTCCACCTCGATGCCCTTGAGCAGCACGATGCCGTCGAGCGATGCGTTCAGGCGGTCGATCGCGTCGCACTGTTCGGCGAGCCGACGCGGGTCGAGGCCGTGGGCCATCGCCAGTCGCCGCGAATGCTCGGTGATGGCCAGGTAGGCGTGCCCCAGCGCCTTGGCCGCGCGCGCCATTTCTTCCAGCGTATGGTGGCCATCGGTCGCCTTGGTGTGCGCGTGCAGGTCGCCGCGCAGATCGCTCGGCTCGACCAACTTGGGCAGGCGGCCGGCGCGCGCTGCCGCGATCTCGCCGCGATCCTCGCGCAGTTCGGGGGGAATCCAGGGCAGGTCGAAGCTGCGATAGACGGCGGCCTCGCTGTCGCCGGCGATGCGTTCCTTGCCACGGAAGACGCCGTATTCGTTGAGCTTGAGCCCGCGCTCCTGCGCCATGCGGCGCAGCGCGATGTTGTGGGCCTTCGAGCCGGTGAAGTAGCACAGCGCCGCACCATAGGCGGCCGCCGCCACGACGCGCAGGTCGACCTGCAGGCCGCTCTTCAATACCACGCTGGCGCGCGTCGGTCCCAGCGCCAGCACCTTGCCCACTTCATCGTAGGCCTTGAGGCGCGCCATGACGTCGCTGTCGGCAGCGGCGACCGCCAGGATGTCGAGGTCGCCGACCGTCTCGCGGCAGCGCCGGTAGCTGCCGGCCACTTCGACGCGCTCGACCCCGCGCGCCCCGCCCAGCCAGGCGACGAGCGATTCGGCATACTGCGCGGCGGTGGCGAGCTTGATGCGCCGCGCCGTAGCCAGCTGCGCAGCCACGGCCTGCAGGATGTTGGCCTCGGTCTTCGCGCCGAAGCCGGGCAGGCCGCGGATACGGCCGTCCTGCGCCGCGCGCGCCAGCTGCTCGGCGGTCTGGATGTCGAGGTCGTGCCACAGCGTGCGCACGCGCTTCGGCCCCAACCCCGGCACATGCAGCAGATCGGTGATCGTCGGCGGCAGTTCGGTGTGCAGCTTTTCCAGCGTACGGCATTTGCCGGTCGCGACGATCTCGCCCAGCTTGGCCGCCAGGTCGGCGCCGATGCCGGGCAGCTGGGTCAGGTCCTCGCCACGCTCGACCAGCGCACGCACTTCGCGCCCCATCTCGCCAAGGTTGCGCGCGGCATTGCGATAGGCGCGGATGCGGAACGGATTGGCCTGCTCGATCTCCAGCAGGTCGGCGATCTCGGTGAAGATCGCGGCGATGTCGGCGTTATGGGTGGGCATGGCAGGGCGATACGCGTAGGTTTGCGGACAACTCCATCACTTCAGGCCAATAAATGGAATCCCGTTATCACCATAGGTCGAAAGGCGCCGTCCCGCCAGCGCCGACTTTCCCCGCCGCGTCAGTATTTCAGCGGCTGCCCCATCAGTACCCGCAGCGTTTGCAGCGCACCGGGGTAGTCGAAGTTAGCCATCTGGCGCACCAGGGGCAGCGCATTCGCGCCGTATGTCGCCAGCAGGAGTGGTCGATGGGTTTCGAACAGGTCGCTCGACGCCAAGTCGTCGGAGGCCAGCAGAGGTTCCAATTGCTCCAGCACGGCCTGCGCACGCTCGGGATTGGCCGTCGCGACGCCCGAAGCGCCGGGCGTTTCGGGCAAGCGCGCGAGAATATCTTCCAGTGCAGTCAGTTCCAGCTGCAGGTCAGCCAGCAGCGCCACTGCCGCCCCGGCCGGGTCGGCAGTGCGCAAGGCACGTTCCAGGGCCGCCGCCGCCGTCTGCAGACGGACCGCGCCAAGCGTGCCCGCCGCACCCTTGAGCGCATGCATGCGCTGGCGGGCCGTGTCGAAGCGACCGGCGGCGAGCGCCTCCTGGAGGAATTGTCCGTCGCTGGCATGGCGGGTGCCGAACTGCTGCAGCAGCCGCGTATAAGTGAGCACATCGCCGCGCAGGGCAGCCAGCCCGCGCGTCACGTCGATGACGCCACTTTCGATAAGCACGTGCGGCAGCTTGGTCAGGCTCCCCGCCAACTGATCGGCCGCCAGCGGTGCGGCAATCTTCCCACCCTGCGCCAACTCCGGCGGCAGCCACTTCAGCAGTGCGGCGTAAAAATTGGCGGGCTCGATCGGCTTGCCGACGAAATCGCTCATGCCGGCAGCCAGACAGGCACGGCGATCCTCTTCGAACACATTGGCGGTAATCGCCAAAATGGGGGTGTGCTGATAGCCAGGCAGGGGGCGAATTTTCCGCGTCGCCTCCAGGCCATCCATCACCGGCATCTGGACATCCATCAGGATCAGATCGTAGGCCGTCTCTCCGGCCCGCGTCAGTGCCTCACGGCCATTTACCGCCACATCCGCGGCGAAGCCGCCGCCATGCAGCAATTCGAGCCCGATCTCGCGGTTGACCTCATCATCCTCCACCAGCAGGATGCGGGCGCCTTTATAGGTTTGCAGAACGGCAGCGAGATTCGCATTTACTGACTGATCGACAAGTGGCAACGATTCAATGCCGCGACCATGATCGAGCCGGATGACGAGCCAGAAAGTACTGCCCTGCCCCGGCGCGCTATCGACGCCGACTTCGCCGCCCATCAACTCGGCCAGGCGGCGGGTGATGGCGAGGCCCAGGCCGGTCCCGCCGTACTTGCGGGTCGTCGAAGCATCGGCCTGCTCGAATGGCTGGAAAAGCCGCGCCAGCTCGTTAGCGGCAATGCCGATGCCGGTATCCTGAACTTCAAAGCGCAGGGTGAGGCCTTCCGGGCTGTCTTCCAGCAAGCGGGCGCGCAACCAGATGGAACCGCGCTCGGTAAACTTGACGGCATTGGCGGCAAAGTTGAGCAGCGCCTGCCGCAACCGGGTTGGATCGCCGTTCAGCCACAGCGGCACATCATCCGTATCCACATGGACGACCACTCCCTTGGCCTGCGCCGCATCGAGGATGAGCGAACGCACATTTTCGAGCAGGCCGGCAATGTGGAAGTCCGCCCGCTCGATCTGCAGCTTGCCGGACTCGATCTTGGCCAGATCGAGAATATCGCTGATGATCGCCAGCAGATGCCGCGAGGAACTGTCGATACGCGCCAGCTTGTCCCGCTGCTCCGGCCGCGGGTCGGCGCGCAACAGCAGATAGGTGAGGCCGAGAATGGCGTTCATCGGCGTGCGGATTTCGTGGCTCATGTTGGCGAGGAAGCTGCTCTTGGCCGCGCTCGCCGCCTCGGCCTGCAGCCTGGCGGCGTCCAGCTGCCGGGTGCGCTCGGCCACGCGCCGCTCAAGATCGGTGACATGCCCGCGCAGGGCCTCGTGCAACTCGCGGATCTTGTCGTCAGCCTGCTTGCGCTCGGTGAGGTCGGAAACCGTCACCAGGGTGGCAGTCCCCATCGGCTCGAGATTGAAGTGGATCAGGTGTTCGCTGCCATCCTTGGCGGTGACATTGAATTCAAATGGCGATGGCTTGACCCCCGCCTGCTGCGCAGAAACAAGTCCTGCACGCCACTCAGCCGCAACCTGTTGCCGATAGTCGGGGTCGGGATAAGCGCGTTGCCACCATTCCGCCAGCGTAGGAATATCGGCTGGCGTGTAGCCGAATGTCTCGATGAATTTACGGTTCAGGAACGTGACATTCTGGTGTTCGTCACTCACCGCCATCGCCACCGGTGACGCATCGATAATCGCGCTCAGCTTGGCCTCGCTCTCCTGCAAGTCGCTCTCGGCTTTCCGTCGTTCCAGGCGGTCGGACAGCAGCAGACCCAGCGCGACCGTCAATAACGGGTGGATGATCATGACCGGCAGGGTAATGAGGCTGGCCACCTGGGGCGCGATGGCGGACGGCAGCGTGAACCACACCATCCCGGCCATGATCGAGTGTCCCAGCAGCCCGAACACGTAGAGATATTTCCAACTGATGGTTTCTAGCGCCGGCGGACGCCAATACCGCCAAGCCAGCCCGTACAGGCCGGACAACACGATCAGCGCGGTCCCGGACCAGACCCCGATCCCGCCAATGACCAGACGATACGCGGCCATCATCGCCATCGCAATGACGGTGGGCAGCACACCGAAGAACAGGCCCGCAATGGTAAGCAGCACGGTGCGCACATCGAAGAGAATGCCTTCCAGCACGGCAATCGGCGCCAGCATAATGCCAATGCCAATGGCGCCGAGAATGACGCCCCTGAGCCAGGGCCGTCGGGCCAGCCAGTCGGCAGCGCGGCGCGCCTCCAGCAGATCCAGAATCTGCACGAGGGCCAGCAGCAGGGCCGCATTGAATATCAGGGAGGTGAGCGCAATGTCTTTCATGATTACTGCCTTGGTTGCATCACCGCTTCAGCCAACAAGTAGCGTTTGTCATGATGTCATTTTCCGGCACGGCACACATTTTCACGCCTTCCACTCCATAGCATGGTGGCTGATTTTCAGCCCCGATGATAGCCATTTGCGTATCAACCGGGACGAATAAATGGCGTCCTTACCCGAAAGACATAGGGATGCTCCTGGTCAGGTGGGATGGGAAGCGCCGTACCGCCAGCGCCGACTTCTTACTACCGGAGTTCGCGATGCATCGTCGCGGCAATGTCGTCGGACCGACAAGAAAAACCCCGGCACAGAGCCGGGGTTGTCAGGGTACGCAGACCAGACAGGTTTCAGGCAATCATTCTGCGCCTGCGTACAAGATAGATACCCGCAACACCCAGGCAGAACAAAGCCAGAGTAGCCGGTTCCGGGACAGGAACAACGTCTGTCGACTGGAACCCCCCTCGGATATAGTCCTCGCCCGAATAGATACCGAGTGTCAATTCCGACCCGATCGAACCGGCGCTTAATACACTTGGGGCGACGCTGTTGTCGTAGACTTGGTACCACGTCAGAAGATTGCTGGCACCGGCTTGCTTGTACAAAATCAGCTCGATTTTGCCGGCATTAGGCAGGAGGGACTGGATGGAAACCGAGTCGAGAAGCGTACTCACATCCGTGCCCATATTCACGTGACGCAAGGCGACAACAATCTCCGAGTCCAGATTCATACCAACAAACAGCACATAGGTGTCGTCACCCTCGTTGCCAATTCCGAGCGCCCGATCCGTTGCACGAATGCCGAAGCTTTGCCCCGTGACCATGGGAAGGTTCGACATGTCGAATAGCCCATGGATGGAGAAATAACTATCAACTCCCAGGAAATTGGAATTGACAGGATTGGTTGACAGCAATCTGGACGCCACGGTCGAACGCTCGGCGAAGGTTCCGACGAGTCCCGTGGGATCACCTAGGGAGGGCGTCATCGTCAGCGAGCCCCCGGACTCACTGGTCATACCGGCAAATCCCACTCCAAAGTATGTTGTCTGACCGTCGGGGCCGCTTGGCGGGACAACACCGTCTGTGAATGAATCGTGGAATATCTCGCGACCGTCTTTCGTGATCCTGAATTCATCGAGAACCGGTGTGAAAGGGACGGCGAACACGGATCCAGCACTCAATGCAAGCAGGAGGCTGGTTCCCATGGCGGCGATTGAGCGTAGTGTGATCATTTAATGTCTCCCCAACCAAGTTGATGACGAAAACAATCTTACGTAAATGTTGAAAGCATAAACCGCGCCTGCGTTAGGGATTTTCATGTTTTCAATGAGTTGCATTTTTACGGGATTTATTTCTCGCACGGCATGTAAATTATTTCGACACTTCGGCATCGGCAAAGGCAAGCTTTAACTACCCATGCCACCAGTTGCTTCCCATGGATTCGTCAATGCAACCTTACCAATAGCCGTGCGCGAATCTATAGTTGGCTCAAGGGGGTGCGCAGCATGGGTTCTTCATCCGTCATTCGCAAGACTGCTGACGATCTGCGGGCAGTACCCAACTGGGCCGACTATGCAGCCGAGCGATCTGATTTTTCGTGGCAGGCGGCAAGTCGTGAGCTGGCCAACTTGCCGGACGGCGGCTTCAATATCGCCCATGCAGCCGTCGACGCCCATGCGGCGGGCCGCTTGAGTGAGAAGGTTGCATTGCGCTTCCTGGCGCTCGACGCAGCCGCGCACGATGTCAGCTATGGCGAATTGGCACGTCTCAGCAGCCGCTTCGCCAATGTGCTGGCGCAACTCGGCGTCGCCAAGGGCGAGCGGGTTTTCGTGCTCGCCGGCCGCATACCGGAACTCTACGTCGCGGTGCTTGGCAGCCTCAAGCATGGTGCGGTGGTTTCATCGCTGTTCTCCGCCTTCGGTCCCGAGCCCATCGCCACGCGCGTGAATCTGGGCGCATGCCGCGTGCTGGTCACCACCGACAGGCTTTACGAGCGCAAGGTGGCGCAATGGCGCGACAAGATGCCGACCCTGGAACATGTGCTGCTGGTGAGGGAAGAAAGTGGCACGGCCATTCCCGCGGGCACGCTCGACCTCGCCGCGTTGATGGATGCCGCGAGCGACACCTGCACACCGGCCGCGACCACGGCCGAAGACATGGCGCTGCTGCACTTCACCAGCGGTACCACCGGCACCCCCAAGGGCGCCGTGCATGTGCATGGCGCGGCAGTCGCCCATTACGTCACCGCCCGCTATGCGCTCGACCTGCATCCCGACGACATCTTCTGGTGCACCGCCGACCCGGGCTGGGTGACAGGCACCTCCTACGGCATCATCGCGCCGCTGCTGCACGGCGTGACCTCGATCATCGACCGCGAGGAGTTCGATGCCGAGCGCTGGTACGGCATCCTGCAGGACGAGGGCGTCACGGTCTGGTACACGGCGCCGACGGCGATCCGCATGCTGATGAAGGCCGGCGCCGAGATTCCGCGCAAGTACCAGTTTCCAAACCTGCGCTTCATCGCCAGCGTCGGCGAACCGCTCAACCCCGAGGCGGTGCGCTGGGGCAAGGAAGTGCTGGGCCTGCCGATCCACGACAACTGGTGGCAGACCGAAACCGGCGGCATCATGATCGCCAACACGGCGGCCTTCGACATCAAGCCCGGCTCGATGGGACGGCCTCTGCCCGGCATCGACGCGGCCATCGTCAAGCACAATGAGGACGGTACGCTCACGCTGATCGACACGCCCGACACCGAAGGCGAACTGGCGCTGAAGGCCGGCTGGCCGTCGATGTTCCGCGGCTACCTCAACAACGCGGAACGCTACCGCAAGTGCTTTGCCGGACCCGGCAACGCGTGGTATCTCACCGGCGACCTGGCGAAGCGCGATGCCGACGGCTACTACTGGTTCGTCGGCCGCGCCGACGACGTCATCAAATCCGCCGGCCACCTGATCGGCCCCTTCGAAGTCGAGAGCGCGCTGATGGAGCACCCGGCCGTCGCCGAGGCCGGCGTGATCGGCAAGCCCGACCCGGTGGTCGGCGAGATCGTCAAGGCCTTCGTCTCGCTCAAGTCCGGCTTTACGGACAGCGAGGAATTGCGCCGCGAACTGCTCGGCCATGCGCGCAAGAAACTCGGCGCTGCCGTGGCGCCGAAGGAAATCGCCGTGCTGCCCACCCTGCCGCGCACGCGCAGCGGCAAGATCATGCGGCGGCTGTTGAAGGCGCGCGAACTAGGGCTGCCCGAAGGCGACCTCTCAACTTTGGAAGCCGGCGGCTGATATGACCAGGAAAACGCCCGTCAACCAGAAGATCGAACATCGCCCCCCGCCCCCGCCGGCCGGACCGGTGCCGTGGGACAAGGACTTTGCGCTGCAACTGCTGCTCGACATGCTGCGCATTCGCCGCCTGGAAGAGAAGGCGGCCGAACTCTACGGCGAGGGCAAGATCCGCGGCTTCCTGCACCTTTACATCGGCGAGGAGGCGGTGGCGGTCGGCGCGCTGCATGCGCTGGCGCCGGAGGACAACGTCGTCGCCACCTATCGCGAGCACGGCCACGCGCTGGTGCGCGGCATGCCGATGCAGGCGATCATGGCCGAGATGTACGGCAAGCAGGAAGGCTGCGCGCGCGGCCACGGCGGCTCGATGCATTTGTTCGACGCGGCGACCCGGCTGTATGGCGGCAACGCGATTGTCGGTGGCGGCCTGCCGCTGGCGACCGGCCTGGCGCTCGCCGCCAAGCTGCAAGGCGAAACGCGCCTCACCGCCTGCTTCTTCGGCGATGGCGCGGTGGCCGAAGGCGCCTTTCACGAGTCGCTCAATCTCGCCGCGCTGTGGAAATTGCCGGTGCTGTTCTGCTGCGAGAACAATCTTTACGGCATGGGCACGGCCATCGAGCGCGCCGAGGCGCAGACCGACCTGTGCGTCAAGGCGGCGTCCTACGGCATGCCGACCTTCGCCGTGGACGGCATGGACATCGTCGATGTGCATGCCACGATGCAAAAGGCCGTGGCGAAAGTGCGCAAAAGCGCCGGGCCGGTGTTCGTCGAATTTCGCACCTACCGCTTCCGCGCCCATTCGATGTTCGATGCCGAGCTGTATCGCGACAAGGCCGAGGTGGCGGCCTGGCAGAAATGCGGACCGCTGCACACCTTTACCGCACGGCTGAAAGCCAAGGACGCCAAGGGTGGCAAAGCCAAGCTGACCGAAAAGGAATTCCTCGAACTCGACAAACGCGTGCAGGCCGAGGTGGCCGAGGCGGTCGCCTTCGCCGAAGCCGGCAGTTGGGAACCTGTCGAGGACTTGCTGAAGGACGTGCATACGCCAGAAGGTACGGTGACCGCCGCGCCGCAGGCGAGCACTAAGGCAGGGCGCGCCAAAAGCCCGGCGCCGCGCAGCGGCAGACGCTCGTCAAAACCGACTTCGGCAAGGGGGCGGCGATGAGCAGGAAAATCAGCTACCGCGAAGCGATGCGCGCGGCGATGCACGAGGCGCTGACCAACGATCCGCGCGTCTTCCTGATGGGCGAGGACGTCGGCCGCTACGGCGGCACCTACGCCTTCTCGAAAGGTTTCCTCGACGAGTTCGGACCCGAACGCATCCGCGACACGCCGCTTTCCGAACTCGGCTTCGTCGGCGCCGGCATTGGTGCGGCGCTAGGCGGCCTGCGGCCCATCGTCGAAGTGATGACGGTCAATTTCAGCCTGCTCGCGCTCGACCAGATCGTGAACAGCGCGGCGCTCTATCGCCACATGTCCGGCGGGCAGTTCTCGGTGCCGCTGGTGATCCGCATGGCGACCGGCGCCGGCCGCCAGCTCGCGGCGCAGCACTCGCACAGCCTCGAAGGCTGGTATGCGCACATTCCCGGCATCAAGGTGCTGGCGCCAGCCACCATCGAGGATGCACGCGGCATGCTCGCCCCGGCACTCGCCGACCCAGACCCGGTGGTGATCTTCGAGCACGCCGGCCTGTTCAACATGGAAGGCGAACTGCCCGACGACTGGACGGTGGGCATCGCTTCCGCCAAGGTGCGGCGCGCAGGCAAGGATGTCGCCATCATCACTTACGGCGGCTCGCTGCCCAAGACGCTGGCAGCTGCAGAAATCTTGGCGGCCGACGGCGTCGAGGCGGAAGTGATCGACCTGCGCGTGCTGCGGCCGCTCGACACGGCGACCATCGCCGCCGCGGTCGCCAAGTGCCACCGCGTGGTGGTGGTCGATGAAGGCTGGCGCAGCGGCAGCCTCGCCGCCGAAGTGATGGCACGCATCTTCGAAAACGCTTTCTGGGAACTCGATGCACCGGTTGTGCGCGTCTGTTCGGAAGAAGTGCCGATTCCCTACGCCAAGCACCTCGAAGACGCCGCACTGCCACAGCCGGAGAAGATCGTCGCGGCGGTGAAAGGACTGTTCGCATGATCGAATTCAAACTCCCCGCGCTGGGCGCCGACATGGACGAAGGCACGCTGCTCGAATGGCGGGTGAAGCCAGGCGACGCCGTGAAAAAAGGCCAGGTGATCGCCGTCGTCGATACCGCGAAAGCGGCGGTCGATGTCGAATGCTGGCAGGACGGCACGATCGGCGAACTGCTGGCCGAGGTCGGCCAGAAGATGCCGGTCGGCACGGTGATGGCGACGCTGCGCGCCGCTGGTGAAAAAGCCGGGGAAAAAGCCGGTGAAGCAGCCGGCAAGGCGGTGGCAGCAAAAGTCGGCGATGGTGGGACGGCGGCCGCAAAAGTCGGCCCTGGTGGGACGGCGGCAGCACCAGCCAAACTGCCGCAGACAGAGCCACAGACAGCGCCGCAAGCAGCACCGGCTGCCCCGGCGCAGCGCCGCCTGATTTCCCCGGCGGCACGCAAGCACGCCGCCGAAAATGGCGTGGACATTGACAGCCTGACCGGCACCGGCCCGCATGGCGCGGTGATACTGGCAGACGTCGAAACCGCCGCAGCGCAAGGCGCACCGGCCGCACCCCGCCCGCCGGCTGCCGTCACCGCAGAGCTGCCCTCGGCCGAAAAAGGCGCGACACGCATCGCCGCGATGCGCCAGGCCATCGCCACCGCGATGGCGCGCTCGAAGCGCGAGATCCCGCACTATTACGTGTCCGAGGACATTCCGCTGGCACGCGCCCTGGCCTGGTTGCAAGCCGAAAACAGCCAACGCGCCATGGCCGAGCGGCTGTTGCCGGCCGTGCTGCTGCTCAAGGCCGTGGCGGTGGCGCTGCGGGGCTATCCCGAACTCAACGGCTGGTGTCACGACGGCGCCTTCGTGACGGCAGAGCGCAGCAATCTCGGCGTGGCGATCTCGCTGCGGCAGGGTGGCCTGATCGCGCCGGCGCTGCTCGATGCCGGCACCAAGCCGCTGACGACACTGATGCAGGAACTCACCGACCTGGTGCAGCGTGCGCGCGCCGGCTCGCTGCACAGTTCCGAACTCACCGATGGCACGATCACCGTGACCAACCTCGGCGACCAGGGCACGCAGGCGGTGTTCGGCGTGATCTATCCGCCGCAGGTCGCGCTGGTCGGCTTCGGCCGCATCGTCGAGCGACCCTGGGCCGAGGATGGCGGAATAAAGGTACTGCCGGTCGTTACGGCCAGCCTCGCCGCCGACCACCGCGTCTCCGACGGCCATCGCGGCGCGTTGTTCCTGCGCGAGCTCGCCGAACTGCTGCAACATCCCGAAGAACTCGACAAGGAAGCGTCATGACCCAAACCGACATCCGCGCCGTAGTACTGGCCACGCTGAAATCCATAGCACCTGAGGTCGAAGTCGATGCGCTCAGCGGCGACCGCCCGCTGCGCAATCAGGTGGATCTCGATTCCATGGACTGGCTCAACTTCCTGCTCGGCCTCAACAAGCGGCTCAAGGTCGAGATTCCCGAGGCCGACTACCGAAAGCTGGTCACCTTGGACGATGTCGTCGCCTACTTGCAGGCCAAGGTCGATTGAAAGCCGCTACGGTGCGAACCGACAGCGACGATTTTTGTTCTGGCAATTTCGAGACACGGATGGTGTGTCCTGACTAAACCGTCTGGGAAAGCCGGTCTACCTCAGGTCAAAGGCGCCTGCGCAGCTTTTCGCGCAAGCGCCTCTAACGCCGGCTTAGGTACCGACTTGGCTGACAAGCGGGAAGAGCTCTGGATGCCGAATGGACTCAACAGCCAGATCAACGTCTAGCTCTGGCCAGTAAAGGTGATTGGGAGAGGGGAGCTCGACATGTAGGATCTTGCCGACCGCTACGTCACGAAACCACGGGAACTCCGAGAACGCCAAGAAGAGCTCTTCATCATTCAGCAACACCCAGAAGCCGTGCTGAGAGATGTTAGTTACTTCAACGGGAGAAATGCTTGTTCCAAGCGCTGCGAATGTCATTTTCATGCTCCTGAACGAGGCGAAGGGCTTCGCTGATCTCCCGCCGAGAAAGGCCGGTGTGTTGGGCCACCTCAACCGTCGGTTCAAGCCATAACTTGGCTTCGCCGTTTTGGCCCTGAACATGCACGTGCATTCTCGGCTCCTCACGTGAGAAGAAGTAGAACCGGAAGCCACCTTCACGAAAAATGGTTGGACTCATGGGCAAAATGATACGCGCAAATCGTCGGTGCCATATCGCATGGGTTTCAATCACTTGAAATTGTCGCTGTCAGAATAACAACTCCAATATGCCGGACGCCTGTGAAAAACATTTGTGGCGCATAACCTGGGAAAAGTGTCTGCTATGCGGCAAGCTGACGTCATCTGGCTGAAAACCGGCATTGCCCGATTCGGCCAAAAGTCGGCGCTGGCGGGACGAAGTGCCCCGCAGCGGGTATGAAATGCCCCGCATGGGGTACGGCGGTTTACTATCCTGTGCGGTCTTTCGGATTCACAAGAACCAGATACTGCCGATGCAGTGTCACCAGAACCCAGGCCCAGACGACGCAACCCAACAGGGTCACCCAACCGAGGTCGGCCACCCCTTCACCGACCAGGGACCAGTGGGTGAGGGCAATGATGATCAGGGAGCCCAGGGCCTTGAACAGGCGGTAACCGAACATGTCGATCCAGGCCTTGGCCTGGTACATGAGCTGGGGTTCGACCGGGATGTAGAGCAGTTCCTTGGCGGCGCGGTTGATGGAATAGGACAGGCCGCGGTCGCTGATCTTCATGATGGCTGCCGTGATGAAGGCCGGCTGGAACATGAAGCCGCCAGTGGCCAGGGCCAGCACCACGGGTTGCACCAGCAACCCGGCGAGCACGCCCAGGTAGCCGAGGATCAGGGGAGTGAGCACCAGGTTCACGGCGATCGAGACGCCGCCCATGACGCTGAAGAAGAGTGAGAGCGCGACGGTGCGTGCCTCCCGCTCCGGATAGGCTACCTCGATGATGCGCAGGAACTGGTATTCCACCAGGGGAGAGATGGCCTGGGCCAGGAGCAGGGCGAAAGCGATCAGCACCAGATAGCGGTTGCCGGCGATCAGCCGCCAGCCGCCCGCCTTCGCTACAAGGATTGCAGGTGATGCGTCTTCCCCCGTCCGGCTCAGCCATCCCCAGCGGTCCATGGCCCAGGTGAGGACGAAGATGAGGCCGACGAAAGCGGCGGCCACCAGCATGAGGTCGGGAGTCTGCAAGGGGGTATAGCTGAGCAGCAGCGTCGCCACGAGGCTGCCGAAGACCCCGCCCACCAGCCCGCCGGTGCCGACCAGGCCGTACCAGCGCCGGCCATCTTCCGTACGGTAGCTGCTGTCGGCGAGGCTCCAGAACTGCTCAACCAGCACGACACCGAAAATGTCCACGAAGATATAGAAGGGCACCGCCACCCAGGATGCATGCGTGGCGGACAGTATCCTGAAGGCAACCAGGACGCCGACAAAAAACAGGCAACTCAGCAGGACGACGCGCACCCGGCCAAACCGCTCGAGGATCTTCCGGTACACTGCGATGGCGATCAACAAGGCGACTGCGGAGCCGATCCAGACATACGGGAGTGACTCGGCACCGTGGGCCTCGATAAGCAACGAACGGCTGGCCGGTTTCAGCTGGTAAAGGGCGGTAATGATGAGGAAGAAATCCAGCAGGAACACCAGCGACCTCAAGAATGCCCCATGAGCCTGGCCAAATTTTGGGGAACTTTTTTGCAGATCGTCGGTCATAGTCGGCTATTTGCCTTGTCGGGAATGAGGGTAATCGAGCCTCTTCCCCATGGATTTCTTTGGGGTCACGTCAGACGCCAGCAACCAGCCGGGAGGCCAGAAAGTTTGTTCTTCAGAAGACTGATCCTCAGCTTTACCCTGATCCTGATTTCGATATCCATTCACGCTGGCCAGTCCTACCCGGCGCTTGAACGTTCCTTCGATGATCGTCTGCAATCCCAACTTGAACTCAAGCTGGAATCGCTCGGCCTCGCCGCGGCGGTGCGCGAGCGCCGCCTGTCGGTGGCCCTGGTCGACATCACCGAGCCCGACCGCCCCCGCTTTGCCGCCCTCAACCCCGATCACATGGCTTATGCCGCGAGCCTGCCCAAAATCGCCATCCTGCTCGGTGCCTTCGCCCGCATCGAGGCTGGCGACATGCAGCTCGACGCGCCCACTCGCGACACCCTCACCCGGATGATCCGCGTTTCTTCCAACACCGCCGCCAGCGAGATGCTGGAGCGGGTCGGCATGCGCTACCTGGCTGGACTGCTGCAGTCGCCCCGCTACCGCCTGTACGACCCCGAGCGCAATGGCGGCCTCTGGGTGGGCCGGCCCTACGGCAAAGGCGGCGACACCCTGCGCGACCCCATGCACAACCTCTCGCACGGGGCGACGGTCCTGCAGGTGGCGCGTTTCTACTACCTGCTGGAAACCGGGCGGCTCGCTTCCCCCCAGCTGACTGGCGAGATGAAGGCCATCCTCGGCGATCCCGGCATTCACCACAAATTCGTCAAGGGCCTGGAGGCCGAGCGTCCGGGTTCGAAAATCTTCCGCAAGTCCGGCAGCTGGCGCAACTGGCATGCCGACAGCGCCATCGTCGAACGCGACGGCCGCCGCTACATCGCCGTGGCCCTGGCGGAGGATCCCCAGGGCGGCGAGTGGCTGCGCCGCCTGATCGTCAGGCTGGACGAAGCCGTGTTCGACACCGCTCCGCGCAGCCTGGTGGCGTTTCTCCAATAGCCGTTTTTCCAATAGCCGCTGCAGGCGGGTGCCCAGGGTCTGGTGGGCGACCGCCGAGTTCACCCGCAGCACGTTCGAGTTGATCACCACCATGTAATGCAGCCGGTGCTGGCCCGCCGGGTGCTCGACAATGGCCACCGAGTTCAGCAGGTTCTCCACGTTGCCCTGATATTTGCGGCAGACGAAGCCCGGCTCCGGCTGGCAGCGGAACAGGGAACCGGATTTGAAATACACGGCAGCGTCGTTGAGGGCAGGCGCTGAAGCGTAGCGAATGCGGCGCTGGGTCATGTACAGCAGGCGCTTGATCTCCCGACTGGACCAGGCATCGACAATCCGCCCTTCCTCCAGCGCCAGCAGCCAGCGCATCAGTTCACGTGGCGTGGCCCAACTGCCGCCGCCCGGCACGCGGGCCTTGCCGGTGTGGGTAAAAAAACCGCCCTGCCGCAAGGCCTGCGGGTCGAGGCCGTTACGCTCGATACCGCCCTGCAGCGCCCGCACCAGCAGTGCCGAGAGATCGGTCTTCGAGTTGGTCCGGAAGAAGGCGTCGATCTGCGCCTTGTCCAGCGGGTAAGCGCGGCCCGCACCGGCCAGCAGCAGGGTTTCGCGCATGACCATGGAGGCGGCGGCGTTGGAACTCGCCGACATCATCCAGTCGAGGTAAGTCCACAAGCTCGCCGCATCCCCCTGGCGCAGGGGACGGTGAGCAAGGCGACTGCCGTCCCAGAAGGGGACGACGTGGCTATCGGAGACGATGAAGCTGTCGGCGACCACCTGCGCTTCGCGCAGGATTCGCTCGCGGGCGACAATGTCGTCGGGATAGAGATCGGCAAGCTGTTGGAACAGGGCCGTGGCCACCACTATTTTGCCGACGCTGCCCGGATTGAAGCGGACTGCGGCGCGGTGCTCCGCGTAGATTGGCCGCGCCGGGTCGCTGAGGTCCAGCACGGCCACCGCGTAGCGGTCGCCCTCCGCGCCCAGCAGGTCCGCCACCTGGCGGCTGAATTCCGCGTCGGGCGCCGGCAGTGCAAGCTGGCTGCCGGCGCGCCGCAGGTCGACCTGATGCAGCGCCAACTGCCCGCCCGGTGGTTGCACCCGGCTACTGGCCTTGCCCTCTTGCGCCAAGCGGTAGCCTTCGAGGCGGGCAATGCCGGTGTAGTTCAGGCCATCCAGCGGATAGGCGAGGGCCAGGCCGGGCAGCAGCAGGAATAACAGCAGCAGGCCACGCATCACATGTCCTCCCGCAGCTTGACGATGCGCCCCGTCTGGCTGCGCAGCGGCGCGTCCAGCTCAAGCAGAAAACGATCTCGGCGCGCCTGCCGGCTCTGCAGATAGGGGCGAATCTGGAACAGCGCGAGGCGCCCCGCCACGAAGCCGAATTCCACGTCCGCCGGGACGCCCTGCCCTATTTCGTCGCGCTGGGGAAAACGCTCCGGCAGTTCCCGGCCCAGTCGCCGCAACTGTTCGATTTCGGCCGGCGCCAGCACCGGCCGGCCAGAAACCGCGCGCTGTTCGAGGCCGCCATCAGGGCCCAGAATGCGCCGGGTGGCGGCGCTAGCCTCGGCCAGCAGCCGCACCTCACCTGTTGCTGCGTCAATGAGGAGTTCCTCCGCCGCCTGCCCGGAAACGGCCCCGCCCACGCCCTCGTTCGCCGCGACGGTGTAGCCAGCGGCGCTGCCGCTTTCCAGGTCGAGGGTCACCATCACCCCCGACTTGTCCACCGGCACTGCGCGCTGCAGCAGCACCGAAACATAGACGTGTTCGGGAGCGTCCATGCGCATCTGCCGCCAGGCGAAGGCGCGTTCCGCGAAGGGCGAGGCCCACACGCGCAGGATCGCCGCAACCACGTCGTCCAGGCCCGCCACATTGGGCACGGTGAGGTTGAGTCCTGCCCCGCTGAAGCCGGGCAGATCCTCCACATTGGTGTCGCTGCGCACAAAGACGGCATAGCTGCCGTCCGGGCCGAAGCGCTCCTGCATGGCCCGACCGAGGGCGGCGCGGAATTCCGTCCCGGCATCGGCCGTGCCGATCCAGCTCCGCAGCCGTTCCCGCAGTTGCCTGGCCGCGAGTTCCCGCTGCGGGACGGGCAGGCCGTCGATGCGGCGGTATTCGCTGCGCAGCCACGCATGGGCGCTCATCCCCGTTCCCGGCATGGGCTGTTCGAGGAAGGCACGGAAGGCGCCGAAGGGAATCACCAGGCCGTCGGCCACCGCCGCCGGGTAGTGGTGCTTCAGTTCGCCCAGCCGGGCTGCCTTCGGCCCGGCGATGCGCCCGGCGTCGTCCGCCCGCAACTCGCCGAGGGGAATGGGATCGCGGCGCGTGAGGTCCAGCTTGGCGAGATTCGGGTGAATGCGCTCCGCTGCCCGCTCGGCCTGGCCGCGCTCTGCCTGGCCGAAAACCGCCTCCCAGCGCGGGCCGTCCGCGGCGATCAGCACCCGCCCGCCTGGGCTCACCGCCATGACGATGGACCGCCCCGCCATCGCCCGCAGGCGCGGCACCAGCCCGGCATCCACCACCACATTGGGGATACCGAGGTTGCTGGCGAGCAGTTGCACATGGGAAAGGATGTTGCCGGCCTCCAGAGTGAGGATGCCGGCCACGGGCGGGAGATGCTCTGTCGTTTCGGGCAGCAGGTAGATGCCGTCCGGCCGGGGATTTGCGACATCCAGGCGCAGGATGCCGCGGGCCAGGCCTGGATTGAGGGCGCGCAGCCCCGCCCCTACCGCCTGGCCAAAGACCTCGTGCTCGATCCCGGCCTGGCTGTTGGCCTCTTGCAGCAGACCATCCAGCAAGGCCGAATAGATCAGCAGCGGGCTTGCCCGCAGGCGGTCGGGGATGAACTGGCTCGCCAGGGGTTCGATGCGGGCCAGTCCCGTCACCGCCGCGGCAAAGTGGAAGGCAAGCTCCCGTCCGGCCCAGGCGGGCACCCGTGCCAGGTAGCCGAGTTCCGCGCGGTAACGCTCCAGGGGAATGCTCGGCGCAGCCAGGCGACCGAGCGACTCCCGTGTCTCCTGACGCTCCCGGGCGGTGAGCAGGCCCACGCCGTACAGGGCCTCGGCGGCACTGCCCAGCACGGCGAGCCGCTCGGCAGGGAGCGCCCGGGGCAGGTCGGCGAGCAGGCCGCGGCCGGTGGCGAAAGCTGTGGCCTCGACATCCAGACTGAGCTTCACTGCCGCCACGCGCAGCTGCGGCGGCAATTCCGGCAGGGCCGTGCGCAATTCGGCCAGGAACGCTGCGCTGGCAGCGAAGCGCTGCGCGGGCGATAGTGCGGCTTCAAGCTCCCGGGCAAAGCGCCGCAACTGGCTGGCAAAGGGATGTTTGTCGAGGCGCGCGGCCAGTTCATTCAGCGGCTGTTTCAGGTCGCGGATCGTGAAGAGCGCGTCGATGGCCTGGGCGAGCTGCTCGAACTCGGGCTCGCTGCGTCCTTGCTGGCGGGCATAGGCCCGCACCCGCGCGGCGTCGGCCGCCTCGGGCTGGGAGTGGAGCTTGTTGCGCAGCGATGCGAAACCGGCATCCAGGGTGGCGAGGCTGGAGGAGATTTCATGGGAGCGTGTCACCGTCGCGCCATTCCGCGTCAGCGGCAGCAGCAGCGCCGCCTGGCGCAGCAATAGAAAGTCACGCTCCCCCTGCGAGCGGGCAGCCAAAGCGGCCAGAATTGCCTCTGCGGCAGCAATCTCGTCCTCCACCTGGAAGGCCCCCCGGTAGTAGCGCGCCCGGCGCAGTATCCAGCCGTTGTCCGCTGCCACCAGATAACGTTCCAGCAGGATGGCCTTCAGCGCCGCTTGCCCCGGCGTAGCGGCCAGGGCCTCGGGATCGGTGGCGGCCAGCACATTGCCCACCATGAAGCCGGCTTCGCGGAGGGCACGGGCGCGTAGCCCGAGCCTGCCATGCTGGATGCCGCCGCCACGGGGCGCGCAGGCATAGGCTTCGGGGGGCAGCACGGCACCGTCCTTGCAGAACCAGTAAATCCCGTCGAAGGGGCCTCTGGGGTCGGCCTTCATCCCGACGAGCCAACGGGCCATCTCAGCAGTGTCGGGAAGCGCAGCAGCGGTGGCGAGGGACGCCCACGCGAGAAAAATGACAGTCAGTAACCCCCTTGTCGCGGCAAGGATTGCGCATGGAAAGGTTACGGCCCGTCTTGCGAAGTTCATGACTCCTCCATCAAAGTGACTACCGGCCAGCAACTCTGGCCTGAAACGATTACCTTAAGTATGGACGGTGTTGCCAAACTCCGCAGTGCAGATGGCATTAAAAAACATTGGCTTTGGCCGGGAAATCATTGCCTGACCGACTTCCGCTGACCAGGAGCGGGGTCCATGGATTCTCTGAAAACACTGTTGTCGCAAGGTTCCGGAGAATCATTTCATGGCCGGACGCTGCCTTCCGCGGCGTCCACTGCCATGATGTGACTACTCTAGCGAGGACCATTCTGGATCAGGGCCACTCACGGCAGTACTTGATATGGGGGCACGCCGTACCCCTGCGGGGCATTGCATACCCGCTGCGGGGCACTTCGTCCCGCCACTCCCACAGGGATTCCCTTCGGTCAGGCTTACTTTTGCGGGTAGACGCTGGCTGGCCAAAAAAGCGATAATCCACCCTCTTTTAGCGGCTTTCATGGTGCCAAACAGCATCAGGGCCTGGATCAACCCGTTCCTCACCACTCAGAGAGTCCAATATGGCAGCAGTAGCAGCACTTGCACCCGCGCCGAGCCAGTCCCGGCTGCTTCTTTCCGGCAACGAAGCCGTCGCCCGCGCCGTCTGGGAATCCGGCTGCAAGGTTGCCGCTGCCTATCCCGGCACGCCCTCGACCGAAATTCTCGAAGCCCTGTGCACCTACCCGGACATTTATACCGAGTGGTCGGTGAATGAAAAAGTGTCCATGGAAGTTGCGCTGGGCGCCTCGATGATGGGCGCGCGCTCATTTTGCGCGATGAAGCACGTCGGCCTGAACGTCGCCGCCGACCCCCTGATGACGCTGACGCTGACCGGCGTGGTGGGCGGCATGGTGATCGCCGTCGCCGACGATGTCGGCATGGCCTCTTCGCAAAACGAGCAGGACTCGCGCTTCTACGCCCGCTTCGCCCATCTGCCAGTGTTCGAGCCGGCGGATTCGCAGGAAGCCTATGACATGGTGCTCACTGCATTCGAGCTGTCGGAACAACATCAGGTGCCCGTGATCCTGCGCCTGACGGCGCGCATCTGTCACGTCAAGTGCGTCGCCACCGTCGGTGAGCGCGTGCCGCACGAGCCGAGCGGCTTCGTCAAGAACGCCGAGCGCTGGGTGATGGTGCCGTCCCACGCCAAGCGGCGCATTCCGCTGATGTTCGAGCGCGATGCGGTGTTGCGCGAGGTGTCCGAGCATTCTCCGCTAAACATCCTTGAACCGGGCAAGGACCGCCGCGTCGGCTTCGTCACCAGCGGGCCGGCCTACATGCATGTGCGCGAAGCCTTCCCGGATGCGCCGGTGCTCAAGCTGGGCATGAGCCATCCCCTGCCGCTGGAGAAGGTCCGCGCGCTGGCCGACATGGTCGACACGCTGGTCGTCGTCGAGGAAGTGGAACCGGTAGTTGAAAACGAACTGCGCGCCGCCGGTTTCAGTGTGCGTGGCAAGGACATCCTGCCGAAGATCGGCGAACTGGCCCCCGAGGTGCTGACACCGGCGATCAACCGACTGCTGAACAACGAACCGCCCCCGCCGCCCGTCGCCGCACCGGCAGTATTTCCGCGCCCGCCGACGCTGTGCGCCTCCTGCCCGCACATGGGCATCTACTACACGCTGTCGCAGCTGAAAAACATCATCGTCGCCGGCGACATCGGCTGCTACACACTGGGCGCCGGCCACCCCTGGAATGCGCTCGACACGACGATCTGCATGGGCGCGGCAGTGACGGTGGCGCATGGCATGGACAAGGGCCGCGGCGCGGTCGACAAGAACAAGAAGATCCTCGCCGTAATGGGCGATTCAACCTTCATGCACATGGGCATGCAGGGCCTGCTCGACGCGACCTACAACAACAGCAATATCACCTTCCTGCTGCTCGACAACGGCACGGTGGGCATGACCGGCGGCCAAAACACCCCCGCCAACGGCCTCGACATCCGTGGCAACCCGGCGCCGCGCATCGACTTCCGCAAGCTGGTCGAGGCGCTCGGCGTCAAACCGGAACGGGTGCGCGAGGTCGATCCCTACGAGATGCCCAACCTGTTCAAGGTGATCCGCGAGGAAACCAAGATCGAGGAAGTTTCCGTCATCCTCGCCTACCGGCCCTGCGTACTCACCGACGAATTCAAGGCGGCGCGCGCCTACCACGTCGATGATGACAAATGTACCGGCTGCGGCAACTGCATCGATGTCGGCTGCCCGGCGATTCACGTCACCCATCGCGAAAAGGTGGTCAAGCCCTCCGGCAAGGAGGTCGAACTAGCCTTCGTGCGCATCGACCCGATCGCGTGCACCGGTTGTGCGATGTGCCTCAAGCCCTGCGCACCGGATGCCATTGTGCAGGTCGCAGGGCCGCGCATCGTGGCAAAGTTGCGCCCGGTCTAATCCGGACCAAGGAACCCATCATGGAAAATAACATTACCAATATTCTCGTCTGCGGCATTGGCGGCCAGGGTGTCATGACCGCCACCGAAATTCTCGCCGAGGCGGCCATCGCCGAAGGCCATGATGCGAAAAAGACCGAAGTGGCCGGCATGGCCCAGCGCGGCGGCGTGGTGACCTCGCATCTCCGTTTCGGCCCCAAGGTGCTGTCGCCGCAGATCGCGCCGGGCACCGTGCATGTGCTGCTCGGCTTCGAAGCCGCCGAGGCGCTGCGCTGGTCGGCCTACCTGCGGCCGGACGGCCTCGCGCTGGTGAATGACTCGCGGCTGGTGCCGCCGGTGGTCGAGATCGGCCTGTTCGAATATCCGGCCGATCCGATCGGCGACATGCGCGCCGCCGGCATCCACACCGTGAGTTTCGATGCCGCCACCATCGCCAGCGACCTGGGCGACCTGCGCCTGGGCAACACCGTCATGCTCGGCGCCATCGCCGATCACCTGCCGTTTTCCGCCGACGTGCTGCTGCGCTGCATCGAGGCGCGCTTTGCCAAGAAGGGCGTGGCGATTGTCGAACTGAACCGTAGTGCCTTCGCCGCCGGCCGTGCTGCCGCTGCGCAGGAAGCTGTCCCCGCCTAATAAGGAAACATGCCCCCCATCCCCCCACCCCCCTTCCCAAGGAAGGGGATGACTATTGTTCAGCCGCTTCGCGGCTTCCATGTCCTGGCTGTTCCTCCTTGGGGCGGCCCGGCGGAGAAACCATCATGACTGCTCGCATCCTCGACGGCAACGCCCTGTCGCAAATCGTCCGCGCCGAGCTGGCGGAAAAAGCCGCCGCCCTCAAGGCCACGCAAAATATCGTGCCCTGCCTTGCCGTGATCCTCGTCGGCGAAGATCCCGCCTCGGCCGTCTATGTGCGCAACAAGGTGGCGGCCTGCGAAAAGGCCGGCTTCCGCTCGATCAAGGAAACCTACCCGCCCAATGTCGAACCGATGGTCGTGCTCGGCAAGATCGCCGCGCTCAACGCCGACCCGAGCGTGCATGGCATTCTCGTGCAACTACCGCTGCCCAAGCAGTTCGATGCCGAGGCCGTGCTCGAAGCCATCTCGCCGGAAAAGGATGTGGACGGCTTTCACGCCGAGAACGTCGGCGCACTGATGCAGGGCAATCCGCGCTTCGTCCCTTGCACACCTTGTGGCGTCATGAAAATGCTGGCGTCGGAGAACGTACCGCTGAAAGGCGCTGAGGCCGTCATCGTCGGCCGCAGCAATATCGTCGGCAAGCCGATGGCGATGCTGCTGCTGGCGGAAAGCTGCACGGTCACGATCTGCCATTCGCGCACCAAGGACCTCGCCTTTCACACCCGCCGCGCGGACATCCTGGTTGCCGCCGTCGGCCAGCCGAAGATGATCACCGGCGACATGATCAAGCCCGGCGCCACCGTCATCGACGTGGGCATCAACCGTACCCCGGAAGGCAAGCTGTGCGGCGACGTCGATTTCGAAACAGCCAAGGAAGTCGCCGGCCTGATCACCCCGGTACCCGGCGGCGTCGGTCCAATGACCATCACCATGCTGCTCGCCAACACTTTGGAGTCGGCTGAGAGGACGCTGAAATGAAGAACACGCACCCGCTGGTCGGCATCGTCATGGGTTCGGATTCGGACTGGCCCATCATGCAGGCAGCGGCGCGCATCCTCGAAGAATTCGACGTGCCCTACGAGGCCAAGGTGGTCTCCGCCCATCGCACGCCCGACCTGCTTTACGACTATGCCGCCGTGGCACACGAGCGCGACCTCAAGGCGATCATCGCCGGCGCCGGCGGCGCGGCCCACCTGCCGGGCATGCTGGCCGCCAAGACCATCGTGCCGGTGCTCGGCGTGCCGGTGCCGTCGAAACACCTCAACGGCCTCGACTCGCTGCTGTCCATCGTGCAGATGCCCAAGGGCATACCGGTCGCCACTTTCGCCATCGGCGAAGCCGGCGCAGCCAATGCCGCCCTCACCGCCATTGCAATCATTGCGACGAACAACGACAAGCGCGGCAAAGACCTATCACGCAAACTCGACGAGTTCCGTGCGCGCCAGAGCGAAAAAGTGCTGGCGATGGAACTCGTATTGCCCAAGTGAATGAACCCCGATTGCCTGTTAGCTTCGTCATTCCCGCGCAGGCGGGAATCCATACGCGTTTCGCGGCATGACCTGCCTATGGATTCCCGCCTGCGCGGGAGTGACGCTGTTTTTGGTCTAATGGACTATCGGAGATGAGTGCGCCATGATCCTGCCACCCGCCACCCTGGGCATGCTCGGCGGCGGCCAGCTCGGCCGCTTCTTTGTCATGGCCGCACATGAACTCGGCTACCGTGTCTTGGTGCTCGACCCTGACGAACACAGCCCCGCCGGCCGTATCGCTGACGAACATCTTGTCGCCGCCTACGACGACCTCGCGGCGCTGGAGCGTCTCACCGGCCAATGCGCTGCAGTGACCACCGAATTCGAGAATGTACCGGCCGACACGCTGGCCTATTTGTCAAAATACGTCACCGTGCGGCCGAACGCCGAAGCAGTGCGCACCTGTCAGAACCGCAGCGAAGAAAAAGCCTTTCTCAAGCGGCACGGCTTTCCGCATGCGCCGTATGCCGACATTCGCAGCGAAGCCGATTTGCGCGAGGCCAACGCCGGCCTGTTTCCCGGCATCCTCAAGGTGGCGCGTTTCGGTTATGACGGCAAGGGCCAGGTACGTGTCAATAACCGTGAAGGCGCACTGATTGCCTGGAGCCAGCTGCGCAACGAGCCCTGCGTGCTGGAACAGCAGATGAAGCTCGATTACGAAGTCTCGGTGGTGCTGGCACGCGACGAACACGGCGCGGTGCGCTGCTTCCCGACGGCCGAGAACAGCCACCGCCGCGGCATCCTCGACATCTCGCTGGTGCCGGCGCGCACCTTTGGCTGTCTCGCCGCTCAGTTGCCAAATGAGGCCGAAGAGATCGCCGAAGGCATCGCGCAAAAGATGGATTACGTCGGCACCCTCGGCGTCGAGTTCTTCATTGTGCATGGCCAGTTGTACGTCAACGAAATGGCGCCGCGCCCCCACAACTCCGGCCATTACACCATCGACGCCTGCGTCACCAACCAGTTCGAGCAGCAGGTACGCGCCCTGTGCGGCCTGCCGCTCGGCGAGGCGCGCGCACACAGCGCGGCGGCCATGGTCAATCTGCTCGGCGACATCTGGTACCGCACTGACCCGCACCACGCGCATGAGCCTGACTGGGCGCAATTGCTGGCAATACCGAACTTGAAACTGCACCTCTACGGCAAACGCCACCCCCGCCCCGGCCGCAAGATGGGCCATTTCACCGTCATCGGCACTGACCCGCTGGAAGTGCAAAAGTCGGCGCTGGCGGGGCGGCGCTTGATGGGCATCAGCAATGAATGACCTGCAACGCTGGTCCGCGTTGCATGCAGATATCCAGCGCGCAGTCGTCCTGCTGCGCGCCGGCGAGCTCGTCGCCTTCCCCACTGAAACGGTCTATGGCCTCGGCGCCAACGCCCGCAATCCTGAAGCCGTGGCAAAGATATTCACCGCCAAGGGGCGGCCGGCCGATCACCCGCTGATCGTGCATATTGCCGAGATCGCCCATCTGGAATACTGGGCGCGCGACATTCCCGAAGTCGCCTGGGTGCTGGCCAAGGCCTTCTGGCCCGGTCCGCTGACGCTGATCCTCAAGCGCCAGCCGGATGTCCCCGATGCCGTGACCGGCGGCCAGGATACCGTCGGCCTGCGCATGCCGAATCACCCCGTTGCCCTTGAACTGCTGCGCGCCTTTGCCGATGCGGGCGGTGCAGCTGGTGGATTGGCCGCCCCCTCGGCCAACCGCTTCGGCCGCATCAGCCCCACCACGGCACAGCATGTGCGGGATGACCTGGGCGATGCCGTCAGCCTGATTCTCGACGGCGGACCCTGCACGGTCGGCATCGAATCGACCATCGTCGACCTCACCGGGCCACGCACCACCATCCTGCGTCCCGGCATGCTTTCCCCCTTCGACATCGGTCGCGTCCTTGGCCGCATGCCGGAGATGGCGGACAACCCGCTCTCGCCAAGAACGCCACGCACATCGGGTACGCTCGAAGCGCACTACGCCCCGCGCACGCCGCTGCAGATCATGCCCAACGACAGCCTGCCGATCGTCCTGCGCGATTCCCTCGTCAGGCGTGAGCACGTCGCCGTGCTGGCCACCTTCCCCGCCCCGTTCGACCATCCGCTGATCAGTTGGCAGGTCGCCCCTGCCGATCCGGCAGGTTTCGCCCGCGACCTCTATGCCAATCTGCGCAAACTTGATTCCCTTGGTTGTGCCCGCATGTTCATCGAGAAACCCGTCGGCCAGCCCTGGCAAGCCATCGCTGACCGCCTGAAGCGCGCGGCAGCCGGTTCCGGCGGCGCATAAGTATCACCGCAAGACCAACCCTGCAGCAACAGGGCTTCACAGAAAGCCTGTTTGAAACATAGAAATCGACCGGTGTCAGAACTTTTCGCGGCATAGATTCCTTTGCTGAACGAAATGTACGAACGGTTTAAGATTCAGCCACATCCAAACCTAAAAAAAGAGGAAACCGCACCATGATGACCGCAATCCACAAGGAAGACGCTGCACCGCAACCGCTTGTCACCTTCAAGGCGCCACCGGGCACCGGTTTTATCGAGCCCAGCACCTTCACGCTGGTGCGTGCCGAATCACCCGCGCTTTCCGTGATGACCGACCTCAAGCAGGTGACCGTTGCCACCACCAACCCCGATGCCACACTGGCGCAGGCGACCCAGACCATGATTTCACGCGGCGTGCGGCTCCTGCTGGTGGTTGATCGCGACGACATTGTCCTCGGCCTGATCACCTCGCGCGATACTCTGGGTGAAAAACCCATCAAACTGATCAAGGCGCAAGGCGGCAAGCACAGCGACCTGCTCGTCAGCGACTTGATGTGCCCGCGCGACGACATCGACCTGATCTCGATCAACGACGTGATGCATGCCACAGTCGGCGACATCGTCGCCACGCTCAAGAATCTGAAGCGCCAGCATGCGCTGGTCGGCGAACGCAACCCGATCACCAAGCAGACCCGCATTCGCGGCATCTTTTCGGCCACGCAAATCGGCCGTCAACTGGGCGCCGCCGTGCAGACCTTCGAAGTCAGCACCACCTTCTCGGAAATCGAAGGACTGCTCGCTCAGGACAATATTTAGGAAAGCGCTAATTATTCAAATTTCATCATTCCGGCGCAAGCCGGAATCCAAGCGTGGTCCCCGGCTTGCGCCGGGGTGACGGATAAGTCAGCACCTAATCAGGCAAGGTCGCCAGCCAGAGAATCGCGAATCGCAGCGGGGAGAGAGATCTCCGCCTGGTAGTTCGGGTGGTCGATGCCGGCACGGATGGCGGCGCCCTGCTTGGCTGCCGCGGCCATGGCCGGCGTCAGTTCGAAGCGCATGAAGTGCACGGCCGAGGTCTTGTCCTCGGTCTCGCGGTCCAGGTCTTCGTTGGCGATCGGGGTGACCTTCGGGAAACCCTCGACCTGCACCCATACCGCCTTTTCGATGCCGATCAATTGCGCCAGTTTCTGCCGGCGCTCGGCTTCGTCCGGAAATTCCACCATGAAGGTCGCCTTCCAGTTGCAACCATCCGGAATCAGCGGGTTGTAGACGTCGAGCTCATCCTGGATCGGTCCCGGCTCGAACAGGCGTTCGAGGCGCAACATCTCCTGCACCTGATATTGCATGGTTAGCGCGTCTTCGAAGTAGAGCGTGGCATTGGCGCCGAGCGGCACCTGCCGGTTCTTCTTGTGGGCCATCACCTTGGCCCGGAATTCGGGCCGGACACGGGCGTATTTTTCGAGGCTGAAAAGGTTTTCTTGGGTCAGCATGATGTCTCCTGTCAGGCCGCCGCGCGAGGGGCGCCGGTCGGCGTTTGCATGTAGGGCGTTATTCGATTCCGTAGGCTTTTCTCAATAGTGCCATCGGATGTACCGGGGCACTACCGTCAGCCCGGGCGTGGGCGATGTGATGGCCGGCCATGGCGCAGTCGGAGCCGTAGTGGTCGGGCTCGGCCTGATTGACGCGGCTCACCACCGGCTTGACGATTTTCATCGCATACTGGTGAAACTCTTTCTTCACCGCGTAGGTGCCGTCGTGGCCTGAACAACGTTCGATGACGTCGATCACGGTATCCGGCACCAGTGACAGCGCCTCTTTCGTCTTCGGGCCAATGTTCTGCACGCGCTGGTGGCAGGCGGCGTGATAGGCGACCTTGCCCAGCCCCTGCTTGAAGTCGGTCTTGAGCTTGCCTTCCTTGTGGCGCAGCATCAGGTATTCAAAAGGATCGTAAAAGGCATTCTTAACCTTGATCACATCCGGGTCATCCGGGAACATCAGCGGCAGTTCTTGCTTGAACATCAGCACGCAGGAGGGAATCATCGCCGTCAGGTCCCAGCCTTCATCGACGAGCTTGGCCAGCACCGGAATGTTGCCTTCCTTCGCCGCGCGCACCGACTCGAGGTCGCCGAGTTCCAGCTTGGGCATGCCGCAGCAGCGCTCCTTCTGGGCAATCGTCACGGGGATGCCGTTGTGCTCATACACCGCCACCAGGTCTTCGCCCGGGCCGGGTTCGTTGCGGTTGATGTAGCAGGTGGCGAACAGCGCCACCTTGCCGGTCGTCTTGCCGGCGGGCAGACCGACTGTGTCGGGCGACAGTTCGCGCAAGCGGCTGCGCAGCGACTTGCTGGCAAATGCGGGCAACCAGGCATCGCTGTGGATGCCGGCCACGGCCTCGAGCAGCTTGCGCGCGGGGCCAATTTTGTTCACTGCATTGACCACCGGGGCAACGATGGGGATGCCGACAAAACTGCCAACGGTATCGGTGCTGGTCAGCACCTTGTCGCGCAGCTTGGTGGTGCCCTTCTTGAAATGCACGGCCTTGGCGCGCAGCATCAAATGCGGGAAATCCAGGTTCCACTCGTGCGGCGGCACGTAGGGACACTTGGTCATGTAGCACAGGTCGCACAGATAACAGTGATCGACGACCTGCCAGTAATCGGATTTCTTGACGCCGTCGACTTCAAATGTCTCGGAGTCGTCGACGAGGTCGAACAGGGTGGGGAAAGACTGGCACAGGCTGACGCAACGGCGGCAGCCGTGGCAGATGTCAAAGACGCGCTCCATCTCGTGATAAAGCGCCTCCTCGCTGTAGAACTCGGGGTTCTGCCAGTCGAGCGGATGACGTGTCGGAGCGTCGAGATTGCCTTCGCGGCGCGGTGCGTCCATGCTTTCTCCCATGATCTATTGTGGATGGTGGAATTGCCGACTGCCCCCGCATGGCGGACGACAGCCGGCAAATTTCCTTGCTGCCTTGCTGCTGCGCTTAAACCAGTTCGTTCAGGGCCTTCTGGTAGCGGTTGGCGTGCGAACGCTCAGCCTTGGCCAGGGTCTCGAACCAGTCGGCGATCTCGTCGAAGCCTTCGGCACGGGCATCCTTCGCCATGCCCGGGTACATGTCGGTGTACTCGTGGGTCTCGCCGGCAACGGCTGACTTCAGGTTATCTGAGGTCGGGCCAAAGGGCAGGCCGGTAGCGGGGTCGCCGCTCTGCTCGAGGTACTCGAGGTGGCCGTGCGCGTGGCCGGTCTCGCCTTCCGCCGTGGAGCGGAACAACGCGGCAACGTCAGCGTAGCCTTCGACGTCGGCCTTGTTTGCGAAATACAGATAGCGACGGTTGGCTTGTGACTCACCGGCGAAGGCGTCTTTCAGATGCTGTTCGGTTTTGCTGCCTTTAATTTTCATGGTCTGATCCTCTCTTGGTTGTCAGTACAGGCAAGCCGGATGCGCCGACTATATCAATGCGCAGTCCGACTTGACCTGCATACTTTAGTACCCACACGCAATAAAGGGAAATTGTAATTTTCTAACGGGCTGATAGCAACTGGCTATTATGGAAATGCTGATTAACTCCAGTTGCGTCATTCCGGCGCAAGCGGAATCCAGGAATTTCAATGAACTGGACACCGGCCTACGCCAGTGCGACATACTTGATCAGTGCTTCCAAATAAGCGAATTTCAAGCTTTTTTCTGGAATAGTCGGTCAATAGAAAAACCGGTCACCAGCGCCGTACCAACAATCACGATGACCGATCCGGCAATGGTGTGCCAGCCAATCGTCTCATTGAGGAACAGATATCCCCAGATGATGCCGAACACCGGGATCAGGAACGTCACCGTCAGCGCCGGTGCGGCCCCAATGTCGGCAATCAGCCGGAAGTACAGCAAATAAGCCACGCCGCTGCAGACGACCCCCAGGGCGATAACCGAGCCGATCACCGCAGGACTGGCCACTTGCGCGGCCGGGAAGAACGGCACCGCCGGCGCAATCAGCAATGTGGCGGCCCACATGCTGCCGTGGGCATTCGCGAAGGGCTCGACCGTTTTGGCGGACTTCGCGTAAACCGAGGAAATGCCGTAACAAAACGATGCGCCCAGCGCCGCAGCAATCGCCAGCCCGGCACCGGGAAGCAGCGTCACCTTGTCAAAGCCGGCAAGCACCGCCACCCCCACGATCCCGAGCGCCAGACCGACCGATCCCCGGGCGGTCAATGGCGTTTTGCTCCAGACAGCACCCACCACCGCCCCCCAGATCGGCGCGGTGGCATTCAGGATCGACAGCAATGAAGCGGAAATCGTCTGCGCCGCATAAGCGAACAACAGAAACGGCAGTGCCGAATTGAACAGGCCCAGCACCAGATAGTGCTGCCAGTGCTGACGGACGTGCAGCGCCTTCTTCAGCACCAGGCCGACCGCGAGCAGGAACAGCGCTGCGAGAGCGACCCGAAATTCGATGAGCAGCGTCGGGCCCAGCACCGGCGCGCCGATCCGCATGAACATGAAAGAAGCGCCCCAGATGGCAGACAGGACGACAAGGCGGAAAAGGCTGGCGTTGCTCATGATTTGTACTATTTTTGAGTATGTGGGGAAATTTGCCCCATTCAGAGAAAATTATACAACCCGGTTCTTGCGATACTGAAGAGTACTTGCCGTTGGCATTACCCGGTACTATCTTTGTGGAATACTCCGTCAAGTTGCAACAGTCGCCGCGCGGGGAGGTAAGCAATGGAGTAAGTAATGGGTGATCGATTGAGGTTCTTTCTAAACCGAATCAGCGAGCGGCTATGGATCAGGCCTCTCGCGATGTGTGTGTTGTCAACGGCCGTAGTGTTCCTTGCGAAGACGGCGGACAATACCGGAATCGGCCAGCATGTTCCGGCGATTACTCTAGACTCAATAGAGACCCTGCTTATCATTATTTCCACAAGCATGTTGGTGATCGCCACCTTTGCTGTCGCATCGATGGTCACCGCCTATGCTTCGGCCAGCAGCACCGCAACGCCGCGCTCTTTTTCTCTGGTCATCTCCGACGACGTTTCCCAGAACGCTCTCTCGACCTTTATTGGTGCCTTCATCTTCAGCATCGTCGCGCTTATCGCCTTAAAAAATGGCTATTACGATAGGGCGGGCCGTTTCGCGTTATTTGCTCTAACGTTAATGATTCTTGCCATGGTTATTATTACGTTCGTGAGCTGGGTGGATCGCATCGCACGCCTTGGGCGCCTCGGGGGAACCATCAATAAGGTTGAGGCAGCGACTGCTGCTGCTTTACAGCGAAGGCGATGCGCACCTACCCTTCGCGGTGTCCCTGCATGGCCGCGTCAGGATGGGGGTCAGGCCATTTACGGCGGGTCGATCGGATATGTACAGCGCGTCGATGTCACTGTGCTGCAGACGTATGCGGAAAAATCGCGGGCACGCATCACGGTAGCAGCCTTGCCCGGTACTTTTTCTGCGCCGGGCCGGGCTCTTGCCTATGTGACCGCAGACTCGGATGATTTGTCTGCCATCGAAGCAAGGCAGATAGCACAAGCATTTATACTCGGTGATGACAGACAATTCGACGAAGATCCTCGATTCGGCCTTATCGTTCTTTCTGAAATCGCAAGTCGAGCGTTGTCACCTGCTGTCAATGATCCCGGTACGGCAATCGGAATTATTGGAACGTTCGTGCGACTTTTTGCGCTCTGGAGTGAGCCTATCGAAGAAGGCGACACACGAATTTCAGAATGTGATCGCGTGGAGGTGCCAAGAATATCTTTGCGGGACATGTTTGATGATGCCTTCACAGCGATTGCTCGTGACGGAGCTGGTGCCATTGAAGTCGCGGGGCGGCTACAAAAAGCGTTTGAGTCGCTGGCATCGATCGGGGATGCCGAGATGCGGGAAGCCGCGATACACCATTCCCGCTTGGCACTTGCTAGAGCAGAAAATGTGCTAGAAATTCCTGAAGACTTGGAGGTTGTGCGAAAGTTGGCGAAATTCGCCAGTTCTGTTTAGCAGAATGAGTTCGCGCGATTAATAGTGCCATTGTAAATAGGGGTAAGACTGAGCTAGCCCGGTTTTCCCGGGCACACCTTAAGGTAGATAATCGTCTTGACGGCGCCGAATGGAAAAGTCGGCGCTGGCGGGACGGCGTTATCTGCCTTGTTGCTTATCTGAGCGAGGCGTTCAACGCTGCCAGCGCGTGGTTGCCCGGACACAGGTAGGCGTCGTGGAGTTGATTGAGCGGCTTCTCGACCGTATTCAGGTGCCGGTGCATCGATTCCGATGCGCTGTCGACAAACAGCAGGCCGGTGACGATTTCGCCCAGCGCATGGCGTTCCTGCAGGTGGTTCATGGCGCCCACCCGGTCGGAGGGATCGTAGTCCGTTTTCACCTTACGCAGCAGCAGGATCGAGCCGTCGTGCTGCACGACCCGGCGCAATTCACCGGGCGCATAGGAGGCTTCGATCTGGTCGCGCGGCAGGATGAAGTCGAGCCGGTTGACCGCATCGTTGTGCTCGCGCACATAATCGTAGCTCTTGGTCGAGCCGGCGTGGTTGTTGAACGTCACGCAGGGGCTGATGACATCGATGAAGGCGGGACCGCGATGGCGCAGCGCGCCCTTGATCAGCGGGATCAACTGTTCTTTGTCACCCGAAAAACTGCGCGCCACATAGGTTGCGCCAAGTTGCAGCGCCAGGGCGACGAGGTCGATCGGGCTGTCGGTATTCACCACGCCGCGCTTGTTTTTCGAGCCCTTGTCGGCGGTGGCGGAGAACTGGCCCTTGGTTAGCCCATAGACGCCATTGTTTTCGACGAGGTAGGTCATGTCTACGCCGCGGCGCATGGCATGCGCGAACTGGCCGATACCGATGGAAGCCGAGTCGCCGTCGCCCGAAACCCCCAAGTAGATGAGATCGCGATTGGCCAGCGCCGCGCCGGTCAGCACCGAGGGCATGCGGCCGTGGGTGGTGTTGAAGCCGTGCGAGTTGCCGAGGAAGTAATCGGGCGTCTTCGACGAGCAACCGATGCCGGAAAGCTTGGCGACCCGATGCGGCTGGATGTCGAGGTCGAAACAGGCCTGGACCACGGCGGCACTGATCGAATCGTGCCCGCAGCCGGCACACAGCGAGGAGATGGCGCCTTCATAGTCGCGGCGCGTGTAGCCCAGCGCGTTCTTCGGCGTATCCGGGCGCAGCAGTTTGGGTTTGGCGAAATAAGTCACGAGGCCACCTTGCGAATCGGGGTTACTTTGTGAGCATCGAGCGCTGCGGCGATGCGGCCGGAGATGAAGCTGGCCGTGATCGGCGTGCCGTCGTAATGCAGGACACGGAGCAGTTTCTTCGGGTCGACTTCACCTTCGGTCAGCAGCAACATGCGCAACTGGCCACTCTCGTTCTGTTCGACCACGAAGACGTAATCGTGTTCGGCAATGAAGTCGATGATGGTGTCGGAAAAAGGGAAGGCGCGCACCCGCATCAGGTCAACCGGGATGCCCTGCTCGTTGAGTTGGGCGAAGGCCTCGGCCATCGCCGGGCTGGTCGAGCCGTAATAGATCGCGCCATAGCGGGTCGGCTGTGCGGCACGCTGTACCACCGGCTCGGGCACCAGTTTCTTCGCCGTTTCGAACTTGCGCCGCAGCCGTTCCATGTTGTAGACGTAGTCGGTGCCCGCCTCGCTGTATTTTGCGTAGGCGTTGCGCGTCGTGCCACGGCTGAAGAAAGCGCCCTTGGTCGGGTGCGTGCCGGGAATGGTGCGCCAGGGGATGCCATCGCCATCGACGTCGAGGTAACGGCCGAAGTTCTTGCCCGCCTCTAGCTCCGCTGCGGACATGACCTTGCCGCGGTCGTAGCGGCGCTGGTCGTCCCAGTCAAAGGGCTTGCACAGGCTGTCGTTCATGCCGATGTCGAGATCGAGCAGGATGAACACCGGCGTTTGCAGCCGCTCGGCCAGGTCAAAGGCCTGGGCGCCGAGCGTAAAGCATTCGTAGGGGTCTTCGGGGAACAACATCACATGCTTGGTGTCGCCGTGCGAGGCATAGGCGCAGGAGATCAGGTCGGACTGCTGGGTACGCGTCGGCATGCCGGTGGATGGGCCGCCGCGCTGCACGTCGAAGACCACCACGGGCACTTCGGCGAAGTAGGCCAGGCCGAAGAATTCCTGCATCAGCGAAATGCCGGGGCCGGAGGTTGCCGTGAAGGCGCGGGCGCCATTCCAGGCAGCGCCGATCACCATGCCGATCGAGGCCAGTTCGTCTTCGGCCTGCACGACGGCATAGCGTGCCTTGCCGTTGTCGGGATCGGTACGGTACTTGCGGCAATAGCTGCTGAAGGCCTCGATCACGGGGGTCGAGGGCGTGATTGGGTACCAGGCGGCAACCGTCGCGCCGCCATACACCGCGCCGAGGCCGCAGGCGTTGTTGCCGTTGATGAAGATCTTGTCGCCGACACCGTTGGCCCGCTCGACATGCAGGCCGATGGGACAGGGCAAGGCTTCTTTCGCCGCATCGTAGCCGATCTTCAGCGCATTGATGTTGGCGCCGATCAGTTTGTCCTTGCCGCGATACTGCTCGGCGATCAACCTCTCCACTACCGCGAATTCCATGTCCAGCAGTGCGGTGAGTGCGCCCACATACATGATGTTCTTGAACAGCAAACGCTGGCGCGGATCGGAGTATTCGTTGTTGCACATCTCGGTGAACGGGAGACCCAGGACCACCACGTCACTGCGGAAGCGCGAACGCGGCAGTGTTTTGGTCGAGTCGTAGAGCAGATAACCACCGGGAGAAATCTCGGCGATATCCCTGTCCCAGGTCTGCGGATTCATCGCCACCATCAGGTCGCAACCACCGCGTCGGCCGAGCCAGCCGGCACCCGAAACGCGCAGCTCATACCAGGTCGGCATGCCCTGAATGTTGGATGGGAAAATGTTGCGCGGCGCGATCGGTACGCCCATGCGCATGACAGCGCGCGCAAACAGCTCGTTGGCCGAAGCCGAACCGGAGCCATTGACGTTGGCAAATTTGATGACGAAGTCGTTGCAGCGCTGGGCGATCTTGGGTGAGGTATCAGATTTCATTTTCGGGGTGCCTCCGCGCCTGCCGCGGCGGTTTTGAAAAAGTATTTCCGCATGTCCCAGGCGCCGGTTGGACAGCGCTCGGCACACATGCCGCAATGCAGACAGATGTTCTCGTCCTTGACCATCACCCGCCCGGTCTTGAGCGTACCCGACACATACAGCGCCTGATCGAGATTCTTTGCCGGCGCCTTCAGCCGGCCGCGCAGATCATCTTCCTCGCTGTTGGCAGTGAAGGTGATGCATTCGGTCGGGCAGATGTCGACACAGGCATCGCACTCGATGCAGGCCTTGTCGGTGAATACTGTGGCGATGTCGCAATTCAGGCAGCGATCCGCCTCGGCACAAGCAAGGAACGGATCAAAACCGATCTCAAGTTCGAGCTTGATGTCGAGCAGCGTCATTTCGCGCGCCTTGATTGGCACCTTCTTGCGGCTTTCCTCGGAGACGTTGTTGTCGTAACTCCATTCGTGGATGCCCATTTTCTGGCTGACGAGATTGGTTAGCGGCGACGGCCGCCGCAGCAGATCGCGTTTGCGACAGAAACGGTCGATCGAGATTGCCGCTTCATGGCCATGGGCCACGGCAGTAATGATGTTCTTCGGCCCGAATGCCGCGTCACCGCCAAAAAAAACATTCGGCAGCGAGGATTGCAGCGTGGCGGGGTTGAGCACCGGCAGGCCCCATTTATCGAACTCGAGGCCGACGTCCCGCTCGATCCAGGGAAAGGAATTCTCCTGGCCGATGGCAATCAGCACCTCGTCGCACTCCATCAGCACATGCGGCTCGCCAGTAGGGAGCAGGCTGCGCCGTCCCTTGGCATCGTATTCGGCGCGCACCTTCTCGAACAGCACGCCGGTAAGCTTGCCGTTGTCGTGCTTGAATTCCAGTGGCACCAGCATGTTGAGAATGGGGATGCCCTCGTTGATCGCATCCTCCTTTTCCCAGGGCGAAGCCTTCATTTCTTCGAAGCCGCTGCGTACCACCACCTTGACGTCCTCGCCGCCCATGCGCCGTGCCGAACGGCAGCAGTCCATCGCCGTGTTGCCCCCGCCGAGAACGATGACGCGCTTCTCCGTTTTGGTCGTGTGGCCAAAGGACACATTGGCCAGCCAGTCGATGCCGATATGAATGTGCGCCGCCGCTTCCAGGCGTCCGGGCACCTCGCATTCGCGTCCACGCGGCGCGCCGGTGCCGACAAACACGGCGTCCCAGCCTTCCGCGAGCACGTCGCGCAAACTGTTCACCCAGTGCTCGTAATGCATGTCGACGCCGAGGTTGATGATGTAGCCGCATTCCTCGTCGAGCACGCTGTCGGGCAGGCGGAACTTGGGAATCTGGCTGCGCATCATGCCGCCGGGTGATTTGCCGCTGTCGAACACGCTGACCTGATAGCCGATCGCGACCAGATCGCGGGCGACGGTCAGCGAAGCCGGGCCGGCGCCGATGCAGGCGATGCGCTTGAGGTTCTTCTGCGCGGGCGGTTTCGGCAGGAGGTGGCGAATGTCGTCCTTGAGGTCGGCGCACACACGCTTGAGGCGGCAAATGGCGACAGGTTCGGCATCCACCCGCCCACGCCGGCAAGCCGGCTCGCAGGGGCGGTCGCAGACGCGGCCGAGAATTCCCGGAAACACGTTGGAATGCCAGTTGATCATGTAGGCATCCGAATAGCGGCCGGCTGCGGTCAGGCGGATATATTCGGGAACGGGGGTGTGGGCCGGGCAGGCCCACTGGCAATCCACGACTTTGTGCAGATAGTCGGGGGCACCGATGTCAGTCGGCTTCACTTGCGTGCACTCTCCATTTTCAAGTTAGTGCGTCCGGCGTGATATGACGTGGGGCGCTTGCTGCTGGTTCCACAACTTTCGGGCGGAAGTCTACCACCAAGGTATGAAGGTATAGTCGCCAAGAACCGGACATATCCTGCACCAAACCATTTTCCTGATCCAGGAAATCCGCTACCCTTACGTACCCTTACTTGTTTAACGGTAATTCATCATGGCCCTGCGCGCACTCATCTTCGACGTCGATGGCACTCTGGCCAACACAGAGCGCGATGGACATCGCCCCACCTTCAACGCCGCGTTCGAGGAGGTCGGCCTCGACTGGCATTGGAGCGAAAAATTTTATGGCACGCTGCTCGGGGTCACCGGCGGCGAGGAACGGATTCGTTATTACGCCGAGAAATACGACCCGACGACGCTGGTGCGGCCCGACTTCGAGCAACTCGTGCAGCGCATCTATGAAATCAAAACCCGCAACTACCAGCGCTTGCTCGCCGCCAAGACCATCCCCTTGCGCAGCGAGATCGGCCACTTGATCTGTGAAGCGCGCACCGAGGGCGTGCATCTGGCGATCGCCTCGAGTTCGAAGCGGGAAAACATTGTGGGTCTGTTGCAAGCCAATCTGGGCCCGACCGCGGACACCTGGTTCGACGTGATCGCTTCGGGCGAAGATGTCGCGGCAAAGAAACCATCGCCGGATATTTATTTGTGGGCGCTAGAAAAACTCGGCCTGCCGGCGCGTGACTGTCTGGCTGTGGAAGATTCGGCCCATGGGCTGGCCGCCAGCCTGGAGGCGGGCATTCCGACCGTCGTGACGGTGAGCGATTACACGCTGAACGAAAACTTCGAAGGCGCCCGCATGGTGCGGCACGAAACCGACAGCCTGTCGCTGGACCAGTTGCGCCTGTGGCACGCCACGGCCGGCGCAGCCTGACCTCAACATTTCTGCAGCGCCGCGCTGCCGCATGTCTGATCCAGATCAACGGGCGGGCGGTGATTGACAGTTAGGATCACTCCGGTGCGTAAGCGCTAAGCCAAGCCGGGTGTTATGCTACGGTTGTATGCAATGTGCAGCGCCTTCAGCGGAGAAGCTCATCATGATCCCACGCTCGCAGCGACCGGTTGTCTTTACCCTCACCACCCTTGTCCTTGCGGCTGGCTTATCGATTAGTGTCTCCACCGCTGCGGCGGCTGACCGCAGCGGGAAAGAGGTCGTCACTACAATCTGCGCCGATTGTCATGGCGAGGGCAAGGATGGTGCGCCACGGGTAGGTAACACAGTCGACTGGGCGCCCCGCGCCCGGTTTGGCCTGCCCAGGCTGCTTAACAGCTCGATGGAGGGATACCGGAAGATGCCGGCGCATGGCGGACATCCGGAAGTAACCGACCTGGAAATGACGCGCGCCATTACCTATATGGTCAGCGGCGGCAGGTCGCCCGATCCGCTCAAGCCGTATGCCAAAGTGTCGCACGGGACCGGAGAGGACATCGTCAAGGCAGCCTGCGGCAACTGTCACCGCGATGGCGCCAACGGCGCGCCGAAGATTGGCGACAAGGATGCCTGGCTGCCGCGACTCCCCAAAGGTGTCGAGGAACTGGTGGCATCCGCCATCCACGGCCACAATAAAATGCCGGTGCGGGGCGGACTGAGCAATCTGAGCGACATCGACATTCGCGCCGCCGTGTCTTACATGCTGTCCCAGTCGCTGACGCGCAAATAGCCACCTGGCTTGAGATCTGGCGGGCACAGCGCCTAAGCCATGTCTTTCCTGTTCGCGCGCTCCGCAATTCCGGCATTTCGGCTCGATAGCCATTTCGATGGCTTTCTTCTGTTAGCAACGCTGCCTCACTCCCGACACGTTTCGCCATGCAGCAACGTCTGATGAAATGGCTGAAACTGGAACCCGGCGAGGGTGTCGCCGTCGCCTGGGCGTTCGCCTACTTCTTCCTGTTGCTGGCGAGCTATTACATCCTGCGGCCCTTGCGCGACGAGATGGGCATTGCCGGCGGCATCGCCAAACTGCCGTGGCTGTTCACCGGCACCTTCATCGCCATGCTGGCGGCGGTGCCGCTGTTCGGCTACATCACCGCGCGCCTGCCACGGCAGCGCTTTTTGCCGCTGGTGTATGGCTTCTTCATCCTCAATCTGCTGCTGTTCTATGCCGCCTTTCAGGTCGAAGGCTGGCGTGAGGTCATGGCGCGGACCTTCTTCATCTGGGCCAGCGTATTCAACCTGTTCGTGGTGTCGGTGTTCTGGAGCTTCATGGTCGACTTGTTCAGCAGCGCCCAGGGCAAACGCCTGTTCGGGCTGATCGCCGCCGGAGGCACAGCCGGCGCGATTACCGGCCCAACGCTAACGGCACTGCTGGTGGTGCCGGTCGGGCCGATCAACCTGCTGCTGCTTTCGGCGCTGCTGCTGGCTGGTGCGGTGCTGTGCATTCGCCAGCTCAGCCAGTGGTCTGAACAGAAAGCGACGGCACCGACCCAAGAACATCATGAACCACTCGGCGGCTCGATTTTCGCCGGACTGACATTGATCGTGCGTTCGCCCTATCTGCTCGGCGTGGCGCTGTTCATGCTGTTGTTCACCACGCTCGCGACCTTCCTCTATTTCGAGCAGGCGCACATCGTGGCGCAGTCGTTCAACAGTTCGGCGGAACGCACACGCTTCTTCGCCCTGCTCGACCTGGCAGTGAACACCCTGACGGTGCTGACGCAGGTATTGATCACTTCTCGCCTGCTCACCCGCCTCGGTGTCGCCCGCACGCTGGCGCTGGTGCCGCTGCTTTCGGCTTTCGGCTTTGCCCTGCTGGCGCTGACGCCGGTGCTCGCGGCCCTGGCCGGGTTCCAGATATTACGGCGTGCCGGCGAATACGCCATCACGCGGCCGGCGCGCGAGATGCTGTACACCGTTGTGGATCGCGAGACCAAGTACAAGGCGAAGAACGCGCTGGATACCGTCGTCTATCGCGGCGGCGATGCCCTCGCCGGTTGGCTGTTCGCCGGTCTCAAATCACTCGGGCTGGGACTCGCCACCATCGCCTGGATCGCCGTGCCGATTGCGCTTGCCTGGGCGGTAGTGGCGCTCTGGCTCGGCCGCCAGCAGGCGAAACTTTCCCGCAACAATAATTAGGGCTATTCTTTGACCATGACCGATCCCCGCTCCCCCGCTCGCCGTGACGTTCTCCGCCTTGCCGCCGGCGCGGCAATCGCCACGCTGGTGCCACCGGCATTTGCCGCTGCGCCAGCCCAGTTGATGCGCAAGATCCCGAAGGGCGGCGAAGCCATTCCGGCCGTCGGCCTCGGTTCGTCGCAGACCTTCAATGTCGGCTCGGCCACTGCCGACCGCATTGCCCAGCGCGAGGTGCTGAAACTGTTTGCCGAACAGGGCGGCCGGGTGGTCGATTCCTCGCCGATGTACGGCGCGGCGGAAAGCGTGATTGGCGACCTCGCCGCCGAACTGGGCGTCACCACCAAGCTGTTCGTCGCCACCAAGGTGTGGACCACGGGGCGCGATGCCGGCATGCGCCAGATGGAAGATTCCTTCCAGCGCCTGCGCACGAAGCAGATGGACCTGATGCAGGTGCACAATCTGGTGGACTGGAAGACCCAGCTCAAGACCCTGCGCGAATGGAAGGCGCAGGGGCGCATCCGCTACATCGGCATCACCCACTACACCGAGAGCGCCTACAGCGATCTGGCGCAGGTGATGGCGTCCGAAGACATCGACTTCGTGCAGTTCAACTATTCGATCATCGAGCGCGCCGCCGAGCAGCGGCTGCTGCCGCTGGCGCAGGAACGGAAGATTGCCGTGCTGGTGAACCGGCCCTTCGCGCGCGCCGGGCTGTTCGACAAGGTACGCGGCAAGGAACTGCCGCCGTGGGCCGGCGACATCGACTGCGCAACGTGGGCGCAGTTCTTCCTCAAGTTCATCCTTGGCCACCCGGCCGTCACCAGCGCCATTCCGGCGACCAGCAAGCCGAAGCACCTGCTCGACAACATGCAGGCCGGTCTCGGCCGCCTGCCGGACGCCGCCACCCGCGAACGCATGGCGCAGTTGATTGCCGGATTCTGAGCGCAGGCCTGGCCGGACGGATGACGCGAATAATGCTTTAGCGTGAAATACAGTGTTTGCGCCGGGCCGCCCCAAGTAAACGCGGCACGCGGCTCCAGCCGCAATCCGCGCCGACCCCGAACCACCGCGCCCCGTGATAGCCGAGCGCAGCGAGCCGTCTAGAACACCCCGCGAGGGGGGCACCAGGCCGCAGGCCGCAGGACGCTGCGCAGCAGCGGTCCGGAGCAAAGCGAGGGATGCGCCAACGGCGCACAAAGGGGGGCGGGTGTCTTTCATGATCGGGGGCGTAGCTCACGCATCATGAAAATTAACTAGCCGGCCCGGCGGCCCATGGCGAGGACCGTCAGCACCGCCATGATCTGCAGCAACGCCACGCCCGGCAATACCCCGTCCATCCCGCCGGCATCGAGCAGCGCGCCAAACGCCAGCGGCCCCAGCGCCATGCCGACATCGAGGCCCGAATAGACAAAGCCATAGACCCGGCCAAAGGCCGGCGACGCGTTGCCGCCCGCCAGCGAATTGGTGGCAATGCGCCGCACCAGCAGGTCGCGGGACGGTCCGGAGATGCCTACGCCGATGCCAATGCCGACCATCAGCGGAATCACGCTCCAGGCTGGCGGCAAGCCGGTGGCCAGTGCGGTGGCAAAGAGCGCCGCGCCGACCAGGGCCATCCCGACCGTGCGGTCATGCGTCTGCACCTTCGCAGCAACAATGCCACCAATCACCATGCCCGCCGCCGAACCCAGCAAATAGCCGGTCAGCCCGGCCACGGCGGCAGCCAGCGAAATCCCGTAAATGCCACCCAGTACCGGTGCGGAGAAACTCTGCAAGCCGGCAAAGGCGGCGGTAATCAGCAGGAAAAACGCGAAGGCCAGCCAGATCACCGGCGTATTCAGGAACGCGAAGGTGCGGCCCGGCGCCGTCCCGCCAGCGCCGACTTTCGGCCGGTCGTCATCCAGCAGCGGCCGCGCCCACAGCAGCGTGGCAATCGACAACAGCGCGAGCAACACCGCCGCAACGCCGGCGCCGCGCCAGCTGCCCCAGGCCAGCGCCATGCCGGACAAAGTCACGCCAATCGCCCAACCCAGGTTGCCCGACAGGCCGTGCACCGAAAACGCATAGCCCAGCCGGGGTGGCGAAACTTTCTGGTTGAGCAGCGAGAAATCCGCCGGATGGAAGATTGAATTGCCGAGGCCGGCCAGCACCACCGCCACAAGCAGCATCGCATAGTTGGCCGCCGCCGCCAGCGCCAGGCCGGAGGCCGCCAGCAGGGCCACACCGGCCAGCAGCACGCGGCGCGCACCGTAGCGATCGACTAGTATCCCGGCAAAGGCCTGGCCGGTGCCCGAGATGACAAAAAACACCGTCATCAGGAACCCGGCCTCGGTGTAGCCAAAATCGAAGTCGACCATCAACAGCGGAAACAACGGGGGCAGCAACAAGTGAAAGACGTGCGAGGTGGCATGTGCCATGCCGACCAACGCAATCACTATGGCATCGGCACGGACAGTTGTAGTGGACGTCATACGCCGCGACTAACCAGGCGGCAGCTTGGCCGTTTTGCGGGCCCGCTGCTTGGCGGCAATATTATCGGCATGACTGATATACAGCAGGTCGGCGATCTTGCGCATCAGGTGCAATTCGTGGGCATCGAGGTGCCCGTCGATCATCGCGACATGCCACATGTTTTCGATGATGATGTTTTTCTGCGCGGCGCTGCAGGTTTTGTTGATCAGCGAAGTGAACTGGTAGTAGTCGTTGGCCTGATGGGCTTCCTGTTCTGCCAGTGCAATCAAGGTTGCGTATTCGTCGGCGCCCAGACCGAACTGCTGACGCAGAACCGCACCGATGGCGACCCGCTCCTCATCGGCGATCCGGCTGTCCATGCGCATGACTTCCAGCAGCAGGGCTGCGGTGGCAACCTGCAAGGCATGCGCGCCGCCCGCCTCATTCGGTCGGGTGCCGGGCTCGATGAACTGGTTGAAGAAATCCTTGATGTTAGCGATCATGGCGGGTGTGGGTATGCGTCTGGTGAGGAACGTATTCTAGCTACTTGAAAAGTCGGCGCTGGTGGGACGGCGCTAGTCGGCCAGAATCGGGCCGTCATGAATTTCCATCAAAGCAAACCATTGCCCCAATTCAATAACAACCCACCAGCATCTGTCCGTACTATCATTGCATATGCGGACAGACTACCTCGTCACAAATGCGATGAATCAGGCGGTTACGACGCACCAGCTTGTTCTGAGAATTCCAATAGTACGGACCGGTGGGTCTGGCGAATAACTGGTAGGCATTTACGGAGGCCATATGGAAGCGTTCGCAAGATTATTGGCAGTGTTGGCAGTCCCACTCGGAATACTGAATATGTTCGGAGGAGTCGTTTCCGGCATATGGCTCGCCATCCTAGGCGAATGGGGGCTTATTGGTTACGGAATCTTGGCGTTGCTTGTCGCAGGCATGGGCCTTGGCCTCGCGATGGCACCGGGGCTAATTTTTGCCGGACCGGCGGCTGTTATGCTGGAAAAAGGCAACAAGATCGGTGGGTATTTCTTCGGCCTACTGAGCACAATTTACACAGTTGGAGTTCTCACGGCCTGGTGCATTCTCGTACTCATCTACTACACTAAACATGCTGACGCAGATTCAATAATTCCCGTGCTCATTTGGTCATACGGTATTGCAACCGGCCCAATTGTCTGGCTCGCACAAAAAGACCTTCAGTCTGGGAACGAGTACGCCATGATTACAACATTCTTTATCGAGGCCGCTTACATCCTCACTATTCTCGCCATTTTGTTGGTTGGGGTTTCTCTGCTGAACGTCCTAGTCATATTTGGCGTAGTTATGTCCATCGGTCTAATTGTGCAATTTTCCGTTGCTTATCTGGCCGAGAAATCTCGGGCATATTACTGATGCCACCTGCTGTCATTTATGTAACCGCAGCCATGTTGTTCCTTGGAGCAGCACCGATGCCATATGGATACTACATGCTTCTACGGTTGGTCGCGACTGGCGTTTTCGCCTTTGCCGCGTTTATCGCCTTCGACAAAAATTGCAAAGCATTGCCTTGGGTCTACGGCTTCATGGCACTGGTTTTCAACCCGATCATCAAGATTCATTTTCCGAAGGAAATTTGGGCGGTTGTAGACGTTGCTTCTGGTATTTTGCTTCTCACAACAGCCAAGGCCGTAAAAACCAATGTCTAACAATCGCTTCGAGAGGGACGCTCCGCCAGCAAGCTTCGCTTACTGTCTCCGCGCCCCTTAAACTATACGTAAAGCCGCTCAATCACCCTGGAGAACGCACACCATGCTCCGACAACTACTGCTGTTCCTACACCTTATTTCCGCCATGGCCTGGCTCGGCGGCATGTTCTTCGCATATTTCTGCCTACGCCCAGCCGCCGTTGAGGTTCTCGACCCACCCAAGCGCCTGCCGCTCTGGGTCGCCACGTTTGCTCGCTTTCTGCCTTACATGACCGTCGCGGTGATTATCCTGCTCGGAACCGGCCTGGCAATGTTGCTGCCAGTTGGGTTCGGCCAAGCGCCTGGCGGCTGGCATGTCATGCTGACCCTTGGCCTCGTGATGGCTGCGGTCTTCGCCTACGTCTACTGGGTGCTGTTCCCCAAGCTGCGAGCGGACTGCTCGGCAACCGCCTGGCCAGCAGCGGCCCAGACACTGAACCGCATTCGCCAGCTGGTCGCGCTCAATCTCTGGCTTGGTGTGCTCGTTGTGGTTGCGGCAGTTTCAGCCCGCTGAACCCACACCACAGCCGCAGTATTCGTTAGAACTCAATCCAAAATCATGCGCATCGAAGGCGCCGTAAAAACCTGGAACGATGAACGTGGCTTCGGGTTCATAGAGCCTCGCCACGGAGGCCAAGAAATTTTCCTGCATATCAAAGCCTTTGTTGCCCGCTCTGGTCGGCCTGAAGTCGGCCAGCGTGTGACGTTTGAGGTTGAAATGTCCCCTGATGGAAAAAAGCGAGCGAAACGCGTTGAAGTTGTAAATGAAGTTCGCCGCAATGTCCGGGCTCGCAAGGACAATCCAGCGCAGTGGGGCACGGCGAGCTATTTCGCGATTCCGGCATTCTTTGTCGTCTTCGCTTTAACCGCCTTGATTTGGAAAGTCCCAAATTGGGTCGCGGGCCTCTATCTTGGCGCTAGTCTGGTGTGCTTTGTCTTCTACGCCATGGACAAGTCAGCCGCTACCGCGGAGAGTTGGCGTATCAGTGAAGATACTTTACTGGCCTTGGGACTTGTGGGCGGCTGGCCGGGCGCAATTGTCGCTCAGCAGGTGTTACGCCACAAATCCAACAAGGCATCCTTCCGCGCCAAGTTTTGGGCAACCGTGGTCGCCAATGTTCTTGGGTTTGTCGCCCTCAGCTCGCCGTTGCGAGCTGTGCTATGGACGTGATTATTAGGGCAAAAACAGAAAAGCGGCCAGGCTCGAATTTCCCATAGCCATTTGAAAAGTCGGCGTGACCGCAGGGAATCCCCGTGGGACTGGCGGGACGGCGATCAGATCCGCCGCCGCGTTTCACCAAGGTGCGCGTACGCCGTTTCACTGCCGAGCCGGGCATCGATCACGGCCTTGCCGACGGTGAAGTGGTAGATATCCTGGAAGCTGGTCGTGTCGAGGCCGAGGGCGCGATGTACTTCATCGTCGAAATAGCAGCCGATGCCGGTGCCCTGGATGCCGGCGGCTTCGGCTTCGAGGTAGAGCACCTGGCCCAGCATGCCGGCTTCCCAGAAGCGCTGGCGGTAGCGCCAGGCTTGCTCCGGGCCGATGTCGTCAAAGCGCGCCAGCATCCCCAGTGAAAAGGCGGAATCACCGGCGATGTCCTGATGACAAGATGTCGTGACGGCAAACTCGCGCACATCCAGCGGCGCCAGCAGGTAGAGCGGCAGGTGGTCGGGGCAGTCAGGCACTGCGGCCCAGAGCCAGTCCGGCCGCATGGCGGCGCGCAGCGTGGCAAGCGCGGCCGGCGCGCGCGGCAGGCAGTAGATGCCCGGCTCCAGGCCATCGACACGATGCACGAACAGCACCGGATGCACGCATGGCTCGGCTTCCAGCAGCGCCCAGGGCGGCTGGCCGGCGCGCGGCAACAAGGCGTCGAGCATGCGGAAGAAATGCTGTGCGCTGATGGCGGTGACGCCGTCGAAGGCTTGGGCGGAGCGCCGACCGATGATCAGCCGGCTGGCTGGTGTTTGCGCAGCGGGCGCCAGCGCCGGCAGCGGGGTCGGCACGACGGCTGGCGCGCGGCTGCCGGCGGGCTTGTGCGTGGCGGCGGCGACTGCCGGGATGTCAGGCCAGTCGTGGTGCGCGGGGCTCAAGGTGTTGGCCGTGCCCACCCACTCAATCCCGTCCAGAAAGTGCAGCACTTCTGCAGCTGCGGGAGCGGGAGCCGCACCCGGCCCGATCCAGACCAGTGCTTCGGGTGCCTCGACCTCGTTCGCTGGAAAGTCGCCGGCGCGATCCACTCCGGTGAGGGCGGCAATTGCGTCATCACCCCACTCTTCAAGCAAATGCACTTGCCAGCCGTGGGCGGCGGCGGCATAGGACAGGGCCGCCAGGGCATGGCCGCAATCGTGCTGGCAATAGCGGAAGGCGCGCATGCCGTACTTCCACGCCTCGCGCCAGTGGATGCCGGTCAGGGCCAGCAGCACGCCACCCGACCAGGAGAACGGCGCGGCCGCGCGTTGTTCGAGGCAATGCTGGTCGGGCCGATAGTGATGGACGCCGGCCGGCAATCCCGGCAGGTCCGGGCTAATCAGGTAGCCCTCGGTGGGATGCAGGTTGCCAGAGGATGGGTTGCAGCGCAGGGCCCAGCGGTTGCCACCATAGGTTTTCCAGGCCGACAGGCCAAGTGAGAGTTGCAGCAGGCTGGCAATGCTGTCCGCATTGAAAGCCTGGCTCTGTACAGCGGCACCGAACAAATCGTCCCAGCAGACCGGGAGGTCGGCATCGAGCAACGGCAGCGCCAGTTCCGGCGCGCCGGCATAGCGGCGGAACGGATCGGGCTGCGTGGCCCAGTCCAAACCGCCGGGACCGGGGGCATAGCGGTCGAGGTGATGCTTGGAGCGTTCATGGTAGGCGCGGACGGGATCCATGAGCGCAATACTAAGGCCTTTTCCCGATCATCCAGCGGCAGCGCCGGAGACAAAGCCGACCGGGTTGCCGCAGAATTCCGTTATCCTAAGTAACGGGAAGGCAGTTCGTTGGAAATTCCGGCACAAAGGCACAGGAATCATTTCAAGGGAACATGATGGAAACAGGGGCACACAACAGATCCGACCTGAAGTTCCGTCTCGACCCGGCGGCCAAGGCCCTGATTGCTGTTGCGACACCCGGCCCGACATCCCAAAGCATCGATGAGGCTTGGCTGCGCGACGAACTGGTGGCACAGGGGTATGGCGCGCTACGCTACCTGCCCAGGGCGGCAATCCCCCTGCTCGCCAACTACAACTCTGGTACGGCCGTCGAAATCAAGATTGCCGAGTGCATCGACGCCAGCCTGAATATCGATGTTTCACCCGATGGCCTAGAGGCTTACCTGGATATCAACGCAGCCGAAGGCGGTGCCCCGATGACCAGGGAAGCGGTCATGGCGGCATTGGCTGAGCACGGCATCGGCGCGGGAACGCTGCCGGAAGAAATTGATGCGGCCATTGCTGCCGGCGCCGTCAAGCGGCACGTGGTCGCCCGCGGCCAGCCGCCTGAGCATGGCCGCGATGGGCGACTGGAATCCCTGCTTCCGGAAGTGCGCAACCGCACGCCGCACGAAGATGAAACCGGCCACACCGACTATCGGGATCTGGGTGAAATCCCCGTGGTTCATCCCGGCGCCGCCTTGATGCTCCGCCACCCCCCGACCCAGGGCACGCCGGGCCTGTCGCTGCTGGGGGTGCCGATTGAGGCCAAGCCGGGCAAGGAAGTGAATTTCGCCACCAATCTGCCCGGCACTGAAATCGCCCCCGACAATCCCGACCTGCTGCGCGCTGCCGCCAACGGCCAACCCGTCATCATCCACGGCGGCATGATGGTCGAGCCGGTGTTCCGGGTCAATGCAGTCAATACAGCCAGCGGTAACATCGACTTCGATGGCAGCGTGGTGATCAAGGGCGACATCAGTTCCGGCATGACCGTGCGCGTCAGCGGTGACATCGAAGTCAGTGGCGTTGTCGAAACGGCCACCCTGGAAGCCGGCGGCAGCATCGTGGTCAAGGGCGGCGTCTTGGGCGGGCTCGGTCGCAAGACCACTGAAGAACACCATATTCGTTGCGCCGGCTGCTTCAATGCCGCATATGCCCAGCAGGCCAGGATTGAGGCTGGGGACAGCATCTTCATCGACGACATGGTCATGAATTGCGAACTCACCGCGATCAACCACATCCAGGTCGGCAACAAGCGGCGCGGCCATATCATCGGCGGCCACGTACAGGCGACGCTTTCCATCACCGCCAAGGTATTTGGCTCGCCCAATCGTGTGCACACCCATTGCGAGGTTGGTGTCAATCCGCTCATGCACAAGCAAATGATCGAGAAGTCAAAGACCCGCGATGGGCAGGAAACCCAGTTGCTCGAAATCAGCAAATTGCTCAATTTCTCGCGCAAAAACCCCGGCAAGCTGCGCCCGGAGATGATTGACAAGGCCCAGGCAACGGCGGCAGCACTTTCCGCCAGCATCGCGGCCCTGCGCGAGGAGGAGAAGACGCTGGCGAAAAAGATCGAACTCGCTCAACAGTCACGCGTCAATGTGCAACAAGCCCTCCACGATGGCGTCGAAATTCACATGGGCAAGCAGTGCTATCGCGTCACCGGTGAGCATGGCCCCTGTTCCGTAGGACTCGGGGCGGCAGGCTTGGAAGTGCTCCCGCTGGAAGTGGCGAAGTAAGTCCTGCGGGCGTTGCCGAACGTCGGCGTTGGCGGAACGGCGTGATGAGGCGGTGCGGCAACGCAAGTCACGATCCTGCACGGGTATCCCAAGGTAGAAACAAAAACGGCCTTCCGTCTGGAAAGCCACTCTGTTTCCTGGTGCGGGAGGGGGACTCGCAACCAACCCGGAATGCCTTTACTGATGCCGGTTAGATGTTTTGGCTTTCGCGATATACCCCCAGAAATACCCCCATCGGTGCAGGGCTGGACTGTTTGCTGGGGATATCGCCTGTCGGGAATCGCTTCGCAGGACTTCGCTTGGTTGCCCAGCGTTTCGAGCTTTTCCAGTTTGGGTAAAGGTCTGATATGTCTTGTGCCTCTGCGTCGTTCACCCCAGCTATCTTGCCCATCCAAGCCGCCAAAGCGTGGCGCAAGTGCCTAGATTCACTCCGCTGGCACCGCACAGCCAGCCGTCAGTCACACCACTCCATCGATTTTGCATAACTATTTTCGCTCTCATCCGGACTTTGTCGGACAATAGCGGCTTTCCTCGGGTGCCCAGTTAGCGGGCAGGCTACGAGCGCATAAATCGGCAACGATGTCCAACAAGAAAACAAAGGGAGTGCCGCACTGATGGCCAAGACAACCTTCGACACCAATCCAGTGTTGCTCCAGACGCTGCTCAAGACCTGCGAGGACGGCAAGCTGCAACTGCCGGACTTCCAGCGGAGCTGGGTGTGGGAAGAAGATCGCATCATGAGTCTCATCGCCTCTGTCTCGCGCGGCTTCCCGATGGGGGCGCTGATGTCGCTCAAGTCGAAGATCGGCGAGGGCGTGATCTTCGCTCGGCGTCCGATTGAAGGCGCTCCGGTTGCAGCAGCGCAAATGCAACCCGAGCAACTGCTGCTCGACGGTCAGCAGCGCATGACCTCGCTTTACCAGAGTTGCATGCGCCGCCAGGTCGTCTCCACCATCACGGCCAAGAAACGATTGGTTAATCGGTGGTTCTACATCGACATTCGCAAGGCACTGAACGCCGAAGCCGACAGAGACTCGGCAATTATTGCGATCCACGAAGACCGCAAGATCATGCTTCCTTCAAACAAGGGCATTGATATCGATCTGTCGTCACCGCAGCTCGAATACGAAAATCTCATGTATCCACTGAATCAGGCGTTTAACTGGGACACTTGGCAGGAAGAGTTCGGCGACTACTGGATCGCCAAGGGAAAACCAGAGCTGCGCGAACTTTTCAAGAAGTTCAAGAACGACGTGCTCAAGAACTTCGCCGAATACCAAGTACCCGTCATCGCGCTCGGTGCCGACACTTCCCACGAAGCCGTCTGTCTCGTCTTCGAGAAAGTAAACACTGGAGGCAAGTCTCTCGATGCCTTTGAGTTGCTCACCGCCATCTTCTCTGCGAAGGACCACAAGCTGCGAAATGACTGGCTTGGCTATGACGAGACGAGCATAGAAAAAGGCAAGGAAAAAGACGATAAGTACGAATGGCTCGGCGTCAAAGATCATAACGACCCCGATCTGCGTCTCGGTGTGCAGAAGCGCCTCGCCGCCTACGGCCGTGCCGCCGGGCAGGCGCAGGGCGTACTAGCCAAAATCGCCCCCACCGATTTTCTGAAAGCGATTGCGCTGCTATACACCAAGGAGCTTCGCCTTGCGGCAATAGCATCTAAACCTGACAAGGAGAGTGAATGGCCGGCCGTTCGCGCCACCAGCGAATCACTGCTCGCACTGCCGCTTGAAGCCTACAAGAAACATTGCAGCGCGGTCAGGGCGGGCTTCGAGCGCGCCGCCAGATTTCTGCGCCAGCAGCAGATTCACCGCGTGGTCGATCTGCCCTATCAAACGCAACTCGTTCCGCTCGCCGCCATCTTCGCCGAGATCGGTGGCAAAGCCGATCACACAACCAACAACGACAAAATTGCCCGCTGGTACTGGTGCGGTGTATTTGGCGAGTTGTACGGTTCAGCCGTGGAAAGCCGCTTCGCCAAAGACATTCTTGAAGTGCCGGCCTGGCTCGATGGCGGGCCAGAACCGTCCACTGTCATCGATGGCGTACTGCGCGCCGATCGCCTGCTGACTATGCGTTCGCGCCTTTCTGCGGCCTACAAAGGCTTACAGGCGCTGCTATTGCGGCAAGGTGCCATCGACTTCCGCAGCGGCCAAGCATTTGACCAGACCGTATTCTTCGACGAGGCCGTCGATATTCACCATATCTTCCCCAAAGCCTGGTGCGAGTCGCAGAAGCTGCCGGCCTCGCTCTACGATTCCGTCGTCAACAAGACCCCGCTTGGCTACCGTACTAACCGCATCATCGGTGGTGTCGCACCCTCCAGCTATCTGGAGAAACTGGAAAAGGGCAAGGCCGGCTCCAACGGCCAGATCATCGAGCCGCCCATCGACAAGGCCGCGCTCGCAACCTATCTGCAAACCCACTGCATCCCAGTGCCGGAGCTTTACGCCAACGACTTTGCCGGTTTCATGAAAGCGCGGCAGAAGCTGCTCATGGAACTGGTTTCGCGCATCACTGGCCATGCTGCGCCGACAACCGCTGAGGCCGCCGAAGAAGGCGAAGAACTCACGACTTCCATGGCCCACGACAGCGGCCTTGAACTCATAGAAGCAGACTGACCATGCTCTGGATCGCCCCTTCCGAAAAAGACGCCGCCTCCACCTCGCTCGAAAAGCGCCTGTGGGATGCCGCCGACCAGTTCCGCGCCAACTCTGGCCTCAAGGCACAGGAATACTCCGGCCCCATCCTCGGCCTGATCTTCCTGCGCTTTGCCGAGGTGCGCTTTGCCATCCAGCGCACCAGGCTCGAAGGGGCCAGCGCGTCATTACGGCGTGGCAGCCGGGTCGATGAACCCGCCGCTTACCACGCCGAAGGCATCCTCTATCTCGCCCCCGAGGCACGCTTCGACTACCTGCTGACGCTGCCCGAGGTGGCCGACATCGGGGCCAAGGTCAACGCCGCCATGCGCGAGATCGAGAAGCTCAACCCGCAGCTCGCCGGCGTGCTGCCCAAGACTTACAACCTCTTCACCAGCACCCTGCTCAAGGAGCTGCTCAAGAAGGTGTCGGAGATTCCGGCCACGCTCGACTACGACGCCTTCGGCCGCATCTACGAATACTTCCTCGGCGCCTTCGCCATGACCGAGGGCCAGGGCGGCGGCGAGTTCTACACGCCGTCCAGCATCGTCAAGCTGCTGGCCGAGATCATCGAACCCTTCCACGGCCGCATCCTCGACCCCGCCTGCGGCTCAGGCGGCATGTTCGTGCAGTCGGCGCGCTTCGTCGCCGAGCACCAGAAGAACCCGGCCGCCGAACTCGCCATCTGCGGCGTCGAAAAGACCGATGAAACTGGCCGCCTGTGCCGCCTCAACCTCGCCGTGCATGGGCTGGAAGGCGACATCAAGCACGGCGGCAACATCAACAGCTACTACGACGACCCGCACACCGCCACCGGGCAGTTCGACTTCGTCCTCGCCAATCCGCCCTTCAACGTCAATGCAGTGGACAAGGAACGTCTCAAGGACATGGTTGGCGCCGGTCGCCGCTTCCCCTTCGGCCTGCCGCGCAGCGACAACGCCAACTACCTGTGGATTCAGCTCTTCTACTCGGCACTGAATACCACGGGCCGCGCCGGCTTCGTTATGGCCAACTCGGCCGCCGATGCGCGCTCTTCCGAGCAGGAACTGCGGCAGAAACTGATCGAAGCGCAGGCGGTGGATGTCATGGTGGCCGTCGGCCCCAACATGTTCTACACCGTCACTCTGCCCTGCACGCTGTGGTTTTTCGACAAGGGCAAGGCCAAGACAAAACGTGCCGACACCGTGCTCTTCATCGACGCCCGCCACATTTACCGGCAGGTCGACCGCGCCCACCGCGACTGGACACCGGCGCAGATCGGCTTCATCGCCAACATCGTCCGCCTCTATCGCGGCGAGGCGCTCGATGCCCCGAAAGTCGGCGCTGGCGAGACGGCGGCCAAGCTCATCGAGGTCTTTGGTGACACACCGGCCTATCGCGACGTGCCCGGCCTGTGCAAGGCGGCGACGCTGGCCGAGGTCGAAGCGCAGGGCTGGTCGCTCAACCCCGGCCGTTACGTGGGCGTCGCGCCGGGCGAGGACGTCAGCGATGAGGATTTCAAGGAACAACTCGAAACCCAGAACGAAGAACTGGAATCGCTGAACGCCCAGGCGCGGGAACTGGAGGCTACCATCGCCGCGAATGTGGCGGGGATGCTGGAGGCTTGAGGATGGCGCTCGCTTCTCTAGAGTCGATTTGCAAGCGAATTTCGAGCGGTGGCACTCCATCGCGAAAAACCCCCGACTACTTCACGACCGCAGCCTCGGGTCATCTCTGGGTTAAGTCGAAAGAGCTGCTTGACTGCGCAATCGAAGACACCGAGGAACGCATCTCCGATGACGGACTGAATAACTCATCAGCTAAATACTATCCAGCGCATACCGTGTTGGTTGCAATGTATGGCGCGAACGTTGGACAACTGGGGTGGCTCAGAACCCCTGCGACGGTCAATCAAGCGATATGCGGTCTGGTCATTGACGAGCAGAAAGCAGACTGGCGCTTTGTCTTTTACGCTCTCCTGTTGAACCGTGGCGATCTGACAATCCAAGCGCAAGGGGCCGCTCAGCAAAACTTGAATCAGGACCTGATTCGTCAGTTCTGTATCGATGTTCCCCCGCTCCCCGTTCAGCAACGCATCGCCGGCATCCTGTCGGCCTACGACGAGCTCATCGAAAACAGTCAGCGGCGCATCAAGATTCTGGAGTCGATGGCCCGCGCCCTCTACCGCGAGTGGTTCGTCCACTTCCGCTTTCCCGGCCACGAAAACCACCCCCGCGTCACTTCCCCCCTCGGCGAGATTCCGCAGGGGTGGGATGTGAAGAATCTGGGAGAGCTGACAAAGCTCATTACCAAGGGCACAACGCCAACCACTTTGGGTAGGGAGTTTCAACCGGACGGCATCAACTTCGTCAAAGCGGAGTCCATCGAGCCTTCCGGCATTTTGATTGAAAGCAAGTTTGCCAAAATCGATGCGGATACTCATGAACTGCTTCAACGATCACAACTCTGTTCGGGCGACATACTGTTTTCGATTGCTGGAGTCATTGGACGAGTATGTTCAGTTCCTTCGCGTATTCTTCCGGCCAACACAAATCAAGCTCTTGCGATAGTCCGTTGCGCCTCCGCCTTACATGTCCCGTTTCTCTACATGACCCTGCGCGACGACAATTTTAAAAACCATTGTCTGGGGCACGTTGTTCAAACAGCGCAGGCAAACGTAAGCCTTTCCGTACTAAAGGCCGTGCCAATAGTTTGGCCCCCAAGGGTGCTACTTACAGAATTCAACGCACACGCTGAATCGCTGTTGCGGCAAATTCAGGTTCTGTCCGAAAAAATTCAAAACCTCCGCCGCACCCGCGACCTGCTGCTGCCGCGACTGCTCTCCGGCCAGATCGACATGGAGAAACTCGAACATGCCTGACAACATGCACCCCTATCTTCCCAATGAACTGCCATTGCCGAATCTCGATTACCGCCTGCTGCTGCCTTTGGTCGGGCAGGCCAATGCGGCATTGGCGCGCTACGACGGTTTGTTGCAGAGCATTCCGAATCCGGCGGTCATGCTGTCCCCGCTGACCACGCAGGAAGCGGTGCTGTCGTCAAAAATCGAGGGAACGCAGGCGACCGTTGATGAGGTGTTGGAGCAGGAAGCGGGTCTTCTGAAGGAAGGTGAGAAGTTTCAGGATATTCAGGAAATTTCCAATTACCGGCAGGCGCTGTATGCGGCAAGGGAGCATTTGAAGGACTACCCGATTCGCCTTGGCTTTGTGCGTGAGTTGCATCGCATCCTGATGAGCAGTGTGCGCGGACAGGACAAGACCCCGGGGGAGTTTCGGAAAGACCAGAACTGGATCGGCAAACACGGCTGCTCGATTGAACAGGCGACCTTCGTTCCGCCCAACCCGATCCAACTGCCGGATCATTTGCAGGCGTGGGAGCGCTATCTCGACAGCGACGATGTTGATTTTCTGCTTCAGGCGGCTGTTGTGCATGCCCAGTTTGAGTTGTTGCACCCGTTCAAGGACGGTAATGGCCGGATTGGCCGCATCCTGATTCCGCTGTTTCTGTATCAGAAGCGTGCGCTGTCGCAGCCCATGTTCTACCTCTCGGAATATATGGAGGCCCATCGGGAAGAGTACTACCAGCGGCTGAAGGCTATCTCGGCGGATGAAGACTGGAACGGTTGGCTGGCTTTCTTTTTGCGTGCCATTGCGGCTCAGGCTGGCCAGAATAGCACGCGGGTGACGGCCATTCAGGCGCTCTATGAAGAGATGAAGCTGGCCATCCAGGCGGCCACGCATTCGCAGTACACGGTGCATGTCTTGGACGCCATTTTCAACAAACCGATCTTTCGCTCATCTGACCTGACGGCTCGATTGCACCGGGAATTTGGCATTCATGAGAAGACAACTCCCGGTCTGCTTCGGCAGATGAAAGAAGCGGGCATCCTGCGGGAGTTGCAAGCCGGAAGTGGCAGACGACCCGCCACTTTGTGTTTTCCGCGTCTGATCAACCTGGCCGAAGGTCGTGCGGTCATTTGATGTGCTTGTGGAGTCTGTGACCATAACAAAGCATTTTGAGGAGTCTATTTTGCCATTTGAGCTCCACAAAGTGCTTTATGGAGTTTGGCTGCTCCACAAAGCGCCTCCCCGATTTCGCCTCTGCCGAAGGGTTTCAGAAATTCGACCGGTTTCAGCATTCGTTGAAATGGGCCAGTCCACTGAAATCCAATGCCTCAATCCTGTATGAGCACCCACGCCTACTCCGAAGACCAACTCGTCGAGCAACCCGCCATCGGGCTGTTTGCCACGCTCGGCTGGCAAACGGTGTCGGCGATGGAAGAAACCTTCGGCGCGGGCGGCACCTTAGTTTCCACCCTCGGCCGCGAAACCAAGGGCGAGGTGGTGCTGGTCGAACGCCTGAAAGCGGCGTTGGGCAAATTTAATTGCAAGTTGCCGCCGGAGGCGATTCAGACCGCCATCGATGAACTGACCCGCGACCGCTCCGCGATGAGTCTGGAGGCGGCCAACCGCGAGGTCTATCGGCTGCTCAAGGAAGGCATCACGGTGTCCGTGCCCGACCGCGAACACGGGGGCCAGAAGACCGAGCGCCTGCGCGTGGTGGATTGGGAACACCCGGAAAACAACGACTTCCTGCTGGTCAGCCAGTTCAGCGTCACCGGCGCGCTCTACACCTGCCGGCCCGATCTGGTCGGTTTCGTCAATGGCCTGCCCTGGGTGGTGATCGAACTCAAGAAGCCCGGCGTGCCGGCGCGGGCCGCCTTCGACGAAAACCTCACCCACTACAAGCAGCAGATTCCGGCGCTGTTCTGGAGTAACGCGCTGCTCATCGCCAGCAACGGCACCGACAGCCGCGTCGGCTCGCTCACCGCCGACTGGGGCCGCTGGGTGGAGTGGAAACGCATCGAGCGCGAGGACGAACCGCGCCGCGTGTCGCTGGAAGTGATGCTGCGTGGCACCTGTGACCCCGTCCGTCTGCTTGATCTGGCCGAGAACTTCACGCTGTTTTCCGAACACAAGGCCGGGCTGGTCAAGATCATTGGCCAGAATCACCAGTTTCTCGGCGTCAATAATGCCATCGCGTCGATGCTCGAAGCCCGCACGCTGGGCCACGGACGTGGTGGCGTGTTCTGGCAGACGCAGGGCAGCGGCAAGAGCTTTGCGATGGTCTTCTTTGCCCAGAAGGTGCTGAGGAAGCTCGCCGGCAACTGGACCTTTGTCGTCGTCACCGACCGCGTGGAACTGGACGAGCAGATCGCCAAGACCTTCAAGACCACCGGCGCAGTCAGCGAGGCCGAGGGCGACCAGTGCCACGCCGCCAGCGGCGCCCACCTGCGCGAACTGCTGCGCGGCAACCACCGCTATGTTTTCACGCTGGTGCACAAGTTCCAGACGCCAGAGCTGCTCTGCGACCGTTCCGACGTGATTGTGCTGACCGACGAAGCCCACCGCAGCCAGTACGACACGCTAGCACTGAACATGCGCGCCGCGCTGCCCAAGGCGATGTTCCTAGCCTTTACCGGCACGCCGCTGATTGCCGGCGAGGAGCGCACCAAGGAAGTCTTCGGCGATTATGTTTCGATCTACGACTTCCAGCAGTCCGTCGAAGACGGCGCCACCGTGCCCTTGTTCTACGAGAACCGCACGCCGGAATTGCAGCTCGTCAATCCCGACTTGAACGAAGACATCTACCGCCTGATCGAGGATGCCGAACTCGATGCCGATCAAGAAGCCAAGCTGGAGCGTGTACTGGGGCGGCAATACCACCTGATTACCCGCGACGACCGGCTAGAAACTGTTGCGCAGGACATCGTGCGGCACTTCCTCGGGCGGGGATTTGTGGGTAAGGCGATGGTGGTGTCCATCGACAAGGCCACCGCGCTGCGCATGCACGACAAGGTCAAGGTGTATTGGGCGGCTGAAACCGCACGGGTGCAACAGGAGCTGGGCGAGCTGCATTACCAACCCGGCGGTAGCATGAGCCCCGAGCAGGCGCGACGCGATGCGCGCGTGGCTGAGCTGAAACAGCGGCTGGACGTGCTGACCACCACCGACATGGCGGTGATCGTCTCGCCGGGGCAGAACGAAATTCAGCAGATGCAGGCGCTGGGCCTCGACATCGAGCCACACCGCAAGCGCATGAATGATTCGCAACCGGGGCTGGACGAGAAGTTCAAGGACACCGATGACCCGCTGCGCCTGGTGTTTGTGTGCGCCATGTGGCTGACCGGCTTTGACGCACCGAGTTGCTCGACGGTGTATCTCGACAAACCGATGCGCAATCACTCGCTGATGCAGACCATCGCCCGTGCCAACCGCGTCTTCCCCGGCAAACACAGCGGCGTCATCGTCGATTACGCCAACGTCTTCGCTTCGTTGGAAAAGGCACTGGCCATCTACGGCGCCGGCAAGGATGGTAAGAGTCCGGTCAAGGACAAGCAGCAGCTGGTCGAGGAACTGCGCCGCGCGGTTGCAGATGCGACGGCTTTCTGTGTCGCACATGGCGTGTTGCTCGCCGAGATCGAGCAGCTTGCCGCCGGCAGTCTGGAGCGCTTGCAAGGCATTGAAGACGCGATGAATGCGCTGATCTCCCCCGACCCGCTGCGCCGCGACTTCCTCGGACATGAGCGGCTGGTGAGCACGCTCTATCGAGCCGTCAAACCCGATCCGTCGGCGATTGAGTTCGCCAGTCGCGTCGCTTGCCTGACCACTTTGGCCGAAGCGATCCGCGCCAAGCTGAACCCGAACCCGCCGGACATCTCGCAGGTGATGGGGCAGATCAACAACCTGCTCGACGAGTCCATCACCGGCCACGCAATCCGCCAGGCCGGGCCACCGGCGCTCGATCTGTCGAAGATCAACTTCGAGGCACTGGCCCAACGGTTCAAGGAATCCAAGCGCAAGAACACCGAGATCGAGGTGCTCAAGGCGGCAATCCGCGCCCAACTGGAAAAGATGATCCAGTTGAACCGCACCCGCGCCGACTTCGCCGAGAAGTTCGAGGCGCTGATCGAAAGCTACAACGCCGGCAGCCGCAGCATCGAGGAACTGTTCGAGGAACTGGTGAAGCTCTCCAACAGCCTGAACGACGAGCAGGAACGCCATGTGCGCGAGAACATGAGCGAAGAGGAACTGGTCATCTTTGACATCCTGACACGGCCGGCGCCTGAGTTGAGCGCCGACGAACGCGCCGAGGTGAAGAAGGCCGCCAGCGAACTGCTGGCGCGGCTCAAAAACTTGCTGGTATTGAACTGGCGACAGAAATCCTCGGCCCGCTCACAGTTGAAGTTGGCCATCGAAGACACCCTGGACTCCGGCTTGCCCCGCGCCTACACGCCGGAGCTGTACAACCAGAAATGCTCGGCGGTGTTCGAGCATGTGTATGAAAGCTACCCGGAGCGGAATGCGGGGGTGTATGCGTAGCCTCAGGCGGTTGATGCGGTAAGTGCAGGAACAGTCCGCAGAAGAGTCAGTTGCAGGCCAAGGACGCCCTGCATTGACACCCCCAAAAACGGATTAAGGCGATGCTTTCGGTAGATGCACGGCCACCACCCACCAGCATCTATACACCAGCGCGCCGCAACAATTCGCTGACGCTGACACGCAGGCACCGACAGATGCGCAACAGGTTGATGAGGGTCAGGTTGTGCTCGCCACGCTCAATGCCGCCCATGTAACTGCGATCCATCCCGGCTTCGTGGGCCAGTGCTTCCTGCGACATCTCGACTGCCGCCCGCAGTTCGCGAATCGCTTGGCCGATGCCCACAAGTGCAGGGTCGCCAGCATGAATTGGTGATGGTCTTGCCATCCCGAAATGCTGAGTTATTGCGGAACTTGATACCACGGGATAGGATACCCATTCCAAAAACATAACGGAGCGACCGATGCGCATTAAGATGTGGCTAACAGCTTTGGCACTTTTGATCGGCGGCACTACCACCGCCCTCGCCTACGGTCAGTGGGAAACGGCAACGAATACCGGCAATTCGCCAACTGGAGATTTCATGCTGACACAGTGTCACTACCGAACCCTTGGCGGTTACAGTTTTTCTATTTTGGTTCGGGGATTTTGTCCGCTCAGCGTCAGCATCAACCCAGAGACTGGACAGGTCAAGACCAAATGAGCGCACAGACGCACATTTATTACGATACGCATACGGCGGCTTCGGCCAACAGTCTTACTCGCTACCGAGATAGAGGAACGTAAATGCTTCGCTACGCAATAATCGCTGCCGTTATTCTGGCTGCTTCCCCAATCTTTGCCAAGACACCCAACGAGGTATACGAGCAAGCCGCCACCGCCCAATCGAACATACAGTGGCTGAAACAGTCGATAGAACTGGAAAACCGTAAGAACTGGTCGGCCATGATCGAACACAGCCTTCGCTGGACGAAGGAGCAACCTGGTGGTGGCGAAGCGTGGTTGGCGTGGTACACCCTTGGCAACGCTTACAACAAAGCCGGCCAACCCGCCAAAGCCATCGAAAACTACCAGCGGGCCCTACGCATCAATCCGGCATTTGACGCCACATGGCTCAACCTGGGTGCCGCCTACAGCAGTTCTGGCCAACCCACAAAGGCTATCGAAGCCTACCAGCAGGCTTTGCGCATCAATCCAGAATATGTCAAAGCGTGGAACAACCTTGGCGTCGCCTACACCGAAACTGGCCAACCCGCCAAGGCTATTGATGCCCAAAAGGAGGCTCTACGTATCAATCCGGAATATGCTGAGGCGTGGTACAACCTTGGCAACGCCTACGGTGGCGTCAATCAGTCTGCCAAGGCCATCGAAGCTTACCGGAGGGCTCTACGCATCAATCCAGGATATGCCGATGCGTGGAACAACCTGGGCATAGCTTACGGTAACGCCGGTCAGCTTGCCGAGGCCATCGAAGCCTTCCAGCAGGCCCTGCGCACCAATCCAGAAGATGCCAAGGTGTTGTACGGTTTGGGCACTGCTTACCTTCATACTGGTCAACCCGCCAAATCCATCGAAACCTTCCAGAAAGCACTGCGCATAAATCCTAAATTTGCCGGTGCGTGGAACAACCTGGGCATAGCCTACGCAATGTCAGGTCAGCATCACAAGGTTCTGGAGGTACATAAACGCCTCGAATCGCTTGATCCTGCTCTTGCTCAAAGATTCTTGAAAACGGTCTCGACCCGATGAGGTGCGCCACCCATACCGATCAGGGTTCAGACGCATGTTTCTGCCAAGAAAATCGCAAGGCCGATGAATTCAAGAGGAGATAAAGGGGTCGGACTCCAATGGCGCAATCCACGCAGTACATTACGTCCTACTCGGACACCTTCATTCATCGCTGTTCCTTACCTTATTCGGGGATTCCATTGAAAGCCTCTCTGCTTCCGTTACTACTATTGGTTAGCGCTTGCTCAAGCACTGGTGTTATTCCGATGGACCGAGATTCCTACATGATTGGTAAGAAAGATGGCGCACCAGGTCTTGGTGTGTCACTCACCAATAAAGCAGAGGTCTATCGTGAAGCCAATACCTTCTGCCGCGAGAAAGGGCTTGAGGTCGAGACACTGCATGTAACAACTACGCCGGCGAATCCGGGGCGACTTGGCTCTACAGAGTTGCAATTCAGGTGCACGGCACCCGGAAGCAAAGCACGCCCCCTCGTTAAAGAGTCTGACACGATAATCGAGATTCGCAATCGCTAAAACAGTTGCTCTCCGGAAAGCATCGGCACCTAATTCAAGGAGCCCGGATGTCACTGTGGCCGATAGCGCGGGCCGGTTTGATGGCGACGATGCGCTCGCCCTCCACCGAGAGCGGCACGTCGCGCCGACGCGCGTCGACGAGGTACGCGGCGGCTTGTCGGCCGCGTAGCCGTTCGACGGTCAGGGTGTTGACTCGTCATTGCTGATTGCCTCTGCGCTCTGGTGGAGCGCCGGGTTACAGGAGTTGAGAATGTTCGCCTTACCACTGATGGGCAATTTGAAAACATACTTTCTGGCGAACGCTCGGATGTACGGGGAGAGGGATGGATGGCTGTGGTTGGCCTATCTGCCGATCCGGGTAAAAGTGGCGCTGGCAGCGCTACGCTACGTCGGGCAATCACCACACGCGCCCTGGTCGGAAGCGGTGATACGGAAGTCGGGGTATCTCGAATCACTGAGCCGGCACGTTTATGGCAGCAACTCTTATCCAATCCCAGTACACGGCATGGTCTTCTGGAGGGCTTTGGTCAGGGGGGCGTTCACCGTGATGTGGTGGCGTCTGCGATACAGGCGCTAGGCTCGCAAGCGCTCTACTCCCTGTACGTCAGCGGCGACGCCGCGCCAACAGTAACGCCCTTCGATTCTGCGCCGAAACTATCTGCCACCGCGTAAGGTCCGGCGGTGTATCGGTGGTTTGCGGAACAGGCGCAAGCCTATGTGCGCAACCTGCCCGAGTACGTTACAGCCACCGGACTTACTGCCTAATGATCGATACGGCCGCGGGGCACTGGTCACCAGCGCCTACTTGCGTTGTTCCCCTGCGACGACGCGAGCGATAGCACATCGTGGAAAGTAAACGTTGTTGGATTGCGTCGGACTGCGCTCGCTTTTCCTTATGCAGTGCGGCACAGCGCAACTTTCCACTGGAAAGTTGCTGGAACATGGCTATCGAACTGGCCTGAGGCTCGAAACACCTGCCCCTCAGTGTTTTCGGGAGTGAATGGGAGCCGTCAGGAAGCAATTGGCACCTCCGCCTCCGCCCGCCCAATAAAGTAGTCCCGCGCATCGGCGTCCTGCTGGCACTGATTCAGCACGTCGGCGATGGTCGCCGGGTCGGTTTCCTCGATCAGTGCCAACCATGCTCGAATAGCCTGCTCTTCGTCGCCGGTCATGCGGGCGATGGGGTGCCGCTGGATCGGGTCATAGGGTTCTGCCGCGATAGCGTCCGGGTGCTGATCCAGAATCTCGGCATGGGTCACATGCGGCACCACCAACACCGGCAATGGCGCACGGTCGGGAAAGTGCAGTAGCCAGCCCCAGGATGTCGCCGTATCGCCGGCGCCGACTTTCAGGGATTCGATGATGCTGGCCTTTTGCTCTTTGAGCCGACCTGTCCATCTCTCGATAGCTGCGCTGTCTCCCAAGGCTTTGAGCTTGCCATTATTCAGCAGACGCAGTTCAACCCCGTCAGCCAGTGCTGCCGCAATCAGGTCGACGGGGTTCATAGCACCACCCCGATGATCTGATTACTACTGGCCTTGTGCGAACTTGGATAACTTGGCGAACTTGCCCTATTGGTGCGAGTTTCAGCAGTTTCGCTAACTTGCGAACTTGGATAACCAGGCGAATCTGGATTGCTCTGCACTGCGTCCAAGTTAGCCAAGTTAGCCACACCGCGAACTTGCGGAAAGCCCGTGCTGATGGGCAAGTTCGCAAGTTCGCGCGGATTCAATAACTGATAGAACTTTGGCAGTTTGCCATTTTCCGTCCTGTCCCCCTCGATCATCTCGATAGCCGGTGGCGAATCCATCAGTAAAGAGTCCAGCGCCTCATCCAGCCTCTGCGCCAATAAGTGTCCGGAAAAACATTTCAGCAGCAAATCCCGCCGCCCGGTACGCCCATGCTGTTTGAGATAGTCGAGAATCTTGCCTGCTGCATCCGTCGATTCCCTTGCTGCATCCTCGCCAGCGGCATCGTCGAAAATGAACCTTACCGAATCCCGATGAAACTGCGTCCACGCCAGTGCTGCATGAATGTGGTGAACCTCGATCACCATAACTAGGTCGGTCAAGGCGAAGAGCATCGCCAGCCGGAGCAACATCGGCGCGCGTCTTTCGAGCAGTGCCGTCACTTTCTCGCCATCGGCCACCGCAGACAGTTCCCCTCGATACAGCCGTGCATATTCGACCTGAGCGTCGGCCGACAGTTCCAATGCCCGGCTGTTTGTCGTCTCAGGGTATTCACCCTTGGCGAAGCGGATAACCTCCATCGTCCGCCGTACCAGTTCCTCGACAACTGCCGCATGGGTAGGTTTTGGGAATGGCTCGATCCGTTCGCGTTCAGCCCAAAAGATCAGGAAGCGATTGGCGAACCCATTCGACAACTCCCGTGAATTCATTAGATTCAGCAACTCCGATGGTGTGATGGCCGCGCTCAGTGCGATGTGTGGGTCGCTAGCCCACAGCCGTGCCGTCTTGGTTGCTGGTCTGATGCTGATGCCGTCCCAGGCGTCGCGTAGCGCGGCAGAAAGAGTGTTGCCGTCGCGCTTGGCCTGATGCAACACGTTGGCGAATTCTGACTCCACCACCCACAGCCGCTTGTCCAGAATCGCGGGCACCTCGTCTTTGCCGTTCTTGTACCCATCATGAATTAGCAGCGCCAGTCCTTCCCGCGTGCTGAGTCCACCAAAGTGATGACCACCACAGAATGGATCGGCAACTATGCCGGCCCGCTGGCAATGCTGTTCTTCGATGCCCTGTCGAACCCGCTGCACAAGGGACATGGCATCGCCCTTGCGGCCGCGTCCGGTGCGTCCCACCTGCAAAGTAAACAGCCGCGCATGATGTTTCGTGTTGCCCACCGGGATGTAGACGTCGCGTCCTACGGCAGCCGACAGAAACGACAGGAAGCCCGCTGCTACCGCAAATCTGTTCGCCTCGGTCGTTTCTGCCGCCGCTTTACCCACGTCACCCACCAAACCGTAAAGCATGCCCTCGTCAGGCTTCGGTGCGTTTCGGTGAAAATCGACCAGATCAGTCTGTGTTGTATTCGCTGGTGCGTTTTGAAGTACTGCCCTTGCTGCGATTGTCGATTCGCTTGCAGGCCGATCCAGCCCCAGCAATCGCGCCGCTTCGCGCACTGCCACCGTCATGTCGCCGCCATGATTCAGGATGCGCCAGCAGTTAAATGCGTCATGGGCATGGCCGTCGTTCAACGGGTCACCGCCGTGAGAGGAATAAACCCGTTCTGGCATCGAATCCGGTAACAGGCGAACCCCCGGTAGTCCGGTAGTGCTCCCCGGCCAGATCCAGCGCCGCCGACCCCGTTGTTCGTATCCGTGTTGTTCAAGAACCAACCCGACATCATGGGCATCGTTAAATGCCTGAATCACGTTCCCAGACTGACCTGTTCGCCGTGTTGCTGCCGCCGATTTTCTGGCCACGTTGATCTTGCCTGCCTCGACCAGCAGATCATCGACAAGCAACGGCTGCCCGGCAGTCACACCATGACGGAACAGGGCTAGCCGGTCGGCAGGACAGCGCGGGAGATAGAACAGCCGTGCCGGTTCCAGGCAGCCGGTGTCGATGCAGTCGCCAATGCCGATCAGCGCCGCAACATGCAGGCCCAATGGTTTGACCTCTACCGGTAGCAACGGGCGCGACAATGCGAACGTCAGTCGATATCGTGGATGCTCTATTGAATGGCTGTAACTCGTATGCAGGATGCACTGCCAGTTCCACAAACCGATCTCGGCAATCATTGCGTCCGGTGTCGGCGGTTCCGGCCCGACATACCGCTTTACACGATCACCCTTGTCATCCAGCAACGGCTTGCCGGTTTCATCGCTGACTGGTTCGGCTTCGGCTTCGATGTCCAGTACAAGGAACGACACAGACTTGACGCGCTCGGCTTTTCTTTCTCCGACAGGAATATCGGCAGGGATCCAAGCTTTGCCGTCTTTCGTGCCGACATCGGGTTGTTTGAACCGTTCCGCCAACTTGTCGAACGTGACTTGATGCACGGCCGATACGGTGGAGCGACAGTTTTGAACGATGGAGATAGGACACGCATTCATACCATTGTCCCCCATGCCATCTGCCGCGCTTCAAATTGGCGTATCAGCCGATTCCACGTCAGGCAATAAATGCAGGCAGTTCCAGCACGACAGTAGCAATAGTTCCGCTCAAGAATGCTATGATTAATGTATTGATGATTGTTTTTATCTATTAACTTGCCCCGGCCTGCCAGCCGGGGGTTTTGTTTGTAGATCATGGTCGCCTCCCCTTTCAAGCCTTGCGGCTTTTCTGGATTTTGGCTACAAGCCATGCCTCTACCTCGGCTTCAATCCAGCCGATAGCTTTCGCGCCGATGGATATAGGCTTAGGAAATGTCGGGTCAAAATCGCTCGGCCTCTTGGGGTTATGCCTCAGACGAGCATAGATGCTGGAACGGGATAGCCCGATGCGGGCTTCAACCTGTTTGCGCCGAAGGATTCGGATTTCCTTCGCTTCACTAATTGCAATTTCGTTTCGTGCGGCCATGTCTGTAAGTTCCTATGACATGACAGCGCCCGCATAGCCCATTCCGTAGCGTTCCGTGCATTACCATAAAAGGCGGCTTGCAGGTTAACTTTGGATGGGCTATGTTTCCGTTTGGGAGCACTCAAAATCCCTTCGCAGATTGGACGCTGTCTGTTTGCGAATCGCTAGGGGGGCGGTTGCCGCCGCCATCCCTAGCACCATCGCTACATATTTCCGTAGCGATGCGAAAAATTCTAAGCAGTTCCGCAAGGGATACAAGTGAATTAATTTTCACTACCGAATTATCAATGAGTTACGTTATAGCGCCGAGTGTAGCTGGTTGGCTTTCACGTCAAAACGCAATGAGTCATCCACAGCTTATCCGCGCGTTAAGCTGCCTGCCGTAACCGAATCACTTCCGCGCCGACCTTGATCTTATCGAGATAGTCCGCCCATTCCTGCATCAACTTCCGACGCTCCGGCAGGTACTCCGCGAAGTTGTAGGATGCGCTCACCTTGTTCCGCTCGCCGTGGGCCAGTTGACGCTCAATCACGGCATGGGGATATTGAAGTTCATGCAGCATCGTGGACGCCATGCTCCTGAAACCGTGGCCGGTCATTTCATCGGTCGTATAGCCCAGCCGCCGCAATGCGCCGTTGACAGTGTTCTCGCTCATCGGCCGGCCGCCGCCGCGCTCGCTGGGGAATACATAACGGCCATGCCCGGTCAGTGCCTCGATCTCGCGCAGGACGGCGATGGCTTGCGCCGAGAGCGGAACGATATGCTGCTCTTTCATCTTCATCTTGTCGGCAGGGATGCGCCATTCCGCCTTGTCGAAATCGAATTCCTTCCACTCTGCATGACGCAGCTCTCCGGGGCGAACAAAGACCAGTGGGGCCAGTCGCAGGGCGCAGCGGGTCGTATATGCGCCGGTGAATCCCTCAATCGCTCGCAGTAGTTCGCCGATAGCCTGGGGGTCTTTGACGCTCGCATGATGGCGAACGTCGGCAGGCGGGAGAATATCTTTGATCTCCAGATCGCGGGACGGATCGCGGGTGCATAGGCCATGGCCGACGGCGTAGCGGAATATCCGTCCGCAGGCATTGTGCATCCGCTTAGCGATGTCCAGCGCGCCACGGCTTTCAATACGGCGGATCACGGCCAACAGATCAGGCGCGGCAAGTTCTGATATGGGGCGGGAACCGATCACAGGGTAGACGTCCACCTCCAGCCGACGCAGTAGCTTTTCCTTTGTGCTCTCTGCCATGGTCGGCGCGGTCTTGGCGTACCACTCGCGGCCAATGGCCTCAAAAGAATTGGCGGCCACCTCACGCCGCCTGTTCTTGGCGGCCTGCTTCACCTCGCCGGGGTCGGTGCCATTCGCCAGCAGCTTGCGGGCATCTTCGCGGCGCTCGCGGGCATCCTTCAGGGTCACGTCGGGATATACCCCCAAGGCCAGCAGCTTCTCCTTCCCGGCGAACCGGTATTTCAGACGCCACCACTTGCCGCCCGTAGGCATCACCAGCAGGAACAGGCCCTTCTCGTCGGCCAGCTTGCGAGGCTTGACGGCGGGCTTGGCGGTACGGACAGCGGTATCGGTCAACATAATGGCGACTCCTTTTCCGGCAGGCGCCACATACCCCCAGCACTACCCCCGGCTCAACCAGAGACAGATACCCCCATGGATATGCGACTTACCCCGAAATATACCCCCACCTACCCCCGGCTTGCAACAGACCACCCCGGAACACCGTGGACGCAAAAAAGGCCGGAAACCTTGATTTTGCTATGGTTTGCGGCCTTTCTCGGACTGCTTTGGAAATGTTCATGGTGCCGGGAGGGGGACTCGAACCCCCACAGTGTTACCACCGGCGGATTTTGAGTCCGCTGCGTCTACCGATTCCGCCATCCCGGCTGCTGGGCGAGGCGCGTAGAATGCGGCCCCGCTTACAAGAGCGCGCATTATCCGCAAAACACCCCTGCCCCGCAACTCATGAACCTGACCCTCGACGATTTCGATTACGTGCTGCCCCCCGAGTGCATTGCCCAGGCCCCGCTGGCCGAGCGCAGCGCCAGCCGTCTGCTAGTGATGAAAGACGGCACGCTTGACGACCGCGGCTTCACCGACCTGCCGGATTTTCTCGCACCGGGCGACCTCATCGTAATGAACGACACGCGCGTGATGCATGCCCGGCTGTACGGGCAAAAAGCCACGGGTGGCCAGGTCGAGGTGCTGGTGGAGCGCATGACGGCGGAGGACGAGGTGCTGGCGCAGGTGCGCGCCAGCAAGCCGCCCAAGGCGGGCAGCTGGCTGCGGCTGGAGGATGCCTTCGACGCCGAAGTGATCGGCCGTGAGGGCGAGTTCTACCGGTTGCGGTTTCACTCCAACGAACCCGGCAACGCCGTCGAACTGATCGAGCGCTACGGCAAGCTGCCGCTGCCACCCTATATCGAGCGGCAGGCGGCCAACGCCGACGAGGAACGTTATCAGACCGTGTACGCCCGCGAGCGCGGCTCGGTAGCGGCACCGACGGCGGGGCTGCATTTCGATGCGCCGCTGCTGGAACGGCTGCGCGCCCGCGGCGTCGGCATCGCCTATGTGACGCTGCATGTCGGGGCCGGCACTTTTCAGCCGGTGCGCGTGCAGGATCTGGCGCAGCACCACATGCACGTCGAACGTTATGTGCTGCCCCAGGCGACGGCCGATGCCATTGCCGCGACGCAGCAGCGCGGCGGCCGGATTGTCGCCATTGGCACCACTACGCTGCGCACGCTTGAGTCAGTCGTCAATGCGGATGGCTCACTGAAAGTCGGCGCTGGCGAGACGGCGCTGTTTGTCACGCCAGGCTATCGATTCTGCGTGGCTGACCTCTTGATCACGAATTTCCATCTACCGAAGTCGACCTTGCTGATGCTGGTATCGGCCTTCGGCGGCACGGAGAACATTCGCGCCGCCTACGCCCATGCCATCGATTCCGGCTACCGTTTCTTCAGCTATGGCGACGCCATGCTGATCCACCGCCAATGAAATACACCCTCCACACCACTGATGGCGCCGCCCGGCGCGGCACGCTGACCCTCGCCCATGGCACGATCGAGACGCCCGTATTCATGCCGGTCGGCACCTATGGCACCGTCAAGGCGATGGCGCCCGACGAACTGGTTGATATCGGCGCACAGATCGTGCTCGGCAATACCTTTCACCTCTGGCTGCGGCCGGGGCTTGAAGTCATCGAGGCGCACGGCGGCTTGCACCGCTTCATGGGCTGGGAGCGGCCGATCCTCACCGATTCGGGCGGCTTTCAGGTGTTCAGCCTCGGTAAATTGCGCAAGATCACCGAAGAAGGCGTCAAATTCGCCTCGCCGATCAATGGTGACCGGTTGTTCCTGACACCGGAAGAGTCGATGCGCATCCAGCATGTGCTGAATTCCGACATCGCCATGATCTTCGACGAGTGCACGCCCTACCCTGCCGATGAACGGCAGGCGGCGGAGTCGATGCGGCTGTCCCTGCGCTGGGCGCGGCGCTCGCGCGACGAACATGATCGTCTCGGCAATACCAATGCCTTGTTCGGCATCGTCCAGGGCGGCATGTTTGAAACACTGCGCGACGAATCGCTGGTGGAGCTGGCTAATATTGGCTTCGACGGCTTCGCCATCGGCGGCCTGTCGGTAGGCGAACCGAAAGAGGAATTCGCGCGCATCCTCGCCCATACCGCCCCGCGGCTGCCCGCCGACCGCCCGCGCTACCTGATGGGCGTCGGCACGCCCGAGGACATCGTTTATGCGGTTGGTCAGGGCATCGACATGTTCGACTGCGTAATGCCGACCCGCAATGCACGCAACGGCCACTTGTTCACCCGCTATGGCGACATCCGCATCAAGAATGCCCGTCACAAGGAAGACACCCAGCCGCTCGACGCCAGTTGCGGCTGCTACTGCTGCCGGAATTTCAGCCGCGCCTATCTCCATCACCTGTTCCGTTGCGGCGAAATACTCGGCGCGCGGCTCAATACCATCCATAACCTGTTCTATTACCAGACGCTGATGCGCGAACTGCGCGAGGCCATCGCGGCCGGGGAATTTGCTGCTTACGTCGCACGCTTCCGGAAAGACCGCGCAACAGCACAGGTATAATGCGCGCCTTCATTTGTTCTCTCATCCATTTGGAGCACTAAAACATGTTGATTTCGAATGCCTACGCCCAAGCTGCCGGCTCGGACCCCACCGGCGGCTTGATGGGTCTGCTGCCCATCATCCTGATGTTCGTCGTGCTGTGGTTCCTGATGATTCGGCCGCAGATGAAAAAAGCCAAGGAACACCAGAAATTGGTGACCGAACTCGCCAAGGGCGATGAAGTCGTCACCCAGGGCGGCATGGCCGGCAAGATCGTCAAGGTCAGCGACAACTACGTCACGCTGGAAGTGGCCGAAGGCAAGGATGGCCCGGTCGAAGTATTGATCCAGAAGCAGGCCATCGGCGCCATGCTGCCCAAGGGCTCCCTCAAGTCCCTGTGAACATCCTGAGCCGCCCGGGCGGGGAAGTTCCCCGCCCTGCTCGCCCCCATTCGTCTGCCTTTACTTGAGCCCATAGCGCCCCATGAATCGCAACCCTCTCTGGAAAAACGCCACGGTGATCATCGCCCTGGTGCTCGGGCTGCTGTACACCCTGCCAAATTTGTTTGGCGAGGTGCCAGCCGTACAGATTTCGAGTGTAAAAGCAACAGTCAAGCTTGACTTGCGCCTGCAATCGCGCATCGAGGAAGCCCTCGCAGCCGCGGCCGTCAAGCCCACCGGGCTGTTCTTCGAACCCAACAGCATCCGCGTGCGCCTGGCCGACACTGACACGCAGTTGAAGGCCAAGGATGTCATCGAACGGGCACTGAACCCCGACCCGGCCGATGCTTCCTACAGCGTGGCGCTCAATCTGCTCTCGGCCTCGCCCGACTGGCTGACCAGCTTACAAGCCCGGCCCATGTATCTGGGCCTCGACCTGCGCGGTGGCGTGCATTTCCTGCTGGAAGTCGACATGAAGGGGGCGCTCACCAAGCGGCTCGATTCCACCAGCGCCGACCTGCGCACCCTGTTGCGCGACAAGAATATCCGCCACGGCGGCATCGTGCGCGAGGGCAACATGCTGTCCTTGCGTTTTCGCGACGCGGACTCCCGCGACAAGGCGCGCCTGGTGTTGACCGACAACCAGCCCGACCTCGATCTGGTCGAAGGCCAGGATGGCACCGACTTCAAGCTCATCGCCACGCTCAAGCCGGTGGCGCAAAAGCGCATTCAGGAATTCGCCCTCAAGCAAAACATCACCACGCTGAACAACCGCATCAATGAACTCGGCGTCGCCGAACCGGTAATTCAGCAGCAGGGTGCCGATCGTATCGTCGTGCAACTGCCCGGCGTGCAGGACACCGCCAAGGCCAAGGACATTCTCGGCCGCACGGCGACACTGGAAGTACGCCTGGTCGACGACGAGGCGAGCGCCAATCAAAGCATCATGGAACAGGCCGCCCGCGGCCAGCCGCCTGCCGGCACCGACTATTACGTTGAACGCGGCGGCAGCGGATTGCTGGTCAAGAAACAGGTGGTGCTCACCGGCGAACGATTGACCGATGCCCAGGCCGGCTTCGACAGCCAGACCCAGGAGCCGGCAGTACACCTGTCGCTGGATTCCGCAGGTGCGCGCATCTTCAAGGATGTGACGCGCGACAACGTCAACAAGCGCATGGCCATCCTGCTGGTGGAAAAAGGCAAGGGCGAAGTGGTGACGGCCCCGGTGATCCGCACCGAAATCGGCGGCGGCCGCGTGCAGATTTCCGGCCGCATGACGACCACGGAAGCCAACGATGTCGCCCTACTGCTGCGCGCCGGGTCCCTCGCTGCGCCGATGGACATCATCGAGGAACGCACCATCGGCCCCAGCCTCGGTGCCGACAATATCGCCAAGGGTGTCAACTCCACGCTGTGGGGCTTCGCCGCCATCGCCGTCTTCATGAGCGTGTATTACCTGCTGTTCGGTTTCGTCTCGGTCACCGCGCTGTCGGCCAACCTGCTGTTTCTGGTTGGCTTGCTGTCACTCCTGCAGGCCACGCTGACCCTGCCGGGTATCGCCGCCATCGCTCTGACGCTCGGCATGGCGATTGACGCCAACGTGCTGATCAACGAACGCGTCCGCGAAGAACTCAGGAACGGCGTCACCCCGCAGGCCGCCATCACCGCCGGTTATGAACGCGCCTGGAGCACCATCCTCGATGCCAACATCACGACGATGATTGCCGGCATCGCGCTGCTCATCTTCGGCTCCGGCCCGGTGCGCGGCTTCGCCGTGGTGCTTTGCCTGGGCATCCTGACCTCGATCTTCAGTGCCGTGGTCGTGTCGCGCACGATAGTCAACTTTATCTACGGCAGCCGGCGCAAGCTGGAATCCATCAGCATCGGTCAGATCTGGAAGCCTGGCGCCTAAGGGGAACAAAAGAAAATGGAATTCTTCCGCATCAAAAAAGACATCCCCTTCATGCGCCACGCGCTGGTGTTCAACATCATTTCGTTGACCACCTTCTTCCTGGCGGTGTTTTTTCTTGCCACGAAGGGGCTGCACCTGTCGATCGAGTTCACCGGTGGCACCGTGATGGAGGTCGGTTACAGTCAGACCGCCGACCTCGACAAGATTCGCAAGCAACTCGAAGCCGACGGTTTTGCCGACACTCAGGTGATCAACTTCGGCTCCTCGCGCGATGTACAGATCCGCGTGCCGATCAAGTCTGGCAAGGAGAGTGAATCCGTCAGAATCAGCGAGAAGGTCGGTGCCAGCCTGCAGGCCGTGGGCGGCGAGCCGCAGATCAAGCGCGTCGAATTCGTCGGCCCGCAGGTCGGCAAGGAACTCGCCGAGGATGGTGCCCTCGCCCTGCTGCTGGTCATCATCGGCATCGTCATCTACCTCGCCTTCCGCTTCGAATGGCGTTTTGCCATCTCGGCGATCATCGCCAACCTGCACGACATCATCATCATCCTGGGATTTTTCGCGTTCTTCCAGTGGGAGTTCTCCCTGCCGGTGCTGGCGGCGGTACTGGCCGTGCTGGGCTACTCGGTGAACGAATCCGTCGTCGTCTTCGACCGCGTACGAGAAACTTTCAAGAAGACGCGCGGCATGACCACTCCCGAGATCATTGACCACGCGATCACGAGCACCATCTCGCGCACCATCATCACCCACGGCAGTACGCAGATGATGGTGGTCTCGATGCTGGTTTTCGGCGGCCCGGCGCTGTACTACTTCGCTGTGGCGCTGACCATCGGCATCCTGTTCGGCATCTATTCCTCGGTACTGGTCGCCAGCCCCCTGCTGATGTGGATGGGCGTCTCGCGCGAGCATTTCGTCAAGCCGAAGAAAGAGAAAGCTGAAGGTGTCACCGAGGACGGGGCGTGCGTGTAGCCTCTACCGATGCAAACCGGCCGCCGGCTGATCAGGCCAGCCCGGTGTACGTGTGGGATCTGCCGACGCGCTTGTTTCACTGGTCGCTGGCAATCCTGGTAGTCGCCACCTTCGTTGCCGCCAAGATCGGCGGCAACGCGATGGTCTGGCATGGCCGGATCGGCCTGGCGATTCTCGGCCTGCTGGTGTTCCGCATCGTCTGGGGCCTGGTCGGCTCCACCTATGCCCGCTTCACGCAGTTCGTGCGCGGCCCGACCGGCATCCGCGTCTATCTCTCAGGTCAATGGCAAGGATTGGGACACAACCCGCTGGGTGCGCTTTCGGTGCTGGCCCTGCTGGGCGTGCTGTTGTTGCAGGTTGCCAGCGGCCTCTTCGCCAACGATGACATTGCCTTCGAAGGTTATCTGGTGCCATTGATTAGCAGCGCAACCAGCGGCGACTTCACCGGCATTCACCGGCTGCTCGAAAATGCCCTGCTGCTGCTGGTGGCTGCGCATGTCGGCGCCATCATCTATTACGCCAGCGTGAAGAAGCGCAATCTGGTGCGGCCGATGCTCACCGGCTGGGATGCCGGCAATCCCGGCCAGTCGGCCACAGGCGGTGGTTTGTTTGCCTTGCTGCTGGCTGTTCTGATTGCTGGCCTGGCAGTCTGGGCAGCCTCGGGCGCATTACTGCCGCCACCTCCCCCTGTAATTCCCTCCACAGCCCCGACTTGGTAGGCGCCATCCTGGTGCTGGCAGCGGGCCGACCGCCGTACCCGCTGCGGGGCATTTCATCCCGCCAGAGCCGACTTTCACAGAGCAAACGGCCACCCGCAGGTGGCCGTTTGCTTGAAAGGCGTGGGATTATCGATTACTCGTCTTTTCTGAACTTGTCATGGCAACCCTTGCAGGCTTCGCCAAGTTTGCCGAACTGGGCCTTGACTGCGGCAGCATCGCCACCAGCAGCAACCTTGGCCATTTCATTGGCGGCAGCACCAAAGTTCTGGGCGATTTGCGGCAAGTCACTGTGCCCGAAGAACTCGGACTTGAGGCGGGTTTCCTTCCAGCCCTTGCCCTTGTCTGAACCTGACTGATACAGCGCGCCCATTTTCGAATTGGCAATGGCCTGAATGACATTGGCCGCCTCGACCACCTGATCCTTGTTGTATTGCCCATCGACGTTGGCCTTGATGCGCGTCATGCTCCAGGCCATGGTGTGATAGGCCGATTGGCGCCAGCGGATCTGATCTTCCATCTTGCCGACAGTCTGGGCAAAGGTAATGCCAGCCATGGCAGTCAGCGTGATACCGGCAACGAGGGTTTTGAGCTTTTTATTCATGTTTTTCTCCTTTGAGGTTGGGTAGCGCGTATTGATGATTGGGTATTACCCAAACCGTATACGCAACTGACATCAAGTTTATTCCATGCCAGCGGAAAAAATCTGCTTGACGCGCAACTGACCGTTCTGTGTAACCAAAGTCACCAAGCGATCAATGTTGGGATGCTTGCCAGGATTGGCCTGGGCATCCGTGGTGTGCTCGGCATAGAGTTCCAGCCCTTTTTTCGCCGCCTCGACGGTAATGGCGCCAAACAATTGCGCCAGATGATTGTAGACCGCCAGCGAACCGGTCTGACCGGCCTTGTTTTCGATGGTCGCAACGATGTTGCCCTCGGCGTCGATGAGTTGCAGCGCGGCAAGGTGCGAGACCTTGGGCAACTGCTTGAGGTTCTCGGCGAACGTCATCAGATTGCCTTCGCCAGTTCGACGGCTTTGCCGATATAGCTGCCCGGCGTCATGGCCAGCAAACGTTCCTTGTCGGCTGCGGGAATCGCCAGACCACCGATGAAGGCACGCAGGGCCGCCGGCTCGATGCCCTTGCCGCGGGTCAGTTCCTTCAATTGCTCATATGGATTGGCGATGCCGTAACGCCGCATCACCGTCTGGACCGGCTCGGCGAGCACTTCCCAGCAATTGTCGAGATCCTCGGCCAGGCACTGCGGATTGGCTTCGAGCTTGTTGAGGCCGCGCATCGTCGAATCGTAGGCCAGCACCACATAACCGAAAGCGACGCCCATGTTGCGCAATACCGTCGAGTCGGTCAGGTCACGCTGCAGGCGCGAGATCGGCAGTTTTTCGGAGAGATGGCGCAGCACCGCATTGGCAATGCCGAGGTTGCCCTCGGAATTCTCGAAGTCGATCGGGTTGACCTTGTGCGGCATGGTCGATGAGCCGATTTCACCCGCCTTGGTCTTCTGCTTGAAGTAACCCATTGAAATGTATTGCCAGATATCGCGGTCGGCATCGATCAGGATGGTATTGGCACGGGCGATGGCATCGAACAGCTCGGCCATTGCGTCGTGCGGCTCGATCTGGATGGTGTAGGGATTGAACGTCACGCCAAGCGATTCGATGAAGCGGCGGGCGAAAGCTTCCCAATCGAGGTCAGGATAGGCCGACAGGTGCGCGTTGTAATTGCCGACCGCACCATTGAACTTCGCCAGCATGTCGACATCGGCAATGCGGGCGCGGGCGCGGATCAGCCGCGCCGCAACGTTGGCCATTTCCTTGCCCAGCGTGGTCGGCGTCGCCGGCTGGCCGTGGGTGCGCGCCAGCATCGGCAGTTCGGCCAGTTCATGGGCCAGGGTGCGGATGCGCTCGATCACGCGATCCAGACCGGGCAGCAGGATCTGCGTGCGCGCATCGCTCAACATCAGCGCATGGGAGGTGTTGTTGATGTCTTCCGAAGTGCAGCCGAAGTGAATGAATTCGGATACCTGCATCACTTCTGGATTGTTCTTGAAGCGCTCCTTCAACCAGTACTCGACGGCCTTGACGTCATGGTTGGTAACCGCCTCGATGCGCTTGATGGCCTCCGCATCCGTCACGGCAAAGCCAGAAACGACCAGGTCGAGTTCGGCAAGTGTTTCTGCAGAAAAAGCCGGTACCTCGGCAACTTCCGGCGCTGCGGCAAGTGCCTTCAGCCACTCGACTTCAACGCGGATGCGGTTCCTGATCAGGCCAAATTCAGAAAAATGTGCGCGTAACGGCTCGACCTTGGCGGCATAGCGGCCGTCGAGCGGGGACAACGCGGTCAAAGCGGTCAGACTGGATGAATTCATGGCGGTTGCGTCAGGCTGGAAGCCTGTGGGGAAAAAGGAACTAGCGATTTTATCAGGCCACCTGCAGCGCACTACTGCAAGTAGATACTTCGGTATAGTGAGCGGATGGACATACAGTTGATCGCCCGGCCGGACTGCCCTGCGGCTGAAGAGTTGCAGGGCTCCGTTGCAATGGCCATGCAGGCGCTGGGCATACCTCCGGATGTGCCAATCCGTGCGAGTGAGCCGTCCCCTGACCAGTGCCTGCAACTACTTGTCAATGGCGCACCGGTCTGCCCCTGTTTCCCGTCAAAGAACGCGGTGAACTGTCCGGCCTGCGGGGAGATACACGACAACCCCGATCAGGAAATAATTCGTTGGCATCTTGCCCAGGCGCTCGGGCGCAAGACCGTCCTGTTCATCTGCACCGGCAATGCGGTACGCTCACAGATGGCCGAGGCAATCGTCAATCATTTTATTGGCGATAAATGGGCAGCGTTTTCGGGCGGCATCTTTCCCATGATGCTCTGGAAGCCGGTCGTGCAAGTGTTGAAGGAAATCGGCATTGACGCACGCAACCGCCAGTCCAAGTACATCGAGCTGTTTTTTGACTGCAATTTTGATGCTGTCATTTCCTTGTGCGCGAATGCGGATGATTTCTGCACTGCTTTTCCCGGACAAAGTGTCCGCAAGCACATGCCATTCGACGATCCGGTCACCAGCCCGTTCTTCGGGGTGGGCGACCTCGGCCGGACACGAGACCTGCGCAATGAGATGAGAGACAAGATTTGTCAGTATCTGGGAGCTATCTCATGAGTATTTTCGACATTCTCTCTGCGAAAGATGCCGGCTCGTTGACCGCCACCCAGGATGAAGCACACCGCGCCAAATATCAGCACTTCAGGGCCCTGCTCAACCATAATCACGACGCACTGCTGCTCATGGCCGAAATGGAGGAACTTTACTTCAGTGGGCGCATATTTAATATGGGTACGGTGATACGCAAGTACGCGCAGTTGTTTGATCACGTGCTGAATCTGGCTACGGAGCTCAATGAACTTTCGGCCGGTCGCTTTCAGACATTACCGGGGGTCTGCAGAGCCATTGACAGCAACATTACTGTCGCGCTGGCGTCCCGTCGGAGCAGTGAATCCAGTGCCATGAGTCTGCCACTGGAAGGTATCAACCCGGACATGTTGTGCCTGGCAGGAGCGAAGGCGGTCAATCTTGCGGTGATGAAAAACGCGCTTGGGCTTCCGGTGCCTGACGGATTCATCATCACCACTTGGGCGACTGCCAGTTTTCTTGATGAGAACGGCCTGTTCGATCGGATTCAGGAAGAGCTCGCCCAGCTATCGTACGAAGATCTTGACGGGCTTGAAACCGGCAGTGCGGCAATCCAGCAGATGGTCCTCGCCGCACAGGTGCCGCAGGAGATTGCAGGCACGATCTTCGCGTCCTATGCGGCGCTTGAGGCAAAGACGCACAAAGGGGTGAGGATCTCGGTCAGAAGCAGCGCAGTTGGCGAGGATACCGAGGCAACTTTTGCGGGACAGTATGCGACCGTGCTGAATGTCACGCGGGATGGTCTGCTCGACGCATTCAAACATGTCGTGGCGAGCAAGTATTCCCCGCGCGCTATTTCGTATCGGCAACAACTCGGCCTTGAAGATCAGGATACGCCGATGTGCGTCATCGGCCTGGTCATGGTTGACGCCCAGGCTAGCGGGGTCATGTATACGGCCGATCCGGCAACGCTTGACGCAACACAAGTAAAGATAAGCTCGCTCTGGGGTCTCGGTGAACAACTCGTCGGCGGCGATGCGGCGGCAGATGCCTTTCTGGTCCGGAAAAGAACCGGGGAGATAACCAGCCGGCAGATTGCGGATAAAGCCGCGCGGTTGGTGTCGCTCACCGGGGGCGGCACCCTTCTTGAGGAAACCAGTCTGGCCAAGCAGACCAGCCCATCCCTGGCGGACCAGACGCTGCACCAACTGTGCACCAGCGCCGTGCAGATCGAAAACCATTATCAAACGCCGCAGGACATCGAATGGGCCATCGATGCAGACAATCAGTTGTTCTTTCTCCAGACCCGCCCGCTCCATCTCGCGGCAAAAGCACGCAAGCCGCCGACTGAAGATTTATCCGGGCTGGAGAACATCCTGCCCGGCGGTGTCGCGGTGTCATATGGCGTTAGCTCCGGCAATGTTCATATCGCGAAGGACGACCGGCAGCTGTCCGCCATCCCGGACCATGCGATCCTGGTTACCCGCACCGCCTCGCCGAACTACGCGGCGGTGATGGGGCGAATCAACGGCCTCATCACCGACGTGGGCAGCATCACCAGTCACCTGGCCTCGGTAGCCCGCGAGTTCGGCGTTCCCGCCATAGTGAATGCCGGAAACGCCACAGATGCCCTGGTCAATGGAGAATTTGTCACCCTGTCGGCGGAAACACAGGTAGCGGTTTATCGCGGCATTGTCGAGCAACTCAGCGGCAGGAAGCGGCCGGTGAAAAAATTGATTGTCGACAGCCCGGTGCATTGCAAATTCAGGGCCATGCTTGATCATATTTCCCCGCTTAATCTGACCAATGCCGCTGACCCGTCCTTTACCGCTGATGGCTGCAAATCTTTTCACGATGTGATCCGTTTTTGCCACGAACATTCAATGCGCGAAATGTTCGGCATTTCTTCGGCAGCAGAAGGCACCGCAGCTTCGATCAAGATCGCCACGCACATCCCGCTGGTAATTTATGCAATCGACCTGGGCGGCGGACTGAAAGCCGACATGGCGTCACGCAAGACCGCCACGCCGGACGATATCGAGTCATTGCCGATGCAGGCCATCTGGCAGGGGTTCACGCATCCGGGTATCAATTGGGCGGGCACCATCAACTTCGATGCCGGCAAATTCATGACGGTCATGGCCTCGCTCGCCACCTCGGAACTGGGGCCGGCACCTGGTGGCGACAGCTACGTGCTGCTGTCAAAGGACTACATGAATTTCAGCGCAAAATTCGGCTACCACTTTGCGACGATTGACGCTCTCTGCAGCAGCGAACCGAACCACAACTATGTTTCCCTGCAATTTGCCGGTGGTGCCGGAAACTACTTTGGCCGGTCGCTACGCATCAGATTTCTCGGCACCGTGCTGGAACAACTTGGCTTTCAGGTCACCCTGCAAGGCGATCTGCTGGAGGCCACCTTCAACCGGCATGATCAGGAATCGACCCGAACAGGATTGGATCAGCTCGGCAGGCTGCTGGCGACCAGTCGCTTGCTCGATATGACCTTATCGGATCAGGACTCAGTCGATACGCTCACCGAAGCATTTTTCGAAGGCGAGTACGACTTTCTCCGGCCGTGGAACGCAAACCAGCCGGAGGGATTTTTTACCCAACTTGGCCATTGGCAACGCCGTGCGGTTGATGACACGATATGCCTTTACCAGAACGGTCAGGCGTGGCAGAGCCCGGTAACGGGCGCCATCACCGGGCTCATCGGCAAGACCCTGGGCACTTCGTACCATGATTTCCTCGATACCGTCGGCGCGTACTACTACTTCCCGCTGGCAATTGCCAAGAACAGCGAAATGGGCAGTGGCCGCATCCACGTCGAGGTGAAGCCGGAGAGCGGCAACATCGATCAGGCCGGCGGCATCGTGTTTGGCCTGCGCAACGCCGCGAATTATTTCGTTTTCAGGATCAACGCGCTGGAAGACAACGCCACCTTGTTCGAGTACGTCAACAACAAGCGTGTCAAGCGGAAAACCCTGGACATGCTGGTCACCGCGCAGACCTGGTACCGCTTGAACGTGGAGATAGACGGCCAAACCATCCGCTGCCTGGCGGGTGACCGGCATCGTCTCGAATACACAGCGGAAACCGCCGTGCGCGGGCATGTGGGCTTGTGGACCAAGGCCGATTCGGTCACCCTGTTCGGACCACTGACTATTGAAGATGCAGATGGCGTCAGAAATTTTGGCTATTGAACGCGGCCCGAAACCTGTGCATCATTCCCGAACATTCCCACCATATATTGCTCACCTTGAGTACCCGTTTCGGAGGGTTCGGTGCAAAATGGTTGATGCTAGAATTATTTCTCCCTACTTAAGCGGCAACGTTTCATGAAACTGCTCGGAACCTTCACCAGTCCCTACGTTCGCAAGACTCGCATCGTGCTTGCAGAAAAAAAGATCGATTGCGAATTCGTACTCAACTCACCATGGGTGGAAGGCAGCAGTGTTTCGCAGCACAACCCGCTGGGCAAAATCCCCGTACTCATTTTTGACGACAACAGCACGCTGTTCGATTCGCGCGTAATCGTCGAATATCTCGACAACCTTGCCCCCAATAACCGCCTGATTCCCGCCACCGGCCGCGAGCGGATTCAGGTCAGGCGCTGGGAAGCCCTCGCCGATGGCATCTGCGACGCCGCCGCCGCCGCCTTCCTTGAGGCGAAACGCGAAGGCGCGCAGAAAAGTCAGTCATGGATCGACCGCCAGCGCGGCAAGATCGTGCTCGGCCTCGCCGCCAGCGCCGCAGACCTTGGCGAACACCCTTGGTGTCATGGCAACGCCATCACCCTCGCCGACATTGCCCTGGGCACCGCATTGGGCTATCTGTTGTTCCGCTTCCCGGATATCGACTGGCAGACACAACACCCGAACCTGACGCGGCTGTACGATAAGCTGATGCATCGGCAGTCGTTCATCGATACGGTTCCGCACGACTGAGTCCCGCCCTCCCCCAGCCCCTCCCTCGCGGGAGGGGTGACTGTTGACTCGCTGCGCTCGTCTGTTACGGGGCGCCCCCACTCGAACTTAGGCACGGATTGCGGCTTCGCCGCGTGTCGCTTTGCCTTGGGGCGGCCCGGCGGCAAAGCTGCTGTGGGTTCGGCTGGGGAAATGATTACAGAATCACGCCGCCGCCGAGGCAGACTTGCGACTCATAGAGCACCGCTGACTGACCGGGCGTCACCGCCCATTGCGGGGTGGCAAAGGCAATCTCGCAGCGTCCATCGGCCAGCGATTCGATATCGCAGGCGGCATCGGGCATGCGGTAGCGCGTCTTGGCCGCATACACCCAGTGCGTGTGCGGCGGCTTGCCGGAAACCCAGGACAACTGGCCGGCCGTCAGCCGGTCGCGCAGCAGGGCAGGATGGTCATGTCCCTGCACGACGTACAGCACATTAAGCTGCATTTCCTTGGCAGCAACAAACCAGGGCTCCTCGGGGGCGCCCTTCACCCCGCCGATACCCAGCCCTTCGCGCTGACCGAGGGTGTAATACATCAAACCCTCGTGCCGCCCAATGACGCGATCATCCTCGATGCGGCGGATTTCTCCCGGCTGCTTCGGCAGGTAACGCGCCAGGAACTCACGGAACGGCCGCTCGCCGATGAAGCAGATGCCGGTCGAATCCTTCTTGGCGCAATTGGGCAGGCCGGCTTCCTCGGCAATCCGGCGCACCTCGCGCTTGTAGAGGTGGCCGACCGGAAATAAGGTCTTCGCCAGTTGCGCCTGATTCAGGCGGTAGAGGAAGTAGCTCTGGTCCTTCGTGCCGTCCTCGGCTTTCATCAGTTGATAGACACCGAGGAATTCGCGCACTTGGGCATAGTGGCCGGTGGCGATCATGTCGGCACCGAGGTGCATGGCGTGATCGAGGAAGGCTTTGAACTTGATCTCGGAATTGCACAACACATCGGGATTCGGCGTGCGGCCGGCCTGGTATTCACTCAGAAAATCGGCAAACACCCGGTCGCGATACTCGGCGGCGAAATTGACCGCTTCCAGTTCGATACCGATGGCGTCGGCAGCCGCAGCCGCGTCGATCAGATCCTGGCGCGATGAGCAGTAATCGTCAGTGTCATCGCCCTCCCAGTTCTTCATGAACACCCCGGTCACCGCATAGCCCTGGCGCTTGAGCAACAGGGCGGCCACCGCAGAATCAACACCGCCGGACATGCCGACAATCACTCGTTTCATCTCAGCTCTCGTAGTGTCTTATTAGATCAACCGGATAGCGCCGGCCCGCCAGAAAATCCTGCACGCACTGCAACACCAGTGGGCTGCGATGTGTCTCGCGACAAGCCTCGATTTCGGCGAGCGTGAGCCAGACGGCGCGCAGGATGCCATCATCGAGGCGGCGCGCCGTAGCGTGAGCGCCGACTTTTCCGGTAAAGGCAAAGCGCAGGTAAGTCAAATCCCCTTGCGGGCGTGGCCACTGATAAACACCAATCAGAGCGGTCGGCACAAATTCGTATGCGGTCTCTTCCAGCACCTCGCGAATGCAGGCAGCGGCCAGCGATTCGCCGTCTTCGAGATGGCCGGCGGGCTGATTGAAGCGCACGCCCTCGGCGGTCTCTTCCTCGACCAGCAGGAAGCGGCCGTCGCGTTCGACCAACGCCGCCACCGTGACATGGGGTTTCCAAATTTCCATAGGGGTGATTTTAACGCTCAATCCCCTACCCCCCAGCCCCCTTCACCGGGAAGGGGGTGACCGTGGTTCGCGGGCTACGCCCACTCCATCTTTTTTGGCTGCGCCTCCTTGGGGCGGCCCGGCGGAGGCGCAATTCCGATAAAATTGTTGGTCACAATTAAAACGCTTGGGAGAAAAAAATGTCCATGTCCGATCGCGACGGCTTCATCTGGCAGGATGGCAAGCTGGTGCCTTGGCGCGAAGCCACTACGCATGTGCTGACCCATTCGCTGCACTACGGCCTCGCGGTATTCGAAGGCGTGCGCGCCTACAAGACCGTCTCCGGCACGGCCATCTTCAAGCTGAAGGAACACACCGACCGCCTGTTCAATTCGGCGCACATCTACTGCATGCCGATGCCTTATGACCGGGCAACGCTGATGGAAGCGCAGAAGGAAGTGGTGCGCGCCAACAATCTCGAATCCGCCTACATCCGCCCGATCGCCTTTTACGGCTCCGAGAAAATGGGCGTCTCGCCCAAGGGCGCCAAGGTCCATGTCGCCATCGCCGCCTGGCCGTGGGGCGCCTATCTGGGCGAGGAAGGCATGGAGAAAGGCATCCGCGTGAAGACTTCCAGCTATGCCCGCCATCACGTCAATGTGACCATGGCGCGCGCCAAGTTTTCCGCCACCTACGCCAACTCGATCCTCGCCAACATGGAAGCCACCGAGCACGGCTACGACGAAGCCTTGTTGCTCGACGTCGATGGCTTTGTTGCCGAAGGCGCCGGCGAGAACCTGTTCATCGTCAAGGACGGCGTGATCTGCGAGCCCGAGATCGCCTCGGCACTGTCCGGCATCACGCGCGCCACCATCATCGCGCTGGCCGAAGAACTCGGCTACAAGGTTGTTTCCAAGCGCCTGACGCGCGACGACATTTACATTGCCGACGAAGCCTTCTTCACGGGCACCGCCGCCGAGGTCACGCCGATCCGCGAACTCGACGGCCGCACGATCGGTGTCGGCCACCGCGGCCCGATCACGACAAAACTCCAGAGCCTGTATTTCGACGTGGTCAACGGCCGCGTACCGGCCCGCGCCAGCTGGCTGACACCCGTAGCTTAATGATTGGGATCACCATGAGCACAACCAACACCCAGACCACCGACACCGCCCGCGAAGTCGACGTCACGGCCCACGACCTGCCGTTCGCCTGTCCGCGTCCCGGCAGCCCGCTGTGGGCACGCCATCCGCGCGTCTTTCTCGACGTGCTGAAGCATGACGAAGTCGCCTGCCCCTACTGCGGCACCAAATACCGTTTCACCGGCGAGAAGCCCAAGGGTCATCATTAACAAAACACGTCGGGCCTCCCCAAGTGTTTCTTGATCCCTTGGGGGGAGAAAGCCGCAAAGCGGATTCTTCGGATGGGATTCTGATTGTCGCGCCGTCCTGGATCGGCGACACGATCATGATGCAACCGCTGTTGATGCGGCTAAAAGTGCAACGCCCGCACACTGCGATTCATGTGCTGACGCCGGCATGGAGCGCGCCCCTGCTGGCGCGCATGCCGGAAGTGGCGGCCGTCATCGAAAACCCCTTCGCCCATGGCGTATTCGACTGGTCTGGCAGGCGTGCCTTGGGCCGCAGTCTCAGGAACGCCAATTTTTCCCAGGCTTACGTGCTGCCCAATTCATGGAAGTCGGCGCTGGTGCCATTTTTTACGGGCATCCCGCAACGTACCGGCTACACCGGTGAAGCGCGCTTCATTTTGCTGAATGATCGTCGCACGCTCGACAAGGCAGGACTACCTCGCCTGGTCGACCGCTATGCCGCGCTGGCCGGACCCTCCGGGGACGCCACACCCGAGCCGCGCCTGACTTCGACCGCCGAACAGCAAGGCGCCGCCCGCACGGCACTTGACTTGCCGCTGGATGCTGCTCCGCTGATCCTTTGCCCCGGCGCCGAGTACGGCCCGGCCAAGCGCTGGCCGGTCAGGCACTTTGCCGCGCTGGCACAAGAAGTCGGCGCTGACGGGACGGCGGTCTGGATTGTCGGTTCGGCAAAGGATGCGCCAATCGGCGCGGAGATCGCCAGCCTTGCCGCTGGCGCGGCCCTCAATCTCTGCGGCCGCACCAATCTCGAACAGGCCATCGACCTGATCGCCAGCGCGCGCTGCGTCGTCAGCAATGACTCCGGCCTGATGCACGTCGCCGCCGCACTCGACCGGCCGCTTGTGGCGCTCTACGGCTCCTCCAGCCCCGGCTACACGCCGCCGCTGTCGGCGCGTGCGACAATACTTTCGCTCGGACTCGACTGCAGCCCCTGCTTCAAGCGCGAATGTCCGCTCGGACATTTGAACTGCCTCGAAAACCTGACGCCCGACCGTGTGCTTGCTGCTATAAATAATTGAAATGTCAAAGAAACCTATCTTCACCTCGCCGCAGGAAGCCGAATTTTCATTCTACGAGGCGCTGGAGCGCGGCGACCTCGATACCATGATGTCAGTCTGGTCGGAAGACGACGAGATTGTTTGCGTCCATCCGGGCGGGCCGCGCCTTGCCGGCTATGCGCTGGTCCGCGAAGGCTGGCGCCATATCTTCGAGGGCGGCACGCGCCTCAAGGTACAGCTGTTGGCCCTGTCGACCGTGCATGGCCCGTTCGCGGCCGTGCATAGCCTGATCGAGCAGCTCGGGGTGGTCGGCGAAAAGCAACTCGCCGCGCCGGTGGTCGCCACCAATGTTTACACGCGTGGCGCCTTCGGCTGGCGCATGATCGTGCATCACGCTTCGCCCGTGCCGCCGTCGAGCATTGGCGATGCACCAAAAATCCTGCATTGAGGCCGCATCACACGACACCTTACCGCGCCCCGCCCTGGCTTGCCGGCTGCCATGCGCAAACCGTATGGCCCCTCCTGCGCAAGGGATCACTGCCGGCCTACCGGCGAGAGCGCTGCGACACGCCGGACGGTGATTTCATCGACATCGACCGGATCGATGCGCCACCGGATGCAACCTCCGCCACACCGCAACTGATCCTGTTTCACGGCCTCGAAGGCAGCTCGCGCAGCCATTACGCCCGCTCCTTGATGCGCGCCGTCGCCAGTCGCGGCTGGCAAGGTACGGTGGTGCATTTTCGTGGCTGCTCCGGCGAACCGAACCGTCTGCCGCGCGCCTACCACTCGGGCGACTCCGCCGAGATCGACTGGGTGCTGCGCCGCCTGCACGGCGAGCGACCCCTGGCCCCGCTGTATGTCGCTGGCGTCTCGCTCGGCGGTAATGCCTTGCTCAAATGGCTGGGGGAGCAGGGCGACCAGGCGAGCTTCGTCGCCGCCGCTGCCGCAGTTTCCGCCCCGCACAACCTGGCCGCCGCCAACGTCGCGCTGATGCAAGGCTTCAACCGCATCTACACGCGGTATTTTCTGAGCACGCTGATTCCTGCGGCCCTGGCCAAGCTGGCCCGGTTTCCCGGGCTTTACGATGGCAAGCGCGTGCGCGCCGCCAACTCGATGCAGGCCTTCGACGATGTGGTCACCGCACCGCTGCATGGCTTTGCCAGCGCAGCAGACTATTACGCACGGGTTTCGGCGCGGCAATTTCTCGGCGGCATTCGCGTGCCGACGCTGATACTCAACGCAAAGAACGACCCCTTTCTGCCCGCCAGCGTCCTGCCCGGCCCGGCGCAGGCAGCGGCAGCGGTCACGCTGGAGCAGCCAGACGCAGGTGGCCATGTCGGTTTCGTCACCGATCGCTTTCCCGGCGTGCTCGACTGGCTGCCGCAGCGCCTGCTGGTGCATTTCGACGCATACGCAACCATGCCACCGGCAAGGGATCGGCAGTAAGATAGGCAGCCAAATACCTCTCACCTGCCAGGACAGCGCGATGACTGACATTGCCCCAGAAATTTTCAAGGCCTACGATATCCGGGGCATCGTCGATAAGTCGCTGACGCCGGCAACCGCCGAAGCCATCGGTCGCGCCCTCGGCAGCGCGGCACGCGAAAAGAACCTCACGGCCATCGTCGTCGGCCGCGATGGCCGGCTCTCCGGCCCGGTGCTGGTCAAGGCGCTCAGCCAGGGCATCTGCGCCAGCGGCGTCGATGTCATCGACATTGGTTGCGCACCCACCCCGGTCATCTATTTTGCCGCGCATGAGCTCGGCACCCAAAGCTGCGTGGCCGTCACCGGCAGCCACAACCCGCCCGACTACAACGGCTTCAAGATGGTGCTCGGCGGCCAGACGCTGTATGGCGAGATGATCCAGGATTTGCGCCGCCGTATCGCCAGCGCCGACTTTTGCACGGGTGGCGGCAGAGTTAAAAAGGCTGATGTACGCGAGGCTTATCTCAAGCGCATCGTCGGCGATGTAAAACTCGCCCGGCCAATGAAACTGGTTGTCGATTGCGGCAATGGCGTGGCCGGCGCTTTCGCGCCGGAGCTGTTCCGCCGCATGGGCTGTGAAGTCAATGAGCTGTTCTGCGAGGTCGATGGCACCTTCCCCAATCACCACCCCGACCCCTCCAAACCCGAAAACCTGGCGGATGTGCGTCGCGCCCTGCGCGAGACCGACGCCGAACTGGGCCTGGCTTTCGACGGCGACGGCGACCGGCTCGGCGTGGTGACCAAGGATGGCGAGATCATCTACCCCGACCGGCAACTGATGCTGTTCGCCGCCGACGTGCTGAGCCGCAATCCCGGTGCGCAGATCATCTATGACGTGAAGTGCTCGCGCTGGGTGGCCGAATCGATCAGGTATCAGGGTGGCCGTCCGCTGATGTGGAATACCGGGCATGCCTTGATCAAGACCAAGCTCAAGGAAACCGGCGCGGTCCTGGCCGGCGAGATGAGCGGCCACATATTCTTCCAGGAACGCTGGTACGGCTTCGACGACGGCCTGTATGCCGGTGCGCGCCTGCTGGAGATCGTTTCGCGCTGGCCTGATGCCGCCTGGCCGCTGCAGAACCTGCCCAACGCGCTCGCCACGCCCGAACTCAATCTCAAGATGCAGGAGGGCGAACCGCATGCGCTCATTGCCAAACTGCAAAAAGACGGCAAGTTCCCAAGTGCTCGCGAACTCATCACGATCGATGGGGTACGCGCCGAATATGCCGATGGTTTCGGCCTGGCACGCGCCTCGAACACCACGCCAGTGATCGTCCTGCGCTTCGAGGCCGATAATGCAACGGCACTTGCCCGGATTCAGGCCGAATTCAAAACCGCGCTGAAATCCGTCTGGCCCGGGCTGGAGGTGACATACAGCCATGGCCACTGAAGAGATTTTCATCGGCCGCCAGCCGATCCTCGACCGCTCCCAGCAACTGTTCGCCTATGAGTTGCTGTTCAGAAGCGGCAGCAAGCACAACTGCGCCGACATCCATGACAACTTGGGCGCTACCGCCAATGTCATCAACCATGCCTTTGCCGAACTCGGCATCGAGCAGGCACTCGGCCCCTACAAGGGCTTCATCAACTGCGACGAGAGCCTGCTGCTTTCCGACATGCTCGAAATCCTGCCCACCGACAAGATCGTGCTGGAGGTGCTGGAAACCGTCGAAGTCACGCCGCAAATCATCGAGCGTTGCACCGATCTCAAGGCGCGCGGCTTCACCCTGGCGCTCGACGATTTCGTCGATGACGAGCGCAAATGGCAGCCACTGCTCGATCTCATCGAAGTCGTCAAGGTAGACCTGATACCGCTGAGCCGGGAGAAACTGGGCACGGTCACCAGTGCGCTGCGACGCTGGCCACTCACTCTGCTGGCCGAAAAGGTCGAGCGTCGCGAGGAGGCAGAACACTGCCACCAACTCGGCTATAACCTGTTCCAGGGTTATTACTTCGCCAGGCCCGCCATCATTGCCGGCCGCAAGCTCGGTCACTCCCAACTGATGCTGGTGCGCCTGCTGGGGTTGGTGATGGAAGACGCCGAGACATCAACACTTGAAAGTATCTTCAAGCAAGAACCGGGATTGGCGGTGAATCTGCTGCGACTGACCAATTCGGTCGCCACCGGGGTACGGGTCAAGGTTACCAGTCTGCGTCAGGCCATTACAGTGCTGGGTCGCCGCCAGTTGCAGCGCTGGCTGCAATTATTGCTCTACACCAATCCGGCGGGCGGCAGCCAGGTTGCCAGTCCGCTGCTCCAGTTGGCGGCAACCCGCGGCCGTTTTCTCGAACTGCTGGCAGGAAAGCTGCGGCCGGGCGTGAGCGAGTTCGAGGATCGCGCTTTCATGGTCGGCATCATGTCGCTGATGCCCGTGCTGATGGGCGTGCCACTCGAAGAAATTCTCAAGGGCATCCAGATCTCCGGCGAGATGCAGGAAGCACTTGAACATAGAAGCGGCCAGCTCGGCATCATGCTGCATCTGGCCGAAGCACTTGAAGCGGACGACGGCGAAATCTGCCATCTGCTCACCAGTCAACTACCTGGCGCCGACCACATGATGGTGAACACTTGCCTTACCCAGGCGCTGGCGTGGGCGAGCAATATCGGTAGGGAGTAGGGCCCGCCCCCTCCCATCCTCCCCCTCACGGGGGAGGTGACTGTTGTTCGCTGCGCTCATTTGTTACAGGGTGCCCCCGTTCATGCATGGGAGCAGATTGCGGCTGGCGCCGCGTGCCGTCGCGCCTTGGGGCGGCCCGGCGGCGCGACTGCTGAGGTGTCCCAGCATCCCCCTCATCGCGGGGGCATGTTCGCCTTGTTATTTTTCTGGCGGGTTGGATCGATGCTGCGGTTTGGTGTCTTGAGTTTGCTCGTGGACTTCATCCACCACAATCGCCTCGCCTTCGATCACATGGCCGTCCGGCGATGGTTGTTGGCGCGGTTGTGATTGTTGTTGTTCGCGTTGTTCGCGCATGACTTGGCGAATTTCCCGGGTTTTCCACCAGAAATAACCCCAGATCATCAACCCCACGACCACGGCAACCGCGAGGATCACCAGGGAAAACATGAATGCGGCAACCAGCACCACGGTGCCGACCAGCACGGTCAGGACCTTTTCCAGCATGCCTGGGGTTTGCGATTGATTTTGGATCCTCATTATTTTCCTGTGTCGTAACAGCAAGGCATGGGTTGTTCAGTCAGGTCAGCGTGCGGCCGAAGAAATCGAGTGTTCTTTGCATGGCCAGCTTGGCGCAGGCCGGATCATAAACCTCCGGCCGTTGCTCGTTGCAGAAGGCATGTGCGGCAGCGTAGCGATAAATCTCCGGCGTCTGCCCGGCGGCGCGCATGGACTGTTCGAGTTGATCGACCGCCTGCGGCGTGCACCAGTCATCGAGATTGGCGAAGTGGCCCATGAACGGGATGCGGATTTTCGCCGGATCGGCAAAGTCCTGCGGGGGAATGCCGTACAAACAGACAGCTGAGGTTATTTCGGGAATATGTACGGCAGCGGCAATGGTCAGCGCTCCGCCCATGCAGAACCCCATCACACCAACCTTGCCGGCCTGTTGGCGCAAGTGCAATACCGCACCACGCAGATCCTGATGCGTTGCGCCGGGAAAGTCGAGGCCAGTCATCAGGTGACTGGCCTCATCGGGATCCTGGGTCACCCGCCCATGGTAGAGGTCGGGTGCCAGCGCAGTGAACCCGGCCTCGGCAAACCGGTCGGCGACACCGCAGATTTGTGGATTGAGGCCCCACCATTCCTGAATGATGATGACGGCAGGCTTGCCGGTCCCGGCCGCCGCAAGATAACCCGTGCACCCACTGCCATCGGGACGCGCAAATTCGATCATTTCACCCATGTCATTTCTCCTTCTCGATGAGCCGACCCGAGCGCCGTCGCACCAGCGCCGACTTTTGTGGCGGTCGGCCGGCCTTGATCGCAGCAATCGCGATTCATGCTTGCCGAGCCATCTGCTGACAGGATATCTTACGCGCACCACAAAACATTCATTGGGGTGCAAGCATGGCCTACGAGTGCGAATTGCCCGCTGGCCAGCAAGTCTGCGCTGACCGAGGCAACAGGCCGCTACGGCAAGTGGCATACGGGGAGTACAATCTGCCGCCATGGCATGGCGACTTCCCATCCGTACGCAAAATGGCTATAAACCGGGTACGGACATGCCACAAACCAACCCGAGTCATTGCTGCTTCACAAGGGTGGTGCCCAGGAGAGGACTCGAACCTCCACGGTGTTACCCGCTAGTACCTGAAACTAGTGCGTCTACCAATTCCGCCACCTGGGCAGGCGTAAGAGGCGCGCATTTTAATGGAAACCGAACGATTGTCAAACAATACCAAAGCATCACCCAAAGGCCGCAAGCTCTCCAAGATTCGCGCCGCCGATCCCATGATCGAACGCGAGCGGGCGAATTACGACCATCCGCTACCCAGCCGTGAATACATCCTGCAGGTTTTGACCGAGCAGGGCGTGCCGGTTTCATTCGAGCACCTGTGCCAATTGCTCGACATTGCCGATTTCGAGCACGAGCCGTTCAGCCGGCGGCTGGGCGCGATGGCGCGCGAAGCCCAGTTGCTGCAGAACCGCCGCAACGACTGGCTGATTCCCGACAAGGCCGACCTGGTGCGCGGCCGGGTGCAGGGACATCCGGACGGCTTCGGCTTCCTCGTGCGCGAGGACAAGGGTGCCGACCTGTTCCTGTCCGAAAAGGAAATGGCCAAGGTGCTGCACGGCGACCATGCAATTGCCCGCGTGGCAGGTATGGATCGCAAGGGGCGGCCGGAGGGCAAGATTGTCGAGGTCACCGAACGCGCCAACCGGCAGGTTGTCGGGCGCGTCTTCGAGGAGCACGGCGTGTATTACGTCGTCGCCGAAAACCAGCGCATCAGCCAGGACATCCTGATCGCCCCGCCGGAAAAAGGCGATCGGAAAGCCTTGCGGGCGAAAGCCGGCCAGGTGGTGATGATCGAGATCATCGAACAACCATCGAAGCAGTCGCAACCGATCGGGCGGGTCATCGAGATCCTCGGCAACTACGCCGACCCCGGCATGGAAATCGAGATCGCGCTGCGCAAGCACGAGCTGCCTTTCGACTTCTCGAAAGAAGCCCAGGCGGAAACGAAAAAACTGCCCGATACCGTGCGCAAGATGGACTGGAAGGGCCGCGAGGACCTGACCGAACTGCCGCTCGTCACCATCGACGGCGAAACGGCCAAGGACTTCGACGATGCCGTGTTCTGCGAGCGGCAGGGCAAGGGGTATCGGCTGGTGGTAGCGATTGCCGACGTCTCGCACTATGTGACCGACGGCGGTGCGCTCGACGCGGAAGGCCAACTGCGCGGCAACTCGGTGTATTTCCCGCGCCGCGTGATTCCGATGCTGCCGGAAAAGCTCTCGAACGGGCTGTGTTCGCTGAACCCGCAGGTCGAACGGCTGTGCATGGTTTGCGACATGGCGATTGCCGCGAACGGCGCGATCAAGCAATATCGCTTCTATCCGGCAGTCATATGGTCGCATGCGCGCCTGACCTACACCGAAGTCGCCGCGGCGCTTTACGACAAGGACGCTGCAGCGCTGCAAAAGATCGGCGGCTTGCTACCGTATCTGGAAAACCTCGACGCGCTCTACCGCGTGCTCGCCAAGGCGCGGGCGCAGCGCGGCGCCATCGACTTCGAGACCGTCGAAACGCGCATGGTGTTCGACGACCAGGGCAAGATTTCCAGCATCGAACCTTACGAGCGCAACGACGCCCATCGCATCATCGAAGAGTGCATGCTGGCCGCCAACGTCTGCGCATCGGACTTTCTCAAGGAACGCGAACATCCGGCGCTCTACCGCGTTCACGAAGGACCGACGGCGGAGCGGCTGACCAAGCTGCGCGACTTCCTCGCCACCTTCGGCCAGCACTTGGGCGGCGGCGACGAACCCCACGCCAAAGACTATGCCCAGCTGATCGACAAGATCAAGGACCGGCCGGACAAGCAATTGCTGCAGATGGTGATGCTGCGCTCGCTGCGCCAGGCGATCTACAGCCCGGACAACGTCGGGCATTTCGGGTTGGCCTATGAAAGCTACACGCACTTCACCTCGCCAATCCGGCGCTATCCCGACCTGCTGATCCACCGCGCCATAAAGTCGGCGCTGGCGGGACGGCGTTACGACACCCTGAACTGGGAACAGGTCGGTCTGGCCTGCTCGGCGACCGAGCGGCGCGCCGACGAGGCGACGCGCGACGTCGAGGCCTGGCTCAAGTGCTGGTACATGCAGGATCGCGTTGGCGAGACCTTCACCGGCAGCATCTCGTCGGTGGTGCCCTTCGGCATTTTCGTCGCGCTCGACAAGGTGTTCGTCGAAGGTCTGGTGCACGTCTCGGATCTCGGTCGCGATTACTTCCACTTCGACGAAAAGGCGCATGCCATGGTCGGCGAACGCACCGGCAAGCGCTACCAGCTGTCCGACCGCGTCAGCGTGCAACTGGTGCGCGTCGACCTCGAGCAGAACAAGATCGATTTCCAGTTGGTAGCGGGTGATTCAGAGCCTCTAGCGAAAAACAGAAACTGAACCCACCGACTCAAGGCGCTTTTTCTTCTTGAGCACCATCGCGGCCATGTCGGTTTTCTTTACATATACTCAATATGCAAAGAGTCACCAACCGTAGTCATGTTATCATAACACCATGATTACAAATGTTTATTTCAATAGAATGTATAGCATGGCATTATTATTGCTCCCTTGAGGCTAACAAAGCGAAGACACATAATTCCGCTTTGTGACCTTAATCACATTATCAGGGAAGGGGCAAGCCATGAACCTAAGCAAAAACCTCAAGATTCTCGTCGTTGCCGCAACGATGGGCTTGGCTTCGGCAAGCCAGGCCGCAGCGGTTATTGACATCATTCAAGCTCCGACTGGGTATTTTGTGCCGACTGATGCTGAAAAATATGATAATCCTTACTACCGTGGATCAGGTCAGGATTGGACTTGGACTCACAATGCAATCGGCGGGAGCATCACTTCGGCCTACTTGATGATCAGTGCCTTTGATGTTGACTATGCTGGTAATCCTCCCAACTGGCCCATAGGCGAACGTGACATGATTTCTGGCTACGATAGCGCTTCAGCTTCTTGGGTGAACCTTGGTTATCTGCAGGGTGCCAACGATATTTGGGCGTTTTCCTGGTTTGACATTTACACTGACACGTTTGCCCTGATTGACGATATTGCCGCAGGCCTTCAAATTCAAATTGCGATTGATGGGTCAGATGAGGGATGGCTTGTCACGTTGGCAAAATCGCAATTGTGCGTCAATGCGACAGACAGAAGCGAGTGCCTTGGAAACCCGAACCCAGGTACGGTTCCCGAACCTGCTTCATTGGCGCTGATGGGACTCGGACTGGCTGGACTCGCCGCACTGCGCCGTCGCAAGTTCAACTAATTACAATTACCTGACGAAAAGCTTTGGCAATAAAAGCCCGACGGAATTCCGTCGGGCTTTTTCTTTTTCCAGCCAGCCTCAAGAGCGGCTATGATTCGCGAGACATCAAATCAGGCTTGCCTGCTGCACGACATGGCCATAGTGCGCTTCAAATACCCCACCGCTACCGACACCACGCGCGAGGCCTTGCGGCTCGGCATGCGCGACCGCGCCGAGCAGTTCCATATCTGGCTCATGGAAGGCCTGCTCGCCCGGGTAATCGAGGTGGTCAGTCGCGTGCCGGCGGCGCTCGCCGACCTGCTGCCGATCGTCGCCAATCCCGATGCCAGCATCAACGTGCGCATTGGCGCCAGCGCGGTGTTCGAACGCCAGGCCGGCAGCACCGCGCTGCAGGCCCTGGTACCGGCACTCGGCATGCTGAGCATGCACGGCGACGCCCGCGTGCGGGCCGAAGCCTGTTACTTCCTGGGGTTGAGCGGCACAGCCGCAGCCACCCGCTTTCTCGAACCACGACTGGACGATCCGGATGCCGAGGTGAGGGAAATAGCGGCGGAGAGCCTGGAAGAATTAACCAAGGAGGAGCACCCAACATGACGACTATCGACGAACTCAAGCGCCGCTTTATTGCTAACCCGGCCAGCGCCGACTTTCTATCCTTCACTGAAATTGCCCCTGGCTTCATTGCAGTTCAGGTCGCGACGCCCTTCTCGAAGTGCACCGTCGCCCTGCAGGGCGCGCATGTGACGAGTTGGCAACCGCAGGGGCATAAGCCGGTGATCTGGCTCTCGTCCCAGGCCAAATTTGCGCCGGGCAAATCGATCCGCGGTGGCGTGCCGCTTTGCTGGCCATGGTTCGGCCCGCACACAACGGAAGCAGGCTATCCCGGCCACGGTTTCGCCCGCACCATTCCCTGGTCATTATTCGATGCGCGCAAGCTGCCTGACGGTCGCGTGCGCCTCGAATTCAAGCCGGAGATGAACGACGCGGCGCTCGCGCAGTGGCCGCATGCCTCGACCGTGCGCTACAACGTCACCGTCGGGCAGGAACTCGTTGTCGCACTCGTCACCCGGAACAACGACAGCGCACCCTTCCAGCTCAGCCAGGCACTGCATACCTATTTCACGGTCGGCGACATCGGCCAGACCAGTATCGCCGGACTCGCCGGCTGCACCTACATCGACAGGCTGGCCGGCGACAAGCGCAAGAAGCAAAAGGGCGCGGTGACCTTCAACGGCGAAACAGACCGCGTCTATCTCGGTACCACGGGCTGCTGCGGGATCATCGATCCGGTATTGAAGCGCACCATCCTCATCACCAGCACCGGCAGCCGCTCCACCGTGGTGTGGAACCCGGGCGCGGCAAAGGCGGCGAAGATGGGCGATTTCGGCCGGCAGGGTGAAAACCGCATGGTCTGCGTCGAAACCGCGAATGCCGCCGACGACGTAATCACCCTCGCGCCGGGTGAAACACATCGCATGACCGCGCAGTACCGCACCATCAAATCATGAGCGAAGAAACTCGCCTGATCCATGGCTTCCACGCCGTCACCGCCAAGCTGCGCCAGGACGCCGAAGGCGTGCGCGAGATTTATCTGGCGTCAGGGCGTCAGGACGGCCGCGCCAAAGACCTCGTCAAGCTGGCCGGCGAGTGCGGCATCCGCATCGTCAGTGTCGATACGGCGCGCCTCGATGGCATGGCGAAAGGCGAAAGCCATCAGGGCGTGGTGGCCAGCGTGGCCGCCCGGCAGCGGTATGTGACGCTCGACGATGTGCTGGACAACCTCGCCGAGCCGGCCCTGCTGCTGGTGCTCGACGGCGTCACCGACCCGCACAATCTGGGTGCCTGCCTGCGCGTCGCCGACGCGGCCGGGGCGCATGCCGTGGTGGCGCCGAAAGATCGCGCCTGCGGCCTGAATGCCACGGCCATCAAGGTAGCCAGCGGCGCCGCCGACACCGTGCCCTACATCGTCGTGACCAATCTGGCCCGCTCGCTGCGCGAGATCAAGGAACGCGGCATCTGGACCATCGGCGCCGCCGGCGAGGCAACGCGCGACCTGTATGCCATCGAACAGAAGGGTGCGACCGCTTGGGTGCTGGGCGCCGAGGGCGAAGGCCTGCGGCGCCTGACGCGCGACACCTGTGACGAACTGGCGAAAATTCCGATGTACGGCTCGGTCGAAAGCCTCAATGTGTCGGTGGCGAGCGGGATTTGCCTGTTCGAGGCGCGCCGCCAGAGAAGTTAACGTGAAAGACACCGCAGCGTTTGCGCCGGGCCGCCCTTATCCCGCCTTGCGGGAAAAGGGCTTTCTGGTGGCTCCCCCTTTCCCCCGGCCCCTTTCCCGCCAAGGGAAAGGGGAGAAAACCTGCACCACCTCAGCCCACACCACAGCAGTCTCGCCGCCGGGCCGTCCCAAGGCGAGACGGCACGCGGCGCCAGCCGCAATCCGCTCCGCTGCTAATAGTTGCACCCCGTAATAAGCGAGCGCAGCGAGCCGTTTAGAACCCCCCGCGAGGGGGGCGAAGGGGGGCGGGCGAAATTTCTACCAGAGCTTCCACCACGGCTCGACCCGGTTCAGGCCGCGCTTGTAGTATTCGCTGTTGGGGAAGTTCTTCTTCATCACGCGTTCGGTATCGTCGCGCAGGTCGGCCATGTTGAGTGCATCGTAGGCCTTGATCATGACGAACAGCGCTTCCTCGTTGGCCGGCGCGTTGGGATAGGTCTTGATCGAGGACTGGGCGCGATTGACGGCCGCGACATAGGCGCCGCGTTTCATGTAATAGCGCGCGACATGGACTTCGTGCGAGGCCAGCGTATTCACCAGATAAGCCATGCGCAAAGTGGCATCCTTGGCATATTTACTGTCCGGGAAACGATTGACCAGCGCCTTGAAGGACTCAAAAGATTCTTCCGCCGCCTTCGGGTCGCGCTCGGTCAGGTCCTGCATGGCGACGTAGCCCAGCAGGCCGAGATCCTCGTTGAAATTGACCAGCCCCTTCAGATAGTAGGCGTAGTCGACGTTGGGGTGATTCGGGTGGAGGCGGATGAAGCGGTCGCAGGCGGCAATTGCCTGCACCTTTTCCTGCTGCTTGTAATGCGCGTAGGCGACCTCGAGCTGCGCCTGCTGGGCAAAGCGCCCATAGGGATAGCGCGCTTCGAGCTTTTCGAAATACTTGATGGCCTTGTCGTAGGCGCCATCGCCCATGGCGGTCTTGGCTTCGGCATACAGCTTGTTGGCCGACCAGCCGGCGGTTTCATCCACCTGTTCGGGCAGCAGGCCGCAACCGGCGAAGAAGACCAACGAGAGAACGGCAAGCAGGGCGGCTACACTACGCATGATGAACGAACCCCAAATAAAGTCGCCCGATTATATCTCCCCAACGGAATTCACGGTTCCGCCCGATTGTTCCGGCATGCGGCTGGATGCCGCGTTGGCCCGGCAATTGCCCGAGCATTCGCGCAGCCGCCTGCAGAACTGGTTGCGCGAGGGCCTGATCACGCTCGATGGCAACCTGGCCGACCCCAAGCGCAAGGTATGGGGGGGTGAGCGCATTCGCATCACCGTCCCGCCAGCGCCGACTTTTGCCAACGCAGCAGAGGACATCGCGCTGCCCATCGTGTATGAGGACGACGCCCTGATTGTCATCGACAAGCCGGCCGGCCTGGTGATGCATCCGGGCAACGGCAACGCCTCCGGCACCCTGATGAACGCGCTGCTCCATCATGTGCCGGCGCTGGCCGGCATTCCGCGTGCCGGCATCGTGCATCGGCTCGACAAGGAGACTTCCGGCCTGCTGGTGGTCGCCAAGACCCTGACGGCGCAAACCGCTCTGGTGCGCCAGTTGCAGGCGCGCACCGTCAAGCGCCACTATCTCGCGCTGGCGCGCGGCAAGGTCTCATCTTCCGGGACGGTCGATGCCCCGCTCGGCCGCCATCCGGCGCAGCGTACCAAGATGGCTGTGCTGAAGCATGGCGGCAAGGAAGCACGCACTCACTATGCGGTGAAAGAACGCTTCGCGCGCTGCACGCTGCTCGAGTGCCGGCTCGAAACCGGCCGCACGCATCAGATCCGCGTGCACATGGCGAGCATTGGCCACCCGCTGGTCGGCGATACGACCTACTGCAAGGGCAAGAGTGGCGATGCAACACTCGACGCCTTCCCACGGCAGGCCTTGCACGCCTGGCGGCTGGCGCTGGTCCATCCGGATTCGGGCGCGGACATGGCCTGGGAAACGGCCCCACCAGCTGATTTCGCGGCCTTGCTGGAAGCCTTGCGCGGTGAATGAATTCGCCGGCTTCATCATTCCCGACTGGGCGGCGCCACCGAATGTCCGAGCGCTGGTAACAACCCGGCTGGGCGGCGTCAGCAGCGCGCCCTACGCGAGCTTCAACCTCGGCGACCACGTCGGCGACACGCCTGAGGCAGTCGCGGCAAACCGCGGCCGGCTGCGCCAGCACCTGCCCGCCGAACCGGTCTGGCTCAAGCAGGTGCATGGCAACAAATGCATCGACGCGCAACTTGCCGAAATCGGAGTGGAAACTGAGGCGGACGCCGCGTTCAGCCGTGCGCCCGGCGTGGTCTGCGCCGTGCTTACCGCAGACTGCCTGCCCGTGTTGCTCTGCGACGAGGACGGCAGCGCGGTCGCCGCCGCGCATGCCGGCTGGCGCGGGCTGGCGGGCGGCGTGATCGAGTCCACGGTGGCCGCACTGGAGCAGCCGGGAGAACGGCTCATGGCCTGGCTCGGGCCGGCGATCGGTCCAGAAAACTTCGAGGTCGGCGACGAGGTGCGCGCGGCATTCATCGCGCATGATCAGCAGGCAGCAGAAGCGTTTGTCGCCAAGCCAAATGGCAAATGGCTGTGCAACATCTATTTACTTGCGCGACAGCGGCTCGCTGCATTGAACATACGCCGTATCACCAGCGCCGAGTTTATTGGCCCCCACGCTCGCAACTCCGGCTCGCTGCCCCCACGGGGGGCTGACGTCGGCTTGGGGCGGCCCGGCGCCGACTTTTGCACGGTACGCGACAGCCAACGCTTTTTTTCCTACCGGCGCGAGATCGTCACCGGTCGCATGGCCAGCCTGATCTGGCGGCTGTAATACCCGCCCAAGCTTTGGACGCCCCGGCGGCAAGGCTGTGGCGTGATGACTTTGCACGCATTGACAGCTACTATGCTGCATTGCAAAATTGCACAATTCCGTCAACTCCTCACATAAGTTCATGACTTCTTCCAACGATCCCAACGCCGCAATGCAGGCATTTTTCCAGGCCGGCCAGACGTTCGCGCAGGGCATGGCGCAATTCATGGGCGGCCAGCAAAAGAACTGGCCGGCGCAGTTGGCCGCGCTTGCGCCAGCAGCCGGGACGGGCCAGCAGCAGGAAAATGCTGCACTGGCGGCCCTGCAGCAAGAATGGCAGCAACAGCATGCTGCACTGTGGCAGGCCATGCTCCGGCGCAACAAAAATGAGGCAGCCGAACCCCTGGTCAAGGCGGAACCCGGCGACCGCCGCTTCGACCATCCAGCCTGGGCCGAAAGCCCGATTTACGATTATGTGCGGCAAGCCTATCTGCTGAATGCCGGTTATCTGAAGAAGATGGCCGAGGCCGCGCCACTCACCGACAGCCTTGCCAAAAGCCGGCTGCAGTTCATGACCCGCCAGATCACCGACGCGCTGGCCCCGTCCAACTTCGCGGCAACCAACCCGGAATTCGTCAAGAAAGCGCTCGAAACCAATGGCGAGAGCATAAAGCTCGGTCTGCAGAACCTGCTCGGCGACCTGGAAAAAGGCCGCATTTCGATGACCGACGACAGCGCTTTCGAGGTCGGCCGCAACCTGGCGACCACACCGGGTGCGGTGGTTTTCGAAAACGAGGTGTTCCAGTTGCTGCAGTATTCACCGCTGACCGATACGGTGGCGCAACGGCCGCTGCTGATCGTGCCGCCCTGCATCAACAAGTACTACATCCTTGATTTGCAGCCGGAGAACTCCTTTGTCCGCTATGCCGTGGCGCAGGGCCAAACGGTCTTCCTCGTTTCCTGGCGCAATCCGCAGGTCGCCCAGGGTCATCTGACCTGGGACGATTATCTGGAACACGGCGCCCTCACCGCGCTGAAGGTGGTGCGCGAAATTTGCGCCATCGAGCAGATCAATGCGCTCGGTTTCTGCGTCGGCGGCACCATCCTGTCCGCTGCACTGGCTGTGGCAAAAGCTCGCGGCGAAAATCCGGTTGCCGCGCTGACGCTGCTGACCACACTGCTCGATTTTTCGGACACCGGCGAGATCGGCTGCTACGTCGACGAACAGTCGGTGGCGAACCGTGAAGCGACCATCGGCCAGGGTGGCCTGCTGACCGGCAAGGATTTGTCCACCACCTTTTCCTCCCTGCGCGCCAACGACCTGATCTGGCAATATGTCGTCGGCAACTACCTGAAGGGCAACCAGCCGACGGCCTTCGACCTGCTCTACTGGAACAGTGATTCGACCAATCTGCCTGGACCGTTTGCCGCCTGGTATCTGCGCAACCTCTATCTGGAAAACAACCTGCGCGTGCCGGGCAAACTGTCGATGTGCGGCGTCCGCGCCGATCTCGGCCAGCTCGACATGCCGGCCTTCATCCTCGCCACGCGTGAGGATCACATCGTGCCCTGGCAGTCCTCCTACCTCAGCCGCAAGCTGCTCAGCGGAGCGGTGACTTTCGTCCTCGGCGCTTCCGGCCACATTGCCGGCGTGATCAATCCGGCGGCCAAGAACAAGCGCAGCCACTGGGTCAATGACAGTGCCACTGCCGACCCGCAGGAATGGCTGGACACGTCGACAGAGGTCAAGGGCAGCTGGTGGCCACGCTGGACCGATTGGCTCCAGCAGCATGCCGCCGGCACAGTGCCGGCGCGCGGTCGGCTGGGCAGCGCCCAATTCCCGCCAGGCCAGCCGGCACCCGGCCATTACGTAAAACAGAAAGCCTGAAACCCAGGCTCAACAACAACCTGAAACATCAACCAACGAGCAATGAAAGGAAACACCATGACTCAACGCGTAGCTTTCGTCACCGGCGCCATGGGCGGCCTCGGCACCGCCATCTGCCAAGCCTTTGCCAAGGACGGCTACAAGGTCGTCGCCGCTTACCACCCCGAATTCGACAACAAGGACGAGTGGCTGAAGGAAATGGCCGCCGCCGGTTTCAAGGACTTCGTCTGCGTCGCCGGTGACGTCGCCGATATCGCCGCCTGCGCCGCCATGGTGACGGAAGCCGAAACCAATGCCGGCCCGATCGACATCCTGGTCAACAACGCCGGCATCACCCGCGACAAGATGTTCGCCAAGATGGAAAAGGACCAGTGGGATGCCGTGATCTCCACCAACCTCACCAGCCTGTTCAACATGACCAAGCAGGTATCCGCCAAGATGGCCACGCGCGGCTGGGGCCGCATCATCAACATTTCCTCGGTGAATGGCGTCAAGGGCCAGGCCGGCCAGTCCAACTACTCGGCCGCCAAGGCCGGCGTGATCGGCTTCACCAAGGCACTGGCGCAGGAACTGGCCACCAAGGGCGTCACGGTGAATGCCATCGCTCCGGGTTACGTCGCGACCAAGATGGTCATGGCGATCCGCGAGGACATTCTCAAGAGCATCGTCGACACCATCCCGATGAAGCGTCTGGCCAAGCCGGAAGAGATGGGCGCCCTGTGCTCCTATCTGGCTTCCGATCTGGCTGGCTACATGACCGGCGCCACGCTCAACATCAACGGCGGTCTGTACTTCCAGTAATCTGCACTACCGGTAGCGGCGTGGCCGCAGCCAAGTCGCTACCGCGCATAGCAAGGGGGAAAAATATAATGTCCGAGCAGGCCCGTCTCATCAAGAAATATCCCAATCGCCGTCTTTACGACACGCGCACCAGCACCTACATCACGCTGGTCGACGTCAAGGTTCTGGTACTGAAGCACGAGGAATTTCGCGTGGTGGACGCCAAGTCGGGCGACGACCTGACCCGCAGCATCCTGCTGCAGATCATTCTCGAAGAAGAAGCCGGCGGTGCGCCGATGTTCACTTCCGACCTGCTCTCGCAAATGATCCGCTTCTATGGCAATGCCATGCAGGGCATGATGGGCAAGTATCTCGAAAACAACATCACGGCATTTTCCGACATGCAGAAAAAACTGCAGGACCAGACCAAGACGCTATACGGGGACAAACCCGGGATGAGCGCGGATCTCTGGGCGCAGTTCCTCAACTTTCAGGGCCCGGCCATCCAGAGCATGATGGGTTCCTACGTCGAGCAAAGCCAGAAAATGTTCCAGCAGATGCAGGAAGGCGTGCAGGAACAGACGCGCAAGATGATGACCGGCTTCCAGCTACAGAACCCCCCCCCCGGCCAGACAAAGCCGGGGAAGACCGAAGAGAATAAATGAAGCGCAGCCCAAAGGTGGGCTTCGTCTCGCTGGGCTGCCCGAAGGCGGCCAGCGACGCCGAACAGATCCTCACCCGGCTGCGTGCCGAAGGTTACGAAATATCAGGCAACTATGACGGCGCTGACCTGGTCGTCGTCAATACCTGCGGCTTCATCGACGCCGCCGTCGAGGAATCGCTCGATGCGATCGGCGAGGCGCTCGCCGAAAACGGCAAGGTCATCGTCACTGGCTGCCTGGGCGCCAAGGGTAACGTGGTGCGCGAGACCCATCCTGCCGTGCTGGCCGTCACCGGTCCGCACGCGCTGCAGGAAGTCATGGATGCAGTGCATCAGCACCTGCCACCACTGCACGACCCCTTTGTCGATCTGGTGCCGCCACAGGGCATCCGGCTGACGCCGGACCACTACGCCTACCTCAAGATCTCCGAAGGCTGCAACCATCGTTGCAGCTTCTGCATCATTCCCTCCTTGCGTGGCGACCTGGTGAGCCGCCCGATCGGCGAAGTGCTCAAGGAAGCCGAAACGCTGGCCGAAGCTGGCGTCAGGGAACTTTTGATCATCTCGCAGGACACCAGCGCCTATGGCGTCGATGTGAAATATCGCACCGGCTTTGCCTCTGGCCGCCCGGTGAAAACACGCCTCTTCGAACTGTGCAAGGAACTCGGCGAACTCGGCATGTGGATTCGCCTGCACTACGTCTATCCTTATCCCAGCGTCGATGACCTGTTGCCGCTGATGGTGGAGGGGAAAATCCTCCCCTATCTCGACGTGCCCTTCCAGCATGCCAGTCCGCGCATCCTCAAGCTGATGAAGCGGCCGGCCTCCGCCGAGAAGGTGCTCGAACGCATCGCCGCCTGGCGCACCGTCGTGCCCGATCTGACGATTCGCAGCACCTTCATCACCGGCTTCCCCGGCGAGACCGAAGCCGAATTCAATGAATTGCTCGATTTTCTCGATGTAGCCCAGCTCGACCGCGTCGGCGCCTTCGCCTATTCGCCCGTCGCAGGCGCTGCCGCTAATGCCCTGCCCGGTGCCCTGCCCGAAGCGGTGCGCGAAGAACGCAAGATGCGCCTGATGGCGCATCAGGAAGACATCTCCACACAGCGCCTCGAAGCAAAGATCGGCCGCACCCTGACGGTCCTGGTCGACGACATTGACGAAGAAGGCGCCATCGCCCGCAGCGCAGGCGATGCACCCGACGTCGATGGACTGGTCTATATCAGCGATGGCCACGATCTGGAGATCGGCGAATTTGCCGAGGTCACCATCACCGATTGCGACGTGCACGATCTCTATGCCACAGTGAACGCAGCTCCGGCATGAAACCGAAAATCGGCCTGGCGCTGGGCAGTGGCTCCGCGCGTGGTTGGGCGCATATCGGCGTACTCCGCGCCTTGCAGGAAGCCGGCATTACCCCGGACATACTGTGCGGCTGCTCGATCGGCGCCTTGGTGGGGGCGGCCTATGCGGACGGCGACCTTGATCAGCTGGAACACTGGGCGACCGGGTTGGCCTGGCGGGATGTCGTCGGACTGCTGGACGTCGGCTTGGCAGGCGGACTGATCAAGGGCGACAAACTGATGACCTTCTTTGAAAGACATTTTGTCGACAAGGATTTCTCCGCGCTGCCGCTGCCCTTCGCCTGCGTGGCGACAGATCTCGCCAACGGTCGGGAAATCTGGCTGCGCGAAGGCTCGGTCGCCGCTGCCGTACATGCCTCGATTGCCATGCCGGGCCTGCTGGCGCCGGTCAATCACGACGGCCGGCTGCTCGTCGATGGCGGCCTCGTCAATCCCGTGCCGGTATCGCTGTGCCGGGCGCTGGGCGCCGACATCGTCATTGCCGTCGACCTGGGCTCGGACATCGTTGGCCGTTCGCTGAAACAGGCAGCAAGGGCTGCTGGAAGCGGCGGCCCGGGCTGGACCGACAAGCTGCTGGCCAGTCTGGGGCTCAAGCACGATCACGATCAGCCGTCGCTCGCCGCCGTGCTGTCGACCAGCATCAACATCATGCAGTCACGCATCGCCAGGAGCCGGCTGGCCGGCGAGCCGGCCGACGCGCTCGTTGCACCGCGTCTGGCCCATCTCGGGCTGATGGACTATCACCGTGCCGCCGAAGCCATCGGTGAAGGTGCCGCCGCCGTCAAGCGCATGCTGCCGGCCATCGAATTCGCATTGCATCCATGAACCCGCTGATCGATTCCCTGCGTGCCACACTGGGTGCGACCCACGTCTTGACCGACCCTTTCGACATCGCGCCCTACTGCACCGACTGGCGCGGACGCTACAGCGGCCAGCCGCTTTGCGTGGTCAAGCCGGCCGACGCCGCAGAGGTCGCCGCCGTGGTGCAGTACTGCAACGCTGCCGGCGTGGCCATCGTGCCGCAGGGTGGCAACACCGGCCTGTGCGGCGGTGCCACGCCCCTCGGCCCGGCCCGCCAGCCGGGTGGTGAGGTAATCGTCAGTCTGACGCGCCTCAACCATGTTCGCGCCATCGACCCCGCCAACAACACCCTGACCGTCGAGGCCGGCTGCACCCTCGCCAGCGTCAAGGACGCGGCGGCGGCGGCGGGCCGGCTGTTCCCGCTGTCGCTGGCCGCCGAAGGCACGGCGACCATTGGCGGCAACCTCGCCACCAATGCCGGCGGCGTGCAGGTGCTGCGCTACGGCAATGCGCGCGAACTCTGCCTCGGCCTCGAAGTCGTGCTGCCGGACGGCCGCCTCTGGGATGGCCTGTGCGGCCTGCGCAAAAACAATACCGGCTACGACCTCAAGCAATTGTTCATCGGCGCGGAAGGCACGCTCGGCCTGATCACCGCCGCCGTGCTCAAGCTCTTTCCGCAGCCGACCCATTCAGCCACGGCCTGGGTGGCCGTTCCCGAACCGGCGGCGGCAGTCGCCCTGCTCTCGCTGCTGCGCGAGCAACTTGGCGACCGCGTGACGGCCTTCGAATTGATCGGTCGCCCCGCACTCGACCTGGTACTCAAGCATCTCCCCGACAGCCGCGATCCGCTGGTCAATCGACCGCCATGGCAGGTGCTGGTCGAGATCGTCGACACCCTGCAGCCCAATCTTGCCGACACGCTTGGCAAAGCCCTCGAAAGCGCGCTGGCCACAGGCATCGAGGCGGGCCACGCCAACGATGCCACCATCGCGCAGAGCCTGTCGCAAGCGCGTGCGTTGTGGGCACTGCGCGAAGGCATCCCGACCGCCCAGAAGATCGAGGGGCTGTCAATCAAACACGACATTTCCGTTCCCATCTCGCGCCTGCCGGAATTCATCGCGCGCGCCGACGCTGCGCTGATCGCCGCGTTTCCCGGCATCCGCATCGTCTGCTTCGGCCATCTCGGCGATGGCAACCTGCACTACAACCCGTCCAATCCGACAGCGGCCGACAACGCCGCCTTCATTGCCCAGACAGCGACCGTGAATCGCATCGTGCACGACATCGCAAATGACCTCGGTGGCTCGATCTCGGCCGAACATGGCATCGGCCAGTTGAAGCGCGCCGAACTGTTGCGCTACAAGAGCGAGGTCGAAATGGACATGATGCGCGCACTCAAGCAGGCGCTCGATCCGCAACATCTAATGAACCCCGGGAAAATCTTCTGAATATTTCTGGCAAAAAAGTTTACACACGGAGGTCGCCTTCCGTATAATGCGCCCTCTCTTTTGGGGGTATAGCTCAGCTGGGAGAGCGCTTGCATGGCATGCAAGAGGTCCGCGGTTCGATCCCGCGTACCTCCACCAACGATATGACCCTATCGTCTAGAGGCCTAGGACAATACCCTTTCACGGTATGAACCGGGGTTCGAATCCCCGTGGGGTCGCCAGAAAATGAAGCGAGCCACTAACCCGCAAGGTTAGTGGCTTTTTTCATGCACTGCTCCGCTTACAGCACGTAATACAGGATCGCAATGAAGTGCGCGGCGCTGCCGGCGATGACGAACAGGTGCCAGATGCCATGCGCGTGGCGCAGACGGGTATCGAGCGCGAAGAAGATGATGCCAATCGTATAAAACAAACCGCCCGCCGCAAGCCAGGCAAAGCCGGCGAACCCTAGCTTATCGAGCAGCGGAACGATGGCCACCAAGGCCACCCAGCCCATCACCACATAGATCGCCACCGACAAGATGCGTGCTTCGCCCCTTAGGCGATCAAGCAACATGCCGGGCCGCCCCAAGTGTTGCTTGGCCTCCTGGGTGGAGAACTCTGCAGAGCGACTATTGCGGGCCGGAATCATCTCCTGAAGGATGCCCAGCACGGCGAGCCCCCACACCACGCAGAACAACGACCAGCCCCAGGGGCCGCGCAGCGTCACCAGGCAGAACGGCGTGTAACTGCCGGCGATGAGCAGATAGATACTGTGGTGATCGAACTTGCGCAGGATATCCTTGGCGCGCCCGCGCAGGCTGTGATAGAGCGTGGAGGCGCTGTACAGCAGCACCAGCGTCGCGCCGTAGATCGAGACGCTCAGCACCTTCCACGGATCGCCGTCCAGCGCTGACAGCACAACGAGCAATATCGCGCCGGCGAACGCCAGAATGGCGCCGATGAGATGCGTCACCGCGTTGAATTTTTCGCCGTAGTACATGTGGTAATGGAGCCGCCTTCCGGTCGATCAGCCTTGTGCTGATAAACGTTTATGGTACTCCGGGTGCTCCGCTGCTGCGCTCAGCCAACCCTGTGCAGGGCAGCAACTCGACGACCGCATGCGCCGGCAAGCCCTTCAGCCATTCGTCAATGTGGCGGCAATCGCCTTTGACGCAGATTGTATAGGGTGCCACATAGGGAGAGTGTGTCAGACGCAGCGACGGCAGGGGCGGCAGGGGCGGCACGTAATGCCAGGAGCCATCCCTGAGTTGGGCGCCGGCAGGAGGCTCCATCCCGGCACCGGTGCCACGCACGCGGGCCTCCTGAATGACCAGCGCCTGCCCCTCCAGGCGCCAGTCTTCTTCCCAGAGAATTTTTTCAATCGAATGCTGCCACGATAGCGTCAGCGATCCGGCCAGCAGAGAGGTCACCAGCGCGCCGGCGGCCAGGCACAGGGACATGAATCAAGACCTCCATCCCCCCAACCCCCTTCCGGGGGAAGGGGGTGACGGGTGTTCGCGGGTAAGGCCCGCTCCAAGTTTTGGTTGAGCCTCCTTGGGGTGGCCCGGCGGAGGCATTAAAAGTCGGCGCTGGCGAGACGGCGCCGGGATTGCCAGAAGCGCCAGGCGATGAAGGCGCCACCCATCAGGATGCCGATCTCGTCGGTCAGCGGCAAAGCGGCAATCAGCAGGGCAGCGCCGCCAGCGGCGAAGATCCGCTCCCAGACCTTCAGGCTACCCTGCAGGTAACCGATGGCGGCTGCGCCCCACAGCGCAATGGCCAGCAGGGCCTTGCCGACGATGTAGGCCACCGCCAGCACGGTCGGGTCGCCCTGCAGCATCAGGGCGTTGTCGTAGACGGCCATATAGGGCACGACGAAACCGGCAATGGCGATCTGTACCGCCTTGATGCCGATTTTCATCGGCGACTCCTTGGCGATCGAACTGGCGGCGAAGGCCGCCAACGCGACCGGTGGCGTCAGGTCGGCCATGATGCCGAAGTAGAAGACGAACATGTGACTGACAATCAGGGGCACGCCGAGCGAAAGCAGTGCCGGTGCCGCGATGGCACTGGTGATGATGTAGTTGGGAATGGTCGGAATGCCCATGCCGAGCACCAGACAGACCAGCATGGTCAGCAGCAGCGACAGGAACAGGCTGTGCTCGCCCACCCGCAGGATGAAGCTGGCGAAGTTGGAGGCGGCGCCCGTCAGGGTCAGGATGCCGATGATGACGCCGACGATGGCACAGGCCACGCCGACCGGCAGCGCCTGGCGGGCGCCGTCGACCAGGCTGGTGTACATGATGTGCAAGGTCTTTTTGCCGCCCTTGACGACGCTGGCCAGCAGCGCCAGCACGCCGATCACCGTCAGCACGGCATGGACACCCCACTCGACCAGGGTCGCGCTGGCCAGGCCGACACCAACCCAGAACACATAACGGAAAGCGGTCGTGGAAATGCGTGCGGCGACCGCCGCGCCGAGGATCAGGATGGCGGTCAGCGCCAAACCGACCATGCCCGAATACATGGGGGTAAAGCCGTTGAACAGCATGCCGACCAGCCCGACCAGCGGCAGCAGCAGAAACCATTGCGTGCGCATCGCCCGCCACGGGTTGGGGCATTGATCCTTTGGCAGACCAACCAGATTCTTGCGGCCCGCCTCCAGGTGCACCATCCAGAATGCCGTGACGTAGTAGAGGATGGCCGGAATCAGCGCCGCCTTGACGATCTCGGTGTAGGGCACGTTGAGGTTTTCGGCCATGATGAAGGCAACTGCCCCCATCACCGGCGGCATGATCTGCCCGCCCATGCTGGAGGTGGCCTCCACCGCACCGGAAAACACGCCCGAATAGCCGAAGCGCTTCATCAGCGGAATGGTGAACTGGCCGGTAGTCAGCACGTTGGCAACCCCGGAACCGGAAATTGTCCCCATCAGGCTGGACGACAGCACCGACACCTTGGCGGCGCCGCCTTTGGTATGGCCGACGAAACCCAGCGCGATCGAGTTGAACAGGTTGATCATCCCGGCATGTTCGAGGAAGGTGCCGAACAGGATGAAGAGAAAAATGAAGGTGGCCGACACCAGGATCGGAATGCCGAAGATGCCTTCGGTGCCGAAGCCAAGCTGGTCGACGATCTGCGAGAAGGCATAACCGCGATGCGCCAGGTCACCAGGAAGATACTGACCGAACAGGCCATAGAGCAGAAACAGGCCACAGATGATCGGCAGGGCCAGACCAAGAATGCGGCGCGCCGCCTCGAAAACCAGCAGCACCATGGCCGTGCCGACCCAGAGATCCATGGTGGTCGGTTCGCCGGCGCGCTGGATCAGCTCGACTTCAAAGAACCACTGGTAGCTTGCCAGGGAAAAAGCCCCCACCGCCAGCAGCCAGTCACCGGGCGACACGCTGCCCAGTTTGGCACGTTTGAAAGCCGGATAAATGATGAAGGTCAGCGCGAGCAGAAAGCCCACATGGAACGCACGCGTGACCAGGCTGGAAAACGGATGGAACGCCGCCACCACGAGCTGGTAGACGGAAAAACTCAGCGCAAGCGCCAATAACACCCCCAAGGCCCAGCCGCCGAGAGTGCGCTGGACGCCGTGCTCGGAAAACTCGCTCTGGTCGGGATTCGGGGCAGTATTGGCGCTCATCATGACTCCGTTACTTGATCAGGCCGGCTTCGCGGTAGTACTTTTCGGCACCGGGGTGCAGCGGCACCGGGGAGCCGATACCTGCCGTCTTCGGATTGATGGCCTTGGCGGCACCATGCGAGGCAACCATGGCATCGAGATTCTCGAACATCGACTTGGTCATCTTGTACACGGTATCGGTCGACACGCCTTCGTGCGTCACCAGGTAGTTCTGCACGGCCACCGTCGGCACATCCACGGTCTGGCCATTGTAGGTATTGGCCGGAATGACGCCCGGAGAATAAGCCGCATCCTCGATCTTCTTGACCACATCGACGGGGATCGGAATGACGACCATCTTGATCGCCGTCGCCAGGTCGCGCACCGCTGCCATGCCGAGGCCGGACGATTGCAGCGTGGCGTCGAGCTGGCGGTTCTTGATCAATTCGACCGATTCGGAATAGCCAAGGTATTCGACTTTGGCGAGATCCTTGTAGCTCATGCCGGCGGCCTTGAGAATCTCGCGGCTGTTCAGCTCAGTACCGCTTTTCGGCGCGCCGACGGAAACCCGCTTGCCCTTGAGGTCGGCCAGCGTCTTGATGCCGGAATCGGCATTGGCGATGAAGTGGATGTAGTTCGGGTAAATGGCGGCCAGGGTGCGCAGTTTCTTCAGTGGCGTCTTGAAGCCCACTTCCTCGTTGCCCTTCCAGGCCTCGCTGAAGGTGTCGCCGAGGCTGAAGGCGACTTCGCCACGGCCAGCCTGCAGCAAGTTGAGATTCTCGGCGCTGGCCTTGGTGGCTTGCACGGAGGTCTTGACATTCGGCATTGCCTTGCCATAAATCTGGGTCAGCGAAACGCCCAGCGGGTAATAGACGCCGCTGGTGCCGCCGGTCAGCACATTGATGAATTCATTGGCATGACTGGCAGTTGCAGTCAGCACAAGCACAGATGCAGCGATCAGGGTACGTAGTCTCATAACTCTCTCCTTTATGAATTGTCTTGCTGGCGGGTGAAGCGCGAATGATACCTTCGACAGATGCCGGGGTGTGCTGCTGCGCTCAAAATGCGGCGATTCCAGTCTGCGCACGACCGAGAATCAGTGCATGAATGTCATGCGTGCCCTCATACGTGTTGACCACTTCAAGATTGACCAGATGGCGGATCACGCCGAACTCGTCGGAGATGCCGTTGCCACCCAGCATGTCCCTGGCTTCGCGGGCGATGGTCAGCGCCTTGCCGCAGGAATTGCGCTTGAGCAAGGAGGTCATCTCCGGCGCATCGCCGCCTTCATCCTTGATGCGCCCCAGCCGCAAGCAGCCCTGCAGGCCGAGGGCGATTTCCGTCTGCATGTCGGCGAGCTTCTTCTGGATCAACTGGTTGGCGGCGAGTGGCCGGCCGAACTGCTGGCGGTCGAGCACATACTGGCGCGCGCGGTGCCAGCAGTCTTCCGCCGCGCCCAGGGCGCCCCAGGCAATCCCATAGCGCGCTGAGTTGAGGCAGGTGAACGGGCCCTTGAGCCCACGCACCAAGGGGAAGGCATTCTCTTCCGGCACAAACACGTCAGCCATGACGATCTCACCGGTGATCGAGGTGCGCAGGCCGACCTTGCCGTGGATCGCCGGCGCTGACAACCCGGCCATGCCTTTTTCGAGGATGAAGCCGCGGATCTGCCCCGCATCATCCTTGGCCCAGACGACGAAGACATCGGCGATGGGCGCATTGGTGATCCACATCTTGCTGCCGGAGAGCGTGTAGCCCCCCGCGACCTGGCGCGCGCGCGCCGCCATGCTGCCGGGGTCGGAACCGTGATTCGGCTCGGTGAGGCCGAAGCAGCCGATCGACGCGCCACTGGCCAACTGCGGCAAATATTTCTGCTTTTGTGCCTCCGTGCCGAATTCGAAGATCGGCACCATCACCAGCGAGGACTGCACGCTCATCATCGAGCGGAAGCCGGAATCGACCCGTTCGATCTCGCGGGCGATCAGGCCATAGCTGACGTAGTTGAGGCCGGCGCCGCCGTATTCCGGCGGCAGAGTGGCACCCAGCAGGCCAAGTGCGCCCATCTCGCGGAAAATCTCCACGTCAGTACGCTCGTGGCGAAAGGCATCGAGCACGCGCGGCAGCAGCTTTTCCTGTGCGTAGCGTCGCGCCGTGGCACTGATCAGCCGCTCCTCGTCGCTGAGTTGCGCGTCGAGCAGCAGTGGGTCTGCCCATTGAAATTTATTCGCGCCCATCGTCAAATCCTTTCAACAAATTCGCGGCAATTGCTCGCCAGTGAGCCAGTCGACGTTACGCCGCCCGCCCAGGCAGGTAGTCATCTGCACGAAGTGGCCGGGGTCGGTCTGCACGGTGCCGATCCGCACGGCGCCCGCGCCCAGCGGATGCGCGCGCATGGCCGCCAGCACCCGGTCGGCATCGGCGGCGGCAACGATGGCCACGAGCTTGCCCTCGTTGGCCACATACAGCGGATCGAGGCCGAGGAATTCGCAGGCGGCTGCCACGGCGGGCTGCAGCGGAATCGCCGTTTCATCCAGCAGCATGCCCACCCCGGACTGGCGGGCAATCTCGTTCAGGGTGGTCGCCAGTCCACCACGGGTCGGGTCGCGCAGGCAGCGCAGGTCGGCGCCGGTTGCCAGCATCGCTGCCACCAGTGTGTGCAGCGCGGCGGTATCCGAGATGATCGGCGCCTCGAAGGCCAGGTTCTCGCGCTGGCTCATGACCGCCATGCCATGCTCGCCGATGCTGCCCGACAGCAAAATCGCGTCGCCAGGCCTGGCCCGCGCGCCCGACAGTTCCACCCCGGCCGGCACCACGCCAAAACCGGTGGTGGTGATGAACACCCCGTCGCCCTTGCCGCGCTCCACCACCTTGGTATCGCCCGCCACCACCGGCACGCCAGCGGCGCGGGCGGCAGCAGCCATTGAGGCGACGATGCGGTCGAGCTCGGCCAGCGCAAAACCCTCTTCGATGACGAAGCCTGCCGTCAGCGCCAGCGGCCGCGCCCCCATCATCGCCACGTCGTTGAGCGTGCCATGCACGGCCAGGCAGCCGATGTCGCCACCGGGGAAGAACAGCGGCGACACGACGTGGCAATCGGTGCTGAGCACCAGCCTTTCACCAAAAGTCGGCCATGACAGGACGGCGCCATCGTCGCCCTGGCGCAAAAAAGGATTGTCCAGATGGCGCAGGAACAGTTCCTCGACCAACTGGGCACCCGCGCGTCCACCGGCGCCGTGGCTCATGTCGATGCAGCCGTGTTTCAGGTCGAGCGGGCGGATATAGTTTTGGCGGGGCATGGGGAAATGGGGTCAGACACGATCATTTAGCCTCAACTCCATGGCGCGCAGATCGCGCAACTAACACATCACGATATCATTTACATGGCCTTAACACTCGGCATGCGCATGACAAATATTGCAATCTGTATCATCACAAGATACACTTGATATCGTGATCAAGGGTTTCCGACATGCCGGCTTGCAGCGATTTTTCGAGACAGGATCGAAAGCCGGGATTCAGCCGCATCATGCCCCGCGACTTGCGCGCCAGCTTGCGCAGTTGGATGTGTCGATGAGGCCGGGCGAAATGGACTATCCCGGCTGGCGTCTGCACCAACTATCAACTGGACATTGGTCGGTGTGGGTGAACGGCAACTGGCGGTTGACGTTTACCTTCGAGGGCGAGAACGTGATCTTGGTTGACTATCAGGACTACCACTAAGGACAAAACAATGGGACGCATGTTCAATCCACCACATCCGGCTTCGATTCTGCGGGAAGACGTGTTGCCGGAACTGGGACTGACGGTAACGGAGGCCGCGCGCCAACTTGGGGTGTCCCGCGTGCAGCTTTCGCGCGTGCTGCACGAGAAGTCCGGCATTTCCGTCGATCTGGCCAGGCGGTTGGAAGCATGGCTGGCAACAGAGCAGGGCGGACCATCCGCAGAAAGCTTTCTGCGGATGCAGATCAGCTACGATTTGTGGCAGTCAAGCCAATCCTCACCGCCGCCAGCCATTAAGCGCGCGGTGCTGGCGACTTAGGGAAACGCCATCAATTCCAATGTTGCCATTCCGGCGAAAGCCGGAATCCAGGAATATCAACAACCTGGACACCGGCCTTCGCCGGTGTGACGAATTAATCAGAAACCGTGGTCTGACCCCGGTTTTCTGGCCCCCGGTTTTCTGACCCCGAGATTTTTAGTAGGATGGCGACAATCAAACAGGGAGAAAACAATGGATCTTGGCATTCAGGGCAAACGCGCGCTGGTCTGCGCGGCAAGCAAGGGGCTGGGCCGTGGCTGCGCGCTGGCGCTGGCGCAGGAAGGCGTGAACGTCACCATCGTCGCGCGCGGCAGTGAAGCGCTGGAAGCGACGCTGGCAGAACTCAGGAAAGTCGGCGCTGGCGGGACGGCGCCAATTGCGGTCTGCGCCGACATCACCACCCCCGAAGGCCGCGCGGCGGCGCTCGCCGCCTGCCCCGACCCGGACATCCTCGTCACCAACGCCGGCGGCCCACCGCCCGGCGACTTCCGCGACTGGAATCGCGACGACTGGATCAAGGCGCTCGACGCCAACATGCTGACCCCCATCGAACTCATCAAGGCGACGGTGGATGGCATGATCGCGCGGAAGTTCGGCCGCATCGTCAACATCACCTCGGGCGCGGTCAAGGCGCCCATCGACGTACTGGGCCTGTCCAACGGCGCACGCTCCGGCCTGACCGGCTTCGTCGCCGGCATCGCGCGCAAGACGGTGCAGCACAACGTCACCATCAACAACCTGTTGCCCGGCCTCTTCGACACCGACCGCATCCGCAGTGTCGTCGGCGCGCAGGCCAAGGCGAAAGGCATCGACTACGCGCAGGCGATTTCCGCGCGCATCACCACCATCCCCGCCGGCCGCATTGGCGACCCCGCGGAGTTTGGAGCCGCTTGCGCCTGGCTGTGCAGCGCCCAGGCCGGCTACATCACCGGCCAGAACTGGCTGCTCGACGGCGGGGCGTATCCGGGAACTTTCTAGCCGGGAAACCGGGGTCTGACCCCGGTTTTTCGCTAACCAGCCGCCTTCTCAAGCAATTCCAGTCCGCGCTCGACCCGCCCCGTGCCGCTGGCTGCGCGCACTTGGAAACGGGTTTCTGCATCAAATTCGGCCAGCATCAGCGTCGTCATTTCGTCAATCAGGCGATTGAGCGGCGTGCCTCGGCTCTTTGCCAGCGCCTTTAGGCGGCGGTGCTTTTCGTCGGGCAGCCGTACGGTAATGGCGGTCATGTCAAATCTCCTCCAAAAAAGCCTCGGGCGATACAACCCGCAAGGCCGGGAACCTCAACTCCATGGCGCGCAGATCACGCAAGTTGCGCGTCACAATACATTCGGCGGCACCGGCAACGGCGAGTTCCACCAGATGGTTATCCGCCTCGTCACGCAAATTCGGGCGCCACAGGCAATACACACGCGTCCATTCACAACGGGACAGGAACACGTCCAGCAACTCCTCGCGCTCGTCCGCATCCAGTCGACAACCGTGAAAGAGGGGCGCGCGCCCCATCACGTCCTCATACTCGGCAAACAGTGCCGCCCCCATCAAAGGCGTGCAGCGCCCCTGCAAGCAGGCCGCCACAACTGCATTAGCCGCCCCGACCCCCAGACAAGCGCCAATAAACACATTCGTATCAATGACTACACGCATGACCATATGGTAGCAGTTTTGACACCATTCTCAAGTTATGGTGCAAGAAGTTATAGGGAATGATGTCGGCCTGCGCAGATACTGCAATTGATGCAAATATCCGCTCAAGTTTCCCCGGGGCCTATCCGTTAGTGCAAGCATCGGGAGCAAGGTGCTCTCGGAAATCTGACCCTGATCCGGCTAAGGAGACTCCAAATGCCACAAGTAATCAACACCAACATCTCGTCGCTGAACGCTCAGCGCAACCTGAATACCTCCCAGTCCGCCCTGGCGACCTCCCTGCAGCGCCTGTCTTCGGGCCTGCGCATCAACAGCGCCAAGGACGACGCCGCCGGTCTGGCAATTTCCGACCGGATGACCTCGCAGATTCGCGGCCTGAACCAGGCAGCCCGCAACGCCAACGACGGCGTTTCCCTGGCGCAAACCGCTGAAGGCGGTCTGGCCGAGGTTGGCAACAACCTGCAACGGATTCGCGAACTGGCCATTCAGTCGGCCAACGCCACCAACACCGCATCCGACCGGGCTTCGCTCAACGCCGAAGTGACCCAGCTGCTGGCTGAAATTTCGCGCGTCGCAACCACCACCCAGTTCAACGGCCAGAACATCCTGGATGGCACCTTTACCTCAGCGCAGTTCCAGGTCGGGGCGAATGCCAACCAGACCATTACCGCCAGCACCGGCAACTCGCAGACCACAGCTCTCGGCGCGTATCAACAAACAGGTACTGCAGTTACCAGCTCCGCATTTACTGGTGCCAATTTCACCATCACACCAAACGGCGGCAGCGCCACGACGATCGGCGTCTCAGTTGCGACGGGTTCAACCGGCAACAACCTCGTCACTGCCGATAGCGCCACCGCCAAGGCGACCGCCATCAATGCAAAGACCACCGATACCGGCGTAACCGCAGCGGCCAGCAGCTCACTCACCGGTGGCATCCCGATTGCTCGTTCCGGCCTTGCCAGCGGCGCACTGCTCATTAATGGCGTGGCAATTGGCGCGATTGGCGCCAGCACCAGCGCCGTGACGCAAGGGAACAACGCCGCAACCGCAATCAATGCCCAGACAGCACTGACCGGCGTCACGGCCGTTGCCAACGCCAGCACCGGCGCCCTGGCCCTGACAACTTCCGATGGCCGCAATATCGCCATCACCTCCTCACCCGCAACTGCAGCAGGTGCACAGGCTATCCAGAATGCCACCGGCCTTGATGCATCGACTGGCGCCAACGCAGCCTTGCGTGAAGTAAACACTGTGACATTCGGCGCAGGCAACCTGGATTCTGGTTCCCCTGCCTTGGCTACTGGTGATACGTTCACTCTTGGAGGCCGCACCTACGAGCTCTCCACAACTGGAACTGTCACAGCTGGCAATGTTGCCGTAACGGTCGCCGCAGCTGCGACACCGACCGTCTCGATTCTCGCACTGCAAACTGCAATCAATGCAGAATATACGGCCGGACGCAGCAGTGTTGTTGCATCAGGAGCCAGCGCTACCAATCTGACTCTCACAGATGACAAGTTGGGCTCCGCAAATATTGTCTACTCTACGACTTCATCGGGAACTGCATCGGCGGTTATAACTACTGCTGGCACAGCGCCTGCAGACGGTACCGGCGTTACCACTCGTGGCACGATCTCTCTCAGCTCGGGGACTGGTTTCACTGTGTCAGGTAGCGAAGCGGCCTATGCCGGGTTGAGTACAACTTCTGCTGCACTCACGACACTGTCAACCGTGAATATCTTGACGGTCGCCGGTTCCAATAGCGCGATCAACATCATTGACGGTGCCTTAAGTCAGGTTGCCACGATTCGTGGCAACATGGGCGCCCTGCAAAACCGTTTCAGCAGCGTTGTCTCCAGCTTGACGGCCTCTTCGGAGAACCTCTCGGCCGCACGTAGCCGGATTCAGGATGCGGACTTTGCGGCGGAAACGGCGCAACTGACCCGCAACCAGATCCTGCAGCAAGCGGGCGTGGCGATGCTGGCGCAGGCGAATGCCCTGCCCAACAATGTGCTGACACTGCTGCGCGGTTAAGCGGAACGCGACTAGTGTAAGGTGATAGACGGGAAGCGCTGCTCGGGATGACCGAGACCGCTTCCCGCTCACAGGCAAGGAGCAAGACATGGCAATAACATCCGTCGGCAACTTCGGCTCAAGCACGCCGCAGCCGGCCGCCCCCCAGGGGGGCGCGCCCGCGCAGCAGGCTGCCCGGCCGGAGGTGCAACTCCAGGCCCCCCAGCCAAGCCAGCCGCCCCCCGAGCGTGCCAAGATCGAGCAGGTCGTCAAGGAACTCAAGCAGTTGGTGGATCCGGTTGTTGCCAACGGTTTGGATTTCTCTATCGACGACAGCACCGGCAAATCAATCGTCCGCATCACCGACAACGAAACCGGCGAACTGATCCGGCAGATTCCTTCCGAGGAAATGCTGGCCATCGCCCAATCGCTCGACAGGATGCAGGGGCTGCTGTTACGGCAGGAAGCCTGAGCGTTCGTAAAGGAAATACAGCAACAGAAAGCCCGCCCGATTCACGTCGGCGCGGGCTTTTTTTGTGCTGGCACTTAATAGTCGGCATAACCGCAGGAAATTCCCTTTTCAGGACTGCTGGAACGGCATGCTGACATCTCAATAGAACTTGCACTTGAATAAAGCCATACTACAATGTGGCTAGCTAGTCATCTAATGGGATCTATCATGAAAACCGTCGCTGTCTTTGAGGCCAAGTCGCGCCTCTCCCAAATTCTCGCCGCAGTTGAACATGGGGAGGATTTCACCGTGACCAAACGCGGGGAACCCATCGCCCGCATCATCCCCTATCGACGCCAGGCACACGATGCAGCAATGTGCACCGCGCGGCGCAAGTTGATCGGGCAATGCCGCGAGGCGCGCGATGCTCTGCCACGGCTGGATTTCGACGTGCGGGCCGCGATTGAGGAAGGACGCGACTGATGCCTTTCGTGGTGGACAACTCGGTGGTTGCTGGCTGGCACTTTGGCGGTCAGGCAACACCCTACACGGAGGCCGCGCTGGATCGGCTGGTTGACGATATTGCCCATGCCCCCGCCCTCTGGCCGCTGGAATTTTCCAACGTACTGCGCAAGGCATTGACGGGCAAGAAAATCGACGCGGCGCGCGCGCAGGAGATTCTGCGTTTCCAAGCCGAGCTATCCGTGGTTGTGCATGGCGGAACGGTTGACCCGGCCGAAAACCTGGCGCTGGCCCTGCGCCACAATCTCAGCAGCTACGATGCCGCCTATCTCGATCTGGCCCTGCGCCTGCAATTGCCGATCGCCACCCAGGATGCCGCTTTGCGCGATGCCGCCCTGGCCTCTGGCGTGGGCGTTTGGAAAGAGTCGGCATAGGGCTTCAGAATTCTGGTTTAGCGCCGTAGTAGTCAGGTAATCGACAAGGAAAACGACATGGCAGTACTTTCAACTCCGGGCATCGGTTCCGGCCTCGACGTCAACGGTATCGTCAGCAGTTTGATGAAGGTCGAGAGTCAGCCGTTGACCACGCTGGCGACCAAGGAAGCAGGCCAACAAGCGAAGCTGTCGGCTTACGGCAGCTTGAAGGGTGCGCTGTCGTCACTGCAAACGTCCGCCAAGGCTTTGATGACGGGCAGCACCTTCGCCGGCAGGTTGGCGGTGTCTTCGGATTCGTCGGTGTTGTCCGCAACGGCGGCAGGCACGGCGGCAGCAGGCACTTACAACATCGAGACCATTACGCTGGCGAAGAACCATGCCATCGCTTCCAACACGCCCTATGCGACGAATGCCGACACCTTCAACACCGGCACGCTGACCATCAAGGTCGGCAGCACGAGCAAAGATATCGTCATCGACGCCGCCAACAATTCCCTGGCCGGCGTTCGGCAGGCCATCAACGATGCGAATGCCGGCGTGACCGCCACCATTGTCAATACCGGCACGACCAACCGACTGGTATTGACATCGGGCACGACGGGCAGCGCGGGTGAAATTACGGTGACTGTTACCGACAGTGGCAGCGGCGGCGTTCATTTACTGAGCGGGTTGGCGACAGATGTAGCCGGCACTGACATGGAACATGTCCAACCCGCGGATGACGCTACATTCAAGGTCAACAATATTTTATTGACCCGCACGAGCAATACCATCACGGATGCCATCGACGGCGTGACGCTGAAACTGGTGAAGGAAGACAATACGGCAACCATTACCGTGTCACGCGATACGGCTACCGCCAGCACGGCAATCGCCGCCTTCGTCAAGGCTTATAACGACGTCGTCGGCCAGATCAAGAACCTCACCGCCTACGACGTGGCGAATCAAAAAGCCTCGGTGCTAACCGGGGACAGTACGGCACGCGGCATCCAGTCGCAACTGAGCAGCCTGCTCGGCGCGACGATCAGCGGCGTGGCCGGAGGCATTTCCCGGCTTTCAGACATTGGCATCGCGGTTCAAAAAGACGGCAAGTTGGCTACCAACTCCACCAAACTGCAGGCTGCCCTGGAAAATCGGGATGTCGATCTGGCCACACTGTTTGGCGCGACAGAGGGCTCCAACAAGGGCATTGCCGTGCGCTTCAATGAAGCGATTGAAAGGGTTATCGGCGCAAGCGGCCTGATAGCCAACCGCACCGATGGCATCAACTCAACGATCAAGGACATCAAAAAACGCGGTGAAGCCCTGCAGGTACGCCTGGCTCTGGTGGAAAAGCGCTACCGCGCGCAATTCTCGGCACTCGATACGCTCGTCGCCAGCATGAACCAGACTTCGACCTACCTCACCCAGCAACTCGCCAACCTGCCCGGCTCCAGCAGAAACAATTAATGACCGCTTAAGGATATGACCATGTTCAGCTCGATGCACAGCCCCTCTTCCGCCTACACCAAGGTCGGCGTCGAAACCGGCGTGACCGCCGCCAACCCGCACAAGCTGATCCTCATGCTCTTCGATGGCGCCTTGATGGCCCTGGGCACGGCCACCCACGCCATGCAGGAAGGCCGGATCGCCGAAAAGGGCCAGGCCATCTCCAAGGCCATCGACATCATCATCAACGGCCTCAAGGTCAGCCTCAATTTCGATGACAACTCCGGCCTGTCCGAGAAGTTGGCGGCGCTGTATGACTACATGGCCGAGCGCCTACTTTCGGCAAACGTGAAGAACGATAAAAAGATCATCGAGGAAGTTTCCGGCCTGCTCCGCGAACTGCGTGGGGCGTGGGAGGAAATAGCCCGCGATCCGGCCGCTGTTTCAGACAGCAGAAGGGTTGCGTGATCGCTACCATGCTGCTGATGCCTGCCCAGATCGAGATCTACGAACAGATGTGCGCCCTGTCCACCCGCATGGTGGAAGCGGCCCGCGCCAACGACTGGGAGCGCCTGATCGATCTGGAACAGGCGGTAGCTGGATTGCGCGACACACTGGCGCAGGAAGCCGAAAACGGCTCGCCCGATCCGCGCGACGCGGAAAGAAAGCGCGACATGATCCAGCGCATTCTCAAGGATGACGCCGAGGTGCGCCGCCATACCGAACCCTGGATGGAACAGGTACGGCGCTTCCTGAGTGGCGACGTGCGCAAGCGGCAGGTGGACCAGGCCTACGGCGCAGGCAGCTAATGGCCCGCCCCCTTCGCCCCCCTCTCGGGGGTTCCGAACGGCTCGCTGGCGCTCGAATATCACGGGGTGCGGCGTTTGGGGGTGGAGCGGTTTGCGGCTTGCGCCGCATGTCGCGTTTGCCTCATTTGGCCAATAAGGCGGCCCGGCGCAAACGCTGGTGTTTCACGCTAACCCCAGCCAAGCCGGACCATAATTCCACAAAAGGTTACCTTTAGGAATCTTTCGGTCTAATTTTGGCCTTTTCAAGGAGGCTACAGTGTCCATCAATGTCAAGCTATCGGAAGGCTTGGTCGAGCAGGCCAGACGCTACGCGCACATCCAGCATCGATCTGTTCCCAAGCAGATCGAGTATTGGTCGAAGATTGGCAAAATCGCCGAGGAAAATCCTGACCTGCCTTTCGCCATGATCCGTGAGATTCTGGTTGCCGATCAGGAATCCACCAGCCCAGTCCTCTCTCCCCTTGATGAGGGTTAGGGAGAGGAGTATGTATTGGAGAGTTTGCGCACCCCACCCCTCTCCCCGCCCCTCTCCCGCAAGGGGAGAGGGAGAAAACCGGCTGCACCTGAGTAGTTACGTCGGGTGACTGAAAACACATGGCGCTGATTCCTCCTGATGTTGGCATCCGCATGCGGATGCAGACCGAAACAAACCTGCTGCAGCCGGTCACGCCGCCGCGCGATCTGCCGTCCAAGTTGCCGGATTTGCGCCAGGGGCAGAGCTTTACCGCACAGATTCAGGAAGCTCTCCCCAACAATACCTACAAGGCGCTGGTGGCCGGTCGGCAGCTGACGCTGCAACTGGCCGCTGGGGCCAAGCCTGGCGATTTGCTTGAGTTGGTCGTCGCCGATCGCTCGGGCCAGGTCATCATCGCCAAGCTTGCGCAAGGGACCGCCGCAGCCGAGGGCCAGGCTGCGCCCTACGCGTTTGCCCGCTTCAGCCCGGCGGCACGCTTGATCGGCCAATTGCTGCCTGCCGATGGCGAAACTCCGCCGCCGGCACAACTGAACCGTGGTCAGCCGCTCCTGTCGCAACCACCCCAGTCAGGAGCCGCTGCCGCGCAGTTGGCACCAACCCTGGCCAGGGCGGTGTCGCAAAGCGGCTTGTTCTATGAGGCGCATCAAGCACAATGGGTGAGCGGCAAACTGCCACTCGCGCAATTGCTGCAGGAACCGCAGGGTCAGCGCTCGGCACCCGGCGCATTCCAGTATGCCGCAAGCGAGCGCCCGGTCACCGCCGGCAGCATTCTGCAAACCTTGCAGGCGGGTGGCGAGAAAGTCGGCTCTGGCGGGACGGCGCCAGCCGGGGCCGCCGCTCTGTCCGGGACAGCACCGGCCGGCACCAGCCAGGCCGCAGCGCAACTCGCCGCTCAGTCAGCCACTTTCGTCCGCCAGGTGCCTGATGAACTCCGTCTGCTGGTGCAGCAGCAACTTGAAGCCTTCGCCACGCAGAGAGCTTTCTGGCAAGGCGAGGTCTGGCCGCGACAATCGATGGACTGGCAAATCGAGTGGGAAGGCGAGCGTGCCGCCAGTGGCGAAGACGAAGAAAAATCGAACTGGCGCACCACGCTGTCGCTCACCACGCCACGTCTCGGGCATGTGGCTGCCGCATTGCAACTGACGCCCAGCGGCGTCCGCGTGACACTCGCTACGCCGGATGGCGCCAGCGCCGCGGATCTGCGCGGTGGTGCGCCAAAACTGGCCGAGGCACTCGCCACGGCAGGCGTGCCGCTAATCGAATTCCAGGTCAAAAATGAATAAATCAGACTCCCCGGCCGCGCACGCGCAGGAAGGGCGCGCGTTGGCCGTCGCGCTGAAATATGCGCCGGGTGACCGCGCACCAAAGGTGGTTGCCAAGGGGCGTGGGCTGGTCGCCCAGGAAATCATCGCGCGCGCCCAGGCGCATGGGGTGTTTGTGCATGAGTCGCCGGAACTGGTCACCCTTTTGCAACAGGTCAATCTGGACGATCACATCCCGCCTGCTTTGTATATTGCCGTAGCCGAGCTGCTGGCCTGGTTGTATCGGATGGAACAGGGGGACGTCGGCGCGGTTCTTCCCTCGAATGCTGGCCTGGTGGAGGAATAAAATCGGCTTTCGCCGACTGTCACCCACCCCGCCATGGCCAACACCACCACGACATCCATCGCTCAGCCACCCACCATTCTCGAAGGCAGCGAGTACGACCAGTTCATGCTGCGCACGCCGGCGGAAATTCTGGTGGTGATGCGCGGGCTCTACAGCCATGTATGCCAGATCACGGCCTTCTTCAACGAAGGCAGCGACATGTTGATCACTACGCTGGCGGTCGTGGCGGATGACCATCTCATCCTCGACTTCGGCCCGAGCAGCGAGATGAACCGCAAGGCCTTGCTGGCCGAAAAACATTTTTGCGTGACCACGCTGGAGAAGGTGCGGGTGCAGTTCATCCTGCGCGGCTTCACCATGGTTGAACATGATGGCCGCCCTTCCTTTCGCTGCGCGCTGCCGGCAGAGGTCTTGCGCCTGCAGCGCCGCGAATACTATCGATTGACCACGCCGATCGCCCGTCCGCTGAAGTGCATGGTGACGATTCCCCTGCCTGACGGCAGCCTGCACGGCCATGAGGCGCATGTTTTCGACATCAGCGGCGGCGGCCTGGGAATTTCGGCGCCACCCGAGGGAATCCCCTTCGACATCGACAACGTGTTTCCCGATTGCCACATCGAATTGCCCGAGGTTGGCTCGATCACCGGCAAGCTCAAGGTGAAGAGCCTGTTCGACATCAACTTGAGAAACGGCATGCGGGTCCGGCGCGCCGGATGCGAATTCGTCAAGCTGCCCGGGCCGATGATGACGCTGGTCCAGCGATACATCATCAAGGTGGAGCGGGAACGCAAAGCGCGCGAACTGGGGATGGGATAACACTAATATCCCGCCCCTCCCAGCCTCCCCTCGCGGGGAGGTGACTGTTGACGCGCTACGCGCGTCTGTTACGGGGAGCGTTGTAGTTGCTGGGGTAGGAATTGCGGCTGGCGCCGCGTGTCGTCTCGCCTTGGGGCGGCCCGGCGGCGAGACTGCTGCTGGGATGCTTTTCTCCTCTTCCCCAGGACGTCCTTAAACAGGCATGTTCATCACGTCCTGATAGGCGCTGACAAGCTTGTTGCGCACCTGCACCATCTGCTGAAACGACAGGCTGGCTTTTTGCAGGTTGATCATGACGTCCTGCAGGTCGACGTTGCTTTGCCCGCCGACGAAATCCTTGGTCATTTGCTGGGCGGATTGCTGGGCGGCGCTGACCTGATCGATGGCCGACTTCAGCGCCTGGCTGAACTCGACGCCACCGGCCGGTGTGGCAGACGCGGGCTTGCCCTGCGCCACGGCACTGGCGGCGCTGAGTTGGGAAAGCATCAGTTCAAGGTTGCTGGTATCGATAGCCATGGTGATTATCCTGTCGCCAATAACTTGGCATTCACGAATTTATAGCAAGGTGCGTGCCGAAATTCTACTCCCCCGCCGTTTTTCCTTCAGCGAAAGCACCTTCCTCGCGATATTGCTTCAATTTGTAGCGCAAGGTGCGTTCTGAAATGCCCAGAATCTCGATGGCTTTCTTGCGCGAACCGCCGACCTTGGCAAGCGTTTCGAGGATGTGCTGCCGCTCAAGATCCTTCATGTTGGGAGAGTTTCCTGATAAAGCAGTGACTTGCGGCGATGCGGGCGCAAAAGTCGGCGCTGGTAGAACGGCGCCTGTCGCGCCCTCCAGATTGCCAGGGGTGCTGGCAGCCAGCGTCGGGGCGACCTTGAGCGAAGCCACCCCCTCCCCCTGTAGCAGCAGGTGTTCAGCTTCGATCATGTCGCCTGACGCCAAGATCAGGGCGCGTTGCATGACGTTTTCGAGTTCGCGCACGTTGCCCGGCCAACGGTGGGCGGCAAGATTTGCCGCCGCGTCAGTACTGATTTTCACCACTCTGCCGAGACGCGCACCATGCTCGGCCAGAAAATGCTGCGCCAGCGGCACAATGTCTTCCGGCCGCTCGCGCAGGGAAGGAATCAACAGGGGAAAGACGTTGAGCCGGTAGTAAAGGTCCTCACGAAAACGGCCCCCCGCCACTTCGGCCGCCATGTTACGGTTGGATGTGGCGAGCACGCGGATATCGACTGGCGCCGGCCGCTTGCCGCCCACCCGCTCGACCTCGCGCTCTTGCAGCACGCGCAACAATTTGGCTTGCAGCGCCTGCGGCATTTCAGAAATTTCGTCGAGCAGCAGGGTGCCGCCGTTAGCCTGTTCGAACTTGCCGGCCTGTGCGCTTTGCGCGCCGGTGAAAGCGCCTTTTTCGTGGCCGAAGAGCGTCGCTTCGAGCAGGTTGTCCGGAATCGCCGCACAGTTGATGGCGACAAACGGCCCCTTGTTGCGCAGCGACTGGTCATGGATGTAGCGGGCAAAAACTTCCTTGCCGACACCGGATTCGCCGGTCAGCAGCACCGTGGCATCGCTCTTTGCCACGCGCGCCGCCAGCAGCAGCACGTCGCGGGTTGCCTGGGCCACCGCGATCACGCCCGCTGCGGCGGGCGGGATGGCATAGCGCACCACCTGGTCGAGCAGGGCTTTGGGCTCGAAAGGCTTGAGCATGAAGTCGCAGGCACCGCCGCGCATGGCCGCCACGGCCTTATCGACATCACCGAAGGCCGTCATCAGCAGGACCGGCAAGCCGGGTTTCCGGGAACGTATCTCGGCCAGTAATTGCAGGCCGTCCATCGGTGACATGCGCAGGTCGGAGATCACCATGTGGAAATCCTGGCGTTCAATCAGGGCCAGGGCAGCCGGACCGCCGTCCGCCCCGCTGGCACGATAACCGGCGGCTTCAAGCGTGATCAGCAGCGCATCGCGCAGGGCGTCATCATCTTCGACGACCAGAAATTGCATTGAATTTTTTGCCATCAGGCTGACTCCACAGGTGTTACGCCATCCGCACCCCGGCTGACGGTGAGGACAAACTCGGTGCCCGCGCCAGGCACCGATTCGACATCGATGCCACCGCCATGGGCGCGTGCTACGCCGCGGGCAATGGCGAGTCCCAGGCCGGTACCGTCGGAGCGGGTGGTGAAAAATGGCTGGAACAGGCGGATGACGACATCGGGCGACATGCCACGACCATTGTCGCGGATGCTGAAGGCAAGTCGTTCGTCGGTCGCCGTCACGCCCAGGCTGACCCGTCCGCCATCACCGGCAACCACCGCCTGCAGAGCGTTTTCGAGCAAATTCGTCAATGCACCGGCAATTGCCTTGCGATTGCCGGTGAGTCCCAGATCCTGTGGGGCCGGCAGCAGCAGAAATTCGACCCCACGGGTGCGCGCCAGCGGCTCGAAGGTATGCGCTAATTCGTGCAGCAGATCTTCCACCAGAAAAGCTTCGCGGCCCAGCACTTCGCCGCGGGCGAACAACAACATGTCCTGGATCAGCCGTTCGAGGTGCTTCAGGCGCCCCACCGTCTTCTGCGCGATGCTGATGCGGCTGGCTTCGGGAAGCCCGGGGTTTTCAAGGTTGCCGGCATAGAGCAGCGCGGCAGCCAGCGGGGTGCGCAGCTGATGGGCGAGTTGCGCCGCCATTTCACCCATCGCCGTCAGGCGGGCGTTGCGCTCGGCCTGCTCGCGGAGGCGCTGCGTTTCGGCATTCGCGGCGGCGAGTTCGGCGGTGAGCGCCACGACCTGTCGCTCCAGTGCGCCATACGCAGTCGACAGTTCTTCGGAGACCTGGTTGAAAAGCCTGAATGCCTCGGCCAGTTTGGCCGGGTCGGTCGGTATTTCGGTCAGCAGGGAAGTTGGCGGAGATTCGGACTGGATCATGGTTGTCGAATGATCGCCGAAAGTCGGCGCTGGTGATACGGCGAACAATAACCGAAATGGCGGCAAATTTTGCCGCTACTTGCTGGAACCCGACTTGCTAGCGCAAGACACAATCCGTCAGCGCCTCCTCGGGCACAATAACCGGATAACGCTTCACACATATGGCAGAACAGGCAACGGCATCTTCAGTGTCCGCTTCCCCACTCAGTTTGGCGGCACTCTCCAACCTTGACGCACGCCAGAAAATGGGCGCAGCGGTGGCAATTGCTTTGGCCATCGCGATACTGGTCGGCGCCTGGCTGTGGACGAAGGAGCCGCCCTACGGCGTGCTGTTTTCCAACCTGAACGACCAGGATGGCGGACAAATTGTCACCTCACTGCAGCAACAAAACATTCCGTACAAGTTTTCCGCCAGCGGCGGCGCCATCATGGTGCCGTCCAGCATGGTGCACGACGCCCGGCTGCGGCTGGCCTCGCAGGGTCTCCCCAAAGGCGGGCTGGTCGGCTTCGAGGTGATGGAAAACCAGAAGCTCGGCATCAGTCAGTTTGCCGAGCAGATCAATTACCAGCGCGGCCTGGAAGGCGAACTGGCCCGCACCATCCAGACACTGGCGGCCGTACGTGGCGCCCGCGTGCATCTGGCCATCCCCAAGCAGACTGCCTTCCTGCGGGATGATCTTAAACCGTCGGCATCGGTGCTGGTTGGCCTGCAACCCGGTCGCTCGCTCGAACCGGCGCAGATCGCCGGTATCGTGCATCTGGTGTCATCCTCGGTGCCGCAACTCAATCCGGCGAATGTCAGCGTGATCGATCAGAACGGCAATCTGATCTCCCAGCAACAGGATTCCCTCAAGAACGCCAGCCTCAATCCCAACCAGATCAAGTATGTGAAGGATGTCGAGGCGCAATATCTGCAGCGCGTCGAAACAATCCTCGAGCCTCTGGTCGGCAAGGGGAATTTTCGCGCCCAGGTGGCAGCCGAACTCGATTTTTCCAACGTCGATCAGGTCGCAGAAACCTACAAGCCCAACCCGGTCCCGGAAGCGACCATCCGCAGCCAGCAAACCGCAGAAACGGGCGCCGGCAACCCGCCGGCCATCGGCGTTCCTGGCGCCTTGACCAATCAGCCGCCCGTTCCCGCCACCGCGCCAATCACCAACCCGCAGGTTGGTGGCGCAGCGGCCGGAGCGGGCCAGAACAACAATTACACCCGTAACGCCACCATCAATTACGAAGTCGACAAGACAGTCCGGCACACGCGCGGTCCGCCGGGCATGGTCAAGCGGCTGTCGGTCGCCGTGGTGGTCAACCACAAAAAGGGGCCGGAGAAGGACAGCAAGCCGGGCAAGCCGCCCACCGCCGAGGAATTGAAGCGCATCAACGATCTGGTACGCGAAGCCGTGGGCTTCAACCAGACGCGTGGCGACTCGATCAATGTGGCTGCCGCATCCTTCGTGCCCCCGGAACCCGAGGTTGTACCCGAGATCCAGCTCTGGCAAGATCCGGAACTCATTGCGTTGGGCAAGGAACTGGGCAAATATCTGGTTTTCGCGCTAATTGTCTATCTGATCTGGACCAAGCTCATGAAACCTCTCTTTGCGACGTTGGCGGCCGCGGCACAACGTGCCGAGGCCGAGCAAAAGGCGGAGGCAAGCAGAATGAAAGAAACGTCAGAGTCTTATCGCGCCACGCATGGGATGACCTCGTACGACGACAAGGTCAAGGCGGCACGTGACGTCGCGCAACAGGACCCCAAGTTGGTGGCCGAGATGATCAAGGGGTGGATGGGTGCCAACGGGACCTGACGAGGGCATCGAAAAGAGCGCAATGCTCCTGCTCACGCTCGGCGCTGACGCGGCGGCGGAAGTGCTCAAGCACCTTGGTCCGAAGGAGGTGCAAAAGCTCGGCCATGCCATGGCCGCCACCAAATCCGTACCCCGCGAAAAGGTCGAGGACATACTGCAGGAAATGGATGCCCACACCGCCAAGGGGGCCCCGTTGTCTGCCGACGCTGACATGATCCGGGCCATGCTCACCAAAGCACTCGGCGACGACAAGGCGGCCAATCTGATCGGACGCATCCTGCAGGGCGGTGACACTGCCGGCATTGAAAGCCTGAAGTGGATGGATGCGCCAACGGTCGCCGATCTGATCAAGAACGAACACCCGCAGATCATCGCCACCATCCTGGTTCATCTGGAATTCGACCACGCCGGAGAAGTTCTCAAGTCTTTCAGCGAACGGCTGCGGAACGACGTGCTGCTACGCATCGCCACGCTCGATGGGGTGCAGCCGAACGCCCTGCATGAACTCAACGACGCCATGACGCGGCTGCTGGCAGGCGCGTCAGCGAACGTCAAGAAGACAGCAATGGGCGGCATTCGCCACGCGGCAGAGATTCTCAACTTCGTCGGCCAGGCCTCCGAGACGGCCATTGTCGACAATGTGCGCGAATACGATCCGGAACTCGCCCAGAAAATTCTCGATGAAATGTTCGTCTTCGAGAATTTGCTTGACATCGATGACCGCGGCATTCAACTGCTGCTGCGTGAAATTCAGTCAGATTCGCTCATCCTGGCGCTCAAGGGTTCATCGCCAGAATTGCGCGAGAAAGTCTTCAAGAACATGTCGCAACGTGCAGCCGAAATGCTCCGGGAAGACCTGGAATCGAAAGGGCCGGTGCGCCTGTCCGAGGTTGAATCCGAGCAGAAGGAAATTCTCAAAATCGCCCGCCGCCTCGCCGACGAAGGTCAGATCCAACTGGGTGGCAAGGGTGGCGACGATCAAATGGTATAAGGTCGGCTCATTGGAACAATCATGAGTGAGCCATCAAAACTGACCGCCTGGGAACGCTGGGAACTCGCGAGCTTTAACGAGGGAAGCGAAACTGCAGAGTCATCTGCAGTAACTTCATCGCCCGGCACCGACGAAACTCTTCCATTCAAGCTACCCACGGCTACAGAGATCGAGCAGATTCATCAGCAGGCACGTGACGAGGGCTACCAGAAAGGGCAGCAGGAAGGCTATCAGACCGGCCTGAAGAAGGGGCATGATGAAACCCGTGGCGCAGCGCAAAAACTTGCGCAGGCCGTCGCCAAACTGGAAAAGGGACTCAGCGAGCTTGACGCCCAGGTTGCCGATGAACTGCTGATGCTGGCTGTCGAACTGGCGCGCGAAGTGCTGCGCCAGGAAATCTCCGTCCACCCGGAAACCCTGCTCAACGTGGTACGTGAAGCACTGGCGCAATTGCCCCATCAGCATGCGGCTATCTATCTGCACCCGGACGATGCCTCCCTGCTCCGCTCTTACATGGGAGACCAACTCACCCATGCCGGCCACCGCATCCACGAAGACTTCAAGCTGGCACGTGGCGATTGCGTACTGGAAAGCGGTGGCAGCCAGGTTGATGCAACCATGGCCATGCGCTGGCGGCGGGTATTGGAAGGCTTGGGCATCGCTTCGGCCTGGCAGCCTGCGGAGGGCGAACCGACCATGACCACCACCAGCAATGAACCCTGAGAGAATTCGCGAGCACCTTGCCGACTGCCGGCGCCGCGTGGCGACCCCGCAGCCGTTCCGCATCGCGGGACGGCTGACGCGCATCAATGGCCTGGTCATGGAGGCCGCCGGGCTCAAGCTGCCGCTGGGCTCGGGCTGCCAGATCGAGGCACCCGATGGCGGCCTTGTCGAAGCCGAAGTAGTCGGCTTCGCTGGCGAAAAGCTTTACATGATGCCAACTGAGGATGTCTATGGACTGGCGCCTGGCGCTCATGTCGTTCCGCTGGAGATCCCGACACGTCCGCCACAACTGGGACAACGCAGTGAGCCGCGCCGCCGCAACCAGGATCGCGCCAAGCATCTGCCCGTTGGCGACCAGTTGCTGGGCCGGGTGGTCGATGGCAACGCGCGCCCGCTCGATGGGCTTGGCCCGCTCGACGACAAGCTGACCCGCTCTCTCATCGGCCGTGCCTCCAACCCCTTGCAGCGGGCTCCCATAGTGCAGACGCTCGACGTCGGCATTCGCGCCATCAACACCTTGCTCACTGTCGGACGCGGCCAGCGCCTCGGCCTGTTCGCCGGATCCGGAATCGGCAAGAGCGTGTTGCTGGGCATGATGGCGCGCTACACCGCTGCCGATGTGATCGTCGTCGGGCTGATCGGCGAACGGAGTCGCGAGGTGAAGGAGTTTATCGAACAAAACCTCGGCGGCGAAGGTCTGCGCCGCTCGGTCGTGGTTGCTGCACCCGCCGACGTAGGCCCCTTGATGCGTCTGCAGGGCGCGGCCTACGCCACCGCGATTGCCGAACATTTTCGCGAAGAGGGCAAGCATGTTTTGCTGATCATGGATTCACTGACCCGCTATGCCATGGCACAACGCGAAATCGCGCTGGCGATCGGCGAGCCGCCGGTCACGCGCGGTTATCCGCCCAGCGTCTTCGCCCGCTTGCCGCAACTCGTCGAGCGCGCCGGCAATGGTCCAATCGGTGGCGGTTCGATCACCGCGTTTTACACGGTGCTGGTTGAGGGAGACGACCAGCAGGACCCCATTGCCGATTCCGCGCGGGCCATTCTGGATGGCCACTTCGTGCTCAACCGCACGCTGGCCGATGCCGGGCACTATCCGGCCATCGACATCGAGCAATCGATCTCGCGCGCGATGACCAACCTCATCACGCCCGAGCATCTGGGAAGGGTACGTCGTTTCAAGCAGTTGTATTCGCGTTATCAGCGCGCGCGCGACCTGTTGGCCGTGGGTGCTTATGTGCCGGGCTCTGATCCCCTACTTGATCGCGCCATCGCGCTTTATCCGCATCTTGAAACCTTTTTGCAGCAGGATATCGAGGAGCGCGCCGACATCGCGGAGAGCCTAACCGCACTTGAAGCCTTGTTCCCCGAGGGGCAATAAGGCTCCTGTCCGCCGCTGCGCAGCTATACTTCCACCATGAGTAAACCGTTTCAACTGCAATCCCTGCTGGATCTTTCCAATTTGCGGCTTGACGAGGCCGCACAACAGTTGGGCAAGCTGATCGCTGGCGAACAGGAAGCTGGCCAGCGGCTTGAGTTGCTGGTGCAATATCGCGACGAGTATCAAGTGCGCTTTTCCGCTGCAGCCAGCAACGGAATCGGGCCAGATGCCTGGCGCAACTATCAATATTTTCTCGAGCGGCTCGACCAAGCCATCGAGCAGGCGCGGGCAATCGTCGATACCTCAAAACAGCACACTGCCGCCGGTCAGCGCAATTGGCTGGACAAGCGCGGCAAGGTCAAGGCTTTCGACACCTTGGCAGAGCGCCACTCGGCGCGCGCTAACTATGCCGACGCCCGGCAGGAGCAGAAACAATCCGACGAACACTCGGCCCGGCGTTATGGTGTTGCAACCGAAGAAGAGTAATCGGATTACCCTGGATCGGATGACGACTCAGCCTTGCCGCCGGGCCGCCCCAAGGCAAGGTGGTACACGCCGCAAGGCGCAATCCGTGCCGTAATCCGAGCATGGCGACCCGTAACAGACGAGCGTAGCGAACCACAGTCACCTCCCCGCGAGGGGAGGCTGGGAGGGGCGGAAATTACTGGCACGCTCCTTGCGTTATGTCGATGACAAGCTGCTTTAACCGCAAGGATCACCCTCATGTCCGCCACTATCCATACTGCTTCCAGCCCTGCTGTTTCGCTCGTGCCGGCCACTCAGGCCGGAGCAGGCGACGCCGATACCGCCTTTGCATCTTCGGATGCCGGAAACCCCGAGCAGTTCACGGCGCTGTTCCAGCAGCTACTGGGCAAGCAGATTTCTGCTGACGTAGGGCAGAACGCAATGGTGTTGCCCGCCGGTACTGCGATAGAGGTCGATCCTGCCCAACTCAGCGACACGCTCGCTGCACTCCTGCCCTTTCTCGATGCATTGGGTCTGACCAAAAATGATGCAAGAAAGGCAGCCGGAGACGTTTTAAAGAGTCTGACCGAGGTAAGCGCCGAAGGATCTCCACTGGCAGGACTTGCCGTGGCACTGTCGCCTCAATCGGCAAACGATCCGGCAATATCTGCCGCACGTGAGCGCTTCGGAAATCTCGGAAAGAGCCCGGCAGGTGGAGTAGCGAAATTGGCAGCGCAAGCCTTGAGTGTGGCGGATGCCGCCAGTGATGGCGGTCGCGGGCTCGCAGCCAAAGGGGAGTTTTCCTCGCAACTGTCAATCGCCCTGAACAGTGCAGGCGAAAAAACACTCCCTCAATTCTTGGGGAATGCCAGTGGACATGCGCCACAGGCCATGGGGCTCTCTCACGCCCAAGGTATTGGCGCTCCGATGCCGACACTGCCGATTGCTCAAACCGTCGGCGCTCCCGGCTGGGGCCAGGAGCTGGGCAACCGGATCGCCTGGATGGCCAACCGCATGGAAAGTCGGGCTGAACTGGTGCTGACACCGCCGCAAATGGGACGCATCGAGGTCAGTCTGACGGTCGCGGGCGACCAGGCCAGCGCCATCTTCACCTCCGCCAACCCAGTAGTGCGGGAAGCACTTGAAGCGGCCATGCCGCGCCTGCGCGAAATGCTGGCCGACGCAGGCATCCAACTTGGGCAGGCCCAAGTTGGCGCAGAAAACTCCCGACAATCTGCACAGCAGGAGAAAAACGGTGATAATTTTGCCTTTGGGCAAGACGCCACCTCCAATGGTGTGGCGTTTCAGACAATCACCGACACTCCCTCGACGCCCAGCGGCCTCAAGATGGGGCGTGGTCTTGTCGATGTATTTGCCTGAACCCTTGAATGTTCGGTCAAACCAGACAGGAGTGATACATGGCTGAAGCCAAGAAACCGGAAGCCGCCGCAGAGGGCGAAGAAGTCGTCCCCAAGAAAAAAAGCAAGCTGCTTCTGATCATCATCATTGGCGTGCTGGTACTGGTGCTCGGCGGCGGCGCAGCTTTCCTGTTGCTGAAGAAAAGTTCCGCGGATGAAGAAGCCGAGGATGGTGACGGACCTCCGGCCAAATCAGCCAAGGCGAAGAAGAAAAAGGATGCCGAGGCTCCCCCGGTTTTCGTCAAACTTGAGCCGTTCATTGTCAAATTGCAGTCCGGAGAGCAGGAATCCTATGTTCAGACTCTCCCCGAATTAAGGCTCCTCGACGCCTTAGTCGCAGACCGGGTCAAGCTGCTGATGCCCGAGATTCGCCACAAGGTACTGATGATCCTGGCCGGAAAAAAACCGTCTGACCTCGCGACACCCGAAGGGCTGCAACTGCTTGCCAACCAGATCCGGGTCTCGATCAATGCCTCGCTCACAGGCGACAGGGTGAACGTCGCACTGGAAAAACAGGACATCGCAGAACCTGGCTCGCCGGTGCAGGCAGTGTTCTTTTCTTCGTTGATTGTGCAATAGAACAGATGAGCCAGGACTTTCTCTCCCAGGAAGAGGTTGATGCCCTGTTGAAGGGCGTCACGGGGGAGGCCGATGAAGCACCCCAGGAAGAGCAGGCCGAGGGGGTCCGGAATTACGACCTCGGTCGGCAGGAGCGCATAGTCCGCGGCCGCATGCCGACGATGGAACTCATCAATGAGCGCTTTGCGCGTTACCTGCGCATTGGCCTGTTCAATTTCATGCACCGTAGCACCGAAATTTCGGTCGGGCCGGTGCGCGTCCAGAAATACAGTGATTTCATCCGCAATCTGGTGGTCCCGACCAACCTTAATCTGATTCAGATGAAACCGTTGCGCGGCACTGGCCTCGTAGTGTTTGACCCGAATCTGGTGTTTCTGGTGGTCGACAACATGTTTGGCAGTGATGGACGCTTTCATACCCGGGTTGAGGGGCGCGACTTCACGCCGACCGAACAACGCATCATCCAGGGCATGCTCAACGTCGTGTTTGCCGAATATGAAAAAGCCTGGAAGCCGGTATATGAGGCGAAGTTCGAATACATCCGCTCCGAGATGAACACCCAGTTTGCCAACATCGCAACACCGTCCGAGGTAGTCGTTGCGTTTACCTTCACCCTCGAACTGTCCGGTAACTCGGCAGAAATGCACATCTGCCTGCCCTACTCGATGATCGAACCCATCCGTGACGTGCTTTACAGCACCATGCACAGCGAGCAGGCCGGCAGTGACAAGCGCTGGATAGGCACCCTGCGGCGGCAACTGCTCTCTGCGGAGGTGGAACTCGTCGCCCCGCTGGGCGGCGCACAAATCACGCTGGGCGAGGTGGCCAATCTGCAGGTCGGCGATATCGTACCGATCCACATTGAAGACCTCGTCAATGTACGCGTCGACGGCATTCCGCTGCTGAACTGCCGCTATGGCGTCAACAGCGGACAATACGCACTGAAAGTAGAGCAATTTGTAGCGCAGGAAGAGGCCGCCGAAAATAGCCTTCAATGAAGGTTGATAACAGCGTCCACTGAAGCTATGCCGTAACCAATTGAGGTTTTGTCATGAATGACGAAGTGAAGCAGGAAGAAGCTCAGGTTACCGATGACGACTGGGCCGCCGCTATGGGCGAACAGGCGGTCGCAGAAGGAACCACCGCTGCCGATGACGATTGGGCTGCGGCAATGGGCGAACAGGCGGCAGCCGAGAAGTCGGCCAACGCTGCAGCCCCCGCCAAGGTTTTCGAGCAGTTTTCGGGCGCACAATCCGCCCCGGCGTCAAACCAGGGCTTCGAGCTGATTCTCGACATTCCGGTCAGCCTGACGGTCGAGCTCGGCCGCACCAAGATTTCGATACGCAATCTTCTGCAACTGGCACATGGCTCGGTCGTTGAGCTTGACGGACTGGCCGGCGAGCCGATGGATGTATTGATCAATGGCACGCTCATCGCCCAAGGCGAGGTTGTGGTGGTGAATGAAAAGTTCGGCATCCGACTTACCGACATCATCACACCGCAGGAGCGGGTGCGGAAACTAAACAAGTGAGCCCTTTCCCCCCAGCCCCCTTCCTGAGGAAGGGGGTGACTGTTGACTCGCTGCGCTCGTTTATTACGGGCGACTCCGGAATAACAATCGAGCGGATTGCGCCTGGCGGCGCGTGCCGCCTTGCCTTGGGGCGGCCCGGCGGCAAGGCTGCTGGATTATGTAGGCCTGATTTTCCCCTGTAATCCCGCCATTGCCCGCAATCTGGCGAGCTAATCTCGTGGCCATGTCGCCACGCCCTGTTTTTCTCGTCACCCTGTTGCTGACGCCCGCCGTCTGGGCGACGAGCGCCGTCCCACCAGCGCCGACTTCCGCGCCCGATCTCGGCTCCAGCGCCCTGCAGATGGTCTTGGGGCTGCTTCTGGTGCTCGGTTTGCTGCTCGGTACGCTGTGGCTGCTCAAGCGCATCAGCCAGCCACGCGGGGCTAAAGCCGGCTTGATGCGGGTCATCGCTGCAACCTCGGTCGGCGCACGTGAGCGCGTGGTGATTCTTGAGCTGGGCAATAGCTGGCTGGTATTGGGCGTCGCCCCCGGCCGCGTTTCGACGCTCGCCGAAATCCCTCGTCAGGAAGTCTCCACTTCACCTGAGATGCCTGCTGGGCGTGATTTCCCAGCCTGGCTCAAGCATATGGTCGAACGCCGTGGCTAAGCCTGGTCGGCCCCTTTTTCTGCTTTTCCTGTTGCTGTCGGTCGCGCCTGACGCTGCGTTGGCTCAGGTGCTGCCCGCCATCACCAGCACCCCGGCAGCGGGAGGCGGCACGCAGTGGTCACTGTCGATCCAGACATTGCTGCTGCTCACCGGCCTGTCCTTCCTGCCGGCGATGCTGCTGATGATGACCAGCTTCACGCGCATCATCATCGTGTTTTCATTATTGCGCCACGCCATGGGGACCCAGACGTCGCCACCCAACCAAGTGCTGGTAGGCCTGGCCCTGTTTCTCACCTTTTTCATCATGGCGCCGGTGGGCGAGAAGATTTATGCCGACGCCTATCTGCCCTTGTCCGAAAATCGCATCACCTTCACGCAGGCACTCGATCGCGGGGCGGTGCCGCTGCGGGCCTTCATGCTCAAGCAGACGCGCGATGCCGATCTCGCCCTCTTCACGAAGATTTCGCAATCGCCGGCACCGGCAAATGTCGACGAGGTGCCGCTGCGCGTATTGATTCCCGCCTTCGTCACCTCTGAGTTGAAGACCGCATTTCAGATCGGTTTCATCATCTTCATTCCCTTTCTCATCATCGACATGGTGGTGGCTTCCGTGCTGATGTCGATGGGCATGATGATGATGTCGCCGGTGATGATCGCCCTGCCCTTCAAGATCATGCTGTTTGTGCTAGTCGATGGCTGGCAGCTGGTGATCGGTTCTCTCGTAACAACTTTTGGTTAGGGAGCCAACATGACCCCCACCGCTGTCGTTGAAATCGGTCGCCAGGCCGTCGAGGTTCTCCTGTTGATCTCGGCGCCGCTATTTATCGCTGCGCTGGCGACCGGCCTCATCATCTCGATTTTTCAGGCAGCCACGCAAATCAACGAGGCCACGCTGTCTTTCGTGCCGAAGTTGATCGTCGTCTTCCTCACGCTGGTGATTGCCGGGCCATGGATGATCACCGTGCTGACCGATTTCATGCGCCGGCTTTACGGGTCGATACCCAGCATCATCGGCTAGGCCGGCGGGGAAAACCGCAGTGATCTCCTTTACCAGCGCGCAACTGGATATCTGGCTGACATCGTTCATATTTCCGTTGGCGCGAATTCTGGGCCTGCTGGCGGCTGCGCCGGTATTCAATAGCGTTGCCATGCCGAAGCGCATCCGTCTCGCCTTCGGCATCGTCGTGACCCTGGCGCTGTTACCGGTCTTGCCGCCCATGCCGGCAATCCCGGCCGGTTCGTGGGTCGGCTTGGCCATACTCACTCAGCAGATGCTTATCGGCATACTGCTCGGCCTCACACTGCGGATCGCTTTCGCCGCCATCGATCTTGCCGGCGAGCTGATCGGCCTGCAAATGGGTCTGTCTTTCGCGGTTTTCTACGACCCACAGAACGCCGGTCAAACCCCCGTGCTCTCCGAATTCCTCGGGCTCATCGTTACACTGGTCTTTCTCGCCATGAACGGCCATCTGCTCACGCTCTCGGTACTGGCCGAGAGTTTCAAACTGCTGCCGGTGTCCGCCACACCAATCAGTGCCGGTAGTTTTGCCAGTTTTCTGGCTTGGTCATCTGTCCTGTTTTCAGCAGGGCTTTTGCTGGCACTGCCGTTGATCACCGCCCTGCTGATCACCAACCTCGCCATGGGTGTCCTGGCGCGCGTCGCCCCGCAGCTCAACATTTTCGCTGTCGGCTTTCCGGTCACGTTAACGTCCGGCTTTGTGATACTGATGTTTTCAATTCCATACTTCGGCGCAGCAATGGAAAACCTGTTTGACCAGACATTCCGCGCCATGGCAGCAGTGATGCGGGCTGCGGCGTGAATTGCACCCGGCGGCAAGGCTGCGTCGGGATCGGGTTAGCCCTGCGTTTTTGTGAAGCGAACCACGCCCTCAGCGGTGCGCTGCGAACCGAGCACCGAGGATTCCATACCCTCGGAATACTCGACCACTTCGTAGCTGCCGAATCCGCCGGCGCGCATCATTTCCTTGGCACGTCGATTGAAAATCACGCGCGCTTCACCGGCACCGCCGGCATAGAAACGCTTCATGTTCAACCGGAAATGCATGTGGTTTTCCGGAAAACGCGCTTCCTGAATGTCCCAGTTCGGTGCCAGCGGGTCGAGAATCAGGTAGGCGGCACCGACATAGACACCCCAATAGACCAGCTTCTCCAGAGGATAGGACAGTGACGGGCCCAATTGCACCACGGCATCGGGAATCAGTGGCCCGCCAATGATCGTGCTGGTCGTCTTGGCGGCGACTTCAGTGGTTTTGCCGGCTATGCCGGTGGCGCTCACTGCATTCGGATTGCTGGCGCAGCCGGAAAGCAGGCTGCCAATAATGGCGGCAATTAAAAGTCGGCGTGACCGAAGGGAATCCCCATGGGACTGGTGGGATGAAATGCCCCGCAGCGGGTACGGCGCAATAGAGGTCATCATCACAGATAGTTGAATAACGAGAGTTGGGATACGCGAACGAAGGATTGCTGCGCCGCCTCAAGATCGGTCTGCTTGCGTGTCAGATCGGAGATTGCCTTAGCGTAGTCGAGATCCTGCAGCGTTGAGAGTGTCTGCTGGTATTGCAGCTGGAGATCCTGATTCACGCTCGATAGCGAGTCCACCTCGTTCAGGCGCGAGCCGATCGCCGCGCGAACGCGCAAAATATTGTCGTTGGCCTGATCGAGATTGGTCAGGGCAAAACCTATCTCGTTGGCGAATTTCGCCTGGCCACCAGGTCCTGCCGTGTCGCTCTCCAAAGCACCGATCAAATTGGCCAGTGTGCGAAACACGCTCTGGCTGGTACTGGGCGCCAGGCTGAAGCGGTCGCCTGCAGCCGGGTCGCCGGTGATATTCACGCTGATGCCGTAGTCGGCTGTAGCGCCCACCAATCCATTGAAGGCGATCGGCTGCCCATCGAAATAACGCCGCAGGCCAGCCGGCCCGGGAAACGAGGCTGTCGGGACAGCACCAGTCAGCAGCGAGACGTTACCGGTAACATCGACCAAATCGTAATAGGTCGAACCGCTGCCGGCTGCCGGCGTACCGAACATCGTCGCCAGACCAGTGTTGCCAAGCACCTCCGTAATCGTAATGACCTGACCGGTGGGGGATTGCAGCATCATATGGCCACTCGCGTCGGCGGAGGCGACTGCCGACCCGGGCGCGGGAGGAGAGACACCCAAGGAAGTGTTAACCGCGGTCTGCATCGCCGCCGCCAGAGCCGTGGCATCGGCATAGAGTCCCGCTGGCAGCGTCACCGTCGCCGCGGGAGAACCCGCCACCGAAATCATGAATTCATCGTCGACGCCAGTGGTAAGCGTCGTCGCTCCGATCACTGCGCTACCGACAACGCCGGTGTCGTGCCAGAAACGCACCTCGACATTCTGCTTGGCAGCAGCAGGCACAGCGACCCACAGCGCCGGATTATTCAGGTTACCGGCATCGATCACAGCAGAGCCGATGTTAGTCGTCGCATAGTCAGTCGCGAAATAACCGTTGCCGCTTTTGATGCGATTGAACACGTCGTTGCCGGAATCGCCGATTTCGAGGAAACGCGTTGGCGACATCTGCAAGCGCCGCTGACCATCATCGCCCTGGTAGCTCACCTCCAGCGCGGGGTTCTGGATCATCGCGTCGATGGAAGCGCCAAAGGGCTTGGTACTCCCCATGAATCCGGAGAACAGGAACTGGCCGGTACCATCGGTCGCATTGGCAAGGCCAAGCAACTCGTCGAAGCGGCCGCGCAGTTCCACGGCAACACTGCGCCGATCAGTTGCCGATAGCGTTGCATTGCCAGCCTGCACCGTCAGTTCCTTGAGACGGGCCAGCATATCGTTGACACTGGTCAGTTGCACCTCCTCCAGCCCCAACGCCGATTTGGCATTGTCATGATTGGTCGAGTGCTGCGCCGTGACATCTTTCGCCTGGGTGACTTCAAGTGCGCGCGCCGCCCCGACCGGATCGTCGGCAGGGGTGAGGATGCGCCGCCCGCTGGCGACCTGCTGTTGCAAATGCAGCAGAGAAGCGGTCTGGGAATTGATGGTTTTGACCCCCGCGTTGAAGATCATGCTGGTGCTGACTCTGATCATGAATTTTCTCCGTTTCCCTTAGCGGCTGATGGCAAGGATTTCGTCAAAAAGACGACCCGCGATCTCGATCAGTTTTGCCGAGGCCTGGTAGGCCTGCTGGAAGCGCAGCAAGTTGGCCGCCTCCTCGTCGAGATTGACGCCCGACATTTTTTCGACCTCGTTCTGCGCCTGATCGGCCAAGGTTTGTTGCGCCTTGCCGGTTACCTCGACCTCACGCGTTTTGTTGCCGACCTGGCTGACGATCTGCGAATACGCCGATTGGTAGCTGGCCGTGCCATTGGCCATCGGCGTCTGCGTTTGCAGCGCACCCAGCAGCATCGTATTGCGGTTGTCTGAAACGCCGTTGGAATTCCAGTCAACCGCGAACTTATCCCCCCCCGCAGGCGCTCCGCTGATCTTGATCCGGTACCCGTAGTCGAGCGATAAAGGCGTTGGGAAGACCTCGGTGCCGGCGGTATAGGGAATCGGGCCTTCAAGCGCGACGGGTACCAGCGGATTGGTATTATCGTAGATGGTGTAGCTTGTTGCGGTGTCGAACTGGATCACGATCGGCGGTGTCAGCATGCCGGGGGTGGCAAAGGCTACGTTCGTCGTGTCGACCACGGTACCTGGATCAACGCGGCCAGTGCCGCTGTTAGTCAGCGCAGCGGAACTGCGGATCGGCGCGGCAGCTGCGATGTTACGCGTGTCGTTAATAGACAGCGCCAGGTTGCCGGCCCCGTTTCTGGTGGGCTGAATCTGGAAGCTGTCGCCCGCCACGGGAGTCCAGCTACCTGTTGCAATTGTTACGCCATCAACCGTCTGCGGCAGCGTGGCGAAGGTTTGCGTCAAGCTGTCAGACAAGCGTGTCACCGTGTAGTTGGCACCATCGTAACTCAGACGGTAGTCGCTCGTCGTTAGCGCGGCATAGTTGCTTACCGTCACGACAGGACTCTGGGGTGGCACGGCATTATTCGAGTTCGCCATCACCACCGGCCCAGCCATGCTGGTGTCAAAATAATTGCTGCCCAGCGCGCCGGTCAGGTCCTGTCCGAGCCGATGCTGGTCATTGAAGTTTTGCGCCAGCGTCAATGCGATGCGGCCTAGTGAATTCTGCACGGAGTCGAGCGATTCGGCGCGAAAGGCGATCAGGCCGCCGAGTTTCCCGCCGGTCAGCATGGACTCGGGGATGTTGACTGTAGTTCCCGTCGGCGAACGCAAGGCGACGATGGTGCGCTCGGGATCGTCGGATGCGGCGACAGCCTGCATGGTGTAACTGAGATTTCCGACTACCAGCGGCTGACCGTTGCCGATAAAGACGCTAAAAGTGCCATCGGTTTGCTGCAGTGTGCTGACGCGGATTTCCTTGTTGAGATCGGCAATTAACTGGTCACGCTGGTCGAGCAGATCGTTTGCGGGCTGTCCTGGTCCTGAGGCCTGGGCGAGAACGATGCGCTGGTTTACGTCGGCGATCTGTTTTGAGTAGGAATTGATCAGCGTGATTTCACTGGTGATCTGGCTGTTGACGCCCTCGCGGATCTCGCGCAGGCGCTGGTCAATGGATTGGAAGCGCGCCACCAGTGACTGGCTGCTTGAGAGCATGGCCTGACGCGCGGGCAGCGATGCGGGGTTGGCCGCCACTTCCTGCACGCCCTTGAAAAAATCCGCCAGAGCCGGGCTCAGTCCGGCACTCGGATCGGCCAGCAGGTTGTCGATCTGCCTGATCTGAGCCAGATAACTGTCCATCTGGGCGGCGCCGGTTTGCGCCGACAGTACCTGGCCAGTGAGATATTGGCTGTACACGCGCTGGATAGACTCGACATTGGTTCCCTTGCCAATGAAGCCGGCACCGGTGAACTGCGGCGTGTTGGTCGTCTGGATGATCTGCTGCCGCGAATAACCCGGCGTCGAGGCATTGGCGATATTGTGACTGGTGGTAAGAACACCTGTTTGCGCAGCATTGAGACCGCTGATTGCGACGTTGAATATTCCGCTGGCCATGATTTCTCCGTGTAACAGTTTCAATATCGGCAATAACTGCCGACCATTGAGGGGTTACCAGAGATATAGCAACTGTTATGCCAGCAATTACCCGCCCCATCGCAGCCTCTCCGCGCGGGTGAGGCTACGATGGGGCGGGCCTTCAACCGGCCAGTGCGGTCCTCAACGTCGGGCCACCGATGATCCGCTCCAGCTTGGACGCGTACAGGGGATCGGTGGCATAGCCCGCGCGCTGCAGGCCACGGGCGAAGCTGCTGGCATCGCGGCTGGCCACGACTTCCGCATAGCGCGGTGCTTTCGCCAGCAGTTGTGCGTAATCCTGAAAGGCTTCGGCATATGAGCCATAGGCGCGAAAACGCTCGGCGCGCTGCTCGGCGACACCATTGACATATTCCGTGGTGGGCGCCGTTACCACGGCACCCTGCCAGTTGTTGCCCGCCTTGATGCCGAACAGGTTGTGACTGGGACGACCATCGGCAAAGCGCGGTTCAGAGCGCCCCCAACCGCTTTCGAGGGCCGCATGCGCCACCAGGAAGTGCGGCGGGATGCCGGTTTGCTGGCTCGCCGCTGCGGCATGCGGCCAGACACCATTGACGAAAGCCTGCGCTTGCCCATCGCCAGCCGCCGAAATGGGCGGCAAGGCGGGCCGCACGGGACTGCTCTCTATCGGAAGAAGCGGCGGCGCCTTGTCGGCAGGCAGCGGGAAGGCGCGCTGCGCCGGCTCCAGCGGCATAAAGCGTCCCGGCGACAGCAAGGGCATACCTTTCTCGTTGTCGGGCGCAATCACGGCATCTGGTCGTGACAGTTGGCGCTCGATCACTGCGGCCAATCCCATGCCACCTTTTGCGGCCATAACCTGAGACAGCTGCGAGTCAAGCATTTCCTGATAAAAACGCGTCTGTTCGCTGTCGAAGATGCCGTCCTGCGGGGTGGCGGCCCGCATCGACTTCAGGATCATCTGCAGGAACACTGCTTCAAACTGTTGCGCGGTCGCTTTCAGTGCCTGCGCATCGCCTTTGCGCAAGTCGCCCTTCAACGCGGTGAGCGATTGCGTGTCAAAAATAGAGGGGATTGGGGTCGCTGAGTTCATCGTCCTATAGGTTGCCGTGCACTGGCAGCGGCAATTGTCCGAACATACCGGCAATTCATGCCGTGTTCCTCCGCCGGGCCGTCCCAAGGAGGAACGGCCAAACATGGAGCGGGCACCGCCCGCGAACCCCCATCACCCTCTTCCCCAGGAAGGGGGCTGGGGGGATGATCGTTTATATAATTTCCAGCTCGGCGCGCAGCGAACCGGCCATCTTCATTGCCTGCAGGATGGCAATCAGGTCTTGCGGATTGGCGCCGATGGCGTTGAGTGCCTTCACCACGTCGGCCAGGTTCACCCCCGTCTTCAGCGCCTGCAAGGCGCCGCCTTCCTGCTTGATATCAATGGCAACATTGGTGACACCCACCGTCTGCCCCCCCGACAAGGCACCTGGCTGGCTGACGGTATTGTCGGCGGTCACCGAAACGGAAAGGTTGCCGTGGGCGATGGCGCATTCTTCAATCGTGACGGCATGGTTCATCACCACCGAGCCGGTCCGTGCATTGACGATTACCTTGGCGGCCATCTTCATCGGCGTCACATTAAGATTTTCCACAGCGCCGAGAAACGCGACGCGTTCGCCAAGATTGACCGGCAGTCTGACCTGCACCTGGCGAGCGTCTATTGCGCTGGCCGTGCCCTGGCCCATGGCCAGATTGATCGCATCAGTCACGCGCTGGGCAGTGCCGAAATCCGTACGGCGCAGTTCCAGACTAACGATATCGCCCTGACCGATGACCATTGACACTTCGCGCTCCACGGTCGCGCCATTCGCGATGCGGCCCACCGAGAGGTGGTTGACGGTGGTCTTCGCGCCACCAGCCGAGGCACCCGCGCCGCCCACCACCACGTTGCCTTGCGCCATGCCATAGGTCTGACCGTCCGCACCCTTCAAAGGCGTCATGACCAGAGTGCCACCGCGCAATGATTTCGCATTGCCGATCGATGAAACCGTCACGTCGATAGGTTGGCCAATACGCGCAAAGGGCGGCAGGTCGGTCGTCACCATCACCGCAGCCACATTTTTCAATTGCAGCGACTGGCCCGGCGGCAGTGAGACGCCCATGCGCGACAGCATGTTGATCATGCTCTGCACCGTAAAAGGCGTCTGTGTCGTCTGGTCACCGGTGCCATCCAAGCCGATGACAATGCCGTAGCCCACCAACTGGTTGCTACGCACCCCAGCAATCGAGGCGATTTCCTTGATGCGTTCGGCGCGGGCGGCATCACTCACCAACAGGGCGGCGAAAACCCACATCAGGCCGATCAGAACTTTATGTGTGGTACTCATGGTGTCAATCAATTTAGAACGGCAGGAAAGTCAGGAAGAATCGCCCCAACCAGCCCATTACCTGGGCCGAATCAATGAAGCCATTGGCCTTGTATTCGATGCGCGCATCGGCGACTTGCACGGATTGCACGGTATTGCTGGCAGTGATGTTGTTGGGATTGACTACGCCCGAGAAGCGCACGAACTCTTCACCTTCCTTGAGTCCAATCTGTTTCTCGCCCGACACCAGCAGGTTGCCATTCGGATAGACGTCGATCACGGTCACCGTCAACGTGCCGGTGAAATTGTTCGACGACGAATTTTCGCCCTTGCCTTCGAATGCGGTGCTGCTGCTCGCCCCCAGCGTGGTGCCCTGGAAACTCTTGAACGGCAAGCCGGCGATCGTCGGCACGGCCAATGAAGCATCATGGCTGCGATCGGCCTTGGTGTCGGATTTCTTCGCTGCCGCAGTTTTTTCGGCAATGTTGATAGTGATGGTGTCGCCGATGTAGCGCGCCCGCCGGTCCTCGAACAGAGGGCGCGCGCTGGCGACGTTGTAAATGCTGCCGTTGGCGGGGGCAACGCCCAAGCGCGCCTCCGGCCGGACCGTCATCGGTTGATGCACGGCGGTCGCTGGCGGGGTGGTCACGCAGCCGGCGAGCAAGCCCGCCATGAGTGCCAGCAAGATAGTCAGTGATTTCATGGCGTTCATCACAATTGCGCCAATCTGCCCAGCATCGAATCGGAAGTCTGCACGACACGCGAATTCAATTCATAAGCGCGCTGCGTCTGGATCATGTTGACCAGTTCTTCAGCTACGTTGACGTTCGAGGTTTCCACCATGCCCTGGTTGATCAGACCGGAACCATTGCTGCCCGGCGTGTTCGGCGTTGCCGTGCCGGACGAGGCGGTTTCGACAAACAGGTTTTCTCCGGTGCTTTGCAGGCCGCCCGGATTGACGAAGGTGGCCAGTTGTATGTTGCCCACCTGGGTCGGCGTCGTGTTGCCGGTCTGGAGAACCGACACGATGCCATCCCGGCTGATGGTGATGCTCAGGGCATCGGAGGGGATGGTAATGGCTGGCGACAGCGGGTAGCCGCTCGGCGTGACGATCTGGCCGGTGCTGTCGCGCTGGAAGGTGCCGCTCCGCGAATAAGCCAGTGTGCCATCCGGCATCTGGATCTGGAAATATCCCTGACCATTGATCGCCATATCGAGAGAGTTTTCGGTGCGCTGCAGGCTGCCTTGCGTATGAATATTTTCGGTCGCCACGGTGCGGACGCCGACGCCGATCGTCAGTCCAGAGGCAACCTGTGTCTGCTGGGACGATTGGGCGCCCGGCTGGCGCATGGTCTGGTAGAGCAGGTCTTCGAAGATCGCCCGTTGCCGCTTGAAGCCGTTGGTACTGACGTTGGCGAGGTTATTCGAAATGACATCGAGATGAGTCTGCTGGGCATCCAGACCGGTTTTGGCAGTCCACAGGGAGCGGATCATTCAATCATCCTCACAAATAACAGTCCATCAGCGTTGCGCCAGCACTTGCGTGGCGGCACGATCATTCGTTTCGGCATTGGTCAGCAGCTTGATCTGCATTTCAAACTGGCGCGCCAGCGAAATCATCGTCACCATCTGCTCGACCGGATTGACATTGCTGTTTTCAAGGTAGCCGGAAGACACTTTCACCTGCTCGTCCTGAGGCGCCGGATCGCCGGTTCTCATGCGGAACAGTCCGTCAGGGCCACGCACCAGATCGGCTTCTGGCGGGTTCACCAGCTTGATGCGGCCGACTGCATTCACGGTATTCTTCGCACCGGTTTCGGGCGTCACCGAGATTGTGCCGTCGCCCTCAATGGAGACGCGGGTATCGGGCGGAATCGCCAGTGGCCCGCCATCGCCCTGCACCGGGATGCCGCCACGGGTTTGCAGCACGCCATTCTCGGAAATCTCGAAGCCGCCGTTGCGCGTGTAGGCCTCGCTGCCATCTGGCAGCGCCAGCGCAATCCAGCCACGGCCACGTACCGCGACATCGAAAATGCCGCCGGTATGCATCAACGAGCCTTCCCGGAAATCACTGTGCGTACTGGCATCGACGGTAAAGGCCCGCGTTGGCAGGGCGGGCGGCGTGTTGTTGTGTGTCTGCACCTGCGCCGCGCGCAGGCGATGCTCTTCCGCACGGTAGCCGTGCGTGGCGACGTTGGCGAGATTGTGCGCCACTGCAGCCTGCCGTCCCAGTGTGGCACTGGCGCCGGTCATCGCGGTGTAGATCAGTTTATCCATGGTTTATTTCGCCGCTCATTTCGCCGTCTCGTCAGCGCCGACTTTTAACGCAGGTTGACCAGGGTCTGCAAAATCTGGTCCTGCGTTTTGATGGTCTGCGCATTGGCCTGATAGGCGCGCTGCTGGGTAATCATCGCCACCAGTTCGGCCGTCAGGTCAACGTTCGATTCTTCAACCGCCGCTGACTGCAGCGCGCCGAGCGAACCGCTGCCTGGCACGCCGACCAGCGGCTGGCCGGATTCCGGGGTCTCGCCCCACTGGTTATTGCCCAGCGAAGTCAGACCGTTCGGGTTGTTGAAGTTGGCAAGCACCACCTGCGCCAGGTCGCGCGATTGGCCGTTGCTATATCGACCCTGGATGGTGCCGTCGGCCGCGATGCTGAGGCCGGACAGGCGACCCGAGGTATACCCGTCCTGGGCAACGCTATTGACGCCAAAAATGTTGCCGTATTGGGTCGATCCGACCAGATTGAGGTTGAAGGTGAGGGGTGAAGTGGCACCCGTTGTCACTGCGTGGGTTTGGGCAATGATGCCCCCCGCCGGCGCTGTCAGGGTACCGGTGCTGTTGAAGGACAGGGTGGTGGCCGGCGATGCGGTGCCCCCATCCAGGTTGGTATAGAGATCCCAATTGTTGGCGGCAGTCTTTCTGAAGAAAAGCGACATCAGATGTGGATTGCCAAGAGAATCAAAAACCGTGATCGAGGTCGAACTGTTATACGTCAGCGGGTCGTTGACGTTGAATGCCGCTGCCGGGGTGGGGGATGATGCCACCGCAGAAGCCGCTGCAGCGGCTTCTGCGGTGGCCGCTGGAGTAAGGGCCAATACTGCTGCCGATGCCGCCGCCGCCGCTGCGGCCATCGTCGCCCCTCCCGTCACCGCCGTCGATGCCGCCGTCGATGCTGCGGCGGCTTCCGCTGCGGCAGCCGGGTTAGCAAGCAGTACTGCAGCTGATGCCGCCGTCCCCGCTGCCGCTGCGGCAGCCGCCAGCGGCAAATAGCTCGATTGCCGCGAGTCCAGGTTGAGACCGATTCGGGCACCTACGCTCGAGTTGCCAGTCGCTTGTGGCTGGAGGTCGGCCGTGTTGATGAAGATTTCAGCCGGCGTCGATGGCACGATAACGTTTGCGGCATTGGCCAGATAACCGGTCAGCCGGTAGCCGCTGGTATTGACGACAAAACCGTCCTTGTCGATGTTGAACTGGCCGTTGCGCGTAAAAGTCGTGGCACCGTTATTGGACAGGCGAAACATGCCCTGGCCGTTAATGGCCAGATCCAGCGGGTTGCTGGTCACCGTCAGGTTGCCTTGGGAGAATTGCTGGCTAACACCACCCACTGAGACACCGATGCCAACCTGGATGCCACCGCCGAGCGTGGCCGCGAAAACGTCGCCGAACAGGGTGGAGGACGACTTGAAGCCGACCGTGCCGGAGTTTGCAATATTGTTGCCGAGCGTATCGAGCGACTTGGCTGCCGCATTCAGTCCGCTCAAACCTTGTTGAAAGCTCATCGCTGTCTCCCGCTATTATTCGTTAAAGAATTTCTCTGATATCCGCCAGGGTGAAAGCACCCAGCGAACCCACATTGACCGCCATGCCTTGTCCGGCGCGCGTGATGCTGGACACCATCCCCAACGCCAGAGCGTTCGCCGTGACCGATTTGCCGCCTTGTTCGGCAGCAATACTCATGCTGTAACTGCCATCCACGACCGGTGCGCCGCCGTCGTTCATGCCGTCCCATGAGAAACCATGGACGCCGGCGGAAAGCGCGCCAAGATTGATCGTCCGTTGTACGAGGCCACTGGCATCCTTGATGGCGACGGTGACCTGGTCGGCCGGACCACTCAGTTCCAATGCGCCGACGGCTGAGCCTTCGACCAGTTGCAGAGCGGAACCGGGTACCAGCACACCCCGCCCGACCAGCGCCGCTGCCTGCATGGCTTGAGCATCGGTGGTGCTGCCAAGCATTTTCTGTAGCGTGTCGTTTAGCCGTTCAATACCATCCACCGTGCTGATCTGCGCCAATTGCGAGGTCATCTGCGCGCTATCCATTGGCGAGGTCGGATCCTGGTTTTTCAACTGGGCCGTCAGCAAGGTGAGAAAACGGTTCTGAATGTCTTCGGTGGCCGTTCCTGTTTCGCGCGTGACATTGAGCGCACTATAAATTTCTGCGGCCTGACTGTTTTGGGTGTTCGTGACTGCGGTTGTCATTATGGTTTTCTCCGATTACTGGCCAATTGCCAGCGCCTTGGTCATCAAGGTCTTGGCGGTGTTCATTACTTCGGCATTGGTCTGGTAGGCGCGCGAGGCTGAGATCATGTTCACCATTTCCTCCACCACGTTCACATTAGGCATCGCCACATAACCCTGCTCATTGGCGGCGGGATTGGCCGGGTCGTAGGTCATGCGCAACGGGGCTGCGCTGTCCACCACCTGCGTCACGCGCACCCCCATGCCACCGCCTTCGACCGGCATGGCCTGGAACACCACCTGTTTGGCGCGGTAGGGCTGACCGTCGGCACCAGCCACGCTGTCGGCGTTGGCAAGATTGCTCGCCACGGCATTGAGGCGGGCGGACTGCGCGGTAAGCGCAGAGCCGGCGATGGCGAAGATTCTGAAGTCGCTCATGTTTGCTCTCGCGCCTTATTGGCCCTGAATGGCGGTAGTCAAACCACGGAAGCGCTTGTTAATAAAAGTCATCAGCGCTTCGGTTTGCATGGCGTTCTCGGCAAATGCAGCACGCTCGATATCCATATTCACGGTATTGCCATCGACGGAGCCCTGATACTCGCTACGATATTTGGCAGCGGCGCCAAACGGCGTCGCGCCTTCTCCGCCTTGATGTCCTGCATGGGTGCGTGCCAGGCTTACCGGCGCCACTCCAGCCGCGCCGGTGCCGCCCAGGGCATTGGCCAGCGCCGACTTGAAGTCGATATCACGCGCCTTGAAGTGCGGCGTGTCGGCGTTGGCAATATTCGACGCCAGCAATTCCTGCCGATGGCTGCGCAACTTGAGAGCCGTTTGGGTGAATTGCAGGTCTTGTTCAAGGCGGTCGATCATGGTTGGTAGGGCAATAGTTGTTCGGGCAGTACCAATATGCAGTAACCGTGCCAGAAGCCCGCAACGCACTAGCTGTAAGCCATCCCGTGTTTTCTAATGCGCCTTGCTGCCGGCAAATCAACCGGCAAGCTGACTGTAGAGCGGCAATTTTTGCCTGCTCGCTGCGCCGGCCAATAGCCGGCAAAGTCGCGCCCAGCCGCCGTCAGGCGGAAACTTCCTCCGCGGTTGCCGCGTGGTGATCCTGAAACAACATTGATTTGCAGTCGAGGCAACTGAAGATGCGCCGCTCATCCGCGCCATGCGTCAGTCCTCTCTCTGCAAGCCTGGCAGACCCACATACATGACAGACCGGCTCGGCCAGCTGGTGAGCTGAAAGGTACAGGTCGCGCGCTGGCAACGCTCTCTGCTTGTTCTGGTAGCGGTGGAAAAGATTCAGTATCAACGCCCCACCGAAGAAGAAGAAAAATGCGACGTACAAGGGTAATGGAATTGAGGTCATGGCGTTCTTGATTGTTCTTGCTCGGATTTGATGCTGCATGCACGCACCACCTATCTGAGTGCAGCAGACTGCAACACCCAGGCAACAAGTTACCAGCAAAGTTGACTAACAAAGTTGACTAATATCATTTTCTAGAAGAATCGCGCGACGTAAAGTGTCTGCCGAGTTCATCGCGAACTCGTCCGATCAACTCGGCAATTTATCTCAAGCCGACAATACGAAAAGAGGTAACCCATGAGCGGCACTTTCACCAAAGCCATGGCCCGCAATGTCTTCTATGGCGGGTCGGTCTTCTTCTTCCTCCTTTTCCTGGCCCTGACCTTCGACACCATGAAGGCACTGCCCAAGACCGACAACCGGCAAAACCTCACTCCGGGTGCCGTCGCCGGCAAACACATCTGGGAGACCCGCAACTGCATCGGCTGTCACACCCTCCTCGGTGAAGGTGCCTATTACGCACCCGAACTGGGCAACGTGTACACCCGCCGTGGCCCTGACTTCATCAAGGCCTGGATCCAGGCCATGCCGACCAATGCCCCGGGCCGCCGGCAGATGCCGCAATTCCATCTGACCGATAAGGAACTGGACGATCTGGTTGAGTTCTTCCGCTACTCGGCAGGAATCAATACGCAGAAATGGCCACCCAACATCGAAGGCTGAGCCGCCCGCCCATCAATTCCTATCGAGCTTACGCATAAGGGACCCACGTCATGAAATACCAATCTCAAGCGGTCGCGCTGCCTTACTTCATCGCGGCAATCGCGCTGTTTGCCGGGCAGGTCATTTTCGGCCTCATCCTCGGCACCCAATATGTCATCGGTGACTTTCTGTTCCCGGAGATTCCGTTCAACATCGCCCGCATGGTGCACACCAACCTGCTGATCGTCTGGCTGTTGTTCGGCTTCATGGGCGCCGCCTATTACCTCGTGCCCGAAGAAGCCGAAACCGAGCTATACAGCCCGCTACTGGCCTGGGTCCTGTTCTGGGTCTTTCTCACCGCGGGTGTCCTGACAATTCTCGGCTACCTGTTCGTCGACTACAACACGCTCGCCACAATGACCGGCAACAACATCCTTGCCACCATGGGCCGCGAGTTTCTCGAACAACCCTTGCTGACCAAAATCGGCATCGTGGTGGTCGCGCTGGCATTCCTGTTCAACATCAGCATGACGCTGCTCAGGGGGCGCAAGACGGTGATCAATCTCGTCCTGCTGATCGGCCTGTGGGGTCTGGCGATCTTCTTCTTGTTCGCGTTCTACAACCCGGCCAACCTCGTCATTGACAAGTTTTTCTGGTGGTGGGTTGTGCACCTGTGGGTCGAGGGTGTGTGGGAATTGATCATGGCCGCGCTGCTGGCCTTCGTGCTGATCAAGGTCACCGGGGTCGACCGTGAAGTCATCGAAAAATGGTTGTACGTGATCATCACGCTGGCACTGGTTACCGGCATCATCGGCACCGGCCACCACTATTTCTGGATCGGCACGCCGGAATACTGGCAATGGTGGGGGTCGTTCTTCTCCGCGCTCGAACCGATTCCCTTCTTCGCCATGACCGTCTTTGCCTTCAACATGGTGAACCGCCGCCGCCGCGAGCATCCGAACAAGGCTGCCGTGCTGTGGGCACTGGGCACCGGTGTCATGGCCTTCCTCGGCGCCGGTGTGTGGGGCTTTCTGCACACCCTGGCGCCGGTGAACTATTACACGCACGGCACCCAGATCACCGCCGCACATGGCCACCTGGCGTTCTATGGCGCCTACGTGTTGGTGGTGATCACGATCATCAGTTATGCGATGCCGATTTTGCGCGGGCGGGCGGCAAACAGCCCGAAAGCCCAGACACTGGAAATGTGGAGCTTCTGGATCATGACCATCTCGATGGTATTCATCACGCTGTTCCTCACGGCGGCCGGCATCCTGCAAATCTGGTTGCAACGCGTATCCGATACCCCGATGTCGTTCATGATGGCGCAGGACCAGGTCGCACTGTTCTACTGGATGCGCGTCTGGGCCGGGGTGGCGTTCTTCACCGGACTGGTAACCTATGTAACGAGCTTCTTCGTCAAAGGTGAAAGCAAGCCACTGATCGCCTGACGTCGTCAGCCCGCCGGCTCCGGCCGGCGGGAAAGGACTTACTGCATGAAACTTGAAAACCCGCATCCTGCCGTACCGTTCTATCAAGCTGCCGGCGACGAGGTCACCGTGTTCGAGCATGCCTGGCAGAACAAATTGCCACTGCTCATAAAGGGACCGACCGGTTGCGGCAAAACCCGTTTTGTCGCCCACATGGCGGCACGGCTGGGACTGCCCCTTTACACGGTGGCCTGCCACGACGACCTGACGGCAGCCGATCTGGTCGGCCGCCATCTGATCGGTGACGGCCAGACTGTCTGGTGCGACGGCCCCCTGACGCGGGCTGTACGCGAAGGTGGCATCTGCTATCTCGACGAGATTGTCGAGGCACGCAAGGACACCACTGTGGTGCTGCATCCACTCGCCGACGACCGGCGCATCCTGCCGATCGACCGCACCGGCGAATTGCTCAAGGCGCCACCGGGATTCATGCTGGTGGTTTCCTACAACCCCGGCTACCAGAATCTGCTCAAGGGCATGAAGCCGTCGACCCGGCAGCGCTTCGTCAGCCTGCGTTTCGACTTCCCGACCAGCGAGCGCGAAGAAGCGATTTTGCTCGGTGAAGTCGGCTGCGACCTTGATCTGGCACGCCGCCTGGTCGGCATCGCCAACTCGCTGCGCACCCTGAAAGAGCACGACCTCGAAGAAGCCGCCAGCACGCGCCTGCTCGTCTACGCAGCGCTGCTGATCCGCGCCGGCATGGACCCGGTCAGCGCGTGCCGCGCCGCCATCGTCGAGAGTCTCACCGACGACGCGGAGATTGCCGCAGCACTGATGGAAGTTGTGGCGGCAACGTTCGGCCGCTAAACGGCCGCCAAGCAAGCCGCGACAGGGTCTGCTGACCTGTCGGCCAAATATGTTCGGGCAGGGAGCGTCTTCTCTCGAATTGTTCAATCACCCTTTTACCGGAGTCTATTTTCGATGACTGACAGGCAACCCAATCTGCTCAAGGAGAACATGCCCGGTCCGCCGATTGCGGTGCTTGCCGAAGCGCTGTTTCTGGCCAACCTGATGATCATTCCGGTTCTCGGCTTCGTGCTGATGGTGCTTTTATGGTGGAAGTATCGCCACAGCGACTCGGCCGTCGTCCGCAACCACCTGCAGCAGACCGTTGTCACCAGCATCAGCGGCGGTGCCATCCTGGTCGGGGTGAGCGTCACGATATTCCTGCTTGGTGGCCTCGATAACCCGGTTTCGTGGGTCATCGGAGTGTTGTACTTCATCTGCGTCCATGCCGCCCTGATCCTGCTCGGCGTGTTCGGCCTGAATCGGGCGATTCTCGCGCGCAAGTGGCGCTATCCACTGCTCGGCCCGCGCATCGAAGAATGATACTCACGCAATGACCGTGCCGCTTAGTCCATCCCATGCCGGTTCCCCCGGAAAGGGCTCGCTCACGGGTAACAGACGCACCATCCCGATCGCTGCCGTGCCATCGCCCTCACGCAGCAATACCCAGGTCAAGCGCGCCTGGTGGCAGACCGGCTTTTTTCTGTTGTTCATCATCGCGCCAATCTTCGATCTGCTGCGCTTCGATCTGACGGTCGGTCACGCCTGGTTGCTGGGCATGGAATGGCGGCTTGGCCTGGATGATTTCCTCGCCGGGCGCAGCGGCCCATTCGCAGCAGCGGGAAATGTGATCCTCCGCCTGTTCCTGCCCCTGCTCGGTGGCGCTGCGCTGTTCCTGTTTGTGGCCTGGAAGTGGGGGCGCCTCTACTGCGGCTGGCTGTGCCCTCATTTCTCGGTGGTGGAAACCATCAACCGGTTGATGATCCGCGCCTCCGGCAAACCCAGCGTCTGGGAAACGGCCCGACTCACGCCCTGGCGTTCCGATGGCGCGCGCTGGCAACCCGATCCGCGCTGGTGGGGCATCGTCGTTCCGGCTGCGGTACTGTTCGCCCTGCTCTGGGCGGTCGTTCTGCTCACCTATCTGATTCCCCCGGCACAGGTATACGGCAACCTGTGGCACGGTGAACTCACCCGCAATCAGGCGCTCTTTATCGGGATCGGCACGGCGGCATTGTCATTCGAATTCCTCTTCGCCCGCCACCTGTTCTGCCGCTACGCATGCGCCGTGGGACTGTTCCAGAGTCTCGCGTGGATGGGCAATCGCAATGCGATGGTGGTGGGATTCAAACGCCAGCGTGCCACAACCTGCGCCACCTGCCTGCCTGACCGCTCTTCGGCCTGCGAGGCGGCTTGTCCAATGCGCCTGCCGCCACGCAACATCAAGCGCCACATGTTCACCTGCACCCAGTGCGGCCAGTGCATCGACGCCTGCGGGCAGACGCAGCGCGACAACCCGGACGGCCCCTTGCTCGCCTGGGTCAGCGATGCGGCAGCCCGCGAGAATGAGGCTGGCTTCCGCTCCGCCGCGCAGCTGCGACGGCGCAAACAGTGATCCGGACATGGAAGAAACCGTAGGCAAGCTCTGGCACCGCCTGATCACGCGCACGGCCGAACAACGGTTCCCGGCAGCGGCAGTCCGGCTCAAGGAAATCGAACGCACCGCCGGCGTCTACTTCCGCGCACTCGGTGGCGACCCTGGCTTGCTCGTGGCGGCAGCGACCAACGACCAGCACGGTGCTCGGCGTGGCTGGTTCGCACGGATTGCCGGGGTCGGCGACAAGATGGCACTGGCGCGCATGGATCAGGCAACACTGCGGCTACCGCCGGAGATCGACTGCTTGCCAGAGCGCGCCCTGAACCGCGACCTCTACCTGTGGCTTGCCGCCCTGGCCGCCGCACACGACCGGCTACCCGACGACCCGGGGTTCACGCCCGACCCCGCAGGCGATTTCCGGCGCAATCAAGCCGCAACCTGTTCCGTCCTCAAAACCTGGCCGGGAATCAGCGCTCGCTACCGCCGACTGGTCAATGCGTATCTGCCAACCCGCATCGAGCCGTCCCGGCTACCCGCGGCCGAGGCCGAACGCGAACAGGCGATCCGGTGCGCCTTGACAGAACCTGGCAGTGTAACGATCCTGCCCGCAGTAAGCACTGACGCACCTGCGGCCGAACCGGTACGGCTTTGGCTTTCGGGCGCCTTGGGGACACGCGCATCAGCAGTCCGCTCGACCGATGCCGATCACGAACAGACCACCAATGGCGCGCCGCCGTCGGAGGAGACGGAGCGGCACGCCTATCGCGCCCAACGCGAGGACATGCCGCAGGAGAAGAACGGCCTGGCGATCATGTTCCGCGCCGAAAGCCTGCTCGCCGTAGCCGAATTCCTGCGCATCAACCGCCCGACTGACGACGACCCCGACCCGAACGCCGCAGCTGCCGCGCGTGACCTCGACCACCTTTCCCTTGCCCAGGACAAGGAACCGATTGCATCGAAAGTCAAATTCGACCTCGACCTGCCGTCGGACGCCGAGGACGATGTCGTGCTCGGGCCAGGCATCCGGCTACCCGAGTGGGACTATCGCAAGCAGCGCCTGCTCGAAGACCACGTGTGTTTGACCGAGCTGGTGGCACGCAACGCCGCTCCGGCCGCTCTGCCTCCAGGTCTGCGCCGTACCGCGCGGCGCCTGCACCAGCAGTTTGCCGCGTTGCAGCCGGGTCGCATCTGGCTCAAGCATCGCCCCGACGGCACCGAACTCGACGTCGATGCAGTAGTGCGTGCACAGACCGACCGCAGCGTCGGTCGCCACCCCTCCGAACAACTCTATCTCTCGCTCGAGAAACGCACGCGCGACCTGTCCTGCCTGGTACTGGCCGATCTGTCGCTGTCGACCGACTCCTGGATTTCATCCGACGCCCGGGTAATCGACGTCATCCGCGATTCCTTGCTGCTGTTTGGCGAAGCGCTGGACGCCACCGGTGACCGCTTCGCGATCTGCGGCTTCTCGTCGCTCAAGCGCAGCAACGTGCGTTTCCATCGACTGAAAAACTTCGACGAGCGCTTTGACGACAAGGTGCGCGGCAGGATCGCTGCGATCAAGTCCGGCTACTACACCCGCCTCGGTGCAGCCATCCGTCACGCTGCCTCGCTGCATGGCAGCGAAACCGCCAGTCGGCGCATCCTGCTCATCCTCTCCGACGGGAAACCGAACGACCTTGATCTGTACGAGGGCCGCTACGGCATTGAGGACACCCGCGTCGCCATCGGCGCAGCGCGCCGTCAGGGACTGGTGCCGTTCTGCGTAACCATCGATCGCGAAGGCGCGAGCTATTTGCCACACTTGTTCGGACCGGCCGGATATGCGGTGATCCGCAAGCCCGAGGAACTGCCGACACGTCTGCCGCTGTTCTATGCCCAGCTGACCCGTTAGCCGAGCACCAAGAGGGAACAGCGGCGAAAAAGCGCCGATACGCAGTCAACCCTGATCCGCTGCCAGATGGTTCAATGCCGGCATGCGACACTTGACCATTCCCCTCCGCACCCTGCTCTGCTTACTTGCCCTTGGCCTGGGTGCTTCGCTGGCCCAGGCCCAACAGGACCCCGCTCCGGTGAAAAAAGCCATCGATAGCTGGCTCAAGATCCAGACCAAGGGTCTGCCCGGGCAGGTCAGTTACGAAATTGGCGGTCTCGACCCAGGCAACCAGCTCGCGCCCTGCAACTCGTTCGATGTCAGCCGCCCGCAGGGGGCGCAGGGCTGGGGACGCATCAACGTCCTGGTGCGCTGCCTCAACGAAGCCGGCTGGCGAGTTTATGTACCTGTTCATATCCGCGTCAAGGCCGATTACCTGATCAGTGCGCGCCCCATCGCGCAGGGGCAGGTCGTGGTCGAGGATGATCTGGCCACCCAACTGGGCGACCTGTCCGAGCTGCCATCAAACATCCTCACCGAATTTGCCGGCGCAGTCGGCAAGGCCGCCGCCACATCGATCCCGGCCGGCCGGCCGCTACGTTCTGACATGCTCAAGGCGATGATGGTGGTGCGCCAGGGACAAACCGTCAGGGTCATTTCACGCGGACCGGGGTTTGCGGTGACCAACGAAGGCCGGGCGCTCAACAATGCCGTCGAGGGACAAGTCGCCCAGGTCAGGCTTGGCAATGGTCAGGTCATCAGCGGGATTGCCAAAGCCGGTGGCACCGTGGAAGTCGGCTACTGACGCACTCGTCATGCCAGAACGGGATACGTCTATAATCAAGCCGGGATTCCCTTCGGCGCTGGCGATGTTTTTTCTCAGGTTTTCACCAGTTATGCCGTAAATACTGCCAGAGTAGTATTGTTCATGGAATAACAATGAGTTAGCGTGGTTTGATGTTTGCCGCAACTGCGCATGCCATACCGAAACAAGAGGAAAACAACGTGAAGATCAATAGCGCAACCCCATCCGTCGGTACTACTCCGGATTCCGGACGTGCGCGCGGCGCTGCGGCCCCTTCGCCACAGCCACGCGCTGGAACGAGCGAGCGCGTCGACATTTCCTCGCTATCCGCCCGTATGCAGGAAGTCGGCGCTGGCGAGGCGCCGGTTAACGCCCAACGCGTCGCCGAAATCAAGGCCGCCATTTCCGAAGGCCGTTTCCAGATCAACCCCGAGCGCATTGCCGACGGCCTGCTGTCCAGCGTGCGTGAAATGCTCGGACGCCCGAACCCGACCGCCTGATCCGGCGTGGCGCATTCTTCCACTCTCAATCCTGCCTTTCTGCTTGGCAACACGCTGAGCGAAGAGATCCGCAGACTTGAGGAATTCGTCGTACTTCTGAAGCGTGAGCAGGAACTGCTCACCCGAGGTGACATCGAAGCCCTGCTGCCGCTCACCGAAAACAAAACCAGCCTGACTAACCAGCTTGCTGCACTCGCCCAGGCACGGGAGGGTCAGTTGGAACGCCTCGGCCTCGCCAGAGGACGCGTCGGTATGGAGGCCTGGCTGGCCAGCTCCGGCGAAGACAACACCAAGGCATGGCAGAAACTACTGGATCTCGCCACCGAAGCACGCGGCCTCAATGTCAGCAATGGCAAACTGATCGGCCTGCACCTTCAACATAACCAGCAAGCCTTCGCCATCCTGATGACAGCAACGAACCGGGCGATGAACTACGGCCCAGATGGCCAGCCGCAAGCCCAATTGGGTGGCAGGATCCTCGGTAAGGCTTGACGCTGTCTGCCCGCTGTCTGCCTAGTGGCAGATTGCTTTTCCAGGATTATTCGGGCAACGCCAACTCTTTGATCTGGTCTGGCGTGCGCGATTCCATGTTGATGGCGACACGTCGGTTGCGCTGACGCCCCTCGGCGTTCGCGTTGTCGGCAATCGGCCGCTGCTCCGCGTAGCCGGTCGCTGTCAAACTGCGCGGATTGACACCTGTGTCGATAAACAGCCGCACCACGCTTGCGGCGCGAGCGCCGGACAGCTCCCAGTTTGAAGGAAACAGTGGGGTATTGATCGGGGCATTGTCGGTATGCCCCTCGACGGTGATCGGAAAGTCCGTGGTGGCAAGAATCTGCCCTACCGCTGTCAGCGCTCTCACGGCGGGAGTTTGCAGACGTGCCTCACCCGAGTCGAACAACACGCTGGCGTTGATTTCCACGGTGATGCCCAGTGCTCCCTCGGTAACCCGCACTTGCCCCTGTTGCACCAGCGGGGCCAGCGCCGCTGTAATCTCCTTCGCCTTGTTGCGCAGCACTTCACGGTTTTTTTCGCGGGCGGCATCCGGCTTGATATTGGGCAGCGGTGGCTTCTTGATGGGAATCCCGATCGGCAAAGGTGCATTGGGATTGATCTGCACTATCGCGCCGACCGTGCTGCCCGGCACGTTGCGAAACGCCGAGGAAATCGAGTCGGACAATATCCGGTATTTGCCCTCATTTACCGACGAAAGTGCATACATCACCACAAAAAAGGCAAACAGCAATGTAATGAAATCCGCATAGGAGACGAGCCAGCGCTCGTGGTTTTCGTGCTCATCCTCGCCCTTGCGTCGTCGCCCCATGACCAATCCCATGCTCAGGCGATATAGCCCTGCATACGACTCTCGATGATGCGCGGATTATCCCCATTCGAAATACCGATCAGGCCGTCGATAAACATCTCGCGGATGGTTACCAGACGATTGATGTTGAACAGTAGTTTCTTGGCAATCGGCAGGAATATCAGGTTGGCGGCGCCGACGCCATAGATCGTGGCAACGAAGGCCACGGCGATGCCGGCGCCGAGTTTGGATGGATCGGTGAGGTTTTCCATGACATGAATCAGGCCCATCACCGCACCGAGGATGCCAATAGTCGGCGAGTAACCGCCAGCCGCTTCCCAGATCTTGGCCGATAATTTCATCTGCGCCTCATAGGCGTCGATTTCGACCTCCAACACCCCGCGCAGACGATCCGGCTCGACACCATCCACCAGAAGTTGCAGCCCTCTACGCATGAAGGGATCGCTCACCGTCACGGCCTGGGCCTCAAGCGCCAACAAGCCTTCCTTGCGCGCTACATGGCTCCAGCGGACGATCTGTTCGATCAACGCCTCCGGTCGCGTCGCCGGCGGGACAAACACCCACTTGACCATTTTGAGCCCGGTCACAAAAACCGCCAGCGGGCTTTGCAGCATGACAGCCCCCAGCGTGCCGCCAATGACGATCAGAAAGGCCGTCGGCTGGAACAATGATGCGACGTGTCCGCCTTCAAGTACCTGCCCGCCAAGGATGGCGAAAATACCGAGGGCCAGGCCGACAATGCTGATCTTATCCATGGCGGTCAGGCGGAGGCGGGTTGCGGCATCTTGGGTTTGCGGCCACGCCGCTTCGTCGCGGTCTTGAGCGGACCTTCATCACCCAGCATGGTGGCGCGCAGGCGGGTAACGGCCTGCGTATGCAACTGACAGACACGCGACTCGGTGACGCCCAGCACCGCACCGATTTCCCGCAGGTTCAGATCCTGCTCGTAGTAGAGCGCCATCATCATCTTTTCGCGCTCCGGCAAACCGGCAATTGCCGCGACGAGCGCTCCGCGCACATCGCTTTCTTCAAGCAGCGTCAGCGGGTCGGGAGAAACTCCTGAAGCGTGCCGCTCGAGGTAATCCTCATGTTCCTCGGCCAGGTCCTCGAGATAAACAATTTGATGGCCGCGTGCATCCTGCAACAGCTTCTGATAATCGGCCAGTGGCATGTCCAACGCTGCCGCAAGTTCGCCCTCGTTGGGATGGCGCCCCTGCTGGTGTTCGAGTTTCTGGATGGCGGTCTCGACGCGGCGCATTTCCTTGCGGATGCCGCGCGGCAACCAGTCGTTCTCGCGCAGGCCGTCGAGCATGGCACCACGCACCCGTTGCACGGCATAGGTCTCGAATTGCGCGCCCAGGCCCTCCTCGAAACGCCCCAGTGCATCGAGCAGGCCGAGCATGCCGTTCTGCACGAGATCATCGATCTGCACGCTGGCCGGCAGTCTCGCCATCAGATGAAAGGCGATCCGTTTGACGAGCGGAACATATTGATTGACGAGCCGCTCTTTTTCGAGCGTGCCCTGGGAGGTATACATCGTCGGATTCATCAGACTCAAAAATGGCTGGTGAAGCGTGGCTGGTGAAGCGCGGCTGGCGGAGCATGGTGCACGCATCGGCAACATCGGGCCGGCAAACTATAGCACCGAATCACGCCGCATCATCCCGGGCGGGACGGGGCCGGAGCCGCGCAGCGTGCCGGCCGCTGGCGCGGCCATGCCAAGATATTCGAGATGAACGCCCAAATACTCATGCGCCACGCGCCGCATGTTGTCGAACACGGCTTGCGCTTCGTTGGCCGAACGCGCATGCGTGATGGCGATTTTGAAGCAGCCGCAGCATTGCTCATGCGCAACGCGCTTGATCGTTACATAGGCGTCGATCACCGCCGTTTCGTGTGCCGCCACTGTCAGCGTCACGGCAGCCGGGCCAAACAGGCGGCGCAACCCATCCGCCTGGTCGCCCGCCAGTTCGCCATGGCGACGCAAATCAGACAAGCGCCGCTCCACGCGGCGCAGCCGCTAACACCGTCTCGGCCCGCGACGGCATGATCAGACCCACCTCTTCAGCTTTCAGTCGATGTGCCGATTCGGCCTTCGGCTGCTTGAAGGCACGATGCAGCAGGTAGTTACGATTAGGCAGGTGCAGATCTTCCGGAACGCGCTGGCCATTGGCGACATAGGAGAGCAGGAGCCCGTGGCGCACCACGGCATCGATCGCCGGCGCCAGCGAGGCTGTCTCATCCACCTTGGTCAGGATGCAGCCGGCCAGATCTTCGCCGGCATAGCTGCGGATCACGTCATCGAGCGTGTCGCCGCGGCTGGTGGCATTCAGCATCAGCAGCCGCCGCACTTCGCCGGCACGCATCAGCATCGCCGCCTGCTCGGCCACCATGCGGTCCCGCTGGCTCATGCCCACGGTATCGATCAGCACCATGTGCTTGCCGCGCAACTCGGTGAGCGTGCGGCGCAGATCTTCGCTGTCGCGCACGACATGCACCGGCACGCCGAGGATGCGGCCATAGATGCGCAACTGCTCATGCGCGCCGATCCGGTAGCCATCGGTCGTCAGCAACGCCAGCTTGTCGGCGCCATAGCGCACCACACAGCGCGCGGCGAGTTTGGCGGTCGTGGTGGTCTTGCCGACGCCGGTCGGCCCCACCAGCGCGAACACGCCACCGCGGTCGATCAGGTCGTTTTCGCTGGTCAAGGTGCGCAAACGGCGATTGACGGCACCGACCAGCCATTTGCGGCCATCCTGCAACTCAAGATCGTCAGGCATGTCTTCGACCAGACGCCGCGCCAGCAGTCCGGAAAACCCGGCTTCCAGCATTTCGCCCAGCAACTGTGCCTTGGCCGGCGCATGGCGCGTCATGTCGCCCCAGGCAAAGCCAGCCAGCTGGCGCTCGAGCATGCCCCGGATGCTTTGCATTTCGGCCATCAATTGCTGCACTTGCACACCGCTCTCGATTCCGCCATTCAAGTTTGCCAGCCCGCTGTTGCGGGCAGCATGATCGACCGTAGCGGACAGATCGGGCAGCCGGTCGTGCCCGGGTGCTGCAGCCGGTTTAGGCGGCAAGGGGCGCAACTTGACTTTTTCGTCGCTGACCGGCGCAATGTTCTGGCGCACCGGCTCGGGTTGCGGCCAGGGTTGCCAGGACTGGAAAGGCTGCGGCGCGCGTGCCTTTGTCGAAAGACTGACGGTGTAATCGTCTTCGTCGGGAATCCCGCCGTGGGTCGCAAAAGTCGGCGCCGGCGGTATGAAATGCCCCGTAGCGGGTACGGCGCCAGCCGGTTTCGCCGCGGACGCGGGAACGGCAGGCGCAGGGCTCGGGGCGCCTTGACGCGACAAGGCATCAAGGCTGTCGGCGCTCATGGCGGTGATTTCGACGCCGCCGGGCACCGCCTTATTGGAGATGACAATCGCCTCCGGGCCAAGCGCCTCCTTGACCTTGCGCAAGGCATCGCGCGCGCTTTCACCGAAAAATCGTTTAACTGTCATGTCATGACTCCTGAAGGGCCGTCCCGAAGGAGCTCAGTTGCAAAATGAGGACCCCCGTCACCGCTTCGGGTGATTTCATGGGGGCAGCGAACATAATGAGTATGGGGGCCATTTAATTTCCTTTTGTTGTCGCTGGTCATCAGGCCTTGGCGCCAATGACGACCGTCACCTTGATCGTTTTCGAATCCGGAATTTCACTGTTCGCCAGCACCTTCAGATTTGTCCAGGCACGGCGCAAAAAGCGCGACATCAGCCAGCGCAAACTGCTCGGCACCAGCAGTACGGCAGGCAAGCCGAGGTCTTCCTGCCGCTTGGCCGCCGCCACCGTCTCGCGCAACAGCGTGTCGGCCAGGCCCGGCTCGATACCCGAACCGTCGGCACCGGCACCTTGCATCGCCTGCGCCAGCAGGCGCTCGAGGCCAGGTTCGAGCGCCATCACGGACAGCTCCTGACCGTTCGGATAGAGTTGCTGAACAATCGCGCGGCCCAGGCTGACGCGCACCAGCGCCGTCAGTTCGGCAGGATCCTGCGTACGCGGCGCGTTTTCCGCCAGTGTCTCGATGATGGTGCGCATGTCGCGGATATTGACGCCCTCTTCCAGCAGGTTCTGCAGCACGCGCTGGGCGGTCGAAAGTGGCAGCACCTTCGGCACCAGTTCTTCGATGAGCTTCGGCGCATCCTTCGCCAGGTGATCGAGCAGCGCCTGGGTTTCTTGACGTCCCAGCAGTTCTGCGGCATGCGTCAGGATGAGGTGATTGAGATGGGTGGCCACTACCGTGCCGGCATCGACCACCGTGTAACCCATGATGTGCGCCTGATCGCGCATGGCCGCGTCGATCCACACGGCCGGCAGGCCGAAGGCCGGGTCCTTGGTCGGGTTGCCGGCCAGCATGCCGCTGACCCGCCCCGGGTTGATGGCCAGATGCATGCCGGGGAAGGCTTCACCGGCACCGACCTCAACACCTTTCAAGGTAATGCGATAGCCATTCGGCTTGAGCTCAAGATTGTCGCGGATATGCACCGGCGCGGAGAGGAAACCCACTTCCTGCGCGAATTTCTTGCGCAGACCGCGAATGCGCTTCAGCAGTTCGCCATCCTGGCCGCGATCGACCAGCGGGATCAGGCGGTAACCGACCTCGAGACCCAGCACATCGACCGGCGCGACATCGGCCCAACTGGCTTCGACGCTCTCCTCCGGCGACACGGCGGCAGCGGCGGGTTTCTCCTCTGCAGCCAATGCGGCAGCCTGCTTCTGTTGCGCTTTCATCCAGGCCAGCGCGAACAATCCTGACGCCAGCAGCAGGAACACGAAGGACGGCATGCCGGGAATCACGCCGAGGATGAAGAGGATGCCGCCAGCCAGCATCAACACCGTCGGATTACCGAACAACTGCGCCATGAACGAGGTGGTGAGGTCTTTGTCGTCGCTAACGCGCGACACCACCAGGCCAGCCGCCACCGAAACGATCAGCGCCGGAATCTGCGCCACCAGGCCGTCGCCGATGGTCAGCAGGGTGTAAGTCTTGGCTGCCGCTCCGGCGGTCATGTCGTGCTGCAGGACACCGATGATCAGGCCGCCGATGATGTTGATGATCAGGATCAGGATGCCGGCAATCGCATCGCCGCGCACGAATTTCGAGGCGCCGTCCATGGAACCGAAGAAATCGGCTTCCTGCGCGATCTCCTTGCGCCGGCTGCGCGCCTCCTGTTCGCCGATCAGGCCGGCATTCAGATCGGCGTCGATCGCCATCTGCTTGCCGGGCATCGCATCCAGGGTGAAGCGCGCCGACACTTCGGCGATACGGCCGGCGCCCTTGGTGATGACGATGAAGTTGATCAGCGTGAGAATGAGGAAGACGATGATGCCGACGGCGTAGTTGCCGCCGACCAGGAAGTGGCCGAAGGCTTCGATCACCTTGCCGGCCGCGTCCGGGCCGGTGTGGCCTTCGAGCAGCACGATGCGCGTCGAGGCGACGTTGAGGGAGAGGCGCAGCAGGGTCGTGACCAGCAGCACCGTCGGGAAGATCGAAAAATCCAGCGGCTTCAGCGTGTAGAGCGCCACCAGCATCACCATCACCGACAGCGCGATGTTGAAGGTGAAGAACAGGTCGAGCATGAAGGACGGCAGCGGCAGCACCATCATCGACAGCACGAGGATGATGAGGATCGGCGCCGCCAGCGCCTTCATATTTTCAGGGCGCAGCAGGGACTGCCAGGAGAGGGCTTGGGTGGCCATTTAGCGGATTTCTCCAGGGTCTAGCCCAGTCGGCACCGCAACCGCCACCGGCGCCACCGGCGGCAGCAAACCGCCTGCCGTGCCTTGCGCCATGAAGCTGTTCATCTGGTAAATGTAGGCCATCACCTCGGCAACCGCTGTATAGAGCGCTGCCGGCACCGTCTCGCCGATATCGACATGGCGGTGCAGGGCACGCGCCAGCGGCGGCAACTCGATCACCGGCACATTGTGTTCGCCGGCCAGATCGCGGATTTTTTGCGCCACCAGGTTCATGCCCTTGGCCACCACCTGCGGCGCCCCCATCTTCGTACTGTCGTATTTCAGGGCAACGGCAAAGTGCGTCGGGTTGGTCACCACCACATCCGCCTTCGGCACCTCCGACATCATGCGGTTTCTGGCGAGCTCGCGCTGCTGACTGCGGATACGCGCCTTCAGTTGCGGATCGCCCTCCAGTTCCTTCATCTCCTTGCGCAGTTCTTCACGCGTCATGCGCAACTGCTGGTAGTAGCGCCACAGCTGGAACGGCACATCGATCAGCGCCACCACCGCCAGTACACCAACGAAGGCCATGAAGGCGTACAGCAGCATCTTGCCGAAAGACGGCAGGGCGACCTCGATCGGCTGCGTCAGCATGGCGAACAGGTTGTCGCGCTCGTTGCTCACCACCCAGAAAACCACGCCGACCAGCATGAAGGCCTTCAAGATGCCTTTCACCATCTCGGCAATGCTCTGCCACGAAAGCATGCGTTTCAAGCCCTTGAGCGGATCCATGCGATCGAATTTGAGCGCCAGTGCCTTGGGCGAAATCACCCAGCCGCCCAGCAAAAAAGGCGTCAGGATGGCAGCAACAATCGTGGCCATGAAGAGGGGTGCCAGCATGGTCAGCGCCTCGGTACCAAGGGACAGCAGGTTCAGGCCGATCACACTGGTATCGAAGGCATCCTGCCGATCGAGCGTCAGCCCGCGGCGGAAAATGTTTTGCGCGCGACTGGCGAACCAGCCGGACAAGGCCCAGATCCCGCCGGCACCGGCCGCCATGACGAGAAACGCCATCAGCTCCCGCGATTGCGGAACCTGTCCCTCTTCGCGCGCCTGTTCTATGCGTCGCGCAGATGCGGGTTCGGTCTTTTCGAGATCGCTCTCTTCAGCCATGGACGGTTCTTTCGCTCATATACCGGCAATTATTGCCGGTGGAGGGCAAACGGGAACCGGAGAAAAGGCGAGGATTGGGCGGTTAATCCTCGTGGCAATCATCTTGGACGCTGGAGAGGCGGCTGGAAACGCGAGGCCGGGACGAGACGCCGTCCTTCCAGCGCCGACTTTTGCTAGCCGCTCAGTAACGTTCGCGCAGGTAGATGTAGGGGGCCTTGGGGGAACCGAAGCGGATGCGGGCGGCCGGGTCCAGTTTGCCGCCACACCAAGGAAATTGCAGCCAGGGCAAGTCGGCGCCGGTAGTAACCGGCGTTGTCCCCCATGTGACACAGCTTTGGTCATTGCCTGCGCCACTACGCAGATTCAGCGCCAGATCGACGCTGCCGACATATTTGGTCGCCCCTTGGGTCAAAATGATGTTCGACTGGCCGCTGCTCAGTGTCACCGGCAGGGTTGCGGTTGGCGCAAGCAGACTTGCCGGAGGCAGGACATTGCCACGGGCAAGCGCGGCTGCCGGAATCGTGGTGCAAGAATCGTCGAGCGTATTGAGCAGCCAGCCCGTGCCTTTGAAATACTCCGCCCGCACCGGCACGCGGATGGGCAGCAGCTCCGAGCCATAGGCGTTCTGCATGCGCAGGCGGCCGTAGCGCACCCTTGTGGTTGGCGAATCAATGCTCGAAACCGCAGGGGCGACGGCTGTACCGTTGAGTTTGGTGATCTTCACGCCGTCCGTGGCATCGGTCACCGCCACCCGCATTCGCAAACTGTCATATGGGCCATCCATGACGGGGGTCGCCAGGTTCCGGGCATCGAAGCGATAGGTGTCGCCTGCCGTATAAGCGCCTGCCGTCCAGATGCGTGCAGGCACTGACGGTTGCGAGAGCCGGGACAGCAAATCGGTCGCGCTGGCGTCGTTGAGCAAAGTGACGCCGAGCGTGGCGGGCAGAACATAAGTGCTCGCCGGACTCGCATAGCGTGTCGCGGTGGCGTCGGTCTTGCTCTGCGCGGTGATGTTCAGAGTAATGCCCAGCGCGTCATGATCCATGTAGGTGAAACCACCTCCGACACAGCCGGGAGTGAAGCTCGCATTGGCCGCAAAGTGGTGCGGATGAAAGCGGCCGAGCGGCCCCAGCACCGCGCTGCCGATCGTGCAGCCGAACTTGCCGCTGGCAGCGGTATTCGAGGTCGAACCCGTGACGCAATCGTTATTGGCCTGATCGACGCTGGTGTAGCCAGCATCCGTCACGGCATCGGCACGGAGGGTGATCGTGCCGACATCGTGGTACTGGAAAATATTGCTGGTGCTGCCGCCGGCGGCCTGCGGAAAGCCATTCGGCGCGGCGGCACCCGGCAGCGGGAGCGTTGGATTGTTCCATGTGAGCGCGGCATTGACAGCAGTCGCCGCATGATCGACGACATTTGCGGTACTGACAGCGGGGGTGCCGGTATAGCCGACCGTCACGCCTGGATTGGCCATCAGATTGAAATCCTCTCCCGCGGCGAGCTTATTGGTCGAAGGCGCGACCGGATTCAGCGCGGTCGTTGTTGACAGTGTGAAGCTTTGCGGGCGGATGGCAAAGTTGTCGCTGGAACAGCGGGTAATTGCGCTGCCGCAAACGGCCACCGAACAGGTAAAGCGCATGCGCACATCCCGATAGGCATTGGTCACATTGACCCCGCTGACCGTTGCCCGGCCGCTGCTGAAACTCGCATTGCCGAGGGCGATGACCGCGTCCTGACTGGATGGACAGTTGTTTGCGCCAAGCGACACGCCGGTGTTGATATTGGCGAGCAGGTCGACGGCAACGCTTCCGGAAAAACCGGGCTCCCGCGTTCCGTCGGATTTCAGCGCAACACCTTCAAGATTGAAATTTGAGCCAGACAGTTTGGTGTAAAGGGCGGCATAACCAAGCGCCGGCGGCGCGGTCGGTGTGCATTGCAGTGCGGGCGGTATAGGCGGTTCGCAACCGTTGAAGTTCGATACGCACCCGGCCACCGAGAGCACAGTGTTCTCCGACTCAACAATTTGTCCGTCGGTAACATGGGCGTAAACGTTACCAGAAACGGTCGGCTGATAATTCAGCACCACCTGATACTCGCCATTGAAGATATACGTGGCCAGTCCATCGTCGGCCGTGCCGTCGTTGAATGTGCCGTATCCCGACACCAGACTCCAGTTGCCGCCATTGGTCAGCGCGGCGGCAGTGGTACTTGGCGTCGCGGTAGGTGAGATGGAAAGCACAACTTGTGTCGTGTTGTTAGGCATGGTGACTACGCCGTGCGCACTGTCGTGCGCCGTCACCGTCACCTGTACCGGCTGAGGCGGCGAACAGACCGAGGGCGTGCCGGATGTAGTAATCGCATAGTGGTGAAGGCAGGCGCCCGCCTGGTTCATGTCACGCTGCACCAGGGCCAGGCCGCCCTCGTAATTGTAGATGCGGAATTCGTCGATGGAGGCATTGGCGCCACCCGGATTGCCGGCTGAAGCCCCCACCGGGCTGACGCTGCTACGGTTGTCGCCAATGTAGAGCGTGTCGATACTAGGCGAGAGCGTACCCGCAGAGGAAAAAGCCGACGTGACGGACAAAACTCCATTGACATAGACGCGCACCCGATCGCTATTGGCGGCCGCCAGCGCGTTGAAGTTCCAGGTAACCGCTATATGCGTCCAGCCGGTATCGGGTATGGCACTGTTGGCCGTGGTGGCCGTTCGATTCGTATTGACGCTGTCAGTAACGACAAAACTCAGGGCACGGTTACTGGTCCGCCTGAGATAGAACCAACGGTTGTTGGTGACGCTGGCGTCGAACAACATGCGGTCGCCACTGGAATTGTTGTACCAGAAAGAGATCGTGCCGACACTCCCGACCGCGGTCGGAATCGACAAGCCAGTGTTGACGGCACTGATGTCCGCGGCAGTAGCGTTGTCGGCAACCTGTCCGCCGCGACAGACGCGCCCGGCTGCTACCGCCGTCGGGCGCGTCGCGGCGCCGGCAGCTACCGCCGTGCCGTGACGCCCGTTGCCGCTGGTGTCGAAGACCTCGCCGGCCGTGCCATTCCAACTCGGCTGCTCCATGCGGTACTCGGCAACCGGACGGGGAATGTAGAACTTGATCGCGCTGTTGTTGGCGGGGAATCCGACGGCAGGCACTTCGAAATCGTTGCTGTTGCTATCCACCTGCCAGCCAATCTGCGCGACTGTATTGCCCGGGCCAGGGGTATTCGCACCATACTGATAGACGAATTCACCATTCTCTTGCAGTATGACCTGCACGCTATAACTGCCCGAAGCCGAAGTCGCCGTGGTCCACTCCGGAACATTGCTCCAAGTGACGACAAAGCTGCGATAGGGTGCGGTGCCCAGCACGGCATAACTGACGTAACAACTGGCGCGGGTAGTACAGCTAGTGATGTATGCCAAACCTATTTCAGACTGCAAAGATGGATCGAGGTCGCCGCCGTAAATACGCATGGTGTAGTTCAACCCAGCACTGGGATATGGCAGTTGGGTGACGGGACTGCCATAACCGCAGGTGGTGGTGGTGGTGGGGGTAGTGGTGTTGAACTGCAGGCGACCGTTTGTCATGATGCGCACTTGCGTAAAACTCACTCCGCCGTACATAAAAGTAAAGCCGATGGGGATATTGTCAGACAAGCTGTCATCAATGTACGGCGGCGTCGAACCGCAACCGCCCGTGTTGCTGAATCGGTAAAGTGGAGAATAGACCCCACCGGTTGTGGGGCCCAGTTTGGTGTGGGTTGAAGCGTCGATCCAGTTAAAGGTCGTCGCGACGTTGGCATAGGTCACTGCCTGCGCGGAACCTGACCACAGCATGAACCCCATCGCATACAACAGGAATGCGAAAAAGAGCCCAAGGGGGCCAGGCTCGATTTTCTTGTTCCTGCCACGCGAGAATAAAGAATTCACTGCGCGCTCCTTTGTTCGATGCGGGTCATGAGTTCAAAAGTCAGCGGAGGTGGTCATTCAGTATCGTTCGCGCAGGTAAATGTGCGGGGCCTTTGGCGAGCCGAAACGGATGCGGGCGGCAGATGTTCTGTCGTAGTTGGCACCACACCAATTGCCAGCCAGATAGTCGAGCGCCGGCGTTGGCACGCCACCTCCGACAGCGCTGGTCAATGTTGTGCAACTGGCTGTCGTCACGATTCCACCCAGGTTAAGCAGGATGTCGCCGCTGCCAACCCCCTTGGTCGCCGGGGTAACTATCAGGGTCCAGCGACCGGGCGAGGTTTGGGTGACGGTCACGCCAGTTGGCGGAGTCGATAGCGCCAGGGCGCTACCCGCTGGTTTGACAATGCTGCCGATTTGCAAGGTGGCGGCATTAACAGAGGTGCAGGAATCGTCGGTATTGGTTCGCCATTCGGTGCAACTCGTGCCGCTCACCGCATTGCAGTACAGGGTGCGCACCGGTACGCGGATGGGCAGGAGTTCCGAACCATAGGCGTTGTCGAGGCGCAGGACACCGAAGCGCTGCACTGAGGAACCCACCGGTACGGCAGCGGCCACGGTCACGCCATCCGAATCGACGGGCAAGGTGCTTACCGTCACGGTAGTCGGTAAAGCCGGATTGTTTGGCCGAGTGACTTTGTGCCTGGCAGTAACCGTCGTCGTGCCGGCTACCCAGGTGTTGACATTGGTCGCGGTCGGTGCGGCGCTGCTGGCAGCAAGATTGGCACCTGCAGGCTGGGAGGGCGCCCAGGTGCCGACGGCAAAACCAAAACCAGGCGCAGCTGCGGAGGCTGGCGCGGCACCCCAGACCGTCAGCGGCAGCCTGGCCCAGCTGGTGGCACCACTGCCACTACCCACGTAGTTGGCGGTTGTGACGTTGGCGGTGTTTTGGGCGGTTAGCGTGAACACCGTGGTGAACCCGTCCTGGCCGAAATAGGTGAATGGCGTAGCTCCTGAACTGCAAGCCGCCGTCGACATGCCCGGCGTGATAGCAAAATGGTTCGGTCTGAAGCGCCCGATGCTGCCGGTGATGGCGGGCGCGAACGTGCGGCCAAACCAGGCAGGCGGCGATGCGTTGAAGCTTGCCACGCCAACCTCGCTCCATGACTGGGTAAATGCCTTTTCTCCACCGCTGCTAATGTTTGTTGCAGTGGTGCCAACACCGCCTGAAGAACCACCGGAAGGCGCTACCAGCGCATTCAATCCCAGCGAAATCGCAGCGCTGCCGTTGACGTAATCTGTCGCCAGCGTTGTGCCGTCCGAGCACAGCGCCTGAAGCTTCATGTTGAAGGTGGCGCCGGCCGCCGTGAAGACCGCGCAGCCAAGGTCGCCGGCCGCACAAGCCGATCCGCTATCGGTCACCGTCAAGGCAAAATTCGGATAGGCGACGAAGGCATTGGTTGCGGCCGTCAGCGGGCAGAACGGCGCAGTAGCAGTACAGGCGCCGCCGTTATATGGCGCGGCATCGTGCTTGAAGTTGAGACCAAATATTTTTCCTGCGTTAGGGTAGCTCACCGCCAGCGTGGCGACACCATTACTGAAATTGACGTTGCTGAGATTGGCCGTTGCCGGCTCGGTCTTGTTGGTAATGCCCGTCGTGCTGCCGGTAATGCTCAGGGCACGGTTGCTTGTCTGCACCGTTGCCGGGTTGTCGGGATCAATACCTGATGTAAACCAGGCCTTCAGATTCTTGTTGCCGGAGAAGCCGGTAATGACTTCGCAGGCCTGCCCGCTGCCACTCAGGGTCTTGCCGTAGGCCGTGAGCTTCACTTGCGTGGCGGCACCACAGACCTGATCCACCGGCTGCTCGCTCACTTTGAAACCATAGGCATGAAAACTCGTACAGCTTGCTGATGTAGTCGATACCGCCCCATCGCTCGCCACGGCGCAGACACTGGCTTCGTTCGGGTAGTAGAGATAAGCAGTTTTGGACAGTTCGCCAGAGATGAAGGTCACTGAATTTGTTGTGCTACCGCCGCTGGCGGCGGTGAAGTATGCAGCGGAAGCATGGACTGGCGACGTCGTCAGGCTGACGGTCCCAACATAATCGCTCTTCACGGTTGTCCCGTCAGAGCACATCGGCTCAACCGTCACCAATGCCCGCGTATCGGGGCAGGCCAGCGCCGTCGCGGCCTGGGTCAGGCGAAAGGAACCAAGCGTACAGCCGCAGGAGCGCGTTCTCGTGCGGAGCACATCGATTTCCGTCAGGGACAGGGCGGATTGGTAAATGGATACCTCGTCAATGTTCCCCGCAAAACCAAACGAATTGGTTCTTTCTCCAGAAGCATTGGTTTCACCGCCAATCGAGGCAAGTCCAGCATCGGAGCCGAAACTGGCCTCGGTCCAGGTTGCGCTCACATTGGCCAACAAGGTGCCGGTCGCGCTGTAAACATGGATCCTTTTCGTTTTATTGGGAACATCGGCAACCGCCGCGACGAAATACCACGTGTTGTTGGCGATGACGTTGGCCGTGTCGAGGATGAGCGCCGAAGGGGTTCCGCGGGTAAAGAAACGTAGCAATCCTGTCCCGCCATCTCCCAGGCTGAAGCCAAATCCACCCGAGTTGTTTTCGTCGTCGACAAAGATGCGCTGCCCCGACAGCGCATTGTTGGTCGTCCTGATCCACGCGGCGATCGTGAATGCGCCGCCGTTTGCGCCGAGATTCGGGAAGCTGGCAGGCAGCGCCACATAGTCCTTGTTGGTCCGGTTGAAAACCCCATAGCGGCAGGTCCCGGGGTTTCCCGCGATGGCCGGGGTCGCGCTTGCCGTGCTTGGTTTGGTGGCAGACAAGCTGGCCGCCGTACCAGGATAGGTGGTCGCGTTGCCGGAACTGTCGGCAACTTCATTGGCCGTGCCGTTCCAGCTAGCTTCATTCATAGCAAAGTAGGCAAGCGGTTGCGGCATGATGGTATTGACATCACTGGCCGAGGCAGACTGGCCGCTGATCGCCACGATCGCGGTGTTGGTAAGGGTGGCGCCAGGGCTTCCCGTCAGTGTGGCGGTAATTGAGAAAGTAACGCTGCCACCATGGGGGATGGATGAGATCGCCAGACCCGCACCCTGGATGCCAGCGACCGTCACGCTCCCCGGACAACTGGCCCCGCCGGATGAACTGCAGGTAACACCACTGACGGCGATACCAGGGACAGCCGGGGCCGTAAACAGCAAATTGCTCATCAGTGCACCCGAATTATTACTGATGACGACTGTATAGGTCGACGCCGTGCCCGAATTGATGACCGTCAAGCTGTCCGTGATGGTGACTTTGGGAACCACGACAACGGGAATGGTTGCCGCCTGACCGACGGGCGCATTGCATTTCGAGGTCGTGCTGGGAACAACGTCGTTCGCGCCTGTACATGCCTGGCTTTTGCTCTCCGACCAACTCACCAGGAACGGGATGCTCAGGTTGGTTCCACCGCTCGCCGCCAACTGGCATGGGACGGTCACAGTCATCGTATGGCCCTGACTGAGGCCACTCCTGCCGTCGCCACAGGTGTTGCTGGGGCTCATGCTGTCGCTCAAATCAAGAAACGGCGGGATCGGCAATGCCGAAACCGCGCAAGTAGCCGCACCACCACTCGCCGAGGTGGTCTGCAGATCCTTGCCATCATTCGCCACGAATATTCCCGCATCGTAACGGGACGGATTTCCAAAGTTGACGGTAAAGGTGATGGGGACTGTAACGAATTCTCCACCGGTACAAGTCAGCGTTCCGGAACCGGCATAAGAGATATTGGTTATCGAAACATCATTGGCCGTACAGTTAAGATTACCGCCAAAACGATCAGCGGCACACTGCGTCGGCCCATAGGCGTTGGCCGGCATCGGCAACAGCAGCAGTCCCGCAGCAAACAAGACCACGGTGGCAGCCAACTTTCTGGCGCGCAAAAAACAGGACAGAAAAACACTCTCAGTCCACAGTTTCATCATTTACAAACCTCATGATGCAATTCTTGGCGGCAGGGATTCATCTGAACAAAAGTCGGCGCTGGCGGGACGGCGATCAGAAGGTCACGGTCAGGCGGCGTTCGATGTAAAGGGCGCCGGGGTTGGCGGTATTCGGGCAGGCGACGGTATTCGCTGTCCAGCCGGTGACAGGTTGACTGCACGCCGTCGAGGTCAGGGCATAGATAGTCGGCCCGTTATTTGCGTCGGTCGTCGCGGTGCAAACCACTGTGACGGTGAAATCGAAAATGGCCAAGGAATCCGTGCTGCTCAAGCCGCCGCCGGGGCAGCGGCGCTGGTTGGGGTCAATTGAGGCGTAACCAAAATTGTAGGCGGCCGTCGATTGGGCCTGAAACAGTCCCCACTCAACCCCCGCCCGCGCCGCCTGATAGGCACGCACGCCCTGCACATCGAGCGCCGAACCGATCTGCTGGCTGGACGAGATGTTGAGGATGAACGCCCCCAGCGCCGCCAGCACGACGAGGATGAAAATGGCGGAGACGATGGCGAAGCCGCGCAGTCGTTTCATGGCGAGTTATCGACGTGGATTTGCTGGAACAGGGTGACAGATTCGCCGCCGCTGGTCAGCGTGAGGCTGATATACAGCAGGCCGTTGCGGCCGGTGGCAGCAGCAGCGTAGTCGATAGTGCAGGTGGCCGCCGCGCCTGCCAGCAGTGCTCCGGCGGCGGCACATGCCGACGGGGTCGCCAGCGTGCAGCCGCGAAAGCGTGTGAGAGAAGTTCCGTCACAGACATAGCGCACCACCAGATCGTTCTGGTCGACCACCTGAAAACGTGCCGACGGAGACGGCAGCGGCGGCACTTGGTCCGCGAAGGGATTGCTGGTCAACGCAACCGGGTTCGCCGTGATCGCCCCCGTGCCACCGAGCGTGGCAACGTTACGTCGGGTATAGGCATCCGCCGGCGTGTAGCCCGTGCCCAGATTATAGACGACGATCAGGTCGCCGCCATTCATGGCAGGCATCAGCCCCAACACGTCAAATGACGTTGCAGCAGTGGAAGTGAAACTCAAAAAATTGCCGCCGGTAGAACCATCCGTCGGGTCACGGTAGCGCCCGCCTGATTTCGTCATGATGAACTCGAAACCGTTGGACACCGTGCGCAAGCTGTTCGGCAACGCCAGCCGCACATCCCGTGCGATGCGGCGCAGCGCGACATCGGCGGTATCGGTCAGCTCGGCACGCCGCACCGAGTCGACATAGCCTTCAACCGGCTTGGTGATGAAGACGGCGACAATGCCGGCCAGAATACCGGTGATGACGATCACCATGATCGCCTCGATGAGGGTAAAACCGGCGCAATCCCGTAGTTTCGTCATGGCAGCAGGTTGGGCGAATGGCGGGTGCGGTAACCCTGCACCTGGATGGTTTCGCCCGGAGCGGTGACAGTAACCGTGACGAGCAGCGCAGCTCCGCTGGCCGCAGTGATGGTGCCGAGGGCCGCCGCCGCGACCGTGACATTGGCGGTATAGAGCGCACTGCCACCGCCGGCGATGTTGGTCGTAGTCGTCAGGCCGTGGTAATCGCTGACGTTATCGAAAGTGCCACGGGTTTCGGTTCCTTCCGGCCCCAAAGCCTCGACCGTGGCCGCGCTGGTGCATCCGGTCGCGCCAACCGCGTTGCTCGTCGCCGTTGCCGCCTGCGGATCATCCGGATCGCACCAGGTAAACGGCTGCAACATCACCTCTTCCAGAATCGCTTCGGCAATCGCCAGCGCCTGCTTCCTCACCAGCGGATCGGCGGAATGCCGCGTGGTGTGATTGAGCACCGTCAGCACGCCCGCCAGCGCGACGCCGACGATGACGATGAAGACGATCAGCTCGATCAGTGTGAGGCCGAGTTGGCGTCGGTCAGCGCACATAGCCGGTCTCTGCCTCGACGATGATCGGCTGCGTAATTCCGCTGATTGTGAAACTGCCCGCCGCAGAAGGGCGGCCCAGCGGATCAAAGGTCAGGGTAGTCGCCGGACTCAGCGTCACACCGTTGGGTGCCAGAAAAGTATTGCTGTTGCTACCGGGCAGGACCAGATTCCGGTCATAAGTAGCGGCCGCCGCACCCTCGGGAATATCGCTGGCAATCGCGACACTGACACTGCCGGCAGCGAGGCTAACCCGTACATTGCGCCGTTGCGCCACCGCCGCCTTTCGCGCGTATTCCAGCGTCGCCTTCACCTGATCGCGATACCCAATCTCGTCAAACCCCCGCAGCAAATCGAAGCGCGGCAGCACCACGACGGCGAGGATGCCGATGATGACCAGCGTCACGATCAGCTCGACCATCGTGAAGCCGTCCTGCCTTGTCTGCTCAAAAGTGCCCGCTGGGCAAATACCTCTGAACCCGGGCGCAGCACCCCCCTCCGCCATGGCAATGGCAGAGTAGGCTGGTAGTGATCTGGTCGGCATCTGTGGGTTCAACGAAGACTCCGCGCGGCAACCCCGTTGCAGCAAGGCAGCAGGGCGGGACAAAACTGTATCACGGCAAGCTGCCTGCCATTACCCGCAGTCGCCAACCAGGGGCAAAAGTCGGCGCTGGCGGGACGGCGTTGCAACATCAATAGCGTTCGCGCAAGTAGATGTAGGGAGCTTTCGGCGAGCCGAAGCGGATGCGGGCGTTGGGGTCCTTGACGTAACCGGATGTGCCGCACCAATTGCCGCGCAGCCAGGACTTGTCGGCACCTGAAGTCGCGGCCGGGAAGCCTGTGACGTTACAACTGGCGTCCCCACCGGTGGCACCGAGGTTGACCGCAATGTCGCGGAAAGCCACGCCAGGCGAGGGAAAGATAATGAAACCCACGCCGTTGTTGAAGGTAGGGCTCCCCGAGGGCGTCATACCGGCGACGTTGGCAGCGGCAATTCCGCTGCAAGTATCGCTCGTATTGGTCAGCCAGCGGTTGCCATCCCAGTATTCGGCGCGATATTCGACACGGATGGGCAGCAGCTCCGAGCCATAAGCATTGATCAGGCGCAAGCGACCAGAACGCAAGGATGTCACTCCCTCGGCCCCCGTCGCAGAACTTACGCTATCCGTGTCGGTCACCCTGAGCTTCAGTGCCGACACGCCAGTCAACTTGTTGGTGAAGGTGAATTTCAGTGACGGGGTAACCGTAAGATTCACTTCGCCAGCAGCAAAGTCAGCGGCTGCCAGGCTAAGCGGGCTGAATACACCGGCCGCGCCATTGGCATCGGCAAACGTGGTGGTTCTGGCAAATAAACCCTGGTAGTTCGTCGTGGGGACGCCGGCAGTCGTCATTGCCGTAATTTTGGCCGGGAAAGGCTGGCCGGAGTAAGTAAAGCTGCCGCAGGCATGGCTAACTGTCGTGTCAAAGTGGTGCGGATAGAAACGGCCGACATTGCCCGTAGCCGTCCCCGTAACATTACCCACGCCCAGATAATCACCATCGCCGATGGATGGCAGCAATTTGACGATGCCCACATTACCCCAACTGAAAGCCGTGCCGCTGGCGACGCCATTCGTGAAGGTGCCCAGCGCACCACTCAGCGCCGGATTGTTGCAATCAGGGTCGTTTGCAGGATTGCCGTCGCAGTCGAGCGGCGCCACCAGTTGCGGCGTCAACTTCACGGTTTCTGCGGCCGTCTCGCGGCCGAAGTTCGGCGTTGCGACACCGTTGGCATTCACTGCAGTGACCGTGACGGTGAAGGGATCGCCGGCTCGGATGAAGGTCACGCCCGCTGCGCTGGCCGCCGCCGGGTTATCGCCTGGGGTCGCCATGGCCAGGGCGCCGGCGCCACAATTCGCCGCATTGATTGTCGTGCAACGAATACCTGAAACGACGAAACCCGCCGGCTTGACCACGAACGCCCCGCTCTGGCCGATTTGCGACGTCGCGCCGGCATTCCGCACATACAATTCCACCTTGCCGACATCTGCGTAGTTGAAGGTGTAGGGTCCGACACTGGGTGACGCTGCCGGGAATACAAGCGCAGTACTGGCAGACCATGTCGTCGGCACCGCCCCGCTGGCGGCACATGTCGGCAGCGCGCTGGCAACCGCCGAGAACGTCGCCTGCACTCCCGCCGTTGTCGTCGGGTCGAAACACGACTGTGCAAACTGGAAATTCACCGTGGTGGGGTTAGTAGCACTCAACTGGGTGGGAATGCCGGCTGAATTGAGTGCTGTCAGAAACACATTGCCAACTGACTGCCCCGCCGTCACCGACGACCAGTCGACCAGGTTGCAGGGGTTGGCCCCCGAGCCGATGGCGACGCCAGTCGTGCAGGCTTTGTCCGTGAAGACATAGCCTGGAATGTAAATTGTTGCTGTGTCGGTGCTGGTGTTGTTCGCCAGGTTACCGTCGGTGACCGATCCGGCCACGACCGCCGTGTTGCTGACCGTACCTGTCGCGCTTGACGCGACGGACACTGTCAAGGTCAGCAAGTCGGCGTTGGCGCCGTTCGCGATGCTGCCCGACCAGTTGCAGGTAATGTCGCGGTTAGTGGCACCTCCGGCGCTACATGACCAACCCGTACCCGTGGCCGACAGGTAACTCAGCGTCGCCGGCAGGGTATCGGTCACCTGCAACGACCCGGACATCGTGTTCGGTCCGTTGTTCTTCACGGTGATCGAGTACGAGGCATTGGTGCCCGGCACCAGCGAACCGTTACGCACCTTGGTGATGGAAAGATCGGCCTGCGTCGGGTCGCCGACGCAGACGTCGTCCAGATGCCAGTAATCGAAGTCGTAGCCGCTGGCATTGAGGTGCCGGAAACGCAACCGGAAGTTGGCATGCTTGGCATCGGCCGGAATCGGGAAGCTAGCGTTATAAACGGTATTGGCCGCCGCACTGCCTAGATAGGTCGCCAGATTTACCCATGTTTCGGAACTGTTCAGGTATTCAGCGATCAGGTCCTCGTTAAGGTCGGGATCACGGTCCGTAGTCGAGCCGCTTTTCACCCAGAAAGTAATGTTGCCCGTCACCCCAGTGATGTCTGTCTTGAAGGTGGATGCCGTCACGTAGCCCCAGCGCATATCCAGCGAATGCGTCGGCGACAAGTTGGTGAGCGTACCCAGGCTAGCGTCGCCGATGGTGGCGCCGACAGGCGATCCTTCGGAAGAAATGCTCCAGCGGCCAAGCCCGCCTTCGAAGTTATCGCAAAAGGCGCCGGTAAAGCTGGGCGCGGCCTTTTCACGGACGATGACATCGTCCATGTGCCAGTAGTCGTAACCAACCACGCCTGGTGCGCCGCCGCTCCCCGAAGCTCCGCTGCCCGAGGGCTGGTAGAAGCGCAGTTGCAGGTTGGCGTGCAACGCATCTGCGGGTAGCTCTATGGTCGGCGTCCATATTTGTCCGTCGCACAAGGCGGCCGTCGGGCTGGAAGGGTATTGCGCCAAGCTTTTCCAAGTGTTGTCGCTGGCACGGTACTCCACCAGAAAATTTTCTCCAATCGCTTCGGGGCATTCGCTGAAGTCGTCGTGGCCCCGCCGCATCCAGAAGCTGAACTGGCCACCGACCCTACCCGCCATGTTGATGGTCGGGCTGGTCACCCACACCTGGCTCCAGCGGGTGAACATCGCGCGCGTCGGATTCGCACGGGGATTAGCGTAATTGTTGAAGGGAGGAATGTCGCTGTCAATGCCGGCGCATCGCGCGTTACCTGTAGTGCCGTTGCAGTTCGCTGGCGTGCTCTCGGTGACAGTCCAGCCGTTGCCAACCAAGCCTGGGTTCGATCGCTCGAAGTTGTCGCAAAAAACGATGTCGGCAGCACCGGTGCAGGGGGAGGGAAGGATCGTATAGGCCTGCCCGGTGAAATTTCCGTTACCGGCACCCGCACCACCGAGGGGGATTGTGCCGGACTTGATCGAATCGTCATCGACAAGTTTCAGTTGAACGGTGCCGGAGGTGCCCGTGCCCGTATTGGCGGTCACGGTCCAGATCGCGCCGCTACCAGTCACGCTGGTGATAGCGGCCCCCGCTGCCCCGCCGGCCTGCACCAGCGAAAAGTCTGAAATATCGACACCAGTCACACTCCGATCAAACGTCACGACCCAAGTCACGGCGGTATTGCCACTCGTCGGATCGAAACTGGCGCGGTTGATCGAAACAACCGACGGGAATAGCGGGGGGATTTCCTTGAACGCGAGGATGGAAATGTTTCCATTGTCCGGGCCAAGCCCTGTTTGCCTATTGACCACGGCTCCGGTCGCACCGGCCGTTGTCTTGACCAGATAGGCAGAGGATTGCGATGCATCGCTGGAAGAACGGTTTCGGTAGTTGGCGCCACCTGCATTTGTCCAGCCGGTTGTCTGCAATGCCCAAGTGTTGTCATCGATGCTGGTCCATGTGGCAAGTACCAGGGCGCCGTCTGTATTCGTCGTGATACCACCTATCGTCACATCATTGTTAGTTCCCGGGGTAGCTGCGGAGCTTGTCTGCGCGACATCGATCGCCCAAGGGTTTGAGCTTAAAGTTGGACGAAAGACATGCATCACAACCGTGGTATTGGATGAATCACTGAAAGCCACGCTCGGACTTGCCGTCCAGGTACCGTTGTAGCGGGCCCAGAACATCCTTTGCGATCCGGTTGTATTGATATTCGTCTGAGCAGTCCAAGCCTGTCCGCCAGTTACCGACATGCTCATCGTGACGGTGTTGACTGTTGTATTGGCGACCAGAATGACAAGATCGCCAGCCACCATTCCCCCTGGCGGCGCGACGGCGACCGGTGTTGTACCCAGACTGCCATTATCGGCAGGGTTCGATGCCGAAGCGACGTAGGTGATAACAGCATGCGCCGGACTCGCTGCAAATGCCAGAAAGGCCGCGACGAACAGTAGAACAAGACTGGTAGCAATACCGCTGGCAGATCCTGTTTTTCCAGGCACGAGGAACCGCAATCTCATAGCAAAATCCGCATCGGCATAGGCAGCAAAAAAGTCGGCGCTGGCGGGGCGGCGGTTTGGGAGTGGCAGACAAGCATGCGCCGCTGCGGATTCTCCCCTCCCCCCCGGATTCATTGCAAGGCCACGTCGCCCGTCCAGTCTTGCAGCAGCGCGATGGCCCAGGCGACGCCGAAGCCGGTGAGGTCGGTGCCGACCGCGCCCAGCCCGCCGGTGCAGCTCGCTGCCGACAGGTCGACGTGCAGCCAGGGCGTCTTGCCGACGAAACGGCCGAGGAAGCGCGTGGCGAGGATGTGGTCGGCGTCGCCTTCGAGGGTGCATTGCTTGATGTCGGCGACTTTCGAGTCGAGCGCGGCTTCGTAGTCGGCGTCTTGCGGAAAGACGCAGACGCGTTCGCCGCTGGCGCTGCCGGCCGCCACGGCCTTGGCGGCGAGCGTGGCATCGCTGGCGAAGACGCCCGAGTAACGCTGGCCGAGGGCGGTGTGCATGCTGCCGGTGAGGGTGGCGAAGTCGATCAGCAATTGCGGCTTTTGCTTGACGGCCAGCGCCAGGGTGTCGGCGAGCACCATGCGACCTTCGGCATCGGTATGCATGACTTCGATGGTGGTGCCGTTCAGCGCACGGACGATGTCGCCCTGGGCATAGGCGGCGGGCGAAATATGATTCTTGGCGATGGCCAGCCAGCAGTCGATGGCCACAGGCAGTTCGAGTTCCGCGGCGGCCGCCAGTATCGCCAGGGCCACGGCCGAGCCGTTCATGTCTTCGTGCATGCCGGCCATGTATTTCGCCGGCTTGAGGTTGTGGCCGCCGGTGTCGTAGCAGATGCCCTTGCCGACCAGCGCCAGCGGCTTGACGCCATGCACCTTCTTTTTCGGCCGCCATGACAGTCGCACGATGGCGGCACCGCCGCCGTTGTCATCGCTGCCTTGGGCAACCGCGCAAAAGGCGCCCGCACCCATTTTCTTGAGCTGGCGGAAATCAAATTCCTCGATACCCCAGCCATTTGACTTTGCCAGACTGCGCAGACGCTGGCGATAATGCGCCGGATCCAGCTGGTTGGGCGGCAAGGCGGTCAGTTCGCGTGCCAGCAGGTTGGCACGGGCCAGCGCCTGTACTAACGAAAAGTCGGCGCTGGCCGTATTGCCAACTGAGCGGCGGTCGGCAACCAGCAGTTCCTTCAGCGCCTTGGCCGGCTTCTTCTTTTGCGCCGGCAGGGGGACGCCATTCACCAGCGCGACATAGACCGCATCCTGCACGGCTTCGGCACTGACATCCAGCGGCAGCAGGGCCAGCGTTTCGGGCGACTCTTCGAGCAGCGGCATCAGTGCCTTGCGCAAGGCGCTCAGCCGGTCGAAGCGTTGTGAGACGGGATCGATCATTACCAGCGCCGCGCGCCCGCCCTGCGGCAGATCGGCGACCAGCGGCGTCTTGACCAGCTCGGCCGGTTTGACGGCCTTGCGCTTGAGCACCTTTTGCCAGAATTCCAGTTCGGGCAGGGCGTCGGGCAGAAACTTGCCGGCAGGCAGCAGGTAAAGCGTATGGGCAGCCTTGGCAGAATTGGAGGTGACAGTCAGTCGTGGCAGAGCAGGAAAATGCGCAGAAGAATTCATCGGATCACCTCACCTTATAATTCAAGCGATTATAAGCACCCGCCACCCTTCTACCCTGCCCTATATCCACTGATGCGCCAATATCACGAACTCATGCAGCATGTGCTCGACCACGGGCATGTCAAAGCCGACCGCACCGGCACCGGCACGCGCTCGGTGTTCGGCTGGCAGATGCGCTTCGACCTCGCCGCCGGCTTTCCCCTGCTGACCACGAAGAAGCTGCACCTGCGCTCGATCATCCACGAACTGCTGTGGTTCCTGCGCGGCGACACCAACATCGCCTATCTGCAGGAGAACAAGGTTTCGATCTGGGACGACTGGGCGGATGAGAATGGCGACCTCGGCCCGGTCTATGGCTACCAGTGGCGGCACTGGCCGGGGCGCAATGGTGACAAGAGCAACGAGATCGACCAGATCACGCAATTGATCGAGGGGTTGAAGAAGAACCCGGACTCGCGCCGCCACATCGTCACGGCCTGGAACCCGGCCGATGTCGACCGCATGGCGCTGCCGCCTTGCCATGCGCTGTTCCAGTTCTATGTTGCCGATGGCAGATTGAGCTGCCAGCTCTATCAGCGCAGCGCCGACATCTTTCTCGGCGTGCCCTTCAATATTGCCTCCTATGCGCTGCTGACCCTGATGGTGGCGCAGGTGTGCGGCTTGCGGCCGGGAGATTTCGTGCATACCCTGGGCGATGCCCACCTCTACAGCAACCACCTCGAACAGGCGCGCCTGCAGCTATCGCGGGAGCCGCGTGCCCTGCCGACGATGCGCCTGAACCCGGCGGTCACCGACCTGTTTGCCTTCCGCTACGAGGATTTCACGCTCGAAGGCTACGACCCGCATCCGCACATTGCTGCACCGATTGCGGTATGAACGCCCTGCCGCCGGGCCGCCCCAAGGCGGGGCAGCCACAACCCGGAGCGGGCAAAGCCCGCGAACCATCGTCACCCCTTTCCTCGGGAAGGGGGCGGGGGGAAGGGGGTCTGTATCTTGCCGGCGATCTGGGTGGCACCAAAGCGCTCTTCGGCATCGCTGAATTCGCCGGCGACATCCCCATTTTCACACTGACGCGCCGTTACGCCAGCGCCGACTTTGCCAGTCTTGAAGAGCTTCTGACGCAGTTTCGGGCCGATGCCGGCGACGCGCTGAACGGTGTGGTCGGCGCCTGTCTGGCGGTGGCCGGGCCGGTGAGCGACGACGGGCGGCAGGCGCGGTTCACCAACCTGCCCTGGCAGGCGGATGCGGCAGCACTGGAAAAAGTACTGGGCAGCCACGTCACGCTGGCCAATGACTTCGCCGCCGTCGCCGCCGGAATCGCCGTGCTGCCGGCAGAAGATCGACTGTGTCTACAAACTGGCCAACCACGCAGCAATGGCGTGCGGCTGGCCATCGGCGCCGGCACCGGCCTGGGCATGGCCTGCATCGTGCCGACGGAGGATGGTTTCAACATCCTGCCCAGCGAAGGCGGACATGTCGGCTACGCGCCCGCCGACAATCTGCAGGCCGAATTTGCTGCTTTCCTGCGCGACGAGCAGGAGCGCGCCACCGCCGAGCGGGCCATTTCCGGCATGGGGCTGGTCAGCCTGTATCGCTTTCTCGTCACCCGTGAAGCCGCGGATCTACCCGATCCGCTCGCGAGCGACGACCCGGCAGCGGCCATCGGCACGCTGGCGCTCTCCAACCCCCAAAGCCTGGCCCGTCGCACGGTCGACATCTTCATGGCCAGCTATGGCGCCTTTGCTGGCGACATGGCCCTGGCGCTGCTGGCGCACGGCGGCGTCTACCTGGCCGGCGGCGTCACCCAGAAACTGCTGCCGCTACTAAAGGATGGCGCCTTCATGACGGCATTCAATGCCAAGGCCGAACATGCCGCGATTGCCCGGCAAATCCCCGTGCATGTCGTCACCGCGCCGGAAATCGGCCTGCAGGGCGCCGCAACGCTGGCGCAGCGGGCATTCCTGTCATCCCGCCCGCTGCGTTCATAATAAATTCACCAGGCATCGGCATGCCCGGCGGATAAGATAAACTATGACTCTTTACCTTGGCCAACACTCACGAGGAGACTGCGATGGCAACATCCCCCAAATCCGGCGATAAACCGGTCAAGCCGACAGCCGCAACGACAGCCCGCAAACCGGCAGTCAAGACAAAAGCAGCGGCCACACCGGCAGCCAAAGCCAAGCCAGCTGCGGCAAGCAAAGCACCTAAGGCAGCCAAAAGCACGGCGCCCGCCAAGACAGCGAAGCCTGTCGCCAGCGCGGCAAAATCAGCCAAGGCAAGCAAGACCAGTGGCGCCGCGAACATTTTGGCACCCGATCAGCGCCGCTACTATATTGAGGTTGCCGCCTATTACATTGCCGAGCGCCGTGGCTTTCATGGTGGCAATGAAGTTGAGGACTGGGCTGCTGCGGAAGCCGAGGTGGATCGCCTGCTGCGCGAAGGCGTTCTCAACCCATAACTTCGGACACGCTCGACCTACTCCCGCCCGCCAGAGGGAAACTGTCCGCAGCAAACGCGGACAGACAAAACATATAAGCGGCGGGTATGCCATTCAGCATGCAAGGGAGTTGCACATGCAACAAGATCTGTCGCTCAACGATCCGCAATCGGTACAGGGGCGTTTCGTCAGCCAGCTGACACGCTCGTCCTACGCCATCATTCTGGCCGGTGGCCGCGGTAGCCGCCTGATGCAGCTCACCGACTGGCGCTGCAAGCCCGCCGTGCCGTTCGGCGGCAAGTTCCGCATTATCGATTTCGCACTATCGAACTGCGTGAATTCAGGCGTACGCCGCATCGGCGTTGCCAGCCAATACAAGGCGCAAAGCCTGATCCACCACCTGCAGCACGGCTGGAGCTTCCTCGATGGGCGTTTCGATGAATTCATCGACCTCCTGCCCGCGCAGCAGCAAACCGGCGAAGGCTGGTATCAGGGCACCGCCGACGCGGTGTTTCAGAACATGGACATGCTGCGGCGGCGCAAGGCGAAGTATGTGCTGGTCCTGTCCGGCGACCACATCTACAAGATGGACTACGGCCGCCTGCTGGCCCAGCACGCCCAGACCGGGGCCGACCTGACGGTCGCCTGCATGGACGTGCCACTCCATGAGGCAAGCGCTTTCGGCGTGATCGGCGTCAACGACACGAAACGTATCGTCAGCTATCTCGAAAAGCCGCAGGACCCCCCGTGCATTCCGGGTCGCAGCGACCGCGCACTGGCCAACATGGGCGTGTATGTCTTCAATACCGACTTCCTGTTCGAGCAACTGATCCGCGATGCCGACGACCCGAATTCCAGTCACGACTTCGGCAAGGACGTCATTCCGCACGTGATCACACGCTACCGCTGCCTGGCTCACAACTTCGCCGACAGTTGTGTCGGCATGCCGGACAGTGGCATCCCCTACTGGCGCGATGTCGGCACCATCGATGCCTTTTGGGAGGCGAACATCGAACTGACCAAGATCTCGCCGGATCTCAACATGTATGACGAGGAATGGCCGATCTGGACCTATCAGGCGCAACTGCCGCCGGCCAAGTTCGTCTTCGATGAAGACGATCGGCGCGGCATGGCGATCGACTCGCTGGTCTCGGGCGGCAACATCATCAGCGGCGCCACGGCACGCCGCTCGCTGCTGTTTTCGCGCGTCGTTCTGCATAGCTGGGCCGAGGTGGAAGATTCGGTGCTGCTGCCCAATTGCACCATCGGACGGCGCGCCAAGATCCGCCGTGCGGTAATCGACAAGAGCTGCCATATCCCGGATGACATGGTGATCGGCTACGATCCGCTGCAAGATCGGCAGCGCTTCCACGTCACCGCCAAAGGCATCACTTTGGTCACCCCCGAGATGCTGGGGCAGCGCATTCACCAGATTCGCTGAGCGCTGAGCGCCATGGCTGCAAAACCGCTCGATCTGGTTTTTCTCTGGCACATGCATCAGCCGGACTATCGCGACCATGCGAGCGGCACTTTCATCATGCCGTGGACCTATCTGCATGCCATCAAGGATTACACCGACATGGCGGCACATCTGGAACGTCACCCGACAATCCGGGCGGTGGTGAATTTCGTGCCGGTGCTGCTCGATCAGCTCGACGATTACATCGGGCAGTTTGCGTCCGGAGAATTCCGCGACCCGCTGTTGCGCCTGCTGGCCACTGCCGACCTCGATGCGCTCTCCGAAGCCGAACGCACCTTCCTGTTCGAAACCTGTTTCCGCTGCAACCACGCCACCATGCTGGCGCCCTTTTCCCGCTACCGCCGCCTGCACGAACTTTACGAGTCGCTGTCGCGCGAAGGCGAGGCGGCGCTGGACTATCTTTCGGGCGCCTACCTGGCCGACCTGGTGACCTGGTATCACCTGGCCTGGACCGGCGAGACCGAGCGGCGCCGCGAACCGCTCCTGGCGGAGTTGATGGCCAAGGGCGAAGCTTTTAGCCTGACCGATCGGCAGAACCTGCTGGCCTTCATCGGCAAAACCCTGGCCAACCTGGTGCCCCGATATCGCGCGCTGCAGGAACGCGGCCAGATCGAACTGTCGACGACGCCGGCCTGCCACCCGCTGGCCCCCCTGCTGCTCGACTTCAAGACTGCGCGCGAAAGCCAGCCCGAGGCGGCCCTGCCACTGGCGACGCTCTACCCCGGCGGGCGCGAGCGGGTGGGCAAGCACATTGTGGCAGCGCAGGAAAGCCACGCGCGACGGTTTGGCAAGCCGGCGCTCGGCCTCTGGCCGGCCGAGGGCGCGCTGTCCGCCGCGTTCGCCCAGCAACTCGCCGCGGCGGGTTGTCGCTGGACGGCCAGCGGCGAGAATGTGCTGCAGCATAGCCTCGGCGCGCCGCAGGCGCATGCCGCCCACCATCCCTGGCAACTGTCCGCGGCGCCGGGGCTCACCCTGTTCTTCCGCGACGACCGGCTCTCCGATCAGATCGGCTTCGAATATTCCAAATGGCATGGCCGCGATGCCGCCGCACACTTCGTCGCCCAGCTCGAAGCCATCGCCGCAGCGGCGCCGGCCGGAGAGACGCCGGTGGTCAGCATCATTCTCGACGGCGAGAACGCCTGGGAGTATTACCCCTACAACGGCTATTATTTTTTCAGCGACCTGTATGAACTGCTCGAAGCCAAGCCAGCGCTCCGCACCCGCACCTATGCCGACGTACTGGAAGCTGGCAGCCGTTCGGCGGCGCCGGATTTACCGCGGCTGACCGCCGGCAGCTGGGTTTATGGCACACTCTCGACCTGGATCGGCGACCCCGCCAAGAATCACGCGTGGGATTTGCTGTGCGCCGCCAAGCAAAGTTATGACCGGGTATTGGCCAGCGGACGTCTGAGCGAGGCTGCGGCAACAACGGCGGAAGCGCAGCTCGCCATCTGTGAAAGCTCCGACTGGTTCTGGTGGTTCGGCGACTACAACCCGGCACAGGCGGTAGTCAGCTTCGACCGGCTGTTTCGCCGCAACCTGGCCAATCTGTATCGCTGCCTGCAGCTCGCGCCGCCGGTGCAACTCGACATACCGATATCGACGGGCCGCTCCGACCAGGCCAGCGTCGACGCCGGCGGCACGATGCGGCGCGCCAGCGGACAAAGCGCGCCAGCGACGCAAGATTGACCTTGAAACGTAATTAACAACGGAAAACACCATGGCTGGTACCCTGTTCCATCTCGAGATCAACCCCAAACTGCCGGAGCGGCTGGCCCGCCTCGACGAACTCGCCAACAACCTGTGGTACAGCTGGGACCGCCCCACCCGCTCCCTGTTTGCCCGCCTCGACCAGAAGCTCTGGGGCATCGTCGGCCATAGCCCGAAGGCGTTCCTGAAACGCGTCGACCAGCACCAGCTCGACGAAGCCGCCGAAGACCCGGTCTTTCTGGGCACCCTCGCGAAGGTACTGTCGGCCTATGACAATTACCACAATAGCCCGAAGCGCGAGCAGGACGCGCACCTGCCCGCTGGCGGACTGATCGCCTATTTCTGCGCCGAGTTCGGTTTCCATGAAAGCCTGCCGATCTACTCGGGCGGACTGGGCATTCTGGCCGGCGACCACTGCAAGACCGCCAGCGACATGAATCTGCCCTTCGTCGGCGTCGGCCTGCTGTACCGCCAGGGCTATTTCCGGCAAAGCATCGACGGCACGGGCCATCAGCATGCGCTGTACAGCGCCGCCGATTTCGACGACCTGCCCGTGACGCCGGTGCAGCGCGCCGACGGCAGCGACCTCAAGGTCGCCCTCCACATGCCGGGTCGCACGGTGCAAATCAAGGTCTGGGCGACGCGTGTCGGCCATATCACCCTGTATCTGCTTGACACCGACATCGAGGAAAATTCGCCGCACGACCGCAATATCACCCATCAGCTCTATGGCGGCGACCGCACCACGCGCCTCGAACAGGAAATCGTGCTGGGCATGGGCGGCGTGCGTGCGCTCACCGAAATGGGCTTGCAGCCCACCGTCTGGCACATCAACGAAGGACATGCCGCCTTTTTGATCCTCGAACGCGCCCGCGACCTGATCAAGGCCGGACTGGATTTTTCCGGCGCGTTCGAAGCCGTCGCCAGCAACACCGTGTTCACCACCCACACGCCCGTACCGGCCGGCCACGACCATTTTGCCGAGGACATCATCCGCCGTTATTTCGAGGAATGTTGCCACGACATGGGCTGCGACATCGGCAGCCTGCTCGCTCTGGGGCTCATCAACAACCAGGCCGACTTCAACATGACGGCGCTGGCGATTCGCGGCTCGCGCTTCCAGAATGGCGTATCGCGCATCCATGGCACCGTCTCGGCCGAGATTTGCGCCGGCCTGTGGCCGCAAATCGAACCGGCCGAGAATCCGATCGACTACGTCACCAACGGCGTCCATGTGCCGACCTTTCTTTCCGACATGTGGCATGACACCTTCGACCGCGTGCTCAGCCCAGCCTGGCGCCAGCGGCTGAGCGACCCAAAGTGCTGGTCGGAAATCCACACCATTCCCGACCATACCTTCTGGAGCGTACGCCAGTCGATCAAGGCACAGATGCTCCATCTGGTGCGCCATCGCGTCACGCAGCAGCATGTCAGAAACCAGAGCTCCCAGTCGCACATCGACCGGCTGTTGCGGCTGGCCGACCCGGAGAATCCCAACGTCCTGACCATCGTCTTCGCCCGCCGCTTCGCCACCTACAAGCGCGCCATGCTGCTGTTCCGCGATCTCGAACTGCTGAAGCGCCTGATCTGCAATCCCGAACGGCCGGTGTTGTTCATCTTTGCCGGCAAGGCCCACCCGGCCGACCTGCCAGGGCAGGAGCTGATCCGCCGCATCCACGAGGTAGCCGAGATGCCCGAGTTCGAGGGCCATGTCCTGCTGGTCGAGGGTTATGACCTGCGGCTGGCGCGCCGGCTGGTGTCCGGGGCCGATGTCTGGCTCAACAATCCGATCTATCCGCTCGAAGCCTCCGGCACCTCGGGCATGAAAGCGGCCATCAACGGCGTCATCAACCTTTCGGTGCTGGACGGCTGGTGGGGCGAAGGCTTTCAGCGGGATGAAAAAGGCTGCAACGGCTGGGCGATCAAACCGGCATCGAGCATTCATGACGAGGAACGGCGCGATCAGGAAGAGGGCCGCTCGCTGTATGAGACGCTGCAGGATCAGGTGATCCCGCTCTACTATGCCCGCGGCTCACTGGGCTATTCGCCCGGCTGGCTGGCCACCGCCAAACGCGCGATCGCCACCATCACGCCGGATTTCAATTCGACGCGGATGGTCGGCGAATATGCCACCAGGTTCTATGCGCGCGCCGACCAGCAGTGGCGCAAAAAAAGCGCCAACGACTTCGCCGCCGCATGCGCGCTCGCCAACTGGAAACAACGGGTGCAGCATGCCTGGCCAAATGTCAGCCTGCGCCGGGGCGACAGTCCCCAAAAGCGCATTACCTTCGGCACCAGTCTGCGCTTCGAGGTGGTAGTGCGGCTCGGTGGCCTCGCGCCGGACGACATCGAGGTTGAAATGCTGATGGCACGGCCGAGTTCGAATGCCAAATCGAAACCTCCGTATCGGCTCGCCCTCGAACATCAGGGACCGGGGCTGAATGATGGTGAAGACATCTACGCCATCATCCTGACGCCGGATCTCTGCGGCAAGATCGACTATCGCATCCGCGCCTATCCCAGCCACGAACTGCTGACCCAGCCCTTCGAGATGGGCCTGATGCTTTGGCTCTGAGCAATCCATGACACCGCTGCTTTCCTCTCCCGCCTGGAAAAACCTCGAACGCCACGCCCGCGATCTGCACGACCGGCATCTGCGCGACCTGTTTGGCACCGACCCGCTGCGCTTCCAGCGCCTGTCGGTGCGCTGGAATGACTGGCTGCTCGATCTGTCCAAGCAGCGCATCACCCCCGAGACCCTGCCGCTGCTGGCTGAGTTGTGGAATACCGCCGACGTGCCGGGATGGATTGCCCGCATGCGCGCTGGTGACCCGCTCAACCATACTGAGGGGCGCGCCGTCCTGCACATGGCCTTGCGTAACTTTAGCCCCCCCCCGCAATCGCCTGCGGCGATCTCCCCCCAAGGGGGGCAGAAACACTTGGGGCGGCCCGGCGTGTTTCTTGGCCAGGCCAGCAGCCCAATCAATGTTGATGGCCGCGATGTCATGCCCGACGTCCGTGCGGTGCTCGACAAGATGCGCGGCTTCTGTGATGCCATCCATTCCGGCCACTGGCGTAGCGCCACCGGCGAACCGATCAGCGACATCGTCAGCATCGGCATCGGCGGTTCCGATCTCGGCCCGCGCATGGCCACGCAGGCACTCGCCGCCCACCACGTGCCCCATCTGCGCGTGCATTACGTGGCCAACCTCGATGGCGCCGATCTCGCCACCACACTGGCCGGACTGGCACCGCGCACCACGCTGTTCATCATCGCCAGCAAGACCTTCACGACACAGGAAACCATGCAGAACGCCGTGTCCGCGCGTGCATGGCTTACTACAGCACTCGGCGAAACGGCGGTTTCCCGTCACTTCGTTGCCATCTCCACCGCCCTCGATCGCGTCGCCGCCTTCGGCATCGACCCGGACAACGCCTTCGCCTTCTGGGACTGGGTCGGCGGTCGCTTTTCGGTATGGTCGGCCATCGGCCTGCCGCTGGCGCTGGCCATCGGCTTCGAGAAATTCACCGCCCTGCTGGCGGGCGCGCGCGCCATGGACGAGCATTTTTTCAGCGCGCCGCCGCTGGAAAACCTGCCCGCGCTGCTGGCCTTCATCGAGTTGTGGAACACCGATTTTCTTGGCCTGCAGACCCGCGCGCTGCTGCCCTACAGCGAGTCGCTCGGCCTGCTGCCCCGCTACCTGCAACAGCTCGAAATGGAAAGCCTCGGCAAGCAGACCGACCGCGACGGCCAACCGGTCGGCTGCCCGACCCAGCCGATCGTCTGGGGCGAGCCGGGTACCAACGGCCAGCACGCGTTCTACCAGTTGCTCCACCAGGGTGGCCGGGCGCTGTCCTGCGAATTCATTGCCTGTCGCGAAGCCGATTTTCCGCTCGCCGGCCATCACGCCAAGCTTCTGGCCAATTGTTTTGCCCAGAGTGCGGCACTCATGCAGGGGAAAACCGCAGCCGAAGCCAGCGCTGAACTGGCTGCCGCCGTCCCGCCAGCGCCGACTTTCCTGGCACCCTACAAGGTCTTCCCCGGCAACCAGTCATCGACCACGCTACTGCTGCCGAAGCTCGACCCGCATACGCTTGGCGCCCTGATTGCCATGTATGAGCACAAAGTATTCACGCTGGGCGTACTCTGGAACCTCAACGCCTTCGACCAGTGGGGCGTGGAATACGGCAAACAGATTGCCAATTCCCTGTTGCCGATGATCGAAGGCAAGACACCGGTGACCAATATCGACAGCTCTACCGCCGGGCTGATCGCGGCATGCAAATGAAAGTATTGTTCGCCACCTCGGAAATCGCTCCCTGGGTAAAAACCGGCGGGCTGGGCGACGTCGCCGGTGCACTGCCGCAGGCCTTGCGCGAAGCGGGTTGCGACGTGCGCGTGCTGACGCCACGCTACCCTGCATTGCGCAAGGCTTTCCCCGCTGCCAAGCAGGTTGCCCGACTGGACAAGCTGGGCGGCCTCTTGCCGGCGGCCGAGCTGTTCGAAGCCACCAGTCCGGACGGCTTGCCGCTCTGGCTGGTCGACTGTCCCGCGCTGTTCGACCGGCCGGGCAACCCCTATCTGGGACCCGACGGTCGCGACTGGCCCGACAACCACTTGCGCTTCGGGCTGCTGTCGCGCGTTGCCGCCCGCCTGGCCGGTGCCGGCAATCCACTCGACTGGCAGCCTGACGTGCTGCATTGCCATGACTGGCAGACCGCCCTCGCCCCCTATTACCTGCGCTTTTACGAGGGCGGCGAAGCGGCTACGGTGCTGACGATCCACAACCTGGCCTTTCAGGGCCTGTTCCCCTCAAACACCGTCGCGCCTATCGGCTTGTCGCTCAGCGACTGGCACATCGATGGCGTCGAGTATCACGACCAGATCTCCTTTCTCAAGGCCGGCCTGGGCTATGCCGACGCCCTCACCACGGTCAGCCCGACCTACGCGCAGGAAATCCAGACCGAGGCGGAAGGCATGGGCATGCAGGGCCTGCTGCAGCGGCGCAGCACCCAGTTGACCGGCATCCTCAACGGCATCGACACGACGGTCTGGAACCCGGCTGGCGACAGCCACTTGGCCTCTGCCTACGACCACGACCACCTCGATGCCAAGGCCGCCAACAAGGCGGCCCTGCAACGCCAGTTCGGGCTGCCCGAGCGCGCCGACTGTCCGTTGTTCGGTGTCGTCAGCCGGCTGACCAGCCAGAAAGGGCTCGACCTCGTCGCCGCGGCGGGCGAGCGACTCGCCGCGCTGCCGGCGCAACTGGTGGTGCTGGGCACCGGCGACAAGGCACTGGAGACCGCCTTTACTGCCTTGGCGGAACGCCACCCGCAAGAAATCGCCGTCAGGATCGGCTTCGACGAGGCGCTGGCGCATCGCATCGAAGCCGGTGCCGACATCTTCCTCATGCCGTCCCGTTTTGAGCCCTGTGGCCTCAACCAGATGTACAGCCTGGCTTACGGCACACCACCGTTGGTGCGTGCCACCGGCGGACTGGCCGATACCGTCGTGAATTACTCCGTGGCGAGCCTCAACCAGGGCAGCGCCAACGGTTTCGTGTTTGCCGAGACCACGCCCGCCGCCCTGATGCGCACCATCCGCCGGGCGGCCAAAGTCTGGCAGGACCCAAAACGCTGGCGCCAGCTGCAACGCAACGCCATGGCCGGCGATTACAGCTGGCGCGCACCGGCGGCACGCTACCGCAATCTCTATGCCGCCCTGCTGAAAAAATGAGCGCCCGACTGACCCTGATTGCCGCCGTGGCAAAAAATGGCGTGATTGGTGACAGCAACGCCCTGCCCTGGCATCTGCCCGAAGATCTGCGCCACTTCAAGGCGCTTACCAGCGGCCATGCAGTGATCATGGGACGCAAGACTTGGGAATCCCTGCCTTTGCGGTTCCGTCCATTGCCTGACCGCCTGAACATCGTGATGACGCGCGATCCGTCCTACACGGCAACAGGCGCCACGGTCGTGCATTCGATGGCTGACGCACTTGCCGCTGCGGCGGGCCACAGCGCGTTTGTCATCGGTGGCGCCGAACTGTATGCCCATGCTTTGCCACTGGCCGACAAGCTGGAATTGACCGAACTCGCCCGCGAATTTCCAGGTGACGCCTTCTTTCCGGAAATCGACCCGACCGCGTGGCACGAAACTGCCCGGGCGGAACAACCCCCAGCGGCAGCCGGCTTCGACTACGCTTTTATCACCTACGAGCGCACGCAGTCCACGTAGTAGCCGTTGCCTTCCGACTTCACGAGGCCGTGAATGTCGGTTTCGAAGCCAGGAAATTTGGCATTGAAGTCGCGGGCGAATTGCAGGTAGCGCACGATGGTCGGATTAAAGCGCTCGCCCGGGATCAGCAACGGAATGCCCGGCGGATAAGGGGTCAGCAGCACCGCCGTGATGCGGCCCTCGAGATCGTCGATACCGACGCGGTCAATCTCGCGGTGCGCCATCTTGGCGAAGGCATCGGCCGGCCGCATCGCCGGCACCATGTTCGACAGATACATTTCGGTGGTCAGCCGCGCGATGTCATTGGCCTTGTAGACCTCGTGGATCTGCACGCATAGATCGCGCAGGCCGATGCGCTCGTAGCGCGGATGTTTGACGACGAATTCTGGCAGCATTTTCCACAACGGCAGATTCTTGTCGTAGTCGTCCTTGAATTGCTGCAAGGCGGTTACCAGTGTGTTCCAGCGGCCCTTGGTGATGCCGATGGTGAACATGATGAAGAAGGAGTACAGGCCGCATTTCTCGACGATCACGCCATGTTCGGCGAGATACTTGGTAACGATGGCGGCAGGAATGCCGGTTTCTTCGGAGAACTCGCCATCCACATCCAGGCCCGGGGTAATGACGGTCGCCTTGATCGGGTCGAGCAGGTTGAAGCCCTCGGCCAGATTGCCAAAACCGTGCCAGCGCGCACCGGGCTTGAGCATCCACGCTTCGCGCTCCTCGATGCCCTCTTCCGACAGATCATCCGGTCCCCACACCTTGAACCACCAGTCCGCTCCCCACTCTTCGTCCACCTTGCGCATGGCACGGCGGAAATCGAGCGCCTCGCCGATCGATTCCTCGACCAGTGCGGGGCCACCCGGCGCTTCCATCATCGCTGCCGCCACGTCGCAAGAGGCGATGATGGCGTATTGCGGCGAGGTTGAGGTGTGCATCAGGTAAGCCTCGTTGAACACGTCGCGGTCGAGTTTTTGGTTCACCGCATCCTGCACGAGGATCTGTGACGCCTGGCTCAAGCCGGCCAGCAGTTTGTGCGTGGATTGCGTCGAGAAGATCATTGATTCCTGGCAGCGCGGCCGGTCGGCGCCAATGGCATGGTAATCGCCATAAAAATCGTGGAAGGCGGCGTGCGGCAACCAGGCTTCGTCGAAGTGCAGGGTGTCGATGTGACCGTCGAGCATCTGCTTGATGTCCTCGACGTTGTACATGATGCCGTCGTAGGTGCTCTGGGTGATGGTCAGCACGCGTGGCTTGGCCTGCTTGTCCTTGGCAAAAGGATTGGCCGCGATCTTTTTCTGGATGTTCTCCCAGAGGAATTCCTCGCGCGGAATCGGCCCGATGATGCCGTAATTGTTGCGCGTCGGCATCAGAAAGACGGGGATCGCGCCGGTCATCATGATGGCGTGGAGAATCGACTTGTGGCAGTTGCGGTCCACCACCACGACGTCGCCCGGCGCGACGGTGGAGTGCCAGACAATCTTGTTCGAGGTCGACGTGCCATTGGTGACGAAGAACAGGTGGTCGCTATTGAAGATGCGCGCAGCGTTGCGCTCGGACGCTGCAACGGGGCCGGTATGGTCGAGCAACTGGCCGAGTTCCTCGACGGCGTTGCAGACGTCGGCGCGCAGCATGTTCTCGCCGAAGAACTGGTGGAACATCTGGCCGACGGGGCTCTTGAGAAAGGCCACACCGCCCGAGTGACCGGGGCAGTGCCACGAATACGAGCCGTCGGCGGCGTAATGCGTCAGCGCACGGAAGAAGGGCGGCGGCAGCGAATCGAGGTAGCTCTTCGCCTCACGCACGACGTGACGGGCGATGAACTCCGGCGTGTCTTCGTACATGTGGATGAAGCCATGCAGTTCGCGCAGTATGTCGTTCGGAATGTGGCGACTGGTGCGGGTTTCGCCGTGCAGGAAAATCGGGATCTCGGCGTTCTTGTAGCGAATTTTCCCGACGAAGGCGCGCAGGGAGGCGATGGTTTGCTCTTCGTCATTGGCCAGTTCCTCGTCGTCCAGCGACAGGATGAAGGCCGAGGCCCGGCTCTGCTGCTGGGCGAACGAGGTGAGGTCGCCGTAGCTGGTGACGCCCAGCACATCCATGCCTTCCTTTTCAATGGCATCGGCCAACACACGGATGCCGAGGCCTGAGGCATTCTCGGAACGGAAGTCCTCGTCGATGATGATGATGGGAAAGTGGAAACGCATGGCAAGGCCTCAAAAGCAAAAACCCGCCCCGGGATCGGGAGCGGGACAAGATTATTGTAGGAAAAAGCTTGGCGCTAGGCTTAGATTTTCGGCAGGGTAACGCCAACCTGCCCCTGATACTTGCCGCCCCGGTCCTTGTAGGACGTCTCGCAGACTTCGTCGGCCTCGAAAAAGATCACCTGCGCGCAGCCTTCACCGGCGTAGATCTTGGCCGGCAGGGGCGTCGTGTTGGAGAACTCCAGGGTCACATAGCCTTCCCATTCGGGCTCGAAGGGCGTGACATTGACGATGATGCCGCAGCGCGCGTAGGTGCTCTTGCCCAGGCAGACCGTCAGGACACTGCGCGGAATGCGGAAATATTCGAGGGTCCGCGCCAGCGCGAAGGAATTCGGCGGAATCACGCAATAACCCTTGCCCGAGACCTCGACAAAGGAGTTCGGGTCGAAATTCTTGGGATCGACGATCGTCGAATTGATGTTGGTGAAGACGCGGAATTCGTCGGCACAACGGATATCGTAGCCGTAGCTCGACGTACCGTAAGAGACGATCTTCTGGCCATTTTCTTCGCGCACCAGTTCGGGCGAGAACGGCTCGATCATGCCGTGTTCTTTCGCCATGCGGCGAATCCACTTGTCGGATTTGATGCTCATACGTCCTCGGCCAGCAACAGATTTTTAAAAGGAGCGTGATTTTTCCACCGATACGCCCCAAAGTCACGCATATCCGTCGAAAAAATTCGACCATGCCCCAGATGTTCGGTCAGGATGACCAGCGAGGCATTGGCAAGATCCATGGGTTGATCAGTATAGCGCCGGGTTAACTCGAGGTTGCGCGCGCCGTATCGTATAGATAAGGCCATTCCCGCCACAGTCGCTCCACCTCTTCCGCCGGCAACGGTTTGCTGTAATGATAACCCTGCGCCACATTGCAGCCTTCATGGCGCAGGAAGCGCAACTGGTCTGGCGTTTCCACCCCTTCGGCGATGACCTTGAGACGCAGCCGGTGGGCCATGGCGATGATGGCGCTGGCGAGGGCGGCATCATCCAGGTCGGTCGCGAGATCACGGACGAAAGAGCGGTCGATCTTCAGTTTGTCGATGGGGAAACGCTTGAGATAACCCAATGAAGAATAGCCGGTACCGAAGTCATCGATCGCGATCTGCACGCCCAGCGCCTTGAGTTGCCGCAAAACCTCCACGGTGGCATCCGCGCCTTGCATCAGTACGCTTTCGGTCATCTCGATTTCCAGGTCGCCGGCAGCCAGGCCGGATTCGGCCAGCGACGCGCCGACGAGTTCCACGAGATCCGGCTGCCGGAACTGCACCCCGGAAACGTTGACGGCCATGATGATCCGCGGGAAGCCCACCGCCTGCCAGGCCATGGACTGCCGACAGGCTTCTTGCAGCACCCAGGCGCCGATCGGATTGATCAGGCCACTGTCTTCGGCCACCGGGATGAACCGGTCCGGCGGCACCTGGCCCAGTTCCGGGTGATGCCAGCGCAAGAGCGCCTCCATGCCAACAAGGGCGCCGCTCGCCAGATCGACTTGCGGCTGGTAGTGGAGGCTGAGTTCGCGCCGTTCGAGCGCGCCGCGCAGGGCGTTTTCCAGCGACAGGCGCTCGACGGCGCGCGCGTTGAGCGCCGCCGTGAAGTACTGGTAATTGTTGCGGCCGCTCTCCTTGGCGAGGTACATCGCTGCGTCGGCATGCTGGATCAAGGCCGATGCGTCGCAGCCGTCCTCCGGGCAGACCGCAATACCGATGCTGGGCGTGATGTGCAATTCGCGCCCGTCGATGGAATACGGTCGACCAAGCGTGGCAATTATTTTTTCGGCCAGGAGTGCAGCATCGGCGGGTGCGCGGATATCCGACATGATCACCACGAACTCATCGCCACCCAGGCGTCCCACGGTATCAACGGCGCGTGTGCAGTCGGTCAAGCGCTCCGCAACCTGTTGCAACAGACGGTCGCCAGTTGAGTGGCCGAGTGAATCGTTGATATTCTTGAAATGATCCAGATCGATGAACAAGGTGGCGAGTGTTTTCTTGTCGCGCAAGGCGCCGGCCGTAGCCTGGTCCAGACGATCCCGCAGCAAAGCCCGGTTAGGCAAACTGGTCAGGCTGTCGTACCAAGCCAGTTGGTTAATCTGCTCTTCGGCGGCACGGCGTTGTGTGATGTCGCGAAAGACGGCCACCGCGCCAACGACACGCCCACCTTCGCTGATCGGCCGACTCGTCATCTCCACCGCCTGCAAACTGCCATCCTTGCGCCGGAATTGAGTCTCGCCGTTGTAACCTGCGCCCGAGAGTTCTGGTGAAAAATACGGACATTGATCCAACGGCATGCCGCTGACGCAATCATGGAAAAGATCGTGGCCGGTGCGCCCGATCGCCTCCTCGGCCTGAAAACCGAGCAGTCGTGTGAAGGCCGGATTGACCCGCGTCAGCGCGTTGTTTGCATCCGTCACGTAGAGACCTTCGGCGAGTGTATCGGTGATGGTCTGCAGTTGCCGCCTTTCCTGATCCAGATCGGCCCTCGATCTCAGCAGACACCAACCAATCCAGCCAAGCAGGCCAAGCAGCGCCGTGGCGAACGCCAGGCTGGCAAAAAATTCCTTGCGCAAGACGCCGATGAGCGGCGCCGGCGTGTAGGCGATCACATAGCCGGCTTCTCGCTCCAGCACGTCTTGTACTGGCACAAAGGAAACCGCCCAGTCGACCGCGCCGTCCGCCACCGGCAGCGAGAACGGCCGGCCGGCGGCCATGTTGGCCTGCACCAGTGGATGCTGCATGAGGCGAAGATTCAGCGCTGAGGCCGTCGGCGAGGGCGGCGCGCTGGCGTCAGGCAGCTTGAGATCGGGATCCTCGACCAGAAAATCCACACTGATGGGCGATGTATCGTAGAGCGCGCGCTGCTCAGCGAACAGCGCGGCGTCGACCACGTCCCGCCGCAGCACGAAAGCATATTCGCGCGTTGCATCGATGCGCTCCATAGCCTCACGGATAGACCGGAAAGTGACGGTGGTTTCCACGCTGCCGAGGTGATCCTGGCCCTGAAATAGCGGAAACACATAGCGAAAACCCGCAGCGCTGCGGCCAACCTCGAAACCACGCACAGCGCGCTTTTCGATGTTGGCGAGCTTCACCGCAGGGCGGACATCGAACAGTGGATCGCCAGATTTGGCGGGATCGTGCATGCGCAGGTAACTCACGCCCTGGTTGGAATGAAAGTGCAACTGCCGGATGCCGTGCCCCCTGAGATGGGCGTAGGCCGGCGCGAGCCGGGCGTAGAGCCGGCCGCGCAAGATGGCGCGCGCCGCGTCGTCCGGCGCGCGCAAGCCATCGGCGAAGGCGTTGATCGTCGCGGGCTGGCGGATCACGTTCTCAAAAAGGGTTTCCGTCGCCAGGGCAAACATCTCGACACTGGCGCGGTAGGTCGTCGCCAGCACGGCGGTGTCGGCGGCGAGAAGCTGGCGCACTTTCTCCTGCCAGTTGGCGTGGAGCAGCCAGGCCGCCGCCGACCAGGCCATGACGAACACCACAGCCAGAATCCAGAGCTGGCGGGTGACCCTCAGACGCATCAGTAGTTACCCTTTGCGGGCATTCCGCGGATCCCGCTGGAAACTTTCCGCAACGCGTCGAAATCGGCATCCGCCGCCGGGGCCGTGCCGTGACGGGCATAAGCGCTCCAATCCTTGCGGGTTTCCGGGGCGGCATCCAGCAGTGCCTGCCGAATGCGCGCCTGTTGCTGCGGCGTCACGGTGGCCGTGTTGGCGACCAGCACAAACCCTGGGAAAGGCGCGGTCTCGGCAATCACGGCAAGCCCGATGCTGGCGAACCCGCGCGCGGCATCGGTACGCATCACGCCAGCGTCAAAGTCGCCGCGCATGACCGCCAGCCCGATCTCATTATGGTTGCCCAGATAGTGATAACGGTTTTGTTCCAGCGTGCCGCCCGCCGCGCGCAACAGCACTTCGCCCGCGAAATAACTACAGGTGCACAGCGGTTGGGAAAGGGCCACTTTTTTGTTCATGATCTGTTTCACCGTCAGCTTTGCCTCGGCGGGTGCGACGAAGGTACAGCGCATGGCAGCCTGACCATCCGGCTCCCGGAAAAAGACCAGCGGCGCGGCCTTGGGATAACTATCCCGCAAAGCAAGATAGGGCATGGAGCCCAGCACGGCGAGATCTATCCGGCCGGCGCGGAAGTCCTCCAGCACCTTGTCGAAACCGGGGGAATATTCAATACGCAGCACTACCCCCGCGGTTTTTTCGAGGTATTCAGAAATCGGCCGCCACAGGCGAGTTACCAGCTCGGGCTTTTCGATCGACAGTGGGGCAAGCACGAGCGAAGGCACCTGCGTCTGCGCGGCGGCAGGCAGCGCGGCGAAAATCAGGAACAAACTGGCAAACGCGCCGCGGAACATGGGGGAACCTTTCAGAAATTGCCCTTTTCGGGAATCACGGTTTTACCGAGCATGCGCCGCACCGCTGCGAAGTCGCCATCTTGAGCAGCCGTCACGCCGTATCGATAAACGCCCCAGCGGCTGCGGGTTTCGGCGTCGGCTTCCAGCAGTGCCTGGCGAATCTGCGCGAAGCGCTCGGCCTTGATCGTCATAGTATTCGCGACCAGGGCGAAACCAGGCAGCGGAGCACTTTCCGCAATCACCACCAGCCCCAGGCCGGCATGGTCTTTCGCAATGGCGGTTTTCATTGATCCCACTTCGAATTCGCCGCGAATGACCGCCAGCGCCACGGCGTCATGTCTGCCCAGGTAACGGTAGCGGTTGTGTTCTAGCGCAACACCCGCCTGCCGCAACAGGGTGTCGGCCGAGAAATAGCCGCAGGTGGACAAGGGTTGTGTCAGCGCGACCGTTTTTCCCTTGATGGCCCTGATACCTTGCTGCGCCTGCTTCGCCTCGGCGGGGGCGACCAAGGCGCAGGTATAGTCAGGCCGGCCATCGCTCTCGTTGAAATGGACGATGGGCTCTGCCTGCAAGAACGTTTCCCGCAAGCGAACGTAGGGCAACGGGCCGAGTTGCACCAGGTCAATCTTGCCGGCATGGAGCTTGTCGAGAATTTCGCCATAGCTTGCCGAGTAATCGATGCGCAGGGTGATGCCCAGCGACTTCTCGAGATGGCCCAGCACCGGCTTCCACTGCGCAGCCACGGTCCCCGGGCTTTCCAGCGGCAGGGGGGCGAAAATCAAGGTATCGGCGGCAGCGGCGCCCGCCGGCCAGACAGCACCCAGCACAACGGCCAGCGCGGCGAGGAAAGGCGTTTGCAGCGTGAAGTTCATGGTGCCTGATCCTGATAACATCAGGGCGAATGTTACACCATAGACATAGACAGCAGGCCGCGCGACACGTAAAAGTCGGCGCTGGCGGGACGGCGCGTGGCCGGCCCGCCCCGGTGAATCAGGTGTTCTGAATCACGATGCTTGGGAATTTCGCGCTGTGGTCCTTGGACTGGTCGGCAATCTTGACGGCGATGCGGCGGGCGATGCCTTTGTAGATTTCCGCCACGCGGCCAGCGGGGTCGGCAACGACAGTTGGCGTACCGCCATCGACCTGCACCCGGATCGACATGTCGAGCGGCAAGGCGCCAAGCATTTCGACATCGTATTGCTTGCACATCTTGTCGCCACCGCCGGAACCGAAGATGTGCTCCTCGTGGCCGCACTTCGAGCAGATGTGGATGCTCATGTTCTCGACGATGCCGAGGATCGGAATGCCGACCTTCTCGAACATTTTCAATCCCTTGCGCGCATCGAGCAGGGCGATGTCCTGTGGCGTGGTGACGATCACCGCGCCGGTCACCGGCACCTGCTGCGCCAGCGTCAGCTGGATGTCGCCCGTGCCGGGCGGCAGGTCGACCACCAGGTAGTCGAGGTCGCGCCAGTTGGTGTCGCCCAGCAACTGGTTGAGCGCCTGCGTCACCATCGGGCCGCGCCAGACCATCGGCTGTTCGGGGTCGATCAGAAAACCGATCGACATGGCCTGGATGCCATGGGCCTCCAGCGGCTGGAGCTTGTTGCCGTCGGTGGACTCGGGTTGCTTGTCGGCAATGCCGAGCATTTGCGGCTGCGACGGGCCATAGATATCGGCGTCGAGAATGCCGACGTTCGCGCCTTCGGCAGCGAGCGCCAGCGCCAGGTTGACGGCGGTCGTCGATTTGCCGACACCGCCCTTGCCCGAGGCTATGGCGATGATGTTCTTTACGCCGGGAATCAGCTTGACGCCACGCTGCACCGAGTGCGAAACAATCTTGTGGGTGACATTGGCCGTGACCTTGCCGACGCCGGCCACGCCTTTGATGGCAGCGATCACCGCTTGCCGGATCGGCTCGATCTGGCTCTTGGCCGGGTAACCCAGCTCGACATCAACAGAAACATCCGCGCCGCTGATCTTGATGTTCTTGGTGCTGCGGGTGGTGACGAGATCCTTGCCGGTATTGGGATCGACCACCGTTTGCAGGGCCGTCTGGATGGATTGTTCGGTGAGAGACATGGGAAAAACCTCTTGGTGGACGTGGTGGGGAAAATTGCCTGAGCAATTTTATCAGGCTCGAATTGTCAGCAATTGGGGGCGCCTGCCGGAACATTCAAGACTGGTATCTATCTGTCCGGGGCGCGACAATGGCGCCATGGAATCCGGGCATCCAATAAAAATCGGCTTGACCGAAGGGAATCCCCTTTTCGGGACTGGCGCTACGGCGCTCCCCTGTCGGTCGGGCTGTGCCGCGTGCTGCATTGCACCGTCAATCTCTTCGCTGGACAAACCGGCAGGGGTTGCCTGCGGCCATCTGACGGGCGATTTGCGCTGTGGATTGTTTGGCCAGCCGAAACGGCCCGCCTGTTGCGCCAGTCTGCAGCCGTCGGCAGAAATGTGCGGAGCAACGCGCGATCAGGCGCTGGCTTGGCTGGCTGCGCTCGAAACGGCAACCTGCCCGACCTGACCGGCAGCCTTGCGGCTGCATTGGCCAAAGTCAGGCAACCAAGAAGAAAACTCAGTTGGTCGGTGCGGTAGCCGGTGCGTGAATCCGGTCACGGTCGCGTGTCTGGGTCTGCTGTCCGGTCGGATTGCCCACCTGGTCGCGTGTCTGGGTACGCGTCTGGGTACGGGTTTGCGTACCCTGCCCGGCACCCTGACCGTTCTGGTTGCGGTACTGGTTTTCGGATTGGGACTGGCCCGAGCCCTGGCCCATGCCGCCACCCGAGCCGCCGCCCATGCCACCACCCCCGCCACCGCCACCGCCGCCCCGGGCAAAAGCCACCGTGGCCAGGCTGCTGGAAACCAGCACAATCGCGAGTATTTTCAATGTATTCATGGTGTTTCTCCTCTGTAATGAATGAAATGTCGTCACCGCCCACGTCCACCACCGCCACCACCCCTGCCACCACCTCCGCCACTGCCGCTGGCATTGCCGCCGCCACCGCTGCTGCCAGCGCCAGCGCCAGGACCTCTGCCGCCATCGCCGTTGCCCCAGCCTGCGCCGTCCCCCGAATTCTTTTCACGCTGACGGGCTTCGTAACCGCTGCCGTAGGGCAAACGCCCAGATTCCGGCCGCAGGTTGCGTGCCACCGTGTCATCCGCCACTTCGCCCATAAAGGGGGTAGGGGTCGAGCGGATGACATCCTTTGGCAGTGAAAGATTCAAGGGCCGCGCAGTCCGTGCTTCGGGCGCCGCAGGAGAAGTCTGTCCCCATGCGGGCAGCGTCAGCGCCAGCAGCATTAGTTGAAGGGTGAAAGTTTTGGTATTCATGGTGTCCGTGTTTTGGTGTTGTCATCATCTGCGTGATGCGTAACAGTGCCATGTCTCGCCCGCCTCTGACTGTTTCCGTTTGTTTCTGTGGGTATCGCTGCGTATCCGGTTGATCAGGCAGGTCATGCCAGGCGTTACACTTGGCCGCATGGCCACTTCCGCGCTTCCCCGCATTCTCATCGTCGATGACGACCCGGCCTTGCGGGAATTGTTGACCAACTATCTGGTTGCGAACGGCTATGACGTCGCAGCGGTTGGCGATGGTACGGCAATGCGTGCCGCAGTGGCCGATGGGATGCCTGACGCCATCGTCCTCGACCTGATGCTGCCGGGCGAAGACGGGCTGGCGCTGACGCGCCTGCTGCGCGCCCAATCGACGGTGCCGATTTTGATGTTGTCGGCACGCGGCGAGGAAGTGGATCGGGTGATCGGCCTCGAAGTGGGTGCCGACGACTATCTGGCCAAGCCGTTCGGCCCGCGCGAATTGCTGGCCCGCTTGCGCGCCCTGTTGCGGCGCGGCCAGTCCGCGCCCACTGAGCCAGCCGCCACCGCACCGCAACCACAGTTCGGCCCCTTCAGCCTCGACCTCGCCAGTCGCCGCCTGTTGAAGGACGGCGTGGAAATCCGCCTGACCGGCGCCGAATTCGACCTGCTCGCCGCCTTCCTCGCCCGGCCCAACCGCGTGCTCTCGCGCGACACGCTGGTCGACCTGCTGAAGGGCTATGACCGCGACCCATTCGACCGCAGCATCGACATTCGCGTCACCCGCCTGCGCCGCAAGATCGAAACCGACCCGTCCGCACCCGCCTACATCCGCACTGTGCGTGGCGAGGGCTATCTGTTCACACCGCGCGGCGACCAGCCAGGGTCATGAACAGGCCAACCAGCCTGGCGCGGCAGAACACGCTGCTGCTCGCTGCGGCTTTCATATTGATCGAATTGCTGGCCGCGGTCGCCCTGTCGGTGTACTTGATACTGCCGCTGGCGCGACGCTCGGCCGACGACCTGGCGGGACTGATGATCCTGTCGGCGCAGACCTGGGCCGAGTTGCCGCCGCAAACGCGGATCGATTTCGAGTTCGAGCTGCTGGCGAACCACGCACTGGCGCTGCGCGCAGAAACACCGGGCGTAGGAGTCGATGAATGGCACCCACCCTACTTCTATCTGCTGGAAGATGCGCTGGCCAACCGCAGCGGCACGCGGCAACATCTGGTGCGCGAAAGCATCGGCGACGCGACCTGGTACTGGACCAACCTGCCGGCGGGCAGCGGCCATCTGGCGGTGGGGCTGTCGCAGCAACGCATCGGTGCCCAGCCGTGGGCCGCCTTCCTGATTGCGCTGCTCGGCGGCTTGGCGCTGGCCAGCGGGGTGGCCGTCTGGCTGGCGCGCCGCATCACCGCCCCGCTGGCGCGGCTGGAGCAGGCGGCCACACGCATCGGCCAAGGTGAAAGCCCGGAACTGTTGCCGGAAACCGGCCCGACCGAACTGGCGGCGCTAGCCAGCCGCTTCAACGCCATGGCACGCCAGGTGCGCGAACTGCTGCAGGCCCGCACCACCATGCTGGTCGGCGTCTCGCATGACCTGCGCACACCGCTGGCGCGCATGCGCCTGGCGCTGGAACTGCTGAAGCTCGACCCGACGCCGGCCCTGATTGAACGGCTGGAAAGCGACATCGAGGAAATGAACGGATTGATCGCCACCCTGCTCGATCTGGCACGCGGACTGGAGCGCGAACCACCGGTCACGGTCGACCTTGCCGACTGGCTGAGCGAACTTGCCGCCGACTTTGCGACGCCGGAACGCACCGTCACCGTAAGCTGTCCTCCTTGCCAGCGCAGCATTCCCCCGCAGGCCTTGCGGCGCGCCATCGGCAACCTCTTGCAGAATGCGCTGCGCCACGCCCCGGCAGCAGCGGTGGAACTGGTCGGCGAAATCGAAAATGCGCAGTGCCGCATCGGCGTGCTCGACCGCGGCCCCGGCATTCCGCCCGAACAGATCGAAGCGATGTTCCAGCCCTTCCATCGCCTCGACCCCTCGCGCAGCCCGGCCACCGGCGGCGCCGGGCTCGGCCTCGCCATCGTGCGCGAACTGGCGCGCGCCAACGGCTGGGACGTCCGCCTGGAGCCACGACCGGGCGGCGGTCTGGCGGCCTGGCTGTGTATGTAAAAGTCGGCGCTGGCGGGATGAAATGCCCCGCAGCGGGTACGGCGTCAGCCGTCACGCCGCGTGACATGGGGACGGCGCCAACCCTTGCGGCACCATCATGAAAGCCGCGCCACGCCTGCCCCGCTGCTAGAATTGCCCCATAAATTCAACCTCCCGCCGCCATGAACCCCCGCCAGATTCTCGTCACCTCCGCCCTGCCCTACGCCAACGGCGCCATCCACCTTGGCCACCTCGTCGAATACATCCAGACCGACATCTGGGTGCGCTTCCAGAAGCTGCGCGGCCATGACTGCTGGTATGTCTGCGCCGACGACACGCACGGCACGCCGATCATGCTGCGCGCCGAAAAGGAAGGCATTTCGCCGGAGGCGCTGATCCGCCGCGTGCATGGCGAACACCTGCGCGACTTCACCGGTTTTCATGTCGCCTTCGACAACTACCATTCGACGCACTCCGACGAAACGCGCTTCTACGCCGAGGACATCTACAAGAAGCTGCAGGCGGCCGGCCTCATCGAGGTGCGCTCGATCGAGCAGTTTTACGATCCGGTCAAGAAGATGTTTCTGCCGGACCGCTACATCAAGGGCGAATGCCCGAAATGCGGCGCGGCCGACCAGTACGGCGACAGTTGCGAAGCCTGCGGCGCCGCCTATGCGCCCACCGACCTGAAGAATCCGCTCTCCGCCGTTTCCGGCGCCAAGCCCGAACTCAAGTCATCCGACCACTATTTCTTCAAGCTCTCCGACCCGCGCTGCCAGACCTTTCTGCGGCAATGGACGCAGCAGGGCCGCCTGCAAAGCGAGGCCTCCAACAAGCTGCAGGAGTGGCTGGGTGTCGAAGGTGAAAACAAGCTCACCGACTGGGACATCTCGCGCGACGCGCCCTATTTCGGCTTCGAGATTCCGGGTGCGCCGGGCAAATATTTTTACGTCTGGCTCGATGCGCCGATCGGCTACATGGGCTCGTTCAAAAATCTCTGCGAGCAGAAGGGGCTGGATTTCGACGCCTGGTGGAAGCCCGACTCCACCGCCGAGCTGTATCACTTCATCGGCAAGGACATCCTCTACTTCCACGCCCTGTTCTGGCCGGCCGAATTGCAGCACGCCGGCTACCGCACGCCGACCAACGTGTTCGCCCACGGTTTTCTGACCGTCGATGGCGCCAAGATGTCGAAGTCGCGCGGCACCTTCATCACCGCCGAGTCTTACATTGCCCAGGGCCTGAACCCCGAATGGCTGCGCTACTACTTCGCCGCCAAGCTCAACGGCTCGATGGAAGACCTCGACCTCAATCTCGACGACTTCGTCAGCCGCGTCAATTCCGACCTCGTCGGCAAATACATCAACATCGCCAGCCGCGCCGCCGGTTTCATCCAGAAACGCTTTGCCGGCAAGCTGCTGCATGCGCACTTCAGCGCAGCCTTCGCCGCCGACCTGCCCGGCATCAGCGAAGCCGCCGAGGAAATCGCCGGCTACTACGAGTCGCGCGACTACGCCCGCGGCCTGCGCCGCACCATGGCACTGGCCGACCAGGTCAACCAGTACGTCGACCAGAACCAGCCCTGGGTTCTGGCCAAGGCACCGGAGAACGAAGAGCGGCTGCACCATGTCTGCACCGTGCTGATCAACGCCTTCCGCCTGCTGACGCTGTATCTCAAGCCGGTGCTGCCCAAGCTTGCCCAGCGCGCCGAAGAATTTCTCAACATCTCCCCGCTGCACTGGGCCGATGCCGGCCACCTGCTGCCGCCCGGCCACCTCATCAATGCGTATGAGCACCTGATGACACGCATCGAGGCCAAGCAGATCGAAGCCCTACTCGCCGCCAATCGCGAATCGCTGGGTGCAACTGGGGCAACCCCGGCTGCAACCCCGGCTGCAACCCCGGCGGCACCCGCCACAGCGACCCCGGCCCCGCAGTCGGAACAGCGCCACGCCCAGCATCAACAGCAGGCCGAGGACAAGGCGCAAAAGGGGGCCGAACACATCTCCATCGACGACTTCGCCAAGGTCGACCTGCGCATCGCGCTGATTGCCGACGCCAGCCACGTCGAAGGCGCCGAGAAACTCTTGAAGCTCACCCTTGATCTCGGCCCGCTCGGCACCCGCCAGGTATTCGCCGGCATCAAGTCAGCCTACGACCCCGCCACGCTGGTCGGTCGCCACACCGTGATGGTCGCCAACCTCGCGCCGCGCAAGATGAAGTTCGGCCTGTCCGAAGGCATGGTGCTCGCCGCCTCCGACCCCGAAGGCAAGACCGCCGGCCTCTATCTCCTGTCGCCCGACAGCGGCGCCACACCGGGCATGCAGGTGAAATGAGCCCGCCCCCCTTCGCCCCCCTCGCGGGGGGTTCTCACCGGCTCGCTGCGCTCGTCTGTTACGGGGTGCTCCGATCAACCGTCGATGCGGGTTGCGGCTGGCGCCGCGTGCCACCTTGCCTTGGGGCGGCCCGGCGGCAAGGCTACTGGGGTGTGGGCTGCGGTGGTGCTGGTTTACTATGAAGGAAGTACGCCACCTCATCATCACCGGCCGCGTGCAAGGTGTCTGGTTTCGCGCCAGCATGGCACAGGAAGCCGAGCGCCTCGGCGTCACCGGCTGGGTGAAGAACCGCAGCGACGGCAGCGTCGAAGCCATGGTCGCCGGCACCTCAGAACAGGTGGCCGCCATCATGAACTGGGCGCGGCGCGGACCGCCCGCAGCGCAAGTCGAGCATGTCGCCGTTGAGATCGGCAGCGGTGAATTCAGCGGATTCGAACAGCGCCGGTAAGAACAAAAGTCGGCGCTGGTAAGGCGGCGTGCAGCAGGGTTCCGGGGTCTGATTCCGGGGTCTGACCCGCTTGGTAAGCCCCAGCAGCAAGGCTTCACTTGGCCACAACGGATGCCACGGCCTCATTCAGGTCATTGCCAGCCATCCCCATCACCTCGGCGATGGTGCCACCGAACATCATGCCCAGAAGTCCGACATTGAGTTGTGAAACAAATACCTGCCCTTTCTTGTCTTCGTAGACCCCTATAGCTAACGGCATTAATGACGTAACCCCGCGGTCAGCATCGTTGGCCAGAATCTTTGAGGCATAGCGTGGATTGCAGATATTCATACTGCCAACTCGTTCCATGTCACCGAAAGCTGCCGTAGCCTTCTGATAGTCGTTTACTGTCAGCACCCGCCAGTCCTGTTTCTTCGCCAGAGCATCACTTATCGCCGCAACGGTGTCATCGTAGCTTCGATTGCTCTTCTGCTCGATCAGCATGAGCGAGGGCATCGTAAACCATACCAACAACCCCATCAGAAGCATCCCTACAACAATCCAGCCAGCTGCATAAAATACGTTTGTTTTCATGGTGGCCTCCTATTGAGAGTAATGATTGACTATAACCCTATCCAAATATAGGCTAATTACATTGCAAGGGCCGCTAGTTTGCAGCGTAGCTGCTCGATAGCTAACCCCCCACCACATTCTGGAGTTGTCTTGTTCAAGTTCATTGCATTTATCGCCGGCTATTATTTCTTCGGCTTCTTCGGCGCGCTGTTGGGCCTGTTTGTCGGGTCAATGATCGACCGCTTCAGAGACTATGGTTCTGGCGGCATCAACCCGCTGCAGAATGCGCAGCGTCAAACTGTTTTTCTCGAAACGATGTTCGTCTCGATGGGCAAGCTTGCCAAGGCCGATGGGCGCGTTTCACCCGAGGAGATTGCGCATGCCGAGGGGATGATCAAGCAGTTGGGCATGACCCCTGAACATCGCACGCGGGCGATTGAGTTGTTCAAGCAGGGTGCCAGTCCGGATTTTGCCATCGAGCCGATCTACACGCGGTTCATGGCCGTGTGCGGCCATACCCGGCAACTGAAGAAAATATTGCTGGTTTATCTGATCACGATGGCAGTAGCGGATGGCCATATGCATGCAGCAGAAGAAGCACTGCTCGCTGACATGTCCGGTCATCTTGGCTATACCCCGTCCGACTTCAAGCAGTTGGTGGACATGGTGCTGAACCAGTCCCACTTCGCGGGTGGAAAACCCAGCACAGCTGCCGCACTGGACGATGCCTACAAGGCGCTAGGGGTCACCAAAGACCATACCGACCAGGAAATCAAGCGTGCCTACCGCAAGCTGATCAGCCAGTACCACCCGGACAAATTGATCGGTCAAGGATTGCCGGCAGACATGATTGCCATGGCAACGGAAAAGGCCAAAGAGATTCAACTGGCGCACGACATGATCAAGCAGACCAGAAATATTTGAGGCCACGGTTTTGGCTGCGGCTGCGGCGGCGCCAGTGCCTGCAGGCTGCTTCTGATCTCAGGCCCCGTCCAGGTCTTGATTCCGGATTTATCGGCCGCATCTAGCCTGTAAGCAGACAACGGAGTTATTGCCATGAATGTCCTGTTCAACAATCCACTACTTTACGTGATCGACTACCCGGGGCATGACGCCCTGGAGATTCTCGACAAGCGCCATGGGCGGATGGGTTTGCTGCGTGGCGCGTCAGCCGACCGCATGCGCGGTGAATTCGAAATATTCCTGAAGCAAGAACACGATCAGGAGGAATTCGAGGACTTCATTGATTCCTACAAGTCCATCTTCGATCATTCGGTCTCGCAGCACTGATCCTGCTCGGGGGGTTCTAGCAAGGAATGACAAGCTGCCTGTCTGGCGACCACAAACAACCATGTCATGCAGACGCCAACGGCGCTGTCTGGAGTTTGCCGTAGGCTGATGGCGTCGATTTGTTGGGGATCTCGCGGCAGCCGCGAATCCGCCAATCAAGGAGCCACTCAAGGAGCCACATCATGGGCGCCAGCGAACAACCCGCCCTGCAATTTTCCGACAAGCGCAACGACCCCGCCCGCGGGGACAAATGGACCAGCGAGCGCATCCTGTCGATCCGCTACTGGACGCCGAGCCTGGTGTCCTTCCGCACCACGCGCTATCGCAGCTTCCGCTTCACGCCGGGGCACTACACGCGGCTCGGGCTGGGCGCGGCAGACGACTTGGTCTGGCGCCCCTTCTCCGTGTCCTCGGCGGCCTATGACGACTTCCTCGAATTCATCGCCGTGCTGGTGCCGGGCGGCGCCTTCTCGGAACAACTGAAGCGCCTGCGCGTCGGTGACGCGCTGTGCGTCGAGAAGGGCAGCTATGGCTTCCTCACCGTCGATCAGCTGGCTCCCGGCAAGAACCTCTGGCTGCTGTCCAGCGGCACCGGACTCGGGCCCTTCCTGTCAATACTCCAGGATCCGGCCGTCTGGCAGAACTACGCACGCCTGATCGTGGCACACAGCGCGCGCCACTCGTCCGAGCTGGCCTGGCGCGACGAAATTGCCGGCATACCGAAGCGCGAACTGTTCGCCGACGCGAAAGCCACCCTCACCTATCTGCCGATCGTCACCCGTGAGCCGGGCGCGACCCCGCTAGCCGAACGCATCCCGCTGTTGCTCGCCGATGGCCGCCTCGAAGCTGCGGCAGCCTGCCCAATCGACGTCGCCACATCGCGCGTGCTGGTCTGCGGCAATCCCGCAATGGCCCGCGATTTGCGCCAATCGCTGGCGGCGCGAGGATTCGCAACCAACCGCCGCGGCATTCCGGGACAGATGGCCTTCGAGAAATACTGGTAAGCCAGATTCTTGCGCTTCAACTCACGGCTGACTGAACTCGGCGCGCGCGGAACGGCCCGCCCGCGGCGCAAGTCGAGCATATGGCCGTAGAGATCGGCAGTGGTGTATTCAACGGTTTCGAACACCGTCGGAAAGAATAAAAGTCGGCGCTGGCGGGACGGCGGTTCGGGAAGTTTAGAGGCTGGTAGTAGGCCGGAGCAGACGGCCAACGGCATCAGATGAATGACTCTTCAAGACTGGTTACTGCCGTTCAAGATTTCTATCCGACGGAGTGCAGTCAACCCTAAGCGGCTGGTGACGTCATGCAAGACCAGCCATTAAATGTTCAAAATCACGTGGCTGCGCGGCTTTTTATCGCGCAGGTCTGGTTTGGGCGCCGAGAACTACCCCCTGTATCCACAAAGTATTCAACAGGAAGTTCGGTTGTAAGGTTAAAGAATTGCCGAGCGTAGGGTGTCGCGTATGGCTTTGTCGTATATAGGGCTTACAATGGTATTCGCCGTCCTGGCCAAAACTTAATCTGCTCCGCGTTAACGCAGAGCTTGCAACATAGTAAGCCCGCCTCTGCGCGCTGTTTGAGTGTGATGTGCGCGACTGGGTAATGGTGAAAGATGCCAGGACGGCATCTTGTCCGAGGTCACTATGGCAGTACACGTACCGCTCACACCCTCAGCACTTCACACACTGCTAATTCGAAACAACTTGCCGTACATGTCACGCCATGTGCTTGGTGTGTCCTATGACACCTTGCAGGCAATGATCTATCCGCTCCCCCCATATAAAACGTTTGCACTGATGAAGCGCAACGGTACGCCTCGGGTCATCCATGAGCCACGCCAACGATTGAAGGTACTTCAGGAGAGGGTGCTGGCCTTCCTCTATGAGCATGCCGCCCCTGCAAAACCTTGCGTTCACGGATTTACCCCTAAGCGCAGTATCGTGACGAACGCGCAAATGCATTGTTCTCAGAAGACACAACACCTTCTTAATATCGACATCGAGGATTTCTTCCCGTCCATCACTTTTTACCGCGTACGTGGCGTATTTCAGAAAAAGCCTTTTGAGTTCTCCTTTCCAGTGGCAACCGTTCTGGCCCATCTGTGCACTTTCAGCGGCGTATTGCCGCAGGGCGCACCGACATCACCGTTACTTTCCAACTTGGTGTGCCGATCACTGGATCGAGATCTGATGACGTTGGCGAAACGCCATCGGGCGACCTACACACGCTATGCAGATGACCTGACGCTCTCATTTTCAGTTCGCCGAGCAGAGAGTTTGCCGTCAAATATTTGCAGCTTCGACAGCGGAATATTGACGCTTGGCCACGAACTACAAGCACTTATTGAACACCACAGCTTTCGTATCAATCCAAACAAGAGTCGGTTGAGCACACGGTTGCACAGACTTGAAGTAACGGGTATTACGATCAACGAGTTTCCAAACATTAAGCGCAAATTTACTGATCGCATTCGGGGTGCTCTCCATGCTTGGGACAAGTACGGCTACGACCATGCACAACTGGAGTGGGAAAGGCGCGTGAACAAGGCGGCTGAGGAAGCCTATGCAAAACGGCCGTGGAAGCGGCAAACTAGAACAAGAACTGTACCTGCCCTCAAGAATGTGCTGTGGGGCAAGCTGCTATACGTTCGCATGGTGCGCGGCGCCACCAACACACTCTATTTGCGGTTAGCTGAACGTTACAACGCCCTATGCGCACGGGAAAGATTGAAAAGTGAATTCGTATGTTCCAGTGTTCCTATCGATTCCATCGTGCGCAATTCGAATCAGGCGAAAAAGGCGGTTTTCGTAGTCGAATGGTATGGTGAGCTTGACGGTAAAGATGTGGGTGGCCTCGGTACTGCTTTCAAATACGAGGACGTTGGCTTGATAACGTGCGAACACGTAATTAAGCACCAGGATCATGGCCCGTACGCGGACGATATTCCTAGATCAGAGATATTCGTCCGCGACGCAGAGACGGATGAGACGTGGCCTGTGAGAATTGTTCACCGAGACAAAGATCACGACCTTGCCATACTTCAGTTCGACACTGCGAACCCTCCTGTGAGTAGACATTTCATCCGGGGGGAAAAGCCGATTACCGTGAATGAGAGCGGTGTGCTGATCGGATTTCCGAACCCGACGCGCGGTCGGCAGGCCAATCAAGTCAATGCTCAAGTTGTCAATGTATTCCCCCGCGCCGGTTTGCCGCGCTTCGAAATTAAGGAGCGCATTCGACAAGGAAATAGTGGCGGTCCATTTGTGGACGAAAATTATCGTGTCGTCGGCATTGCTCAACAAGGCGCAGAACAAGGAAAAGGTAACGATGAGTGCCTGTGTATAACTGAAGTCAATCGGTGGTTAGACGCATGGAAAACCTCGTTGGTAGTAGCGGTCGCCGTGGCATCCGCGCCTGATCCCATTCCATAACCATCTCGATTAGCGCACTACTGAAGCGGCGAATGACCGCTTCTGGCCGACTACCGCATGATGACGTTTGCACGCAAGATGAATGGCTTAGTACGCCACGAAGATGACCATGGCGTCTTGGCAAAGCGGACATTCAACTTTATTTCAGGGGGTTGGCACAGCTTCTTGCGCCAAGCCTCTGCAACGTGGGGGCAGGGCATACACATATGCCATAGTATGATGACGCGTTACTACGATTATAGAAGGGGTAGCTGAGCATGGAGATTTCCTATCTGCATTCCTTGGAATACTCAACTAAGGGTGATGTTCCAGTTTCTGTTGTAGCAAAGAACCTCCTTGCAAACGAACGGCTTATCCACGAGTCGGTTCGTGTTCTCGGCGATTGCATCGACGGGCTTCAAGTTCAAAAGATCACCGTTAAGGTCGCTCATGTCAGCAATACCAGTCCGCTCAAGGAAGTATTTGCGTTGGCGCTTTTTGTGACCTACCAAAAGGACTTGGAGAAAGAGGTGCCAACTATCCTCCAACAAGTGTTCGGCTACCAGGCACCAAATGGGATGGAAGCCCTTGTTACTGTAACGGTGCTACTTGTGGCCATGTACATCATAAATACGGCAGTCGAACGTTTGTTTCCAGGCAAGGAAGTAAAGAGGCTAAAAGAAGAATACGAAATAAAACTGCTTGAGCTTGCGCGTATGACTGGTATAGATGCCAGCACCATCGAGGCGAACCTCAAGAAACGACTAAGCGAAGGAAAGCTCAAATCGCTTATTAAGAAGGCATATGAGTTTTTCTCTCCGGCTAAGGCAGAAACGGATGCGGAGATTTTGGTCAAGGGCGAGGTTGCTGTACCGCGCGATGCAATTGATGAAATTCCGACAGAGATCGAGATTGCGCAGACAGAGGCAAAGAATGTCTATGAACTCTCCGATGTTGAAATTGACATTCACCGATCTGACATTGACTACGCCCAGTCCGGCTGGATTGCCGTCATTGATGAGGTGTCTGATAAGCGAAAGAAATTGGTTCTCTCGCCTGATTTGGCCCCGGCTGATCTATTCGGCGTAAAGAAGATTCGGGGTGATGTCTTGGTAATTGAGGAGATGTCAGATGAGGGTGAGTATGTCATCAAGGAGTTTCACTTGATGAAGTGTCGGTAGTGAAAATCTTCACATCCCCTAATCTCCGTCTAAGTGTCTGCCATGCGGCAAGCTGACGAACTTCCACTTCTGGCCGGGCGCCGAAGTTGGTTTCCAGCAACCAATGACAGCAACCACTGCGTAGCTGACTTCTAGACGAAAGCAACAAACGTCCGCACCGGCCGAAAACACGACGGCCAGCATCAACCCACAAAAGGCGCTTCAGAATTAGTGCCGCCAGCATCGTTGCTGGCGGTATTCTTGGTGTTCTGAATGACTGCTTTGGCAACGGCACGTTGAATATGCAATCATCGGCCGCAATTAAGAATATTGGCCCATGCCGCATGGGCGTTCTATCCCTCACCTCAACCCGACGGGAATTCAAACGATGACCACTTTGTTTAGCGAACTTCGCCTGGGTGCGATTACGACACCCAACCGGATCTTCATGGCGCCATTGACCCGATGCCGCGCCGGTGGTGAGCACATCGCCAATGACCTGATGGCGGAGTATTACGCGCAGCGTGCCAGTGCTGGCCTGCTGATCGCCGAGGCCACCATGGCGATGGAGGGCAACTCGGCTTTCTGGATGGAGCCCGGTATCCATTCACCGGCACAGGTTGCTGGATGGAAGCTGGTCACCGACGCGGTCCATGCTGCGGGTGGCCGCATCTTCCTGCAGATTTGGCATGGGGGGCGTGCCTGCCATCCACTGTTGAATGGGGGTGCTCAGCCGGTCAGCGCCAGTGCCGTCGCCATCACCGGCGATGAGGTGCTTACCCCGGAGGGGAAAAAGCCTTATGTGATTCCGCGCGCGCTGCGCGATGATGAAATTCCCGGCATTGTCGCGGGCTTCAGGAAGGCGGCAGAAAATGCCAAGGCGGCCGGCTTTGATGGTGTCGAGATTCATGGTGCGAATGGTTATCTGCTCGACCAGTTTTTGCGCGACGGCAGCAACAAGCGTAACGGCGCCTATGGCGGCAGCCTGGAAAATCGTGCGCGCCTGATGTTCGAGGTTGTCGCGGCGACGTGCGAGGTCTGGGGCAGTGACCGCGTTGGTCTGCGGTTATCGCCCCTGAATAGCTATAACGACATGATCGACAGCGATCCCATCGGGCTGGCGACATGGCTTGCGGGTGAACTGAACCGCTTCAACCTGGCCTATCTGCACCTGATGCGTGCCGACTTCTTCGGGAAGCAGCAGGGCGATGTCGTCACACCGGTGCGGGCTAACTATAAGGGCGTGTTGATCGGCAACATGGGCTATACACCCGAGGAAGCCGAAGCGGCGGTCGCAGCGGGCACGCTCGATGCCGTTGCCTTTGGTACCGGCTTTCTCGCCAACCCTGACCTGCCGGCCCGGATAAAAGCCAAGGCGCCACTGAATCAGGCGATTCCGGCAACGTTCTACACACCCGGCCCGGAGGGCTATACGGACTATCCGGTTTTGGCAAAGTAGGGCGCGCGATTGTCCGCAAGGTGGCCGCTTGGTCTACTCGGTCTACTCAGGGCCGTGGGTAGGCTATAGTTGTTACTTCAAAAATATTGAGCCACAACCATGCTAGTCGTGCTTGCCGCCATCGTCCTGCTAATCGTTTCCGTCGGTGCCATCTATCTGCTTTTAAGGAGCATGGGGCAGGACGGCGTGGAAGTGGCTGCCCCCGGCAGTTGCAAGAGCGGCAGATGTGGTGTGCCACGCGGCAAAGCTGCTGCAGCAAGGAGTCACCAGGAAGATGATCAGCCTGGTGATGCTGACGAAATCAAGGGATTGGCCACATTGGATCGGCCGCGCGCGGTTGAGGAACAGCACAGCAAGCGTTTGGGTTGATCCGGCTTGCCGGTCCTGACCGGCTGCTGACGACATCGCTTCTTGTTGGGCAGCAGCGCCCAACCCTTATATTTTCAGGGGGTGGAGTCATGTTGATACGTTTGTTCTGTGTACTGATCCTCTCTGCGGTTTCGGCACTCGCCCTGGGCCAGAATATCGTTCCGCTAACGATTGCCCAGCGGCTCGACCATCCCTGGGCGGTGGCTTTTCTGCCGAATGGCCATTTCCTGGTAACCGAGCGCGCTGGTGCGCTGCGGGTTGTCACGCCGGAGGGGAAGCTTGGCCAGCCGATTGGCGGACTGCCGGCGATTGCCGTGGGTGGCCAGGGTGGCCTGCTGGATGTGGTGCTCGACAGCGATTTCCTGCGTAACCGGACGATCTACTTCTGCTATTCCGAGCCGGCCAGCCGTGGCAATGGCAACAGCACCGCGCTGGCCAGCGCCCAACTGTCTGCCGACCTGCGCCAGCTTGAGGGGCTGCGCATCCTGTTTTCCCAGCGTCCCAAAATAGCCAGCCAACTGCATTTTGGGTGTCGCATCGTCGAAAGCAAGAATGCCCAGGGGCAGGCCGATGGCAAGCTGTTCCTGGCCTTGGGCGAACGTTATCACCAGCGTGATGATGCCCAGACACTGGACAACCACCACGGCAAGCTCATTCGCATCAACAAGGATGGCACCGTTCCCGCGGACAATCCGTTCGTCGGTCGCCCCGCTGCGCTCCCGGAAATCTGGAGCTTCGGCCATCGCAACCCGCAAGGGGCCACGCTGGATCCGCAAGGGGTGCTCTGGATTCACGAGCATGGCCCGTATGGCGGCGATGAAATCAACCTGCCCCGCGCTGGCGGCAACTACGGCTGGCCGCTGGTCAGCTACGGCCGGAATTATGACCTCACGGCCGTTGGCGACGGCAAATCCGCCCAGGCCGGCACCGAACAGCCATTGCATCACTGGACGCCGTCGATTGCGCCTTCCGGCATGGCGTTCGTGACCAGCGAAAAATACGGTAAAGCCTGGGTGGGCAATCTGCTGGTCGGCTCGTTGAAATTCACCCACCTGGCACGCCTCGAACTGGAGCGCCCCTTTGCGGGCAAGGTGGTCAAGGAAACCCGCTTGCTGGAATCGCTCGGCGAACGGATTCGTGACGTACGCCAGGGGCCGGATGGCTTCATCTATGTGGTCACCGATAGCGCCAACGGCAAATTGATTCGCCTTGCTCCTGCTCCGTAGGGAAGCACTGATTAAGTCCGTCACACCGGCGCAGGCCGGTGTCCAGGTTATAAATTTTCCTGGATTCCGTATATGGACTCCTCCCGATTTGCAAGAGCGAGCTGAGATTTGGCAAATGGGTGCGACTGCGACCGTATATCCGACCTGTGGGTGGAACCATGCTGCTGTTCCTGGCCATGATGGGCATCCGCGCGG